>CAWKPB010000010.1:0-47482 GCA_963851405.1 uncultured Actinomycetota bacterium | reverse complement strand
GTTTGGCGTAGGGCCAGCCGGCCGTTGCCGCTCACCCAGGCGTTGGCCAGGGCCACCACATGGTCGATGTCGACCTCGGATGCGCCCGTAGACGAAGTCGATCGGCCGTGCGGTGTACGGTAGTCGAGGCGACCCGCCTGGACGGCGCAGCGATCGCTGCCCGCCTTGAAGACCAAGGACTGAAGGTCACGTCGCAAGATGTCATTGCGCGTCATCGCACCCATTGCGGTCGGTGTCGGTCCAGGCCGGGCCGAATGCTTCGCGCTCGTACCCGGTGAGTGGGCCGCGGCCGCGCACGGGCAGGTCGCTCAGGCCAGCGAGCGCGCTGCCCGGCTTCGCGCGCACGAGACGCCGCGCCGCAGTCGGGTCCGGCGTGGAGCCTGGGTTCGCCGAAGAAGCCGTAGGCGCCAGGGAGGGGCGTTCGCTGGGCGGGCTGTCGCCCGGCGACGTACAGGCACCGATCAAGACCGCGGCCCACGCCACCGCGATCCAGGTCACGAGGAATCGCCCGGCCGGTCTGCGGGTCATCGGTCTCCGGAGTCATCGGGGCCGGCCAGCCGGAGTGCGGGTCGTGCGGGTAGCGCGGACCATGACCGTAACCCGTGGCTCGGACACCACGTGGCCCTGCGTGGTCAGGTACTCTTGGCACTCCTCCCGCGAGAGTGCCAAGTCACCTGCGCCTGCGCCAACCCGCCCTGCCGATCCGTTCTGGAGATGTCGTGCCGACCTACCAATACGTCTGCACGGATTGCGACGCCCCCATGGAGGCCGTCCAGGCCTTCACCGACGACGCCCTGACCGAGTGCCCGACGTGCGGGGGCCGCCTACGCAAGGTCTTCTCGGCCGTGGGCGTGGTCTTCAAGGGGTCGGGCTTCTATCGCACCGACTCCCGCAAGGACGCCGAGTCCGGGGCGGCCTCCGCGAAGGACAAGGGGGGCAGCGACAAGGGCGGCAGCGAGAAAGCCACGAACGACAAGGGCAGCGACAAAGCCAGTGACCAGGGCGCGCCAGCCCCGTCGAAGGAAAGCAGCGCCAAGCCAGAGGCCGCCAAGGCTTCCGCTCCCGCCAAGAAGTCCGGGTCGGACACCGGCGGTTCCGGCGGGACGTCCGGCAGTTATAGCGCCGCCTCAGTTGTCGCCCTCCCCCTGTGGATGACGGCTCAGACAAGGTGCCCGAACCGGGCTAGCCTCCCCGCATGACTCCCCCTCCAGCGACCCGCGCCGAGATCGGCGTCATCGGCGGTTCCGGCTTCTATTCCTTCCTCGACGACGCAGAGGAGAGTCGTCGTCGACACACCCTTGGGCCGCCCTCGGATCCCCTGGTGGTTGGCTCCGTCGCGGGACGCACGGTCGCCTTCGTCGCCCGGCACGGCCGCGATCATCGCTATCCCCCGCACCGGGTGCCCTACCGAGCCAACCTCTGGGCGCTTCGGTCGCTGGGAGTGCGTCAGGTGCTCGGACCTTGCGCTGTCGGAGGCCTGCAGCCGCACCTGGGCCCGGGCACGCTCGTGATCCCGGACCAGTTCGTGGACCGCACCTTCGGCCGGACCCCGACCTTCTTCGACGAGGGCGCAGTGCACGTCGCGATGGCCGATCCGTATTGCCCGGTGGGGCGAGCGGCCGTGCTGGCCAGCGGCCGAGCCGCTCAATGGTCGCCCACCGACGGCGGCACGCTCGTGGTGGTGGAGGGGCCGCGCTTCTCGACCCGGGCAGAATCGCGCTGGCACACCGACATGGGCTGGTCGGTGGTGGGCATGACCGGTCAACCCGAAGCCACCTTGGCCCGAGAGCTGGAGCTCTGCTACACCTCCATCGCTGTGGTCACCGACCTCGACGCCGGCGTGGAAGAGGGCCACGGCGTCACTCATGCCGAGGTGCTGGCCGTGTTCTCCGCAACCATCGCGCGGCTCCGCACCGTGCTGCTCGACGCGATCCCCCGGCTTCCCGCCTCGGACGCTCGCCACTGCCCTTGTACGACTGCGCTGGACGGGCTCGACGTTTCGCTCCAGCTCCCGTGAGGTGACGCTGACCAAGGCCCCGGGCCGCAGCCGATCGGCGCGGCGCCGCACCCGGATCCGTTGGCTGCGCGGCAAGCGACGCTGGTTCGCAGCCTTGGCCATGGCCGGCGCCGTCGCCTTCGGCCTGCAGGCCTTGGCCCCAGAGCCAGCCCGCACCACTCCCGTGGTCATCGCGATCACCGACCTGCCGCCCGGGGGCACGATCGCCGAGCCTGATGTGAGCGTGGCTTGGTGGCCGGCGGACTTGGTGCCGCGAGATGCCGTGCGGACGGTCGCCGATGTTCTTGGGCGCTCCGTGACCGCGGCCGTGGCCGCGGGGGAGCCACTCACCTCAGCACGACTCGTCGGCCCCGGACTCACGGCGAGCCTGGCGCTCAGCGGACAGGTCGCCAGCCCCGTGCGCGTGGCGGACGAGGCCGTCACCGGGCTCGTGCGCCCGGGCGATCGGGTGGACGTCATTGCGGCCCAAGCCGGGAACAGCGATCCCATCAGCGGCGGGAGCGCGAGCGCCCGCGCCTACGTCGTGGCATCCGCCGCCCTGGTTGTCACCGTCCCGGCCGCATCAACAGCAACGGTCTTCTCGTCCAGCGCTGACGCACCGACTGGGCTGGTGCTCCTCGCCGTCTCCCGATCAGAGTCCCTGGCCCTCGCTCAGGCGGCGGTGCTCGGCCCCCTGTCGTTGGTCCTGGTCGACTAGCGCTTGACTGACCCCGTACACAGGCCACCAACATTGAGGAGCGCAGCATGATCAAGGGATTTCGGGAGTTCATTCTCCGGGGGAACGTGCTCGATCTCGCCGTGGCATTCGTCATCGGCGCCGCGTTCGTGACTGTGGTGGGTGCGTTGACCGACGGACTCATTCAGCCCGTCGTGAAGGAATTGCTGGGCGGCGGCGTGAGCGGCGGGACCATCGAGCTGAGCCCAGGAAACGTCATCGACCTGAGCCTGATCGTCAACGCGACCATTACGTTCCTGATCACGGCCGCGGTGGTCTACTTCGTCTTCGTGCTGCCGATGAACACCTACCAGGCCCACCGCGACCGACACGAGGCGAGCGAAGACGCGGCCGTTGAGTCCGAGCTCGACGTACTGAAGGAGATCCGGGACCGTCTCGGCTCAGGCGCCTGACTGCGCCGACGTCAATCGCCGTGGTGCGGCGGGACGTCGCGTAGGAATCGCTCGAGATCCTCGGGGTCTGACTCACCGGCCTCTCCGTGGCGGGCGAGCTCGTCGCCCCAACCGGAGGCTGCCTCGTCGCTGGTCGTCTCGGGGAGCACCGGGTCCTGCTGAGAGCCAGTCATCCGGTCAGCGTCTCATGCCTCGAAACTTCACGGCTCAGTTCTCACCAGGCAGTTACAGGGAGCGGACGTGCTCCAGCCGCTCGGTGAGAAGCGCCTCAAGGTCGACCATGGTGCGGCGCTCCATCAGCATGTCCCAATGGGTCTTGCTCGCGACCATGGTGCGTGGGGACGGAGTCGGCACGCTGAGATCACCGTCGGTGGCCGACGCGCGGCGCGCGGCCGTCTCATCCCGATGGGCCGTTCGTCCGCACTTCGGGCAGTCCCAGACCGGCGGGATCTCGTCGGCCTCGGCCGCGAAATTCAAGGTCAGCACGTGACCAGCCGGGCAGTGGTACTGCTCCGGGCGGGCATCGACGCCGACGACGTTCTCGTCGGTCTCGAAACTCCGGACGGACATCCCGTACCCACGCAGCGCTGTCATCGTGAACAAACCTCCAGATCGATTCCCCGTGCTCTAGGTGGACGCGCGGATCAGCGAATTCGTTCGCCCAAGCTCGTGTGAGGTCCGCCACGTTCCCGTCCCGGCCGCTCGGCCGGTGGGGAACCAACGCCCCGTGGGGCGATTCTCAGGACTCTCTCAGGACCAGGCGACTCGAACCTGAGTACACGTTCATCGAGTCACCCCGCACGAAGGCCACCAGGGTCATCCCGGCCTCGCGGGCCAAGTCTACGGCCAGCGTGGACGGAGCCGATACCGCGGAAAGGATGGGGACTCCCGCCATCGCGGCCTTCTGCGTGAGCTCGAACGAGGCCCGCCCGCTGACCTGGAGCAGATAGTCAGAGGCGGGAATTAGCTCACGCTGCAGGGCCCAGCCGATCACCTTGTCGACGGCGTTGTGCCGGCCCACGTCCTCACGAATGCACAACGCCTCACCGGCCGGGTTGAACAGGCCGGCTGCGTGCAATCCACCCGAGCGCTCGAAGGCTGACTGGCCGGCGCGCAGGGCGGTCGGCAGCCCGGACAGCACCTCCGGTCCGATCGTGGGTCGATCCGGGTCGGACGCTGGGCCTCGGCGGGCCAGAACCTCGGCGATGCTGTCCGCGCCGCAGATACCGCAGGCACTCGTCGTCGCACCGAGGCGTGCAGCGGGCGGTCGGACCCCGTTCGCGAGGCGGACCTCCACCGTGTCCGGATCGCAGGAGACGGCATCGACCACGTCCTGCGGGCGTCGAACGACTCCTTCGGCCACCAGCCAGCCGAGCGCTAGGTCAAGGTCGTGACCCGGTGTCCGCATCGTCGTCGCGACCGTCACCGAAGCAATCCGGAGCGTCAAGGGCTCCTCGACCGCGACCTGGTCGGGGCCTGGCTTGGCCCGGCCGGCGCTGACCCGCAGCACCTTGCGGTGATCCACCAAGCGACCCACGACCCAACCGTCGCACACGCGGGCCGTCTCCTCCAGGCGAGACCGCCGCGCAGTGGTCTCCGGTCAGTCGACGAGCATGACTTCCTCGACCCCACGACGCGGCGTGGCCGGTGGCATCGGGCCGTAGCCAAAGCGAAGCAGGGCCTGTGGGAAACCCCAAGCCGTCCCTGGATCGCGCAACCACTGACGCAATTCAGGGACCTCGGTGACCTGGGTCAACAGGGACACCGAAACGCCGCGTGACGCGGCCTCGAGGAGAACGCGTTCGAGGCCCTGCCCGGCCAGCACTCGATCAGCGGGCGTATCTAGGGCGGTCAGGAGGACCATCAACAGGGCATCGGTATCGAAGTCAACAGTGGGGCGGTCCGGCACGCTGGTGTTCATAGCGAAGTCGCGGACCAAGGCGGTGCGCTCGCTGGGGCGAGGACCGAGGTTTTCCACCGGAATCCCCGAGTGGTCCTCGCGGCTGACCCCGGTCCAGGCGCGAACGTCCTCAACGACCTCCGGCCGGTCCCGCTGGGCCCGATCAGCATCGTGGACGAGACCAGCGAGCGCGGAGCGGTGCCAATTGGGCGGCAGGTCCAGTCTCGCTCCTTCCAGCTCCGCAGCAGCCTGGAAGGCCTTGATCACGACCTCCGGAACCGGCCGGCCGTCGAAGGGGTTGCGGCTGGTACGGCGCAAGGGGATCGCCGCGTGCAACCGCAGGTCGTCAGCCCCCGCAACCGCCTCATCCAGCAGCCGAACCCGAGCGACCAGGTCTGGACGTTGCGCGTCTGGGAGAACCGATACGTCGACGGCTCGACCGCTCGCCCGAAGAGCCAGGGTGAGGTTGAACAGAGCCGCGCCGCAGGACATCAGCAACTCGCGACCTTGGGGGTCCAGGTGGATAGCGGCGCGCGAGCGATCGGCCAGCACATCGATGGTGTCCTCAGACGCCCGGAAGGCCCACGGCTGACTGTTGAGCACCGAGGGAGCGGCAATGGCGGCCGATATCACCCGGTCGAGATCCTGCTTCGAGAGGACGCTGGACATGGCACCTCCCAGTTCAGTCGGTGAGGGCCCCAGCAGACCACGCCAAGCCGTGCCGAGGAAACCTCTCAAATGACCCCACCCTCGGGACCTTGGTCCCGAGGACCTGGTAGGACACGATGGGGGGGTGACCGAGCAGACCGAGCAGACCGAGCAGACCGAGCAGACCGAGCAGACCGAGCAGACCGAGCAGACCGTGATCCGCGTGTTCCTTCTCGACGACCACGAGGTCGTGCGGCGCGGGTTGCGCGAGTTGCTCGAGACCGAAGATGACCTCGAGGTGGTGGGAGAGGCCGCCAACGTCGCCGAGGCGCTCGCCCGGATTCCCGCCGTTCGCCCCGATGTCGCGGTGCTCGACGCCCGGCTTCCGGACGGCTCCGGGATCGAGGTGTGCCGAGAGATCCGCAGCCGAGACTCCGAGATCCGCGCTGTGATCCTGACCTCTTTTGATGACGATGATGCGTTGTTCGCCGCGATCATGGCGGGGGCCGCGGGCTACGTCCTGAAAGACATCCACGGCGATG
The DNA here is from genome assembly GCA_963851405.1 of uncultured Actinomycetota bacterium. GTDB lineage: Bacteria > Actinomycetota > Actinomycetes > DATJPE01 > DATJPE01 > JANPBY01. Next base: position 41,247 of record CAWKPB010000010.1, on the reverse strand, counting down.
ACCTGGTTGACGGCATCCGCCGGGTGTACGCCGGTCAGTCTCTGCTCGACCCAGCCGTGACCGGGCAGGTCCTCGAACGCCTTCGGAACGGAAAGACCGAGGACAAGCGCCTGTCCATGCTCTCCGATCAAGAAAGACGAGTCCTGGACCTGATCGGTGAGGGACTCACCAACCGCCAGATTGCCGAGCAGATGTTCCTGGCCGAGAAGACGGTCAAGAACTACGTCTCCAGCTTGTTGTCCAAGCTGGGAATGGAGCGCCGTACCCAGGCTGCGATCTTTGCGACCAAACTCGACCTCTGAGGGGGTCGTTAGACCCTTCCCTGCGAGTCGGTAGGTCGCGCAGGCTCGACCTATGCACGGTCAGTACCCGCAGGAGCCGGGCACGCTCGTCGAACTTGACCGAGACGAGTGTTTCGCCCTGCTCGACACCCAAGCCTTGGGGCGAGTGGCCTATACCGACCACGCGCTGCCGGCCATCACGCCGGTCAACTACGCCCTGCTCGGGAACAGCGTGGTCTTTCGAGCCGCGGTGGGCTCTCAGCTCGCGGAGGGCACGCGGGATGCTGTCGTCGCCTTCGAGGTGGACGAGGCCGATCCGGGCCGTCGCGAAGGCTGGAGCGTGGTGATCGTCGGTATGGCGACCGCCCTCACCGGGGCCGACGAAGTCCGCGCCCTGGAACTCGCGCTGGCTCCATGGCCGGGCGGCCCGCACAACCAGTTCGTCAAGATCACTCCGACCTACGTGACCGGGCGGCGCGTGGTCACGCGTTCAGCGGCCAGCGGCTGAGCCCTACTCACCCACGGGCACCCGCCACACCACGGTCGTCCCCGAATCCGAGCCCGACCCAGGTGCGGAGCGCAGCGAGCACGCACCCCCCAGTGCTTCGGCTCGTTGCCGCATGTTGTCCAGGCCGCCCCGACGGGTCGCACTCCTGAGTCCGGCCCCGTCATCCACGACCGTCAACTCCAGCCACCCGGAGATCACCACCACCGACACATCCACCCGTGAGGCGCCCGCGTGGCGCGCCGCGTTGGACAACGCCTCTCGAAGGACGGCCATGAGGTGGGGAACCACGCGATCTGGAAGTGTCTCGACGGGACCCGCGAAATCGCTGGTCGGCATGAAACCAAGAGCGGTTCGAGCAGCCGCCACGAGGCCTTCGATGTCGGCACGCACATTCCCTTCACCAGGACGCTGGTGAAGCTGGAAGATCGACCGGCGCAGTTCCTTGACCGTGTCATCCAGATCATCGACCGCCTGCGCGACCCGACGAACCTGCTCGTCCTCCGGGAGGGTCCGTTTGGTCATGGTCCGCAAGGACAGGCCCACCGCGAACAGCCGTTGAACGACCAGATCGTGCAGGTCCCGCGCGATCCGGTCCCGGTCCTCGTACACGGCAATCCGAGCACGATCGGTTTGACCCCTGGCGAGTTCGAGCGCGAGAGCCGCCTGCTCAGCGAAGTTGGCAGCCGTGGCCACTTCGATGTCGGAGCCGTACGCCTCACTTTCGACTCTTCGCCCCAAGATGAGCACCCCAGCAACCCCAGCCACGGACACCATCGGAGCCAACAGCGTCTCGGCCAGACCGAGTTCGGCGCCCCACTCCGCGGCAGACACGAGCCGGGCCGATCCACCGTCCATGACCGAGGCCAGTGGACCGCGAACATCGACGGTGTCCCCGGGCAACCAACCGGTGTGGTGAGCGTCGAGCATGGCCCCCTGCCCGACGTCGACCACCTCCACCACAAGGTCCTCGGATCGGCCGAGCAGAATCGCCGCGATGTCGGCGTCGGAGACCTCGCGCGCCCGGGCAGCTAGCAGGCGAAGCGCTTGCGGCCGCGGGGTCTCGGCCAAGAAGGCCGTCGTGATTTCGGCGGCTGCGGCGAGCCAACGTTCCCGGCGCTGACTGGAAGCGAACAGCTCCGCCTTTTGAACGGCGAGTCCGGCAGCGGCGGCCAACGCGACGACCAGTTCCTGGTCGGCAGCATCGAAACTGGCTGCCCCCTGCTTGTCGGTCAGGTAGAGGTTGCCGTAGATCCGTCCGCCCACGCGCACCGGAACGCCCAGGAAGGAATCCATCGGTGGATGGCCGGCTGGGAAGCCGATGGAAGCCGCGTGTTCGGCGAGGTGATCGAGTCGAAGCGGCTGCGGATCATCGATGAGAACGCCGAGGACTCCGAGACCCTGGGGATACGCGCCGATGGAGGCCACTTGCTGGTCGGTAAGCCCATGAGTGACGAACTGGCTCACGTGTCCGCTGCGCGGGGACAGGACTCCGAGGGCGCCGTAGCGGGCGCCGGACACCGCGCACGCGGCGGCGACGATCTTTCGAAGGACGATGTCGAGGTCGAGGTCGGCGTTCACAGCGATGACCGCGTCCACCAACGCTCTCCAGCGAACGTCGTCTCGAGTCCTCACCCCGTTGATCCTAGGGAGATTCCTGAGGTGCTGGCCCGGTCAGGCCGTCAGGCTCAGGTCCTCCCGGGCCAAAGCCTCGGCCAGGGCCGCGTGGAACGCCGAGACCTCACCGCCCAGTGAGTTCAGCGTCGCCGCATCGACCAGCTCGACCAAGCTCCGTTCGCCGTCCTCATCGACTTCAGCGACGACGGTTGGGGTCCGTGGCCCCGTGAAGGTCTCCAACGCATGATCGCGCTCGTTCAGATGGACCAGCTCGAACGGCACGCCGAGCTGGTCAGCCATCTCGTCCCAAGCCTTGCGTCGCCGAAGGTGGCTGTGCGTGATGTCGCACAGCGAGCAGTGCGTCCTACCGAGCATCGACCCGAGAACGTACGTCAACTCGCCGCGGACTCCGCCGTCCGCGTGGTAAACGCCGATCAGTCGACAGACCCGCCGGCTCATTCGCCGACCGCCCCATCGATCCGTTCCCGGACAAGGTCCGCGTGGCCGTTGTGGCGGGCGTACTCCTCGATCATGTGCACAAGGACCCAACGCAGCGAGATGGGCGAGCCATTCCGTCCGGCCCCGCAGGTGGCGCAGTGGGCTTCCAGCCACGCATTGAGCATCTCCCGTTCGCCGGGGGGACGAACGGCACCATGTTGCGCGAGTCGGCCAGTTCCTCGAGGAATCCCATGACCTCAGCCTCGCACGACGATGGAAGCCTTGACGCCTCGCGGCGGACGCAGGAAGGTGGTCAAGTCCCGCCTCCGCCCGCAGCGACCGGTTGGGGGCGCGCGGGCGAGGGGAGTGACTCCCATGCCGAAGTTCCTGTTCACCGCCACCTACAACAAGCCGGGCATCGAGGGCCTGATGCGCGAAGGCGGAAGCGCCCGGGCCAAGGCCATCCAGATGGTCGCCGAGAGCACCGGTGGAACGCTCGAAAGCCTGTACTGGGCGTTCGGCGAGACCGACGTCTATCTGATCGTCGATCTTCCAGACGCGATCTCTGCCGGCGCGATCTCGGCCAAAGTCGCTCTTTCGGGCGCAGTCAACATCTGCACGACCCCGCTGGTCACGGCCGAGGAGATGGACGCCATCGCGGCGAAGGCCAAAGACATCGAGTACCGGCCGCCAGGGGGCTAACGCGTAGGCCTACTCCCACTCGATGGTGCCGGGTGGTTTGCTCGTGACGTCCAGCACCACCCGGTTGACCTCACGGACCTCGTTGGTGATCCGGGTGGAGATCCTGGCCAGCACCTCGTAGGGAATGCGCGACCAGTCGGCGGTCATCGCGTCTTCGGAGGAGACGGGGCGAAGGACCACCGGATGTCCGTACGTCCGGCCGTCCCCCTGCACTCCGACCGAACGCACGTCCGCGAGCAGAACCACGGGGCATTGCCAGATGTCGCGATCGAGCCCGGCCGCAGACAGCTCCTCGCGAGCAATGGCGTCCGCCTCACGGAGCACGTCCAGGCGCTCCGCCGTGACCTCACCGATAATCCGGATCCCGAGTCCAGGGCCTGGGAAGGGCTGCCGCCAGACGATGGCCTCCGGGAGTCCAAGTTCGAGACCGACCGCACGAACCTCATCCTTGAAGAGCGCGCGCAGCGGCTCGACCAGGGAGAACTCCAGATCGTCGGGGAGCCCGCCCACGTTGTGGTGGCTCTTGATGTTGGCCGTGCCCGTGCCGCCTCCCGACTCGACGACGTCCGGATACAACGTCCCCTGCACGAGGAAGTCGACGGTCTCCCCCGCCTGCCCAGCCTCAGCCACGACCTCGCGCGCGGCCTGCTCGAACACCCGAATGAACGCCCGACCGATCGCCTTGCGCTTGTCCTCGGGATCGACGACACCGGATAGATCGGCCAGGAAGCGCTGCTGGGCGTCGACCACCTTCAGCCTGATCCCGGTCGCGGCGACGTAATCCTGCTCGACCTGTTCGGCCTCGCCCTTGCGGAGCAGACCATGGTCCACGAAGACGCAGGTGAGTTGGTCACCGACGGCCCGGTGCACAAGCGCCGCCGCAACCGCAGAGTCCACGCCGCCGGACAACCCGCAGATCACCCGTTTGCCACCGACCTGCCCGCGGATCCGTTCGACCTGCTCCTCGACGATGCTGGCCGGAGTCCACGTGGGTGAGATGCCAGCAATGTCGTACAGAAAATGCTCGAGAACCTGCTGACCGTGGGCCGTGTGCAAGACCTCCGGATGGAACTGAACGCCAGCGAAGCGCCGGGCCAGGTCCTCGAAAGCCGCCACGGCCGCCCCCTGGCTGGTCGCCGAGACCGCAAATCCCGCAGGCGCCGCGGAAACCGAGTCGCCGTGAGACATCCACACGGTCTGCGCGGTGGGCAATCCTTCGAAGAGCGTGGAGGCAGGATCGGTCACCGTGAGGCCAGTAGGCCCGAACTCGGACAGGCCGGTCTTCTCCACGGTGCCGCCCAGGGCCACGGCCATCGCCTGGTGTCCGTAACAGATGCCGAAGACCGGCACGTCCGCGTCGAAGAGTTCTGGATCGACCGACGGCGCGCCCTCGGCGTAGACCGACGACGGGCCACCGGACAAGATCACGGCGAGCGGCCGCCGCGCGATGAGGTCATCGACCGAGGTCGTCGAGGGGACCACCTCGCTGAAGACCCGCGCCTCGCGCACCCGTCGAGCAATCAGCTGGGCGTATTGGGCGCCGAAATCGACGACGAGGACTGGACGGACCGGCGCATCACTCACCGTGCCAGGGTATCCGGGGCGGGCGCCTACCCTGAGCGCTCGTGACCACACCTTCACTGCTCGATCGCCGCGAACCCCCAAAGACCAAGACGCGAGCAACCGACCACCCGCTCACGCGGCTGTGGGAGTACGGGCGCCGCTACCACTGGCGCGTCATCAAGGCGATTGTGTGGACCACCGTCAACAAGATCGCGGACATCTTCCCCGAGCTACTGATCGGGGCCGCAGTAGACGTCATCGTGCGCGGCCAGGACTCGTTCGTGTCGAACGCGTTCGGGGTCGACAGCACCTTCACGCAGCTGATCATTTTGGCCGTCATCAACGTCTTCGTGTGGATCATCGAGTCGATCACCGACTACTGGGCGGTCACCGGGTGGCGGCGACTGGCCCAGTCCGTGGAGCACGACCTGCGCACGGAGACGTACGCGCACCTGCAGCAACTCGAGGTGAGTTGGTTCGAGGACACGACCAGCGGCGGACTGCTGAGCGTTCTGAACGACGACGTCAACCAGTTGGAGCGCTTCCTGGATACCGGGGCTCAGGTGATCATCGCGCTGTTCTGGAACATCGTGATCGTCGGATTCGTGTTTTTCGCCGTGTCCTGGCAGATGGCCGTGGTGGCCTTCATGCCGATCCCGGTGATCGTGATCATGTCGCTGCGCTACCAACGCCGACTCGAGCCGCTTTACACCACCGTCAGGGACAAGGTTGGTGAGTTGTCGGCCACCCTCGCGACCAATCTCGGGGGGATCACCACCATCAAGGCCTTCGGGGCCGAAGAACGCGAGGCGAGGCGCGTCGAGGACGCGTCGGTGGACTACCGGGAGGCCAACAACCAGGCCATCCGCCTCTCCTCGGCGTTCGTTCCGATCATCCGCATGGCCATCCTCGTCGGGTTCACCGCCACGCTGCTCATCGGCGGCTGGTTGACCATCAACGGGGCGGTGGAGGTCGGCATCTACTCGGTGCTGGTGTTCATGACCCAGCGCCTGCTGTGGCCGCTGACCGAATTGGGGCAAACTCTCGACCTCTACCAGCGGGGCATGGCTTCGGCGCGCCGCATCCTGGATCTGCTCGACGTCCAGCCCGTCATGCAGCCGGGCTCGCTCGACTTCAGCGGGCCGGTGCGCGGAGAGATCGCGCTGCGCGGGGTGAGCTTCGGATACGCAGACGGACCAGACGTCCTGCGCGAGATCAACTTGGTCGTGCCGGCGGGCCAAACCCACGCCATTGTGGGTTCCACGGGCGCCGGGAAGTCGACTCTCGTCCGATTGCTGCTGCGTTTCCACGACCCGAGATCCGGCAGCGTTCTCGTGGATGGCCAAGACGTCCAGGGGTTGCGCTACGGCGCCTTGCGCGACGTTTTGGGCTACGTGGCCCAAGACGTTTTCCTGTTCCACGGCAGCGTCCGTGACAACATCGCGTACGGCCGACCGGATGCCACCGAAGTCGAGATCATCCGGGCCAGTCAACAAGCAGAAGCGGACGCGTTTGTCCGCGAGTTGCCGCAGGGCTACGACACGGTCGTCGGCGAGCGCGGGGTCAAGTTGTCCGGCGGGCAACGACAGCGCCTGTCCATCGCGCGCGCGATCCTGCGCGATCCCGCGGTGCTGCTTCTGGATGAGGCGACGTCCGCTGTGGACAACGAGACCGAGGCAGCCATCCAGCGCTCGTTGGACCGAGTGGGTCAGGGGCGAACGGTCCTGGTGATCGCCCACCGATTGTCCACCGTCCGCGACGCGGACCGGATCTGGGTGCTCGAACGCGGATCCGTGGCCGAGGCCGGAACCCACGATGAGTTGGTACACCGCGGCGGGCTCTACGCAGCTCTGTGGCGGGTACAAACGGGGGACGCCGTGCACCGCCACTGAGGGAACCCGGCAGTGGAGCAGAAACCCGTTGGCGGGTTGGGGGTTCCCCCGCGTACCGTGACGCAAGCCATGCGTCTGCTGAACAACCTCCCCCGGGAGGACCCGGGGACCCCTGATCTCTCAGGAATTTGGCCGTTTCTTTCGTGGATTGCCCGACAGCAGTGGCGCACCCTGGCCCGCGGGATCATCTGGGGCATCGTCTGGATGCTCGCTGCCGCTGCCGTACCCATCGGACTCGGCCGCGGGATCACCGCGATCTCCAACGACGACATGCAGGGTGTCGCCGTGTGGTCTGCGGTGGTTCTCGCGCTGGGCCTGATCTCCGCTGGTTCAGGCATGCTTCGACACCAGATGGCCGTCGCCAACTGGATCGGAGCGGCTTCTCGTATCCAGCAACTGGTCGCCCGCCAGGCTGCCGACCTCGGCGGTGATCTCCCCAAACAGGTGGCGACCGGCGAGGTCGTCGCCGTCAGCGCTAGCGACGTGGAACGGATCGGGAGCGCCTTCGACGTGACGGCACGGATGGCCGGCGCCGTCGTGTCGTATCTGGTTGTCGCGGCCGTCATGGTCGTGGTGTCACCGACGCTCGGCGCCGCAGTCGTCATCGGGGTACCCCTCACAGCCCTGGCGATCCTGCCGCTGGTGCGCCCGCTGGAACGCCGAGAAAGCGCCCAGCGGGCGCGCTTCGGTGAGACCACCGAGCTGGCCGCCGACACGGTTGCGGGACTGCGGGTCCTGCGCGGGATCGGCGGCGAGGAATTGTTCCTCAGCCGATTCAACGCCAAGTCCATCGAAGTGCGGCAGGCCGCCGTGAGCACCGCCCAGATCCGGTCGATGCTGGATGCGCTGCAGGTCGCCCTGCCCGGGGTCTTCCTCGTGGCCGTGACGTGGCTGGGCGCACAACTCGCGCGCACCGGGGAGCTGTCCCCTGGGCAATTGGTCACGTTCTACGGGTTTGCGGCCTTCCTGGTCCTCCCGCTCCGGACGGCCGCGGAGACCGCACACAAGTGGACGTCTGCGCGGGTCGCTGCGCGCCGGGTCATCGCGGTGCTTTCGCTCCTGCACGAGTACCCAGAAGCCATCGATCCCGCGACGGAACCGGGTCCGGGCGACCTCGTAGACCCCGACAGCGACCTACACATCAAGCTCGGTCAGATCACCGCGCTGGTCTCCGCCGAGCCACATGAGGCCACGGCGATCCTCGAACGGATGGCCGGGTACCTGCCCAGCCGGGTCACCTTGACCGGGACGCCCTTGGACGCCCTGCCGAAGGCGGTCCTCCGACGCCGCATCTTGCTGCAGGACAAGGACCCGATCATCTTCGCGGGGAGTCTCAGGGAGTTCTTGGACGTGCCATCTACGGCACGCGTGACCGCTGCCGCGGCGCTGACGGCCGCCGATGCAGACGAGATCGTCGAAGGTCTACCCGACGGTCTGGACTCCGAGTTGCCCGAGCGCGGACGAACCCTGTCCGGCGGCCAGCGGCAGCGGTTGGCCCTGGCTCGATCGCTGGTGGCTGACCCCGAGTTCCTGCTGCTCGATGAGCCGACGTCCGCGGTGGATGCGCACACCGAGGTCCGGATCGCCCAACGATTCGACCACAGTCGCGAAGGGCTGGCCACGGTCATCGCCACCACGAGCCCGCTGCTGCTGGACCACGCCGACACGGTGTCGCTCGTCAGGGATGGGGTGGTGACGGCCACCGGCTCGCATCGCGAGCTGTTGCGCACCGACGCGTACTACCGAGCGGTCGTGCTGCGTGAAGAAGAGCCTGACCTCGAGCCGGCGCCCTCCGACGTGGGCAGTTCCCGATGAGGACCCCGGAGAGCTACGACGCGGTCCTACGACAGAACAGTCAGTTGCCCGTGGCCGGACCGAAGGCCGTACGCACGCACGTGGCTGGCCTGCTTCGACGCCACCGGGGCACGTTCGCCGCCGTGGTGGTCCTCAACTCGGTGGCGGCGCTCGCGGCGTTGGTCGGACCTCAGGTCCTCGGCCAGGTCGTCCAGGGGGTCGGCGAAGGGATTACGTCGCAACAGATCAACGTCCTGACCGGGATCTTCTTGATCGCCCTCATCGTGCAGACGATCTTTACCCGCTGGGCGCGGCTGCGGGCGGCCATCCTCGGCGAGTGGATCCTGGCGGACCTGCGTGGAGACCTGATCAAGCGAGCAGTTGGCCTGCCCTTAGGTGTGGTCGAACGAGCCGGTACCGGTGACCTGGTCAGTCGTGCGACGACCGATGTGGATCGGTTGGCCTGGGCGGTCCGCATGGCCGTGCCGGAGATGACCATCGCGGCCGTGACCGCCGTGCTGGTCGGCGCTGCGCTCGTCGTCACCGCGCCGCCGATGGCTGTGGCGTGGCTGCTGGCCGTGCCTCCGATCGTCATCGTGTCCCGGTGGTATTTCAAGCGAGCTCCCCTCGCCTATCGGGCCGAGACCGCGACCTACACCATGGTCAACGCGGCCGTGGCCGAGACCGTGGACGGCGGCCGCACGGTCGAGGCCTACCGGTTGGGCGATGAGCGGGTTCATCTGACCGACCAGCGGGTTGCTCGCTGGGTGAGCTGGGAGCGCTACACCCTGTGGCTTCGCATGCGCTACTTCCCGACCATCGAGGTCGCCTACTTCCTGCCCACCGCGGGAGTTCTGTTCTTGGGCGGAGTCTTCTATGCGCAGGGCACGGTGAGTTTGGCCCAGGTGACCGCGTCCGTCCTCTACACGCAGATGCTCGTCGAGCCCATCGACATCCTGCTGTCCTGGCTGGATGAGCTGCAGAGCGGCCAGGCGTCCTTGGCCCGGTTGGTCGGCGTTCATGAGATCCCTGACCCTGAGGTCGATTGGAACACCGAGCCGGGCTCGGAAGAGATCCAAGCGCGGGACGTGCGCTTCGCCTACCGCGAGGGCAGGGATGTCCTGCACGGCGTCGACCTTGATGTCGAGCCGGGAACGCGCATCGCCATCGTCGGCCCCTCCGGGGCGGGGAAGTCGACGTTGGGCCGGCTGCTGGCCGGCATCCACGGGCCGCGCACCGGGCGCGTCGACATGGGCGGAGTTGCGCTGTCTCTGCTCCCCGTGGAGACCGTGCGCAAGCATGTCGCGCTCGTCACCCAGGAGCACCACGTCTTCGTCGGGTCACTGCGCGACAACCTACGACTGGCCCGCCCCACGGCCGACGACGAGGCCCTGCTGGACGCCTTGTCCGCGGTCGACGCGCGGGAATGGGCCGAGGCCCTCCCGGAAGGCCTGGATACGGCGGTGGGGGGTGGCGCCCGGAAGCTGACTCCCGCCCAGGCCCAACAGATCGCTCTCGCTCGCCTGGTGTTGGCCAATCCGCACACCCTGGTGCTGGACGAGGCCACCTCGCTGCTCGACCCCAGGGCCGCGCGGCACCTTGAGCGATCGCTGGCCGCTGTGCTCGACGGCCGTACCGTCGTTGCCATCGCGCACCGGCTGCATACCGCGCACGACGCCGATGTGGTCGCGGTCGTGGAGGATGGGAAGGTCAGCGAGTACGGGTCACACGATCATCTGGTCGCGGCCGGTGGCGCCTACGCCGAGCTCTGGCGCTCCTGGACCGACGACACCGACGACACCCACAGCACCCGCAGCCCCCAGGGGCGCTAGCCGGGTGGTGGTGGTCCCGAGCCGGCTCCCCGCAGAAGTGTCCGAAACGGGTCGCGGATCCAACCGCAGGCGGCTGCATTCGGACACTTGGGCCATGCAGCAGGACTAGGTCAGGGAACGGTTGGGGTCACCGTGACCTCGACTCGCTGGAACTCCTTGAGATCGGAGTAGCCCGTCGTGGCCATGGCGCGCCGGAGAGCTCCGAACAAGTTCATCGAGCCGTCCGGTGTCCGAGCCGGGCCGAGCAGGATCTCTTCGAGCGTGCCCAAGGTGCCCACGCGCACCCGCTCGCCGCGCGGCAGTTGGGGGTGATGGGCCTCAGAGCCCCAGTGCCACCCGCGGCCCGGGGCCTCGTTGGCCCGCGCCAGCGGCGAACCCATCATGACCGCGTCCGCCCCGCAGGCGACCGCCTTGGCGATGTCGCCCGAGCGCCCCACTCCCCCGTCGGCGATGACATGCACGTAGCGGCCGCCCGACTCGTCGAGATAGTCCCGACGTGCCGCGGCGACGTCGGCGACGGCGGAAGCCATGGGCACCCGCACCCCCAACACGTCGCGCGTGGTGTGCGCAGCGCCTCCTCCGAATCCGACCAGGACACCCGCAGCTCCCGTACGCATCAAGTGCAGGGCCGCCGTGTACGTCGCGCAGCCACCGACGACGACTGGGACATCCAACTCGTAGATGAACTGCTTGAGGTTCAACGGTTCTGACTCACCAGACACGTGCTCCGCCGAAACCGTGGTGCCGCGAATGATGAAGATGTCAACGCCCGCATCCACGACCGGCTTCCACAATTGAGCGGTTCGCCCCGGGGACAGCGAGGCCACGGTCGTGACCCCGGCGGCCCGCACTTCGGAGATCCGTGCGGTGACGAGATCGGGTTGAATCGGCTCCGCGTACAACTCCTGCATCCGGCCGGTGACCCGTTCGACGGGCAGCTCAGCGATCTCCTCGAGCAGCGGCTCGGGATCCTCATACCGAGTCCACAGCCCCTCGAGGTTGAGCACCCCGATGCCTCCGAGCCGGCCGATTTCGATCGCCGTCGCTGGGGAGACCACCGAATCCATGGGCGCGGCCAGCATCGGCAGCTCGATGCGGTAGGCGTCGATCTGCCAGGCGATCGAGACCTCCTTTGGATCGCGGGTACGGCGGCTGGGGACGATCGCGATGTCGTCGAACGCGTAAGCCTCCCGACCCCGCTTCCCGCGTCCGATCTCGATCTCCGCCATCAGCGCGCCTCGTAGTTGGGTGCTTCAGCGATCATCTGGATGTCATGCGGGTGGCTCTCCTGGAGGCTTGCCGCGGTGATCCGGATAAAGCGACCCCTGTCCTGCAACTCGGGAATCGTGCGGGCACCGACATAGAACATGGACTGGCGAAGCCCGCCCACAAGTTGATGAGCGACCGCCGACAACGGCCCGCGGTAGGCGACCCGCCCCTCGACGCCCTCGGGGATGATTTTGTCGTCCGCCTCGACCTCCGCCTGGAAATAGCGGTCCTTGGAGTAGGACTTCTTTCCTCGCGAGGACATCGCGCCCAGTGAGCCCATCCCTCGATAGGACTTGTATTGCTTGCCGTTGACGAAGACGACCTCGCCCGGGCTTTCGTCGCACCCGGCCAACATCGATCCGACCATGACCGAGTCGGCGCCGGCCACCAGGGCCTTAGCGATGTCTCCGGAGTACTGCAGCCCGCCGTCGGCGATCACCGGCACTCCGGCCGGGCGACAGGCGAGCGATGCTTCACGCACGGCCGTGATTTGAGGAGCTCCGACCCCGGTGACCACCCGCGTCGTGCAGATCGACCCAGGGCCGACGCCGACCTTCACCGCGTCGGCGCCGGCGTCGACGAATGCTTGGGCGCCGGCGCGCGTTGCGACGTTGCCTCCGATGACCTGAACGTGCCTCGTGGCCGGATCGGTCTTCAGTCGTCCGACCACATCCAGGAGCAACCGGACGTGGCCGTGGGCCGTGTCGGCGACCAGGATGTCGACTCCTGACTCGACCAGCGTCGTGGCACGCTCCCAGGCATCCCCGAAGTAGCCGATAGCGGCGGCCACCATCAGCCGTCCGTCCCCGTCCTTGCTGGCGTTGGGGAACTGCTCGGACTTCACAAAATCCTTGACCGTGATCAGACCAGTGAGGCGACCGGCATCATCGATGATCGGCAGCCGTTCCCTCTTGTGACGGCGCAGCAGCAGCGTGGCCTCGTCCCGCTCGATCCCGTCATGCCCAGTGATGAGCGGCATCGGGGTCATGACATCACTGACCAAGGTGGTGGACCATTCGGCGACCGGGGTGAAACGCAAGTCGCGGTTGGTGACGATGCCCAGCAGCACCTGATCCTGGTCGACGACGGGCAGGCCCGACACGCGGTACTGGCCGCAGCGCTCATCCAACTCTTCAAGACTCGCCTTGGGATGGATCGTGATCGGGTTGGAGATCATCCCGGTCTGCGTCCGCTTCACCAGGTCGACCTGGTAGGCCTGGTCCTCGATCGACAGGTTGCGGTGGAGGACCCCGAGGCCCCCTTGACGCGCCATGGCGATGGCCATGCGCGCCTCGGTGACCGTGTCCATCGCGGCCGACACGAGCGGAATTCGGGCCGAGATCTCCCGCGTCAGACGTGTGGTGGTGTCGACCTCGGAGGGGATGACGTCGGTCTCCCCCGGCAACAGGAGCACGTCATCGAAGGTCAGTCCCAAGGGGATGGCGGCACCGGAAGAATCCAACGCGTCCGTCATGGCCGGAGTCTATCGACCCACCAGAGCCCGTCAGAACAAGAAGTTTCACCGCCGTTCGGGCGACCCGTTCTTGCCCCGATCGATGGGTCAGCGGACGAAACCCCACCGGAAGCCCATGGCCACGGCGTGGGCACGGTCCGAGGCACCCAGTTTCCGAAACAGCCGACGGGCGTGGGTCTTGACGGTGTCCTCCGACAGGTAGAGCTCGCGTCCGATCTCGGCATTGGAGCGTCCACGGGACATACCGGACAAGACCTGCAGTTCGCGTTCGGTCAGCGCCGGGGGCACGCCCGCAGTGGTCGGCCGTGGTCGGGCCACCAGGGGTTCCCGTTCTCCCGCTTCGGCCAAGGCATGGCCGACGGTCGCGGCCAACTCCTCCCGCGTGGCGTCCTTTCGCACATATCCTCTGGCCCCTGCGGCAACGGCTCGCGCCACACCGTCGGTGTCTTCGGCCAAGGTCAGCATCAGCACTGAGGCGTCGGGGTGCGTCGCGACCAGTCGGCGTACGGCTTCGACTCCTCCGAGTCCGGGCATCCGGACGTCGAGCAGGACAAGGTCGGGGCGCTCCTTGCCGTAGCGCGCCAAGATCTCCTCGCCGCTGCCCGCCCCGGTGACCCGAGTAACCCCGGGCAGCGTCGCGACGGCCCGGCGCAAAGCTTCCCGGGCCAAGGGGGAGTCGTCACAGACGCACACCGTGGTCACATCAGGGTTCTCGGCACGATCGGCCGAATACGTAAGCGCCAAACGCGAACGGGTGACCGAAGCGGGTTCGCGCTGCTTGGTTCAGCCGCCGAGCAACTGGGCTACGTCGGGACGAGCCAGCCACTCCTCACGCAGCGCCTCGGGGAGATCATCCGCGATCTGTAGCACCGCATTTCGGGCCGACGCCAGGCAGCGCGCGCTGTCGGCTTCATCAGTGGGCTCTAACAGGGCGCCGAGCATGGCCCGCGACGGCCACAGCAGAGGGAGGGTCCCCAACGACTCGGCCAAGGTGGCGGCCCGGCGCAGGGTCGACGTCGCCTGAGCAACGTCTCCGCCCTGGACCTCAGCCACCCCTTGGAACAGCAGGCTCTTGGCTACGTGCCTGGGTGCCCCGGCCCCTTCCGCCACCGTCACTGCCGAGTCCGCGGCCTCCAAGGCCGCGGCGGCCGAACCGGTGAGCAGGGCCAATTCGGCGCGCACCCACCGCAGCCGTACCCGTTGCCGCCACCAATCACGCCGGTCCTCGACCAGGGCGGCCGCGCGGTCCATCTCGGTGCGAGCCACGGCCGCATCATCGAGGCCAATAGCATCGGTGGCCAGCCCAAGGTGGGCGTCGAAGGCCGCCTCAGCCGAACCCCCCGCCAAGTCCAAAGCCCGCTCGTCGTGAGAGCGGGCGACCTCGTGCCGACCCAACTGCCGGTGCACGCTGCCGATCGTGGCCGACGACAGCGCGGCGAACAGCATGCGGTCGGGCGGCTGACCCTTGCCGTGACCAGCCACCGGCTCAAGGACGGCCAAGGCACTTCCGTAGCGCCCCGCGGAGCTTAACGAGACCCCGAGCATCCAGGCAGCCGCCATGGCCTCGGCCTCGCGCTCGGTCGAACGTGCCAGCTCCACCGCTTTCTGTAGCGGGGCTACGCCGGCGGCCGGGCGGCCATGAAAGGCCGCCCGCTCCCCTGAGGCCAGCAGGGCAGTGAGTTCGTCGTCCACGACCCTCCCCTATCCCCAGGCCAGCGCCGGTTGGGGCCAGTTGGGGCGCAGGCTATCCGAAGAAGCGCAGCTAGCCGCCCACGGCCCGCAGGACGAACATGACCGCTTCCGTCAGGTCGCCGACGCGCTCGGCTGGTGGCGGGATCGGATCGGACCACCCACCGCCCCCAAGAAGCAGCGCCGGGGCCGGGCGCACGCCGAGCAGGTCGGCAAGGTCGTCGGTGCTTCCCGTGGCGGGCACCTGGGCCCACAGGAACACGGCAGCTGGCCCGCTTCGCCGCACCGCCGCGACCAACGCTTCCCGAGGAACGCGCGCCCCGAGCAGTCGAGCCTCGACCTGGCGCTCAGCCAAGGCTGCCGCCACCGCATGCAACGGAAGGGCATGCAGCTCATCCTGGGCCGAGGCCAGCAGAACCGGGCGCGCGTTGATGGGCTGAATGGGCCGACTGACCGAGGAAGCGAGGGACTCACGGATGGCCTCCGACAAGAGGTGCTCGACCTCAACGCCGGCGCCTGAGGTCTCCCACCGATCGCCCACGGCGGTCAGGGTGGGCACGAGCAAGGAGTCCCACGTCGCCGTCACCCCCCGCGTCAGCAGGCTCCGCTCCACGAGGTGCCGGACCGAGGCCGAGTCCAGTGTGGTTGCGGCCCGAAGCAGGCCTCGGACCTGCTCCTGTTGGCCACGCATCGGCTCAAGCGGGCGCACCGCTGGCCGCTCGGTCGTGGCGGGCGACTGGTGGGCCGTTGGCTCGCCGCCAAGGAGCGCGACCCGCGCCGCTTCAGCGGGGGCTACTCCGTCGCAGGTGAGTCGCCGCATGATCTCCAGCCGGGCTACGTCGTCGGGTCGATACCGACGATTGGACCCGGGCCGATGCTCGCCAGGGCCCAATCCGTACCGGCGATCCCAGGTTCGCAGCGTCGCGGCGGCCACTCCGAGACGACGAGCGAGCGCACCCACAGTCAGGGACACCTCGCGCGCGCTCACCTCGTCGGCTGGCATCGGTTGAGACACCCACCGATTGTCGCGCCGAGAGGGCAATGACGCACATTGAGCACCATGCCCACGCATCCAGCTTACTTACTCATTACTTGTTCATCGTTGCCACTTGACCAACTTATGAAGCGATACTAGTCTTGCCGTCATCGACCCCCACCGAGGAGTAGCCATGGCCGACATCACCCGCCTCCCAGGCCCGAACGCGGACCTCTGGGACTGGCAGATCGATGGGGCCTGCCGTGGGGTCGACACCGCCGTGTTTTTCCACCCCGACGGCGAGCGTGGCGCATCTCGCGCCCAGCGCGAGGCCAGCGCCAAGGCCATCTGCGCGACCTGCCCGGTTCTCATGCAATGCGCGGCGCACGCGCTGACCGTTCGGGAGCCGTACGGCGTCTGGGGCGGAATGAGCGAAGACGAGCGCGAAGCCCTGTACGCAGCCGATCGAAGGCTGGCTCCAGCGTCCTAACCGACGCGCACCACCCCCCTCCAAGGACGGAAGGGCCCTTCGGACCTCACGGTCCGAAGGGCCCTTCCGTTTCTAGCGAAGAACTCGTGTTCCTTACGAGGAGCTAGTGGCTGTGGCCACCGGGGCCGTGCGAGTGCCCGTGGCCGCTGTCTTCGGGGTCATTCTCCTTCTTCTCCACGACGATCGTCTCGGTCGTCAGGAGCATGCCAGCGATCGACGCCGCGTTCTCCAACGCTGAGCGGGTGACCTTGACCGGGTCGACCACGCCATCGGCGATCAGATCGCCATACACGCCGTTGGCCGCGTTGAGCCCGTGCCCACTTTCGAGGGCCCGAACCTTCGCGACGACCACATAGCCTTCGAGGCCAGCGTTCTCCGCGATCCACCGAAGCGGCTCGTCGACCGAACGGCGAACGATGTCCACGCCCGTGGCCTGGTCACCCTCGAGGCCGAGTTGCCCGTCGAGCACCGAAGCGGCATGGACGAGGGCGGCACCGCCACCGGCGATGATGCCCTCCTCGATCGCGGCGCGAGTCGCCGACACTGCATCTTCGATGCGGTGCTTCTTCTCCTTGAGCTCGACCTCGGTGTGGGCCCCGACCTTGATGACGCAGACGCCGCCCGCCAGTTTCGCCAGCCGCTCCTGCAGCTTTTCGCGATCCCAGTCGGAGTCGGTGCGCTCAATCTCGGCGCGGAGCTGGGCGATCCGTTCGACGACTGCCTCAGACGTACCGCCACCATCGACGACGGTCGTGTCATCCTTCGTGACCACGATCCGACGGGCCGTGCCCAGCACTTCGAGTCCAACCTGATCGAGCTTGAGGCCAACCTCGGGGGCCACTACCTGAGCACCGGTAAGCACGGCCATGTCTTCGAGCATGGCCTTGCGTCGGTCACCGAATCCGGGCGCCTTGACAGCGACGGAGGTGAACAAACCACGGATCTTGTTGACCACCAAGGTGGACAGCGCCTCGCCGTCCACGTCTTCGGCAACGATCAGCAGCGGCTTGGCCGCCTGCGAAACCTTCTCCAGCAGCGGGAGGAGATCGGAGACCGCGCTGATCTTGCCCTGGTGGAGCAGCACCAGAGCGTCGTCGAGGACGGCCTCCATGCGCTCGGAGTCGGTGACGAAGTAGGGGCTGAGGTAGCCCTTGTCGAACTGCAGCCCCTCGGTGAAGTCGAGCTCGGTCCCGGCGGTATTGGACTCCTCGACGGTGATCACACCGTCCTTGCCGACCTTGTCGAACGCCTCCGCGATGTCGTCGCCGATCTCCTGGCTTTGGGCCGAGATCGCCGCAACCTTCGCGATGTCATCCTTGCCGTCGATCTCGCGGGCTGAACGAAGCAGCTCCGCGTTGATCGCAGCAACGGCGGCGTTGATGCCCTGCTTGAGATCCATGGGCGCGGCACCGGCGGCCACATTGCGCAGACCCTCGCGCACCATGGCCTGAGCGAGAACGGTCGCGGTGGTGGTGCCATCGCCAGCCACATCGTTGGTCTTGGTGGCGACCTCCTTGGCCAGCTGGGCGCCGAGGTTCTCGGTGGGGTCATCGAGCTCGATCTCCCGAGCGATGGTCACCCCGTCGTTGGTGATGGTCGGAGCGCCGAACTTCTTGTCGATGACGACGTTGCGGCCCTTGGGGCCGATGGTCACCTTGACGGTGTCAGCGAGAGCGTTGACACCGCGCTCGAGACTGCGCCGGGCTTCCTCGTCGAACTGCAAGATCTTGGCCATGGGGTTCCTTGGTTTCCTTTCTGACGCCTACCGCCCCGGGACCCGGCCTGTGAAAGGGGTGGGGTCGCCGGGGCGGAGGCTGAGGTGAAACGGATCGTGCAATCAGTCGAACGTCTGGTCAGCGAGAACTGGTCTAGCTGACGACGACGGCCAGCAGGTCACGAGCGGAAAGGATGAGGTACTCCTCGCCGTCGTACTTGACCTCGGTACCGCCGTACTTGCTGTAAACGACCTTGTCGCCGACGCTCACGTCCAGCGGCAGGCGCTGGCCCTCCTCGAAGCGACCGGGTCCGACGGCGAGTACCTCGCCCTCCTGCGGCTTCTCCTTGGCGGTGTCCGGGATAACAAGTCCGGACGCCGTGGTCTGTTCGGCGTCGAGCGGCTTGACGAGGACGCGGTCCTCGAGCGGCTTGATGGAGACCGACACGGTGGTCTGCCCTCCGATGAGATTGAGTTTGATGGTGGACATGGTGCGGGTGGTGCCAACTCGTCAGGCGCCCGCCGTCGCGGGGTCAGACACCCTCCGAGCTGTTGGCACTTCCCAGGGGAGAGTGCCAACGCAAAGGTAGCCAGCGCGTTAGCACTCCGTCAACTCGAGTGCCAACGCCAGCACCTGCTGAGCGCGCTAGACGGTGGTGCTGGTCACCGGTAAGGAGGAGTCGGTTCGGTGATCCAGCGCGCTCGGCGCGATGCCGCGCCCCGCGAGCTCAGAGCCCAGGGCAGCGACCATCGCCCCGTTGTCGGTACACAACGCCGGGCGTGGGACTCGAAGTCGCAGCCTGGCGTCCGCACACCGTTGCTCAGCCACGGCCCGCAGCCGTGAGTTCGCGGCCACACCTCCGCCGAGCACCACATGCTCAACGCCGTACGTCTTCGCCGCCGCGACCGTCTTGGCGACCAAGACATCGACCACAGCCTCCTGAAACGAGGCTGCGACGTCCGCAACCGGCACCGAGCGCCCGTCGCGCTGGGCTGACTCCACCCACCGCGCAACCGCGGTCTTGAGTCCGCTGAAACTGAAGTCGAACGCATGCTCCGCCTGGTCCCCAGGCCCGGTCAGGCCACGCGGAAACGCCATCGCCGTCGCATCACCCTCGCGAGCCGCCCGGTCGATCGGAGGCCCGCCGGGGAACGGAAGCCCCAGCACTCGGGCGACCTTGTCGAACGCCTCCCCGGCGGCATCGTCCAGGGTGCGTCCCAAGGGCTCGAACCGGCTGGCCAGGTCCTCGACCAGCAGCAGCGAGGAATGCCCGCCCGAGACCAGCAGGGCAAGACACGGTTGGGGAAGCGGCCCGTGTTCGAGCTGGTCGACGGCCACGTGGGCGGCCAGGTGGTTGACCCCGTACAACGGGCGGTCCAGGGCCAACGCGAGCGCCTTGGCTCCCGCGTCACCCACGAGCAGCGCCCCCGCGAGCCCGGGCCCGGCTGTGACGGCCACCGCGTCCACGTCGGCCAAGCTCAGACCCGCATCAGCACAAGCCCGCTCAATGGTCGGGGCCAGGGCCTCGAGGTGCGCCCGAGCGGCCACTTCGGGCACGACACCACCGAAGCGGGCGTGCTCCTCGACGCTGCTCGCCACGGCGTCGGCCAGAAGCGTCGTGCCCCGAACGATTCCGACCCCGGTCTCGTCGCAGGACGTCTCGATGCCAAGCACCACCGGTTCGTTGGTCGCCGTCACGTCAGCCGCTTCCGCATCACGACGGCATCGATGCCGGAGCCGTAGTACCCGCGCCGCAGCGACAGTCGCTCGAAGCCTGCTGCCTCGTAGAGCCGAAGAGCTGCGTCGTTGTCGGCCCGAACCTCGAGCAGCACAGAGAAGGCACCCCGGTCCGCAGCCGCGCCAAGTGCGGCTTCGAGCAGTTGCCCGCCTAGGCCCCGCCTCTGCTGGTCGGTGCGAACCGCCAGGGTCTGGATGTCCGCGGCGTCCCCGGACGCGAAGAGCCCCACGTAGCCCACAAGGCGATCGCCATCCGCCGCCACCAGATAGGTCCGCGTCGCTGGGACTCCCGCGAGCTCGGACCAAAAGCCGGGGCCGGTCCACGGGTCGGCAAACAGCTCGCGCTCCAGGTCGAGAACCGCGTCGATGTCCCACCAGCGCATCGGGCGCAGCGTGGCCGTCGTCACGTGAGCACCGATTTTCGATGCCCGGGCTGGTCGGCATCCGGCCGACGGAGATAGAGCGGTACGGGCGCCAGCTTGGGGGCCCCCGAGGCCAGCGAGATGATCGCGATCTCAGCCAGGTCCGCGGCCCTCGGGTGGACCGGCAGGTGTCCGGGACCCAGGATCTCGGGGTACAGCACGGCGCCCTCCCCCACCACGGGAAGGTCGGGGTAAGCGCCGCGGACGACGTCGGGTCGGTCCACCCCCGGGCCGGCAGTTCGGCGGCCCTCAGTGTCGTACGTCGCCCAGTAGACCTCCCGCCGGCGTGCGTCCGTGGCCACGAGGAACCCAGGCCCCGCCTCGGTCCGCCAGCCGCCATCGATCACCGCCCGGCGAGCGAGGGCGTCCAGCGAACAGACCCCATGGACCGGGATCCCTCCCGGCAGGGCGAAGGCATGCGCGGTCACGAGCCCGACCCGCAAGGACGTGAATGGGCCAGGGCCAACACCCACGACGACGTCGGTCACGGCACGGGGTGTTGCCCCGACACCGGCGAGCGCCTGCTCGATCAAGGGCGTGAGACGTTCGGCGTGAGCCCTCGCCCCGAGTTCGTTCACCTCAACGAGGAGCGAGGTTCCGTCATGCAACGCCACGGTAATCGCAGCGGTCGAGGAATCCAGGGCGAGGACAAGCACCTCGTCAGGCTACGGCCCGGCCGAGACCACTCGAGCCCATGCCCCGTCCGACCACCGCAGCCCAACCCCCGTCACCGTCACAGTCCGGGTGTCCTCGTCGGCGCCGTGTGAACGCGTGATCTCCACGACCAACCGGTCGTCGCTCAGGGCCTCGGCCTTCCCCTCACCCCATTCGACCACGGTCACCGACTCGGACAGGGAAGCATCCAGATCAAGGTCGTCCACCTCGGCCAGCGAGGCGAGGCGGTAGGCGTCCACGTGCACCAGGTCCGGCCCCCCGACGGCCGAGCGGTGCACCCGCGCGATCACGAAGGTCGGCGACGTGACGTCCCCGTGTACGGCCATGCCGGCTGCGATCCCCTGGGTCAGAGTGGTCTTGCCGGCGCCGAGCGGTCCGGACAGGAGCACGAGGTCGCCCCGCCGAAGCACCGACGCAAGCAAGGCCCCGATCTCCTTCATGGCGGCCGCGGAGGTCAGCGAGACGGGACCGACCATGGGTGCCTTCACCGGAGGCCGCGCTGGCGCGCCAGCCCCCACGAACCGTCCACGAACCGCCGCAGCTCGGTGTTCACCCGGTCCGGGTGCTCAAGCATCGCCAGGTGCCCCGCGGGGTCCAGGATCGTGACGTGTGCGCCAGGGATCTGGTGGGCCAACGCGTGGGTATGCGTGACCGGGGTCATCAGATCTTGCTCCGAGCCCAGGATCAGCGTTTCGCAGGCCTGCAGAACTGGGGCCGCGTCGTGCTTGTCATAGGTGTCGAAGTCGGGGAGGAAGTCGGAGATCACGCTGAGCGGCGTCGCGCCCAACATCGAGCTGGTGAAGTCCACCAACCCGGGCGGCACGGGAGTCGCGAAGGAGTAGTAGCGCGTGAACAGCGACGCCAGGTCGCTGCCGGCCCGTCGGCCCCGATCGACCAGCCCGGGCCGCTGAGCCAACGCTGACACGAGCGCCGGCGCAGCCTTGAGCACCACACCTCCGGCGCGCAGCGGCAGGCCCAGCGGCACGCGGTCGAGCCCGCGCGAGGAAGTGTTCAGCAAAGCGACCCCGACCACGCGGTCGTCGAACAGGTCCGGACGCTGGTCGGCCAAAGCGAGCATGGTCATGCCACCCATCGAGTGCCCGACCAGGACCACGGGGCCATCGGGGGCCACGGCTTCGATGACCTCGGCCAGATCCGTGCCGCACTGATCGATCGACTGCGACTCCTGCTCGCCGCGCCCCGATCGCCCGTGCGCACGCTGGTCGTACCAGACACTGCGAACGAGTCCGCCGAACGCCTTGCGCTGAAAGTGCCAGCAGTCCAGGTTCAGGGCATACCCGTGCACAAAGATCATGGTCAGCCCCGGGTAGGGCGTGGCCGGGCGGGGCTCGTCGATCTCGACGTACAGCTCAACCCCATCCTCAAGAGCGAGCGACCGAGGCGCTGAACGCATGCTTCCGTACGCCTGTGCCGGCCCCTCACGCCCCAAGGTCCCGCGAACCAGCGCTCGCTCACCTACCCAGCCGGCCGCGGCGCCAACGGCCAACATGCCCAGTCCTAGCCCAGCGGCGCCGGCGCGGCCGCTCACCCCTCCCCCGCATACGTCCGCACCACGCGGGGTCCGATGCGGGTCACGACCTCGTAGTTGATCGTGTCGAGCGCCTTGGCCCAGTCCTCGACCGTTGGCTCCCCCTCGGTGCCTGGCCCAAAGAGCACGACCGGGTCACCCGCCAAGACCTCGTCGTCACCGACGTCAACCATGAACTGGTCCATGCAGACCGTTCCGGCAATCGTGCGGCGGCGCCCGGCCACGAGCAGCGGGCCGACGTTCGTCGCCGCCCTGGGGATGCCGTCGGCGTACCCCAGAGGTATCAAGGCCAAGGTCGTCTCGCGATCGGTGGTGTAGCGGTGCAGATAGGACACGCCCTGACCCGCTGCCACGCGTTTAGCCAACGACACCCGACCGAGCAAGGTCATGGCTGGACGGAGTCCCACGTCGGTTGCGGGATGCGTCAGCGGCATGGGCGACAGCCCGTACACCGCGAGTCCCGGACGTACCAGGTCGTAGTGGGCATCCGGGCGTACCAACGTGGCGGCCGAGTTCGCGAGGTGACGCAGGCTTGGCTCGACCCCGTGAGCCGCGGCGACGGAGAGAGCCTGCTCGAACGCCTGGATCTGCGCGTCGATGGTCGGGTGGGTCGGATCGTCCGCGTGGGCGAAGTGTGACCAGATCCCGACGATCTCGACCGAGCCAGCATCGCGAGCCCGGGCTGCGGACTCGAGAAGCTCGGTCCACCCGAAGACGCTGGCGCCCGAGCGCCCCAACCCGGTATCCACTTTCAGATGGAGCCGCGCCGTCTGGCCCACGGAGAGGGCGGCGGCACGCGCAGCGTCGACGACCCAGGGGGCACTCGCGGACAGGTCGATGCTCGCTGAGACGGCGTCGTCGAACGGATCGCCGGGATTCAGCAGCCACGACAGGATCGGCTGGACATCTCCGGCCGCGCGCAGCGCCAGGGCTTCTTCGACCAGCGCCGTACCCAACCAAGCGGCCCCACCCGCGCGGGCGGCTCGGGCACAGGGGATCAGTCCGTGGCCGTAGGCGTCGGCCTTCACGACCGCGAGCAGCGCCGCACTGGGCGCTGCCCGGCGAAGGGTCTCGACGTTGCTGCGAATCGCGGCGAGATCAACGCGCGCCTCAGCGCGGGGCGGGAGTACGGTCATCGCGATCGATCCTCCCACGCCCTTGGTGGCCGCTCGTCGACCCTGGCTGCCACGTCAGGGTCGCTGAAGGCCGCGCAGCACCCCTGGAACGGCACCCGCGATGTCGCTGGCCGTGATCGGGCCGCCGCCGGCCGCCGATCGAGCGGCGGCACCGTGCACCCACGCTCCCAAAGACCCCGCGGCCAGCGCCGGGAGACCCGCGGCCATGAGGGCTCCGCAGAGGCCGGTGAGTACGTCGCCGGCGCCGGCCGTTGCGGACTCCGGCGGGCCCACAGCGCAGACGTGAACCTCTCCGCTAGGGACGGCGATCAACGTGGTGGCTCCCTTGAGCAGGACCGTGACTCCGAAGGCCGCGGCCGCCGCGCGGACGTGCTTGAGTCGGCGCGCCTCGACCTCGTGCCGCTCGACGCCGAGCAGCCGGGCCAGCTCTCCGGCGTGAGGGGTCAACAGGGTGTCGGCCGCCCCGCGACCATGGAGCAGCTGGGGGTGGGTCGCCACCTGGGTCAGAGCATCCGCGTCGAGCACGAGCGGCACCCCTTGGGCGAGCGCGGCGATCACCAGGTGACGGGCACGTTCATCCGTCCCCAGCCCTGGGCCGAGTGCCCATGCTTGGACGCGGCCCACGTCGTCCAGGGACTCCGCGTCGCCCAGCTCGGTGACGACGGCTTCGGGCCAGGCCGCGTGAATGGGGGGTGCGGTCGCGCGGTCCGCGACCGCTCGCACGTATCCGCTCCCGGCGCGCAGCGCCCCGGCCACGCACAGCACCGCGGCTCCCGGGAACCCAGCCGATCCTGCCAAAACCCCCACGGCCCCGCGCGCGTACTTGTCGTCGCGCCGACCCGGCCAGGGCCAGCCCGCTCGAACATCGCCCGCCTCCACGGCATGAATCTGGGCTGGAACCAACTCCGGGCCTAGGCCGAGGTCGACGAGCTCGACCTCTCCGGCGTACGCCGCTCCCGGATCGACGAGCAGACCCGGTTTTACGGTGCCAAAGGTCACCGTGACATCGGCTCGGACGGCGACACCGGCCACCTCTCCGGAGTCAGCGTCGACACCGCTCGGCTGGTCGACGGCGACCAGCGCTGCCGTCACGCCGACCTGCTCGAGCAGGCGTACGGCCTCCGGTCTCAGCTCCCCACGTCCACCGATCCCCACGATGCCGTCGAGGATCAAGTCGGCTTCGGCGAGCGCCGTCTCGCTGTCGGTCGTCACGCGGCCGCCTGCGGCGAGCAGTCGTCGCAAGCCGGGCGCGTAGCACTGCTCGGACAACACGATCGCCTCAACCCGAACCCCGCGGCCGGCGAGCCGGGCGCCCGCGACCAGGGCGTCGCCGCCGTTGTTGCCCGAGCCCACGAGGAGCACGACGTGCGCGCCGTACACCCGCCCGGTCCGGGCCCTGAGCAGCCGGGCGCACGCCACCATCAGGCCGGTGGCCGCCCGCTCCATGAGGGCACCCTCGGGTAGGGCGTCGAGGAACACCTGCTCAGCTGCGCGGACTTGAGCAACCGAGTGCGCGGACCTCACCGGGCCTCCTCGACAACGACCATGGCCGAGGAGATACCGGCGTCGTGACTGATCGACAGGTGGATGATGCCCACGCCGAGCTTCTCGACCAGGGCGGCCACGGTGCCTGACACGACGAAGAACGGCCGGCCGTCGGAATCCTTGACCACCTCGGCATCCACCCAGCGGAGCCCGGCTGGCGCGCCGAGCGCCTTGGCGAGCGCCTCCTTGGCGGCGAAGCGTCCAGCCAGAGACCCGGGAGGGAGCGTGGCTTCGGCGGGGGTGAACAACCGGCCGATCAGGCCCGGGGTGCGCTCCAGCGTCTTCTCGAAGCGCTCGACATCCACGACGTCGACCCCAATACCCACGATCACGGTTTCAGCGTAGGCGCTGACTCCCCCGCGCCCGCCGAAAGCGGAGAAGGCGCCCTTTCTCTGCGGAGAAAGGGACCGCTTCTCAGCATTCGCGGGGAGTGCCCGGCCATCTCGCGGCGTTCGCGAGGAGGGCGCGCCGGCGGCGGGCTACTCGACGGTGACCGACTTGGCCAGGTTGCGCGGTTGGTCGACGTCGTAGCCCTTCAGCGTGGCCAGCTCACACGCCAGCACCTGAAGCGGCACGGTCGCGACGAGCGGCTGCAACAAGGTCGGCACCGCGGGGATGCGGATCAAGTCGGAGGCGTACGGAGTCACCGCGTCGTCGCCTTCCTCGGCGATCACGATGGTGCGGGCGCCCCGGGCCCGGATCTCTTGGATGTTGGACACGATCTTGGCGTGCAACAGACCGCGCGACTGCGGCGAGGGGACCACGACGACGACCGGGAGCCCATCTTCGATCAAGGCGATCGGACCATGTTTCAGCTCTCCCGCCGCAAAGCCCTCGGCGTGCATGTACGCGAGTTCCTTGAGCTTCAGCGCGCCCTCGAGCGCAACGGGGTAACCCACGTGGCGACCGAGGAACAAGATCGCCGGCGCGTCGACGAGCTCGCGCGCGAGTGCCCGTACCGACTCAATCGTGTCGAGGACGAGGTCGACCTTGTCGGGCATCGTCGAGAGCTCGCGCACGTGCGCGTGGATCTCATCGCCCCACTTCGACCCACGCACCTGCGCGAGGTACAGCGCAACCAACTGCACCGCGACGACTTGAGTGAGGAAGCCCTTGGTCGAGGCGACCGCGACCTCGGGACCGGCGTGGGTGTAAATCACCGCGTCCGACTCACGCGGGATCGTCGAGCCGTTCACATTGCAGATCGCGAGGACCCTGGCTCGTTGCTCACGGGCATGCCGCAGCGCCATGAGCAGGTCCATGGTCTCCCCGCTCTGGCTGATCGCGATGACCAGCGTGGACCGGGTCAGGATCGGATCCCGGTAGCGGAACTCCGAGGCCAGCTCGACCTCGCACGGGATCCGGGTCCAGTGCTCGATGGCGTACTTGGCCAGCAATCCCGCGTGGTACGCCGTCCCGCACGCGATGATCACGATCTTGTCGACCTCGCGCAGCTCGGAGTCGGACAGCCGCATCTCATCGAGCACCAGCCGTCCGTCCAGTCCGATCCGGCCCAACAACGTGTCGGCAACCGCCCGCGGCTGCTCAGCGATCTCCTTGGCCATGAACCAGGGGTAGCCGCCCTTCTCGGCTGCCGAGGCGTCCCAGTCGACGTGGTACTCCTTCACGTCGGCCGGGCTCCCGTCGAAGTGCGTGACGATCACCGAGTCCCGGCGCAACTCGACGACCTGGTCCTGTCCGAGCTCGACGGCCTCACGGGTGTACTCGATAAAGGCGGCGACGTCGGATCCCAGGAAGTTCTCGCCGTTCCCACGACCGACGACCAGCGGGCTGTTGCGGCGGGCCGCGACAACGACGTCGGGTTCGTCGGCGTGCAACGCAACCAAGGTGAACGCCCCGTCCAGTCGACGGCAAACCCGCCTCATCGCTTCGGCGAGGTCCCCGATGTCGGCGTGTTCCTCGGCCAACAGGTGCGACACGACCTCGGTGTCGGTGTCACTGCGGAAATCGCGCCCCCGCGCTTCTAGTTCGGCCCGGAGCTGGGCGAAGTTCTCGATGATGCCGTTGTGAATGACCGCGACTCGACCTGAATCGTCGAGGTGCGGGTGCGCGTTGCGGTCGTTGGGGGCGCCGTGCGTGGCCCAGCGCGTGTGTCCTAGTCCCACGGTCGCAGCGGGCAACGGATCGCCGGCCAGCACCGCCTCGAGGTTGACCAGCTTGCCGGCCTTGCGGGCTGTGGCGAGGTGGCCGTCAGCCAAGAGCGCGACGCCGGCGGAGTCGTACCCGCGGTATTCCAACCGGCGCAGGCCACCCATGATCACCTCGAGAGCGGGACGGTCTCCGACGTAGCCCACGATCCCGCACATGGCAACCAGCGTACGGCCCCGCCCACCGAAGCCGCTCGAGCGACGTCGGACCCGATCGTGGTTAGGGAAGCGCGAGTTCCGCCCGGACGATGACCGCCAGCCGCTCCGCGATCGAGGCCGCCTGCTCGTGGGTCGGCGCCTCCACCATCACCCGAACCAGCGACTCGGTCCCGCTGGGCCGAAGGAGGACCCGGCCTCGCCCTGCGAGCTCCGCCTCAGCAGCCGCCACGGCATCGACGATCGCGGGAGAACCGGCCACCCCGTCCTTGTCGACCCCAGAGACGTTGACCAAGACCTGGGGCAGCCGCTCGACCACCGATGCGAGGTCTGCGAGGCTCCTGCCGGTCCCCGCCATCCGGGCCACCAAAGTCAGGCCGGTGAGCAGTCCGTCACCCGTCTTGGCGGTGTCCAGCAGCAGGAGGTGCCCGGACTGCTCGCCGCCCAGGACATAGCCGCCGTTGCGCATCGCCTCAAGGACGTAGCGGTCGCCGACCGCCGTTTCGACGACCTTGATCCCCTCACGATCCATCGCGAGCCGGAATCCCAGATTGGCCATGACGGTCGAGACGACGGTGTCGTGTGCGAGGCGGCCCTCTTCACGCAGGGCTACGGAAAGAACAGCCAAGATCTGGTCACCGTCGACGACGGCGCCGTTCGCGTCGACCGCCAGGCAACGGTCCGCATCGCCGTCCACCGCGAGCCCGACATCGGCTCCGTGCTCGAGGACGGCGCGCTGGAGTGGTGCGAGGTGCGTGGAGCCACAGCCATCGTTGATGTTCCAGCCGTCCGGCTCGCAGCCCACAGCGATCACCGAGGCTCCGGCACGGCGTAGGGCTTCGGGACCCACGACCGAGGCGGCGCCATGGGCGCAGTCGAGCACGACGGTGAGTCCGGCCAGAGAGGCCGGCGCGCCCGCGGCCAGATGGGACAAGTAGTCGTCGGCACCGGTCGGGAACGGGCGGATCCGCCCCACCGCGGCGCCGGTTGGACGATCCCAGGGTTCGCGCATCCGGGCTTCGACCGCATCCTCGACGACATCGTCGAGCTTGACTCCACCGCGGGCGAAGAACTTCAGCCCGTTGTCGGGCATCGGATTGTGCGAGGCCGACAGCACCACCCCGAGATCGGCCCCGGAGCTCTGGGTCAGGAAGGCCACCGCTGGGGTCGGCAAGACCCCGACATCCAAGACATCGACTCCGGCGCTGGCCAGGCCCGCGGAGACTGCCGCGGCAAGGAACTCCCCCGACGCCCGCGGGTCACGACCCACGACGGCGATTGGGCGGTGCCCCTCAAAAGCGCCCAGATCGGCCAGTACGTGCGCCGCGGCCACGGACAGGTCGAGCGCGAGCTCGGCCGTCAGGTCGCGGTTGGCCAGCCCACGAACACCGTCGGTGCCGAAGATCCTGGCCACATCCGGCTGCGATCAGCGCTTGGAGTACTGCGGAGCCTTACGGGCCTTCTTCAGTCCGGCCTTCTTGCGCTCCTTGATCCGAGCGTCGCGCGTCAGGAACCCGGCCTTCTTCAGTGAAGGACGGTTTCCCTCGGAGTCGACCTCGTTGAGAGCCCGGGCGATGCCCAGCCGCAAGGCGCCAGCCTGGCCACCGGAGCCCCCGCCGTGGACCCGCGCAATCACGTCGTAGCGGTCGTCCAGCTCGAGTACGTGGAACGGCTCGGCCACCATCTGCTGGTGCACCTTGTTGGGGAAGTAGTCCGCGAGCTCACGACCGTTGACGGTCCAGCGCCCGGTGCCGGGAGCAATCCGCACCCGAGCGATGGCTTCCTTGCGACGGCCGGTGGCCGCTGCAGGGGCGGTCACGACCTCGCGGGGCGGCGCCGAGGGTTCGGTCTGCGACGTGAAGTCGCCCCCCTCGATGGCCTCGGTCTCGTCGCCGGCGGCGTCATCGACGGAGCCGTCCTCGTCGAGGATGTCTGTGGTGGCCTCGGTCACTGCCACGGGTCCTTTCGTTGTTGCGTGAGTCGTACGACGACCGCCGACAAGAGTCAGCGGCTCGGGCGCGCCTACTGCGCGACCTGGGTGATCTCGAACGGCACCGGCTGCTGGGCCTGGTGCGGGTGGGTCGGTCCGGCGTAGACCTTGAGCTTGCTGAACATCTGCCGGCCGAGAGTGTTGTGCGGGAGCATCCCCTTGATCGCCTTCTCAACGGCCTTCTCGGGGCGCGTGGCCAGCAGGTCCTTGTACGGCACCGCGCGCAGACCACCGGGGTAGCCCGAGTGGCTGTAGGCCATCTTCTGGTCGCGCTTGTTGCCAGAGAGCGCGACCTTGTCCGCGTTGATGATGACCACGAAGTCACCCATGTCGACATGCGCGGCATAGACGGCCTTGTGCTTGCCGCGAAGAAGGATCGCCGCCTGAGAGGCGAGCCGACCCAGGACGACGTCGGTGGCGTCGATGACCAGCCATTGGCGTTGGACGTCGGTGGGCTTCGGGGTGTACGTGCGCACGGTCAAAGGCCTTCACTGGTCGCTGCGGGAGTCGAACGCCCGCGCGAGCGGCGGGCAACCGGTTGAGGATACGCGGAGGCCGCACCCAGGGTCAAAAGCACACATCTGTCGGCCGAACGGCCCATAGCGGCCAAACGGCCTCCACTTCGGGCTGTCGAGACGGCATCATGGCCACCATGATCAAAGGTTCCGTGGGGGGACCGCTGTCGTTGCTTGCATCGATTGCGGTGCTCATTTCCGTCTTCTTGCCGTTCTGGGACGAACGCAAGCCCTACGAGCTCGCCATCCGTGGCCTGTGGCAGGGCTATGCGGGCCTCAGTGAAGCCGCGTTCCTCGCCTCGCTGGGTCTCGTCCTCCTCCTGGGGTCGCTCATCCTGCTGGCGTCCAGCGTTGCGGGCAGCCAGTTCCTGTCCCTTCTGGGCTTCGTCTGGGTCGGCGGCATGCTCGCGGACTTCGTCTTCCAGACGCGAGGATCCACGAGCGTCAGCGACTTCCTGCTCAACGATGTCGACTACGGGTTCTGGGTCGCGGCCATCGGAGCGCTCCTCGCTCTGATCGCCACCTTCATCTCGCGGTCGATCAAGGATGACTTCCGGCGCTAGCCGCTCGCTCGGCTGCTCAACGGTCGCGAACGACCCGTCCCTCATCCCATACCGGTTCATCGGACTCATACACCGAGCCGTCGGCCCCGAGGACGAGGTAGCGGTCGAAGGACCGCGCAAACCAACGGTCGTGCGTGACGGCCATTACGGTTCCCTCGTAACTGGCCAGTCCCTCCTCGAGGGCTTCGGCGCTGGCAAGGTCGAGGTTGTCGGTCGGTTCATCGAGGAGCAGCAGGGTCGCGCCAGACAGCTCCAGCAACAGGATCTGGAACCTCGCCTGCTGGCCGCCTGACAGGGACTCGAAGTTCTGCTCGGCTGCTCCGGCCAGTTCGTACCGGTCCAAGACCCGGCTTGCTTGCTCCCGCCCCATGCCCGCACGGTGGTCGTCCCCACGCCACAACACGTCGAGCAGAGTGCGGCCGGCGAGCTCGGGGTGCTCATGAGTCTGCGCGAACCAGCCCGGCCGTACTCGTGCCCCGAGGCGGGCCACGCCGCTGTGGGCCACCGAGCTGATGGGCACGTCTCCGACCGGCCGGTGCTCGACGTCGGGGTCGCTGCCACCGACGGCCAACAACCGCAGCAAATGGGACTTGCCCGACCCGTTTGAGCCGAGGACCGCGACCCGCTCGCCGAACCACACCTCGAGGTCGAAGGCCTTCATCAAGCCGGTGAGCTCGAGGTCCTCGCAGATCACGGCCCGCTTGCCCGTGCGCCCGCCACGCAGCCGCATCTTCACGTGCTGCTCCTGAGGGGTCTCCGTCGGAGGGCCCGCCTCCTCGAACTTCCGCAGCCGGGTCATGGCCGCCTGGTAGCGGCTGGCCAGTCCGTCGTTGTAGGCCGCCTTGGTCCTGAGCATCAAAACGAGTGCCTTGATCTTGGCGTGCTCCTCGTCCCACCGACGGCGGAGCTCCTCCAAGCGATCGAACCGGTGTCGACGAGCCTCATGGAACGTGCCGAACCCACCCCCGTGGATCCACACTGAGTTACCGGCGGCTCCCAGCTCGAGACTGGCGACCCGGGTCGCCGTACGGGCCAGCAGCTCACGGTCATGGGAGACGAACAGCACCGTCTTGACCGACTCGCGCAACCGCTGCTCGAGCCACTCCTTGCCGGGAACGTCCAGGTAGTTGTCCGGCTCATCGAGCAGCAAGGTCTCATCCGGTCCCCTGAGCAACGCCTCGAGCACCAGCCGCTTCTGCTCCCCGCCGGACAGGGTCCGTACCTCGCGCCACTGGGCCGACGACCAGGGGATGCCCAAGGACTCGGTGCAGCAGGCGTCCCAGGTCACTTCGATGTCATATCCACCGGCGTCGGCCCAGTCGGAGATCGCCTGGGCGTATGCCAACTGCGCCGGCTCGTCGTCTCTCTCCATCATGGCCAGTTCAGCCGCCTCCAAGCCGGCCCCAGCTTCACGAATGCGCGGCGGTGCCACGGACAGGAGCAGGTCACGAATCGTCGACTCATCGCGCACCGATCCCACGAACTGGCGCATCACCCCAAGGCCGCCGGAGATGGTCACGCTGCCGCTGGTTGCGTCGAGGTCGCCCATGACGATGCGCAGGAGCGTGGTCTTGCCCGCGCCGTTCGCGCCGACCAGGGCGACCTTGGCGCCCTCTCCAACCCGGAAGGTGACCTCGTCAAGAAGGACGCGGCCATCGGGCAGCACGAAGCCGACCCGATTGATGTCGATGTGTCCCACGCCCGGCATCTTGCCTGGCCCACCCGGTGTCAGGCCAACGAGTTCTCCGGACCGGCGGTCTCGTGCTCGTCCGAGCCAGCCGCCTGGGTCGGTGGCTCCCAGAGTTCGATGCGCCGACCCTCCGGGTCGACGGTCCACCCGAACCGGCCGTACGAGGACTCCTCGATCTCGGGTTCGACCCGGATCCCGGCCGATCGCAGTTGCGTCAACATCGCGTCGAGGTCGGACACGCGGAAGTTGAGCATGCACTCGCGCCCGGCCGGCCCGAAGTACTCGGTGTCCTGCGGGAAGGCCGCCCACAACGTCGCCCCAGGACCCTGCCACGGCAACTCCGCTGCGGCATCTCCGTCCTCGACCGGTAGCCCGAGGTGGTGGGCGTACCACGTGGCCAACTTCTCAGGATCACGAGAACGCACGAAGATTCCGCCGACGCCGGTGACCCGTTCCATGGCGGTGATGATGCCCCCGACGCGCCAGCCGCGGAACCCCCGTTCAGCGGAAGGCGATTCCCTCAGCGGCGGTCGTGACGCGTGTTCCAGCCGTCCCGTCCAGAAGGGCCGCCAACTCATTCAGCTCTCCGATCACGGCGACCCGACCGGGAGCCGATCGGGCGAACGCGCACGCCGCCTCGACCTTCGGGCCCATCGACCCCGAGGGGAACTGCGCTTCCTCCAGCGCGTCGGGATGGACCTCGGCCACCGCACGCTGCGCCTCGGTTCCCCATTCCAGATACACCGCGTCGGCATCGGTGGCGATCACCAGGGCGTCGGCGTTCAGATCTTTCGCCAACACCGCGCTGGACCGGTCCTTGTCGATGACGGCTTCAGCGCCGATCAACTGCTTGGTGCCGGGCCGATACATCGTGGGAATGCCCCCGCCGCCGGTGCACACGACCACGGCCCCGTTCTCGAGCAACCAGGTGATCGGGCGGATCTCGAAGATGCGCTGCGGCTTGGGCGAGGCGACGACTCGGCGCCAGGCATCCCCGTCCGGCCGGACGGTCCAACCCTTGTCGACAGCCAACGCCAGTGCGGTCTGCTCGTCGTAGACCGGGCCGACGAACTTCGTCGGATGCGCAAAGGCGGGATCGTCCGCGGCCACCTCGGTCATGGTCAACACCGTCGCCAACGGTGTGTCGAAGGGGAGCAGGTTCCCCAACTCCTGCTCGATGAGATAGCCGATCATCCCTTCCGTCTGCGCGCCGAGCACGTCAAACGGATAGGACTCCTCATCGCCGTACGCCGCTGCCTGTAGAGCGAGCAAGCCCACCTGCGGCCCGTTCCCATGGCTGATGACGACCTCATGGTCGATGCAGACGGGTGCGATGGCCCGGCAGGCCACCGCCACGTTGGCACGCTGACTGGACACCGTCATCCGTTCACCCCGCCGTTGCAGGGCGTTGCCCCCCAGGGCGATCACCACTCGCATGGGGTCACTGTGTCAGCCGCGGAAGCGCCGGGCCTCCACGGCGCGCTGCGCCATTTCCTCGTCCCGTGGATAGGCGATCTCTTCCAGCGTCAGCCCCTTCGCTCGAGCGACCGTCACGGCCGGGTCCCTGACCGCTGCGCGCAAGATCTGCTCGGGCCACAATTCGGGGCGCCGTCCCTCACCCACGGGCATCAGCACTCCTACCAGGGCCCGCACCATTGAATGGCAAAACGCGTCGGCCCGCACCGTGGCGACGACGAGCCCGTCATGCTCTCGCCGTACCCACCCGATCTCGAGCAGGGTCCGGACGGTGCTCGCTCCCTCGCGGCGGCGGCAGAAGGCCGCGAAGTCGTGCTCACCCAGCAGGATCTGCGCGGCCCGATTCATGCGGGCGATGTCCAAGGGCCGCGGATGCTCCACCACCTCGTGGCGGGTCAGCGGATCCACCGCCTGGGGTGTGTCGGCGATCCGGTAGACATACCGCCGCCACAGGGCGCTGAACCTGGCGTCGAAGCCCGGCGGTGCACAGGTGACGTCCTTCATGACCAGGTCCTCCGGGAGCACGCCACGCAACCTCCGCAGCAACTCCCCGACGTCCAGACCCTCCGACGGTAGGTCGACATGGGCCACCTGGTCTCGGGCATGAACTCCCGCATCGGTGCGGCCGGCGACGGTGGTCGTTGGGGGTCGGTCCAGCCGAAGCACTTGGGCCAGTGCCGCCTCCAACTCACGCTGAACGGTGCGCAGCCCGGGTTGCTTGGCCCACCCCGAGAAGGCCGTCCCGTCATAGGCCAGGCGGAGCCGAAGACGAACGAGCCCGCCACCCATGAAGGCAGCGGGCTCGTCAGTGCGCATGGTCAGGACTTGGCGTCCTCGTCCTTGGCATCCTCGGCCGCTGGCTCCTCGGCTGCTGGCTCCTCGGCGCTGGCTCCGGCGCTGGCTCCTCGGCCGCTGGCTCCTCGGCCGCTGGCTCCTCGGCTGCTGGCTCCTCGGCTGCTGGCTCGTCGGCTCCGACCGCATCGTCGGCCTCTGAAGTCGGGGAGTCGCCCGAAGGCAGGTCCTCGACTTCGGGGGTCTCGGCCGGCTCGTCGGTGTCCTCAAGCGCCGGGGCAGCTGCTGCCGACTTCTTGGCGGCACTCTTCTTCTTCGCCGTGCGCTTGGTCGCCGCCTCGGCCTCGCGGACCGCCGTCTGCTGGACGGTGAGGGCCTCGACCAGCTCGATCACGGCCATCGGCGCGTTGTCGCCCTTGCGGGGGCCGATCTTGGTGATCCGGGTGTATCCGCCGTGCCGGTTCTCATAGCGAGGGCCGATCTCGGTGAACAGCACGTGGACGACGTCCTTGTCCCGGACGACGGTCATCACCCGCCGACGCGAGGCGAGGTCGCCACGCTTCGCGAAGGTGATCAGGCGCTCAGCAAGCGGCCGTAGCCGCTTGGCCTTGGCCTCGGTCGTGGTGATCTTTCCGTGCTCGAACAACGCGGTCGCGAGGTTCGCGAGCATCAGCCGCTCGTGCGCGGGGCCGCCGCCGAGGCGGGGACCCTTCGTGGGCGTGGGCATCTGTCGTTACTCCTGTCGGGGCCGGATGAGTGGGTGAGCGGACGCTCAGAGCCGCTCGTCCTCGGCGAAACCCTGGTCCTGGTCATCGAAGTCGCTGAAGGAGTCGACCACCAGGCCGGGGTCGAAGCCAGGGGGGCTGTCCTTCAGGGCCAGGCCCATCGAGTGCAGCTTGACCTTGACCTCGTCGATCGACTTGGAGCCGAAGTTACGGATGTCGAGCAGGTCCGCCTCGCTGCGGGAGACCAGCTCACCCACCGTGTGAATGCCCTCGCGCTTGAGGCAGTTGTAGGACCGAACGGTGAGCTCCAGCTCCTCGATCGGCAGCGCCAGATCGGCGGCCAGCGCGGCGTCGACCGGCGATGGGCCCATGTCGATGCCCTCGGCCTCGACATTGAGCTCGACGAGCCAAGCCGAACAACTCGACCAGGGTCTTGCCGGCACTGGCCACGGCGTCGCGCGGCTTCATGCTCTGCTTGGTCTCGACGTCGAGCACGAGGCGGTCGAAGTCGGTGCGCTGCTCCACGCGGGTCGCGTCCACCTTGTAGGTGACCTTGAGGACCGGCGAGTAGATCGAGTCGACCGGAATCCGGCCGATCTCCTGGCCGACCTGCTTGTTCTGTACGGCGGAGACGTACCCGCGCCCGCGCTCCACAGTCAGCTCGATCTCGAGCTTGCCCTTCGCGTTGAGCGTGGCGAGGTGAAGCTCGGGGTTGTGGACCTCGACGCCAGCGGGCGGCGCGATGTCTGCCGCAGTCACAACGCCAGGGCCGGACTTGCGCAGATACATCACGACCGGCTCATCGTGCTCGGAGCTCACGACGAGCTCCTTGATGTTGAGCACGACGTCGGTGATGTCTTCCTTGACGCCGGGCACGGTCGTGAACTCGTGCAGCACTCCGTCGACGCGAATTGAGGTGACCGCGGCGCCGGGAATCGACGACAGCAGGGTGCGGCGCAAGGAGTTGGCGAGGGTGTAGCCGAAGCCGGGCTCCAAGGGCTCGATGACGAACCGCGAGCGGCTGTCGTCGACAACTTCCTCGGAGAGGGTGGGGCGCTGGGCGATAAGCACTGGAGATGTCCTTCCCGCGACGACCGCTATTTGACGTCGCGTATGTACGTCTCGCAGCGGCATCCGGCCGCCGCGAGAGTGGGGCTACTTGCTGTAGAGCTCGACGATCAGCTGCTCTTGCACCTGCGTGTCGATGACCTGACGAGCCGGGAGGGCATGGACCAGGATCCGCATCTTGGTCGGGATCGATTCGATCCAGGCCGGGACGGGGCGCTCGCCGGCTTCGGCGCGAGCGATGACGAACGGCGTCAACTCCACCGAACTTGGGCGGACCTCGACGATGTCGCTGTCGCTGACGCGGTAGCTCGGAATGTCGACCTTGACGCCGTTGACCGTGAAGTGGCCGTGGCGCACGAGCTGGCGGGCCATGTCGCGGGACTTGGCGAAGCCGGCGCGGTAGACGACGTTGTCGAGGCGCGACTCAAGGATGCGCAGGAGGTTCTCGCCGGTCTTGCCTTGGCCGGCGTTGGCCTCCTTGTAGTAGCCGCGGAACTGCTTCTCGAGCACGCCGTAGATGCGCGCGCACTTCTGCTTCTCGCGCATCTGCAAGAGGTACTCACTGTCCTTGCTCCGGCCACGGCCGTGCTCGCCGGGCGGATAGGGACGGATCTCAATGGGGCACTTGGACGACTCGCACTTGGAACCCTTGAGGAAGAGCTTCGTCTTCTCGCGGCGGCAGCGCTTGCAGTCGGGGCCGGTGTAACGGGCCATGGTGTGTGTTTCTCTCCTCGATCGGTGGGGCGTCAGACGCGACGGCGCTTGGGCGGACGGCAGCCGTTGTGCGGCGACGGGGTCACGTCCTGGATCGACCCCACCTCCAGGCCGGTGGCCTGGAGGGAACGGATCGCCGTCTCGCGGCCCGAACCCGGGCCCTTCACGAAGACGTCGACCTTCTTCATGCCGTGCTCCTGAGCACGGCGAGCGGCCGACTCAGCGGCCATCTGGGCGGCGTACGGCGTGGACTTGCGCGAGCCCTTGAAGCCCACGTGTCCGGCCGAGGCCCACGAGATCACATTCCCCTGCGGGTCCGTGATCGAGACGATGGTGTTGTTGAACGTGCTCTTGATGTGAGCGTGGCCATGGGCCACGTTCTTCTTCTCCTTGCGGCGCACCTTCTTGGCGCCCGCCTGGCGACTCTTGGGAGGCATTACTTGGTGACCTTCTTCTTTCCGGCGATGGCCTTACGCGGACCCTTGCGGCCCCGAGCATTGGTGTGGGTGCGCTGTCCGCGGACCGGCAGGCCACGACGGTGGCGGATGCCCTGGTAGCAGCCGATCTCCACCTTGCGCTTGATGTCTGCGGCCACCTCGCGGCGGAGGTCACCTTCGACCTTGAACGTGCCCTCGATGTGGTCACGCAACTTGACGACTTCGTCGTCGGTGAGGTCCTTGACGCGGGTGTCGGGGTTGATCCCGGTCGCGGCGAGGGTGTGCAGAGCTCGGGTCCGGCCAATGCCGTAGATGTAGGTCAACGCGATCTCCAGCCGCTTTTCGCGGGGGAGGTCGACGCCTACGAGGCGTGCCATGGGGCGTTGGTCTCTCTTCCTGGTTGTGCCGGAGGTGTCGAACCGCTCCGTTCCCACCCGCCCTGGGTGGGTCCCTGGCCTCCGGGCCGGGGGTGGCGTCCCGGTCCGGATGGCGTCCGGAGCGGGGGTCGGGAGCGGTGTGTGCGGGTGCGATGGTGCTGTGTTGGTTGGTGCTGTGTTGGTTGGTGCTGTGTTGGTTGGTGCTGTGGGTCCTGCTCGTGCGGGAGTGCTGGTGGTGAAGGTCAGCCCTGCCGCTGCTTGTGACGCGGGTTGTCGCAAATGACCATGACGCGGCCGTGGCGACGGATGACCTTGCACTTGTCGCAGATCGGCTTGACGCTGGGGTTGACCTTCATCGGGG
This sequence comes from uncultured Actinomycetota bacterium, assembly GCA_963851405.1. Classification (GTDB taxonomy): domain Bacteria; phylum Actinomycetota; class Actinomycetes; order DATJPE01; family DATJPE01; genus JANPBY01. The sequence continues at coordinate 2,914 of CAWKPB010000010.1, read as the reverse complement.
TGCGGCTCTCACTGTTCGGGTTGGGGTCGTTCGGTTACTTGTACCGGTACACGATGCGACCCCGAGTGAGGTCGTACGGGGACAGCTCCACCACAACCCGGTCCTCAGGAAGGATTCGGATGTAGTGCTGGCGCATCTTGCCGCTGATATGGGCCAGGACGAGGTGCTTGTTGGGGAGCTCCACCCGGAACATCGCATTCGGGAGTGACTCGACAACGGTGCCCTCGACCTCGATGGCGCCATCCTTCTTCGGCATGTCCTCGCATTTCGGTGGGTACGGGGTGCCGGGCGCGACGAAGCCACCAGAGCGAACCCAGATTGATCAGCCGCGGGACGCGCAACAACGGTGGCCGACGTCAGCCGACCGGCAGAGTCTACGGCAACGCCCTGCCTGAGGGAAACCGGCAGGTCGAGGGCCACCGGGCGCTGATTGCCCAGCCGTTCGGTCCCACCGTCGAGGGCCGTGAGCACCCACGGGCCGGCCGGGGTCACCGCCACCGTGTGCTCGAAATGCGCGGACCACCTGCCGTCCTGGGTGACGACGGTCCAGCCATCCTCGAGCTCACGGGTGTAGCGGGAGCCGAGGTTGACCATGGGCTCGATAGCGACAACGAGGCCGTCGACCAACTCTGGGCCTCGGCCGGGGCGGCCGAAGTTGGGGACGTTCGGGGCGTTGGTGCATCTGGGTGCCGATTCCGTGCCCGACGTACTCCTCGACGATCCCGTAGTCGCCACGCGAACGCACGGAAGTCTCGACGGCATGCCCGATGTCGGACAGCCGTCCACCCTCGCGGACCGCGGCCAGACCGCTCCACAGGGCCGCCTCGGTCACCTCGAGGAGGGTCGCCACGTCTTCGGAAACCGGGCCGACGGGTACCGACACGGCCGCATCGCCGTGCCAGCCGTCAACGATGGCCCCGCAGTCGATCGAGACGACATCTCCCTCGACCAAGCGCCGATCACCGGGGATTCCGTGCACGATCTCGTCGTTGACCGAAGTGCAGATGGTTGCTGGGAAGCCGTGGTAGCCCTTGAACGACGGCACAGCCCCGCTTGAGCGGATGTGCTCCTCGGCGACCGCGTCGAGTTCCGCGGTCGAGATCCCGGGGCGAACCGAGTCGGTCAACAGGGCTAGGGCTTGCGCGACCACCATCCCCGCCCGGCGCATCAGTTGCACCTGCTCGGCGGACTTGATCTCGATCCTGGGGTCCCGACGGCGGAACATCAAGACACCGCAGGCGGGTCAGTCTGCAGCGCCTCGAGCAGTCGTACGGTCACCTCGTCGACCGCGCCGATGCCATCCACGTCACGAAGCAGGCCGCGCTCCCGATAGGCCGCGGCGAGCGGCGCAGTCTGCTCGGCGTACACCTCGAGCCGTCGGCGAATGACGTCCTCGGTGTCGTCGGCGCGGCCCTGCTCGGTCGCCCGCACCATCAGCCGCCGGACCACCTCGTCGGTGGCGGCGACGATCTCCAGAACTCCGTCGAGCGGCGTCCCCGCCTCGGCCAGCATGCCGTCGAGCTCAGCCACTTGCGCCATCGTGCGGGGGTAGCCGTCCAGCAGAAAGCCGGCCCGAGCATCGGGCTCGCGCAGCCGGTCGCGGACCATCGCGTTGGTCACCGAGTCGGGGACGTACTCGCCCCGGTCCATGAACTCCTGGGCCTGGTGACCCAGCTGAGTCCCTCCGGCCACGTTGGCCCGGAAGATGTCACCCGTGGAGATCGCCGGCACGCCGAGGTGACTGGCCAGCGCCTTGGCCTGGGTGCCTTTCCCGGCCCCGGGAGGCCCGAGCAGCACCAAACGGGTCAGCGGAGGAACCCTTCGTAGTGGCGCTGCTGAAGCTGGGACTCGATCTGTTTCACGGTGTCCAAGCCCACCCCGACCATGATCAGGATGCTGGTGCCACCGAACGGGAAGGACCCGCTCAGGTTGATGAACGCGAACGCCATGAGCGGCAGGCAGGCGATGAAGCCCAGATACATCGACCCCGCCGCGGTGAGGCGCGAGAGCACGTAGTCGAGGTATTCAGCCGTCGGGCGACCGGCCCGGATACCCGGGATGAAACCGCCGTACTTCTTCATGTTCTCGGAGATCTCGTCGGGGTTGAACGTGATCGAGACGTAGAAGTAGGTGAAGAAGACGATCAGCAAGAAGAAGGTGATCACGTACAGCGGGTGGTCGCCCCGCACGAAGTACCGCTGAATCCAGGCGGCCCAGCCCTCGTTGGGGTTCGAAGACAGGTTGACCAGCAAGGTCGGGATGTACAGCAGCGAGGACGCGAAGATGACCGGGATGACGCCGGCCTGGTTGACCTTGATCGGGATGTACGTCGACGTCCCGCCGTACTGACGTCGCCCGATCATCCGCTTGGCGTACTGCACGGGAACCCGGCGCTGAGCCTGCTCGACGAAGACCACCGCGGCCACGAGCGCAATGCCCATGACCATCACCAGGGCGAAGGTGATGTACCCGTTGCTGGCCCGGATGGCCCATAGCTGAACGGGGAACTGGGCGATGATCGACACGAAGATCAACAGCGACATTCCGTTGCCGATACCCCGGTCGGTGATCAGCTCGGCCAGCCACATGATGACCGCGGTTCCGGCGGTCATGGTGAGAACCATGGTCCCGAGCACCAAGGGCGAGTCGTTGGGCACCAGATCCGCCGCGCAGCCCTGGAACAACTGGCCCGGGCTCGCGGCAATCGCCACCAGCCCGGTGGCCTGAAGCACGGCTAGCCCGATCGTGAGGTAGCGGGTGTACTGCGTGAGCTTCGCCTGGCCGGACTGGCCTTCCTTCTTCAGCGTCTCGAACCGCGGGATCACCACGGTGAGCAACTGCACGATGATCGAGGCCGTGATGTACGGCATGATCCCGAGCGCGAAGATCGACAGTTGCAGCAGCGCACCGCCGC
>CAWKPB010000009.1:0-192151 GCA_963851405.1 uncultured Actinomycetota bacterium | reverse complement strand
GCATGGGACGAGATCCTCGACCTGGCGACGGCGAGCGGCGACCGCCTCCTCGCCGCCGAGTTCACGACGTACCGCACCGACGTCGACCTCCGGGTCGGCAACCTCGACCGGGTCGCGGACACCCTGCGAGCGGGCCGACGCCTCGACGAGGACGACATGCGGTCGGCGTACGAGCAGGGGCAGGCGGCGTACCTGCACGCCATCCGGGGCGACCTGCCACTCGCCCGCGACGACGCTCGCCGTGCGATCGCTCTCGGCGAGAGCTACCCGTGGCTGCGCGCGCGCGGCCTCGCTGCGCTGGGGTTCGTCGAGCTCACCGCCGCCGACCTGAGCGCGGCTGCCGACGCCCTTGCCGACGCGTCGGCGGCCGATCTCGATCTGCCGGGATCGCGGCACGGCGCCCTGTGGATCGGGATCGACCTCGTCGAGGCGCTAGCCGGATCTGGTCGCCTCGCCGAGGCGCAGGAGGCACTCGAGCGGCTCGAGGGGCAGGCGGCGGCCTGGGGCGACGGCTGGGTTCTCGCCGGTCAGCAGCGATCGCTCGCCCACGTCGCCCTCGCACAGGGTGACGTCGACCGGGCGCTCGCTCACGCGACGCAGGCGTCGCTGCGCTACGCGACGCTCCCATACCCGCTCGACCATGGCCGCGCCCTCCTGCTCGAGGGCACGCTGCACCGTCGGCTCGGCCACCGCCGCGATGCCCGGGAGACGCTGACCGAAGCCCTCGCCGTCCTCGACTCCCTCGGTGCCGTCCCGTGGGCGGCGCGCACCAGGGCCGAGCTCGCGCGCGTCGGCGGGCGGGCGCCGTCGGCCGGATCCCTCACCACGAGTGAGGCTCTCGTGGCGCGACAGGTGTGCGAGGGACAGAGCAACGCCGAGATCGCGGCGACGCTGCAGCTGAGCGTGCGCACGGTCGAGTCGCACCTCACGAGTATCTACCGCAAGCTCGGCGTCACGTCCCGTACCCAGCTCATGACGACCTGGTCGACGGGCGGGCCGACTCGATGACGACGGCGCCGCGAGTCAGCCGGTGAACATCGCGCTGTCGGCGTTGATCGCCGGTTGACCACCGAGATGGGCTCGCACGAAGGTGCCGCCGTTTGTCTCGTGCGAGTACTGATCGACGACGTCGAAACCGGCACGACAGTAGACGCTGATCGCTGTCTGGTTGAACGCGGCCACGGCCAAGGTGAACGAGGTCACCTCAAAGCGCTCCGCCGCGAACGCCACCCCGGACTCGACGAACGACAAGCCGAGACCGCGACGGGTGCGACCGGGCAGCAACCCCAGACCGATCTCCACTGAGTCCCCCCTCAGCCGTGAACCCAAACATGCCCACCAGCCGTTCGTCGGGTCCGTGGACCGAGAAGTACTGCTTGCCCCAGAGAACCGGGTCGAGCAGTGCGGCCAAGTCCGCCGGGTCGGCCTCCCAGTTGTAGAACGCGAACTCACGCGGGTAGCGCCAGACAGCAATCGCGTGGGTGTCCTCACCGGTCATCGGTCTCACGGAGAACACCGAGACAGTCATACGACTACGTTCCCACGCCACTATTTGAGGCCAACTGCCACGCGCCGAAGTGCCGATCGCGCTCGCATCGCGCCGAGTGTGCCGACAAGATCCACCCATGGCTTCCGAGCTCCCCAAGACCGAACTGTCCCTGTGGCGGTCCGACGCGATTGTGCTGTTCGCCTGGCTCATGACCGTCGCTCGCCTCGGCGGCTCATGTTGTGCCTCCTCCGGAGGTACGACTCGTTTCCCACCGCCGCGTTTCGAGACAACCTGAGTTGTCGGCAACCTCGTGAGCCAGAAGAGTCCGAAGATCTTGGTGGTCTTGAACGTGGCTTGGTCCGACGCCTTCGACGACCGCGGCATCGAACTCGGTGCAAGACGAGTGCGTCGCCATGATGGAGTTCATGTGTCGGCCAGGCTGAGCTGGCCAGGGCCGGCTCCGTGGCGACGACGCGATCGAGTCGGGCCGACTCCTACGGCCGTCGAGGGCACCAGCCCTGACATGGCCTCGGCTACGGCTCGGTCGCGGTCGGCGGCGGCGTGCTGGTAGTTCAGCGCAGCCCGCGGGGAGGAGTGCCCCATACGCGCCATCAGCTCTCGGGTCGTCGCCCCGGTCGTCGCGGCGAGCGTGGCCGACAGGTGGCGGAGGTCGTGGAACCGGACGCCGGTGAGACCCACATCGGCCCGGCAGCGAGTCCAGTGGACCGTGAAGTTCCGCCGGACCAGGGGCGCACCGAGCGGGCCGCAGAACAGCCACGCATCCGGCTCTGCCCCGACCCAGCGGTCGAGATGCTCGCTGAGTTCAGGCAGACAGGTGCGGAGGCAGATGGACGGTGCGACGTCCGGCGTCAGTCTTGGGTGGTCCGAGCTGCACCCCGTGGGCGGTCTCCACCAGCTGGTCGGTGACCGTGAGTCGGCCGTGGGTGAGGTCGACGCTTCCGCGCCGTAGCGCGACCAGCTCTCCCCAGCGCAGCCCGGACCAGGTCGCGAGCAGGACGAGCATCCGCCAACGCGGCTGGATCGCATCGGCGAGGGCATGAGCTTCGAGCAACGTAGGAGGCACTCGCTCCGGCGTCCGCTCGCTGCCCGCCCCGCGGAGCAGGCAAGGGTTGCGGACGAGCACCTCGTCGACCACAGCGGTGTTGAGAATGGTCTTGAGCAGCCGGTAGGCCTTGGCCACGGTCGACCGCCCGACCCCGGCCTGAAGCCGGCCGGCGTGCCATCGGCGGACCACTGCCGGAGTCAGCCGGGCCAACGGCACGGTGCCCAGGTGCGGGAGCAGGTGCCGGTTGAGCAGCCCCTCGTACAGCTCGGCGGTCCTCGGCCGGAGGTCGGCTCGCTGCGGCCAGCCAGGTCGTCGCGTAGTCACAAAACGTCTCGCTGCTGGCCGTCGGATCGACATACGCACCACGGTCGAGGTCCGACTGCACCCCGGCCAGGTAGGACGCCGCCTCGGCCCGCGTCGCGAACGTGCGTTCGGCGGCGACGCGGCCCCCGTCAGGTGCACTGAATCCCGCCTGCCACCGTCCGGACGGCAGCCGTCGTGTCGTGCCGAAGTCGCGCCTGGTCATGATGCCTCCACGCTGAGGTGTGCGTGGAAAGCCCCAACACCCGGTCGGACCGAGAGCTGCACCGCGCCGAGATCGGGCGCGGTTAGGGCACGCGAGGGTTGCCTCCGGGCTGGCGCGAAACCGTCACAGGCCGTTGACCTGCGTGTTCGATGTGGAGCGGGTGACCGGGATCGAACCGGCATGGCCAGCTTGGAAGGCTGGGGCTCTACCATTGAGCTACACCCGCGGGCGGCCGGACGGCGCCGTGTTGTGCTGCCCTAGACTACCGGGCGAGCCGCGGGGCGTAGCGCAGTGGCTAGCGCGCCTGCTTTGGGGGCAGGAGATCGGGAGTTCGAGTCTCCCCGCCCCGACAAGACCAACGAGGAGAACCCCTGTGAAGAGTGACGTCGAGACCTTGAGCCCGACCCGGGTGCGTCTCACCGTGGAGGTGCCTTTTGACGAGCTGGAGCCGAGCCTCGACGAGGCGTACCAGCGGATCGGCGCGCAGGTGAACATTCCCGGCTTTCGCAAGGGCAAGGTGCCGAACTCGATGATCGACCAGCGCTTCGGGCGGGCGTCGTGCTCGAGGAGGCGGTCAACGACTACCTACCGAGGCCTACAACGCTGCCGATGCGGGAGCATGAGATCCGCGCCCTGGGTCAGCCCGACGTCGACATCACCGAGTTGGCAGACGGGACCGACCTCACCTTCACCGCAGAGGTCGACTGCCGGCCCGACATCGTCTTGCCCGACTATCCGGGCCTCGAGGTCGAGGTCGAGGCCGTTGTCGTCTCGGAGGCCGATGTGGCCGAGCAGTTGGATGCTCTAGCCGCCCGATTTGCGACGCTCACGGTGGTTGAGCGCGAGGCACAAGACGGCGACTTCCTCACCATCGACCTAGCTGCGAGCCGGGATGGCGAACCAATCGCCGATGCGACCGCCGCGGACATGTCCTATGAAGTAGGCAGCGAAACCCTGCTCGACGGTCTCGACGCGGCGGTTCTGGGGCTTTCTGTGGACGGGGAGGCGACGTTCAACGCTGAGTTGAACGATGGTGAAGACGAGCCCGCCGAGATCCTCGTGACTGTCAAAGCCGTCCGCGAACGCGAGTTGCCGCCGGTTGACGACGACTTTGCTCAGCTGGCGAGCGAGTTCGACACCCTCGATGAGCTTCGTGCGGACCTGGAACAACGCCTTGGCCGGGTCAAGAAGATGCAGCAGGGTGCGGAGGCGAGGGACAAGGTTCTTGACGCGCTTCTCGCGCTCGTGGAGGTGCCCCTTCCTGACGCGCTTGTCGACGCCGAAGTGGAGTCTCACTTCGGCGATGGACATGGAGACGAAGGGCACCGTGACGAGTACGTCGCGACGACGCGCAAGAATCTGACCGCTCAATTCGTCCTCGACGAGATCGCCATCAAGGAAGAGATCGAGCCCGGCGAGGGTGAGCTGTCCGAGTACCTCATTCGGCAGGCTCCGCGCTACGGCATGACCCCGGATGCTTTTGCCCAGGCGCTGGTCGAGGCCGGACAGGTCCCGGCGGTTATGGCCGAGGTCGTCCGCGCCAAAGCGCTGGCCAAGGTGCTCGAGGATGCCGTGGTCGTCGACACCAACGGTGCATCGGTCGACCTGGACGAACTCGACGCCGAGTAGCTCACCCGCTTCTTGCCTGGGTAGCCTGGGCCTGCGGCCAATCGGCCACCACAAGCACTGAGCAGGGAGCAAGCATGAGCGAAGGCAACAACGGCGACTTCGAGGTCGTCGAGGAGGTCGTCACTGAGACCAGCGTGGACGGGTCTTCGATCACCGAAGACGTTATCGAGGTTATCGACGGCGACGGAAACGTCGTGGCGATCGACGACACCATCACGGCCACGGACGGCGAAGGGGACGTGCTCGTGGACGAGACGGTTTCCGTCGTTGATGAGGACGGCAACATGGAGGTCGTCGGCGAGCGCGTCGAAGCGATCGTTGGCGGAGTCACTGAGGATGGCGTCGCCGTCGTTGAAGACGTCGTCGCGTACGCCGATGGTGATGGCAACGTGATCGCCGTGGACGAAACGGTTGCTGCCTTCGACGCCCAGGGCGATGCGGTCATCGACGAGAAGATTGCTGTGGCTGACGCCGACGGCAACCTCGAGGTGGTCTCCGAGAACGTCGAGATCATCGAGGGCAACTAGTTTCACGCTTGTTCCAGCGCGTCTGTCGCGCCAGGAGTTCTCCCGTCAGCGAACACCCCCGTGCCAGCGGATGGCATGGGGGTGTCCTGGCGTTAGGGTCCGATGAGACCCCCAGACGATGAGTGAGGCCTGCATGACGCACCCGCACACTGACGACGCACCCGCGCTCGCCGACAATCGAGCACCCCAGACGGGGGGCGGCTTCGGGTTGGGCGACTCGGTCTACGAGCGACTCCTCCGTGACCGCATCATCTTCGTCAAGGGCGTCGTCGAGGACGAGATGGCGAACCAGATCTGCGCTCAGCTGCTGCTGCTTTCGGCGGAAGACCCGGACAAGGACATCTTCCTGTACATCAACTCACCGGGTGGTTCGGTGTCAGCCGGCATGGCCATCTACGACACCATGCAGTTCGTCAAGAACGACGTAGCCACGGTGGCAATGGGAATGGCAGCTTCGATGGGCCAATTCCTGCTCTGCGCCGGTTCTCGTGGCAAGCGCTACGCGCTTCCCCACACCCGGATCATGATGCACCAACCATCGTCGGGCATCGGGGGCACCGCGTCGTTCATTCAAAAGCAGGCCGAGCAGTCCTTGCTCATCAAGCGCCAGATGGAAGACCTTATTGCTCTGCACACGGGGCAGACCTCAGACAAGATCCGTGAGGACTCCGACATCGAGACCTGGTTCTCCGCCGAGGATGCGAGGGAGTACGGACTGGTCGACCACGTCGTTGCCAGTGCCGGCGACGTGACCGGAGACGGCGGCACCGCCTGATGACCAACACCTGGGGATCCCCTGAAGCACCTTCGCGGAGGACAGACGTGAGCACCCTGCACAGCCCGTACGCGCCGCAAGCGCGCTACATCCTGCCCAACTTCATCGAGCGCACGGCCCAGGGATTTCGTGAGTACAACCCCTACGGGAAGTTGTTCGAGGAGCGCATCATCTTCCTCGGCGTTCAAATCGACGACGCTTCGGCGGACGACGTCATGGCGCAGTTGCTGTGCCTGGAGTCCATGGATCCGGACCGCGACATCCAGATCTACATCAACTCACCCGGCGGCTCCTACACGGCGATGACCGCGATCTACGACACGATGCAGTTCGTCGGCCCTGACGTGCAGACGGTATGTCTCGGGCAGGCCGCCTCGGCGGCCGCCGTCTTGCTGGCTGCTGGCGCCGAAGGCAAGAGGTACGCGCTGCCGCACAGTCGGATCCTCATCCACCAGCCCTACACCGAGGGTGGCGGCCAGGCTTCGGACATCGAGATCCAGGCCAACGAAATCCTTCGGATGCGCGCCGAGATGGAGACGATTCTGGCCAGCCACACGTCCAGGACAACCGAAGAGATCCATCGCGACATCGAGCGTGACAAGATCCTGACCGCGGACATGGCCCAGGACTACGGGATCATCGATCAGGTGCTGAGCACCCGCCGACCGGGCGGTCCTGGCGCCGGCTCGAGCTAAACGACTCCGTCCGCGGGGTTCGCCCTCAGCGCAAACGCCGACTCGCCCGGGCAATGACCGGGCCTGATGTGCCGATGTCGGGGTACCGTCGGATTCGTCTTCCCCTGGCCCGAAGGAGTCTCACACCGTGGCACGTATCGGCGACGGCGGCGACCTGCTGAAGTGCTCCTTCTGCGGGAAGAGCCAAAAGCAGGTGAAGAAGCTCATCGCCGGGCCTGGCGTCTACATCTGCGACGAGTGCATCGACCTATGCAACGAGATCATCGAGGAAGAGCTTTCCGAGTCCTCCGACCTGCAGTGGGACGAGCTGCCGAAGCCCCGCGAGATCTGCGAGTTCCTCGACTCGTACGTGATTGGGCAGGAGGCGGCCAAGAAGTCTCTGGCGGTCGCGGTCTACAACCACTACAAGCGAGTCCAAGCCGGAGCCAACGAACACAGCCGCGCTGAGGGCGTTGAGCTCGCCAAGTCCAACATCTTGCTCATTGGCCCGACTGGGTGTGGCAAAACGCACCTCGCGCAGACGCTGGCGCGAATGTTGAACGTGCCGTTCGCGATCGCCGATGCCACTGCTTTGACCGAGGCGGGGTATGTCGGCGAAGACGTAGAGAACATCTTGCTCAAGTTGATCCAGGCCGCGGACTACGACGTCAAGAAGGCCGAGACCGGGATCATCTACATCGATGAGGTCGACAAGATCGCCCGCAAGAGCGAGAACCCGTCCATCACCCGGGATGTCTCGGGCGAGGGGGTTCAGCAAGCGCTGCTGAAGATCCTTGAAGGCACCACTGCATCGGTCCCCCCGCAGGGGGGGCGCAAGCACCCGCATCAGGAGTTCATCCAGATCGACACCACCAACGTGTTGTTCATCGTCGGCGGGGCGTTCGCTGGGCTGGACACCATCATCGAGCAGCGCGCGGGGACCAAGGGCATCGGATTCTCGGCGACGATCCACTCCAAGGCGGAGATCGAGGCTGCTGACGCGTTCGCCGACGTGATGCCGGAAGACCTGTTGAAGTTCGGGATGATCCCCGAGTTCATCGGCCGAGTTCCGGTCATCACGAGTGTTCGGTCGCTCGACCGCGAGGCCTTGGTTCAGATTCTCACCGAGCCGAAGAACGCGCTCGTCAAGCAGTACGCCCGCCTCTTCGAACTCGACGGCGTCGAGTTGGAGTTCACGGACGAGGCGCTCGAGGCCGTGGCTGATCAGGCGATCTTGCGCTCGACCGGTGCGCGCGGTCTGCGGGCAATCATGGAAGAAGTTCTGCTGTCGGTCATGTACGAGGTGCCATCACGCGAAGACGTCGCTCGTGTGGTGATCACCGGCGAGGTGGTGCTCGAGCACGTCAACCCCACACTCGTCCCGCGCGAACAGCAACCCAAGCGGGAGCGTCGCGAAAAGTCCGCGTGATGCGCTAGTTCGAGAGGGCCAGCTCCACGTAGTCGCCCGCGGGCCGGTAGCCCAGCCGCTGGTAGATGGAGTTGGACGTCGGGTTGCCGAGGTCGGTGAACAACACCACCTGAGTGGCACCGCCTCCCACCGCGAACTGTGTAATCGCGAACGTCGCCGCAGATCCGTATCCATGCCCGCGGTGCTCGGGTGGTGTATAGACCGGACCGACCCGAACCGTGCCTGCGACCCGAGTGGTGCACCCGGCCAACGACAGTGGCTGCCCGTCGTGCTCCCAGAGGGCGAGGGCGCCGTGACCAGCAAGTCGCGCCGCGACCGAGCTTCGGATGTCCGGCATGGGCATGTCGAGCTCATCGCTGAACGCCGTGAACCACGCAACGAGCAGGTCAACATCGTCCATCGCAGCCAACCGCGACTGCCCGGGCGGCTCCGGCGGCCCCCAGAGGGTGCCGAGGGCGTAGAGCCGGTTGGCGCGTACCTCGCGGGCGAGCTCGTCGGGGCGAAGGTCGGTCCAGCGAGCGGCGGCCGTCTCCGCTGCGGGTCGATGTCCATTGATCCCGGGGAGTGCTCTCGTGCCAAGCCGCGTGTGGAGGGTGTCGGCCACCAGCTCGGCGGCTTCTGCAGGCATAGGCGAAAGCCAGGTTGAGTAGGGCGGGGTGAGCATCGCGACTCCGACGACGTCGGTTCCGTCGATGGCTGCGAGCCACAGCGCTCCCTCATAGCTGCGAGCGCCGGACGTGACATCGGCGAGCACCGTGGCGAGCACCGTGGTCCTAATCGGGTCCGCGGCAATGTGTGCCTCAGCCACTTCGGCGAAAGCCGCGGCATCGTCGTAGACCTCGACAATCAACTCGGCTCGGATTCTGCGAGGGCGACCTCGACCGTGAGGTGCGTGCTTCCACTCGGAACGAACGTCAGGGCTCCCACGACTCGGCCAGCGGCGCGGAGGTCGCCGGCGGCTGCCTCGGCCCGACGGACCTCGTCCGCGGGACCCGACACGGTGGCCTTCGACAGTTCGGCCTTCATGGACAGCTTCTGTTCGGATTTGGCCTTTCTCAGTGCGCTGAGCGCAATTGAGGTGGCCGTGAGGATTCCTGCGTCGCCGGATGACATGGCTACCTCATCAGTGGCCGGCCAGGACGTGCGGTGGATTGAGCCCTCTTGCCACCAGGACCAGACTTCCTCGGTGACGAATGGCAGGAACGGGGCGAACAGTCGTAGTTGCACCGACAGGGCCAGCGCCAGGGTCGCTTGCGCCGAGGCGGCCGCAGCGTCCCCCCGCCCGCCGTAGGCGCGGTCCTTGACCAGTTCGACGTAGTCGTCACAGAAGACCCAAAAGAAGTCTTCGGTTGCTTCCAGGGCCTTCGTGTAGTCGTAGGAGTCGAAGCCCTGGGTCGCCCGCTGAACGACCAGCGCGAGCTCCGCGAGCACCGCCTGGTCCAGCGGGTCGGTGACTGCACCAACATCTCCGGTACGCGCATCGACGCCCAGACCCAGCACGAACTTGGAGGCATTCAGCACCTTGATGGTGAGCCGACGGCCCACCTTCATCTGGGCCTCATCGAAGGGTGTGTCAGTGCCCGGGCGGGCGCTGGCCGCGCGCCACCGAACGGCGTCTGCCCCGTACTTCTGAAGCGTTTCCGTGGGCACGACGACATTGCCTTTGGACTTGCTCATCTTCTTGCGATCCGGATCGACGACGAAGCCAGAGATCGCTGCGTCGGTCCAGGGCAGGGTGTGGTGCTCGAGGTGGGCGCGGACCACGGTCGAGAACAACCAGGTCCGGATGATGTCGTGGGCCTGGGGTCGTAGATCCATGGGAAAAACGCGGGCGAACAGGTCCGGGTCGCGTTCCCAGCCGCCCGCGATCTGGGGGCTGAGCGAGGAGGTCGCCCAGGTGTCCATGACGTCGGGGTCACCCACGAACCCGCCGGGGACCCCGCGTTGCTCCTCCGTGAACCCAGGCGCTGGCTCGGCGGCCGGGTCAACCGGCAGGTTGCTCTCGCTCGCCAGGATCGGGTGGTCGTAGTCCGGCGATCCCTCGGCGTCGATTGGGTACCAGATGGGAAAGGCCACCCCGAAATATCGCTGCCGACTGATCAGCCAGTCACCGGCGAGTCCGCTGACCCAAGCCTCGTATCGGTGGCGCATGAAGTCCGGATGCCAGGTGAGTTCTTCGCCCCGGGCGAGCAGCGCGCGCCGCAGGGCCCCGCCATCTCCATCGCGCCCACCGTTGTGGAGGTACCACTGGCGGGTCGTCACGATTTCGAGGGGCTTGTCCCCTTTTTCGAAGAACTTGACCTGGTGGGTGATGGGCCTTGGGTCACCGTCGAGGTCCCCGCTTTCCCGGAGCAGCTCGACGATAGCCTCCTTGGCGGAGTGCGCGGTCTTGCCGGCCAGGGCCTCGTACGCCTCGGTCGCAGTGGGTGAGTCAGCTAGCCACTCCGGGGTATCTCGAAGGATGCGGCCGTCCCATCCGATGATTGGCCGGGTGGGCAGATCCAGTTCGCGCCACCAGGTGACATCCGTGGTGTCGCCGAAGGTGCAGATCATCGCGATCCCGGAACCCTTGTCGGGGTCGGCCAATTCGTGGGCGACGATCGGAACCTCAACCCCGAACAAGGGTGAGGACACAGTGGATCCGAACAGCGGTAAGTACCGCTCGTCAGACGGGTGAGCCACCAGCGCCACCACCGCGGGGATCAGCTCAGGGCGCGTTGTCTCGATCCAGACCGGCCCGGCTCCATTGGTGGAGTGGAACGAGATCCGGTGGTACGCCCCGGGGCGCTCGCGGTCTTCCAGCTCGGCCTGTGCGACCGCCGTCCGGAAGGTGACGTCCCACAGCGTGGGGGCCTCAGCCTGATAGGCCTCGCCCCGGGCGAGGTTGCGGAGAAAGGCGCGTTGGGCGGCCGTTCGGGACGCGTCGTCGATGGTCTGGTAGGTCAGGCTCCAGTCGACGGACAGGCCGAGACTCCGCCACAGGGCCTCGAACACCTTCTCGTCCTCGTCAGTGAGTCGAAGGCACAGCTCAACGAAATTGCGCCGGCTGATCGGAAGCTGTTGTTTGGCCGGTTCGCTCGGCGCAACGAAGTCCGGGTCGTAGTGCAAGGCGGGATCGCAGCGGACCCCGTAGTAGTTCTGGACCCGCCGCTCGGTCGGTAGACCGTTGTCGTCCCACCCCATCGGGTAGAAGACTTCCCGACCGCGCATTCGCTGGTAGCGGGCGATGAGGTCGGTGTGCGTGTAGCTGAAGACGTGACCCACGTGCAGCGATCCGCTGGCCGTGGGCGGGGGAGTGTCGATGGAGTAGATCTCGGGGCGCGTCTTGGAACGGTCGAAGCGGTAGGTCCCCTGCTGCTCCCATACCTTCGCCCAGCGCTCCTCGAGGCCGTCGATCGTGGGCTTCTCGGGGACTCGGCTCTCGGACACGGGGTTCTCCATGAGGGGAGATCGTACGGAGGTGGCCCCCAACGACACGAACCGGAAATCGGCGGGCCAGAGTCAACTAGCCTCAGCGGGTGCCCGACGACGACATCGAAGCCCGACTCGCCTTGGTCGAGGCGGACCTAGCGACCCGCTGGCCGGAGTCGAAGATCGACCCGACGCTTGACCGCATCAGCGAACTGCTCGATCTGCTGGGCTCACCTCAGCGCAGTTATCCCGTCATCCTGGTCGCCGGCACCAACGGCAAGACCTCGGTCACTCGCATGGTCGACGCGCTGTTGACTTCGTTCGGGCTCACGGTCGGCAGGTTCACGTCGCCGCATCTCACATCGGTCCTGGAGCGGATCTCTCTTGCCGGGGCGCCCATCGAGGCACAACGCTTCGTTGATGCCTACGTCGAGCTAGGCCCCTACCTCGATCTCGTGGACGCGAATCACGAACACCCGCTGAGCTACTTCGAGGTGCTCACCGCGCTGGCCTATTCGACCTTCGCTGACGCCCCTGTCGATGTCGCGGTGGTCGAGGTTGGACTCGGAGGTACGTGGGATGCCACCAATCTTGCCGATCCGGCGGTGGTCGTGATCACCCCAGTGGGTCTCGACCATCAGGAGTACCTGGGAAACACGCTGGCCGAGATCGCGGGTGAGAAGGCCGGGGTCATCACCCGCGATCAAGTGGTGATCCTGGCGCAGCAGGAGCTGGAGGCGGCTGAAGTGCTGCATCGTCGGGCGGTGCAGGTCGGAGCAACTGTCGCACGGGAGGGGCTGGAGTTCGGCGTCGCTTCTCGTGGCGTCGCGGTTGGCGGGCAGCTGATCACCTTGCAGGGGCTCGGCGGGGCCTACGAAGAGGTCTTCCTCCCTCTGCTAGGGATTCACCAGGCGCACAACGCCGCCGTTGCCTTGGCTGCCGTGGAAGGCTTTCTCGGCGGCGGCCA
Organism: uncultured Actinomycetota bacterium; assembly: GCA_963851405.1. Taxonomy (GTDB): domain Bacteria; phylum Actinomycetota; class Actinomycetes; order DATJPE01; family DATJPE01; genus JANPBY01. The sequence continues at coordinate 179,658 of CAWKPB010000009.1, read as the reverse complement.
GGGCGGGTTGGATGCCGACACGGTCCGGTCTGGTTTCGCCGCAGCCACCTCTCCGGGACGTTTGGAGGTCATCCGTCGATCGCCAACGGTGCTCTTGGATGCTGCCCACAACGCATCTGGAGCCGAGGCGTTGGCGGCTTCGCTTCGGGATTCGTTCGACTTCATCCGTTTGATCGGGCTGGTGAGCGTGCTCCGGGACAAGGACGCGGCCGCGCTGTTCGCGGCGCTGGAACCATGGCTGACGACGGTCGTGGTCACTCAGAACAGCTCGCCGCGCGCGGTCCCGGCTGCCGAGCTTGGCGAACTGGCCGCGCGAGATCCTCGGCGCTGACCGGGTGGTGGTCATCCCCGAACTTCTGGAGGCCTACGACCGCGCTCTGGAGTTGAGTGAGGAGGGCTCCGAACTGGGTGGGTCCGGAGTGCTCGTCACGGGGTCGGTGGTCACCGTGGCAGACGTGCGTTCGCTGGTGCGCGGTCCCGGTCCCGTCGGCTGAGGCAGGATCCACGTATGCGCGTCACCCGGATGTTGTGCGCCAGTGTGTTGTTCTTCGAGGCCATCGTGGTCGCGCTCGCCATCCCTGTGGCACTGACGTTTTCGGAGGCTCCCTCGGCCCTGGTGGCGGCCGCGTTCGGCGGGCTGGCCATCGCATGCCTCGTGGGGGCGGGACTCGTGGGCCGCAGAGGCGGCATCACGTTCGGGTGGGTGCTGCAGGGTCTGGTGCTGCTGACCTGCCTGGTGGTCCCGGCGATGCTGTTGCTTGGCTTGGCCTTCGGGGGCCTGTGGTTCTTGGCTCTGAGGTACGGCCGCCGGGCGGACGCCTTGGCACAGCACGATCCCGGCCCGTCGACGTGACCAACGCCCACGCGCCCTCCGACGCGCTGGTCGTGGCCCGCCGACTGGTGAAGAAGTTCGGGGAAGCCGTAGCCGTGGACGGCATCGATGTTGAGGTGCGGCGCGGCGAGGCCTTCGGATTTCTTGGGCCGAACGGCGCCGGCAAGAGCTCGACGATGCGGATGATCGGATGTGTCTCCCCGAAGACGTCCGGTGATTTGAGCGTGTTTGGACTGGACCCGGAGGCCGATGGGCCGCAGATCCGGGCCAGGTTGGGGGTGGTGCCGCAGTTGGACACGCTCGACACCGAGCTTCCCGGTGTTGGACAACCTGTTGATCTATGGCGGCTATTTCGGGCTACCCGAAAGCGGTGGTGCTCGAGCGGGCCAGAGACCTCCTCGAGTTCGTGCAGCTCACTGACCGCGCGGCCTCCAAGGTGGATCCGCTGTCGGGAGGGATGAAGCGGCGACTGACCATCGCTCGTTCCCTGATCAATGAGCCGGAACTTCTGCTCCTCGATGAGCCGACCACCGGCCTCGACCCGCAGGCACGTCATGTGGTCTGGGAGCGCCTGTTCAGCCTGAAACAGCGCGGCGTGACCCTGGTTCTGACGACGCACTACATGGACGAGGCCGAGCAGCTGTGCGACCGCCTCGTCGTGATGGATCACGGCCGGATCGCGGCCGTGGGGTCGCCCGCGGAGTTGATCGCCGCCCACTCGTCGCGCGAGGTCGTGGAACTTCGGTTTGCCGCCCTCGATCACGAGGACCACTCCCAACATCTGCACGGCATCGGGCGCCTGGAGGTCCTGCCGGATCGGTTGCTCCTGTACGTCGACGACGGCGACGCAGCGGTCGCAGCGGTCCACGCGCGCACCGTGGCCCCCACCAGCGTGCTGATCCGGCGAAGCACCTTGGAGGACGTGTTCCTCACGCTCACCGGGCGCACGTTGGTGGATTGATGGGGCGTCGATGACGGCGATCCGAGAACAGGCGGGCGGCGTACGGCTCACGCATCCGGCCGTTCGTAGCTATGCCCACTGGTGGCACTTCTACAAGCGCACCTGGCGCGGAAGCATCGTCACCACGATGCTCGTCCCGTTGCTGAACCTGTTGGCCCTCGGGTACGGGCTTGGCGCGCTGATCGCCTCGGAGGGCGGCATCGCCGGCCTGGCGTATCCCGTGTATGTGGCCCCAGGATTGCTGGCGACGGCGGCGATGTCCGCGGCCGTCGAGGAGTCCACGTTCCCGGTGATGAACGCCGTGCGCTGGGACAAGGCCTACCAAGCGATGCTGGCTACCCCGATCCGCGCGCGCGACGCATTCCTCGGGCACTTGTTGTGGGCCTTGACCCGGGTGGCGATGGGATCCCTGGGGTTCTTCGTCATCATCGCGGTCCTGGGGTTGGTCACGTCCTGGCAAGGCATCCTGGCCGTCCCGTTCGCGCTGCTCGTCGGCCTGGCCTTCGCGGCCCCGGTCATGGCGTTCGCCGTCAACACGGAGAACAACCAGAACTTCGCTCTGCTTTACCGGTTCGGGGTGGTCCCGCTCTTCTTGTTCAGTGGCGCGTTCTTCCCGATCGCCCAACTCCCCGGCTGGATGCAGGTCGTGGCCCATGCCACGCCGACCTGGCACGGGGTTGAGCTGTGTCGCGGAGCGACGACGGGTCAACTGCAGTGGTCATCGATGACGATCAGCGTCGCCTACCTGGCGCTGTGGGGGGCCATCGGCTCCGTCCTCGCCGCGCGCCTGTACCAACGCCGGTTGGTGATCTGATGGCCGGCTCGGTGTTGCGGATCACTCCGTCTTTTGTCACCGGGAGTCGGGCCCCGGCCGTGTTGGCTCGCAACGTTCAGGTCTACCGGTACGGCTGGCCGGTTCTCTTGAGCGGCTTCTTCGAGCCGCTGTTCTACCTGCTCTCGCTGGGCTACGGGCTGGGCGCCCTGGTCGGAGACGTGGATGGCGTCTCGTATGCAGCCTTCGTCGCGCCGGCCATGCTCGCCGCGTCCGCGATGAACGGTGCGGTCGTGGACTCGACGTTCAACGTCTTCTTCAAACTTCGCTACAACCGGATCTACGACGCGGTGCTGGCCACCCCGGTACGCCCGATGGATGTGGCGATCGGGGAGATCGTCTGGGCGTTGAGCCGCGGGTTGATCTACTCCACCGGGTTTCTCGTGGTCATGCTCGCGCTCGGGCTGGTGACGTCATGGTGGGCGGTGCTCGTCCTGCCCGTGGCCACGCTGATCGGGTTCGCCTTCGCTGGAGCGGGGATGGCCGCGACGACCTACATGCGCAGCTGGCAGGACTTCGAGTGGATCGTGCTCGCCACGCTGCCCATGTTCCTGCTGGCCGCCACGTTCTTCCCGATCACCACGTATCCGCCTGGGCTGCAGGTGGTCGTGGGTCTCAGTCCGCTGTATCAAGGCGTCGAGCTCGTCCGCTCGCTGACCACCGGGGCGGTGCACTTGTCGCTGTGGTTGAACGCGCTCTACTTGTTGGTCATGGGCCTGGTAGGCCTGTCCGTGGCCCGGCGTCGCTTGGACCTGCTCCTGCTCCGCTGAGAACGCCCAGTTAGGGTGTGCCCGTGTCTGAGCGAACGTTGGTCCTGGTCAAGCCTGATGGCGTCGCCCGCGGTCTCGTCGGCGAGGTGCTCGGCAGAATCGAACGCAAAGGGTTCCGCTTGGTCGCCGCTGAACTGCGGACGCTGCCCCGTGAGCTGGCGGAAGCGCACTACGCCGAGCATGTAGACAAGCCGTTCTTCGGCTCGCTGGTCGACTTCATCACGGGCGGTCCGCTCATGGCGGCCGTGGTCGAAGGGCCCGAGGTCATCGTCTCCTGGCGGACCATGATGGGTGCGACGAACCCCGTCAACGCGGCACCCGGCACGATCCGGGGGGACCTCGCCACCGAGACCCAGTTCAACGTGACGCACGGCTCGGACTCACCTGAATCTGCGGCGCGCGAGATCGCGTTGTTCTTCCCCGCTTTGGGGTAACGCTGGTCACAGCCTGAGCGGAACGGTTCAAACCGGTCCCCGGTCGGCTCTACCATGGGGGTTCCGCGCGCGCCGCGGCTGACCGTGTACTCGCTCACTGGAAGGCTCCTTCCCCTCATGGCCAACAACATGGCGTTCATCGGCCGCGACATGGCCGTCGACCTCGGCACAGCGAACACCCTGGTCTACGTGCGTGGACGCGGCGTTGTTCTCGACGAGCCATCTGTGGTGGCCATCAACCAGAACACGGGTGGGATCCTCGCGGTCGGCGCCGAGGCCAAACGGATGATCGGCCGGACGCCGGGCAACATCGTGGCGATCCGACCCCTCAAAGACGGGGTCATCGCCGACTTCGATACCACCGAGCGCATGCTCCGCTACTTCATCCAGAAGGTGCACAAGCGCCGTCGCTGGGCTCGTCCGCGCATCGTCGTGTGCGTCCCGTCTGGGATCACCGGGGTCGAGCAGCGGGCGGTGAAGGACGCCGGCTACGCAGCGGGTGCCCGCAAGGTCTACATCATCGAAGAGCCCATGGCCGCCGCGATCGGCGCCGGACTCCCCGTCCACGAGCCGACCGGAAACATGGTGGTCGACATCGGTGGAGGGACGACCGAGGTCGCAGTCATCTCCCTAGGCGGCATCGTCACCGCCCAGAGCATCAGGGTTGGCGGTGACGAACTCGACAACGCGATCATTCAGTACGTCAAGAAGGAGTACTCCTTGATGCTGGGTGAGCGTACGGCCGAGGAAATCAAGATGGCCATCGGATCGGCCTTCCCGATCCCAGATGAGCCGCACGCGGAGATTCGTGGCCGTGACCTGGTCTCTGGCCTACCCAAAACGATCGTCGTGTCCAGCGAGGAGATCCGTAAGGCCCTGGAAGAGCCGGTCAACTCGGTGGTCGATGCAGTGAAGTCGACCCTCGACAAGTGCCCCCCCGAGTTGTCCGGGGACATCATGGACCGGGGAATCGTCCTCACGGGTGGGGGCGCGCTGCTCAAGGGTCTCGACGAGCGGCTCCGGCACGAGACGGGTATGCCGATCCACATCACGGCTGACCCGCTGATGTCCGTCGCTGTCGGCTCCGGCAAGTGCGTCGAGGAGTTCGAAGCACTGCAGCAGGTGCTCATCTCCGAGCCGCGGCACTGAAGCTGCCGGACGGGCCGTGTTTTGACGGCTGCCGGCGCCGGAGACCAGGCGGATGAGGGACAACAGGCGCACCAGGTTCGTCCTCATCGCCTTGCTCCTCGCCTCCTTCACGCTCATCACCCTCGACCTACGCGGTGGGGGCGGGCCGACGGAGAGCATCAGATCGGGGGTGGCGTCGGCGTTCGCACCAGTGCAGCGCGCGGTTTCTGCCGTGGTTACCCCGGTGGGACGGTTCTTCGCGGGCCTCACCGACGACGAGCAAGCGCGGCTCAACCAGCTGGAGCAGGAGAACGCTGAGCTGCGTCTCCAGCAGCGCACCGACGACTACTCCCGACTACGGGCGCAAGAACTCGACGATCTGCTCCGGGTTGCCGGCCTGGGGCGCTACCGGGTTCTCCCAGCCCAAGTGATCGCGGTGAGCCCGCAACAGGGCTTCGCCTGGACCGTGCTGATTGACGCGGGTCGCCTTGATGGCCTGCAAGTGGACCAGACGGTCATCAACGGCGACGGGTTGGTCGGGCGAATCTCGTCGGTCACTGCGTCCACGGCGACCGTCCTGCTGTTGATCGACCCGGAGTCCTCGGTCGGGGTTCGCGTCGAGGGGAACCTCCAGCTCGGCATCGCCACCGGACAAGGACTCGGGTCGCTCGAGCTCAAACTCCTCGATCCCCAGGCGCCGCTGGCAGTTGGAGACCGACTGGTCACCCGGGGTGATGGATCGCTGTACGTGCCGGGCGTCCCGGTCGGTGAGGTGGAATCCGTACGCAGCACGCCAGGATCGTTGATCCGCGTCGCCCAAGTGGTGCCCTACGTCACCATTTCCTCCTTGGACCTGATCGGCGTCGTGGTTGACGGCCCGCGCGTCGACCCCCGCGATTCCGTCCTGCCACCCCGGCCGACGCCCAGCGCTAGTCCGAGCTCAACTCCGTCGCCGTCGGCCAGCGGGGGCTGACCCGTGCCAGTGGCTCGTACGGCGTTGTCGGTGGTGTTGCTTCTCGTAGCGGCCCTCGTGCAGGTCAGCGTGTTGTCACGGCTCTCGCTGCCAGGTGGGACTCCGGATCTCGTGCTCCTCGTGGTCGTGGGTCTGGCCTTGGCCTCGGGTCCGATGACCGGTGCTTTGTCCGGGTTCTTCGGCGGCCTGCTTCTCGATGCAATTCCTCCGTCGCAGAGTCCGCTGGGGAGCTGGGCGCTGGTCCTTTGTCTGACTGGGTGGGTCGCAGGGCGCCTTCAAGACTTCGCCGAACGCAGTGCCTGGATCCCCGTAGCCATCGTCGCGGTGTTGGCTCCGGCCACGCTGCTGGCCTACGCGGGGCTGGGCGTCCTGCTCGGGGATGGTCGCGTCACGACCGATGCGCTGCTGGGCAGCCTGCCGACGGCCACGCTCTATGATGTGATGCTTGCCCCGTTCGTTCTGCCGGGGATTGGCGCCTTGGTCCGCCGGGTCGAGCCCCGATCGCTGGTCTATTGATCGTCCTCGGGCCGCAGGTGCTAGACCGGGGAACCCTGCAGCCCGGCCATCCGTCGTACCGTCGGAGCGTCTCGGCGTCCCACGTGTTCGCATGTCCCGTCCAGATCGTCCAGGAGTGCATCCCCTTGAGTGAGCGGTCCGACCTTCGATTGGTCGTGCTGCAGGTGCTAGTTGTGTCCTTGCTGGTGACCCTCCTCGGACGCTTGTGGTACCTCCAGGTGATCGCTGGGGACATCTATCAGCAGGCTGCGGCCAGCAACTCGGTCCGAGAAGTGATCACCCCGTCGGTGCGTGGCTTGATCCTCGACGATCGCGGTCGCCCGCTTGTGCAAAACCGCACCACGCTGGTGGTGACCGTCGACCGCACCGCCTTGGGCAAGCAGGAAGACGACGGGGACGCGGTGCTTGTCCGGTTGGCCGACCTGCTCAAGACGGACTATCGGGACCTCGCGGACCGAGTCGCCCTGTGCGGTCAGGAGGGCGCGAAGCCAGGGATCTGCTGGTACGGCTCCCCGTACCAACCGATCCCCGTGGCTCGGGACGTGTCCACGAAGGTCGCGCTGAAGGTGCTGGAACGCCGCGAGGACTTCCCGGGGGTCAGCGCCGATCTCGAAGCGGTCCGTGAGTACCCCGCCCCGGCGAAGGCGAATGCCGCGCACATGTTGGGCTACATCGGTCCGGTCCTGGACACCGATGTCGAAGCATCGACGCGGGGCAACGGGCCTGAGCTTCGCCCCAGCGATGTCATCGGCAAGGCCGGCCTTGAGCAGGTCTACGACAAATGGCTCCGGGGCACGCCCGGCGTGAAGCGACTTGGCGTCGACAACGCCGGCAACGTCACGGGGACCGTGGGGGAGACCGAGCCGATCCCGGGGAACTACCTCGTCACCAGCATCGACGCCAAAGTCCAAGCAGTGGCCGAGCGGGCGCTCAAGGAGCGCATCGATGCGGCACGAGCCGGAGCAACCTTCGAGGACCAGCAATTGACGGCGGACTCTGGTGCCGTGGTCGTGATGGACGTCAAGACCGGGCGAATCGTGGCCATGGCCTCATACCCCAGCTATGAGCCCAGTGTCTGGGTTGATGGGATCTCCCAGAAGCAGTACGACCGGCTGACCAGCAAGAAGGCCAATACGCCCTTGATCTCCCGGGCGATGGGCGCGGGATTTGCCCCAGCATCGACCTTCAAGGTGGTGTCGACCGCCGCGGCCGCCTCCGCCGGCTACTCCGTCAATGCGAGCTACCCGTGCCCGTCGGAGTACCAGGTCGGCGACGTCTACAAGCAGAACTATGAGTCCGGCGGTTTTGGGACCATCAGCCTCAAGCGGGCGCTCGAGGTGTCCTGCAACACGGTGTTCTACAAGCTGGGCTATGAGACCTGGCTGCGCGATGGCGGCAACGACCCGAAGGGCAACCCCAAGGAGTACTTCGTCAACGCCGCGCGCGGATTCGGGTACGGGTCGAGGACGGGAATCGACCTACCCTCCGAGACGCCGGGGGCCGTGGTGTCTAGGGCTGACAAACAGGCCACCTTCGACCAGCTGAAGGACGACTGGTGCCGCCGGGGCAAGACGGGGTACCCCGAAGAGAAGAATCCGGCGCGCGCGGCTCAGCTCAAGGCGATCGCTGCGGAGAACTGTGTGGACGGCTGGCAGTACCGCGGCGGTGACGCGGTGAACTTCGCGATCGGCCAGGGTGACACGCTCGTCACCCCGCTCCAAGTGGCCCGGGTGTACGCGGCGATCGCGAACGGCGGGACGCTGTGGAAGCCGCGGGTCGCTAAGGCGGTGCTGGCTCCGGACGGATCCGTCGTCAAGCGGTTCAAGCCGAAGGAGAACGGGAAACTGCCCGCGAGCCCTTCGACCATTGCCTTCCTTCAGGACGCTTTGCGGGGAGTGGCGTTGGAGGGCACGGGCGCAGGAGTCTTCGGGCCTGGATTCCCCATTCCGGTGGCGGCAAAGACTGGATCCGGTCAGGTCTATGGCAAGGACGACACGTCCTGGTTCGCCTCGTACGCACCGGCTGACGACCCGCAGTACGCCGTCGTCATGATGGTCAGCCAGGGAGGTACGGGCTCCGGCACCTCCGGCCCAGGGGTCCGCTCGATCTACGAGGCCCTGTTTGGGGTCTCGGGCAACACCGTCAACCCCAACAAGGCGATCCTGCCTGACGGTATCCCCCCGAAGGGGCTGCCGAAGATCGGTTCCGACGGGGTGGTCTTGCAGCCGTCGGCTCCGGCCGCACCCACGCCCTCCGAGCCCACTTCGCCTTCAGAGGTCTCGACCCCTGCCACGAACGCTGCCGCGGGCCTCTACCGCCGTGGGGGTCTGACGTGACGTCCGCCTACCCAGCCACGCGGTCCAGAACCTCCGCCCGGGCGGTGGCCAGTCGTGCTGCCGATAAGGACTCGTTCGTCCGTCGCCTCGACTGGGTTCTCGCGCTGGCCGTCCTGGCCCTGCTCGTGATCGGCACGGTGCTCATCTACTCGGCGACTCGGGGGAGGCTCCTCGACGCTGGCGTCGACCCCATGGGGTACCTCAAGCGCAATGTGCTCAACATCGCCATCGGGCTTGCGCTTGGCCTCGCGACCGCCTTGTTCGACTACGGGATGTTGCGGGCCTATGCGCCCTTCCTCTATGGCGCCTCGGTGCTCGGTTTGTTGGCCGTTCTTTCGCCGCTGGGCGGCACCGTCAACGGGGCACGCGCCTGGATCACGCTTCCGGGTGGGTTCTCCGTACAGCCATCGGAGTTCGCGAAGGTGGCTTTGTGCGTCGGCCTGGCCATGATCTTGTCGGAGAAGCGGGACGCTGAGGATCAGCCACGGGCGGTAGACGTAGGACTCGCCCTTGTCGTTGCCGCAGTACCGATGGCCCTGATCATGCTTCAGCCCGACCTCGGAACGGCGATCATCGTCGGCTTCATCGTGCTGGGGATCCTCTTCGTGGCTGGTACGCCGGGGACCTGGATGGCCGGCCTAGTGGCGCTCGGGTTGGCGGGCACGGCGGTTGCCATCCAGGCAGGCGTCCTGTCGACGTATCAGATCAACAGATTTGCAGCGTTCGCCAATCCCGAGTTCGACCCCGGGGGGGCTGGCTATCAGTTGAAGCAGGCCAGGATCGCCATCGGCGCCGGCGGTTTCAACGGTTCTGGGTTGTTCGAGGGGACTCAGACCAACGGGCAGTTCATCCCTGAGCAGCAGACTGACTTCATCTTCACCGTCGCTGGGGAGGAGTTGGGCTTCATCGGGGGGGCGGCGATCATCTTGCTGCTCGGGATCGTGATGTGGCGTGCTTTGCGGATTGCCCTGCGAGCGGAGGACATGTTCGGTCGCCTCGTCGCCACCGGCATCGTGTGCTGGTTCACCTTCCAGCTCTTCGAAAACATCGGTATGACGCTGGGCATCATGCCCATGACTGGTGTGCCACTGCCGTTCGTTTCCTATGGCGGCACAGCAATGTTCGCCAACCTGATGGCCATCGGCCTGCTCGAAAACGTGCACATGCGCCGGTACGCCTAGCCCGAGTCAGGCGACGGTCGCTGAGATCTGCCCCTCTGCCGGGCTCGGACGTGGTGTGCGCCGGACCAGGAGTACGACGCCTAGAAGGAGGAACCACACGGTGGTCCCTGGAATGGACAACATCCCTAGGATCCACGGGACGGACGAGTCGGTGGGGAAGAGCGGCGCAAGCAGCCAGACCAGGATTCGAAAGGCCGGGACCACGCCGAGCAGGCACAGCCAAACCGGAAGAGCCCTGCTCGACAATCCGGCCAGGCTCAACCCGACGGCCCAACCGCTGACGGCCATGATTCCGGCGGCCCCCAACGACTGGGTGCCCACCAATTGAATGCTGAGGTAGCCAGCCTCACTCCAATCGGTGCTGAGGCCGTCGATGTGTATCAACGTCCCGCCCATGGCGCTACGCATGGCCCCCAGAACCATGAACATCGCGGCCGCGAAGAGACCGAACACCGTCGTGACACGAAGCAGCAGGGTATCGACGCCGAACGCCTTCATGCGAGCCGCGACCGCCAAGACGGCGAATGTCAGCACGACTGCTGCGGCTAGCAGCGCGCTGCCGGCGAAGCGGTACACGTCCGGGTGCTCCCGGATGAAGTCCAGCATCACCGCGGGGTTGTCGGTGTCCTCGTACCCCGAAGCAGGGGCGTAGCCCTCGAGGCCCATCCAAGCCAGTACAAGCAGCGCATAGGCGATGGTCGTCCACCCGGCCGTTCTCGAAACCTTCATGGCGCCGCCGCTTCTATGAGTGGTCGAAGTCTCCAGCGAGAAGGCAACCCTATGGTCCGATCCGACTCGGCCTTGGCGGAAAGGTGGGTTTCGCGGCAGCGTGTGGTTCCCGACCGTGAGCGGTGGCCGCGTGAGTGGCGGCGACTACCCTCGAGGGATGGCCAGACTTCCCGGTACCTCAGTGTTTGGGGCCCTCGAGCAGCTGTTGCCCCGGGTGAGCAAGCCAATCCAGTACGTCGGAGGCGAGCTCAACGCTCAGCTGAAGCCGTGGGGTGACGACGAGGCCACGGTCCGCTGGGCCCTGATGTACCCCGACGCCTATGAAGTCGGACTCCCCAATCAGGGCGTGATGATCCTGTACGAAGTGCTCAACGAGCGCGACGACGTCGTGGCCGAGCGGACCTACGCGGTGTGGCCGGACCTGGAAGCGCTGATGCGTGAGCACGATGTTCCCCAGTTCACGGTGGACGGCCATCGCCCGGTCCGGGAGTTCGACGTTCTTGGCGTCAGCTTCTCGACCGAGCTCGGGTACACCAATCTGCTGACCGCGCTGGATCTCGCGCAGATCCCGCTCACCGCAGTCGACCGCACCGATGCCGACCCGCTCGTGATCGTTGGCGGCCACTCCGCCTTCAACCCCGAACCGATCGCCGAGTTCATCGACGCGGCCGTTCTCGGTGACGGGGAGCAGGCCGTTCTCCAGATCACCGACGTGCTCAAGGAATGGAAGGCTTCCGGCTGTCCGGGCGGCCGAGAAGAAGTGCTGTTGCGCCTGGCAGCGACGGGCAACGTCTACGTCCCCGCGTTCTATGACGTCGATTACCTGCCCGACGGCCGAATTCGTCGCGTCGCACCCAACCGGGCCGCAGTCCCGTGGCGGGTCGCCAAGCAAACGGTGATGGACCTCGACGAATGGCCCTACCCGAAGCAGCCGCTGGTGCCGCTGGCGGAGACCGTCCACGAGCGCATGAGTGTCGAGATCTTTCGGGGGTGCACTCGCGGCTGCCGGTTCTGCCAGGCGGGCATGATCACCCGTCCAGTGCGCGAACGCTCGATCACGGGGATCGGCGCGATGGTGGAGCAAGGCCTCAAGGCATCCGGCTATGAGGAGGTCGGGCTGCTCAGCTTGTCCAGTGCTGACCACTCGGAGATCGCCGAAGTGGCCAAGGGACTGGCTGATCGGTATGAGGGGACCAACACCAGCCTGTCGCTTCCGAGCACCCGCGTCGATGCCTTCAACGTGGACCTCGCGAATGAGCTGTCCCGCAACGGCCGGCGCTCGGGATTGACGTTCGCGCCGGAGGGTGGGTCCGAGCGTCTTCGGCGTGTGATCAACAAGATGGTCAGCGAAGAGGACTTGATCCGCACAGTCACGACGGCCTACACCGCTGGCTGGCGCCAAGTGAAGCTGTACTTCATGTGTGGACTTCCGACCGAGACCGACGAAGATGTGCTGCAGATCGCGGAGATGGCCAAGAATGTGATCCGGGCCGGCCGCGAGGCCACCGGCACCCGTGACATCAGATGCACCGTGTCGATCGGTGGCTTTGTCCCTAAGCCGCACACGCCGTTCCAGTGGGCGGGTCAGCTCGACCACGAGGCCACCGATGCCAGACTCGCCAAGCTGCGGGAGGCGATTCGAGCCGACAAGCAGTACGCCCGGGCGATCGGCGTTCGCTATCACGATGGGAAGCCGGGGATCGTCGAAGGGTTGCTGTCACGCGGCGATCGACGGGTCGGTGCGGTGATCCGTTCGGCCTGGGAGAACGGCGCTCGGTTCGACGGGTGGAGCGAGCACTTCTCCTACCACGGCTGGATGGTTGCCGCCAAGCAGGGCCTGGCTGAACAGCCGGTGGATGTCGACTGGTTCACGACAAGGCAGCGAGAGCAGGCTGAGGTACTCCCTTGGGACCACCTTGACAGTGGGCTGGATAAGGAGTGGCTCTGGCAGGACTGGCAGGACGCCCTCGATGAAGTCGAACAAGACGACTGCCGTTGGACCCCGTGCTTTGACTGCGGCGTCTGCCCGCAGCTCGGTACCGACATCCAGATCGGCCCGACTGGTGCGACGCTGCTCCCTCTGACCGTGCTTCCGTCACCCGCCCTGCAGGACGCCCAGCCGTGAGCCGTGATGTGCTGACCGGCCCGGGTGATCCCCGCCCCCCGGTGCCCCAGGAGCTCTTGGACGACCCGTGGTTCCCCTTCACCGGCGACGTACGCGTCAAGCAGCTGCTCGATCCTGTGAGCACCGAACCGGAGCGGGGCGGCGCGGGGGGAGTCGACTGTGGTGCGTGCTCGGCTTCCGACGCCGACTACCTGTGGTCTGACGAGCACTGGCGTCTGCGCGGGTATCGGCCGACTGAGTTGTTGGGTCAGGTCTTGCTCGAGACACGGGGCCATCACGACTCCTTCGTCGACCTGCCCGGGTCCCTGCAGGCTGAGCTCGGTCCGTTGGTGGCGCGCATCGAGGCGGCCATCTTGGCCCTCGGTGGGATCGCCCGCGTCCATGTGGCGCGCTGGGGTGACGGGGGAGAGCATTTCCATCTGTGGTTCATGCCTCGCCCGCACGGGGCTCTGCAATTGCGCGGATCGATGCTCCCGACTTGGGTTGATTTCATGCCGACGCTCGCTACCCGCGACGCGGATGCTGCCGACGAGGCGATCAGGGACTCGTTGGCAGCAGATACCAACGGGGACTGATGGCTGCGCGCACGCCGGACGGACCGCCGCCACCTCCGACCGTCCAGAAACTGCGACTGCAGTACGCCAAGCGTGGCCGGTTGCGCTTCACGTCCCACCGGGACTTCGCACGCGCTTTCGAACGAGCGTTGCGACGGGCTGCCGTTCCCATGGCCTACTCAGCGGGCTTCTCTCCACACCCCAAGATCTCCTATGCAAACGCCGCGCCCACCGGGGCGGCGTCAGAGGCCGAGTACCTCGAGATCGGTCTGGCACAACCGTGTGACCCGGAGCGCCTGCGCAGCTCCCTAGACGCCGCGCTGCCGCCGGGTCTCGATCTCGTGACCGTCGGTGATGCGACGTCGACGGCCCTAGCGGATCTACTGCAGGCATCGCGTTGGCAGGTGCTGCTCCCCGGCATGACCGGGGGTGAGGTAGCTCCTGCCGTCGATGCTCTCCTCGGCTCGGAGGCTGTGGAGGTCGAGCGACTCACCAAGCGGGGCGTCCGGACCTTTGATGCGCGTGGCGCCGTCGTCTCCCTCGGAGTGTCGGATGGGCGGGACGGGGAGGAGGCGTGTGCGATACTCGACCTGGTCGTTCGGCACGGAACCCCGTCCGTTCGGCCCGACGACGTGCTCAGCGCATTACGGCTCGTGGCCTACTTCGCGCCGCCGCTACCCCCACAGGTGACTCGGCTGGCGCAGGGGCCGCTGGACGTGGCGAGTGGCACTGTCGGCGACCCACTGGCACCAATGTCGCACTGATCGAAGTCGTTGAATCGGATTCGGGCGGACGGCGCTGGTGCCCTCAGGCTTACGCCGGGCAACGTGGCGGTCCCCGGACCGCGCCGGCCCGACGACGACAGGAAGGCTTTCCGGAAGCGCCCGCTTTAGCCGGCGAAGGCGCCCGGAGAGCCGTGAGGAGCACAAAGCATGCTCGACGAGTCCAACGAATCCCCCAGTGACGGCTCCGCACCTGCGGACACCAGCGCCAGGCCCGCCCCGGCAGCCACCACCCGACCCCGGCGCCGGGCCGCCTCACGTCCCGCCGGGCCCCCGCCCGCCGTCGCGCCGTCAGCTGAAGCCCCACCCGCGGCTGCTGCCCCGGCCGCCGACGTAGCCCCCGAGAAGAAGCCTCGGAAGGCGGCCAAGACGACCAAGACCGCCAAGGCGGCGAGAGCTGCGAAGGCTTCTGAACCGGCGGTGACCGCCCCCAGCGCCGAGTCCACACCCGAGGTCTCGCCCGAAACTGACGCCGGCCCTGCCCCGAGGCGTCGTACCCGTAAGAAGGCCGCCCCTGCGGTCTTCCAGCCTCCGGACTCCGCGGCGGCACCGAACACCGAGCCCAGCAGCGACGAGAAGGCGGGCAAGGCGACTGCGGTCGCGGTCTTCCAGCCACCCGATCCCGATCAGGCGGAGCCACCCAAACGTCGCCGCTCACGATCCAAAGTCGTTGAGGACGACGCCGCGATTGATACTGCGGCAGCCGAGAGCAGCGACTCTGCCGAAGAAGAAGCCGACGCTGAGGGTGAGGACGACGCGCCCCGACGGCGGCGGCGTCGTGGTGGTCGTGGGCGCCGTGGCCGAGGCCGCGGGGCTACCACATCCGAAGAAGGCGAGAGCCCCGGAGACGAGTCCGACTCTTCAGACGATTCGGCGTCAACCGCGGCTGACTCAGCTGAGGGCGGGCCGGAAGGCGAAGAGGGCGCCCCAGGCAGCTCGAGCCGCCGCCGACGCAGGCGCAGGCGGGGGTCCTCTGGTGACGGTGAAGGCTCGGCGGATGATCCGCCGAACACCGTGGTCCGGGTGCGCGAGCCGCGAAAGCGCTCGGATGAGGTGTCCGGAGTACGCGGGTCGACTCGGTTGGAGGCCAAGAAGCAGCGACGGCGTGAGGGTCGTGAGCAGGGCCGACGTCGTCCGCCCATCCTCACGGAGTCCGAGTTCCTGGCGCGGCGCGAGAGCGTCGATCGAGTCATGCTGGTCCGCCAGACAGGGGACCGGACCCAGATCGCCGTCCTCGAAGATGAGGTCCTCGTCGAGCACTACGTCAACAAGGCCGAGTCGTCGTCGTTCGTGGGCAACGTCTATCTCGGACGCGTCCAGAACGTGCTTCCGTCGATGGAGGCGGCCTTCGTCGACATCGGCAAGGGCCGCAACGCCGTGCTTTACGCCGGTGAAGTCAACTGGGATGCCTCGGGGTTGGACGGACAGCCACGGCGTATCGAGCACGCCATCAAGTCCGGTGACCAACTGCTCGTCCAGGTGACCAAGGACCCCATCGGCAACAAGGGATCACGCCTGACCGCGCAGATCAGCCTTCCCGGCCGCTTTCTCGTCTACGTCCCCGATGGGTCGATGACGGGGATCAGCCGAAAACTCCCAGACACCGAGCGGACCCGGCTCAAGGGCATCCTGAAGTCGACGGTCCCTGAAGGCGCGGGCGTGATCGTTCGCACCGCTGCGGAAGGCGCGAGCGAAGAAGAGCTCGCGCGCGACATCGATCGATTGTCCGAGCAGTGGGCCGACATCGAGAAGAAGGCCAAAAAAGCTTCTGCACCCGAGTTGCTGTACGGCGAGCCGAACCTCGCCGTACGCGTGATTCGGGACGTATTCAACGAGGATGTCAAGCGGCTCGTGGTCAGCGGCGATGATGCGTGGGACATCGTTGAGCCGTACTTGTCGCACGTGGCTCCGGATCTGGTTGACCGGCTGTCGCGGTGGACCGACGAGCAGGACATCTTTGGCGCGAACCGCGTCGACGAGCAGCTCGCCAAGGCTCTCGACCGTAAGGTCTGGCTCCCTTCGGGTGGGTCGTTGGTCATCGACCGGACCGAGGCCATGACCGTCGTCGATGTCAACACCGGCAAGTTCACGGGCTCCGGGGGCAACCTCGAAGAGACGGTGACACGCAACAACCTCGAGGCAGCTGAGGAGATCGTCCGCCAGCTGCGGCTGCGTGACGTCGGCGGGATCATCGTGGTCGACTTCATCGACATGGTGCTGGAGTCCAACCGCGACCTCGTGCTGCGTCGACTGCTCGAGTGCCTTTCTCGAGACCGCACCAAGCACCAGGTAGCGGAGGTGACGTCCCTGGGGCTGGTCCAGATGACCCGTAAGCGGGTCGGTCAGGGGCTGATCGAGGCGTTTAGCGAGCCGTGCGACCATTGCGGCGGCCGCGGCGTGCATATCCAGTCCGAGCCGGTGGTCCTCAAGACCAAGTCGGAGTCTGCGGAGCCGCGCAGGAAGCGCGCCAAGAAGGAGCCCGCCAAGGACAAGGCGACCGACACCAAGAAGGTCAAGGAGACAGCGGCGGCAACGGCCAAGATCGCCGCCGCGACCCTTGCTGCTGCAGGGAAGACACTGCACCGTGACGAGGCGCTGGAGACGACCTCCGAGGTTGCGGAAGTCAGTGCCACCGACGAGTGACCGGTGCGGGGCGTGGCCACGGGTCCTAGACTGAACCGACAACTCCATCGCAGGGGAGCTCGGAGGATCGCCGGGCTGAGAGGGTGGCCGACTGCCACCGACCCTTGAACCTGATCCGGGTAATGCCGGCGGAGGGACGGTTCTCGTCAGCCCCTGTCAGTCCGGTCCCACGGGCTCCCGTGGCCGCATCGCGGTCGGCGCAGCCCTGCTGGGGGCCACGTCGCTCCTGCTCGCCGCCTGCGGCTCGAGTGCCCCGGGCTCCTCCGGGTCCTCGGGGGCCGACGCGGGGCCGGCGACCGTGCCGTCGTCGTACGCGCCCACGACGGTCACGCTCGTCACGCACGACTCGTTCGCGGTCGCCGAGAGCCTGCTCCGCGAGCCTTCACCGCACGCGCGGCATCACGGTCGACGGTCAGCGCCGGGGACGCCGGTGAAGTGGTCAACAAGGCGATCGCTCACCGCCGGCAACCCCGAGGGCGACGTGCTGTTCGGCGTCGACTCACCGTGCTCACCCGCGCGGTGGAATCCGGTGTCTTCGACCCGTACGAGTCACCGAGCTTGGCCGCGCTGGTCGCCCCCGAGTTGCGCGCGCCGACACGATGGCGCGGCTCTGACGGCGATCGACTACGGCGACGTGTGCATCAACCGTCGACGACGCATGGTACGCCGCCGGGGCCCTCGCAGCTCCGAGCACGCTCGCCGACCTCGTCCTGCCGGCTTACCGCGACCAGCTCGTCGTCGAGAACGCGGCCACCTCCTCGCCGGGGTTGGCGTTCCTGCTGGCCACGTCGCGCGATACGGCGAGGACGGCTACGAGGACTACTGGCGCGCCCTGCGGGCCAACGGGGTGAAGGTGGTCAACGGCTGGACCGAGGCCTACGAGGGTGAGTTCTCCGGCGGCGGCTCGGGCTCTCGTCCGCTCGTGGTGTCCTACGCCTCGTCGCCTGCCGGCCGAGATCGTGTACGCCGCCGACCCCAAGCCCACCGAGCCCTCCACCTCGGTGCTGGTCGACGGCTGCTTCCGTCAGGTGGAGTACGCGGGCGTCCTGCGCGGGACGGCGCACCCGGAGGCGGCGCGGGCCGTCGTCGACTGGCTGCTCTCTCCCGAGGTGCAGGCCGACGTCCCGCTGTCGATGTTCGTCTTCCCGGCACGCGCGGCACGGACGCTCCCGGAGGTGTTCGAGAACTTCGCGGCAACTCCAGTTGCGCCCTTGTCGTTGCCGGCGGCGGTTGTGGACGCCAACCGTGAGCGGTGGATCGACGCGTGGACGGACCTGGTGCTGCGCTGAGCACTCGCGCGCCGGGCCCAATTCACGCCACTCCGCCGGCGTGGGTCTTGTTGGTCGTCCCGCTGGTCTTCCTGGTGCTGTTCCTCGGGTGGCCCCTCGTCACCGTCCTTAGCCGCGGAATCGACCCATCAGCCCTTGCGGTTCTGGGCCGCCCGGCTACCCGATCGATCGCCTGGTTCACGCTTTGGCAAGCCGTTGTGAGCACCGGGCTGACCGTGGTGGCGGGGCTGCCCCTGGCGTTTGTGCTCCACCGCTATCGGCTGCCGGCCCGCCGCGTGATGCTGGCCGTGGTGACGATTCCTTTTGTGCTTCCTACCGTGGTGGTGGGTACGGCGTTTCGTACGGTGCTGCCGCAACCATGGATCGGCACGATCGCCGCAGTCCTCATCGCGCACGTCTTCTTCAATATTGCCGTGGTCGTGCGCGTGGTCGGTGGGCTCTGGGGGCACATCGACCCCCGCTACGACCAGGTTGCGCGGACCTTGGGTGCGACTCCGTGGCGCGTGTTTGGGACGGTCACCTGGCCGCTGATCCGCCCCGCCGTGTTCGCGGCCGCGGCTTTGGTCTTTGCCTTCACCTTCACGTCCTTCGGTGTGATTCTCGTGCTCGGAGGCCCCGCCCATCCGACACTTGAGGTGGAGATCTATCGGCGTACTGCTCAGCTGCTGGACCTGTCCGGCGCAGCCGCGTTGGCCGTGGTTCAGCTGCTCGCTGTCCTCCTGGTACTGGTCGTGGCAGCGCGCCTGCAGTCCCGATTGAGCGTGCACCAGCCGTCGCGGATTGCTGCCGAGGTACGAGGGCGCGCACGGGGTTGGGGTCCCCGAATGCTCGTAGCGATGGCCGTGGCCGAAGTCGTCTTGATCGCGATTCCCATGGCGGCGCTTATCGTTCGGTCCCTTCGGGTTGGGGATGGCTGGGGGTTCGCGTGGTGGCAAGCCCTCGTTGCGGAGCCTGTAACCACCAGGGATGTCGACATCGCGGCCTCGTTGGTGACTTCGGCCGGCTACGCGCTCGCCACTGTTGTGATTGCACTCGTCATCGGCGGCTTGGCTGCCTGCGCTGTTGCCTACGCGCGGCGTGGGCAACGGTCCATGGAGACGTGGTTCATGCTGCCGCTTGGGGCATCCGCGGTGACCGTTGGCTTCGGCCTGTTGATCGCCTTCGGCCGAGCGCCGCTCGACCTGCGCGGCTCCTTCGCCATCGTGCCGCTTGGGCATGCGCTCGTGGCGGTGCCGTTGGTGATCGCGGTGACCTTGCCCATGCTCCGTTCGCTCGACCCTCGCCTGAGAGACGTGTCTGCCACGCTCGGCGCTTCGCCCTGGCGGACCTGGCGGTCCGTGGACGGCCGTGTTCTGGCCAGAGCGCTGGCCGTGGCAGCCGGTTTGGCCGCGGCCGTGTCGTTGGGTGAGTTCGGCGCCACAGCTTTCCTCGCGCGTTCTGGGGAGCCCACCCTCCCGGTCGTGGTGATCCGCCTCCTTGGCCGGCCTGGCGAGGCCAACATCGGTACGGCCGCCGCAGCAGCAACGCTGCTCATGGTGGTTACTGCCGCCGTCGTGTTGTTGGCGGATCGGTGGCGCAGTGAGCGGGCGGGTTCGTTGTGACCGAGCGAAGACGCGCGGCACTGTCGGTACGCGGCCTTGAGTTGTCCTATGACGGGCATCCACTGCTTCGGGACCTCGACCTCGACGTCGGGCCGCATGAGGTCGTGGCGTTGTTGGGGCCGAGCGGGGCGGGCAAGTCTTCGCTCCTGCGCGTCATCGCCGGCCTCCTTCCACCGGATGTGGGCACCGTCTGCTGGGACGGCGAGGACCTCAGGGAACGCCGCCTCACCTTCGGCGTTTCGGCCTGGTCTTTCAGGACGCGCTCCTGTTCCCCCACCTCGACGTAGCGGGAAACGTGGGGTACGGACTGGCCGTGGCCGGAGTCGCGCGCGAGCAGCGAGCGGCACGCGTAGCCGATCTCCTCTCGCTCGTGGACCTCGACGGCTACCAAACCCGGGCCGTCGCGAGCCTGTCCGGTGGCGAGGCCCAGCGGGTCGCCCTGGCCCGCGCGCTCGCGCCGGCCCCTCGATTGCTGCTGCTCGATGAGCCTTTCGGTGCCCTGGATCGGGGGCTCAGGGACCGGCTGGCCCTCGACGTCCGAGCGCTGTTGCATCGGTTGGGGACGCCCGCGGTCCACGTGACTCACGACCTGGCGGAGGCCGAACTGGTCGCCGACCGGATCGTTCGGCTGGTCGCAGCCCCTGCGGGTGGCTCAACCCTGGGCTCGTCGCCTTGATCGGTGTCGCCGCGCCGCTTTGACCTCGTCGCGGCGGCCCCGTACTCTTGACTGTCGGCGTGCGCTGCGCGCCGTTCCCGCGTGTCACCGCCCGTTGGGCGCGTGCCCGGGATACTGAGAAGCGAAAGCAGGGAGTCCCGCGGTGTACGCGATCGTCCGCGCCGGTGGCCGACAGGAGAAGGTCGCTGTCGGCGATGTCATCGAGGTCGACCGGTTGGCCGGCGACCCCGGCTCCCAGGTCTCATTCCCTGCTGTATTGCTCGTCGATGGCGAAGCGGTCACGTCCGATTCCGCGGCCCTCGCGAAGGTGTCTGTGACCGGCGAGATCGTCGAGGCGTCCAAAGGCCCGAAGATCCACATTTTGAAGTACAAGAACAAAATCGGGTACCGCAAGCGCCAGGGCCACCGGTCCAAGCTCACCGTGGTCCGGGTCACCGGCATCGAGTCCAAGTAACCGCGCACCCCTCACCAGACAGCAAAGGCATAAGCGATGGCACACAAGAAGGGCGCCAGTTCCACCAGGAACGGCCGCGACTCCAACGCGCAACGGCTCGGCGTGAAGCGCTTCGGCGGCCAGCTGGTCAACGCCGGTGAGATCATCGTCCGCCAGCGTGGCACCCACTTCCACCCCGGCACCAACGTCGGCCGGGGCGACGACGACACCCTGTTTGCGCTGCAACCGGGAGCGGTCGAGTTTGGCTCTCGTCGCGGACGCCGGATTATCAGCGTCGTGCCGGCGGAGACCGCCAGCTGAGCACGTCCCACACGTCGAGGAGGGCGGAACCCCAGACCGGGGTTGCCGCCCTCACGTGTTTCAAGATCCACCCCCGGTGCCCCCGCCGAAAGGAGGGCTAGATGACCACCTTCGTGGATGAGGTCGTCCTACATGTCTCGTCCGGCAACGGTGGTCACGGCTGCGCATCGGTCCATCGGGAGAAGTTCAAGCCGCTCGGTGGCCCCGATGGCGGGAACGGTGGTCAGGGCGGTGACGTGGTGTTGGTCGTCGACCCCAACGTGACGACCTTGCTCGACTACCACCATGCGCCCCACCGCAAGGCGACCTCAGGGCGACCTGGACAGGGTGCGCACAAGAACGGCGCGCAGGGCGAAGACCTGGTGCTGCCCGTCCCCGATGGCACCATCGTTAAGGACGCCAACGGGGAGTTCCTGGCCGACCTCCTCGGACCAGGCGCGACCTATGTGATCGCACCGGGCGGCCACGGCGGCCTCGGTAATGCCGCGTTGGCCAATAATCGGCGCAAGGCGCCGGGCTTCGCGCTCCTTGGTGAGCCCGGGTGGGTCGGTGACATCGTTCTCGAGCTCAAGACTGTCGCGGATATCGGCCTGGTTGGATACCCCAGCGCCGGGAAGTCGTCCCTGGTGGCGGCGATCTCCGCGGCGCGTCCGAAGATCGCGGATTACCCCTTCACGACTCTGGCGCCCAACCTCGGAGTCGTCCAGGCAGGAGACGCCCGGTTCACGGTGGCAGATGTCCCCGGGTTGATTCCGGGCGCCAGTGAGGGCAAAGGCCTTGGACTTGAGTTTCTGCGGCATGTGGAGCGATGTGCAGCATTGGTGCACGTGCTCGACTGCGCGACGCTGGAGCCCGGCCGGGATCCAATCAGTGATCTCGACGTGATTGAGGAAGAGCTCGCGGCGTACGGAGGGCTCACTGACCGCGTCCGCTTGGTTGCCTTGAACAAGGTCGACGTGCCTGAGGCGCAAGAACTCGCCGATCTTGTGACACCCCTCCTCGAGGAGCGCGGCTTCGCGGTTTACCCAGTCTCAGCCGTGTCGCATGCAGGGCTGCGTGAGCTCACCTTCGCCATGGCCCGAGTCGTCGAGGAGGCGCGGAAGGCGGCACCGAGCCCGGAAGCGAGCCGGATCGTGCTTCGGCCGCGGGCTGTGGACGAGTCCGGCTTCACCGTCACTAAGGAAGGCACCTCATTCCGAGTCCGAGGCGAGCGGCCTGAACGCTGGATGCGGCAGACCGACTTCAGCAATGACGAGGCCGTGGGATATCTCGCGGACCGGCTGGCTCGCATTGGCATCGAGGCGAAGTTGGTCGAGCTCGGAGCACGTCCGGGAGCCGAGGTCATCATCGGCGGCGAGGATGGCTGGGTCTTCGACTGGGAGCCAACCATCGAGGCGGGAGCAGGGAATCTGCCGGGACCACGCGGCACTGACCTTCGCCTGGATGGGCGGGCGTGACTCCCGTTCGCCCAGCAGTCGCCGCCGCCAAACGGGTCGTGGTGAAAGTCGGTTCGTCCTCGATCACCACTGCCACGGGCGGCTTGGACGGTGCTGCCGTCGAGGCTCTCGTCGCCGTGGTGGCCGCTCAGCGGCAGCTGGGTCGAGACGTGGTTCTCGTGTCCTCCGGAGCGATCGCGGCTGGCCTGGCGCCGCTGGGGCTTGCGGTACGGCCTGGTGACTTGGCCACCCAGCAGGCCGCAGCCAGCGTGGGGCAGGGGGTCCTGGTCCACCGCTACACCGAGGCCTTCGCCCGACATGACATCACCGTGGGCCAGGTCTTGCTGACCGCCGACGACGTGATCCGCCGGGCTCACTACCGCAACGCACAACGCACGCTCTATCGCCTGTTGGACCTGGGGATAGTCCCGGTGGTGAACGAGAACGACACCGTGGCCACGGATGAGATCCGGCTCGGAGACAACGATCGGCTAGCAGCCCTTGTGGCTCACCTGCTGCATGCAGATCTGCTCGTCCTGCTGTCCGATGTCGAGGGCTTGTTCGACACCGACCCGACGCGTGGGCAGGCACGCCTGGTTTCCGTGGTCAGCGGTGAGGCCGATCTGGCCGGGGTCGACGTGGGCAGGAGGGGCCGAGGCGGCCTCGGCACGGGCGGCATGGCGACCAAGGTCGAGGCCGCTCGGATCGCCACCGGCGCTGGGATGCACGTCGTGTTGGCGGCTTCCGCCCGCGCAGCCGATGCTCTGTCCGGGGAGGACGTCGGCACCTGTTTTGCCCCAACGGGAGGTCGCACGCCCACCCGACTGCTCTGGTTGGCCCATGCTGCGACGCCCAGGGGTTCGCTGACTCTCGATCCTGGCGCGGTGGAGGCGGTGGTTGCCCGTCGCCTTTCGCTCCTTCCGGCGGGCGTGACGTCGGTCGCGGGCGACTTCGAAGCGGGCGATCCAGTGGACCTTCTCGACGAAAGTGGCCACGCAGTGGCCCGCGGACTGGTCAACTTCGGGGTGAGTGAGTTGCCCGGGCTGTTGGGCCGGTCGACACGTGACCTGGCTCGAGAGCTCGGACCGGCGTACGAGCGGGAAGTCGTGCATCGCGACGACCTCGTGCTTCTCCGCCGCTGACCGTCGAGGAGGTGCCATGGGCGAACCGATACCGGAGGCTGCCCCTCGTATGTGGCACGTGATCCTCACTGTCGCAGGCGGCGAAGTCGGCGCGGAGGTCATTCGCGGTGGGCTCGAACGGCTCTCGCACGAGCACCCCTTCCTACTCAACGGTCGCTATGCCGCGGACCGAGCCGAGGTGTCCTACTGGGAGGAGGCGGGGGACGTGGCCGACGCTGCGATCCTGGCACTTCGTCTGTGGGAGACCCACCGAGCGACCGCCGGACTGCCCGCGTGGGACGTCGTTGGTCTTGAAGTCGTGGATCAGGCGACGTTTCACCGAAGGGGAAACGCAGGTGAATTGGCGGTACGGCTGACGCCCGCTGGCGCCCTGCGCCCGTTCTGATCACCCGTTCGGCGTCGTACCCTCGTCGGGTGAACGAATCCATGTCCGCGATTTCGAGTGGGCGCGACGACGTCCAAGCTGTGGCCGGCCGAGCCAAGGTGGCCGCGATTGAGCTAGCGAGCTCGTCCAGGCAGCAGAAGGACGTGGCGCTGCTCGCCATGGCGATGGCGCTGGAGACCCACGCCTCGCGCATCCTGGCCGCCAATGCGCTCGACGTAGCCCGGGCCATCGAGGCTGACGCCCCGGCCGGGATCGTCGATCGGCTCACGCTGACCCCTGAACGCTTGTCCGCGATCGCTGATGCGTTGGGCGACCTGGCGGATCTGCCCGACCCAGTGGGCGAGGTCGTGCGGGGGTTTACGCTGCCGAACGGTTTGACGGTCCGACAGGTCCGGGTCCCGCTTGGTGTGTTGGGGATGATCTACGAGGCGAGGCCAAACGTCACCGTCGATGCCGCCGGGCTCGGGCTGAAGTCCGGGAACGCGGTCCTGCTCAGGGGTTCTTCATCCGCGTACGACTCCAACGCAGCTCTGGTCGAGGTCATGCGCGAGGCGCTCGTGGCCACCGACCTCCCGGTCGATGCCATCCAGATGGTGCCCGGCACCTCGCATGATTCCGTCAAGCAACTGATGGCCGCGCGTGGGCTGGTCGACGTACTGATCCCTCGAGGTGGCGCAGCCTTGATCCGGTCAGTGGTGGAGGGATCCACCGTCCCCGTGATCGAGACCGGGGTCGGAAACTGCCATGTCTATGTCGACGCCGAGGCTGACTTGGACAAGGCGCTGGCGATCCTCGTCAATTCCAAGGTGCACCGGGTCTCGGTGTGCAACGCGGCCGAATCCGTGCTTGTTCACGCAGCGATCGCCCCAGTGTTTCTCCCCAGGGCACTGGAGGCGCTCGCTGCGGCGGGGGTCACGGTGCACGGCGATGAGCTCGTGGCTGCTCTCGGCCCACCCGGCGTGGAGGTGGTTCCCGCCACCGACGACGACTGGGGTCGCGAGTACTTGTCCCTGGACATCGCCGCCCACGTCGTGGAGGACCTCGAGGCTGCGCTCGCGCACATCCGACGATGGGGGAGTGGGCACACCGAGGCGATTGTCACGGACTCCTTGCCGTCCGCCCAACGGTTCATCGCGGGCATCGATGCCGCGGCGATCATGGTGAACGCCTCCACCCGGTTCACCGACGGGGGGGAGTTCGGCTTCGGGGCCGAGATCGGGATCTCGACCCAGAAGCTGCACGCCCGGGGACCGATGGGCCTGCCAGAACTGACCTCAACGACCTACGTCGTCACTGGGGACGGTCACATCCGCGCGTGATCCGCCGGCACATCAGCCTTCGACCCAGTCGGCCAGCGCAGGGAAGTCCTCGTCGCCGCGCCCGGCGGCCTGTGCCCCTCGGCATTGGTCGAGCGCTGCACGCGAGACGGGCAGCGGTCGGTCGCTCTCGGCGACGGCCAAGGCCAAGTCCTTCGCCATGAGGTTCAGGGTGAACATCACCTCTGAGAAATCGCGGGTCTCGAACGCGCGGGCTTTGCTGCCGTAGCTCCAGGAGAAGGGGCCGTCGGCCACGGTGGCCAGTGCGACTTCCCGGGGCACGCCGAGGTCGGCCGCCAGCCGTAAGCACTCGCCGATGGCGGCGTTGGCGATGCCGTGCCCCATGTTGCGAACGAGTTTGACGGCGGCGCCGCTACCGACCGGCCCGGCATGCACGACCTGCTGGGCGTCACACCAGCACGTGACCACGGGCAGGGCATCCGCGAAATCCGTGGCCGAGCCGCCGACATGCGTCGCCACCGTCCCGTTCAGCGCCGCGTCGACCGACCCGAACAGGGGTGCGTCGACGTAGCGCAGGCCGTACGGAGCGGCCAGATCTGCAAAGACCCGGGCATCGCTCGGTCCGATGGTCGTCGTGTCGACCAGCAAGGTTCCCTGGCCTGCCCAGGCCAGGACGCCGGTCTCGCCCGCAAGAACGTCGCGCACCGAGTCCGGGCCAAAGAGCACCAAGACGACAGCTTCTGCCTCCGCGGCAGCGGCTCCAGGGGTCGTTGCGCGCACCGCGCCAGACGCAACCAACTCCACGTCCTTACCGGGACTTCGGTTCCACACCGCCACCTCGTGGCCGGCCCGCAGCAGGTGGTGGGCGATGGGTGCGCCCATGCGACCGAGTCCAAGCACGCCGATCTTCATCTGCGATCCCTCATTACGTGCGCCTCCTCAGCGGACTGATTTCGTGGCCCCCCGCCATCCTCGCCAACGTCTCGGGGTTCCACCCCCATCCTGGCAACTGTGGTTAGGCTGCGCCCCATGACGTCTGCTCTCGCCGCTTCGGGGTGGCTCGCAAACGAAGGGTCGGGCACGGCCGAGGAGATCGGCGCGCCCCCCTGGCTACTCGGAGTTCTCGCCTTCGGCACCCTGTGCCTCCTGTTGTTCCTCGTGACCCGGTTCAACCGAGACCGCTGACGCCTCCCAGATCTCACCGGTTCTGCGACTACCGTCACACGCATGGGGTCCGCTCGGCTTGGCGTGATGGGCGGGACCTTCGATCCGATCCACCATGGGCACCTGGTGGCGGCGAGTGAGGTAGCTGACCGCTTTGATCTCGACGAAGTGATCTTCGTACCCACCGCGGTCCCCTGGCAGAAGACCGGGCGCGATGTCGCGCCCGCTGAAGACCGCTACCTGATGACCGTCATCGCGACGGCCTCGAATCCCCGGTTCTCCGTGAGTCGAGCGGACATTGACCGTGGCGGACCCACGTTCACCGTGGACACCTTGCGTGACCTCAAGGCTGACCGTGGCTCTGATCAGGAGATGTTCTTCATCACCGGCGCGGACGCCTTGGCGCAGATCTTGACCTGGCGGGACGCGGACGAGGTTGCCGAAATGGCTCACTTCGTTGGTGTCACGCGGCCGGGACATGTCCTCGCGGACCCCGGGTTGCCCAAAGGAAGGGTCAGTCTGGTCGAGGTTCCGGCGCTCGCGATATCGAGCACCGATTGTCGCGAAAGAATTAGGCGCAACCTGCCGATTTGGTACTTGGTGCCAGATGGCGTCGTTCAGTACGTCCACAAGCGTGGTCTCTACCGCAGGAGCGATTGAGTGAGTGGCAAGCGGGCCAAGCCGAAGGGCGCACCATCGCCCATGCGAGAAGCAACCGACGAGGCAGCCTCGGCAGGCAGCGATTCGCTGGGCACAGCCGCAACCGCCGTTCTGGATCGACCCGTCGAATCGACCGCTGTCCTCCCGGGAACTGGCCGTCGCGGTCGGGGGCTCGCCCGTGAGCAGCGCCGTCAGCGCGAGCGCCAGCGCCGGCGGATCATGGCCATCGTCAGCGCCGTGGTCCTGCTCGCCGTCCTGGGCGCCTACCTGAACGGGCGTGGTGGAGACCCCCAGGGTCCGGCCGTGGCGGACGCAGCGCGAACTCAGCAGACGGTGCTCCTCAAGGTCGGTGACAATGGTCGGATCGGGCTCGCCGTTCTCGCCGCGGATTCTGCGACGGGTGAGGGGTCGATCATCCTGCTCCCGCCGGCGCTCATGGTGGACGTCGCCGGTTTCGGAACCATGACCCTCGCGGAAGCAGCGGCGCTGCCGGCCGTTGATGCCGCCCCAGACGCCCTGGCCGACGGACTGGGCATCACGATCGATGGCACCTGGACGTTGAGTGACCAGTCCCTGGCTCAACTCGTCGATGCCGCCGGAGGCGTAGCCGTCGATGTTGATGTCGACGTCACCGGCCCCGGCCCCACTCCCGACACCGAGGTCATCCTCATTCCAGCGGGGTCTCAGACCCTCGACGGTGCGTCGGCCGCGGTTTACGCATCCTTTCGAGCCAACGGGGAGCCCGAAGAGAGCCGGATGGCTCGCTTCGATGCCGTCGTCTCCGCGGCGCTGTCTGGGTTGTCACCTCAAGGCGACGAGTTAGCCCTCCAAATCGGAAGTCTGGGGCAGGGTTCGGCGTCTTCCGGTGCGCAGAGCCTGCCGGAGTTCCTCACCAGCCTGCGGGCCGCTGAATCCTCCAACTCCGTGGTTCACCGCAGTCTGCCTGTGGCCGCCATCGATGCCGGAGGCGCGAAGGCAGCCATTGAACTCGACCAGGCGGCCGCCGATGCCCTGGCCGCGGATGTGTGGAGTGGCTCCTTGGCGGCCCAGCGCCCCGGGGGCAACGTGCGGGTCCTCGTCCAGAACGGGGTGGGCACTCCCGGCCTCGGAGCGTCGGCTCGCGACCAGCTCGCAACCAATGGATTTACCTATGTCGCTGGCGGAAACGCGACGAAGTTCGGCCGGAAGACCACGGTGGTGTTGATCACAGAGGACACCTCCGCGGCCCGCTCGGAGGGTCTGGCCATCGCTCAGGCGCTCGGCCTGTCCGAATCGGCGCTTCGGCTGTCGTCGCAGGGCCAGAGCATCGCCGACGTGGTGGTCGTCCTGGGCCGCGACTATCAGCCGTGACGGCGCTGACGACCCGGGGACTGACCACGGCATGAGACGCTGGGGTCTCGACCGGACTCCGACAGAAAGCCAGCATGCCCGCCACCCAAGAATCCCTCGCCCTGATCACGGCTGCCGCTGAAGCGGCTGCTGACAAGGGGGCCCAGGACATCGTCGCATTCGATGTTTCCGAACAGCTGGCTATCACCGATGCCTTCTTGCTGTGCTCGGCATCCAACGAGCGCCAGGTCGGTGCCATCGTGGATGCCATCGAGGACAGCTTGCGCCTTGCGCACCACACCAAGCCGGTGCGCCGTGAGGGGGCCCGAGAGGGGCGCTGGGTTCTCCTCGATTTCGTCGACATCGTGATCCACGTGCAACACGTCGAGGAACGCGTTTACTACGCCCTGGAGCGGCTGTGGCGCGACTGCCCTTCGATTGACCTGCCAACCGCGCACGCGGTGGCCGGCGCCATCGACGCGTGAGCGACCCTCGCCGGGTGGTTCTCTGGCGACACGGCCGGACGGCGTGGAACGCCGAAGGTCGGTTCCAGGGCCAGCACGATGTGGAGCTCGACTCGCTCGGCCATGAGCAGGCGGCTCGCGCTGCCAGCCTGCTCGCCGGCCTGCCGCCGAGCGCGATCGTCTGTTCGGACCTCAAGCGCGCCGTGGCCACGGCGGCGCCGCTGCTCGCGCTCACCGGTCTGTCCGCCACGCACGATCCTGGCCTGAGGGAGACCCACGGCGGCGCCTGGCAGGGCAAGACCGGTGAGGAGATCGGCAGTGCCGATCGAGAGGCCTTCGTCGCGTGGCGAACAGGCAGCGATCTGCCGGCGGGGGGCAGCGGTGAACGCCGCTCTGAGGTGGGGCGGCGCGCTTCTGCCGTCGTCCGTGGCCAGGCCGCGCTGTTGCAGGCCGGTCAGGTCTTGGTTGTGGTCACTCACGGCGGCACAGCCCGAGCGACGATGGGCACGATGGTGGGCCTACCGGTGGATCATTGGGACGTGTTCGGTGGGTTGGCCAACTGCTCCTGGTCCGTGCTCGAGGAGGCGCCCTCAGGCAAATGGCGACTTGCGGAGCACAACGCCGGCACCCTGCCCGTACCGGTAGTGGGGGACGACCTGTAAGCGGCGCAGGCCCGTGAGCCGTGGGTTTCGGATTGGGCCAGGGGAACGGCTATCCTGCTCCGGTCGGGCTCACCGATGGTACGAGCAAGGGGCTATGGCGCAGTTGGTAGCGCGTCTGCATGGCATGCAGAAGGTCCGGGGTTCGAATCCCCGTAGCTCCACACCTGCAGTGATCGGGTCGATCGGTTGGGCCGGCCGAATCAGGCTGGCAGAATGTTGATGGCGCGAGCGAGGACCAGGACTGCGACCACGAGCGAGATCATCGACTCGGCCATGAACATCAACTTCGCCCAGGTGCGCACGGCTGAGACGTCCGTGGGGCTGAACGCCGTGGCGGTGTTGAACGAGGCGGCCAGGTAGTCCACGAAGTGCGGGTACCAGCCCTCGCCCACCAGATCCCGGTTGCCGTACTCAGGGAAGATGAGCGCGACTGGGTGCTTGGTCGAGGCTTCGGCGCGAGCCGCGGCTCCGCCGGCATCGAGGTCCCAGTACCAAAGGGCGAAGACGATGATGTTCGTGAGCCACGTGACCACACCCACCCGGAGCAGGTCGCCAGCATTGTTGAACGCGGCCGAGGTCAGGATCCCGGTGACCAGGCCGATGACCGAGACCGCGTTGACCAAGGCGATCAGGCCGATCATCACCTCGGTGACCACGCGCAGCCACGTGCGCTGGCGATCGACTCGTCCCGGATCGCCGATGATCAGCACCAGAAGGAACACGAGCAGGATTGATTGGAACGCCCAGTCCGGAAGTTCGGTGAAGGTTTCCGGCAAGAACTTGTGCAGGGCGCCCGCAACCAAGACGGCCAACGCCATGGGCCAGCGCTGTTCGGCTTTTCGGCGGGAAGCGTCCTGATCGTTCATCCGGGCGTTCTACCACGCGGGCTGCGGTCGGCGATCAAGCCGCACCGTGTTTGGGCCGATGCTGGGGGGGTGACGGCGGTTCGACGGTACGACGAAGCCGTGGCCGCCGCCTTACCTGAGGTGAGCGGTCTCCTCTCCATGCTCTTCATCGGGTTGGCCGTCCTCGAGCCACTGCTGCTCCGTGGTGACACCGCTGTAGCCATGACTGCCGCCGCCGTAGGGACCGCCTTGATCCTTGCGGTGCTGTACGTCCTTGTCACCCGCGGCAGCACCCCCTCCGGCTGGGGCCACCCCCTGACGGCGTTCGTCACTTTGCTCATCGCTGTCAACGTCTTGCTGAACCTGGGCCTGAGCAAGCAGCCGTGGCAAACCAGCAGCCTGATGGTCGTATTGGTGGGCCTCGGTTCCGGCCTACTCGATCGGCGCTGGTTCTTGGGCGTCGTTGCTGTCTGCTGGTTGGCCTGGGGCGGCGTCGTCGCACTCATCGTCGTCGACGTGCCCCAACTGGGTCATTGGCTGGTCGGAATGGTTGCTGCGTCTGTGCTTGCCTTCTTGGTCAACTCAGCCCGGCGCGGAAACGTCGATGCGCTGGACAAGGCGCGGGCTGATGCCGAGGACGCCGCCGTCCACGACGTCTTGACCGGCCTGCTCAATCGGCGCGGTCTCGAACTGCTGGGCCGGCCGATCGTTGCCTCTGCCCGCCGAGCAGGCAACGCCGTCAGCGCGGTCTTCGTTGACGTCGATGGGCTGAAAGCCGTCAACGATCGCGGCGGGCACGCCGCTGGAGACAGCGTGTTGGCCGCGGTAGCTGACGCGCTTCGGCACGTCGTGCGGGCCGGTGATCTGGTGGCCCGCTGGGGCGGTGACGAGTTCGTCGTCGTTGGACAAGGCCCGGGGATGCCTCCTCTCGATCTCGAACGCAGGCTCCGCGAGTGGATAGATGCCGACCCGCCGCAGCCGTCCGCCATCTGGGACCCATCGGTCAGCGCCGGTGCGGCGATGCTCGCTCCGTGGGATGACGGCGATCTGGACAGCCTGCTCGCGGCCGCGGACCGAGAGATGTACCGACGCCGTGCCCTGCGCCGGGCGCCCGGCGGCAGCGTGTCACGATAGGCCGCCCACGAGCTGATCGGGAGGGCGGTGGCCGACTCGCACGACGCCAGGCACGTCCTGTTCCTCGCTGACTCGTTGAGCTTCCACGGCCCCGGCCGCCCAGAACGCCCCGACGATCCTCGGCTGTACCCGCAGGTGTGCACGCAGGTCATGAGCGAGCACGCCGGGGGTCCCGTGCAAGCCGACGTCGTAGCCCGGCTCGGCTGGACGGCACGGGACGCCTGGTGGGCCATGACCAAGGACCCACGCGTCTGGGGCGTGTTGGTGCCGCGCGCTGACGCGCTGGTCCTCGGCGTCGGCCAGTTTGACCACCTGCCCGCGGCCGTACCTTCGTGGCTGCGCGAGAGCATCCCGTACGTCCGGCCGGGGCGCTTGCGGCGCCAGGTCCGATCCCTTCACGCATCGGCTAGCCCAAGGATCATCCGGCTCACTGACGGCAGGTTGCGCCAGCTGCCTCAGGCGGCGACGGACCGGTATCTGACGCGCCTCGTCGAAGGGGCCCGGTTCTGGCGCCCGGGGATACCGGTGGCCCTGCTCGGGCCCAGCCCGCACGCGGCACCGACGTACCCCTCTCACCGGCAGCACGGGCCAGCCGTGGACGCGGCCAGGCGTTGGGCTCGCGCCCACGATGTCGCCTTTGTGGATCTCGACCCCATCGTTGGACCCTCACTTGCGGATGGCTCTGGCAATCCCGACGGCATGCACTGGTCCTGGCCGGTTCATCGGCAGGTGGGGTCGGCGCTGGCGGCCGCGTTCGATCGTCCCGAGGGCTGACTCGCTCGGCCGCATTGGGTACCCTGGTCCCATGCGGCAGAACCTGCTCCTTATCGAGCCGCGCTGACGAAACCGGATAGACGTCGGCGCGGCGACCCTTCTGCCTTCGGCAGGGGGTCTTTTTCTTGCCCGGACCAGGATCCGCCCGACTGAGCTGAGGACCCCATGACCGAGACCACGCCCCACCGTTCCGCAGCACCCGCCGATGAGCTGGGCGGCTTCGACCTGAATGCTGTTCAGGAGAAGTGGCTGGCGGTGTGGGACGAATTGGCGCCCTTCCGAAGTGGTCGTCCCGACGACCCGCGCCCCAAGAAGTACGTCCTCGACATGTTTCCTTACCCCTCGGGTGACCTGCACATGGGCCACGCGGAGGCCTACGCCATCGGCGACGTGCCCGCTCGGTACTGGGTGCAGCGCGGGTACAACGTGATGCACCCCATGGGTTGGGACGCCTTCGGCTTGAATGCAGAGAACGCGGCGATCCAACGCGGCGCAGATCCACGGGTCTGGACCTACCAAAACATTGCGGTGCAGAAGGAGTCCATGCGCCGCTACGCGTGTTCATTCGACTGGGACCGAACGCTCAACACGTGTGACCCGGAGTACTACAAGTGGAGCCAGTGGCTCTTCCTGCGCTTCTTCGAGCGCGGGCTGGCGTACCGCAAGGCCAGCCACGTCAACTGGTGCCCCAAGGACCAGACCGTGCTCGCGAACGAGCAGGTCATCGGGGGGCTGTGCGAGCGCTGCGACACCCCGGTCACCAAGAAGAAGCTGACTCAGTGGTACTTGAAGATCACCGACTACGCCGACCGGCTCTTGAACGACATGACCCAGCTGGAAGGTCATTGGCCGGACAAGGTGCTCACCATGCAGCGCAACTGGATCGGTCGCTCGACCGGCGCTGAAGTCGACTTCGTCATCGAGGGCCGCGAGGAGCCCATCACGGTCTACACCACCCGGCCAGACACGTTGTACGGCGCTACCTTCTTCGTGGTCGCGGCCGATTCCGACCTGGCGGCCGAGCTGGCTGCAGGCTCGCCGGCCGAAGCCGAGTTCGCTGCCTATCTCGAGCAGGTCAAGGCCAAGACGGAGATCGAGCGGTTGTCCCTCGAGCGGGAGAAGACTGGGGTCTTTCTCCATCGCTATGCGATCAATCCGGTCAACGGAGAACGGCTGCAGGTGTGGGCCGCTGACTACGTGCTGGCCGACTATGGAACCGGCGCCATCATGGCCGTGCCAGCCCACGACCAGCGAGACCTCGACTTCGCCCGGGCCTTCGACCTGCCTGTTCGGGTCGTCGTCGCCACCACACAAGAGGATCCGGCGTCCAGCGGTTCGGCGACTTCTGGCGATGGCGAGATGGTCAACAGCGGCCCCCTCGACGGCCTGCGCAAAGCCGAAGCCATCGGCCGTATCACCGAGAGCCTGGCTGCCGACGGGCTGGGACGCGAGGCCGTCAATTACCGGCTGCGCGACTGGCTGATCTCGCGTCAGCGTTTCTGGGGGGCACCTATCCCGATCGTCCACTGCCCCGAACACGGAGAAGTGGCCGTCCCCGATGACCAACTGCCGGTCCGGCTGCCCGATGCTTCGGGGATCGATCTGGCTCCCAAGGGCTCCTCACCGCTGGGTGCGCTGTCCGAGTGGGTGACGACCACTTGCCCGACCTGCGGGGGGCCGGCGACGCGTGACAGCGACACGATGGACACGTTCGTCGACTCGTCGTGGTACTTCCTACGCTTCGTCTCCCCGGAGCGTGAGGACGTCCCGTTCGATGCCGAGGAACTAAGGAAGTGGCTGCCGGTCGACCAGTACATCGGCGGCGTAACCCACGCGATCCTGCACCTGCTCTATGCGCGCTTCTTCACCAAAGTGCTGCATGACATGGGGATGCTCGACTTCGAGGAGCCATTCACCAACCTCCTCAACCAGGGCATGGTTGGCATGAACGGGTCGGCCATGAGCAAATCCCGTGGCAACATGGTCGCGCTCACTGGGGAACTGGATGCGCACGGAGTTGATGCCGTCCGACTGACCATGGTCTTCGCCGGGCCGCCAGAGGACGACATTGACTGGGCCGACGTGTCCGCTCAGGGGTCGGGTCGGTTCCTGGCCCGCGCCCGTCGGTTGGCGGCAGACGTACGCGCTCCACTGGGTGGGGACCCCACTACAGGCGACCTGGCCTTGCGGAAGGTGACGCACCGCACGGCGCATGACATCGCCGTGGCGGTGGAATCCTCGCGTTTCAACGTCGCGGTTGCTCGCGTGATGGAACTGGTCAACGCCACCCGCAAGGCCATCGACAGCGGCTGTGGGCCGGAAGATCCGGCGGTCCGTGAAGCTGTGGAAGCGGTTGCGGTAATGCTTTCGCTGTTTGCGCCGTACACGGCGGAGGAATGTTGGTCCATCTTGGGTCACGAGCCGACCGTCGCGTTGGCGGGCTGGCCCGTGGTCGATGAGGCGCTGCTGGTCGAGGACTCGGTGGTCTGTGTTGTGCAGGTAGCCGGCAAGGTCCGTGAGCGGTTGGACGTTCCCCCGGACATCGACGAAGCCACGCTTGAGCGGCTAGCCCTCGAGGCTCCTGGAGTGGTGCGCGCCCTGGAAGGACGAACGGTTCGGACCGTCATCGTTCGCGCTCCCAGGCTGGTCAATGTCGTCCCAGCCTGAGCGACGTTAGCCTTCGGCCATGTCGGCAACGGTTGCGCTCGTCACTGACTCAACGGCCTATCTGCCTCGGTCCCTGCTGAAAAAGCACGACATCAGGGTCGTTCCGGTGCACGTGGTCATTGGGGGCAGGTCCTACGACGAGCGTGAGGTCGACTCGGAGTCGATCGTCCATGGACTGCGCAGCGGGGCCACGGTGACGACATCGCGTCCGACGCCGCAGGCCTTCACGCAGATGTACGCAGATCTGGCTCGGGAGGGAGCGGCCTCGATCGTTTCGGTGCACCTCTCGGCAGCCATGTCGGGGACTGTCGACTCGGCGCGGCTCGCCGCCACAGCGTGCGACGTCCCGGTGCATGTCGTCGACTCGGGAGCCATCGCCATGGCTCTTGGTTTCGGGGTGCTTGCCGCCGCTGATGCCGCGGCTCTCGGCGCGGACGGTGTGGCCGTGGCGGCCGCTGCGGCGCGGCGCTGCGAAAACACGGAGACCTTCTTCTATGTCGACACCCTTGAGTACTTGAAACGCGGGGGGCGGATCGGACCAGCTGCCGCTCGATTGGGGACCGCGTTGGCAGTCAAGCCGCTCTTGCACCTTGAGGCTGGACAGATCGCTCCGCTGGAGAAGGTTCGGACAGCTTCGCGAGCCTTGGCCCGTTTGGAAGAGCTCGCCGTCGCCTGCGCGGGCGAGAAGCGGGTCGACATCGCCGTACAACACCTGGATGCCAGCGCACGCGCGGCGGAGATCGCTGCGCACCTCGAGGAACGGCTCTCCGGCATCCAGCGACTGGTGATCGAGGAGGTCGGTGCCGTCGTCGGAACTCACGTCGGTCCTGGCCTGGTGGCCGTCGCCGTCAGTCCGGTCTGAGTCCGGTGTCCGAGCTTGAGGTTCACCCATGAGCCTCTCGGCCGCGGCGATCTTGCTGTTGGCCGGCATCGTCGGCTATCTGGTTGGAGCAATCTCTCCGGCCACCCTGATTGCTCGCGCACGGGGCATCGACATCGCGCACAGCGGCTCGGGTAACCCGGGGGCCACCAACATCGGACGCGTGATGGGGCGTCGAACCGGCGTGCTGGTCGCCACGCTGGACATTGTCAAGGGGTTGGTCCCCACCCTGATGTTCCTGCCCTTCGGTGACATCCCGCCCCTGGTGGCTGGCGTGGCCGCTGTTCTCGGTCACTGCACGTCGCCGTGGCTGCACGGTCATGGCGGCAAGGGAGTAGCCACCTCTCTCGGTGCGATCCTCGGCGTTCATCCCGTGGCGGGGCTTGTGTGTATCGGGTTCTTCGCGGTGGCCTTCGTCATCACTCGCTGGGTGGCCCTGAGCTCGGTCGTCGCGGCGATGAGCCTGCTGCTGGGCTCCTTGGTCTACGAAGCCGCGGACCAGGGTGAACAGCGCGCCACCGTGCTCTGGGCGGCAGCCTTGACCGCGATCGTGGTGTGGAGGCACAAGAACAACCTGGTGGACCGATGGCGGCACGGCCCCCGCTCGTCCTCCGCATCCAACTGACGATCCATCCCCAACGGACTGCCGGTCCACAGATCGTGCTCCCGTCAGAAATGTGGCTGACCATTCGATCAGGCTCGAGTGATGCGTTGGGCGTTTCGGCCGGCCCGGTCCGCGACCGTCGCTGACACCGAGTTGGTCGCCATGCGTTTTCACGCGCTGGCCCAGTCCCTGGAGGATCCTCTGCGCCGAGACCCCTTCTCCGGCGGGCGGCCGGCGGCCCCCGTCGCTCAGCCAGCGCCGGTCAGCGATCGGCTCCCAGATCTGCGCGACCGGCTGCCGAGCACGCTGACCGACGGTCGGCTGGAGTTGAGCCGGCCGGCGGTACTGGCCGTGCTTCTGGTGGCCTTGGCCGCAGTGGTTCTCGCTGGCTCGTACGCCTGGCGCGCACGGTCCTTGCCCGACGGAGTGCCCGCGCAAGCGGCGCCGATGGCCGTTGAGCCCAGCTCGCCGTCGCCTGGGCTGGTAGCCGAGCCGAGCCCGTCGACCGACCAAGAGGTCGTGGTCGACGTGGCCGGCCGCGTGCGACGGCCCGGCATTGTGACCCTCCCGTTGGGCTCGCGCGTCGTCGACGCCCTTGCAGCTGCGGGCGGGGTGCGGGGCAAGGCCGATCTCGCGGGAATCAACCTGGCCCGGGTCCTGGCCGATGGCGAACAGATTCTGGTCACGTCCGAGGGTGCTCAGCCTCCGGCAGGCGGCGCCGGCGCTCCTGCGGGGAGTGCGCCCACCGGGCTGCTTGATCTCAACACGGCAACCCTCGAACAACTCGACACGTTGCCGGGTATCGGGCCGGTTCTCGCCGAGCGGATCGTGGCCTGGAGATCGACCAACGGGCGGTTCTCCACAATCGATGAGCTGAAGGAGGTCTCCGGGATCGGCGAGGCCCGCTTCGCAGACCTCTCCACTCGCGTCGCGGTGTGAGCCGCCGCCCTCACGAACGCGAGCGCCCAGATCTCAGGTTGGTGCCCGGGGCCGTGGCCGCGTGGGCGGCCGCGCTGGGCGCCGGACCGCTGTCCGAGTGGTCACCCCCGACCGCGATCACCGCCTCAGTGGTCAGCATCGCCGCCGCAGTGTGGCTCGTTCGGGGCGGGAGTCGGTCCCTCGCGGTGGCTGCTGTGCTTGCATGCGCGGGTGCCGTGATGGCGGGTGGCGTCCTCCGCTTCATGGCGACCGGGGGGAGCGTACTGGCGGACCTGGCCGAGCAGCGTGCGGTCGCGCAGGTGAGCGTGGTGATTACGGGCGACCCCAGACCAATCACGCCGGGACGAGCAGCCTCGGGCGACCCGGTGCAGCAGGTGCTGGTCCCGGCGCGGGTCGAACACATTCAGGCGCGAGGGGGAGCTGGCGAACCCGCCTGCCTGCGACGGTGATCGCCCCAGCCGGGTCTTGGGGGCCGTTGCTGCCGAGTCAACGGCTTGAGGCGTCGGTTCGACTTGCGCCACCGAGGGCCGGCAGCGGGTCGGCGGCCCTGGTGGTGGCTCGGGGCCCCCCTCGCGCAGTGACAGCGCCGAGCGCCGTCCAGGGTGTGGCCGGTCGTCTCCGGGAGGGTCTGCGCGACAGTGTTGCTCGCCTCCCACCCAATGAACGGGGTCTACTCCCAGGCCTGGTGGTGGGGGACACCTCGGCCATGCCCCCGGGGCTGAACGACCAGTTCCGGACGGCGGGACTGACTCACCTCGTCGCCGTCTCCGGCGCCAACGTCGCGATCGTCTTGGCGGCGGCCCTGCTGGCCGCTCGCTGGGCTGGGCTGCGCGCGCGAGCGCTTCCGGCCCTCGGCCTCGTGGCGATCCTTGGCTTCTTGATTCTGGCCAGGCCCGACCCCTCGGTCCTGCGGGCGACCGTCTGTGGGGTGATCGCTGTGGTGGCGATGAGCCGCGGCGGACGGGGGGCGGGGCTCCCCGCTCTCAACGCCGCAGTGATCATCTTGCTTCTGGTCGATCCAGGCCTCGGCCGGTCGTACGGCTTTGCGTTGTCGGTTCTTGCCACCGCGGGGCTACTCGTGGTGGCGCCCGGGTGGCGTCTGGCTCTCGGGCGATTCCTTCCACAAGTCGTGGCCGACGCGGTGGCCATCCCCGCAGCCGCTCAAGTCGTCTGCGCCCCGGTCATCGCCATGCTGGCAGGCAACGTCAGCCTGGTGGCCGTCCCGGCCAACCTGCTCGTCGCGCCGGCCGTGGCGCCCGCCACGGTTCTCGGTGTACTCGCCGCGCTCATCGCCCCGTTCTCCGCCACGCTCGGACAGATCCCCGCGGCCATCGCCTGGCTACCGACGGCCTGGATTGTCTGGGTGGCTCGAGTGTCCGCAGGCCTTCCCTCGGCCGCGGTGCCCTGGCCGGACGGGGTGGAGGGGGCCCTGCTCCTGGCGGGGTTGGTGATCGTGGCCTGGATCGCGGGTCCGATCCTCTTCCGACGCCGAAAGGTGCTGGGCGCGGTTCTGCTCGTGGCGGCGCTTCTGGCGTCGCCTCTTGGCCCGCGTACGCCATGGCCGCCGGTCGGCACGCGCGCGGTCTTCTGTGATGTCGGGCAAGGCGATGCTGCGGTCCTCTTGACCGGCGCACATCATGGCGTCCTGGTAGATGCCGGGCCAGATCCACAGCTCGTGGATGACTGCCTCGACGACCTCGGGGTGCGAGTGCTCGACGCGATTGTGCTCAGCCACTTTCACGCAGACCACGTCGATGGCCTGCCGGGAGCACTCGCCGGCCGGTCGGTGGGTGAAGTCGTTGTGGCCCCCATCGACGACCCGCCGGATCGGGCGCGGCAGGTGTACGGCTGGGCCGCTGGAGCGGGGGTGCCGGTTCGACGCGGCGTCGTCGGCGAGCGTCGGACGGTGGGATCGCTCACCTGGGAGATCGTCTGGCCACTGCGGGTGATCCGGGACGGTTCGATCCCGAACAACGCCAGCCTGGTCCTGGTGGTCGAGCTCGACGACGTTCGCCTGCTGATGACCGGAGACGTCGAAGTAGCGGCACAAGGCGCCCTACTCGCCCTGTTGAGTCGGGTGGCCCCCAGGGTCGACGTGCTGAAGGTGCCTCACCATGGTTCGCGTTCGCAGCATCCGAGACTGGCCGAGATCGTGCGGGCCCGAGCCGCTGTGGTCTCGGTCGGAGCGGGGAACACCTACGGTCACCCGGCTCAGGAGACCCTTGCGACTTATGCCGCCCTGGGGATTCCGCTGCTTCGGACCGACCTTTCAGGAGCAGTGGCTGTGGTCGGTTCGGGGGCCACGCTTCGACTGGTGCCGCGGCGGTCCTAGATGAGGGGCTCCGGGCTCGTCGGCCGCAGATGGCATGCTTGGCCACGATGGCCTCCCTGCTGACTCTCGTCACCGGCACCGAGTCGCTGCTGGGCGACCGCGCGGTCGCTCGGGTCGTGCGCGAAGTCAAGTCCGGGGACCCAGAGACCGAGGTTCACGTTTTCGAACCTGGCGGCTTCGAGCCGGGTCAGATTTCCGCGGTGGCCAGCCCGTCCCTCTTCGGAGGCCCCAGGGTGCTGGTCGTGCGCCGGGCGCACGAGATGCCGGCCGATGCGGTGGCTGAGCTCGTGGCGACCGTTGAGGCCGGCGAGGTCGACGTCTACCTGGTGGCAACGCACTCGGGGGCCGCGAACAGGGCCAGGCCCGTACTGGACTGTTTCCGCAAATCCGGTGCTGAGGAAGTGTCCGCGGCACCGCTGAAGAAGTTCAATGACCGGTTGGCCTTCGTCCAACACGAGTTCCGGTCACACCGCAGGAGAATCGTTGATGAGGCTGCTCGGGCGCTGCTAGAAGCCGTGGGTGACGATCTGCGCGAGTTGGCATCCGCCTGTTCGCAGTTGATGTCTGACACACCTGGGGACGTCGACTTGTCAGCAGTTCGGCGCTACTACGAAGGGCGAGCCGATATGACGTCCTTCGTCGTCGCCGATCGAGCTGTCGAGGGTCGCACAGCTGAGGCGATCGAGGCGTTTCGCTACGCCCTGGCGGCTGGAGTGGCCCCGGTGCTTGTGACCAGT
Organism: uncultured Actinomycetota bacterium; assembly: GCA_963851405.1. Taxonomy (GTDB): domain Bacteria; phylum Actinomycetota; class Actinomycetes; order DATJPE01; family DATJPE01; genus JANPBY01. Next base: position 139,111 of record CAWKPB010000009.1, on the reverse strand, counting down.
GCGTTGGCGGCGCAGCTGCGGGCCATGGTCCGGGTGGCTGCCGCCCCGCGCGGGCTCAGCCCAGGCGACGTGGCTCGTCAGGCTGGCGTACCTCCCTGGAAGGTTGACCGGCTTCGGCAGCAGCTGCGCGGCTGGGATGGCGACGGGGTGTCCGTGGCGATCCGCGCCGTCGCGGATGCGGACGCTCACGTCAAAGGGGCCGGGGGAGACGTGGCGTATGCCGTCGAGCGGGCCATCGTGACGGTCGCGAACGCCCGAACCTAGGGCGCCGCGTAGGAGTCATCGGGCGCTCAGTGGGGGTTAGTCGTCGGGCGCCGGCCAGCCGGGCGGACGGGATCGTCCGTCGGTCTCCATCCGGCCCCGACCACCCGGATAGCTCAGCGGGGCGCATCCGCGCAGCGACTGTCGAGGAAAGGACCGTTCCGGCGTGAGAAAGGGACGCTTTCCCCGCTTTCGCTACCGGACTCGGGTCGGTGGGGAGTTAGGCGGAGAGGGCCGCGGACTGCTTGGCCATGGCGGACTTCTTGTTGGCCGCCTGGTTCGAGTGGATGACGCCCTTGCTCACGGCCTTGTCCAGCTGGCGGGAGGCGACCTTCAGGGCCGCGGCAGTCTGCTCGGCGTCGCCGGATGCGGCGGCCTCACGGAAGGAGCGAATGGAGGTCCTGAGGGAGGACTTCACGGCCTTGTTGCGCAGCCGCGCCTTTTCGTTGGTCTTGATCCGCTTGATCTGGCTCTTGATGTTCGCCACAACACTGCTTTCTTAGACGGTGATCGCACTCGGTCGGGGGTTTGTCGCGCCCCACTCCGGGCCTGCGAAAACCGCGCATCAGCGCTCAGCGAGGGTACCAGCGAGGCGCGATCTACCCCAAACCGTCGATCAGCCGACCAGATCCCCGGACGGCGGACCTCATCCCCAGCCGGTTCGTCGTTCCAGCCAACGCAGGGTTGCCAGGCCCGCATTGCGCTGGAACTCGCGAATGGTCGGCAGCCCCGGCGCCTCGGGCGCTCGACCGGCCTCAGCCCAGTATCCCGCCAGGGCGATGATCACCGAGGTAATGGCCGCGGGGTCGACGTCGCGGCTGAGTGGGTGGGTCGCAAGGATCTCGTCGGGGTCGACGCCGTCCTGGGTGGCGACGCTGCACAAGAACAGTGGGAGGTCGAGCCACCCGGCGCCCACCGACGCCCACGGCCAATCCACGAAGATGACGCCGCCTTCGGTGAGCAGCAGGTTGTCCGCTCGTATGTCTAGATGAACCAGGCTGTCGCCGCTCACGGCCGCCTCCACCCCATCGGCGGCGAGGAGTAGCCGTTCGAGGTTTCGGACCGCCCATGGATCCAGGTCGTGCGGGACGTCGTTGGCCAGCCGCGGCCATGCGGAGAGGTCATCGCTCAAGGTCGACCAGACAGGGTCGACGTCATCGAGGGGCGAAGGCGTCAGTCCCGCGGCAAGCTCGGTCAGAGCGCTCAGGACGGTGCTGAGATCGTGGGGATTCCAGGGGTCGCCAGGGTGGCGGCCGGAGACATCGGTGAGGACGAGGGCCACCCACTCACCGTCGTCATAGGAGCCAATCAGGCTCGCGGCGGGGAGCCCCGCGGGGAGGGCGCGCATGACATGGATCTCGCGCCGGTGCAACCCTGGCGTGTGCGGGTTGAGCTCAGGCCCGACGGCCTTGACGAAGGCACGACGGCCATCGTCGAGGACGACGCGGTCGGCGGTACCAGGCGAGAACCCGCCGGGCTGGGACTCGGCGGCGATGATCGGCGAGCCGAGGATCCCTTCGACGGCGGACCGGACGTGCTCAGGAACCTGGCTCCACTGGATGCGCACACCTCCCGCAACCATGTCCCTCAGTCCTCGCTCTGTGCCAATGGCACGGCGCGTCGCCCGGCGATGGACAGATACCCACCATTTCGCGGGGGTATATGTCCATCGGCCCCGACGGTCACGCGGTCTTCCGCATGGCGGCAACGACTGAGTCGTAGCGGCGGCGGTCGAGGGCGGCGCCTTCACGTCGCACGGCGTGGGGAGCCACCGCCAGCGGGAAGCCGGTGCGAACCCAACTAGGGCGTCCCCGGGCGTCCCATGGCCCCGACCCGAGAGGCAACCAGTCTGGGTCGCGGTCGTGGTTCTTGCTCGAGAGAGGGACCACTCCTAACAACCCGCCTTCCACCATCCCGACGATGACGACCGGCCGGTCCTTGCCCACGGTCGGGTCCTCCTCGTACGGGACCCAGGTCCACACCACCTCACCCGGATCGGGTTGGTCATCGTTGGCAGGGGCGTATTGGAAGGCGATCGGACCCGTCCACCGGCGGGCGGCCTGCGGCGTCGGAGGGCCGGTCGGTTGCCCCGCGCGAGGACCGGGCACCAGTTCGCGAGGCGGGCGCGAGACCCGGCCGGGAGTGGGCCAACTGCGAGTGCGGAACGACCGTCCGGCCCGGGATAATGAGTCAAGCCATCGCCTCAACACTAGGTCAGGCTAAGGCTCGCGACCCGGCCCGGGGCGCGCGTGGGCGAGCGGCGGGTCGCACCGTGGGATCATGGTCCGGTGTCCGCCCCAGTTGCCGTGCCTGCTCCTGGGGCCACCGATCCGGCGCTGATCCGGAACTTCTGCATCATCGCCCACATCGATCACGGCAAGTCCACCCTGGCCGACCGGATGCTCGGCATCACCGGGGTGGTCGAGGATCGAAACATGCGCGCGCAGTACCTCGACCGGATGGACATCGAGCGCGAGCGCGGCATCACCATCAAGAGCCAAGCGGTACGGCTGCCCTGGACGGGGCCGGACGGTCTGACGTACGTGCTCAACATGATCGACACCCCCGGACATGTCGACTTCACCTACGAGGTGAGCCGAAGCTTGGCTGCCTGCGAGGGCGCCGTTTTGCTGGTGGACGCGGCCCAAGGCATCGAGGCGCAGACTCTGGCCAACCTCTATCTCGCGCTCGACAACGACCTGCACGTCATCCCGGTGTTGAACAAGATTGACTTGCCCGCTGCCCAACCCGAGAAGTACGCCGCTGAACTGGCCAAGCTCATTGGATGTGATCCGGAGGATTGTCTTCGGGTGTCCGGAAAAACTGGCTCGGGTGTTGAGGCGCTTCTCGATGAGATCGTCACCCAGTTTCCGCCCCCCATCGGAGACGCCGATGCCCCGGCTCGCGCGATGATCTTCGACTCGGTCTACGACACCTATCGCGGAGTCGTCACCTACGTGCGGGTGATCGACGGCCACCTGAGCCCTCGAGAACGCATCCTTATGCACTCGACGCGAGCGACCCATGAGTTGCTCGAGATCGGAGTGATCAGTCCCGAGCCGGTCCCGAGCAAGGGACTTGGGGTCGGCGAGGTGGGCTACCTCATCACGGGCGTCAAAGAGGTCAGGCAATCCCGGGTCGGCGACACGGTGACGAACGCTGCGAAGCCTGCTCTGGAGGCTCTCGGGGGTTACAAGGACCCGTTGCCGATGGTCTTCTCCGGGCTCTATCCGCTGGATGGCTCGGAGTATCCGGCGCTGCGCGAGGCTTTGGACAAACTCCAGTTGAACGACGCAGCCCTGGCGTATGAGCCCGAGACGTCAGTGGCCCTCGGATTCGGCTATCGCTGTGGTTTCCTGGGGCTGCTCCACCTCGAGATCGTCCGCGAGCGGTTGGAACGTGAGTTCGGCCTCGACCTGATCTCCACGGCACCGAACGTGGTGTACCGGGTCGTGATGGAGGACGGTTCGGAAGTCACGGTCACCAACCCCAGCGAGTTCCCTGGCGGGAAAGTCGCGGAGGTCCACGAGCCGATGGTCCGTTCCACGGTGATCGCGCCGAGTGAGTTCATCGGGGCAATCATGGAATTGTGTCAGGGCCGGCGTGGGTCCCTGCTGGGTATGGACTATCTGTCTGAGGAACGCGTTGAGTTGCGCTACGCCCTTCCCCTGGCCGAGATCGTGTTCGACTTCTTCGACGCGTTGAAGTCGCGGACCCGCGGGTACGCGTCGCTGGACTACGAGCCCGTCGGTGAGCAGACCTCCGATCTGGTCAAGGTCGACATCCTGCTGCAAGGAGAGCCGGTCGATGCGTTCTCGGCCGTCGTCCACCGGGACAAGGCCTACGCCTACGGGACGGCGATGACCGGCAAGCTGAAGGACCTCATTCCGCGCCAGCAGTTCGAGGTGCCGATCCAGGCGGCCATCGGCTCGCGCGTGATCGCCCGGGAGAACATCCGAGCCATGCGCAAGGACGTGCTCGCGAAGTGCTACGGCGGTGACATCACGCGCAAGCGCAAGCTCTTGGAAAAGCAGAAGGAGGGGAAGAAGCGGATGAAGATGGTAGGCCGGGTCGAGGTGCCCCAGGAGGCCTTCATCGCCGCCCTATCGACTGAGGACACCGGGGCGAAGAAATGAGCTCTCCCCACCTTGGCCGGGTGGTCGCGGTCTGCGTGGTCCACGAGCTGATCCCCGACCGGGGCGGGAGTCTTGAGACGACCGCAATCGACAAGCGCCCCGCCCCCGGCCCGGTGCGGGTTCATGAGCTCGGCCTCGAGGGGGACACCCAGGTCGACACCCAGCACCATGGGGGCGTCGATCAGGCCGTCTACGCGTATGCGCAGGAGGACGCCCGCATCTGGGCCGCGGAACTAGGACGCGAGCTTTCGCCGGGCATGTTTGGAGAGAACCTTGCGACCGAAGGTGTGGACGTGTCGGCAGCCGTGATCGGCCAGCGTTGGCAGGTGGGGGTTCCGGGGATCGGGCCGATCCTCAAGGTCCGCAGTCCGCGGGTCCCGTGCCGGACCTTCCAGGCCTGGATGGACGAGCCGCACTGGGTCAAGCGGTTCACCGACCGCGCCGCGCCAGGCGCCTATCTTGCGGTCGAGTGCGGCGGAGCCGTATCCGCTGGCGACGCAATCGAGGTCCTGAGCAGCCCACGCCATGGTGTGACCATCGTCGATGTCTTCGCCGGCCGGCGTGGCGATCTGACGAAACTTCGGCTGCTGCTGGCTACCGACGCAGATCTGGACCCGAACGTACGGGACGAAGTCAGCCACGCCCTGCGGTTGGCCGAGGGCTGACGACCAGTTCAGCCCTTCTCCTCCACCGTCATAGTGACCGTTTCGGCGAGGGTCAGGATGACGATCTCGTAGCTGGCGTTACTCAGGCCGTACGTTGCTTGCGGCCCGCTGACTGCGGACCCGTCGAGGGTGTACCCGGCTTCCTCGAGCTGGTCCGCCAACGACTTCGCCGCCCCGGCGGCATCGCCCTCGACCTTGAAGGTCACGATCTGAATGGAGCGCCCGTTCTTATCGCTGCTCGTCGAACTGATGATTTCGCCACCGTCTGGGGTGGGCAGATCGGGCCAGCCGTCGGGAAGGTCTGCTTCTTCACCGACCGTGACCGAGGTTCCGTCCTGAGACGCGGTGATGGTTCCGTTGTCGGAGTCAACCTGAGTGTCCAGCCCGGTTTCGTTCTCGATCTGCTGCTCGATGGCCTCGTCTGTCCCGCCTCCGCAGGCGGTGACACTCCCGCCCGTGGCCACGAGCAGGGCCAGACCAGTGACAAGAGTGAGTCTGCGCAAAGACACCCGTGACCTCCCATCATCGCCCCGAACGCTGCGGAGCCTACGCCCGTAGGGTGAGCGTGTGGGCAGGTTTCGCGACAGCACGTCCGGCGTTCACATGGGTCCGTCCGATGGTCAGGGCGCGCGCGACGTGACCGACTAGCCGTGCCGTCCACGCCGCCCCCTGGCGAGCCCGCGCCTCGCGACGGGGCGCTGCCTGAGACAGCGCTGGAGGGTCTGGACCGGCAGCCGTTCGGTGTGTACGTCCATGTGCCGTACTGCCTGACTCGCTGCGGCTACTGCGACTTCAACACCTACACGCCGGATGAGCTGGCCACGGCGGGCCCTGAGGCTTCGGCCGGCGGGTTCGTCGGCGCTGTGTTGGCTGAGGTTCAACTGGCTGAACGGGTCCTTGGGCGCGGCATTCCGCAAGTCAGCACGATCTTCTTCGGCGGTGGCACTCCCACGCTGCTGCCCCCCGGATCCTTGCTCTCGGTGGTCGCGGCGTTAGGGGACACGTGGGGGCTCGCGTCCGACGTGGAGATCACGACCGAAGCCAACCCTGACTCGGTGACCCTCGAAGATCTGGAGCGCCTGCGCGCGGGTGGATTCACTCGAATCTCCTTAGGGATGCAGTCGGCCGTACCCCACGTCTTGGGCGTGCTCGACCGCACGCACACTCCCGGACGTGCCGTGGCGGCCGTCGCCGATGCGCATGCTGCTGGCTTCGAACACGTCAATCTCGACCTCATCTACGGGACCCCCGGGGAGTCACTCGAGGACTGGGACGCGAGCCTGGCAGCCGTTCTCGCAGCTGAGCCCGATCACGTTTCCGCATACGCCCTGATCGTCGAGGAGGGAACCCGGCTAGCCGCGCAGATCCGGCGGGGCGAGTTGGCTGCTCCCGACGATGACGACCTGGCGGACAAATACCTGCTGGCCGACGATCGCCTCGGGCGCAAGGGGTTGGACTGGTACGAGGTGTCCAACTGGGCCACGTCTCCGGTCGCTCGCTCCCGGCACAACGAGCTCTACTGGACCAGTGGCAACTGGTGGGGGATCGGCCCCGGCGCCCACTCTCACGTGGGGGGTACTCGTTGGTGGAATGTGCGCCATCCCGCGGCCTACAGCGAACGACTGCGGGCTGGAGCTAGTCCGGCCCAGGCGCGCGAGGTTCTTGGCGTCGAGGCTCGGCGGCAGGAGCGCATCCTGCTCGAGCTTCGACTCCGCGCCGGACTGCCGCTTGGACTCTTGGACGAGGCAGGGCTCCGTGCCGCGCACGCCGCGGTTGCTGAAGGGCTCACGTACCACTCAACTGATGATCGAATCGTGCTGACCCAACGAGGGCGATTGCTCGCCGATGCGGTCGTACGGTCCCTGGTCTGACCCTCCGTCAGGACTTGAGCGGTCGACCGGTGGAGTCCGTCGTGTAGCCGTTCGTGCCGACCAGATAGAGGATCCCTTCGATGAAGCCCCAGATCGCGCCAACCCCGCAGGTCAAGATGGTGACCACGATCTGGATCACGCCGATGGTCGTGTAGCCAAGGTAGAACCGATGGATGCCGAGGCCGCCGACGAAGATGCCCAGTAGCCCGGCGATCAACTTGGACTTGGCGAAGGGGTCGAGTTCGGGGTTGGGGTACGCCGGGTATCCGGGCGGTGGGGGATATCCGGGGGCCGTGGGGTAGCCGGGAGGTGGTGCGCCGGCGCCGGACTGCGGTGGGTAGGGGGCGCCGGGCGGGGGCGGGGGAGGCTGTTCGGGCGGCGGGGGAACGGAAGCGTCGTCGGTCATGAACCCAGCATGGCGCTTGCGGGGCCTCTACGGTGGTCTTTGGAGCCCCCTGGGGGAGCGTGTCGAAGGAGCCTGCCGATGACCGCCACGAGTACCGGATCGGTGAACACCCCGCTGCCCAGTACGGCGGTGTCGGTGGGCCGGGTCTTCTTGGATCGCGTGGCCGCGTCCGGTCCGCAGGAGGCATTCCGTGAGCCCACGGCCACCGGTGGCTGGCGCTCGTGGACGTGGACTGAGACCGAGACCTGGGTGCGCTCCCTGGCCGCTGGTCTGCTGGCCTTGGGCGTTTCGTCACAGGACCGAGTCGCCATCGCGGCTGCCACCCGGCTGGAATGGATCCACGCGGATCTGGCCATCATGTTGGCCGGCGCCGCCACAACAACGGTCTATCCCAGCACGCAGGCTGACGACGTGGCGTTCATCGTGAGCGATTCCGGCTCCAAGGTCGTCATAGCTGAGAACGACGCCCAGATCTCCAAACTGCTCGAAGTCCGTGACCAGATCCCCGAGGTCGCGAGGGTCGTGGTCATCGATGGGGTGGCCGAAGGCGACTGGATCATTGATCTGGACCAGCTGGCCCGCCTCGGCGCTGAACACCTCGCGGCTCACCCTCACGCAGTAGACGAGGCCGTGGCCAACGTGACGTCCGACGATTTGGCGACGCTGATCTACACCTCGGGCACGACAGGGCGGCCCAAGGGAGTTGAGCTGACGCACGGGAACTGGACGTATGAAGGCGCATCGATCGAGTCCATGAATCTGATTCGCCGCGACCACGTGCACTTCCTCTGGTTGCCGCTGTCTCATTCGTTCGGGAAGGTTCTGCTTTCCGCCCAGCTTCAGGTCGGATTCCTCACGGTGGTCGACGGCCGCGTCGACAAGATCGTGGACAACCTCGCCATCATTCAACCGACGGTGATGGCCGCCGCACCACGGATCTTCGAAAAGGTGTACGCCCGAGTGGTCTCGACCACTGAGGCCGAAGGTGGCGTGAAGGCCAAGATCTTCACTTGGGCCTTTGACGTTGGCCTCAAAGCCGTCCGGCTGGAGGCGGCAGGTAAGTCGGTCCCTGCCCTGCTGTCCGTGCAGCGCAAGGTCGCAGACAGGCTGGTATTCAGCAAGATCCGGGCCCGGATGGGTGGCCGGATCGAGTACTTCGTCAGTGGCAGCGCCGCGCTCTCTCGAGAGATCGCCGAGTGGTTCAACGCCGCCGGGTTGCTGATCCTCGAGGGGTACGGCCTGACGGAAACGTCCGCGGGGACGTGCGTGAACCGTCCTGACAACTTCCGGATCGGCACCGTAGGTGAACCGCTCCCGGGGACCGAAGTCCGGGTGGCCGAGGATGGCGAGCTGTTGGTGCGCGGGCCTGGTGTCATGCGGGGCTACCACGGGCTTCCCGACCAGACGAGTGAGGTCATGCTCGGCGACGGGTGGTTTGCCACGGGCGACATCGGAGAGATCGATGAGGCCGGCCGGGTCCGGATCACCGACCGCAAGAAGGACTTGGTCAAGACCAGCGGCGGCAAGTACATCGCGCCCTCGGTGATCGAGTCGACGTTCAAGTCCATCTCCCCCCTCGTGAGCCAGATGGTTGTGTGCGTGGAAGGCCGCAACTACGCCACTGCGCTGGTGACCGTGGACCCGGACTCACTCAAGACCTGGGCCAGTGGCAAGGGATTGAGCACCGATGATCTACCGAAGCTGACGACCGGACCCGAGGTTCACGACGAGCTGGCGGCCGCCGTGGCCGTGTTGAACAGCAGGCTGAACCGCTGGGAGACCATCAAGGACTTCCGGGTGCTCCCGCGTGATCTCACCGTCGAGGACGGCGAGTTGACTCCAAGCCTGAAGATCAAGCGCAAGGTGGTCACGGAACATTTTGCGGCAGAGCTGGACTCGATGTACCCGTAGCGCCAGCTCAAGGTGGCATGGTTTCGACGCCGGCAGGTAAGACGCACCAGTCTTCGTGCGTGATGGAGTACACGACCGCGTCGAAGGGTTCTCCGTCCTCCTCGAGCTCGGCCGAGTGGTCAAAGCTCATGCCGAGGCGGAGCATCACGCCGATGCTTCGGGAGTTAGGCGCGTCAGTCACCGAGATCACGCGCGCGAAGTCCCGGTCCTCGAAGGCGATCCGCAGCCAGGCCCTGCCCGCTTCGGTCGCATACCCGAGGCCCCAGTGCTCCCGCGCGAAACGAAAGCCCAGCTCCAGGTCATCGGGGTACCAGTCCAGGTGGTGGATCCCGCACATGCCCATAAACTGCGCATCGCTCGCGCGTTCGACCGCGAGCAAGCCAATTCCTTCGCGCTCATGCAGGTCGTTGGCCCATGCCGCGATGGCGTCGGACTCGGCTCGGTCCACTGGACCACCGAGGTAGCGCGTCACCTCAGGATCTGCATTCAACGCCGCGTACGGCCCGAGGTCCTCGGCTCGAAACGTCCGCAGGCGCAGCCTGGCCGTGGACGCGATCAGTTCGCCTGCCCATTCGGTCACTTCGCAACCTCCTCGCTGCAGCCAACCACGGTGTCTCGGTCCCGCGCCTGACGCGCCGTACACTTGGCACTCGTTAGCCTGGAGTGCCAACCTGGAGTAAACGACCCGTCGATGGGAGGTGGCGCGTGCTCGACGAACGCAAACTTGAGGTCCTCCGCGCCATCGTCGAGGACTACGTCGCGACCGAGGAGCCGGTCGGTTCCAAGTCGCTGGTCGAGCGGCACGCACTAGGCGTTTCGCCCGCCACGATTCGCAATGAGATGGCTGCTCTGGAGGACGACGGATACATCGCTCAGCCGCACACCAGCGCCGGTCGCGTACCCACAGACAAGGGCTACCGACTGTTCGTCGATCGACTGTCGGGGATCAAGCCGCTGACAACTGCTGAGCAGCGGGCGATCCACCACTTTCTGGATGGTTCCGTCGACCTCGACGATGTGGTCGACCGTACGGTTCGGTTGCTGTCCCAGCTGACTCGCCAAGTGGCGGTCGTGCAGTATCCCTCGCTCGCCCTTTCGACCGTGCGTCATGTCGAGCTTCTGGCGCTGACGCCGACGCGCATCATGCTCGTCGTGATCACCACCAACGGGCGGGTTGAGCAGCGCGTCGTTGACTGCCCAGCGCCCTTCAGCGAGGCCGTCCTCGGCGATCTCCGCTCGCGGCTCAACGGCGCGATCGACGGTGTCGGGCTGTCGGAGGCCACCGAGGCGGTGACCGACATCGCTATTGCGTTCAGCCCAGAGGATCGGCCCGCGGTTCTCGCCATCGTGGCCACGCTCCTGGAAACCTTGGCCGAACGCCGTGAAGAACGCGTCGCGCTGGGTGGCACCGCGAATCTGACCCGCGGTTCGACCGACTTCTCGGGGCTTGTCCTGCCCGTACTCGAGGCGCTCGAGGAGCAGGTCGTGCTCTTGCGCCTGCTCGGTGAGGCGTCCGACCCGACGGAGCTCACGGTCGTCATCGGCCACGAGCACTCTGACGCGGAGTTCTCCAAGATGTCCGTGGTTTCGGTCGGGTATGGGGGCGGCGACACGGCGGTCGCCAAGCTCGGCGTCCTCGGACCGACCCGGATGGACTACCCCGGAACGATGGGCGCTGTCCGTGCGGTGGCTCGCTATGTGGGCCGCATCCTGGCAGAGGCTTAAGTCGTGGCTGTCGACTACTACGCGATCCTCGGCGTGAGCCGTACTGCATCCGCGGAGGAGATCAAGAAGGCTTACCGGCAGTTGGCCCGACAACTGCACCCAGACGTCAATCCCGACGTCACGACGCAGGCTCGGTTCAAGGAGGTCACGGCGGCGTACGAGGTGCTGTCCGACCCTGCCAAACGTGAGGTGTTCGATCTGGGCGGCGACCCGTTGAGCAATGGAGGCAACGGTTTCTCGCAGGGAGCCAGCTTCGGCTTCGGCGACATCATGGACGCGTTCTTCGGTGGCTCCGGGTCGCGCGGGCCACGGCCTCGCCAACGTCGCGGCCAAGATGCCCTCATCCGTATTGATCTCGACCTGGCCGAGACCGCGTTCGGGACTGAGCGAGACCTTCAGGTCGATACAGCCGTGGGATGCCCGACCTGCGCCGGGGCCGGAACGGCCGCCGGCACGCTGCCTGCAACGTGTGAAATCTGCCACGGTCGGGGTGAAGTGCAACAGGTTCAGCGTTCGTTCCTTGGTCAGGTAATGACGTCACGACCGTGCGCCAACTGTCAGGGCTACGGGACAGTGATCCCCAACCCCTGCCTGGAGTGCGCGGGTGACGGACGCATCCGGACCCGCCGGAGTCTCACCGTGAAGATCCCTGCTGGGGTCGACACGGGTACCCGCATCCAACTGACCGGAGAGGGCGAGGTCGGGCCCGGCAACGGACCTGCGGGAGACCTCTACGTCGAGATCACTGAGCTGGGCCATCCGATGTTTGTCCGCCACGGAGATGACCTGCACTGCACGGTCACCTTGCCGATGACGGCCGCAGCCCTGGGCACCACTGTCTCCTTGGACACCCTCGACGGCCCCGAAGACATTGACGTACGGCCCGGAACCCAGTCCGGGCAGATGATCCCTCTCCATGGCCGCGGCGTGACTCATCTGCGGGCTGCGGGACGGGGAGACCTGTTGGTGCACGTGGACGTTCAGACTCCGGTGAAGCTCGACGAGCATCAGGAACACCTGCTGGCGGAGCTCGCGAGGGCCCGCAACGAGGAACGCCCCGCAGGGCAGTTCTCTCCTGGGCAACAGGGCCTGTTCTCCCGGCTCAAGGACGCCTTCAACGGTCGCTGATCCGACGGGTCGACGCCCTACGCTCCTGATTATGTGTCTGCGGTCCCGCCTGCGAGTGCACTCGTCATGACCCTGCCCGTGTTCTTCCTCGCTACTGAGGCGCTCGCCGAGGGAGATCGCCTGGTTCTCGAGGGCGACGAAGGCCGGCATGCGGCAGATGTTCGTCGGCTGCGGGTGGGGGAACGCCTGGTAGCCACCGACGGCCGCGGCAACTCGGCGTGTTGTTCGGTTGGCGCTGTGGGCCGAGGTCGGGTCGAACTTGAGGTGTTGAGTCGCTCCCAGACACTTCGCGCCCTACCGCGTCTGATCGTCGTACAAGCCCTCCCCAAGGGAGATCGCGCCGCCCTCGCGGTTGAGACGTTGACCGAGGTGGGGGTGGATGTGATCGTGCCTTGGGCGGCGCGGCATTCGGTGACGCGATGGAGCGCGGAACGCGCCGGCAAGGCGGTGCTTCGGTGGCGGACCGCGGCTCGTGAATCGGCCAAGCAGTCGCGGCGGTTGTGGTGGCCGGAGGTCCAGGACCTGGCAACCACCGAGCAGGTTTGCGGCCTACTGCGGAGGGCCAAAACCGCACTGGTTCTTCACGAAGAGGCGGATCAACCGATCGGCGGCATCACCCTTCACAAGTCCGGTGATGTGTTGATCCTGGTCGGCCCTGAGGGCGGCATAGCCCCAGACGAGCTTGGTGCGTTCGTGGAGGCGGGGGGCCAACCGGTCCGGGTCGGCCCCACCGTGCTGCGGACCTCGACGGCCGGCGCGGTGGCGGCCGCAGTGGTTCTCGCCCGTACCCTCCGCTGGACCTGAGTCAAAACGACGGCAGGCACGTTCATGTCACCGTGAACGTCTTGGTGTCCCAGAGCTGAAGGGACGAGTCCTGCCCGCTGTCGTTGTAGGCGCGCAACTCGTAGGTCCCAGCTGGGAGGTCAAGGATGGTGCTCGCCTCTCGGAATGCGCCCATCTCGGTGGTGACGAAGGTGGACGCAACCTCCACGCCGTCCCGAAAGACCTTCAACGGCACGTTGCCCTCGTAGCCCGTGCCGTAAACCTCAACGGTCACGGGTGACCCGACCGTGGTGCCCTCGCCGGGGGCGAGGATCCACACGTTGGCGAGTGTTCCCAAGGCAGCGCCTCGGCTCAGGGGTTGCGACCAGTCGATGTGCCCGGAAGCAGGAGTCTCCCCATTCACCAAGAGCCGCAAGGCCTTCACTGTCTTGTCGTTGGCCGTCGCGGTCCAGACGAGCTGCTGAAGGGCGACCATTTCAGCCTCGGCACCCAGGGTTGGGAACTCGGACAGGTCGATGGTCGAGATGCTGCCCGCCTGGCTGACGGAGAGGACCCGAGTCGTTCCAGGCCACAGCGAAAGGTAGTCGGCATCTGCTGGCGTCTGGGCGAAAAGGGCCCCGAGGCTCTCCTCGACCGGCGCACCACAGGTGGTGGCAGTCGTCAACTCCCCGTACAGGCGCGGTCCCACAGATGCGACGTCGGCCACCCAATACACGGTGACAGCCGATGGGCCTGCGGCACAGATCGAGGGGACAGGCGAGACACGCGGCAATCCAGACGGATCCGAGGGTCCCGGCGCAGGTGCGGTGGCGGCGGGAGCCGTCGTCGTGCCCTGATCACCATGCGGTAGCAGGATGGCCGCCGCTGCGATCGCGACCACAGCTGCTGCGGCCGCCAGCGGGGCGAGCCACCGGGTCTTCGTTCGACTCCCTCGTTCCTCATGGCGCTGCCGGATCGCGGCCAGCGAGCCTGCTGAGGGCTCTAAATCGTCGACCTCGGCATGGAGGATGGCGCCGAGCCGCTGCATCGTCTCGTCGTGGAAGGGGTCGGTGGGCGGGCTAGCGTTGCCAGTCATCGGACGGTCTCCAGGATCGGTCGGAGGGTTGTAGCTGCCCGGGCGGCGTAGGACTTCACGGAGCCGCGGCTAATGCCTAGGGTTTGCGCGATCTCGGATTCTGAGAGGTCGGCGTAGTAGCGAAGAACGATGACCTCGCGTTGACGTTCCGGCAATCTGGCCAGGGCGGCTAGGACGTCGAGGCGGGTGCTGGCCTTGGACGATGGGTCCGGACTTGTGTCGGACGCGGTGCGAAGCATCGGTTCGGCGCGCTCCGCAGTACTGAGCCGCCGAAGCGAGGATCGCGATCCGTTCACGACTGTCGTGCGGAGGTACGCCAGGGCCGCCTGAGGATCTCGCAGCCTGGACCACTTCAAATACAGCGCGACGTAGGCGTCCTGCACGACCTCTTCTGCGATCGCAAGGTCGCGGACGAGAAGAACGCAGAGCCGTACGAGCCGTCGGTAGTGGGCCGCGTGAAGTGCAGCGACCGCTGTATCGGCGTCCCACTCGGAGACGTCAGCTTCAGTCATCTGGTGCCGTACCTGTGCAACTGCCATACAAGGAGGACGCCCAAGGGCACTTCACGGTTGGCACCGGGCCAGCAGTTCACCAGCCCATGGTGACGCGCGAGGGGCTAGCCTGCGCGGAACTTCACCCGGTCCTCAGCGATGCGCTTGCCGTTCTCCGGTGACTCCACGAACGCGACGACGGTGTAGCTGCCGATCGGCAGCTCGACCTCAACCTTCCAACGACCGCGTTCCGGGGCGCCAGCGTCGGCGTAGGCCGGGCCATTGGTGAACCTCTTGCCCTGGGAGTTGAGGATCTCGTACCGGAGCACCGCCTCGAAGGCCACAGCCGTGCCGGAGATCACCACGGGGATGTTGACCGACGCCCCTGGTTCCGGTGTATTGATGACGACCACCGGGAGCCCGTCGGGGGCTATCGATGCGTCCGGCTTGGGCTTCTTGGTGTCAGATGGCTTGAGGGAGTTGGTCGCCGTCGGCGACTCAGTGGCAGTCGACGAGGGCGATGAGGAAGCGCTGGGGCTCAGTTGCCCCGATTCTGACGCGGAGGCACTTGCGCTCACCGTCGGCGATGAGGCCAAGGGAGCCACGGAGGCGCCCTCATCCGTCGACCCTCCCCAGCAGCCGGCGAGCAGCCCGGCCGCGAGAACCGTTGTGGCCGCCCAGCGAGCCCCCTTCATCCCCGGCCTTGTCACTGACTGATTCTTCCCTTCCTCATCCCGGTGGCCATGTCATCGGCCTTCCACCGAACAGATGCGCGTGCACGTGTTGAACGGTCTGGCCGCCGTCGTCGCCGGTGTTCAGAACCACCCGATATCCGGAGGCCGCAACCCCGAGCTCCTCAGCGATCTGCGTGGCCACTCGCACGACTTCGGCGACCAGAGCCGGGTCTGAACCGGCCAACTCAGCGACATTCTCGAAGTGATCGAGGGGGATGACGAGCACGTGAGTCGGCGCCACCGGTGCAATGTCCCGAAAGGCCAGGACCCGACCGCCGCGGTACACGACCTCGGCTGGGATGTCGCCCGAGGCGATCGAGCAGAACAGGCAGCCTTCCTTCTTCATCCAAACAGCGTACGTGGCGGCGGCTAGCATGGACGGACCGACAACATCGTCGGGGCCGCGCGGTCAGTGAAGAGATCGGCTCGGCCCGGGCATCAGCGACTGACCGACGACTGAGGGAAGTAGGGACGACGTGGCCCCCCGGGGCCAACCCATGGCCGAGACCAGCCGCACGACCCCCGCCGCCATCGCGAGTCCTCGCACGACTCGCACCGTCACGGTTCCCGCCAGCGTCCCGATGGTCGGTGTGCTGGGCGCATCGGATGAGATCTTGAGGTTGATCGAAGCCGGGGTGCCCGAAGCGGATGTGCACGCTCGGGGTAACGAGATCACCGTTATCGGGCCCGCCGCCGAGGTCGACCTCGTCGTGGATCTGATCGGCGAGATGATGGCGGTTCTCCGTACTGGTCAGGGCCTGGCCCCCGACGCGGTTGAGCGATCCCTGGCCATGCTGCGCCAAGACGCGGCGGTTCGGCCGGCACAAGTGCTCACCCAGAACATCCTGTCCAACCGCGGGCGGACGATTCGGCCCAAAACGCTCAATCAAAAGCGGTACGTCGACGCGATCGACAGCCACACGATCGTCTTCGGTATCGGTCCAGCCGGCACGGGCAAGACGTACCTCGCCATGGCCAAGGCCGTGCAGGCGCTCCAGGCCAAACAGGTCAGCCGCATCATCCTCACGCGCCCGGCGGTCGAGGCGGGGGAGCGGCTCGGCTTCTTGCCTGGTTCCCTGAACGAGAAGATCGATCCGTACCTGCGGCCGCTGTACGACGCCCTCCACGACATGATCGACCCGGAATCGATCCCTCGCCTGATCGCTCAGGGATCAATCGAGGTTGCGCCGCTCGCGTACATGCGTGGGCGGACACTCAACGATGCCTTCGTCGTCCTGGACGAGGCCCAGAACACCTCGCCCGAGCAGATGAAGATGTTCTTGACCCGCCTGGGATTCGGGTCCCAAATCGTCGTCACTGGCGACGTCACCCAAATCGACCTGCCCGGTGGATCGGTGAGCGGACTCAAGTTGGTCCGCGAGATCCTGGACGACATCGAAGACGTGGTGTTCTTGGAGTTGACGGCCGCGGATGTTGTGCGGCATCGACTCGTAGGGGAGATCGTGGACGCGTACGGCCGATGGGACGCGATGCAGGAAGCGCCGCCCCAGGCTGGGCAGCGAAAGAGGCGGTCGTGAGCGTCGAGGTCGCCAACGAATCAGGCGTCGAGGTCGACACCCTTCGATTGGTTGAGCTGTCGCGGTTCGTCCTTGATCGCCTGCGGGTCCATCCCCAGGCTGAGCTTTCCGTTCTCTTGCTCGACGCGGCCGCCATGGAGCATCTGCACGTCCAATGGATGGACGAGCCCGGCCCCACGGACGTCTTGGCCTTCCCGATGGACGAGTTGCGCCCCGGCCGCGACGGCGTGGAGCCGGAGCCGGGACTGCTCGGTGATGTGGTCTTGTGCCCCGAGGTGGCTCGCACCCAAGCGTTGGCGGCCGGCCACGCGGAGGCTGACGAGCTTGATCTGCTCTGTACCCACGGCATCCTTCATCTGCTCGGCTACGACCACGCCGAGCCAGATGAGAAGGCGGAGATGTTTGGCCTGCAGTCCGAAACCGTGGGCGCTTGGCTCGAACGCCGGAGCAGCGAGTGACATCGGCGGATTGGTGGGCGCTGGCCTTCGCTGCGGTTCTGGTGCTGCTCGCGGCGGGATTCGCTGCGGCGGACGCCGCGCTCCCGCGCGTTTCCCGCTCCCGAGTCGCCGAGCTACGGGAGGACGGTCGCCGCGGTTCCAAGGCGCTGGAGTCGTTGGTCGAGGACCCGGCCTTCGGCGTCAACGCAGCGCTGCTCATGAGGATCTTGTGTGAGATCGGTGCGGTTGTTCTGGTCACTATCGTGCTCTTCGATCTCATCGATTCGAACGGGATCGCCGGTTTGACGTCGGTGGTGGTCATGGCCGGGGTGTCCTACATCGTCGTCGGCGTGGCGCCGCGCACACTCGGACGCCAGCACGCGGAGTCGTACGCCCTCGCCGTTGCCCCGAGTGTGCGTGCGCTCGGTGTGGTGTTCTTTCCGCTGACAAAACTCCTGATCGGGATCGGCAACGCCCTCACCCCTGGACGTGGTTTCCGCGACGGACCGTTCACGTCGGAGGCCGAGTTGCGCGACCTCGTCGATCTCGCTGAAGAGAGCAAGCTCATCGAGCATGACGAGCGCGAGATGATCCATTCGGTGTTCGAGCTGGGCGACACGGTGGTCCGTGAGGTGATGGTGCCCCGCACGGAGATGGTGGTGATCGAGCGAGGCAAGACGCTGCGCCAGGCCACATCCTTGGCGCTGCGCAGTGGGTTCAGCCGGATTCCCGTCGTGGGCAGTTCTATCGACGATGTGCTCGGTATCGCCTACCTCAAGGACGTGACGCGTCGGACGTATGAGCATCGGGCGGGGGAGTCGACCGAGCACATCGAGTCGGTCATGCGGCCGACCGTGTTCGTTCCGGACAGCAAACCGGCCGCCGACCTGCTGCGCGAGATGCAGGCCCAGCGCACACACGTCGCCGTTGTGGTCGACGAGTACGGCGGCACGGCCGGACTCGTGACGATCGAGGACGTGCTGGAGGAGATCGTCGGTGAGATCTCCGATGAGTACGACACCACGCTGCCCGAGGTTCAGGAGCTCGAGGACGGCGACGTACGAGTGAGCGCCCGTTTCAGTGTCGGTGACTTCGCTGAGCGCTTCAACGTCTCCCTGGACGAGGACGAGGAAGACGACGTCGACACGGTCGGCGGCCTCCTGGCTCGGCGCCTGGGCAAGGTGCCGATCGCGGGTTCGACTGCGCTCGTCGAGGGTTGGCGGCTCACCGCGGAGTCCACCGAGGGCCGCCGTAACCGGATTGCCACCGTTCTCGTGCACCGAGAGAGCGAGCCGGACGACGCGGACGGCCTGGACTCCGAGGCGGAGGACCGCCACGCCGATGCCTGACGCTGAGGACGCGAAGCTCGTCACGCTGGCTCGGGCGGCCCGGGCGCGAACCGGGGCGTCCGAGGGCGCCGCAGTGCGCGACGGCACGGGGCGCACGTACGTGGCCTGCACCGTGGACCTGGCCTCATTCGGACTGACGGCGCTTCAGGCCGCGGTGGCGTCTGCGGCGGCGAGCGGATCAACCGATCTCGAAGCTGCTGCCGTCGTAGGGCTCTCACCGACTCTGGATCCGGCTTCGCGGGACGCCGTGCGCGACCTCGGCGGAGCCGGCGTACCAGTGTCGGTTGCGGACCTGGCGGGCACCGTGGTCGCGACCGTGAGTGTGTGACGGCTGTGGCGGAACATCGCTCGGGCTTTGCTTGTTTCGTCGGCCGGCCCAACGCCGGCAAGTCCACGTTGACCAACGCTCTCGTGGGGCAAAAAGTAGCGATCACGTCGGATCGGCCGCAGACGACGCGCCACACGGTGCGTGGGATCGTCAGCCGTCCCGACTCACAGCTCGTGCTGGTTGATACCCCGGGCCTCCACCGGCCCCGAACGCTGCTCGGACAGCGACTCAACGATGTGGTGCGGGAGACGCTGACCGAAGTGGACGTGATCGGATTCTGCGTGGCCGCCGACGCGCCCGTTGGCCCGGGCGACCGATTCATCGCCGCCGAGCTGGCGGGATTGCGCACCCCGAAGTTCGCCATCGTCACCAAGATCGATCTGGTCGACCGTGACGCGGTGGCGGCTCAACTGCTCGCGATCTCGCGACTCGCGGATTTTGATGAGGTCATCCCGGTCTCAGCCGTTACCGACGAGCAGGTCGACCTGCTCGGTGAACTGCTCGTCGCCCGGCTCCCGGAAGGACCCCGGCTCTACCCCGACGACGACCTGACCGACGAACCCGAACAGGTCATGGTCGGCGAGCTCATCCGGGAGGCGGCGCTGGACGGAGTGCGCGACGAGCTCCCGCATTCGCTCGCCGTCGTCGTGGAGGAGATGTCGGCCCGTGAGGACCGTCCGCCGGATCGGCCGCTGCTCGACATCAGCGCCGTGCTGTACGTCGAGCGGGACAGCCAAAAGGGCATCGTTATCGGCAAAGGCGGGGAACGGCTGCGTTCGGTTGGGAGCCGGTCTCGCGTCCAGATCGAGAAGTTGCTCGGAACAGCGGTCTATCTCGACCTTCGGGTCAAGGTCGCCAAGGATTGGCAGCGCGATCCCAAGCAGTTGCGCCGCCTCGGCTTCTAACACGCTCCGGGGTTAGGCGAGACCGCGACCGCGCAGAAGAGTGGCGATTGCGTCGGTGCCCCCGAACCGGCTGGCCCAGTGCAGCGCCACCGCATCGGGGCCGACGAGGATCCGACCGCGACCACGCTCCACGCCGCGCAGGATGACCGCGGCCGCCTTGTCTGCCGATGTTCGGGCGACCTTGGCGAAATCGGCGACCCTCTTGGCCCGCTGGGATTCGTCCATCATGCGTGCCGTGTGCGGAATGTTGGTCGCGATGGCGCCTGGCAGCACGCAGGTCACGCGTGCCGGGCTGCCCCGCCCGCGTAGTTCGGTGCGTAGCGACTCCGTGAAGCCTCGAGCCCCGAACTTCGACGAGCAGTAGGCGCTGGAACGGGATACACCCACCAGGCTGAGCGCGCTGGTCACATTGACCACATGACCCGATGTGGACTCGATCTGCGGAAGAAACGCCTTGGTCCCGTGCACGACGCCCCAGAAGTTGATGCCCATCAACCAATCGAAGTCTTCCCAGCGCACCTCGGCAACACCAGCCTGCAAACCGACCCCGGCGTTGTTGATAATGGCGAAAGCCGGCCCGAGATCAGCGGCCACCTCATCAGCGTGCGTCAGAACCGCCGAGCGATCCGCGACATCTAAGCAGTACGGCGTCGCCGCTCCTCCGCGAGCCGTTACGGCCTCGGCGGTTGCGGCCACGGCGTCGGCGTCGACGTCGGACAACGCGAGCAAGGCTCCCCGCTCACCGAGCGCAAGCGCGAGCGAGCGACCGATTCCTGAGCCGGCGCCCGTGACGACACACACCTGCTCTTCGAAATGCGTCACGGCTTCCCCTGTTTCTTCGGCACCCGCAAAGTACCGGATGGCTTCGGGTACCCTGACTCTGTGCGGTCGGACTCGCTGCTTAGTCGCCGCGACGAGGCTTCCTGACGGTCGGCCCTCTCGTCGCGGTGAAAGGCCTGTGCCGGCTCTCCCGATACGACCGCAGGAGCTCCCAGTGACCAGCCACGATTCACAGCTCACCCCCCGCACCGCCCGTACGACCCATGGCATCGCGCAAACGACGACCACGATGCCTATCGGCAAGTACTCCGCATTTCCGCCGGTGCCCCTCGCCGATCGCAGCTGGCCGGCCGCCCGCATTGATCGCGCTCCATTGTGGTGCAGCGTCGACCTGCGTGACGGGAACCAAGCGCTGATCGATCCCATGACCCCAGCGCGCAAGAAGCGAATGTTCGAACTCCTCGTGGGGATGGGCTACAAGGAGATCGAGGTCGGCTTCCCGTCGGCGAGCCAGACCGACTTCGACTTCGTCCGCCAGCTGGTCGAAGACGATCTGGTGCCCGACGACGTCACCATCCAGGTGCTGACTCAGGCCCGCCCGGAGCTGATCGAGCGCACCTTTGAGTCGATCGCGGGCTCCGACCGCGCCATCGTCCACCTCTACAACTCGACCTCCACGCTCCAGCGCCGCGTCGTATTCGGCCAGGACAAGGAGGGCATCACGGCGATCGCGGTCGAAGGCGCCAAGTTCTGTCTGAAACTGCTGGACACCGTGCCTGAGACCGAGGTCCGGTTCGAATATTCGCCCGAGTCGTTCACCGGCACGGAGCTCGACTACGCCGTTGAAGTCTGCAACGCAGTCAACGACATCTGGAAGCCGTCGCCGGACTGGAAGTCGGTCGTCAACCTGCCGGCCACCGTCGAGATGGCGACCCCCAACGTCTACGCCGACATGATCGAGTGGATGCACCGACATCTCGCCTACCGCGACTCGGTGGTCCTGTCGCTGCACCCGCACAACGACAGGGGTACCGCGGTCGCCGCCGCCGAGCTCGGCTACATGGCAGGGGCCGATCGCATCGAGGGAACCTTGTTCGGCAACGGCGAGCGCACCGGAAACGTCTGCCTGGTCACGCTCGGCCTGAACTGCTTCAGCCAGGGGATCGACCCCGAGATCGACTTCTCAGACATTGATGAGATCCGGCGCACGGTCGAATACTGCAACCAGCTGCCGGTCAACGAGCGGCACCCTTACGGGGGCGACCTGGTCTACACGGCCTTCTCCGGTTCCCATCAGGACGCGATCAAGAAGGGCTTCGAGCACCTGTACCGGGACGCCCAGGCCGAGGGCAAGACCGTCGACCAGATCCCGTGGGCGGTGCCCTACCTGCCGATCGATCCCAAGGATGTGGGTCGCACCTACGAGGCCGTGATCCGGGTCAACAGCCAGTCGGGCAAGGGGGGCGTGGCGTACATCATGAAGAGCGAACACTCACTCGACCTGCCCCGGCGCCTCCAGATCGAGTTCAGCCAGGTCATCCAGGCCAAGACCGACCACGACGGCGGCGAGGTGTTGCCGGAGCAGATCTGGGACGCGTTCCAGGACGAGTACCTTCCGGGTTCGGACGCCTCGTGGGGACGGTTTGCCCTCCGCTCACTGGCGCAATCCTCCGAGGTGGATGAAGCGGACGCCCTCACGGTTGTGCTGTCCGACAACGACGCCGAGGTGACGCTGTCGGGTGAGGGTAATGGTCCGATCGCCGCGTTCTGCACGGCGCTCTCGGAGTACGGCGTTGATGTTCGGGTCCTCGACTACCACGAGCACGCGCTCTCAGCGGGTGGCGATGCCAACGCCGCGGCCTACCTTGAATGCGCAGTCGGGGATCGGGTCCTGTGGGGTGTGGGCATCGACCCCAACATCGTGACGGCGTCCCTCAAGGCCGTGGTCTCGGCGGTCAATCGCGCCCAGCGCTGACCTGCCGGACCCAGAGGGTGGGGCGTGCGACGATGACGCGGTGAGCCTCTACCGGGACGAAGGTGTCGTCCTACGTACCCAGAAGTTGGGGGAGGCTGATCGCATCATCACCTTGCTCACCCGCGATCACGGTCGGGTGCGCGCGGTGGCCAAGGGCGTGCGCCGGACCAGTTCGAAGTTCGGCGCACGACTGGAGCCGTTCAGCCACGTCGACGTGCAGCTGTATTCCGGGCGCAGCCTCGACATCGTTACCCAGGTCGAGTCCTTCCATGCCTACGGGTCCGGGCTCGCCAGCGACTACGGGCGATACACGGCTGGTACCGCCATGCTTGAGACCGCCGAGCGGCTGACCGACGAAGAACACGAGCCGTCCGTCCAACAGTTCCTCCTATTGGTTGCTGGGCTGCGTTCTCTTCGGGCGCGCGAGCATGACGCGGGCTTGGTGCTCGACGCGTACCTGCTCCGATCGCTGGCGGTGGCCGGCTGGGCTCCCAGTTTCGACGCCTGCGCCCGTTGCGGAGCCCGCGGGCCGCACCGCGCGTTTTCGGTCCCACTCGGGGGCAGTGTCTGTCCGGATTGCCGCGCGGCCGGTTCGTCCACCCCCGCACCCGAAACCTTGCTTCTCCTGGCCGCGCTCCTGACCGGCGACTGGGAAATGGCTGACGAAAGCCTTCCTCGTCACCGTTCAGAAGCCAGTGGGCTCGCCGCGGCCTATCTGCAATGGCACCTGGAGCGTGGGCTGCGCTCCCTGCGTCTGGTTGAGCGCTGAGTTCGCCCGTGCCTCAACCCCCACACCCGCACCCGTCGGGCGCGCGACCGCCGGAGATCCCGCGCCACCTGGTGCCTCGTCATGTCGCCGTGGTCATGGATGGCAACGGCCGGTGGGCCAAGGAACGTGGGCGCCCTCGGACGGCTGGCCACGAGGCCGGGGAGGCGGCGCTGTTCGATGTGGTCGAGGGCGCCATCGAGCTCGGGATCACGCATCTGTCGGCCTATGCGTTCTCGACCGAGAACTGGCGACGCTCCCCGGACGAGGTTCGCTTTCTCATGGGCTTCAATCGCGAGGTCATCCGTCGCCGGCGGGATGACATGCACGCGATGGGGGTACGGGTTAGGTGGGCCGGTCGCCGTCGGCGGCTCTGGAAGAGCGTCATCGACGAGTTGGAGGAAGCCGAACGGCTCACTGTCGGCAACGATGTGCTCACGCTGACCATGTGTGTCAACTACGGGGGCCGGGCCGAGATCGCGGATGCGGCGGCCCAGGTAGCGCGCGACGTGGCAGCCGGGCGACTTGCCCCGGCCGACGTCGATGAAGCCGCAGTGGCCGCGCGGCTGGACGAACCGGATCTGCCTGATGTGGACTTGTTCGTGCGCTCCTCTGGTGAGCAGCGCACGTCGAACTTCTTGATCTGGCAGGCGGCCTATGCCGAGCTCGTCTTCCTCGACGAACGCTGGCCCGACGTCGACCGCACTCACCTCTGGCGGGCCTGCGAGAGCTATGCGAGTCGGCACCGGCGCTATGGAGCAGCGACCTAGGTGGACTAGTCGTGAGTCGCTGACTCGTGGGCGGCGTGCGCCTCGGGTTCGAGCTGGAAGGTGCAGTGCTCCACGTCGAAGTCCGATCGAAGGCAGCGTCCGAGCCGGTCGAGCAGTGCGGTCCCGTCACACGGCTCGACCAGAATCGCTGGCTCCACAACAATGTGGGCCGACAACACGGGCATGCCGCTGGTGATCGTCCAGGCGTGGAGGTCGTGCACCGCGACCACGCCGGGAAGCGCGACCATGTGCCCCCGGACCTGGTCGAGATCGAGCCCCGATGGGGTGCTCTCGAGCAGCACATGTGCGGTGGCGCGCAACAAGCCGATCGCTCGGGGGACGATGAACGCCGCGATCACGAGTGAAGCCACGACATCGGCCTCCTCCCGGCCGGTCGACCAGATCACCAGAGCAGCGGTGATCACGACCACGGAGCCGACCAGGTCGCCGAGTACCTCGAGATAGGCGCCTCGGACGTTGAGGCTTTCTGCCTGTCCGTCCCTGAGCAGGGCCAGGCTGATCGCGTTGCCGATCAGGCCGAACATCGCCACCAGGAGCATCGGACCGGCGTCGATCACCACGGGGTTGTTCCAGCGCTGTACGGCCTCGACGACGACGAAAGTGGCGACCACCAAAAGGAGTACCCCATTGACGAGGGCCGCCAGGATCTCGACGCGGTAGTTGCCGTAGGTGCGGTGAGCAGGGGCCGGCCGATTCGCATAGGTGACCGCGCCGAGAGCCAGCCCGACCCCGACCACATCGGTGAGCAAGTGCCCCGCGTCCGCGAGCAGGGAGAGGCTCCCGGTCAGCAGCCCACCAACAACCTGGACTGCGAGCACGATCATGGTCACGGCCAGCGCTGCGGTCAGGCGCCCCCGATGGCGCGCTCCAGCACTGACCGCGGGCGGGTGGGTCGACGCGTGGCCCATGGACTCAGCCCATCGGGCGTTGGCCGGCGCAGGAAGCGCAGGTACCGAAGATCTCTACGGTGTGGGCGGCGTCGACGAAACCGTGCTCACCGGCCACGGTCTGCGCCCAACGCTCAACGGCCGGGCCTTCGACCTCGATGGTCCGGCCGCAGTCGCGGCAGACGAGGTGATGATGATGGGTGTCGCTGCACCGCCGATACACGGCCTCGCCCTCATCGGTGCGCAGGACGTCGACTTCGCCCGAGTCGGCCAGCTGTTGCAGGGTTCGGTAGACGGTCGTGAGCCCCACGGCCTCTCCCGCGGTCCTGAGTTGCGCATGCAGGTCCTGAGCGCTGCGGAAGTCGTCGGTGGATTCCAGCAGCAGGCGTACGGCGGCTCGTTGACGCGTCGCGCGCCCGGTCATGCCGAGGCTCCGGCCGGCTCGCTGACGTGCTGGACCGCGTCTGTCACGATGTGCGCGACGTGGTCGTCGCGCAGCGAGTAGGCGACCTCTCTGCCGCGACGGCTCCCGACGACGAGCTCGGCGGCGCGCAGGATCCGCAAGTGTTGGCTGACCAAGGGCTGAGCGACGCCAAGGGCTTCGACGAGTTCATGCACGCAGCGGTCTCCGTGGGTCAACTCATGCAGGATTCCGACTCGAATGGGCGAGGCGAGGGCGCGGAACAACTCGGCGGCCCCGGCGAGGCGCTGATCGGACGAATTCACATAGCAATAGTCGCATATGCGCATGTATGCATGCAATAGCGTGCAGGGTCGTCCGGCAACGTCAGGCGACGTGACGGTGCCGAGCGCGGGACACGGCGCTGACTGCGGCCAGGACGACGAACCCCCCGATCGCCAGCAGCACGATGGTGCCGCCGGAGGGGGTGTCCCACGCATACGACCCAGCCACACCCAACACCGACACCCCGACCCCGAGGAGGACGGACACGGCCATCGTGGCCCGGAAGGAGCGCGTGAGAAGGATGGCCGACGCGACGGGGATCACCATGAGCGCACTGATCAACAGCAGTCCAATGATCCGCATGGACATGACGACCGTCGTCGCTGTGAGTACCGCAAGAACCAGGTTGAGTCGGTTGACGGGCAGCCCGACGGAGCGTGCGTACTCCTCGTCGTCGGCGACGGCGAACAATTGGCGCCACAAGCCCACGGTCAGCAGCACGATCACCGTTGCCAGCACGGCAAAAACCACAAGGTCGGCCTCGGTTGTCGTCGTGATCGCGCCGAATAGATAGCTGGTCAGCGTTGCGGCCGACCCCCCGGGCGCCTTGCTGATGATGACCACGCCACCTGCGATTCCGCCATAGAAGATGATCGCAAGCGCTAGGTCACCGGAGGTCCGTCCGCGCAGTCGTACGGCTTCGACGAACAAGGCCCCGAGGATGGCGGCCACCAGGGCGACGAGCACCGGAGATCGGCTGGTGACCAGGCCGATCGCTACCCCGGTTAAGGCGATGTGGCCCATGCCGTCCCCGATCAGGGCGAGCCTTCGCTGGACGACGAAGACGCCGACCAGCGGAGCGGCCAGCCCGACGAGCACGGCTGCGATCATCGCTCGCTGCATGAAGTCGTAGCTGAGAAAGTCGATCATGGCCGGGTCAACCCAAGGTCCGGGCCGGGGGATTGGTGTTCTGTTTCATCGGCATGGTGGTGGTCGTGTCGCCCGAGTTCGTCTTCGTGTAGCTGCCCGAGCACGTCCGCCGTCACCGGCCCGTCGTAGACCAAGTGGCCGCCGCGCAGCCGAGCGATCCGGGTCACCAACGATCGCAGGGGACCCAACTCATGCAAGACGATGACCAACGTCGTGCCCGCTGCGACCAACTCGCCGAGTGTCGACGCGAGCTGGTCCTGACTGGCGAGGTCAACTCCGGCGAGGGGCTCATCGAGTACCAACAGGTCCGGCTCGGAGGCTAGTGCTCGGGCGATCAGGGTGCGGCGCTGTTGGCCGCCGGACAAGGTGCTGACCTGGGTCTGAGCCAGGTCAGCGAGTCCGACGCGGTCCAAGGCTTGGGCGACTGCGGCCTTGTCGCTGGCACGCAAGGGGCGGAAGAGCTTCGATCGGACCAAGCGGCCGGAGGTCACCACTTCACGCACAGTGGTGGGGACAACCCCGCCGGCAGCGCTGTGCTGCGGCACGTACCCCACGCGCCCACGAGAGGCAGAATCGCCGACGGGGTGGCCAAAGACGAGCACGTCCCCGGCCAGCAGGTCCGCGAGTCCAAGGGCGGTCTTGATCAGAGTCGACTTGCCCGACCCGTTCGGCCCGACCAAGGCCACGACGTCATGTCCGGCCACGCTCAGATTTACCTGGGAAAGCACAGGTGCGCGGGGGTAACCGCAGGATGCCTGTCGGAACTCCAGCAGCGGCTCAGGCGTCATCGACAGCCTTGTCCGTTACGCACCGCAGCCAGGTTGGCCTCCATGACCGTGAAGTAGTTGTCGCCAGCGGACGCCTCGGTGATGCCTTCCAGAGGATCCAAGACCGCAGTCTCGGCTCCAGTTTCGCGAGCCACAGTTTCCGCCACGGCGGAGCTCGAGAGCGGCTCGAAGTAGATGGTCCGAACGTCGCGGCTGGACACGAAGCGCGAGATGTCAGCCAATTGTTGCGGGGAAGGCTCGTTCTCCGGAGACAGGCCGGCGACGCCGACCTGGGTGAATCCGTACCGGTCGGCGAGGTAACCGAATGAGCTATGGCTCGTCACCAGGTCCCTGCTCTCGCACTCGGCCGTCGCTTCCGCCCAGGCCTGGTCTGTGGTCGCGAGGCGCTGGGTCAGGGATGCGGCGTTGGCTGCGTAGACCTCGGCCCGTGCTTGATCTATCGCACTCAGTCGTGCGGCGATCGCTTCCGCCACGGCGGCGTAGCGCTGTGGGTCGAGCCAGAAATGCGGGTCGACCAGTTCGGAGCTGTCCGAGTCGCCGTCAACAGCCGAATGGTTGCGACTCAGGTTTGCCGCGGGCGCCACATCAAAGGAACTCTGTTCGCCGCGCGTGGCAACTGCGTCGTCGACGGCCGGCTGAAAGTTGGACAGGTAGATCACTTCGTCGGCGTCGACGAGTGCCGCGACGTCTTTCGGTGTCAACTCCAGGTCATGCGGTTCAGCACCCGGCTGGGTCAGGTTGACGACTTCGACCGACGCCCCGCCGATCTCAGCGACCAGGAACTCCAGCGGGTAGAAGGAGGTGACGACCTGCAGGCCCTGGTCGCTCGCGGGCTGGGTGGTCGCCGGACTGCATCCGGTCAGCACGAAGAGAGCGGACAGGGTGGTGACGACAGCGGGGATAGAGCGGGGCACTCCCGGATTGTGCGCTTATTGACAATGATTGTCAATACAGAGTGGGCCGCGATGGAAGTCAGACGGCTCCTACCGCCTTGGCCGCGGCGTAGCCGAGGACGAAGACCGCCACGCCGAGTCGGATCAGCCGGCTCAGTGGTTGAAGCTGTGGCCACGCAAGCAGGCCAAGCCACAGGAGAAAGAGACCGAGAACGGTGAGGAATAGCGCTCCGGCGATGCCTGGGAGGAACAGCCCGGCGGCGACCACCGCCAAGGTGCCGAGCAGGAGCCCCCATCGCGGCAGCGCCTGAAGACGGAGCAGGTAGGGCCGGCTGACTCGGGCCAGCGAGACCGACCAAGCTGCGGCCGGGGGTGGGGTTTCACGCATGGAGCCATCGTCGCATCCTCGGTGTCCCCGTAGGGTCCGGGGATGCTGGTCGTCATGCGTTTCGAGGTGTCATCGGCGGACGCCGCCATGGCGGCCGTCTTCTTGCAGGAGGCACGGATCGCACTCGACGCCCTGTCGGCCTGTGCCGGTTATCGGTCCGCGCGCGTTGCGAGAGCCACCGATGATGGGGATCGCTGGATCGTGGCGACCGAGTGGGACTCGGTAGGGGCCTACCGGCGAGCGCTGAGTGACTTCACGGTGAAGACCACCGCCGTCCCCCTTCTGGCGCGAGCGGTGAACGAGCCCAGCGCTTATGAGGTCATGGAGGCCCGCGGTCTGGGCTCGGAGGGCATGCAGATCGGGAGCGGGCTCGCCGACGAGCCCTGGCCGGAGCGTCCGTGACCGAGCGCTTCGCCGACCTGACCGACGCCGGGCGCACGTTGGGCCGCGATCTGGCACCTCGTTTCGGTGCGATCGCAGGACTGGTTGTGCTGGGAGTCGAGCCACACGGATTGGTCGTTGCCCTCGCGGCGGCTGCGGAAATGGGGACCCGAGCACTGGGGATCGCCTCGGAGCCCGGCGCCGAAGACGCTCCATCGGTGGCCGGTCACGTCGTCGTCCTCGTCGACGACGGAGTCGTGGGGGGAACCACGGCACGTCGGCTCGGGGGTCAGCTCCGAGCGCTCGGTCCCAAGCGGCTGGTGCTGGCCGTGCCCGTGTGCCCGCGGGAGCCGTATGCGGAACTGGCTCGTGTGTTCGATGAGGTCATCGCCCTGCAGCGCCCGTTCATGATGCGCTCGCTTGCTTGGCACTACGACGATTTCCCGAAGGTGCCTGACCCGCAGGTACCCTGAGGCCCCCGGACCGGCCGTACGGCGAGGTTCGGGATTTCAGACCCAGCCATCCACCGACAGCCAGCCGGACGGAGCCTCCCGTGGCCGCAGATCTCGTCGACACCATCGTCAGCCTCTCGAAACGGCGCGGTTTCGTCTTTCCGTCGGGCGAGATCTATGGGGGAACCCGGTCGGCTTGGGACTACGGCCCACTCGGGGTCGAGCTGAAGGACAACATCCGTCGGGAGTGGTGGCGGTCGGTCGTGCAATCGCGCGACGACGTCGTCGGTTTGGACTCAGCGGTCATCCTGCCGACGGATACCTGGAAGGCCTCCGGCCACGTCGAGACGTTCATGGACCCTTTGGTGGAGTGCACGTCGTGCCACAAGCGCTATCGCGCCGATCATCTCCAGGAAGCGTTCGAGGCCAAACACGGGCGCCCGCCGGCCTCACTGGCTGACGTCCCTTGCGCCAACTGCGGCAACCGAGGGCAATTCACCGAGCCCCGACAGTTCTCGGGGCTGCTGAAGACCTATTTGGGCGTCGTGGAGTCGGAGGAGGGGCTTCACTATCTGCGGCCCGAGACCGCCCAGGGCATCTTCTTGAACTTCGCCAATGTGATGAACGCCTCGCGCAAGAAGCCGCCGTTCGGCATCGGCCAGATCGGCAAGTCCTTCCGCAACGAGATCACTCCTGGGAACTTCATTTTCCGAACCCGCGAATTCGAGCAGATGGAGATGGAGTTCTTCGTACAGCCTGGGAGCGACGAGGAGTGGCACGAGTACTGGTTGAAGGCCCGCTGGGACTGGTGGACGGATCTGGGGATCAACCCCGAAAACCTCCGCTTCTTCGAGCACCCGCAGGAGAAGCTCTCCCACTACTCCAAGCGGACCGTGGACATCGAGTACCGCTTCCGATTCGGGGGCCAGGAGTTCTCCGAACTCGAGGGCATCGCCAATCGCACCGACTTCGACCTGTTGGCCCACAGCGCCGCCAGCGGCGCCGACTTGACGTTCTTCGATCAGGACAAGGGGGAGCGGTGGACGCCCTACGTCATCGAACCGGCGGCGGGCCTGACCCGAGCCGTGCTCGCGTTTCTGCTCGACGCTTACGCCGAGGATGAGGCTCCGAACGCTAAGGGTGGCGTCGACAAGCGGGTCGTCATGCGCTTCGACCCGCGGCTTTCGCCGGTCAAGGTGGCTGTACTCCCACTGTCGCGCAACGCCGACTTGACACCCAAGGCCAAGGACCTCGCGGCGCAACTGCGACGGAGTTGGAATGTCGAGTTCGACGATGCCGGCGCCATTGGACGGCGCTATCGACGCCAGGACGAGATCGGCACGCCGTACTGCGTCACTGTGGACTTCGAAACTGTCGACGACCAAGCCGTGACGATCCGCTCGCGCGACACGATGGAGCAGGAGCGGATCGGGCTGGACCAGGTGCAGGCCTGGCTGGGCAGTCGCCTCGTCGGGTGCTGAGAGACGCTCGCTGATGCGGGAAGACCGCGAATTCGACCTTGTGGTCTTCGGCGCCACTGGTTTCGTAGGCCAGCTTGTTGCTGAATACCTGGCCGAGCAGGCGCCGCGAAGCCTGCGGATCGCGCTGGCCGGCCGATCCCTGGCGCGGCTGGAAGTCGTCCGCGCCGAGCTGGGGACGGCGGCGCAAGGCTGGCCGTTGCTCGTCGCCGATGCCGGTGACCGCGACGCGCTGGACGTGCTCGTTGCTCGCACGCGCGTCGTCGCCACCACCGTCGGGCCGTATGTCCGGTACGGGCTGCCGTTGGCTGAGGCGTGCTCGCGGGCCGGGACCGACTACCTCGATCTCGCCGGCGAGGTGCTCTTCGTCCGGGAAACTTTGGCCCGGTTTGCCGAATTGGCCAAGGACAGCGGCGCCCGGATCGTCCATTCATGTGGATTCGATTCGATCCCATCCGACCTCGGTGTCCTTGTACTGGCCGAAGCTGCGCGCGCCGATGGTGCTGGTCACCTCACCGACACCTCGCTTGTGGTTCGGTGGCTGCGCGGTGCCATGAGTGGAGGCACGGTGGAGACGGCTCGTGCCTTGGCTGACGCCGTCCGCACCGATCCTGAACTCGTGAAGGTGCTCCTCGACCCCTACGCCTTGAGCCCGGACCGGGCTGCCGAGCCTGACCTCGGTCGGCAGTCCGATCGGGTGAAGATCCGTCGGGACGCATCGGTGGATGCATGGGTCGGAGCGTTCTTCATGGCCCCTTACAACACGCGGATCGTGCGTCTCAGCAACGCGCTGCAGGGCTTTGCCTATGGCCGCGAGTTCTGCTATCGGGAAGCCATGTCCTTCGGGTCTGGCCCCTTGGCCCCGCTGCGCGCCCATGCGATGAGCGCGGGTGTTTCGCTCGGCATGGCAGGCCTGGCTTTCGGGCCGTCTCGGAGGGTGCTCGATCGTTTCCTCCCGAAGCCCGGGGAGGGTCCCGATGAACAGTCGCGGCGCTCGGGAGGTTTCCGGATGGAACTGCGTGCGTCGACCGCTTCGGGTGCGGCGTACCGCTGTGTGGTCGAGGCTCAGGGTGACCCTGGACAGCAGGCCACGTCGGTGATGATGGGGGAAAGCGCTCTCGCGTTGCTCGTCGACCGGGCGGAGTTGCCCGATAGCCGTGGCGTACTGACACCAGCCGCTGGCCTCGGTTCGGTGTTGGCCCGGCGGCTGCGGGGCGCAGGCTTCACCATCGATGTTGAGAGCCTCCCCGGGGCACCGAACCGACGGTAGGTTCCGACCCATGGAACGAGACCTGCGCAGCCACCCGGTGTTCAAGGAGATCGAGTCGGTCTACATCAACGCGCTTGAACCAGGCTTCGGTGCCGTGTCTGCGCTGGGCGACCCCGTGCCCTCTCCGGATGGCGCCTGGGTGGCCGTCGCAGGGTCGGTACGCACCAGTCTGCGAGAGCCTGCGCACGACCGTCTGATGCTCGCCTCCACAGACGGATCTGGGGCCCGCCTGATCACCTTCGGCCCCAACAGCGACACGGACCCGCAGTGGTCCCCCGACGGTCGCCGGCTGACCTTCCGTTCAGACCGTGCCTCGCCGGGAAAGTTCCAGTTGTACGAGCTCCGCATGGATGAGATCGGTGAGGCACGTGAGCTCCCCACGGTTCCTGGAGTGGCGGAACATCAGCACTGGAGCGCAGATGGCCAGCACATCCTTGTGGTTGTTGCCGGAGCGCTAGCCGAGCAGGCGGATGCGTTGGGTTCGGGAACTTTGGCCGAGCACGAGGACATACCCGCATGGATGCCGGATGTGGAGTCGTCGGAGTCCTCGGATCGAGGGCGGAGCCTGTGGCTGGTCGATGTGGTGGAGCGCTCGGCGCGTCGGGTCTCGCGAGAGGGCTTGAACGTATGGGAAGCCGACTTCTTGGGGGACGATTCGGCGGTCGCGATCATTTCCGAGACCCCGGGTGAAGGAGCCTGGTATTCCTCGCCGCTGGCCGTCATCGACCTGACTACTGGTGCGGAGCGCATCGTCTACCGCAGCGACGTACAACTCGGGTACGCCGCGGGGTCACCGGACGGGCACACGATCGCCGTCCAAGAGGCAGTGTGCAGCGATCGATACTGCGTCGCCGGGGACCTGCTGCTCATCTCGGTTCAGTCGGGCGCAGTCCGCCGAGTCGATACGGCCGGCGTGGATGTGGCGTTTTCGGTCTGGGCTGGGCATGGTTCCCTGCTCGCTACGGGCTTCTCCGCGCTGGATAGCGCGGTGCTGCGCATCGACGCGGGGACCGATAGCTCAGCCACCCCGCGAGCCACGCAACTGTGGCGGGGGAGCGAGACGGTGGGCGCGTTCCTTCCCGTGGCCCGCCCCCTGGCCACTGGCTTCGTCGCCACTGTCTCCTCGTCGCAGCATCCACCCGAAGTCGTGCGCTACGACGGTGACAGCGAGGTCGTCCTGGTCCGCACGCGGCACGCGGGCCATGAGGGCCTGCGCTCCTCGTGGGGAGAGGTCGAGGCCCTGGAATGGCAAGCACCTGATGGGTGGGCTATCGGCGGATTGGTTGCCCGGCCCGCTGGGTCGGGGCCATACCCGCTGTTGGTCAATGTGCACGGCGGGCCGATCGGGCAGAGCACGGACCGATGGTTCGGGATTCAGACCCAGATCCTGCTTTCGCGTGGCTACGCGGTCTTCCTTCCCAACCCCCGCGGTTCCACGGGCCGCGGGCAGACTTTTGCTGCTGCCGTGGTGGGTGACATGGGGGGTGCCGACGCCGCCGACATCACGTCGGGGATCGACGCACTGGTGTCCTCGGGGCTGGCGGATCCTGCGCGGATCGGGATCTACGGTGGGAGTTATGGCGGCTTCATGGCTGCCTGGCTGCCAGCGGTGGACGACCGGTTCAAGGCCGCGGTCGCGTTCTCGCCCGTGACGGACTGGTATTCGGAACACTTCGGGTCGAGCCTGGTCGAGTGGGTCGGCTCGTTCGTGGGCGATGTCCCCGAGCGACCGGGGGGCGCTCACCACGCCCGCAGTCCCGCTCTGGCGGGGAACAAGCTCCGGACGCCGACCCTGTTGACGGCCGGATTGCTCGATCGAGCGACGCCCCCGGGTCAGGCCGTGGAGCATCATCGGGCGCTCATCGCGCAGGGGATCCCTTCGGATGTGGCGATCTACCCTCAGGAGGGGCACGGCGTTCGTTCGCTTGAGTCGCAGATCGACCTCACGACGCGCATGGTCGGGTGGTTCGAACGATTCATGCCCGCCTGACCTCGCTCGGGAACTTCGATTTAGGTCCAGGGGGCGTGGGATCATGCTGGCATGTCCGCGCTGAACTTGGGCCCTCATCGGGTGGACCCACCGGTGGTGTTGGCGCCCATGGCGGGGATCACCAACGTGGCCTATCGGCGCCTGTGCCGGGAGTACGGCGCTGGCCTCTATGTCTGCGAAATGGTCACGTCGCGAGCGTTGGTTGAGCGCAACGCGGAGACCCTTCGGATGGCCCGCTTCCATCCGAGCGAGCGGCCGCGGTCGTTGCAGTTGTATGGCGTCGACCCGCATGTGGTCGGCCAGGCGGTGCAGATGGTGGTGGACGAGGACCTCGCGGACCACGTGGATCTGAACTTTGGCTGCCCCGTACCCAAGGTCACCCGCAAGGGCGGCGGGTCAGCGTTGCCGTACAAACGACGATTGTTCCGGTCCATCGTCCGCGCCGCCGTGACCTCAGCCGGGAGCTTGCCCGTGACCGTCAAGCTGCGGACAGGGATCGACTCCGACACCCTCACCTACCTGGACGCGGGCCTGGCTGCGCAAGACGAAGGAGTCAGCTGGGTGGCCCTGCACGGCCGCACCGCGGCTCAGATGTACGGGGGCGCGTCCGATCGCGAGGCGATCGCCAGGCTGAAGGATGCTCTGGAGATCCCTGTCCTCGGCAACGGCGACATCTGGACGGCGGCCGACGCTTTGGCCCTCATGCAATCGACAGGGTGCGACGGGGTGGTCGTCGGCCGTGGCTGTCTAGGTCGGCCGTGGCTATTCCGGGATCTAGCGGCGGTGTTTGCTGGCCAAGAAATACCGCCCCCGCCCACGTTGGCAGAGGTCGTCGCAGTGATGCGCCGCCACGCCCAGCTCCTCGTCGAGACCTTCGAGGGCGATGAGGACCGAGCCTGCCGAGACTTCCGCAAGCATGTCTCCTGGTACACCAAGGGCTTTCGGGTGGGTGGAACGGTGCGCGCGGCGCTGGGCATGGTGTCTAGCCTCACTGAGCTCGACCACCTGCTCGGACTACTGGACGTCGATCAGCTATACCCCGATGAGGTGTCGGCGCTCCCGAGGGGCCGGAGCACCGGGACGCGACGGGTTGCGCTGCCCGACGGTTGGCTCGTCGACCCCGATGAGGACGTCGTGCCCTGGGAGGCCGAGCTCGCCCATTCGGGGGGCTGACGTGACCGACGCGATCCCTCTGCGACCCGCGGGTGCTGGCCGGCCACCGAGTCGCGCCCGGCGGACTGGGGGCTGGGCCGCCGCGGTCGCGGTTCTGGTGATCATCGCAGCCGTGGTGTGGGTGGGCTCGGTGGCTTTTCGAGTGTGGTGGGTGGCGCGAGACGACGAGCATCCGAGATCGGATGCGATCGTGGTACTCGGCGCAAGCCAGTACGACGGCGTCCCCTCACCGATTCTGCAGGCACGTCTCGAACACGCCCTCACGTTGTACGGCCAAGGAGTGGCGCCGAGGATCATC
The DNA here is from genome assembly GCA_963851405.1 of uncultured Actinomycetota bacterium. Classification (GTDB taxonomy): domain Bacteria; phylum Actinomycetota; class Actinomycetes; order DATJPE01; family DATJPE01; genus JANPBY01. The sequence continues at coordinate 103,443 of CAWKPB010000009.1, read as the reverse complement.
ACTGTTGGCGGCAAGCTGGAGGGCGACCGTTTCACCGAGGCTGAAGCGGGCAAGAAGTGGCTGGTCGGCGCAGGAGTCCCGCAGTCCGACGTGATTGCAGTGCCAACAGGCAGCGACACCTGGGCGTCCACGGAGGCCGTCGCCTCGGTCATGAAGCGAAAGGGACTGACCAGCGCAGTGATCGTCACCGACCCGTGGCATTCCCTTCGGGCCCGCGAGATGGCCCGCCACGCGGGGGTCACAGCGACAACCTCGCCGACGCGATCCGGCCCCATCGTGCGTGAACGACTCACCGAACTGCGCTACGTCGCGCGGGAAACCGGGGCCTATGTGGATTTCCAGTGGCGACGACTGACGGGGGGCTTGGCTACGGGGGAGTAGGCGTCCGGGCCGGTTCGAGCGCGCCACTAGGCTCAAGAGGTGCCATCGCCCGACGGGCGCGCCAGTCGCGCGGATGACTCGGCCTACGACCAGTCCGACGTCGCACGTTGGGTCGACGAGCCGGCCAAGAGCACCAGCCGCACGCCCTTCGAGCGCGATCGCGCACGAGTGCTGCACTCGGCGGCGTTGCGAAGGCTCGCGGCCAAGACCCAGGTGGTGTTGCCGCATGAGAGCGATTTTCCTCGTACCAGGCTGACGCACTCCATGGAGGTCGGACAGATAGGTCGAGAGCTCGGGCAGGCCCTCGGTTGCGATCCTGATCTGGTGGAGACGGCATGCTTGGCGCACGACCTCGGCCATCCGCCGTTTGGTCACAACGGAGAGATCGCGCTCGCGGAGATCGCCGAGCCGTGTGGCGGTTTCGAGGGGAACGCGCAGTCGCTGAGAATCTTGACCCGGCTGGAGGCGAAGTCCTTCGCCCAAGATGGGCGAAGCGTTGGCCTCAACTTGACCCGAGCATCTTTGGACGCGTCCACCAAGTATCCGTGGCCGCTTCGCCCTGGTCGTTCGAAGTTCGGCGTCTACGCCGAGGACCTCGAGGTCTTCGCATGGTTGCGCGCTTCGGCTCCCCAAGAGCATCGGTGCCTCGAGGCCCAGGTCATGGATTGGGCTGACGACGTGGCCTACTCCGTTCACGATCTCGAAGATGCGCTGCATGCTGGTCACCTGGTCCTTACGGCCCTGCAGTCCGGCCCCGAACGCGACCACCTCATACGTCTGTGCCAGGACCGGTACTCCGCGGAGGCCGAGGCGGCCGATGTGGAGGCGGCCTTGGATCGACTCCTCCAGCAGGACTGGTGGCCCACGGCCTACGACGGTTCGCAGCGAGCGCTGGCCGGGCTCAAGAACCTCACCTCCCAGCTCATCGGCCGCTTCTGCCTGGCCGCGGAGATCGCCACGCGAGAGGCCTTCGGCGGTGCCCGGCTCACGCGGTACGCCGCTGATGTGGTCGTCCCGGAGGAGATCCGGCTGGAGTGCGCGGTACTCAAGGCTGTGACGGCGGTGTACGTCATGGAGCGGACGGGTGCCCCTGAGAAGTATGCGGAGCAGCGAGCCCTGGTCGGCGAGTTGACGGCAGCCGTGCTGGCAGGCGCCCCAGCAAGCCTGGACCCAGTGTTCACGGAAGCCTTCGAAGGGGCCGCGGGTGACGCCGAGCGGCTTCGTGTTGTGGTCGACCAGATTTCTTCGTTGACCGACCCCTCGGCAGTCGAGTGGCATCGCCGGCTGCTCGGATGACCCTTCACGAGGCGGGGGGATGGACCATCGAGTTGGTGCAACACCTTGACGTGATGCCGTTGCGGATGGCGGTGCTGAGACCTGGTCAGCCATATGACGCCTCGCGCTATGTGGGCGAAGAGACAGGGATCAACGTCGCGGCCCGGCTCGGTGGCGTGGTCGTCGGCTGCGCGACCTTCATCCCTGCACCGTTCGCCGGCGCAGGGGAAGAAGGTGCGCCAGACGATGCCGATCCCCCGGAAGGCGCGCTGGGATTGGTGGCTTGGCGTCTGCGCGGAATGGCGACCGCTCCGCAGTTGCGAGGGCGGGGCATCGGATCGGACGTGCTCGTGGCCGGGCTCGCTGCGGCCGCGTCAGCCGGGGCGGGCCTGGTGTGGTGCAACGCGCGGACCCGCGCGCTGGAGTTCTACCGCCGGCATGGGTTCGAGACGGTGGGGTCGGAGTTCTTGACCGGTGGCGCCCAGCCAGTTCCACATTTCCGCGCATGGGTCCCGCTCCTCGCCCGCTCTCCACCTGCCCTGGGCTAGTTACCGGTTCTCCGAGCCGCCGCCTTCTTTCGCAACTGGACCGGGTGGGACGTCTGGGGACATCGGGTCGGATCCGCTCGACAGGCTCCGTAGACTCACCGCATGGCCGGTCGGATCGTCAACGAAGACGTTCAGGCTGTTCGAGAGAAGGCCCGGATCGACGAAGTTGTGGGGGAGCGGGTCCAGCTCAAGTCCGCGGGCGGGGGCAACCTCAAGGGCTTGTGCCCGTTCCACGACGAGAAGTCGCCGTCCTTCCAGGTCAGCCCGGCTAAGGGCTTGTATTACTGCTTCGGGTGCGGTGAGGGTGGCGACGTTATTGGCTTCGTCCGCTCGGTGGACCACCTCACCTTCGCCGAGGCCGTCGAGCATCTCGCGGCGCGGGTCGGTATCCAGCTCCGGTATGAAGAAGGCGGGGCCGCGCCGGGTCGTCAGCAGGGCCGACGTACCCGCCTCGTAGCTGCGCATGCTGCGGCAGCGACGTACTTCCAGGGTGAGTTGGGTGGCCCGGAGGCGACCGTGGCCCGGGCCTTCCTCAGCGAACGGGGCTTCGATCGCTCAGCTGCTGATCACTTTGGAGTGGGCTACGCCCCGCAGGGGTGGGACAACCTCACTAGGCAACTGCGGTCACAGGGGTTTGCCGACGATGAGCTCCTGTCCTCCGGACTCGTCGTCCAGGGAAACCGTGGAATCTACGACCGTTTCCGGGGGCGGCTGTTATGGCCGATCCGGGATCTGACGGGGGAGGTAGTGGGGTTCGGAGCTCGCAAGTTGTACGACTCCGACGAAGGCCCCAAGTACTTGAACACCCCGGAAACCCCCATCTACAAGAAGAGCCAAGTGCTCTACGGCCTGGATCTGGCCAAACGAGACGTGGCCAAGCGGCAGCAGGCGGTCGTGGTCGAGGGGTACACCGACGTCATGGCCTGTCATCTCGCTGGCGTGACGACGGCGATCGCGACCTGTGGTACCTCCTTCGGAGCGGAACACATCAAAGTGCTCAGACGACTGCTGATGGATGACGATGCCTTCCGAGGTGAGGTCGTCTTCACTTTTGACGGAGACGCCGCTGGTCAGAAGGCCGCCATGCGCGCGTTCACCGAGGATCAGCGGTTTGTGGCCCGTACCTTCGTCGCGGTCGAGCCGAACGGGCTCGACCCCTGTGAGTTACGACAGGCTCGAGGCGACGAAGCGGTTCGTGAGCTCGTGGACCGTAAGGTCCCTTTGTTCGAGTTCGCGATCCGGTCGGTGCTCGCGACGCACGACCTCACGACACCTGAGGGACGTATCGCCGCCTTGGCCGAGGCCGCCCCGGTGGTCGCACAGATCCGTGATGTCTCGCTTCGACCCGAGTACGCGCGATCCGTGGCTGGGTGGCTGGGGATGGAGGTCACACCGGTACGCGATGCTGTTCAGCAAGCATCCAGCGCCTCGGCGCGTACCGCGCCACCTCGGCCCCCGTCCACCGTCCCAGATGCCCACCCTCCCGCGGCCGAGGCCACCTTTCGGCGCCCGGACCCGGCGAATCGATCGCACGCCGTTGATCGGGAGGCTCTGAAGGTCTGTCTGCAGGTTCCCGGCCTCGTTGGGGACGGCTGGGAAGGAGTCAGCCCCGAAGCCTTCGGTCACCCCTCGTATGCCGCCGTTGCGGCGGCAGTCGTTGCCGCCGGCGGGGCGCCGGTCGGGGCAGCAGCGCCAACGGCCTGGGTGGGCGCCGTGCGCGACATGGCCACCGATGACTCCGTACGGTCCCTGATCACCGAATTGGCCGTGGAGCCGTTACGCCTCGACGGGGTACCCGACGAACGTTATGCGGGTGAACAGATCGCCCGAGTCCGCGAGCGGCAGGTCACCCAACAAGTCGTTGAACTGCGATCGCAGCTTCAGCGGGTCGATCCCAACGATTCTGCCGAGTACAACCGAGTCTTCGTCGAGTTGCTGGACCTTGAGAAACAGCGACGCGACCTGCGCGAGGTCTCACTCGGTTCGGCATGAACTGGGCCTGGGCGCGTCGGCGAGCGCGCGGGGTAGATCTTGGCTCCATCCAGTTGGCTTCCGGGGAACGAATGATCACCAGCGCCGGGGACCCGTCCGGGTTTGCGATTGCGCTGACCGGGCAGGCGCTCTATCTGGCGGATCAGCACGGTCAACGGCGCGTGGATTGGTGCGATGTCGAGAGCGCAGCGTGGGACGACCCCGTGTTGGAACTCCGCGAAGTCGGTGTGGCCGAATCGACGCGGATCGTCCTCCATGATCCCGCCCGGGTCCCCGAGGCGGTCCGCGAACGCGTCACGTCCGCCATCGTCGTCACCGAGCGAGTCCAGTTGAGGTCGAGCCAAGACGGAGGAGTCGGGGCTCGGATCACGGGGCGGCGCCGCGCCACTCGCGACGATCGGGGGAGCGGCCTGGCCTGGTCAGTGGTCTTCGACGCAGGGGTCGACCCGGCCGATCCGGAGCTGCGAAGGTCGGCCGAGCATGAAGTAGCCAGGCTTCGCGCCCTCTACCACCCGTGATCGTGGACCCGATCCACCCTTTCGGGTCGCGTGTACCCGGCTGATAACCTTGCCGCCGCTTTCGACGAGCGATCCCGCGTAGCTCAATTGGCAGAGCAGCCGACTGTTAATCGGCAGGTTCTTGGTTCGAGTCCAAGCGCGGGAGCCAGGGCCACGTCCGGCAGGGCAGGGCCGAGCGCGGCTCCCCTGGCGGATACGCTAGGGGAGCCCGTAGCGCCCGTCTGTTGCGTACGCCGCAGAGCGGCTGCCGCCGAAATCGGAGAAGACGTGCAAGAACCCTGGGGAACCCTGCCGGCGTTGCCGGATGATGCGATCCTGGTGCATATCGGAACGCACAAGACCGGCACGACGGCGCTGCAGGCAGATTTGCTGGAGTTGCGGGATGACCTTGCCCCGCTGGGCGTGACGTTCCCCAAGACGTCCATTTCCGCCCATGACGCCGGTCAAGCTCTGACGGCAGCCAATTTCGGCTGGGAGCCGCAACGGGCCAAGAAGAAGCGCATGCGGGCCTGGCGGCGATACGCCCGCGAGGTCCGGGCCCACCCGGGCAGGGTGGTCGTGAGTACCGAATGGTGGTGCCAGTGCAATGACACCCAGGCGGCGCGCCTGGTCAGGACACTGGGCGAAGATCGGGTCCACATCATCGTGGGCTTCCGGCCGCTTCAGTCCCTGCTGCCGTCGTCGTGGCAGCAGTACATCAAAAGCGGCAAGGACCTCAGCTATGACGATTGGCTCGCGACTGAGCTCGGTGCGTCGGAGGAAAAGTCGATCACTCCGACCTTCTGGCGACGCAATGACGTGCCGACCCAGGTCGAGCGGTGGATATCCCTGGTAGGTGCAGAGCGGGTGTATGCGGTGGTCGTGGATTCCACCACGGACGACAAGGTCCGACGTTCGATGGAGCAGTTGCTGGGATTGGAACGTGGGGTGATCCGCGAGACAACGTCGGTGGATGCGGCCAACCGGTCCTTGTCCTTGGCCGAGTCAGAGCTGCTGCTGCGGGTGAATGCGGCGACGAACTCCGAGATCCCGAAACGGGATTACGTCGAAATCGTGCGTTTCGGTGCAGTGGGGAATCTGGTGTCGTCGCGGATGCCTGGTCCCGACGAGGCGCGACTGGGTTTGCCGGCCTGGTCGGTGCCTCGAGTGCAGGAGATCGCCACGGCGCATGCGGAGTACCTGGACTCGACCGATGCCCGGGTGATCGGTGATCCGAAGGCCCTAGGGGTTGTCACCGCTCGGGAAGCGGATGAGCATCCGAACCAACTGCCGGTTGAGTCGGCGGAACTGGCCCTGGTGGGCGCGGTGTTAGCGGCCAGCCGGCTCCTGGCCGCAGTCGAGGAGCAGGCGGCAGAGGAATTGGCGGCGGCGACAGCGCCTGCAATCGCTGCCGAGGTAACGCGCCCCCCGGCCGGCATCAGAGCCACGGCAGGCCGGGCCGCACGGCGCCTCGGGCTGAGACGGTCCGCGCCGAAGTCTCGCGCTGCCCGTCCGTCCGACGCTCGCTGAATGCAGGCCGTCTTCTACCGCTCTGTTACGGCTCGGGAATGAACGCGGAGTCGAAAATCGTGACCTGCTCCAACGGATTGTTCTCCACGAGCCACGTCTGAATGTCTCGGTCGGCTCCGGTCACGACGAGCACCCCGACGAGGATGAACAGCACGCCGACGGTCCGTCGGAGCCAGCCTTTCGGGTCCGCGGTCCAGTGCAAGGCCCGGACGGCTTTCTGTCCAAGCAGGGCGATCAGCAGGAGCGTCACAGACAGGCCCACGACGTACGCGGTCAGCAGTGCGAGTCCCTGTAAGGCCGAGGCCGGAAGAATCGTCGCCACCAGGTAGGCGTAGAACGGACTGCAACTAGAGAAGACCGGCCCCAACGCGGCGCCGGTGAGGATGGGCCCCACGATCCCACCTCGGGTCCTGCTGCGCGCCAGCGCGGCATTCGACCGCCCCTGCAGTTTCAGCACGCTCGCGAGCTGTTCCCAGGCCTGCGGGAAAATGCTGACCAGGCCCAGGACAATGAGGATGCCGCCGGAGACCCAAGGCCAGATCCAAGTGGGGAAGCCGAGCAGCGCGGTACTCGCTTTGAGAGCCAAGGTGAAGACGGCGACGGACAGACCCAACGAAGCGGAGATCACCACGGCCCGTTGCCGGTCGGTCAACTGCCGCTGGGGGTTCATCGTTTCGACGACCCCACTGGTCGGTTCCCCGGTCGACGGGAGGGGCGCCGACCGAGGAGGAACCACCGAACCGCCGACAATCACCGGCAGCAGTGGCAAGACGCACGGTGCCAGAGTGGTCAGCACCCCTGCGACGAACGCCCCGAGGACAAGCAACCCCACGTCAGCTGACCCGGCTCTGGATTTCTTCCGGTGACAGGCTGCCGGTCCACTTGTCTATTTCGTTCCCGGAGGCATCGATGTGGACGAAGGTGTGTTGGATCGTGACGCCATATCTCTGCCGAAGTTCGGAGGCTGAGTCGTAGTCGACCTTGACGACTGCCAGACCGTCGGGCAGGGCGGAAGCGCTCTTGGCCTCCTTGAGGGCTTCGTCAGCGACGCGGCACGTCGGACACCAAGGGGCGGCGAAGAAGAGGACGGTGTTGCTCTTGGCGTACATGTCGGCGTTATCGGCGTAGGCCGCGTACTCGATGTAGGCGCCTTCGGCGGGAGGGTTGTCCGACTCTTTGGTCGCGGATGTCTCGTCCGGAGCGGGCTGCTCACTAGCTGTTGCTGACGGCGGAAGCGACGGGGGTTCGGAGGCGACCTCGGTCGTCGCGCTGCCGCTGCTGGTAGCGCAGGCGGACAGGACAAGAGCGCCTACCACCAAGGAAAGCGTAGATCTGAGCACGTTTCGTGCTTCCGACATGAGCTGGGACTCCCGTCCTCGTAAGACCGCTACTTCTCGACGCATCTATTGAAACCCGTCCGGAGCGTGCATTGGTCCCTCAGAAGCGAACGAAACGGTTACGGCGGTTCAACTGATGATCGGCTCCCAGCACCCCTCAGCCTGGGATGATGACCGCTGGGGCGGTAGCTCAGCTGGTTAGAGCAGCGGACTCATAATCCGTCAGGTCGTGGGTTCGAGCCCCACCCGCCCCACCGCAGTGGGGTCGCTCCCGGGGGCTCTCCTCTGGACGCCGCGCGACAGGTCACTCCATGTTCGACGGGCGTGTACCGGTTCTCTCTCGAGCCGCTACAAAAGCCTGGATCGCGGTCTCGATGTCGGTGTCGCTGTGTGCTGCCGACACCTGAACCCGGATTCGAGCCGTTCCCGTCGGTACGACGGGGAAGGAGAATGCAACCGCGTAGACACCGTGACGCCACAAGTCCTCGGCCATCTGGCTCGCAGTGCGGGCATCCCCGAACATGACGGGGACGATCGGATGCTCGCCCGGCAGCAGTTCGAATCCCGCGTCCGACATACCCGACCGAAACTGGCTCGCATTCGAACGCAAGCGGGTCAGCAGGGCACTGGACGCCTCCAGCAGATCGAGGACCGCGATCGAGGCGCCGGCAACCATGGGAGCGACGCTGTTGGAGAACAGGTAGGGCCTGGCTCGTTGCTTGAGAACAGCAACGATCTCCGCCCGCGCGCTGACGTACCCCCCGCTGGCGCCCCCGAGCGCCTTGCCCAACGTCCCGGTCACGATGTCGACGCGTTCCGTGACACCGAAGAGCTCCGGCGTCCCCCTACCCTTTGAGCCCACAAAGCCAACGGCATGTGAGTCGTCGACCATCACCCAAGCCCCGTACTCATCGGCCAGGGCGCAGATCGAATCCAAGGGTGCGATGTAACCGTCCATCGAGAACACGCCGTCGGTCACGATCAGTCGGTGCCGTGAGTTCTCGGCTTCTCGAAGGCATCGCTCCAAGTCGGCCAGGTCGCGATTGGCATAGCGATAGCGGTCCGCCTTGCAGAGGCGGACTCCGTCGATGATGCTCGCATGGTTCAGGGCGTCAGAAATGACGGCGTCACGCTCGTCCAGGAGTGCCTCGAACACGCCGCCATTGGCATCGAAACAGGATGGGAAGAGCACAGTGTCTTCGGTCCCGAGGAAGCGCGATAGCCGCTGCTCGAGTTCTCTATGGATCTGCAGGGTCCCGCAGATGAACCGCACCGAGGCCATCCCATATCCCCAGCGGTCAAGAGCCATATGGGCAGCCGCGACGACGCGGGGATCGTCAGCAAGGCCCAAGTAGTTGTTCGCGCAGAAGTTGAGGATCGCGCGCCCGCCATCATCTTGAACATGAGTGCCTTGAGGTGTGGACAGGAGACGTTCAGGTTTGAAGGTGCCGGCCGCCTCCATCTCCTCGATCCGCGCACTCAGGTCTGCCCGAAGGTCCGCCACACCTCAGCCCTCCGTCCAGTCGAGGATGACCTTCCCGCAGCGCCCCGTCTCGGCCGTGTTGAACGCCGTCTCGTAGTCGGTATAAGGAAACCGATGGGTGATCACCGGCTTGATGTCGAGACCCGCTTCCACGAGCACCGTCATGGCGTACCAGGTCTCAAACATCTCGCGTCCGTAGATGCCTTTGATCGTGATCATGGACGTGATGACACGGACCCAATCGAAGTCCATTCGGCCAGCCCTGCCGGACGGCAAACCGAGCAGCGCAACTCGGCCCCCGTGTGCCATCGATTCGAGCATCGAGTGCAGCGCATTAGGGGCCCCTGACATCTCCAACCCGACGTCGTAGCCCTCCTTCATGCCCAGATCGTCAAAGGGCGCGGAGACGGGCTCTTCGTCGGCCCGGATTGTGGTGGCGATCCCTAGCGTTCGGGCCAGTTCAAGGCGGTAGTCGCTGACGTCACTGATAACGACGTGACGCGCACCCGCGTGCCGGGCCACTGCGGCGGCCATGATCCCGATAGGGCCGGCGCCGGTGACGAGCACGTCCTCGCCGAGAACAGGGAAGGAGAGTGCGGCATGGACGGCGTTGCCGAATGGGTCGAAGAGCGCTGCGACGTCGAGGTCCATGCCTGCTGGATGGCGCCACAAATTCGTCGCCGGGACCGTCACGTATTCGGCAAACCCGCCATCCCGGTGAATGCCAATACTCACCGTGTCGGCACACAGTTGACGTCGCCCGGCCCGGCAGTTGCGGCAACGCCCACACACGATATGACCTTCGACGCTCACGAGGTCGCCGACATCAACGGACTCCACGCCATCGCCAACAGCGCACACCATGCCGGCTATCTCATGCCCCACGACCAGCGGGGCGCGGACGGTGGCTGCAGCCCAGTTGTCCCAGGAACGGATATGCAAATCGGTGCCGCAGATGCCGGTCCTCATCACCCGGACCAGCGCCTCACCGCTGCTGGGCGAGGGTGTTGGCACATCGCGAAGCTCGAGGCCCGGCCCCCGCGTCGGCTTCACCAGCGCCTTCACAGGTCGCACGCTACTCCCGGATACCGGTGAGAAATCGTGACTTGCACCCCTTCTCGGGACCCGGGTAGTGGCATCGCGCGCTCTCGTGAGGCAGAATCACAGGCGTGTCACTCCGGTGGCCAATTTCGTCCCGTCGCTCCGCGGCGCTCGAGGTAGGTGGGGAAGCCGAACCTCGGCGAGCCAAGGAGGCAACTCGTGACGACTCAGGGCGTTGTGTACGTCCATTCCGCGCCGTCGGCGCTGTGCCCCCACGTCGAATGGGCGCTCAGCGGGGTTCTCGGCCAAAGAGTGCTGCTCGATTGGACCCCTCAGCCAGCGGCCCCGGGCACGTTCCGAACCGAATTGTCCTGGCGTGGGGCAGCAGGTACGGCTTCTTCGGTGGCCTCGGCCCTGCGTGGGTGGGTCCACTTGAGGTTTGAGGTCACTGAAGAGCCCTCGTCGGGGCACGAGGGCGCCCGCTTCAGCAGCACCGCAGAGCTCGGTATTTTTCATGCCGTGACAGGGATCCATGGCGACATCGTCATTCCGGAGGATCGCCTACGTGCGACCGTCCAGCGAGTGGCTGCCGAAGGCGGGGACCTGGCCGAGGAGATCGACCGGCTGCTCGGCAAGCCGTGGGACGACGAACTCGAGAGTTTCCGGTGGGCCGGTGAGGGAGCACCGGTGCGCTGGCTGCATCTGGTTGGATGACGCAAAGACAAGAGGGGACCTTCGTTGGCTGACCTTGAATCTGCGCCGCCACCGCAGTACGTGCCCGAATGGCTCCGCAAATGGAGCGCGATCGCCTGGGCTTTCGTTGGTGTCGCGCTCGCCTCAATAGCCATTTTCCTCAGTTTCGACTTCCTTAGTTGGATCATCGTTCCGACGGTGTTCGCGTTGATCCTCGCCACACTGCTGCTGCCCCTGACGGACTGGCTAGCCAGGCACATACCCCGCGGCTACGCCGTGGCCGTGATCTTGCTGTTGTGCTTCGGGATCGGGATTCTCCTCGTTCTGATCTTCGTCAAGGGCATCGTGGAAGAAGCACCGCAGATCCAGGCGGGCCTTCAGAACGCCGAGGCGCAGGTCAAGTCGGCCTTCGGCATCTCGGACGGGTCGACCACCACCACCGACGTCAGCAGTTACGGCCAGTACTTGCTTGGCTTCCTGAGTGCCGTGGTCAATTCCGCGATTTCGCTCTTCTTCGCGTTGTTCATCGGCACGATGGTCTTCTTCTTGGTCTTGCTTGCCCCGCAGGAGAGTAAGGGCTGGTTCTCGGCGCTGGCTCCGTGGGCCTCGGCCCAAAGCGACCGGTTCATGGGCACATTTGCGTCGATCATCCGCGACTACTACAAGGGCGCGACGATCCTTGCGTGTGTCAACGCATTCCCGATCTGGCTCACGGCCCTGGCCCTCGGTATTCCGGGCTCGGGGACGATCTTCGTCGTCATGTTCGTGACCTCGTACATCCCCTACGTGGGCGCGTGGATCGGTGGTGCCTTCGCGGTGGTCCTGGCCTATGGATTCGGGGGTGTCGCTGACGCAGCGATCATGTTGATCGCTGTCCTCGTGGTCAACTTGGGTCTGCAAAGCATCATCCAGCCGTTCGCCTACGGGGCGACCATGCGGTTGTCGGCGCTCGGAGTCTTCCTGGCAACGCTTCTGGGTTCGGCGTTGGCGGGGGTGTTCGGCGCCATGATGGCGGCGCCGATTCTTGCGCTGTTCGTTCGCTACGACTCAGACATCAAATTGCCCACCGCTGTGGGCGACGAGGGAGCGGCGGTCTCGGACTCCGATCCGCCAGCCACGGCAATACAAGTGAGTGAGGCGGCAAGCTGACGCGGTGAGCGTCGGATCAAAGTGGAATATTGCCGTGCTGCCCGCGCACGTTCGGCGCCGCTGAGATGGCTCGAGCCACTGCGCTTCGGGTGACCTGAGGAGACACGATCTCGTCGACGAAACCCAACGCGATGGCCTTGTCGAGGCCGCCGGCCAATAGTTCGTGCTCTTCCGCAAGTTCTAACTCGAGCTGCTCGCGCAACTCCTGGGGGATCTCCGCCAGCCGGCGTCGATGGAGCACCCGGACTGCGGCAACCGAGCCCATGACCGCCACATGCGCGTCCGGCCAGGCGAACACCCTGGTTGCGCCTAGGGAACGTGAGTTCATCGCGATGTAGGCACCGCCATACGCCTTGCGGGTGATGACCGAAACCCGGGGAACCACGCACTCGGCGAAGGCATGAAGCAGCTTGGCCCCTCGGCGCACGACACCGTCCCACTCTTGACCAACCCCAGGCAGATACCCGGGGACATCTACGAGCACGACCAACGGGACGCCGAACGCGTCGCACATCCGAACAAACCGCGCGGCCTTCTCCGCCGAGGATGAGTCAAGGCACCCTCCGAGTCGAAGCGGGTTGTTGGCGATGACACCCACGGTGCGGCCGCCCAACCGACCCAGAGTCGTCGTGACGTTCGGAGCCCACCTCGGGTGGAGCTCCAAGCCGGAGCCTTCGTCGAGCATGTGCTCGACTAACGGATGGACGTCGTAGGCCCGTTTCAGGGATTCAGGCAGGAAGCCTTCAAGGTCGACATCTTCGACCTCGCCGATAGTGCCCTGCGAGCCGAGGAGCGCAGCAATGCGCCGCGCTTCGTCCAGGGCACCGCGTTCTGACTCGGCGACGACATGGACCACGCCCGAGCGGCGGCCATGGGTCTCTGGTCCACCCAGCCGCAGCATGTCGACGTCTTCACCTGTGACAGAACGAACGACGTCCGGTCCGGTCACGAAAACGCGACCTTCAGGGCCAAGGATCACGATGTCGGTGAGTGCGGGGCCGTACGCGGCTCCGCCAGCTGCGGCTCCAAGAACGACCGAGATCTGAGGGACGACGCCAGAGGCGCGGGTCATGATGGCGAAAACTTCGCCCACGGCATGCAAAGACGCGACGCCCTCGCGCAGCCGAGCGCCGCCCGAATGCCAGATACCGACGATCGGAACGCCTTCGGCCAGGGCCCGCGCGTAGGCCGCGAGGATGACCTTGCAGCCAGCCGTGCCCATGGCCCCGCCTTGAACCAAGGGATCTGAGCAGAAGGCGACGCTCGGAGCACCGTCGATACGGCCGGTGCCAGCGAGCATGCCGCTGTCATCGCTGGCGGTGATTGCCGTGAACGACCCGTTGTCGAACAAGGCCTCAAGTCGCACCCGAGGGTGTCGCGGGTCGAGCTCGACTCCGGGCCGGCTTTCGACCGCTGTCATCGTGCCGACCGAAAAGAGACTGCGACGTTGTGGCCGCCGAAGCCAAAGGAGTTGTTGAGGGCCACGATGTCTCCAGCTGGAAGTGCGCGGGGGTCCCGGGACACCACGTCGAGGTCAACGGCGTCATCGGGGTCGTCAAGGTTGATGGTTGGGGGGGCCAGGCGGTGATAGACCGCCAAAACCGTCGCTAGGGATTCGACGGCACCCGCAGCGCCCAACATGTGCCCAGTCATTGATTTGGTGGCCGACACGGCAACATGGTCGGCGTCGTCGCCCAGAGCGCCGCGGATCGCCGCGGCCTCGGCAACATCCCCTTGTGGAGTGGATGTCGCATGAGCGTTCAGGTGCACGACGTCGGCCGGTGTCGCCCCAGCGTCGGCGAGAGCCATCCGCATGGCTCTCGCGGCACCAGCGCCGACGGGGTCCGGTTGCGCGATGTGGTGCGCGTCAGACGTCAGGCCAGCTCCGGAGACCTCGGCGTAGACCCTGGCCCCGCGGGCTTTGGCGTGCTCGGCGGACTCAAGTACGAGGATCGCGGCCCCCTCGCCAAAAACGAACCCGTCGCGGCTCTTGTCGTAGGGGCGAGATGCTCGTTCGGGGTCGTCTTCCCGTTTGGACAGCGCCATCATCGACGCGAAGGCCGCGAGGGGCATGGGATGGATGCAGGCCTCGGTGCCGCCAGCCACCACCACGTCTGCGCGCCCGCTGCGGATCATCTCCATGGCATAGGCCACGGCCTCGGCCCCAGACGCGCACGCGGAGACCGGAGTGTGCACGCCCGCCTTCGCGCCGAACTCGAGCCCGATATAGGCCGCTGGCCCGTTGGGCATGAGCATCGGGATGGAGTGGGGGGATACCCGGCGGGCGCCTTTCTCCCTCAGGATGTCCCACTGGCCGATGATCGTCCTGGCCCCACCGATTCCGGTGGCGACTGCCACGCCGAGGCGGAGGCCATCGACCTCGGGTGTCCCGGCATCCGCCCAGGCTTCGCGAGCAGCGATCAACGCGATCTGCTCGGTTCGATCAAGCTTGCGCGCCTCGACCCGATCCATGACGTCCGTGGGTTCGACAGCGGTCGTGGCCGCGATCCGGACGGGTAGTTCTTGCGCCCAGTCCTCCTCGAGCAACCGCACGCCAGAGCGTCCGGTCAGCAGGCCCTCCCAGGTCGACGCGACGTCGCCGCCGACCGGCGTGAACGCGCCAAGTCCGGTGACGACGACGGTGCGACGACCGTGGGAGCTCTCAGTCATCTCAGGCCTGGGCCTTGGCAATGTAGGAGACCGCATCTCCAACGGTGGTGAGGTCCTTGACGTCGTCGTCGGGGATCTTGATGTCGAACTTTTCTTCGGCTGCAACGACAACTTCGACCATCGACAGGGAGTCGACGTCCAAGTCATCGATGAACGACTTGTCGAGCTGGACGTCGGCGACTGGAACGCCGGCGACCTCGTTGACGATCTCGGCGAGGCCGGACAGGATCTCCTGCTCGGTGGCCATGGGCTGGTCTCCTTCGGGTGGGTTTCTCCTCCGCCGGGGCCCGGCGGAAGGGTCTGTGGGTGTGGTCCGGGACTAGGGAAGCGTGACAACCTGAGCTGCGTAGGACAGCCCGGCACCAAAGCCTATGAGGAGCGCGGTATCGCCGCTGCTCACCGCGCCGGATTCGAGCATCGCGGCCATGGCCAGGGGGATCGATGCAGCCGACGTGTTGCCGGTGTGGACGATGTCACGGGCGACGGCCACTCGCTCAGGCAGCTCGAGCTTCTTCACCATCGCGTCGATGATGCGCAGGTTGGCCTGGTGCGGGATAAATGCGTCGAGATCGTCGACCGTGATGCCGGCGGCGGCCATCGCCTGCCGGGCCACCGGCGTCACCTCAAACACGGCCCAGCGGAAGACCTGTTGGCCGTTCATGGCCAGCGCCGGGAACGCTTGCTCTGGGTTGTTGCGAAGCGCATCCCAAGGAACGTCCTGGGTGATCGCATTTCCCTGGGAGCCATCCGCGCCCCAGACGACCGGGCCGATGCCTGGCACGTCGGAGGGTCCAATGACGACGGCCCCAGCCCCGTCTCCGAAGATGAAGGCCGTGCTCCGGTCGTAGGCGTCCACCATGTCGGTCAACTTCTCGCAGCCGACGACGACGACGTAGTCGGCGCTCCCTCCGCGTACGAGGTCATTGGCCAACGCGACGCCGTGACAGAAGCCAGCACACGCTGCGGAGATGTCGAGTGCCGCGGCGTTGGTCGCCCCGATTCTGTCGCCAACCAGGGCTGCGGCCGAGGGTGTCTGCAGGAGGTGCGTCACCGTTGCGACGAGAACCAGTCCCACTTTGTCTGCAGTGAGCCCTGCCGAAGCCAGGGCCTTCTCGGCCGCGGCGGTGCTCATGTCGACGACCGTCTCATCGGCGGCCGCCATCCGACGCTCCACGATCCCCGACCGCTCGCGAATCCATTCGTCGCTGGAGTCGATCTTCTTGATGACCTCCGCGTTGCTCACGACGCGCGCTGGTCTGTACTGCCCGACGCCGAGAATGCGCGCATGTCGCTCCGTGGCGCTGGAACGAATCGAGGTGGTCATGCGGGGCCCTCCATCGGGTGCAGACGTACGACAGGTTGCCCCGGGGACACGGGGTCACCCTCTTCAACCAGCCACTCGATAATCGTGCCGCCGTGCGGCGCGAAGACCGCAACGGAGTCACGGAGGCCTTCGACGGTGCCCACCGTTGTCCCGGGCTCGATTTCTGCCCCCAGCCCACCGATGCCATCCGAATAGCGGAAGACGCCTTTGGATGGGGCCACGAGAAGCCGCCAGGAAGGAGCCTCCGAGATGGGGCTCATCGTGGCATGGCGGGCCACGAGGTCGGCCGCTGCCTCAAGATCGGCGGGGGACTTCAGCGCCAGAGTCTCCACGCCTGGAAGGGCTCGCTTGGCCATGGCGGTAAGGGTTCCCGCGGGTGGTAGTTCGATCATTGCCGTGACCCCGAGATCAGCCATCGTGCGCATGCACAGATCCCAGCGCACTGGATTGGCCACCTGGTCGACGATGCGTGAGAGCACCTCCTTGCCGTGGTGGACCACCGCGCCGTCCCGGTTCGAGAGCAATCGCAGCCGAGGGTCATGGGTCGTCACGGCGCGCGAAACTGCGCGCAACGTCTCAACCGCTGGCTGCATGTGCGTGGTATGGAACGCCCCGGCCACCTGAAGCGGACGGAGTCTGGCGCCAGTGGGTGCGTCTTGTTGGAAAGCAGCGAGTTGTTCCATGGTCCCCGCCGCGACGACCTGCCCGGCGGCGTTGATGTTGGCCGGGGTCAGCCCCTGCTTGTCGATGCTGGCGAGCACCTCGTCTGGGTCACCGCCGAGTACGGCGGTCATACCCGTGGGCATGACTGCGGCAGCAGCGGCCATGGCGCGCCCTCGCTCGCGGACGAAGATCATGGCTTGCTCGGCGCTGATCACGCCGGAGGCAGTGGCTGCGGTGATCTCGCCGACCGAGTGCCCGGCCCCGGCGGCCACCTTGCCGTACGCGTCGGACGGGTGGGGGAATAGCGAGAGAAGGCTCACCAGTCCGGTAGCCACGATCAGCGGCTGCGCCACGGCTGTGTCCGTGATCTCCTCGGCGGTGCCGTCGGTGCCGAGCTTGACCAGATCCATGCCGGTGCACAGCGACAGCCAATTCAGGCGGTCCCGAAATCCGGGGAGCTCCAACCATGGAGTGATGAAGCCTGCGGACTGAGCGCCCTGCCCGGGCGCGACGATGACGAGCACCTGTCCACCGTGGCGGATCGCCCCCCCGATCCCCGGTAGCGGCGCGGACGAAGGTCGCGCCGAGATCTTGTAGGTTTCCTACAAGATCGACAGTCGACCGAGTGCCAGGGCTAGCCGCAAGGTGAAGGCACCCCGAGGGTCCGTCGGGCTGATCCCTGTCACATCGGTGATGCGTCGCAGTCGGTAACGCACGGTGTTGGCGTGGACGAACAGCAGGCGAGCGGCCCCTTCGATCGAGCCGGATCGCTCGAGGAAAGCTTCGGCCGTTGCGAGGAGTTCTCCGCCCGCGTCGACCAGCGGGAGATAGGCCTCGCGCACCAGGCGTTCGCGAGCGTCGGGGTCGCCATCTAGGGCCCGCTCAGGGAGCAGGTCGTCCGCGTGTACCGGTCGAGGGCTGTCTGCCCGCGCTGCGGCCGCCCGCAAACCGGACACGGCCGCCAATGCCGAGGCGGAGGCGGCTGTGAGGTCTGGCGCCACGGGTCCGACGACGACTGGTCCAGGACCAAACTCGGCTAACAGGCCCCGGGCGGCCGTTACCGGGTCGCCTTCCACGCGCGCGAGAACCACCACCAGCCGTTGCCCCTGGACCCCGACGATCGCTTCCAGGTGCTCGTGTCGCGCGGCCCTCTGGACCGCCTCTGCGACGGTGTCCGGGCTGGCATCCGGAGTGGAACCGACCACGACGCAGACCTCGGTCTTCCCCGCCCAGCCCAAGGCGGCCGCTCTCGACCGGACCCCTTCGTCGATCTCACCTCGAAGAAGCGCGTCGACAACAAGGGCTTCAATGCGGGCGTCCCACGCGCCACGGGTCTCGGCTGCCTGGGCATAGACCTGGGCCGCCGCGAACGCGATCTCCCGGCTATACAGCAGTACAGCCTCGCGAAGCATGGATTCGTCACCTGGCGAGGCGATCTCGTCCACGTGCTCTTCCACCACGTCAATGGTGAGGCGCACGAGGTCAACGGTTCGGCGCAAGCTGATCGACCGAGCCAACTCCCGCGGAGCGGTGCCGAAGACATCTGCGGTGATCGTCAGTCGCGCATCGGGGGAGCGGAACCAGTCGACGAATCTGGCAACGCCTGCTTGGGCGACCAGGCGGACCCAGGACCGGTCCTCAGGGGGCAGGCTGCGGTACCACGACAGGTCCTCGTCCATGCGCAGGAGTGCCGCATCGGACAGCGTGCCCATGGCTCGTTCCAGGCGGCGAGCCGTAGCTGCGCGACCCTTGGACACCCCTGCATGGTAGGCCCGGGCTCGCTGTCTCGGTTGTGGGACGCCCACAAGTCCTTCCGGCTACGGTGACCCGATGGGGGATCAGCCCGCTCGATGGCCAACGTGGGTTGTTCTGGCTCTGCTGGGGACTTTTTGGGGGGCCGTGATCGTCGGGGGCCGCGCGAACCCCGGCTACTCCCAGACCGACGACTACGTCAGCAGTTTGGCCGGGTTCGGGGCTCGTGCTGGCTGGATCGGGATCCTGGGCATCGCCTCCTTCGGGCTGGCTGACCTCGTCGGCAGCAGGGCCGTCAGGCACGTGTCGGGTGGGGCCGGATGGGCGATGGTTGTGGCCGGTTTCAGTGGACTGGCCATCGCCTTGGCGCGTACGCACTGCTTGGGTGGAGCGGCTGGCTGCCGGCAGGTCGGTGCCGATGACTCGAATTGGACCGACCTCGTCCATGGCCTAGCGGTCACGGTGTACGCCGGTGCGTTCGCGGTGGCCGTCGCGTTAGTGGCGGCGCGCCAGTGGAGGTGTGGCCGGCGGGTTTGGGCGGCGGTCGCCGTCGCCGCAGTGACGGTGTCCCTTCTCTGCCTCGGTGCAGCCCTCGGTGAGTCTGATCCCGGGGCGTGGCAGCGAGGATGGCTCGCCTTAAACAGCCTGTTGCTCATCGCGATCACCAGCCTGGGAACCCGGACGCCTGCCACCTTGGCCCCGCCCGAGTAACCCATGACAGGCTGACCCGGTGGACCCGGTCTGGGCTCTGGGGCGCATCGCGTTCCTGCTGGAGCGCTCCCGTCAGCCGACGTACCGCGTCCGTGCCTTTCGCCACGCGGCGGGCGTGATCGCCTCGCTCCCGGCTTCGGAGGTCAGGTCGCGCGTCGACACCGGCCGGCTCACTGAGCTCGACGGCATCGGGCCCAAGACGGCTCGGGTGATCACCGAGGCTTGCCGAGGACTCAGTCCGGATTACCTCACCGAATTAGAGCCGGCCGGACTAGTCCCCGTCGCGGCCGGGGGAGAGGCGTTGCGCGATGCCTTGCGCGGGGACTGCCACGTGCATTCGGATTGGTCGGACGGTGGCTCGTCCATCCGGCTGATGGCCGAGACCGCGCGAGATCTGGGGCATCAGTGGATCGTGCTCACCGATCACTCCCCTCGGCTCACGGTGGCCAACGGGCTCAGCGCCGAGCGGCTGCTGCGCCAGCTGGACGTTGTCGCAGCCCTGAACGACGAGTTGGCACCGTTTCGGGTGTTGACCGGGATCGAGGTGGACATCCTCGACGACGGCAGCCTGGACCAAGAGCCCCAGATCTTGGAACGACTGGACCTGGTGGTCGCGTCGGTTCACTCAAAGCTGCGGATGGACGCTGCGTCGATGACCAAGCGGATGGTCACGGCGATAGCCAACCCGAATACCGATGTGCTTGGGCACTGCACGGGCCGGATGGTGGCTGGCGACCGAGTCCGGCCGCCCTCGAGTTTCGAACCGGAGCTCATCGTCGAGGCGTGTCGACGATTCGGTGTCGCGGTGGAAGTGAACTCCAGGCCCGAGCGGCTGGATCCTCCGCGCCGGCTGTTGCGGATGGCGGTCGAGGCCGGATGCCAGTTCACGATCGATACCGATGCGCACGCCCCCGGGCAGTTGGACTGGCTGCCGTACGGCTGCGCCCGCGCCCAGGAGTGCGGGGTTACCGCGGATCGAGTGCGCAATGCCGGAACAGCGGAAGAACTGCTCGCATGGACTGCGGACCACAGCGATCCACGACGAACCGGCTAGGAGACGCCGGGCAAGCTCCCGGCAAAGTCGGGCACGTAGTGATTGAGGTCGCGCGGCGGCCGCTCGTACCCCTTGGGCTTCGGACGCTTCGGTAACTTCAAGGTGGGCACGGGGACGGTGGTGTAGGGGATTGTGGTGAGGAAGTGGTGAATCATGTTGAGTCGAGCTGTTCGCTTGTCGTCGGCCTCGACCACGTTCCACGGCGCCTCGACGATGTCGGTGTGGACCAGCATCTCGTCCTTGGCTCGTGAGTACTCCTCCCACCGAGCGATGGACTCGAGGTCGATGGGCGACAACTTCCACCGCCGCATCGGGTCTTCGAGTCGGGACTCGAAACGGGCTTGCTGTTCGGCGTCGCTGACCGAGAACCAGTACTTGCGCAAGAGGATGCCGTCTTCGACGAGCATCCGTTCGAACTGGGGCGCCTGGTGGAGGAACCGGCGGTACTCGTCCGGGGTGCAGAAGTCCATGACCTTCTCGACACCCGCCCGGTTGTACCAGGAGCGGTCGAAGAGCCTGATTTCCCCCGTCGAAGGGAGCTGCGCGATATAGCGCTGGAAGTACCACTCACCGCGCTCGCGCTCGGTCGGGGCTGGCAGCGCCACGATCTGGGCGATGCGGGGGCTGAGGTACTCGGTCACGCGTTTGATGGCGGAGCCTTTGCCCGCCGCGTCTCGGCCCTCGAACACGACGACGATGCGGACTCCTTCTTGGCGAACCCATTCCTGCATCGCCACGAGCTCAGTCTGTAGCCGTCGGAGTTCGGCCTCGTAGATCTTCTTGGGAATGCGCTGCCTGCTCATGCGTCCCCCATTCCAGTGCCCGGATCAGCGGCAGCGACATCATCCACGCGATACCGCTCCAAGGCTTGCGCTGGGAGATTAGCGTCCACCTCCCCGCGGCGGGCGAGTACCTCCAAGGTTCGAAGAGCGATGGACTCCGCATCGACCTTGAAGTGTCGGCGCAGGGCCCCCCGCGTGTCGGACAGGCCGAAGCCGTCGGTCCCGAGGGAGGCGAAGTCGCCAGGAACCCACGCTCGGATCTGGTCCTGGACGGCTCGCATGAAGTCAGACACTGCGACAACCGGCCCCGGGCGGTCGGTCAGCCGATCGGTGACGTACGGCGTGCGCGGAGGTGAGCCGGGATTGAGGAAGTTCCACGCGTCGACCTCCAAGCCGTCACGACGCAACTCGTTCCAGGAGGTGACCGACCAGACGTCCGCGTGCACACCCCAGTCTTCGCGAAGCAGTCCCTGGGCGCGTACGGCCCAGGGGACGCTCACCCCTGACGCGAGCAGCTGGGCCCGGGGGCCATTGGTGTCGTCGGGGGCGGCACGCCACAGGTGCATTCCGCGAAGAATGCCCTCGGTGTCGACATCGACGGGCTCGGGCGGTTGAACGTAGGGCTCGTTGTAGACGGTGAGGTAGTAGTAGACGTCTTCGGGCGCGTCGCCGTACATGCGACGGAGGCCGTCCTTGACGATGTGTCCGAGCTCGAATCCGAAGGCCGGGTCGTAAGCGACCACGGCAGGATTGGTCGAGGCGAGCAGCAGCGAGTGCCCGTCTTCATGCTGCAGCCCTTCGCCGTTGAGCGTCGTCCGTCCGGCCGTCGCGCCAAGGACAAAACCGCGGGCCATTTGGTCGGCGGCGGCCCAGAACGCATCGCCCGTGCGCTGGAACCCGAACATCGAGTAGAAGATGTAGATCGGGATCATCGGCTCGCCGTGGGTGGCGTACGACGTCCCGACGGCGGTGAAGGAAGCGACGGAGCCCGCTTCGTTGATGCCCTCGTGCAGGATGCGTCCGGTGCTGGCCTCTTTGTAGGACAGCATCAACTCGCGATCCACCGAGATGTAGGTCTGTCCGTGTGGGTTGTAGACCTTCAGCGTCGGGAACAGACTGTCCATGCCAAAGGTACGGGCCTCATCCGGAATGATCGGTACGAAGCGCGACCCAATGCCCTCGTCCTTGATCAGGTCCTTGAGGAGCCGAACGAATGCCATGGTCGTGGCGACCTCTTGCTTGCCTGAGCCGCGACGGACCACGTCGTAGACCGGGTCGCCGGGCAGCACCAGTGGCTTGGAGCTATTTGATCGCCGCTCTGGGACAGGGCCACCGAGGATGCCGCGGCGTTCCATCAAGTAGCGGTAGACATCGCTGTCCTTGCCGGGGTGCACATACGGGGGGAGCTTGGCGTCGAGGTGCTCGTCGTCGATCGGCATCTGGAGCCGGTCGCGGAAGGTACGTAGGTCATCGATCGACAGCTTCTTCATCTGGTGCGTGGAGTTGCGGCCCTCGAAGTGGCTGCCCAACGTCCAACCCTTGATGGTCTTCGCCAAGATCACGGTCGGTTGGCCGGTGTGTTCGGTCGCAGCGGCGTAGGCCGCGTACATCTTGCGGTAGTCGTGCCCCCCTCGTTGGAGTGCCCAGATGTCTTCGTCGCTCCAGTCCTCCACCAGCTTGCGGGCTCGTGGATCGCGCCCGAAGAAGTGGTCGCGAATAAAGGCACCGTTCTCGGTCTTGTAGGTCTGGAAGTCGCCATCAGGCGTGGTGTTCATGATGTTGACCAGGGCGCCGTCGGAGTCGCTGGCCAGCAACTCGTCCCATTTGCGACCCCACACCACCTTGATGACGTTCCAGCCGGCCCCCCGGAAGAAGGCCTCTAGCTCCTGGATGACCTTGCCGTTGCCGCGGACCGGGCCGTCGAGGCGCTGCAAGTTGCAGTTGATGACGAAGGTCAGGTTGTCGAGCTCCTCGCGTGCCGCCAATCCGATGGCGCCCAGCGACTCGGGCTCGTCCATTTCGCCGTCGCCCAGAAAGGCCCACACTCGCTGATCGCTGGTGTCCTTGATGCCCCGATCGTGCAGGTAGCGATTGAACCTCGCTTGGTAGATCGCATTGATCGGCCCCAGCCCCATCGAGACGGTAGGGAACTCCCAGAAGTCCGGCATCAGCCGAGGGTGTGGATAGGACGACAGCCCACCACCGGGATGCGAGATCTCCTGACGGAACCCGTCGAGTTGGCGCTCGCTCAAGCGGCCTTCGAGGAAGGCGCGGGCGTACATGCCGGGGGACGCGTGCCCTTGGAAATAGATCTGGTCCCCACCGCCGGCATGATCCTTTCCACGGAAGAAGTGGTTGAAGCCCACTTCGTACAGCGTGGCCGAGGAGGCGTAGGTCGAGATGTGGCCGCCGACACCCACGCCAGGGCGCTGCGCACGGTGAACCATGATCGCCGCGTTCCAGCGGATGTAGGCCCGAATTCGGCGCTCGACCCACTCGTCACCGGGGAACCACGGCTCGCGCTCGGGTGGAATCGAATTGATGTAGTCGGTAGCGCTGAGTGAGGCCACACCAACGTTTCGTTCGCGCGCGCGTTGGAGCAGAGACAGCATCAGGAATCGGGCCCGATAAGGCCCAGCGCTGTCGATGACCTGGTCCAGGGACTCTTGCCATTCAGCGGTCTCGTCGGGGTCGACGTCGACCAGCTGCGTGGGCAGTCCGGCGTTGATCAACGGTGGGCGGTCACGTCCGGGCGCCACGGCGGTGTCGTCTCCTCGGGCTTGGCGAGATCACGGGGGTCGCCCGTGCCCCCATCCTCTAACGCAGCGGGTCGGTGCGTCGACCTACCTGCCGTTGGTCAGCCGATTAATGGTCAGTGGGAGTCCCCGAGCCAGCCCCAGACGTCGCCGTTCTCCTTCTTGCCTGTTGCGTTAGCGGAGTCCTCATCGAGCTTCTCCGAGCCCGCTCCAACGATGGTCGTGCCGTTGCCTGGGAGCAGGAACACGGCTCCGGCGCTGGAGTCCTCTCCTGGAGCTGAGACCGCCAGGGTTTCCACCTCATCGCCCGAGAGATTGAGGAAACGGACGAAAGAGCCGAAAGCATCGCCCTTCTCGGTCTTCCCCGGGACGTTCTGGCTGTCCTGGTTCACGCTGACAGCTCCGTTGCCGGATGCACCGATCAATACTCGGACCGACTCCTCGGCCGAACCGATCGCCAACAGGTCCTTGGCCTTCGCGCCGCGGTCGCCGCCGTCGAGGCTGGCGCCGAACAAGTCGTCTTTGCCGGACTTGCCTGGGACGCCCGACGTCTCCTGAGTGATCATCGAATCGCGGGTGGTGAGGCCGCCGTCCGAGCCGAACAGGACGTGCACGCGTCCGGCGTCCTCCTTCTTCTTGTTTGCCCGCGTTACTGGTGAACCAGGTGCGCCGACGGCCAGGTCACCGACGCCGTCCCCATCGAAGTCACCGGTCGCCAGCGTCCTCCCGAAGGAGTCGGGGAGATCGTTGACCGTGAAGGTGTGGCCCTTGCCCTTGATGCCCTTGGTCTCCGGGCTCCAGCGAGTGGAAGCCGACAGGTTCGGTCCGCTGGCACTGCCGGGGACGACGAGCACGGCGCCGACGCTAAAGCCTCGATCGTCGGAGTCATAGGGAATCCCCACGACAAGGTCCGCATACGGGTCGGATGAGCCGTTGAAGTTTCCCATCGCCAAAGACTCGCCGAACAAGTCACCCGAGCGCTTCTTTCCGGGTACACCCGAGGCCTTCTCGCTGAAGGTGGTCCAGGATCCGAAGGGGTCCGCCGGATCACCTTCATAGACGCGAACCTGGTCGCGCCCTGGGGCACCGATGGCCAACTCGTCCGAGCCGTCTCCGTTCATGTCGCCGCTCGCAAGGCCGTCGCCGAAGTAGGTCCCGGCGTAGACGGTCCCGCTCGGATCGAACTTCAACACGACCGAACCCTCGCCCGTAAGCCCATCCGTGCTGCCCCAGAGGACAGTGACGGTGCCTGAGTCGACCTTCTTGCTCGACCCGCTGCCCACATCCTCGCGGTTGGACGCAATGGCAAGGTCGGCGTAGCCGTCGCCGTCGTAGTCCCCGCTGGTCAGCGCATATCCGAACTGGTCCCCGGCCTCCGCGGCGCCCTTGACGCCATCCGCACCCTGCTTCCAGACCTTGGATGCCTCGGCATACGCGCCTGACGCATTGGCCATGAAGACGCTGACGGCCCCGGCGTCAACGTCGGAGCCGACGTTCTCGCCCGGGGCGCCGACCGCGAGGTCGGCATGACCGTTGCCGTCGAAGTCCCAGGGCACGACGGACCCGAGCGGAGCGACGCTGGCCTGCGACGATGAGGCCCCGAGCAGGGGGACGCCGGCGCCGATGAGCGCGACAGCGGTGGCGGCAGCAAGTGGGCGTAGGGCAGTCATGCGGGCGGTCTCCTAGGAGTCGGCCGGATCGGGTTCTCGGTCGACTGTACGTGGCAGCGACCCGAAATCCGGTCGTTGTGTGCGGGCGACGAGACGAAGGTCTCAACCCCCATTCGGCTGAGATTGGAGCCTTCGGCGCTGCGGCAAAGACAACGCGTGGGTCCCTGTTGGCGCGTTTCGCTTGCGCTCGGTCCGTCGGACCGGTGGACTGTCGCCTGCGCCTTCCGACTGCGGAGGGCCAGAGGATGAGGAGGACACGTCGTGAGTGCCACCGCGGACGCGGCCGAGGGCGAGCGTCAGCTGGCTGGCAAGCTTGGGATCACCTCAGGTCAGGTGATTCAGGAGCTTGGGTACGACTCCGACTGCGATGACGACTTGCGTGCCTCGGCGGTCACCGTCTCGGGTTCAGCGCTTGTTGGCGAGGACTACGACGATGTCGTTGATGTCGTCCTGTTGTGGTGGCGCGACGACGATGGGGATCTTGTCGACGCCTTGGTCGACGCGCTCATCTCACTCGACGACGGTGGCGTTATCTGGCTGCTCACGCCGAAGTCCGGCCGCGAGGGACACGTCGAGCCTTCCGACATCGGGGACGCAGCTCCGACTGCCGGACTGAACCTCACCTCATCCACGGCTGTCGCGCGCGACTGGTCGGGCACTCGGCTTTCCACCCGGGGCGCTTCGCGCCGATAGTTCTTCCCGCGGTCCCACTGGGAATGCTGAGCCCTTATGCCGAGTTGGCCACTGCGGGCGTCTTCACCGTCCAGTGAGCCACGGATAAACGAAAGGATTGTCATGCCCCTCGAGGTCGGAGCGCAGGCACCAGATTTCACTCTTCGGGACCAAAACGGGGCCGATGTTGCCCTCTCGTCGTTTCGGGGATCCAAGAACGTGGTTTTGGTGTTCTTCCCTTGGGCCTTCTCCGGCAAGTGCGCGGGCGAATTGTGTGCCCTACGCGACCGGCTCCCCGAGTTTGACAATGACGACACGATCACCCTCGCGGTGTCCTGCGATGCCGTGTTCACTCAGCGAGTCTTCGCCGATCGGGAGGGATACACCTTCCCGCTCCTGTCCGACCACTGGCCGCACGGGGCTGTGGCCGCCGCGTACGAAGTCTTCGTCGAAGAGAAGGGGGTAGCTCAACGAGGCACCTTCATCGTCGACAAGTCGGGTGCCATTCGCTGGTCGGTCATTCACGGCATCGGTGAGCCGAGAGATGCCGACGAGTACGCCAAGGTGCTGGCCGAGCTCTAACGGCAGCCATACCCCGGGCCGCCGGGTACCCTCCTCGTCGTCCGGGCGCATAGCTCAGTTGGTTAGAGCACCTGCCTTACAAGCAGGGGGTCAGGGGTTCGAGTCCCTTTGCGCCCACCGATCACACCGACGGTGGGCCGGCGCATGGCTGAGGAATCGGTACGGGACAAGCCCGAAGGGCCACGTCCGACCCCGAGGTCCCCGCTTCGAGTCTGTGAGAACGGCGCCAACACGGGGGGCCATGCGTGGCCCAGCCGGGCGGTGTCTGCCTACGGCAATGGTTCTTGCTGGGTGACGCAGTGGATTCCGCGGCCTGCGCCGAGGGCTGTCGACCTTGAGCTGCTCGATCACCCGACCTGGGACGGGGCCTGCGAGGGTGTCCTTGGCCGCGGCGGCGTTCGCATTGTCTCGGGACCGAGATGAATGACCGCGAACCGGCGCCGATTGGTATCTGGTCGCGGCGACGGATTCGCAGATGCTCGTGACTGCGTCTAGCGTTTACGGTCATCCGGTGCCCCTCGACCCTGCCACAGCGTCTTTCGGGTCGCGGCGCCGTTGGGTTCTCGCCGGAGTCAGCTGCCTAGTCGCCCTTCTGG
Organism: uncultured Actinomycetota bacterium; assembly: GCA_963851405.1. Classification (GTDB taxonomy): domain Bacteria; phylum Actinomycetota; class Actinomycetes; order DATJPE01; family DATJPE01; genus JANPBY01. The sequence goes on along the minus strand of CAWKPB010000009.1, from coordinate 76,285 downwards.
TTCTTGGAGTGCTCGCTGTCCGCCGCGAGCCGGCCTCGATCATCACCACCGACCAAGGGGCACCCGGCCCAGTGATTCTCGTTCCCGGTTACGGAGGGGGGACGGACGCGCTCAACCAGCTGGCAGGAACACTCCAGGCCGCCGGTCGGACGACGGAGATTTTGGTGCTCGAAGGCAACGGCACTGGCGACTTGCGTGTCCAGGCGGGACGACTGGAGCGAGCTGTGAACGCTGCCCTGAGCGACGGCGCCCCATCGGTCGATGTCGTCGGGTATTCCGCAGGGGGCGTGGTGACGCGGCTGTGGGCCACCGAGCTCGGGGGGTCCAAACTCGCTCGCAGGATCGTGTTGTTGGGGTCACCGAACCACGGGACCGAAGTAGCCGGGCTGGCGGCGTTCCTCGGTACGGCTTCGTGCCCGGAGGCCTGCCAGCAGCTGGCCCCGGACAGTGATCTGCTGCTCTCTTTGAACAAGGGCGATCCGACCCCGTCCGGACCGCAGTGGGTGACGATCTGGACCGACCAGGACCAGATCGTGACGCCACCGGAGTCTGCCCGCCTGGACGGAGCGGTCGAGATCGTCGTCCAAGAGGTGTGCCCGGGGGTGTCTGTCGACCACGGGCAGCTCCCCACCGCTCCAGTCATGCAAGGGCTGGTTCTTCGCGCGCTCGACGTGGCCCTCATGAGTGAGCCTTCGCCCTCAGACTGTGCGCTCGCGCGGCCCTGACCTTCTCGGCTAATCAGGCGCGCGATCCGGCCTGTCGGCGGCACAACCGTAAGTCCTCTCACCGACTGGCCGGATCGTGTCAAGCGTGGATACGCGAACGGGAAGATCATTATTCGGATTGATGCATCCAAAGCTGCTCTGGTCGCGGAAGTGAGGGGTAAGTGGGTCCGATGTCACGGCCTCACACCAACGATCAGGAGCCAACATCATGCGTCGCCTTCTTGTGGGACTGTCCGTAGCTAGCGTCGTTGCCCTCGCCGGTTGTACGTCTTCGGGTGGAGAGACCACGACTGAGTCCACTCCGACCCCCTCCGCCTCGGCCTCGGACATCGTGGCTGTCGCTTCGAGCACAGATGATCTGAGCACGCTTGTTACGGCCGTGAGCGCCGCGGGGCTCGTCGAGACCCTTCAGGGTGAGGGGCCGTTCACGGTCTTCGCGCCCACCAACGAGGCGTTCGCCGCGCTTCCCGAGGGTCTGCTCGACCAACTGCTGCTGCCCTGTAACCAGGACGCTCTTGCTCAGGTCCTGACCTACCACGTCGTTGCCGGCGAGGTCATGTCTTCTGACATCGAGCCCGGCGACGTACCCACGGTCGAGGGTCAGTCGGTCACCTTGAGCACGGATGCCGGCGTCATGGTCAACGACGCCACAGTGGTCACGGCCGACGTGGCCGCGAGCAACGGTGTCGTGCACGTCATCGATGGAGTGCTCGTCCCGTCTGATGTCGACCTGACGGCGCTGAACACCAGCTGCTAGCCAAAGCCTGACCTCGAGGGGTCGTGGATCCGCAAGGGTCCGCGGCCCCTCGAGCTTTTTCACCCGGCAGCTCATCTGAGAGGGGCTTGTGCCAGATAGACGGTGTTGGTCCCCTCCTTGTCCTGCAGCGGATGAGTGAACCTGACGACTTCGACATCCACGGTACGGAAAGCCACGGACAAGGTGTCCCTGTACTCGGTGTCCGGCGGATCGTTCGACCACAGGGCGAAAACCCCGTCCGGCTCAAGTTGGTCGGCGAGGCTGCGAGTTCCGGCCACGTCGTACAGGCTCGAGTGGCTCGGGTGCAGCAGGTGCCGGGGCGAATGGTCGATATCGACCACGATGGCGGAGAAGCGACGCCTGGGCACTGCGGCATCGAGAGCGCCGTCCGCCGCCATGGTGAAGAAGTCGCCCTCGACGAGCCTGCACCGTGGGTCCGCGGACAAGACCCGGCCTGCAGGCACCAGTGCTCGACGGTGCCAGTCGATGACCGGTCCCAGTCGCTCGACGACGAGTAGTTCTTGGACTCGTGGATCCTCCAGCACGGTCAAAGCGGTGTACCCGAGCCCGAGGCCGCCCACCACCACGGTGAGCTCGGATCCGGTGAGTCCATCGAGGGCCATGCGCGCGACCTCGACCTCAGCCACGGTGAACAGGCTGGACATCAGATAGTCGTCATCGAGCTTCACCTCGAAGACGTCAGTGTGGGTGGCGGGATCGCGGCGCCGGCGCAGGCTGATGTCTCCCAGGGGCGTGGGCTGCCAGTCGAGTTCCTCGAACCTTTTACTCATCGGTCTCCAGTCCAGGCATCGCTGATGCGGCGCCCCTGATCTGGTTAGGGCGTTTGGAGCGTAGCCTCGCCGGGTGTCTGTCCCGCCGACTGTCGCTGAGGTCTTGGAATGCGTCGAAGTGCTGTACGACCCTGGGATGGCCCAGCCCTGGGATGCGATCGGGTTGGTCTGTGGGCATCCCGAGGCGCCCGTACGAAGAATCTTGCTGGCCGTCGACCCAGTTGAGGCGACGGTTTCCGAAGCACTCGATTGGGGCGCGGACCTGATGCTGGTCCACCATCCGCTCCTGTTGCGTCCCGTGCACACGGTTGCCGCAACAACGCCGAAAGGGTTCCTCGTCCACCGACTGATCCAAGGAAACTGTGCCCTGCTCGTGGCACACACCAACGCTGACTGCGCGACGCCAGGGGTGTCCGACGCTCTCGCTGTGGCTGTTGGGCTGTCCGGCGGGCTGGAAGCGCTCGGCGGCCACGGAATCGGGAGAGTGGGGGACCTCGCAGGCGCTGTTCCGCTGTCTGAGTTCGCGGCCCGCGTCGCATCCGCGTTGCCCGTGGGGCCAGCCGGCGTCCGGGTGGCTGGAGACCCGCAGCGGATGGTCCAACGGGTCGCCGTGGCCGGGGGAGCGGGGGATGACCTGTTCGAGGAGGTACGAGAAAGCGGCGCCGATGTCTACGTGACTGCCGATCTTCGGCACCATCCCGCGTCCGAGGCGATCGAGGCGGGTGGTCCGGCCCTCATCGATGCAGGCCACTTCGCCACGGAGTGGCCGTGGCTGACGGATGCGGAGGCGCGGCTCCACGCCGCACTCCCGCCGGATAGCGTGGAGACCCGAGTCTCCACCGTGAGCACCGACCCTTGGACGCTCCTTGAAAGGGGCACCCGCTGAACGCCGAACCAGCCGACCAGTTACGCCTACTCGACCTTGCTGAGCACGACGCGCGCCTAGCTCAGCTCGCGCACCGGCGTGAGACCTTGCCCGAAGTCGCTGAGATCGAGGCGCTCACCGCCCGACAGGGGTTGGTGCGTGATCGGCTGATCGCTGCCCAGACGGAGGCCAGCGACATCGCTCGAGAGGTGGCCAAGGCGGAGACCGATGTCGAGCAGGTACGCGCTCGGGCGGCCCGCGATCAGGAACGTCTGGACTCTGGGGCGATCACGTCGTCCAAGGAACTGGAGAGCCTCCAACATGAAATCGGTTCGTTGTCCAAGCGGCAAGCCGACCTTGAGGACGTCGAGTTAGAGATTCTGGAGCGGCTCGAAGACGTTCAACGCGCTGTAGCCGACCTGTCGAAGGAGTCGGCGTCCCTCGAGGATCAGGTCGAGAGCGCGAAGCAGCGTCGTGATCATTCCTACGCCGAGATCGACAAGGACCTGACGTTCACTGGTGACGGTCGGCGGTCTCTTGCCACCGGTGTCGACGAGGCCTTGCTGGCGCTCTACGAGAAGGTTCGGGCCAGGTCTGAGGTCGGGGCAGCCGAGCTGTCGCGGGCCAGGTGCGGCGCGTGCCGGATGGAGCTCACGAGCATCGAGTTGGGGGCCATCAAAGCTGCGCCACCGGAACTGGTCACTCGGCATGAGGACTGCGGCGTGATCTTGATCCGTACGGCCGAGTCGGGATTGTGACTCGCGCTTTCGTCGTCGAGGCCGACGGTGGCTCGCGCGGCAATCCTGGTGCGGCGGCATACGGGGCGTTGGTACGTGAGGCCGAAAGCCGCGAGATTCTCGTTGAGCGGGCGGAACGGATCGGCATCGCGTCCAACAACGTGGCCGAGTACCGCGGGCTGATCGCTGGGCTGGAAGCAGCCGCCGAGTTGGACCCGTCGGCCAGGGTCGAAGTTCGGATGGACTCAAAGCTTGTGGTCGAGCAGATGTCCGGTCGGTGGCAGGTCAAACATCCGGACATGAAGGTTCTAGCCAAGGCTGCATTCAACGCCTTCCCGCCAGGTCAGGTGACCTACACGTGGGTGCCGCGTGCAGACAACAAGGCTGCCGACCGGCTGGTCAACGCAGCGCTCGATGGGCACAGCATCGAGGATCTTCCCGTTCTTGATACCCCCGCCGCGGAACCGCCCGATCGGCGTCCGGTGCTCGTGGGCTGGTCGCCCGAGCTGGGGCCGCCGACGTCCACGGTGTTGGTGAGGCACGGAGAGACCGAGCACACCCGGGCGCGGGTCTTTAGCGGGTCGGGTGGTCTCGATCCGGATCTGACCGATGTGGGCCGAGATCAGGCCGGAGCGACCGCGCGGATGCTTGCGGCGGCGGGGCTGGAAATCGCGGCCCTGATCAGTTCACCGATGGCCAGAACTCTCCAGACGGCAGCGATCCTGGCCGAGGCCCTCGGTGTCGCGGAAGTCGCCGTCGACGACGACCTTCGAGAGGCTGCGTTCGGGGACTGGGATGGCTACTCCTACGCGGAAGTGGCGGCTCGCTGGCCGAAGGAACTGGACGCTTGGCTTCGATCGACCTCCGTGGCGCCGCCCTTCGGTGAGTCCTTCGATGGGGTGCAGCGCCGAGTACTCGAGGCAAGACGCCGGATCACTGAAAACCATGTGGGACGGACTGTGGTGCTCGTGACGCACGTGACGCCGATCAAGTCACTGGTGCGACACGCTCTCGGCGCTCCGGCTCAGTCGTTGTTCCGCATGGAGCTAACTCCCGCGTCTGCTACGACAGTCCATTGGTGGCCGGAGGAGATCGCGAGTTTGCGGGCGTTCAACGTGGTGTCTCCGGACGCACCTATCACCCGGCGCTGACCGACCGGAGCTAGGTCGAGAACGGCGGCAGGCGCCGACGTCACACCCGCCCCAGAAGCTGCGACGGCGTTAGTGACCCAGCAAGCGATTCACTAGTTCGGCGCGCTTCGAGGGCTTACCTGAGCGCTGCTCGGCGTGGTCGGCGGAGCTCATGACCCGCAATCCGGCGTTCACACCAACGAAGCGGAACGGCTCCGGCTCCCAACGCCGAGTGCGGTGGTTGACCCACGGCAGCCGGACCAGATCGGTATCTCGCTCGAGCACGAGGTCGGCGAGCGTTCGGCCGGCGAGGTTCGAGGTTCCGACGCCGTCGCCGACGTATCCACCGGCCCAGCCCAGACCGGTGGTTCGGTCCAATGAACAGGACGCATACCAATCGCGAGTGAGCCCAAGCGGTCCGCCCCAGGCATGGGTCACCTCAGCCTCGGCGAGCAAGGGGAAGAGGTCCACCAATACTGCTTTCAAGTCGGCAAACACGGCCTCGTTGCGGTCGAAGTCCGACGAGATGGTGGAGCCAAAGTGGTACGGCGCGCCGCGGCCGCCGAAGGCGAATCGGTCGTCGGCTGTGCGCTGTCCGTAGATGATGAGGTGGCGATAGTCGTTGAACGTCGGCCGGTCGGATAGCCCGAGGTCGTCCCATACCGACTGAGGAAGCGGCTCCGTGGCCACCATCAAGGAGTACACCGGTGCGATCACGCGCCGGTACCCGCGAAGCTGGGCTGTGTATCCCTCCGTCGCGCGCAGGCAGTACGGCGAACGGACCTGACCGGTGGCCGTGCGAACGACACCAGGTTCGATGGCGGTCACTTCGGTGCCTTCATGGATAGTCACCCCCAGCCGTTCGACGCTCAACGCCAGAGAGCGGACCAGTCGGGCCGGGTGGATCGCCGCAGTGTGCGGTGTAAACGTTCCGCCAAGCACGTCCGACGCGCCCACCGAGGCATGGGCCTCCTCGGCGTCCAGCCAGCGGTAGTCGTCCTCACCGAATCCCCAGGCTCGAGCCTCGCTGATCTCCTGCTTGGCGCGCTCAACCTGCGCCGGAGTTCGTGCCAGCCCGGTTGTTCCGCCCTTGCTCCAGTGCACGTCCCAGCCCTCGGCGGCCACAACGGCGCCGACCTCATCGACGGTGGCGAACATCGCCCGCTGCATCGCGACCGCCGCTTCGCGCCCCGATCCCTTGGCGATCTTGTTCCAGGACGCGGGGAACAGGGCCGAGCACCAGCCACCGTTTCGCCCCGAGGCACCAAACCCGGCGACTTCACGTTCCAGGACCCGAATCCTCAAGGTGGGATCTGCCTGTGCGAGGTAGTACGCGGTCCACAAACCGGTGTAGCCGGCGCCGACGATCACCACGTCGGCGTCCGCATCCCCCTGGAGGGGGGCTCGCGCAGGGCCGGCTAGTTCCGGGGGGAGGGTGTCCCACCACAGGCTCAGATCAGAGAGGTTCACGGGTCAACGGGTCCAGGTCGTTACGTACTCGGGCATGGGGATTCCTGGGGCCAAGTTCTTGGCCGCGCGTGGGCGTCCGTACCTCTCCCGCAACGGGAGGATGCCGGCCCAGGCGGGTCCGGCGATGTCGTCGTCTGGGTCCTCCGGTTGGCCGGCACCGACCTTGGCCGACGCTTCCGCGAGGGACAACGAAAGAACGGTCGTTGCGGCCAGTTCCTTGCGGTGCGGTGGGCGCACGTCGTCCCAGCGTCCAGGCATGAGGTGTTCGGTGATGGTGCGCAAGGCTCGCCGCTTACTCGTGCCGCTGACCACCTCGCAGGATCCGATCACCATGACGCTTCGGTAGTGCATCGAGGACTCGAACGCCGAGCGCGCGATGACTAATCCGTCGAGGAGTGTGACGGTCAGGCAGGTTGGGGTCCCCGACGCGAGGGATCGGAACAGGCGCGAACCAGTCGACCCGTGGAACAGCACGTGGTCACCGTCGCGGGCATAGGCCACCGGCACGACGTACGGTTGACCTCCCGCTGAGGCGTCGACCACAGCGACATGCGCCACCAGACCCGCGTCGAGAATTGCGTCGAGTACAGCGCGTTCGTTGACTGCCTTCTCGGGAATCCGTCGCACCCGCGTGCGCGCGGTAGAGCCGGGGACGGGGAGATCTGGGGACGCAGGCGCCGGTGCGTGGGTGGTCAGAGGATCGACCATGCCTCGGTCAAGACGCTTCTCAGTGTCTGTTCGATCTCGTCGAACTCGGGCTGGCCGACGATCAGCGGAGGCGCCAACTGAATGACCGGGTCACCGCGATCATCGGCTCGGCAGTAGAGCCCGGCGTCGAACAAGGCCTTGGACAGGAATCCGCGCAGTAGCCGCTCGGACTCGTCCTCGTCGAAGGTCTCTTTCGTGGCCTTGTCCTTGACCAATTCGATGCCGTAGAAGTACCCCGCACCACGGACGTCACCGACGATGGGCAGGTCGAGCAGCTTCTCCAACGTCGATCGGAACGCGCCCTCGTTGGCCTGCACGTGGGCGTTGAGCCCCTCGCGCTCAAACACGTCGAGATTGGCCATCGCGACGGCCGAGGACACGGGGTGGCCGCCGAAGGTGTAGCCGTGCGCAAAGTAGTTGGAGCCCTGTCCGAACGGCTCGAAGATCCGGTCGCTCGCGATCATCGCCCCGATCGGCGCGTAGCCAGAGGTCATCCCCTTGGCGGTGGTGATGATGTCTGGCGTAACGCCGTACCGATTCATGGCGAACATGTCGCCGATCCGGCCGAAGGCGCAGATCGTTTCGTCGGCCACCATCAGCACGTCGTGCTTGTCGCAGATCTCGCGCACCCGGGCGAGATATCCCGGCGGTGGCGGGAAGCAGCCGCCGGAGTTCTGGACGGGTTCCACGAAGACCGCGGCAACCGTGTCTGGTCCCTCGAACTCGATGGCCTCATCGATGCGGTCCGCCGCCCAACGGCCGAAAGCCTCGATGTCGTCGCCGTGCTCGGGTGCGCGGTAGAAGTTCGTGTTGGGCACCTTGTGAGCACCGGGTACGAGAGGCTCGAAATACATCTTGGCCTCGGGGATACCCGTGATGGACAAGGCGCCTTGCGGCGTCCCGTGATAGGCCACGGCACGGCTGATCACCTTGTGTTTCATGGGCTTGCCGGTCAACTTGAAGTACTGCTTGGCGCACTTCCATGCACTCTCAACGGCCTCGCCGCCCCCGGTCGTGAAGAACACCCGGTTCAGGTCCCCCGGTGCGTAGTTGGCGAGTCGCTCTGCCAACTCAATGGCTTGCGGGTGGGCGTAGGACCACAGCGGGAAGAACGCCAGCTCGCTTGACTGCTTGGCCGCCGCATTCGCGAGCTCGGTGCGCCCGTGCCCCGCTTGGACGGTGAACAGTCCCGCGAGGCCGTCGAGGTACTTCTTGCCTGAGTCATCCCAGATGTAGGCGCCGTCGCCCCGCACGATCACAGGGACGTGGCCAGCACCCTCGTGATAGGTCGAGTGCCGTGTGAAGTGCATCCACAGGTGCCGAGCGGCCCGGTCCGCGAGGAGGTCTGGCCCCGGCTCGGAGAAGTTCTGTGGCGAAATGCTCATCGGGTTCCCCAGGCGTAGATCTGCTTGCGGAGCTTCAGGTAGACGAAACTCTCGGTGGTCACGACACCCGGGATGGCCCGGATGCGCTTGTTGATGACTTCCAGCAGGTGGTCGTCGTCCTCGCAGAGGATCTCGACCAAGATGTCGAAAGAGCCAGCCGTGAGAACGACGTAGTCGATCTCAGTGAACCCCTCGAGCTTTTCCGCAACCGCCTCGCTGTCCCCGTCCACGCGGATCCCCACCATCGCCGCGCGAGGGAAGCCAACGACCAAGGGGTCCGTGACGGCGACGATCTGCATGACGCCCGAGTCCAGAAGTCGCTGGACGCGTTGGCGGACGGCGGCTTCAGACAGCCCGACGGCTTTCCCGATGCTTGCGTACGGTCGGCGGCCGTCTTGCTGGAGCTGTTCGATGATGGCCTTCGAGGCGTCGTCGAGCTGCACAGCATTGTTGCGTCCGCGCCCTGCCATGCGCTGCATTCTGGGGTTCATTCCCCATCGGTGGCAAGCGAATCCGCAGCATGGACGTGTCTTTCGTGCGGTTTTCGCAGAATATTGCGACCTGGGCTGCCGGTTCCCGCAGGTCAAGGCTAGGCTCACTCCAACCTACCCAGACTCGGCACCCAGAATTGGAACGGAGCCCGGCGTGAGCAACAAGCGTGAGCTGCTCAATGTGATTGGCGGATCGTCGGTGGCGGCGACTGACGGCCGGACCACCGATCTGGTGAACCCGACGACGGGCGAGGCCTACGCGACCGCCCCGCTGTCCTCCGACGGTGACGTTGACCGTGCGTACGCGGTTGCCTCCGAGGCCTTTGGCTCCTGGCGGGACAGCACTCCGTCCGAGCGTCAAGCAGCGATGCTCGGGATCGCGGACCTGTTTGAGAAGCACGCGGATGAGTTGGTAGCCATCGAGTCCGAAAACACCGGCAAGCCGCTGGGTTTGACCGCGTCGGAGGAGATCCCTCCGATGGTCGACCAAATTCGCTTCTTCGCTGGCGCGGCCCGGTTGCTGGAGGGCCGCGCTTCGGCCGAATACATGGCCGGCCACACGTCGTGGATTCGACGCGAGCCGATCGGGGTCATCGGACAGGTGACGCCCTGGAACTACCCGATGATGATGGCCGTGTGGAAGTACGCCCCGGCCATCGCCGCCGGAAACGCGGTGGTCCTGAAGCCGTCTGACACAACCCCCGCCTCCACGATCCGCATGGCCGAACTGATCAATGAGGCTGGCGTCCTGCCTCCGGGCGTTCTCAATGTCGTCTGCGGGGACCGTGATACTGGTCGTGCTCTGGTGGAGCACCCCACGCCTCAGATGGTGGCGATCACGGGATCGGTTCGGGCGGGTATGGAGGTTGCCAAGTCGGCGGCCCTCGACGTCAAGCGTGTCCACCTCGAGCTCGGTGGAAAAGCGCCCGTCATCGTGTTCGACGACGCCGATCTGGAAGCCGCGATCGAAGGCATTTCCGTGGCGGGCTACTTCAACGCCGGACAGGACTGCACCGCTGCCACGCGCGTCCTTGCTGGGCCAGGCATCTACGACGATTTCGTGGCCGCACTCGCCGAAGCGGCCAAGGGCACGGCCACCACCTACGAGAACGGTCCTGGCGACGAGGACGCGATGGTCCCGCCAGTGAACAACGCCAACCAGCTCGAGCGGGTGTCGTCGTTCTTCGAACGAGTCCCTGACCACGCGTCGGTGGACGCCGGCGGCCGGCGGCAAGGCGACCGAGGGTTCTACTTCGAGCCATCGGTCGTGTCCGGCCTGCGCCAGGACGACGAGATGATCCAAAACGAGATCTTTGGGCCGGTCATCACCGTCCAGAAGTTCTCCGCCGAGGAGGAAGCGTTGGCTTGGGCCAACGGGGTGCAGTACGGCCTGGCGTCCTCGGTCTGGACCAAGGACTTCGGCCGGGCGATGCGGATGGCCAAGCAACTGGACTTCGGCTGCGTGTGGATCAACACGCACATCCCCTTGGTCGCGGAGATGCCGCATGGTGGTTTCAAGCACTCCGGATACGGCAAGGACCTGTCCATGTACGGCTTCGAGGACTACACGCGCATCAAGCACGTGATGGCCAACCTCGACAGCTGATCGGTCGGGATTGCGCTGATCGACAAGTCTGTTTGAACCAGGTCAGCGACGGATCGCGTCCAGCGCGAGCAGCGCCACGTGCAGGGACAGGGTCGACTCGACGCCTTCTGGGTCCGAGCCGAGCGTCACATCGAGGACTCTCTCGATCCGGTGCAGCCGTTCGTAGAACGACGGCCGAGACATGCCTGCCGCTGCGGCTGCTGCGCTCTTGTTGCCGCCGCACTCCACATACGTCCTCAGGGTCCTGACGAGGTCTGTGTCATGGGCCGCGTCATAGGCCAACAGAGGGCCGAGCTCGCGTTCCGCGAAAGTCTGGACGCGCGCGTCATCTCTCAGGAGCTGAACCAGACCTCGCAATCGGACATCCGGAAGTCGGTAGAACGGCCGCGCCGGCTGGTGCTCGGCGGCGTCTGCTACCTGGGCCGCCTCAAGCAAGGACCGTCGAACGTCTCGCGGATCACCGACCACCGATCCGATCGCTACGGTTGGTGGTGGGCTCTGGGTTGCCCCGGTGGATGCGAAGGCAGCGACGAAACGGTCGACAGCGGCTTCGGCTCGGTCACCGTCGGCTGCAGAAATCAGAATTCCGACGCTGGAGTCGTCGATCACCCCTACGAGCGCAAAGATCCGCGCTCGTAGACAGGCGTCGGCAGCAGCCTCCTCAACGTCGCGGAGTACGGCTTCGGCGGCCAACACCCCGTGGTCATCGGTGCTCGTAGGGCGGACCACGATTCCGACCAGCCGACGATTCACCAAGGGGACACCGAGGGCCTTCGCCCGCACCGCAGTCTCGGCAACCGGTGCGCCATGGATCAACAGCGATGAGAGCACCCCCCGATGGGTTTGGCGCTCGACGCTGGCTCGGTCGCGTTCGACCAACCGATTGAGGGCCAGCGCCGACGCCGCTCGCTCGATGACCATGGAATCCCTGGAAGCGGGTTGAGCGTGAACCATGACCAGGCGTCCCCAGTCGGTGCCGCGAGCGCCGACCCTCGTGATCAGCCAGCCGAGTTCAGCGTCATAACTGGTACGAGCGTCCGCGGTCAGGGTTCGCGAACGCGACTCCCACTCATCAAGGAGCGACTCCGGCGCGGATCCCACCGGCTCGAAAGCCAGCACGCGGTGGCTGAGGTTCTCCAGGACGACCGGCGCGCCAGCCATGCGGGCTGCCTGGCGAACGATCTCCGCTGCGTCCGCGCCCTCGACGGAGAGTTCGGTGAAGGTCGCGTGCACCTGCTCCGAGGCCCGCAGCTCGGCCAGCTGGGCATCGGCGACCAGCGAGTGGACGGCTTCGGTGACAGCGACAAAATGGGCTTGCCTGTGCAACACGATGAGCGGGAGCCCGCGCCCTTCCGCCGCCCGAATCAGCGCCGCTGGTACGTGGGTCGCGTAGCGACGACCCAACTCCACGACCAGGCCCGAAGCCCCCGCGGCGTCTAGATCGGCGACATAGGCGGACAGGGCGGCGTCGTCGTCAGGGAGGCTGACCCCGGTGGTGAGTAGGAGCTCCCCGCCGCGCAACAGGCCGCTGATGTCGGCAAGTTCCGACACATGGGCCCAGCGCACCCGGCGATCGAGGTGTTCCTCGGCCGCCACAACTTCGGGTTTCCCGCTGCGGACCGCCGGCAGGGCCAGCACGTCCGAGACGGTGGGCGACACCCCGACAGTCTGTCACGGTTCGTTCGATTTGCCTGACGAACTGAACGGCCGAGGGAGTCGGCGTGAACACCACGACATCGGAGGTCCAGGTCACCGCAAGGTATCGATTTCGTCGTAGTTGCCCCGCAGAACGACGGAATCCCTACCCACGGTGCCGCTCGCATGCCAGGATGGCCAGCGACTCGAACGAAAGGATGTCGCTCGTGACTGCTGCCCTCCAGCCAGAAGGTTCCTGCTTCATCGGGGGCCGATTTGTTGAAGGGACATCGGGTGAGACCGACGTCTTGCGAGACCCATCCGACGGCTCCGCCCTCGCCTCCATGCAATTGGCGGGGGTGGCCGATGTCGATCGAGCCGTGGACGCTGCTGCACGGGCCTTTCCCGACTGGTCTTCGTCCACCCCAGCGGAGCGCAGCGGAGCGCTGGTGCGCCTTGCCGCGCTCTTGACCGAGCGAGCAGAAGACCTGGCCCAGGCGGAGACCGGCCAGGCGGGCAAACCGATTCGGTTGTCCCGCGAGTTCGACGTACCCGGCACCATCGACAACACATCCTTTTTCGCGGGCGCAGCCCGCAACCTGGAAGGCAAAGCCGCCGCGGAGTACTCCGCCGACCACACGTCGATGATCCGGCGGGAGCCGATCGGCGTGATCGGATCCATTGCGCCCTGGAACTACCCGCTCCAGATGGCGGCCTGGAAGGTCCTGCCAGCGATTGCCGCAGGCAACACTGTGGTGCTGAAGCCGGCGGAGATCACGCCGCTGACCTCGCTCATGTTTGCTGAGGCCTGCACCGAGGCCGGAATTCCGGCGGGTGTCGTCAACGTGCTGACCGGTCGGGGGTCAGTCGTCGGTCAGGCACTCGTCGGGCATCCAGATGTCTCGATGGTTTCCTTCACCGGCTCCACCCCGGTGGGGACGCAGGTGATGCAGACTGCAGCTGAATCGGCCAAGCGCATGCATATGGAGCTCGGCGGGAAAGCGCCGTTCGTCGTCCATGACGACGCCGACCTTGAGGCCGCTATTCACGGCGCCGTCGCAGGGGCTTTGATCAACTCCGGACAGGACTGCACCGCCGCCACTCGTGCCTATGTGCAGCGTCCGTTGTACGACGACTTCGTTGAAGGCGTAGCGGAGGTCATGGCTGGCGTGCGGCTAGGTCCTACGCGCGATCCCGAGACCGACCAGGGGCCGCTCGTATCCCTGCGCCAGCAGGAGAGCGTGGCCGGTTTCGTGCAGCGAGCCCGAGGAGCCGGGGCCAAGATCGTCCGGGGAGGAGAGATCCCGGGAGGAGCTTTGGCGAAGGGCGCCTACTACCCGCCGACCCTGGTCGTCGATGCGGCTCAGGACTCCGAGATCGTTCAGCAGGAGCTCTTCGGGCCCGTGTTGGTGGTGCTGCCCTTCGACGACGATGCCGAAGGTCTTCGGCTGGCGAATGACACGCCCTATGGTTTGGCCGCGTCGGTGTGGACCAGGGATGTTTTCCGCGCCCTGACGGCCACGCGGACGATCCGAGCGGGCTGCGTGTGGGTGAATGACCACATCCCGATCATTAGCGAGATGCCGCACGGAGGCTACAAAGCGAGCGGATTCGGCAAAGACATGTCAACCTACGCTTTTGACGAGTACACAAACGTCAAGCACGTGATGTATGACGGCACGGGAGTTGTTCGAAAGGCGTGGCACCGAACGATCTTTACCAACCATTCAGAGGAGTCCTCGCGATGAACCCGAACGATCCGACCTTCCAGCAGCTCCTTGCCCTTAGCGGCGGCGCGCGCGCTGGCGTGTCCCGCCGGGGCTTCTTGAAGGGAGTTGGCGCCGGAGGCGCTGCAGTAGCTGGCGCGGGAATCCTCTCCGCCTGCGGGACGCCCGCGACCGGACCGGCCGCTGGTGCATCGGATGACACCGTTGACGTGTCGGACACCGACAAGGTCATCAACTTCTCGAACTGGCCGCTGTACATCGATGTCGACGATGACGACCCCAACCTTCGTCCGACCTTGGCGGCGTTCACCACAGAGACCGGTATCGACGTCGACTACGTCGAAGACATCAACGACAACGCCACGTTCTACGCCAAGATTGCGCCGCAGCTCGAGCGCGGTCAGTCCACGGGCCGCGACCTGTTCGCCGTGACGGACTGGTTGGCCGCCCGGATGATTAGTCAGGGATTTGTGCAGAAGTTCGACTTGGACTCGATGCCCAACTTCCCGGCGAACCTTCAGCCGGCGCTCGCATCCCCCTCGTGGGACCCCAGTCGCGAGTCATCGGCACCCTGGCAGTCCGGACTGACCGGAGTTGCCTACAACGGCAAGGTCACGGACCCGGTCAACTCCATCACCGAGTTGTTCACCCGCCCGGACCTCAAGGGCAAGGTCACCTGCCTGTTTGAGATGCGCGACACGATGGGCCTGATCCTGCTGGACCAGGGTAAGGATCCCGCGAACTTCACGCCTGAGGACTTCGACGCCGCGCTCGCGGTACTGCAGGACGCCGTCGACTCTGGCCAGATCCGGCAGTTCACCGGAAACGAGTACGCCGCCGGACTCACCAAGGGCGACATTGCGGCCTGCATCGCGTGGTCGGGGGACGTCATCCAGGTCCAGCTCGACAACGACAAGGTCGATTTCGTGGCGCCGGAGGCCGGCCTGATGCTGTGGTCGGACAACATGCAGGTTCCGATCAAGGCCACGCACAAGAAGAACGCCGAGGCCCTGATCAACTACTACTACGACCCAGCCGTGGCCGCCGAGTTGGCGGCTTGGGTGAACTACATTTGCCCAGTCGTCGGGGCGCAAGAGGCCATGCAGGAAATCGATCCCGATCTGGCTGAAAACCAACTGATCTTCCCCGACGAGGCCACCCTGGCCAAGACCAGCGTCTTCATGTCGCTCGACCCCGAGCAGGAAGCGGCCTACCAGGAGTCGTTCGACTCGGTGGCCGGAGCCTGAGATGGACGATTCCTCGGCTGCTGGCAAGTCGCTCGATCTCAGGCTGGTTGAAATCACCAAGGCGTTCGGTGATTTCGTGGCCGTGGACAACCTCAGTCTGACCATCCCCGAGGGATCCTTCTTCGCACTCCTTGGCCCTTCCGGCTGCGGCAAGACCACCGCACTGCGGATGATCGCCGGGCTGGAGGAGCCCACCCAAGGATCGGTCTTCATCGGTGACGAGGAGATCACGTGGCGTCGGCCCTACCAGCGGCCGGTCAACACCGTGTTCCAGAGTTATGCGCTGTTCCCCCACTTGGACATCTTCGAGAACGTGGCGTTCGGCCCGCGGCGTACGAAGACGCCCAATGTCAAGGAGAAGGTCAACGAGATGCTGGACCTCGTCCAGCTCTCGGGCCTAGCGCGCCGGAAGCCAGGCCAGTTGTCCGGGGGACAGCAGCAGCGGGTGGCCGTGGCTCGCGCGCTGATCAACCGCCCGAGTGTTTTACTGCTGGACGAGCCGCTAGGCGCTCTCGACCTCAAGCTCCGACGTCAGATGCAGTTGGAGTTGAAGCGCATTCAGACCGAGGTTGGGATCACCTTCGTCCACGTGACGCACGATCAGGAAGAGGCCATGACCATGGCCGACACCATCGCGGTCATGAACCACGGCCAGGTCGAGCAGATGGGGGCGCCGACGGAGTTGTACGAGAACCCCATGACCACGTTCGTGGCGAACTTCTTGGGGCGCTCCAACCTCATCGATGGTGTCGTCACCGGACGATCCGGCGACGATGCTTTGGTCGAAGCGCACGGCGTGCGCTTTGCGCTCCCAGCGGCTCGCGTTCATTCAGACGGTGACGCTGTCCACATCGGATTCCGACCAGAAAAGATCACCATTGGCGCGAGTGGCGGCCAGGGCGCGGCCGGTAACTCAGTCGACGGAATCGTCGTCGACGCCTCGTTCATCGGGGTCAGCACCGACTATCTGGTCCGGCTCCCCTGGGGGCAGGAGGTGGCTGTATTCGCCCAGAACAACGGCACCGATCGCATCTTTGCTCCGGGCACTGCCGTCTCCCTGTCCTGGGAGGCCGCCCATACGTTCGCGCTGGATGCGTCGCAAGCCATCGACGCGGGTGTCGAGGTCGATGAGTTGGCGGCCGCTGCCGAGCCGGCGGCCACCTCGTGAGCGCTGGGGCAGCCCTCGCGGACACCGAACGCGGAGAGGGCGACAACAAGCCTCGCCGACGAGCCCGGGGGTGGGTGCCCTATCTCCTACTCATTCCTGGCCTGATCTGGCTCGCGATCTTCTTCATCTTCCCGATGCTCACGCTCGTCAACACTTCCCTGCAAAGCGGTAGCCCAACGACGGGGTACACGCAGACACTGAGCTTCAGCAACTACAGCGATGCGATCTGGCAGTACCGCTCGCAGTTTCTCCGCTCGTTCTATTACGCCGGAGTTGCGACTCTTCTGACGCTGGCCATCTCCTACCCGCTCGCCTACACGATCGCCTTCAAGTCGGGTCGCTGGAAGAACTTTCTTCTCGTGCTGGTCATCGCGCCCTTCTTCACCAGCTTCTTGATCCGCACCCTGGCTTGGCGCAACATCCTTGGTGATGAGGGGCCGGTCACCTCATTCGTCGTCAACACACACATCATCGACCTTCTCGACCTGCTCGGATTGACCACCGGTGATCGGCTGCTGGCCACGCCTCTCGCGGTCATGCTCGGGTTGACGTACAACTTCCTGCCGTTCATGACGTTGCCGCTGTTCGCGAGCCTCGACCGACTCGATCCCCGGCTGATCGAGGCTGCCGGTGATCTTTACTGCTCGCCTTGGGCGGGCTTTCGCAAGGTGACCTTCCCGCTGTCGCTGCCGGGTGTCGTGGCCGGAACCCTGCTCACCTTCATCCCGGCCGCAGGTGACTTCATCAACGCTCAACTCCTGGGCACTCCCAAACAGGCCATGATCGGCAATGTCATCGACAGCCAGTTCTTCCGGGTGCGTGACTATCCGACGGCTGCGGCGTTATCCGTGACGCTGATGCTCACCATCGTGGTGCTTGTGTGGTTGTACGTGCGCCGCGCCGGCACGGAGGAGCTGGTCTGATGGCCGCCACCGTGCAGCATGCACCGCCCGCGTCTGCGAAGACCAAGAGCCGACGTCCGCGCGGGCCGTTCCACTGGATCCGGATGCACATCGTCCAGATCGCCGCTGGCCTTGCACTGATCTACATGTTCCTGCCCGTCATGGTCGTCGTGGTCTTCTCGTTCAACAACCCCGTTGGTCGCTACAACTACCAGTGGAACGAGTTCTCGACTGAGGCTTGGACCAACTTGTGTGGCGTTGCCGGGATGTGCGAGTCGTTGACTCTTTCCCTCGAGATCGCCGTGATAGCGACCCTGTTCGCGACGCTGCTCGGAACGCTCGTGGCTTTCGCTCTGGGGCGGTACCGGTTTAGGGGCCGCGCCGGTACGAACCTGCTGATCTTCATGCCGATGGCCACGCCCGAGGTCGTCATGGGGGCTTCGCTGCTCACGCTGTTCCTCAATATGCGATTCCCGCTTGGCTTCGGGACCATCCTGATCGCGCACATCATGTTCTTGATCAGTTTCGTGGTCGTGACCGTCAAGGCCAGGGTGGCGGGTCTCGACCCTCGCCTGGAACAAGCGGCTGCCGACCTCTACTCCAACGAGAGCTCAACCTTCTGGCGGATCACTTTCCCGCTGGCGCTTCCGGGCATCATCTCGGGCGCGATGTTGGCCTTCGCGTTGTCGTTCGACGACTTCATCATCACGAACTTCAACGCTGGCTCCGAGGTCACGTTCCCGATGTTCGTCTACGGTGCCGCTCAGCGGGGTGTGCCTCCTCAGGTGAACGTGGTCGGATCGTTGATGTTCCTGATTGCCTTGTCGATTGTGCTCGGCGGTCAGCTAGTCAAGAGGCGCCGCGCGCGGTGACATCAGTCAACTCAGAGGCGCCCGCGCATTGGGTGGTCGCCTCATTGTCCGAGGCGGAGCCAGTTCCGTTCTGGACGGCCGATCCCGCGCGCCCGGCCGCCGCCCCGTCCTTGGTAGGTGCGACCACGGCAGATCTCGCGGTCGTTGGTGGCGGCTACACGGGGCTCTGGACTGCGCTCCAGGCCAAGGAGGACAACCCCGACCGTGACGTCGTGGTGCTCGAGGGCCACCAGGTTGGGTGGGCAGCCTCGGGGCGCAACGGTGGTTTCTGCTCTTCGTCGTTGACTCATGGTTTCTTCAATGGATTGGCGCGATTTGAGCCGGAACTCAAGGATCTGCTCCGAATGGGACGGGAGAACCTGGACGGGCTCGAACAGTCGCTGCTCAAGTACGGGATCGATGCGGAGTTCGAGCGCACCGGCGAACTCGATGTGGCCACCGCAGCCTGGCAAGCAGACGAGTTGCGCGAAGTGCCAGGGCTGGAAGCGCCGTACGGGGGCCACTCAGAGTTTCTTGAGCGAGACGAAGTGCAAGCGTTGGTCCACTCGCCGAGCTACCACGCTGGTCTACTGGATCGTGACGGTTGCGCCCTGGTTCACCCAGCCAAGCTGGCTTGGGGACTCAAAGCCGCATGCGAGAGCCTGGGCGTGCGCTTCTTCGAGAACACCGAAGTTTCCGCTCTGGAATCGGACCCGGCTGGGGTCAGTTTGAAGACGGACTTCGGGCGGGTTCGGGCGGCCAAAGTTGCCCTGGCGACGAACGCGTTCACCTCCCTGGTGAAGCGCGTACGGCCCTATGTCGTTCCCGTGTGGGACTACGTGCTCGTGACCGAGCCGTTGAGCCCGGAACAGCTGGCTTCGATCGGCTGGCAAGGGCGTCAAGGCATTGGTGATGCCGCCAATCAGTTTCACTACTATCGACTCACCGCGGACAACCGAATCCTGTGGGGTGGCTATGACGCCATCTACTACTACGGCAACGGGATGAAGGCCGAGCACGAGCACCGGGCCGAGACCTACAAGAAGTTGGCCGGCAATTTCTTCACGACCTTCCCGCAGTTGGAGGGGCTCCGATTTGCCTATCGGTGGGGTGGCGTCATCGACACGTGCACTCGGTTCACGGCGTTCTGGGGGACCGCCCACCGCGGCCGCGTCGGTTATGTTCTCGGCTACACCGGACTAGGCGTAGGTGCCACTCGCTTCGGCGCCCACGCAATGCTGGACCTGATCGATGGGCAGGACACCGAACGCACTCGGCTGAACATGGTCCGCAGCAAGCCATTGCCCTTCCCGCCCGAGCCCTTCAAGGCAGCAGGGATCAACATGACCCGATGGTCGATCGTGCGGGCCGACCAGTCGGAGGGGCGTCGAAACCTATGGCTTCGGACCCTGGATCGGCTTGGTCTCGGCTTCGACTCCTGAGGCGGGTCGACACCAAGCACTTGACGGCCTGTCAACCGGGTAGCCCCCTCGGCGACAGGTTGCTGCTTGTATCGGCGGGGGAGGCGCGGGCAGACTCAGGGGCCGGCGGGCAGTGAGTCCGCACGACGCGAGAAGTGAAGGAGTCGGCCATGCCCCAAGCGCGCATCACCCATTGGATTGGTGGCAAGCCGTACGGTGGTGTGGCCGAGCGCAGAGGCGAGGTCTTTGACCCCGCCACGGGTCAGATCACCGGCTACGTTGACTTCGCCTCGTCGGCGGATGTAGACGAGGCCGTGGCGATCGCGAAGGATGCGTTCTCTGAGTGGCGCAACTCGTCGTTGTCCAAGCGCAGCCAGGTGCTCTTCGCGTTCCGCGAGTTGCTGAATGCCCGCAAGGAAGATGTGGCCGCACTCATCACAGCAGAGCACGGCAAGGTCCTCTCCGACGCGCTGGGTGAGGTCACGCGTGGCCTCGAGGTCGTGGAGTTCGCCTGCGGCATACCCCATTTGATGAAGGGCGGCTTCTCCGAGAGCGTCTCGACCAAGGTCGATGTCTACTCGATCCGTCAGCCGCTAGGCGTTGTGGGCATCATCTCCCCGTTCAACTTCCCGGCCATGGTTCCCATGTGGTTCTTCCCCCTCGCCATCGCCGCTGGCAACACGGTCATAGTCAAGCCGTCTGAGAAGGATCCCTCCGCGGTGAACCTGGTGGCTGAGCTCTGGGCTGAGGCCGGTCTACCAGCGGGCGTCTTCAACGTCGTCCACGGGGACAAGGTTGCTGTGGATCGGATTCTTGAGCACCCGGACATCAAGAGCATCTCTTTTGTCGGCTCGACGCCCATAGCGAAGTACGTCTACGAAACGGGCACAGCCCATGGAAAGCGGGTCCAGGCACTCGGTGGGGCCAAGAACCACATGGTCGTGCTGCCGGACGCCGACCTGGACCTCGCGGCCGATGCGGCCGTCAACGCTGGCTTCGGCTCGGCGGGGGAGCGCTGCATGGCGATCTCGGCCCTCGTGGTCGTGGAGCCGGTGGCTGACGAACTGGTGGCCAAGATCGCGGAGCGGATGGCCACCCTGACGACTGGTGACGGCCGCGAGGGCTCCGACATGGGACCGCTCATCACCGCGGCACACCGCGACAAGGTGACTTCGTACCTCGACGCCGGAACCGAGCAGGGAGCGGAACTGGTCGTAGACGGTCGAGATGTCGAGATCGCTGGCGGAGCCGATGGTTTCTGGCTGGGACCGACACTGTTCGACAAGGTCACCCCCGACATGACGCTCTACAACGACGAAATCTTCGGTCCTGTCCTTTCGGTCGTGCGGGTGGATTCCTACGACGCGGCGCTCACTCTCGTCAACGATCACCCCTATGGCAACGGCACGGCGATCTTCACCAACGATGGGGGCGCCGCGCGGCGCTATCAGAACGAGGTGGAGGTCGGCATGGTCGGCATCAACGTGCCGATTCCTGTGCCCATGGCCTACTACTCGTTCGGCGGTTGGAAGAATTCGCTGTTCGGAGACACGCACGCTCACGGCCTCGAGGGTGTGCACTTCTTCACCCGTGGCAAGGTTGTGACCTCCCGGTGGCTCGATCCGAGCCACGGCGGACTGAACCTGGGGTTCCCGCAGAACAGCTAACGTCGCGGGCGCTAGGTTGACGGTCATGGCGCGATACGGCGGGCAGTACGGCCCCGACATCACCTTCCTCGGCGTGGATCCTTGCGACTTGGACGATGCGGCGACCTACGCGGATGTAGATGTCGTCATCCTCGGGGCGCCTTTCGACGGCGGTACGTCGTACCGTTCCGGGGCACGCTTCGGACCTCAGGCGATTCGGATGACCGACTACCTGGCCCATGATGGATCGCGGCCCAGCCTGGCGTTGCGGACCGACGGCTTGCAGGACCTGCGCGTCGTCGACGCCGGAGACGTCATGATGTATTCGGGTGACGCGGTGACGTCCTGTGCAGCCCTTGAGGTCGAGGTCGAAAAGGTGGTCCGGGCGGGAGCCATCCCGGTGATCCTGGGCGGTGACCACACCATCACCTGGCCGGACGTGACCGGCGTGGCACGGGGCATCGGTTGGGGTCGGGTGAGCGTGCTGCACTTCGATGCCCACGCTGACACCGGCGACAACGAGTTCGGATCCTTGGTCGGGCACGGTCAGCCCATGCGCAGGCTCATCGAGTCCGGTGCTACGCGAGGGGACCGATTCCTACAAATCGGACTGCGGGGGTACTGGCCGCCTCCCGACATCCTCGATTGGATGGCCGCGCAGGGCATGCGTTCGTATGAGATGACCGAGATCGTCAGCCGCGGGCTCGCCGACTGCCTGACCGAGGCCTTCGCCATTGCCAGCGACGAATGCGATGGAGTCTTCCTCTCGGTCGACATCGATGTCTGCGACCCGGGCCACGCTCCCGGAACGGGGACGCCGGAGCCCGGGGGGCTGTCGGCTCGTGAACTGCTGGACTCGGTGCGGCGGATCTGCCTCGAATTGCCCGTGGTCGGCGTCGACGTCGTCGAGGTATCGCCTCCCTATGATCACGCTGACATCACCGCCGCTTTGGGTAACCGCGTTGTCCTTGAAGCGCTCTCGGCCATCGCCAGGCGCCGCCAAGATGCCCGCGATGGCACTGAGTGGGATCCCGGCCGCCCCCTGCTTGATGGCCGCATCCCTGGCGAAAACTGACCCCACGGCCGCAAGGACGGGCTGCCCGCGCGCGGACCGCTGCTGGGCTCGCGAGTCGACGCGCGGCGCGCTAACGTGCTCCGACACGCTCGGTTGCGAAAGGACGGTTCCATGCGCATCCTGATGGTTGGGGCTGGCGGCGTCGGTGCCGCAGCGGCCGGGATAGCGGCTCGACGCGCCTTCTTCGACGCATGGGTCGTGGCCGACTACGACCTCGCCAAGGCTGAGCGGACGGTGGCCGCCCTCGGCGACGATCGTTTCGTCGCCGCTCATGTCGATGCAGCATCGCAGGAGTCGGTCGAGGCGCTCGTCCGTGAGCACGAGATCACGCACGTGTTCAACGCCGTCGATCCCGTGTTCAACATGCCAATCTTCGATGGCGCCTTTGCGGCGGGGGTCGACTACCTAGATATGGCGATGTCGCTGTCTCAGCGGCACCCAGAGAAGCCCTTTGAGTTGACCGGAGTGAAACTCGGGGACGAGCAGTTCGCCAGGTCTGGTGAGTGGGAGGCGGCCGGCCGGCTGTGTTTGGTGGGTATCGGCATCGAACCCGGCCTGGCCAACGTCTTTGCCCGTTACGCAGCTGACGAGCACTTCAGTCACATCACCGAGGCTGGAGTGCGCGATGGGGCGAATTTGGAGGTCGCGGGGTACTCGTTTGCGCCGTCGTTCTCCATGTGGACGACGATCGAGGAATGCCTCAACCCCCCAGTCATCTATGAGAAAGATCGAGGGTGGTTCACGACTGAGCCGTTCTCAGAGCCTGAGGTCTTCGACTTCCCCGAGGGAATTGGGCCCGTCGAATGCGTCAACGTTGAGCATGAGGAGGTGCTGCTCATCCCACGTTGGGTCGACGTGGACCGGGTGACCTTCAAGTACGGCCTAGGGGATGAGTTCATTGACATCCTCAAGACGCTTCGCAAGCTGGGCCTCGACCGCACCGAGCCGGTCCGGGTGAAGGGCGTCGAGGTCTCCCCACGGGATGTCGTGGCCGCGTGCCTTCCTGATCCGGCGACGTTGGGCGACAAGATGTCGGGCAAGACGTGCGCTGGTCTATGGGTACGCGGGACCGGCAAGGATGGCTTGCCGCGATCGACCTACTACTACCACGTGGTCGACAACGAATGGTCGATGGCGGAGTACGGCTCCCAGGCGGTCGTTTGGCAGACGGCGATCAATCCTGTGATCGCGTTGGAGTTATTGGCCGACGGGACCTGGTCGGGCTCAGGGGTTCTCGGGCCAGAGGCGTTTGATCCGAAGCCGTTCCTTGCTGCTTTGGTGGAGTACGGCTCCCCGTGGGGTCAGCGCGAACAGGAAGTCTGACTCACCCTGCGGCAGGACCAACGCCAGCGAACAGCACGGCGTCGGCCCAGTTGGTGCCATCGATGCCGGGACCGCTCACGACCGAACCGGTCGACGCCAACGCACGCCCCTGAAGGGACCTGCGCGTGAGGGTTCCATCGGCGTCGGCGAGATACATCGAGGTTCCCTTGACGAAAAGGCCCGTCGTCGACATCGGTACGACGACGTCCGGGACAATCGATCCGCGATCCGCCACGACGCCGCTCTCCGGATTGAAGCCGCGCACATTCAAAGCCGTACTGCCGTAGTTCGTGTAGAAGAGCAGCCCGTCTGAGTAGGTCAAAGCTCGGACGTTGGCGAGAGCTGATCCCAAGGGGGACTGCTTGCCCTTGTACGTCTGGTTCCCTCTGGAGCCAGTCTGCTGGTCGCTCCAGAACGGGTCATTCCAGGGCTCAACGGTGGTGGGGGCGCCAACGGCCTCGCCGTCGAAGGGCCGCTTGATCAGATCTCCGTTGGCCATCGTCAGCCACAGGTCATCATCGACGGTGAACGCGCCCCGAACCGAGCCCCACGGCACATCGCTGTCGAGAGGGATCGGCCAGGTCTGGTCCACACCATTCGGTCCGAGATGGAGGCGCTCCAACTGGCCAGTACCGAGATCCGGCGTGCCAGCGCGGTACACGTCGGGATTGGGCGGTGGCGCCATCGCCGGAAGCGCCTGGCCGCCCACACGCGGCAGGAGGGCGATCCGAGGGCGCAAGTACTCGGCCTTCCCCAAGTAGTCCGTGTCGCTGCCGACGTACAAACCCTCGCCCGTGACGAGCAGGGCCTGGACTCCCACGCCACGTGGGTGCCGCCCGGGGTTCCATGACCAAGGCAGACCGGTCTCGGGATCGAGTGCCGCGATCGAGGGGCGTGGAACGGCCCCGGCTTGGGCCTCATCGCGGCCGTAGGAGTTGTTGACCCACCGCATGTGTCCGCCGATGTAGATGGCCCGGTCGTCTGCGGCGACCGAATCCAAAGTGTCGCCGCCCGTCCATGAGACCCAGGTCGGCGTCACGGTACGGGAGCGTGTCTTGAGCTCAAGTCGCGCGGCGCTGTCGCACAGCGTGCCGCCGTAACCACCGCCGGTGCTGGCAACCACGAAGTAGCTGTCGTTCGCACCCACGACAACGTCGCGCACCCAGCTGTCGAATCTTCGGTAGTTGCACTCGGACGCGAAGCTCTCGGTCGCCCATGTGCGCCAGAGCCCCGGGTGCCTACGCGTCAGATCGATCACCGCGACCTGCTCGCGCGTCAGCCCGTCGACCTTGGTGAAGTTGCCGACGACGACCAGTCGAGTGCGCTCGGAATCGACCGCCATCGCGGTGATTCCGCGAGGAGCCTGGGCTCGGTTGTCCGTCCCCTTAATCCAGTTGTGGTGACCGGTGAAGGACAGCTTGATCCAACGGTCGTTCGCCCCGGTTTTCTTGTCCAGGGAAATCAGCGCGTGCTGCTTGTTTCCATCAGCGGTGCGGAACTTCCCGCCCACGATGAGGTGACCAGGGACGCGCACGAGGTCGGTGACCTTGGCATCCAAGATGGGTGGAGCGAAGGACTTCACCAACTGCCCGGTCTTCACATCGATCAGAGCCAGCTTTGGGCGAGCTTTGCCGTTGACTGTGTTGAAGGATCCGCCCACCCACACGGTCCCCTTCTTCGAGCCCTTCGCAAGGGCCTGGACGGCGCCGTCCACCGTCGGAAGGGCTGTGACCTCTCCGGTGGCAGCGTCGAATACGGCCAAGTTGTTGGCCGCCGTTGGGATGCCCGCCGGGTCGGCGATCGAGGAGAACGTCCCGCCGATGACGATACGGCTTCCCACCTTGGCTATCGCGAGGACCTCAGCCGTGCCACTGCCGTTGTCTAGCACCGAGGGAGTGGTCGTAGCGGGAACGGTCGCGACGAGATCCGGACTAGTCAGGGCAGCCGCGGGGGTCGCTGGGGCCAGGCCGGTGAGCGCGAGAAGCGCGACAACGGCGGCCGCGGCTGCGCCGGGGAGGGGAGTGATTCGGGCGCAGGCCACGACAGTCCCCCTTTGGATCAATATGACACGGTCAAGCGCTGGGCGCCGTTGGAGCGCTGGGTTCAATCATGACTTGTCTCGAGCGTTTCGAGCGAGTCGGGGGTCGAGGTCTAGCCGATCGGCCGGTACCGGCCTCCGACGAGAAGACGGTCAAATGACTAGGCAGTCACTTCCGCGAACGCCTTGTCGAGGACTCCAAGCGCGTCTTCGAGCAGGGGTTCTGGCATGACCAGCGGCGGCAGGAACCGCAAGACGTTCCCGTAGGTGCCCGCCGTGAGGACCAGGACTCCCTGTCGATGGCAAGCCTTGGCCACAGCTGCGGTCGTTTCCGCGTCGGCCTCCAGCGTGCCCGGACGCACGATTTCAACCGCGATCATCGCTCCACGACCGCGGACATCACCGATGCACGGGTAACGCGCAGACATGTCCGTGAGGGCTGGGAGCATCACCTCGCCGATCCGGCGTGCTGCTCCAGCGAGATCGTGTTCTTCAATGGCCTGGATCGCCCCCAGTGCTGCTGCGCAGGCCACGGGGTTTCCCCCATAGGTGCCGCCGAGGCCTCCGACGTGGGCAGCATCCATGATCTCCGCCCGGCCGGTGACGCCCGCGAGGGGGAGTCCGCCAGCGATGCCCTTGGCCGTGGTGATCAGATCCGGCACGATGCCCTCATCCTCGACGGCAAACATCGCTCCGGTCCTCGCGAAACCGGTTTGTACTTCGTCGGCAACGAAGACGATGCCGTGTTTTGCAGCGTAGGCGGACAGGCCCGGAAGGAATCCTGGCGCCGGCACGATGAAACCGCCCTCGCCAAGGATCGGTTCGATGACCAGGGCAGCGACGTTATGAGCACCGATCTCTTTGTCGATCCGCGTCGTTACCTCGGCGAGTGCTTCTGCGCCCGCACGCTCGGGTCCGCCGGGCCAACGGAACGGGTAGGCAAGCGGCATCCGGTGCACTTCGCCAGCGAAGGGCCCGAAACCTTCCTTGTAAGGCATGTTCTTGGCGGTCATCGCCATGGTGAGGTTGGTCCGGCCGTGATATCCGTGCTCGAACACGACGATCGCGTCGCGCTTGGTGTGCGCTCGGGCGATCTTGACGGCGTTCTCCACCGCCTCGGCGCCTGAGTTGAACAGCGCCGACTTCTTCGGAAAGTCACCTGGGGTCAGCCGGTTGAGGGCCTCACAGACCTCCACATAGCCGGCGTAGGGAGTCACCATGAAGCAGGTGTGGGTGAATGCTGCGACCTGTTCCTGGACTCGGGTGACAACCTGGTCCGCCGCGTTGCCGACATTCACCACAGCGATTCCCGCACCCAGGTCGATGAGCGAGTTGCCGTCAACGTCGACAAGGACTCCACCCCCGGCCCGTTCGATGAAGACCGGAAGGACCGTCCCAAGGCCGTGGGCCACCGCCGCGTTGCGTCGGGCGAACAGCTCCGTCGATCGAGGTCCGGGAATGTCGGTGACGACACGACGCTCCTGAGGGAGCGTGGGTCCGCCGGTTGGGGTCGTAGCCATGTCGCGAGCCTAGGCGGACCGACCTGGACCAGCGATGTGTCGTTAGGGCCAACATCGGCGCTAGGTTTGTCCGCCACGTACAACCTGGTCCCTGGTTCTCACGGAGTTGTGATGCCTGTCCTTCCGCCACCCACGGTCCGCAGCCTTGTCGAGCGCTCGGAGTTGGGATTGCTGGTGCGCGCGGGCAGCCCCAGGACTGACGATGGGGAAGACCGCCCGGTCCGGTGGGTCGCGGTCAGCGAACTCGAAGATCCGCGACCGTTTCTCGAGGGGGGCGAGTTGCTGTTGTCGACGGGTATGCGGCTGACCGCCACGAACTCTCGCAGTCTTGGTGCCTACGTCGATCGGTTGGTCGACGCACGGGTAGCGGCCCTGGGGTTGGGAGTCGGGTTGACTCACGACCGGGTGCCGGTGGCCCTGTTGAAGGCTGCCAACCGTCGAGGACTGGTCGTCCTTGAGGTTCCGGAACCGACGCCGTTCATCGCAGTCACGAAGGCTGTGTCTGACCTGGTGGCTGCTCAGACCTATGAATCCACGACACGAGCCTTTGAAAGTCAACGGGAACTCACCAGGGCCGCGTTGGCTCCGGAGGCGTTGCCCGCGCTTGCTGCTCGCCTGGCTCGAAGTTTGAGTTCGTGGTGTGTGGTCTTCGATCCGGCAGGCACGGTGTTGGCGTCGGCCGGCCCGGTCGGGGACGTACTGCTTGCTGCACTCGGTGAAGAGATCGCTGAGTTGCGCTCACGTGGCCGAAGCTCGGCCTCGCTTGACTTGGGGGATGACCGCGTCGCCCTGCATCCGTTGGGTGCGAAAGGCGCGGCTCGGGGCTACCTGGCGGTGGGTCGGCCCACTGCCTTCGACCGCAGCGATGCCTCGGTGGTGGCGATAGCTGTGTCCCTCCTCTCGCTAGCCCTGGAGCGCGGGGTTGGTGCCGGTGCCGCCGCACAAGGAGTACGGGACGCAGCCTTGGCGCTACTCCTGTCGGGCGCAGCGCCGGACTCGTTGCCGCTCGACGCCCTGGGCTGGGCTTGGATGAGAGATGCCGGGCTACGCGTGCTTCGGTTCGGGGCTGCGACCCGGCACCTGATTAGTCACCTCGAAGGCCCAGAGATGGCGTCAGGGCTCATCGACGATGAGCTCGTTCTCGTCCTCTCCGACCATGCCGTTGCCTCGATCATGGCCGCCGCGCCTGCGCCGAGGACCCAGGGTTTCGCCGGCGGATCGAGCCTGGTGTCGATCTCTGACGTCTCTCGCGGGTACGCAGAGGCTGGCCGGGCGCTGCAACTGGCCAGGAACGCTCAGCGAGGTGAGGTCGTGTGGCACGACACAGTCGGCGCAGATGGGCTGTTGGGGCTCGTCAGCCCTGAGTCTGCTGCATCCTTCTCCGACGCCCTGCTCGCGCCGTTGGAGGTGTCCGGGGGAAAGGCCGACCTGGTGGCCTCGGCCCATGCCTGGCTCTCGCACAACGGCCAATGGGATGTGGCGGCGGGATCGCTGGGGGTGCACCGACACACCCTCAGATATCGAATGCGGAAGGTCGAGGAACTCCTGGGTCGTCCCTTGGACGACCCAGGTCTTCGCGCGGATTTGTGGTTCGCCCTCCAGGTGCGGCATCGGGCCGGCTCGTTGGAGTAACCGGAGGTGCCCTCTGCTGATGTCGTTCGGGTGGTCAGACGAATCCCAGCGCGCGGCGCAGGCCCACGAGTTCGGCCTCGAACAGCGGCTCGGCATCATCGAGGGCAAAGGAGATGTGGCCGAAGACCTCCATGGTCACAGCTCCGTACAGACGAACCCAGGACGTGAGGAACACGGCTACAGCCTCGGGTGGGAGCGGTAGCCCTACGTGGTCTCCGTACGCCGTGAGATTTGCGCGCAACTGCGGATCGAGGTCATCAGACACCGGGTACGGGCGGGTCATCCAGATCTCGACGAACAGGACGCCAAAGGCCTGTCCGAAGCGCTGAGCCGCGACGCAATGGGGGCTGTCGTCTTGTCTGTCGACACCGGGGATCGGGCTACCGAAGAGCAGCCCGAACTCGGCTGGATGGGCGATGGACCAGCTTCTGAAGGCGCGTGCCGCACCGATCAATCGCTGCTCAAGTGAGCCGCGGCTCGGCGCGGTCGCTTCTTCGACAGCCACAGCGAGCTCGACATACAGATCGGTGACGAGCGCGGTGAGCAAATCCTCAAGGCTGTCGAAGTATCGGTACAACGCGGGTGCGGTCATCCCGACGTCCCGTGCGACCGCTCGCAACTGGACACCCTGCGGACCGTGCGCGATCAGGTGTTCGCGGGCCACACGCTTGATTTCGGCCACCGTCTGCTCTCGATGACGTTCCCGGCGCGTGGGGGCCGGCGCCGCTGCCGAGGTGACCGACACGCGAGTACTCCGATCAGGTTGGCGATACCACTTGACATGAGTGTACATCGTTTGCGATGTTAACGTCGTTCACATAAACACTGTTCACGGTGATCGTGACGGGAGCCAGGGTCACCCGACGAAGGGTTCGTCCATGCTGTTCGAGTCGCTCGGCCGATTGATCTATCGGCGTCGCAAGGCTGTCCTGGCGCTCACCGCGGCGTTGCTCGCCTTCGCTGCGGTCTGGGGAACCGGTGTCTTCGCGGTTCTGGACGACGGGGGGTTCGACGACCCGGATGCTGAGTCCTCGCGTGCGGTAGCGGCGCTGGAGGACAGCCTCGGTAGGGCCGCGGTGGACGTGGTCGTGGTGTACCGAGCGCCCGACGGTTCCTCCCTCACCGTCGACGATCCGGCGTTTCGGAGCGCGGTGACCGAGACCATCGACTCCTTGCCTGCAGATGCGGTGGCGTCCGTGGCCTCCTATTGGTCGACGGCCTCGCCCGCCTTCGTCTCGCCCGACCGGGCGGCCACGTATGTCGCCATCCAGCTCAGTGGTCTCGACCCCGACACCCGCGCCAGCGCGTACGAGGGCCTTGCTGACGATCTGGTCGCGCCCGGGCTGACCACCCTCCGAGGCGGCGTCGTGCCGACCACGGACGACATCAATACGCAGGTCAGCGAGGACATCGCCAAGGCAGAGACGCTCTCGATCCCGTTGCTGATCCTGCTGCTGATCATCGTCTTCGGTTCGCTGGCCGCCGCGTCGCTCCCGCTGGCCATCGGCCTGGTCGCCATTCTGGGTGCCTTCACCGCGCTACGGGCGCTGTCCCTGTTCGGCGACATCTCGATCTTCTCGGTCAACATCGTCACCATGCTCGGCCTCGGCCTGGCGATCGACTACTCCTTGTTCGTGGTCTCCCGTTTCCGAGAAGAACTGCATTCCGGGGCCACGGTTGAAAACGCCGTCATGAGGACGGTCGCGACAGCCGGTCGAACCGTCGCCTTCTCGGGGATCACCGTCGCTGTGGCTCTCGGTGCCCTGCTCATGTTTCCGCAGAACTTCCTGAAGTCGATGGGGATGGGTGGGATTGCTGCAGTCCTCGTGGCGATGGTTGCGGCTCTGACGCTCTTGCCCGCGCTGCTCGGAGTTCTCGGTCCGAAGGTCGACGCCTTGCGAGTTCCCCTGCCGTGGACGCGGCGGCGCCTGGCGGAGCCGTCAGACCCGGACTCGGGCGCCTGGGCTCGATTGGCTCGGGGCGTGATGCGCCGGCCACTTCCCGTGGCGGTGGCCGTGGTGGCCGTGCTACTCGTGTTGGGCGCGCCGTTCCTCCGCGTCGCATTCGGCGGGGTTGACTCACGGGTGCTGCCCTCGGAAACCGAGAGCCGGCTCGCGGGCGACGCACTTGAGTCCGAGTTCTCTGGGTCAGCTACGGCGAGCCCCATCGACGTCGTCATCGTCGGGTTGGAGCAGGACAGCGCTCTCCCCAGCTACCTCTCGGCCGTGCGGGCGGTGCCTGGAGTTGATTCGGCGGCCGTGGTCCGAGCCAGTGATGGCGCTGCGTACATCGCCGTCAACTACTCAGGGGCATCCCAGGATGAACAAGCTCAAGCAGCCGTGAGTGGGTTGCGCGATCTCCCCCCTCCGACGGGTTCTCAGGTGCTCGTCGGTGGGGACACGGCCCTATTGGTCGACCGCCTAGACGGTCTCGGGGCTCGCTTGCCTTGGGTGGCGCTCTACTTGGTGGTGTCGATGTTCGTGTTGTTGTTCTTCGCCTTCGGGTCAGTGGTGCTACCGATCAAGGCCATCATTATGAACATCCTGTCGCTCTCGGCGACCTTCGGGATCCTCGTGTGGGGCTTCCAGGATGGGAACCTCGCAGGGACTCTGGGCTTCACGTCAACTGGGTTCCTCGAGGCCACGCAGCCCATCCTGATCTTTGCGCTCGCGTTCGGGCTCTCAATGGACTACGAGGTGTTCCTGCTCTCGCGCATTCGGGAGGAGTGGGACGCCAGCCACGACAACACCCGGTCCGTCGCTCGAGGGCTGCAGAGAACGGGCCGAATCATCACGAGCGCGGCCGTGTTGTTTGTGGTCGTCGTCGGGGCTTTCGCCACCTCCGGAATCGTGTTCATCGCCATGATCGGCGTCGGACTCAGTGTTGCGGTCCTGGTGGACGCCACGCTGGTGCGGGCGTTGCTGGTACCCGCCACGATGAAGCTGTTGGGTCGGTGGAACTGGTACGCACCGGCCCCTCTGGCGTCCTGGTGGGAGCGATACGGCCTGCGCGAAGGCGGCGCGGTATCGGCACCCGTGGGGTCGTTGAACCTGGGTCACGGAGGTCCCGGAATCGGTGCAGGCGCTCGGTCGGTCGACCCAGAGCTTGAATCCGTGTCATGACGGTCACGAAGGGCGGCGCCCGCACGCTGGTGGGTGGGTGACAATGGACGAATGCGCGACGTGGTCATCCTCGGTTCCACCGGGTCGATCGGGACCCAAGCGATTGATGTCGTTCGCCGCAACCCCGATCGGTTTCGAGTGGTCGGTCTGGCGGCGGCGGGATCTAACCCCGATCTACTTGCCGAGCAGGCAGCGCAGGTGGGGGCCGGAGTCGTCGCGGTCGCAGACCTAGCCGCAGAGGCGGGTCTGACCCAAGCCCTCGCGGCTCACGGCGCCACCCCCAAGATTCTCGTGGGTCCCGATGCGGCTTCGGAGATCGCGGCGTGGCCGTGTGACGTGGTGTTGAACGGGATGACCGGGTCGATCGGTTTGGGGCCAACCCTGGCCGCTCTCGAAGCCGGGCGCATTCTGGCTCTGGCCAACAAGGAGTCCCTCATCGTCGGCGGCCCCTTGGTCAAGGCGGTGGCCGCGCCCGGCCAGATCGTTCCGGTCGACTCCGAACACTCTGCCCTGGCTCAGGCCCTGCGCGCTGGCTCCGCGACGGAGATCCGTCGCCTCGTTCTGACCGCAAGCGGCGGCCCGTTCCGCGGCCGTACCAGGCGGCAACTCGACTCGGTGACTCCAGGGGAGGCTCTCGCGCATCCCACCTGGGACATGGGGCCGGTGGTCACGATCAACTCCGCCACTTTGGTCAATAAAGGCCTTGAGGTGATCGAAGCGCACCTGTTGTTCGACCTGGCCTTCGATCAGATTGACGTCGTCGTTCATCCTCAGTCGGTCGTCCACTCCATGGTGGAGTTCGTTGATGGTTCGACTGTCTTGCAGGCCAGCCCGCCGGACATGCGGCTGCCCATCGCCTTGGGCCTGGGGTGGCCCGAGCGTGTGCCGCACGCGGCAGCCCCCTGCGATTGGTCAACGGCAGCGACCTGGACTTTCGAGCCGCTCGACGAGTCGGCCTTTCCCGCGGTTCGGCTGGCGCGCAGGGCCGGGGAGCGCGGTGGGACGGCTCCCGCGGTGTTCAACGCCGCCAATGAGGAAGCAGTCGAGGCGTTCCGGGTGGGTCGGCTCCCCTTCTTGGGAATCCTGGACGTGGTCACCGCTGTTCTTGACGATTGCGTGCCGGTTGGGATGAGCGCTGGATCACACGACCAGCAATTTAGGAACCCCCTGCGCCTGGCCGACGTCCTTGCTGCGGAGCAGCACGCGCGCGTCAGTGCGCGTGCGCTCATCGAGAAGGAGCATGGATGACCATCATTGCCATTGTCGCGTTCATCGTGGCTCTGCTCTTGTCGGTGATGCTGCACGAGTGGGGCCACTTCGCGACGGCCCGCAAGTTCGGTATGAAGGCGACGGACTTCTTTGTCGGGTTCGGACCGGTCCTATGGTCCACGCGCCGTGGCGAGACTCGGTACGGAGTCCGGGCTATTCCGGCGGGCGGCTTCGTCAAGATCGTCGGGATGACCGAGCTCGAGGAGCTCGCCCCAGAGGACGAACCCCGGGCCTTCTATCGCCAACCGGCGTCGCGGCGCGCGATTGTTCTCGTGGCCGGCTCGACGATGCACTTCCTCATCGCGGTGGTCATCTTGTTGATCACTCCGATGCTTCTCGCGGCCGGTGTCGAGCAGACCACCACCGTGGCCACCATTTCGGCCTGCGCCCCTGATCAGGTCGATGGGTCCTGTAGTTTGCCCGATGTCGCGTCACCAGCAGCCGACGCCGGTCTACTCCCCGGAGACGAGATCGTCTCGGTCAACGGCGTCACCGTCGAGACGTGGGAGCAGGCGCAGGCTGCGATCCGCGACGCCGGTCCCGGCGCTTCCGAGGTTGGGTACAGCCGTGGCGGCGAGGAAGCCACGGTGACGGTGAATCTGGTCGAAGGGCAACGTGCTTCTGCGACGAACCCCGATGAGACCGTCACCGTTGGCGTATTGGGGATGAGCCCCCAGTCGCAGGCCTACCGAGTGGGTCCCGTTGGGGCCGTGAAGTACGCGACCTCGACCTACGGGCAAATCCTGGTGGGCACGGGTGAGGCCCTGGTGCTGATTCCGAGCAAGCTCCCGGCGTTGTGGGATTCCGTGGCCAACGACGCTCCAAGGGACCCCACGGGTCTGGTGGGAGTCGTCGGTGCCGCTGACGCCAGCGGTCAGATCCTCGGTTCGGAATCGGATCCGTGGGCCCTACGGATCGCAGGGTTCCTGCTCGTCATCGCGGGGCTCAACATATTCATCGGCATCTTCAATCTGCTGCCGTTGCTGCCGCTCGACGGCGGGCACCTGGCAGTACTCCTCTATGAACAGGCCCGAAGCAAGGTCGCCCGCTGGCGCGGGAAGCCGGACCCGGGCAGGGTAGACCTGAACAAGCTGATGCCGGTGGCGTATGCGTTCTTGTTCGTTCTCATCTCGCTTTCGGTGTTGCTGCTTGTCGCCGACGTCATCAACCCCATCGACCTTGGTCTTTGAGGCCGAATCTGTGCACACGCGACTAGGAGCTGACCAACGTCAATGACCGTCTCGCTGGGCCTGCCTGCAGCGCCACCCAAGCCACTGGCTGATCGGCGCCTTTCGCGTCAGATCTCCGTTGGTGGGGTTCTGGTGGGCGGCGACGCGCCCATTTCAGTCCAGTCCATGACGACCACTTTGACCGCAGACGTCAACGCCACGCTTCAGCAGATCGCAGAACTCACGGCAGCCGGGTGTCAGATCGTGCGCGTCGCCTGCCCCAGCCAGGACGACGCCGAAGCGCTCCCGGCGATCGCTAAGAAGTCGCAAATCCCGGTGATCGCGGATATTCACTTCCAGCCCAAGTACGTCTTCGCGGCCATCGACGCCGGATGCGCCGCGGTGCGCGTCAATCCCGGCAACATCAAGGCCTTCGACGACAAGGTCGCAGAGATCGCCAAGGCGGCGGGCGACGCGGGCACACCGATCAGGATCGGGGTCAACGCAGGCTCCCTCGACAAGCGGTTGTTGGCGAAGTACGGGAGGGCCACTCCGGAGGCTTTGGTGGAGTCCGCACTCTGGGAATGCTCGTTGTTCGAAGAGCACGGGTTTCGCGACATCAAGATCTCGGTCAAGCACAACGACCCCGTGGTCATGGTGAACGCCTATCGGCAACTCGCGGCGCAGTGCGACTATCCGCTGCACCTGGGGGTCACCGAGGCTGGCCCGGCGTTCCAGGGAACGATCAAGTCAGCCGTGGCCTTCGGGGCGCTGCTCGCCGAAGGGATCGGGGACACGATCCGGGTCTCCCTCTCTGCGCCTCCTGTCGAGGAGGTCAAGGTCGGCAATCAGATCCTCGAGTCCTTGGGCCTTCGCAAGCGGGGACTCGAAATCGTTTCCTGTCCTTCCTGTGGCCGGGCCCAGGTCGACGTCTACACCCTCGCCGAGCAGGTCACTGCTGGACTGGAAGGCATGACGGTGCCGCTGCGGGTCGCGGTCATGGGTTGTGTGGTCAACGGTCCTGGTGAGGCGCGCGAAGCTGACCTCGGAGTCGCCAGCGGCAACGGGAAGGGCCAGATCTTCGTGAGGGGCGAGGTCATCAAGACGGTGCCCGAGTCCCAAATTGTGGAGACGTTGATCGAAGAGGCGATGCGTTTGGCCGAGACGATGGAGTCCAGCGATGAGGTGGGCGACCCGGTCGTGTCCGTCGGCTAAACGTCACCCGGTTCTCCCCAGGTGCACGTGACGCCCGGTGTTTCGCGGCTAGGCTGCGGCCGTGCTGAGCACGGAGTCGTTACGGGTCCTCGGGGCCTCTGACAGCGACGCCGTCGACGCCGTCCTGGCGCGGGAACCGTTGCTCAACGTGTTCGTGGGGGCGCGCGTGGTCGGTGGCGTGCAGAATTGGCGCCTCGCGGGCGAGCTCTGGGGCTGGTGCGTGGATGGACGGCTCGACGCTTTGTGTTTCTCCGGGGCCAATATGGTTCCGGTGGCGGCCGGGCCAGAGGCCCTGCGCGCGTTCGCTGATCGGGCCCGGCGACAGGGCCGACGTTGCTCCAGCATCGTGGGCCCGGCGCATCTGGTCGACGAGTTGTGGGGGCTGCTCGAGCCCGCCTGGGGGCCTGCGCGTTTGGTCCGACAGACACAGCCGTTCCTGGCCCTTGATTCGGCGCCTGAGATCGCCCCCGACCCGCTGGTTCGCCGAGTGCGTTTGGACGAGCTCGATCTGCTGCTCCCCGCGTCGGTAGCCATGTTTACCGAGGAAGTGGGTGTTTCCCCCTTGGGCACGGACGCGGCCGCCTATCGGGCCCGGGTCCATGAGCTGGTGTCGTCCGGCAGGGCGTATGCCCGTATCGAATCTGGGC
Organism: uncultured Actinomycetota bacterium; assembly: GCA_963851405.1. Lineage (GTDB taxonomy): Bacteria > Actinomycetota > Actinomycetes > DATJPE01 > DATJPE01 > JANPBY01. Next base: position 40,013 of record CAWKPB010000009.1, on the reverse strand, counting down.
GGGTCATTTTCAAGGCCGAGGTGGGCGCTGTGACAGCCGACGCCTGCCAGGTCCAGGGAGTATGGGTGGCGCCGGACCGTCGCGGGGAAGGCTTGGCCGGTCCAGCCATGGCCGCGGTCGTTGCTCTGGCCCAAAGCGACTATGCCAAGACCGTCACGTTGTATGTCAACGACTTCAACCTGGCCGCGCGACGGGTTTATCAACGCGTGGGTTTCGACGAGATTGGGACCTTCACCACGGTGTTGTTCTAGGGGTTGTCGGTCAGCGGTTGGATACAATATTCGACTACTCTGTCGCGCATGGGGCCGGGAGCGTTGGACGGAATCCTGGTCGCCGATTTCAGCCGGGTGCTGGCGGGGCCCTACGCCACGATGCTCCTGGGCGACCTAGGTGCCGAGGTCATCAAGGTCGAGCGACCGGGGCAAGGGGACGACACGCGCGCCTGGGGCCCGCCCTGGGATGAGCACGGGCGCTCGACCTATTTTCTGAGCGTCAACCGGAACAAGCGCGGAGTGTCCCTGGATCTGCGCGATCCGGATGATCTTGCTGAGGCCAAGTCACTGGCCGCGCGAGCCGACGTACTCGTGGAGAACTTCTCCCCTGGCACGATGGATCGGCTGGGTCTTGGATACGCACAGGTCTGTGCATCTAATCCTTCGATCGTCTACGCCTCGATCACGGGGTTCGGTGCGGGGGAGGGAGCGTCGCTCCCGGGCTACGACCTGCTGGTCCAGGCCATGGGCGGCCTGATGTCGGTGACCGGGCCGAGCTCGTTGGAGCCGACCAAGGTCGGGGTCGCAGTGGTGGATGTCATCACCGGACTGCACGCAGTCATGGGCGTCCTTGCCGCTCTGCGGCATCGGGATGTAACGGGGCAAGGCCAGCGGGTTGAGGTCAACCTGTTGTCCTCGGTTCTGTCTGCGATGGTCAATCAGACCAGCGCCTATGTGGCTGGAGGGATAACCCCCGAGATCATGGGGAACCGGCACCCGTCGATTGCTCCCTACGAGACGGTGGATACCGCGGACCGACCCATGATCCTCGCGGTCGGAAACGACAAGCAGTTCCAGGCGCTGGCAGCGGCGCTCGGCGCTCCCGAGTTGGCCGCCGATCCGCGCTTCGGCACCAACCCCGAACGGGTCGCGCATCGTGTGGAGCTGATGGCGCTTCTTGGCGCCGCGATGCGTACCCGGTCGGCCGCTGAGTGGGCGACGACTTTGACAGCTGCCGGAGTTCCGTGCGGTCCGATCAATGATGTAGCCGAGGCGGTCGCCCTCGCCAGCCAGTTGGGGTTGAGCCCGGTCGTCGATGCCGACGGTACGCCGACGATTGCGCATCCCGTCACCTTGTCGGCAACGCCGGCGACCTACCGAACGGCGCCCCCGGACCTGGAACGGCGACAGGGCGCGTCGGCTCGGGGTGGGGCGGCACCCGGTGCCGGGACCTGAGCCGGACGGCTTCCGTCGACCGCCGACCGCGCAGGAGGCCGTTCTCGGAGAGTTGCGCCAGGCCATCGCTTCTGGGGAACTCCGACCCGGGGCTCAGGTCCTACAGGTGCAACTGGCCGAACGCCTCGGCGTGTCGAGGGTGCCCCTGCGAGAAGCGTTGAAGATCCTGGAAGGCGAGGGGCAGGTTGTCTATCACCCCCACCGTGGGTACTTCGTCGCCGAGCTCTCAGCCGGCGACCTGATCGAGGTGTACCGCATCCGCGCCATTTTGGAGACAGAGGCGCTGCGAGTCGGCGGCCCGCTGGCCGACCAGGATGATTTCGACCGGGTCGAAACCCTCCTCCGCCACTTCGAGGCGGCTGCGGCTGGCGGAGACCTGGGCGCTATGACTGCGGCCAACCGCGACTTCCATTTCGCCTTGTACGGGACGAGCCGGATGCCTCGCCTGATCCGGATGATTCGCCTGTGCTGGGATGCCACTGACGTGTATCGCAGCGTCTACTACGCACAGGCGGGCCATCGACAAGCCGCGGTGGCCGAGCACCGGGGGATCGCCGCGGCGTTTCGCGACGGAGACGTTGATCTCGTGGTCCTGCTCCTCGACGAGCATCGGCGAGGAGCCGTCACGTCGGTGACCGCGGCGCTCGCCGACTAGCGGAACGCGGAGATCCCCGTCAGGGCCTGGCCAACGACCAGGGTGTGCATCTCGGAGGTGCCCTCATAGGTCAGGACACTTTCCAGGTTGTTGGCGTGCCTCAGCACCGGGTATTCCGAGGTGATCCCATTGGCCCCCAGAATCGTGCGGCAGCTTCTGGCAATCTCGAGCGCCTCCCTGACGTTGTTGAGCTTGCCGACGCTCACGAGTTCGGGCGTCGCCGAGCCACGGTCTTTGAGGCGACCGATCTGCAGTGCGAGCAAGTAGCCCTTCTGAAGTTCCAGGGCCATGTTCGCCAGTTTCTCCTGAGTCAGCTGGTATCCGGCGATGGGGCGGTCGAACTGGACCCGGCCGACGGCGTAGTCGATGGCCGTATCCAGGCAGTCCCTCGCCGCTCCCAAGGCTCCGAAGACGATGCCAAAGCGGGCTTCGTTGAGACATCCCAGGGGGCCGGAAAGGCCCCTGGCGTTGGGCAGCATCGCCGTTTCCGGGAGGCGCACGTCATCCAGCACGAGTTCGCTGGTTACGGACGCACGAAGCGACAACTTGTTGCCCACCTCGTTGGCGGAGAAGCCGGGGGAGTCCGTGGGAACGACGAAGCCGCGGATCCCGTCTTCGGTCTGCGCCCAAATGATGGCGACATCCGCGATGGAGCCATTCGTGATCCACATCTTGGTGCCCGTAACCAGCCAGTCGGAGCCGTCCCTGACAGCCCGGGTTCGCATGCCACTTGGGTTCGATCCGTGGTCTGACTCGGTCAGGCCGAAGCAGCCCACGGCCGATCCGGTCGCAAGTTGAGGTAACCAGGATTCGCGCTGTTCCTCGCTGCCGTACGCATGAATGGCGTACATCGCCAGGGAGCCCTGAACCGAAACCAAGGAGCGGACGCCGGAGTCGACGGCTTCGAGTTCAAGACACGCGAGTCCGTAGGCGACGGCCGACGTCCCCGCGCATCCGTATCCCTGCAGGTGCATGCCAAGGACGCCGATGGCGCCGAGATCCTTCGCGAGATCGCGGGCCGGGAGTTGCCCGGTGTCGAACCAACCAGCGATGTGCGGGCGCACCTGAGCGTCGAGGAATCGGCGCACTGTTGCGCGAATCTCCTGTTCCTCGTCCGTCAGCAGGCTGTCGGCGGAGATCAGGTCAAGCGGGGAGACGGGCGCGGCGGCCATTCAGGGGCTCCGAGGGTGGCGGGAGGATTGGATCCAATCTAACGGGGACCGTCGGACGTTCGCAAACGGCCGCCTTTTAGGCGGGGCCGCGCGTGTCCGTTGAGCCTGACCACCTCAACCGGGCAGGGTGAGCGCATGAGAACTCGCGGGTTGGGACATCGGCGGCTGTTGCTAGCCATGGGCCTCGGAGTGTTATTGGTCGCAGGGGCGTCCGGGTGCTCGAGCAGTGGTGGCATCGCCCTCCCGTCCGGAGTCCCTTCCCAACTGCCCGAACTCAGTCGTACGGCGAGTCCGTCGACGTCGAAGTCGATCGAAGCTTCGAAGAGCAAGACTGAATCACCCACCGAGTCGCCCACCGAGTCGCCCACCGAGACTCCGACCGAGACTCCGACCGAAACACCGACCGAAACTCCGACCGAAACTCCGACCGAAGCTCCTACCGAGACACCAACGCCCACGCCAACACCGACCGAGACCAAGTCTCAGCAGCCAACCCCTACTCCAACGACCTCGACCGTGGATGCCAGCCCCGCGTCGGGTGAGACCTCCGACACCGACAACATCCCCTGGTTGCTGGTTCTTTTGGCCTTGGCCGCAATCGCTGTGATCGTGGGTGCTTTGGTCATGCGCCGGCGGCGGGAAGCCGTGGCGTTGGCCGAACGCCGCGGAGCGTGGCAAAACCAAGCCTCGACCCAGCTGACGGAGGTGCGCTCCCTGCAGGCAGCGCTGGTGACCTTGCGTTCGTCGTCCGCGGCTACCGCAGCGGCGGCTGCCGGCCTGCGCGAAAGCGGAGACCAACTGGCCATGCGGCTCGATCAACTAGCCACGGATGGCACGTCCCCTGAGGATGAGACCGCCGCTCGGGAAACGGCGAGCGCGCTGCGGCTCAGCGTCATCGCCGTTCAGGCCGATGTCTTGTCCAGGCTAGCGAGCCCGCCACGGACGGCCGAGCAGTTGGCGGCGGCGGATGAGTCTGCTCGGCAGGCGCAGGCCGACCTCGAGGCTAGTGTCTCCGCGCTCGATTCTCGTGCATCCGGTGGCACCAATCCGACCTAGCCGCTCCGGTTGGGAGCGCAGGTCATGACCCACCGGCTCCCGACCTCGACGCGGCTTGTCGGGGTTGACGTCACCCGAGGAATTGCGCTCCTCGGGATGGCCGCCACGCACATGCTGGCTGTCCGCGACCCGGCGACCGGTCACCTGACCACCGTTGGCTGGCTTTTCGCCGGCCGTGCGTCGGCGACCTTCGCCGTCGTGGCTGGCGTGAGCCTCGCCCTCGTGTCTGGCGCAACCAAGCCCCGGACTGGTGCCGCCCGCTCGCGCGTCAGCGCAATGATTGCCGTCCGAGCCATCCTCATTGGGCTTATCGGCCTATGGCTGGCGGGAATAGGCAGTCCGGTGGCGGTGATCCTGGCGTACTACGCCTTGTTCTTTCTGCTCACGATCCCGTTCCTTGGTCTGCGACCTAAGACCTTGCTGGTCATCGCTGCGTCCTGGGCGCTCGTCAGTCCGGTCCTCAGCCACCTGCTGCGTCAGCACCTGCCGCTGGGACCGAACGATCAGGTGTCCTTCACCACCGTGACGGCCGATCCGGTCGGCGCGCTCCAGGAGCTGATGGTGATTGGCTACTACCCGGTGCTGACGTGGATGACCTACCTGTTGGCCGGTCTGGCCGTAGGGCGACTGGACCTTCGGGCCAGACGTACCGCGGTTTGGTTGCTCGGCGTCGGCGCCGGCCTCGCTGCGTTCGCCTGGCTGACCTCGGTATGGATGTTGTCGCAGGGGTTAGCCGAGCAGTTGGTATCGACGGGTGGGTCAGTCGGGACGAACCCATGGTGGGATCTAGTGAGCAGCGAGTCGTACGGGACGACGCCGCCCGAGAGCTGGGCCTGGCTCGCCGTCGCCGCGCCCCATACCGGAACGCCTTTCGACTTGGTCGGGACGACTGGCTCGGCGCTAGCCGTGTTGGGGCTGTTCCTGCTCGTCGTGCGGGTCGATGTCTTGCGCTGGATTACTCACCCCATCGCGGCAGCGGGGACCATGACCTTGACGCTGTACACGTTCCACGTGTTCGCGCTGAGTCAGCCGTGGGGGGAGTGGGGCAGTTTCGGGTACTACCTGACCCACGTCGTCGTCGCGCTGGTCTTCTCCACCGTTTGGCTGCTGTACCTCCGTCGTGGCCCGATGGAGTGGTGGGTTCACCGAGTTGCGTCTTCCATCGCCCGGCTCCTCATCCCGGATCGCCGGTCGCGCGATGGCTCCGACGACCGCCCTGGCGCATTACGCTGACGGTACGGCGGACGAGCCGGCCGGGCGGTCGCGTCGATGTTTGACCTTCGGGTTGCGCATCGCCGAGGAACGTCCGGGCTCCACAGAGCAGGGCGGTGGGTAACACCCACCCGGGGTGACCCGCGGGACAGTGCCACAGAAAACAAACCGCCGGGACTGCGCTTCGGTGCAGGTCCGGTAAGGGTGAAACGGTGGTGTAAGAGACCACCAGCGGCTGAGGTGACTCAGCCGGCTAGGTAAACCCCACCCGGAGCAAGGTCAGACAGAGGACGCACCGCTTCGGCGGGGGAGAGTTGCTCGCTCGAGTCCTCGGGTAGGCCGCTAGAGGTTGTCGGCAACGGCAGCCGTAGATGGATGACCGCCCCTCAGGCGCTGTTGGGCACCTGAGGACAGAACCCGGCGTATAGGCCGACTCGTCCGCCCCACCCCCTCGGACCTGCGGAAACACAACTCAAACACCTCGCCGAAACCCCCATCGTCATGCAACCGTCACGCAGACCCAGGCACGACGCAGCCCACCCGCTCCGGCCCTCGCACATCGCCGACCCGGCGTGTCGCTGCTTGTCACAGAGCTGGGAGCGCCCGAGTCGGGCCGCCTCTCGGCTCCTAGTCACACGGCAACCGAGAAATATCCGGATACTTGAGACTTCTGGGTAGCCCGGTTCCTGCGCAAGAGTTCGGGTTAGGTGCCGGCGGGTCGCTCGATAACCGGCTGCCCGGCCTGCTGGTCGTGGCTCGCGAATGGCCTGCGATCCCGTCTGGTGCCGCTGTTGGGGAGTGGCTCGAGAGAGGACTGCACGGCTCGAAGTAGCAATGCCCTCCCCAGTTCACATGGTGTCGAGCGTGGGAGGTCAGGGTGGTTGCTCAGTCGGTGGTGCCGATGTGCCGTTCTCGTTCGCATCTGTGCAACAAGATCCGGCATGCGCGCTCATCCGTCTGTGCGTGCGTTGTGTGGTCCGGCAGCGGAACGCACATGGGGCCTCTCGTCGGGGTTTGTGGCTGAAACGCCCCACGTTCCCCAGGGGAGAGAGGAACAGGAGCCGGGGCTATCGCGCCCTCCTTCGTCAAAGAAAACGGCGTGACGGTGCCCTGGTGGAGTCCACGGCGGTGCTGGGCAGCGGCGGGCCGTGGCCTATTGGAACCGGCTGGGCCATGCGAGGACGGTGTGGCGGGGAGCCGGGCTCGACTCTGATCGTCCAGCGAGATCACGAGCACATCGCCGGCCTCGGCGACATCGAGTGAGCCGAGCGCCTTCCCTCCCTGAGCCCCATAGCCGGATCCGTCGTGCATGGCTAGCGATGCTTGCCGTGGGTGGTTCGCTTGAGTTGTCGTTATCGCAAGGCCGCGCCGATAGGGACCTTTGAATCTGGTTGTGCAGAGCGCATTTGGCGGCTCCCAGGTGAGTCATGAGGCAGCATCTGCATCCCTACGGACCGAGCGGCAGGCGACCTGCCGGGCTAGTTCGGTTTTTGGGCCACCCAGGCGGGCCAGGACTCGACGATCCGGAACCCCAATCGCTCATAGACCGAAAGACCTTCGGGTGTCGATCGCAGCCACGCCCAGGTCGCGCCATGCTCCAAGGCATCGAGAAGCGCGTATGCCGTTACGGCAGCACCGTAGCCACGGCGACGATGCTGAGGTGGAGTCGCCACATTGAACAAGCCAACGGAGTCCTTGCCCGAGGGCAGCGTGAGGGCGGTCGTGACACCAGCGCCCGCCACTTCGCCAACGAACCCACGAAGACCGGGCGCGGCTCCCAAGAATTGCATGAAGATGTGGGCCATCTCCACGGGCATCCCAAACCCAGCCGCGAAGAGACCTTCATGCACGCCATTTTCGTCTTCGGTCAGGGGGCGGAGATCGAGGTCCTCGACCTGCGTCGTGACCCTCAACGATGCTGGGTCATTGAGCGCCATCATCGGGACGTCCCCGTCCGGGGTCATACCCAAGTCATCAGCGACTCCGGCCAACGAACCTCGCAGCGACGCTCGTGCGTGGAGGCAAAAGGGGACGTTTGCTTTCGATACCTCGGTCAGCAGGGCTGCAACTTCAGCGAGATCGACGTCGGGACTGAAGACGTACACCCCATTCATTGCGGGTGTCGGGAGTTCGCTGATGAACCCGACCATTCCCTCGTCCAGCTGTCTCCACAGGTTCGGGGGTGCTCTTCGGATCATCTGCCGCCACTGGTACTCCAGGGCAGCGGCTGTCTGGTCTCCATCGACGGGCATTGGTTCAACCTATCGAGGCTCGCGTGGCGACGAAGTGTCTGCACATGAGCCTGAACCACCGGATCTTGGAAGCCAGTTTGGGTGGATGTGCCCTCGGGAGCCTCCAGGAGGCCAGTGGTGATCTGGCTCGCTCGCAAGAGCACACTCGCCTCAATCATGGTTGGCTACGAACGGTACGACCGCAACCACTGGCACCCGCCAGCCCGAAGAGGATAACTTTCCGACAACAGAGGGACCCGAGCCCATGACCGTGACATCGCTGGACGAACTCGGCCCCGTCGACTACTTGGTCGTCGAGTTCCCCGCTGGTTCGAGCAACTTCACCGGGGAGATGGCAGCCGAGCTCGTCAACCTGGTCGACGCAGGGACGATTCGCGTGATCGACGTTCTCATCCTCACGAAGGACGGGGAAGGCAACGTCGACGCTATGGAGCTGTCAGACGTTGATGACCTCGGGCCGCTGGAAGGCATTGAGGCGCAATTGGCCGAGTTGCTGGCTGAAGACGATGTGGTGCACTTGGCGGCTGCGATGGAGCCAGGGAGCGTAGCCGGGGTCTTGATCTGGGAAAACTTGTGGGCGGCGCCGTTCGCCTCCGCCGCGCGGCGGTCGGGTGGACAACTGATCGCCAACGGCCGGATCCCGATCCAAGCCATCATCGCCTCGATCGAGGCTGATGAGGCGAACGAAATCGAAGGAGCCTGACATGCCAATGAGAGCCGCACGTGCTGGACGCAGAGGCGTGGTCGGTGCACCGGTCGCCAAGACGGCCGTGGTCGCCAAGGCCGTGTCTCCTGGGCCATCGCCGGTGGCCAAGACGGCCGTTGTTGCTGCGGCCGTGACACCCGGACGAGGTCGTCGCAGGATCTAGGCGAGACACAAGGAATGGCGGTCGCTCGGAGTTCGCGGGTGACCGCCATTCCGAAGTCCCGGACGGGATACCCCTCAGAGGGAGTGGACCACAGCGTCGAACGCCCACGATCGGCCGGATCGGTCCGGGGGTGTCACCTCGACCATGAATCCGAGCCCTCGCAAGGTCTCCGCCAATTGTCTGGGGGAGCGGGGCGCCGGGCCGGACTCGAGAAGTTGGCGTAGCAGCCGACCCTTGGTGGCCTTGTTGAAGTGGCTTACGACGCTACGGGACGTCGGAACGCCGGGGACCGCCTCGTGGACTACTCGAAGGACGACGGTGTGGTCCGTCTCCGGGGCTGTCGGGCGCCACGCCGCGGCGTAGCTCGACGACCTCAGGTCCACCACGAGCCCTCTTTCCGCCTCTGGACCGAGGGCGCGTTCGAGGTGCGGTCGCCAGTTCCGGGCGAGCGGGGACAAACCAGGGAGCTTGGCGTCCATCGACAGCCGGTACGAAGGCAGTCGATCGGTGAGGCGTACGGCTCCGAAAAGCGCACTCATGACAACGATGGAAGCCCTGGCTCGCCGACGAGCGCCTGAGGACAATGTCCCAAGCCCCAGTGCCTCGTACAGAACGCCGGTGTACAAACGCTCGACCGGCAGCACGTGAGCGGTCAGTAAGCCCGCATCCTTGTCCACTTCCTCAGTGAGACCAGGAGGGAGTCCCAAAGCTCGCAGGGCTGTCGTGCGCGGCCCTTGCGCGAGTTTGACCAGCGCGACCATGGTCTCCTGACGCGGCGCCGAAAGCGCTTGGTACGACAGCGAACCCAAGTCGAGCCGTCGGCCTCGAGATCCAACGGTCGCCTTACCCTCGGACGGCGGAAGCAGCACCAGCACTCACTCACCCTAGGTGGACGAGGACGACGCGAGTTCGACGGTGTGGCTCAACCGGCTCGAGCGTACGGTCCGGTTGACGACGGCTGTCGGGTCGTTGCTGCTCAGGATCGTGGTTGACTCCCGGGATGCTGCCCTGGGAAGCGCCACTGTCCGGTCGTCTCGAGCGAGTCGAGATCGATTCCGCTCTGCTGAGGGACAACGCCTTAGGCGATCCATCAGTTCGGCCCCTGTGGGTCTATCTGCCGCCTGACTATGAGGCGGGCGGGCCTAGGTATCCAACGGTCTACGTGATCCAGGGCTACACCGGGCATGTGGCGATGTGGGCGAATCGCCAGCCGTTTCGCCAGCCATTCATCGAAACGGCCGATGCTGCCTTCGCCTCAGGTCGGGCCGCACCGTGCGTGGTCGTGTACGTGGATGCCTGGACGTCGTATGGAGGCTCTCAGTTCGTCGACTCGCCGGGGACCGGGCGTTATCACTCCTATCTCTGCGACGAGGTGGTCCCCTGGGTCGACGCCCACTACCGGACTATCCCGGACCGGGCCTCGCGCGCTATCACCGGCAAGTCTTCCGGTGGATTCGGCGCAATGATCACGCCCATGCTTCGACCCGATGTCTTCGGGTCCATGGCGTCCCATGCCGGAGACTCCCTCTATGAGTACTGCTACGTGCCCGAGTTCGGACAAGCTGCGCGCCACTTACGCGACTACGACTTCGACATCATGGCCTGGTGGAGGGACTTCTCCTCCAGACCATCGTTCACCGAGCCCGCCGACATCTCCCTCATCTCGGTGCTCGGGTGCTCGGCTTGCTTCTCGGCGAACCCCGATGGTTCGGTCGAGTTGCCCTTCGATCCAGTCTCCGGACAGCTTCGGCCCGACGTCTGGCAGCGCTGGTTGGACTGGGACCCCGTCCGGATGATCGATCGGTACGCCGACGCACTCGTCTCGCTCGACTCGTTGTGGATCGATGCTGGTCGCCGGGACGAATACTTCTTGGACCTCGGCGCCGAGGCCTTTCACGCCGGGCTTCAGCGCATCGGTGTCCCCTCTGATCGCGTGCACTTCGAGCTGTTCGAGGCTACGCACGCGGGGATCGACTACCGCTACCCGCTCGCATTGACCTGGTTGGCTGGCCGGCTGGCTCGTTGACCGCTCGCTGCCACCCGTCGGCTGCCGTTAGCCTTTGGTCCTTTCGTGGGCGGTTGGAGGTTGTGCACGTGGCTCGTGAGCAACCGCGCGTTGCCACGCGGGGGTTGTTGGGGCGCCTCGGGAATGCGATCAAGACCCGCCCCTGGCCCGCCTGGACCACGGCACGCTTGGTTTCTCTGGCGGTGGGCCTGGTCACCTGGGGCGTCAACCGCGGCAATGTCTTCGTTGACATCACGGGGTACGGCAGGTGGGCGTTCGGCGCCCTCGACGGCACGCGGATCCCGTACCAGGACTTCTTCTGGGAATACCCCCCGATGGCGATGCCCGGGATGCTGGTGCCCGCCGTCGTATCAGCCCCGCTACCGACGTGGGGGTTCATCCCCTATCTCGTCGCGTGGATCGCGATGCTGCTGGCCATCGATGCGCTGATCTTGCGCATGTTGCTGGTGCGCGTGGGTTCGGGGATTAGACATCCTGCACTGCTGATGTGGATCCTGGGTCCGCCTCTGCTCGGAGCCTTGTCGTGGACTCGCTTCGACATGCTCGCCGCCCTCGCGGCCTTCGTCACGGTGCTGTACGCCGGTGAGCGAAAGGGTGTTGTCTCCGGATTGGCCGCTGGAGTCGGAGCAACCCTGAAGTTGTGGCCGAGTCTGCTCGCACCGGTCCAACGAACGCGTGTCGCGGCTGTCGTGGCGACTGCTGTGGCTATGGCCACCGTCGGGGTTGTGGCCGGAGTCACCCGGCTGATCACCGGGTCGACCGGCTTCGACCAAGTGCTGACCTACCAATCCGATCGGGGGCTCCAGATCGAGTCCCTCGCTGCCTTGCCTTTGGTTTGGGCCAATCATTTCGGGGTTGAGGGCTTCGGTACGCGCTTCGCTTTCGGCGCCTTCGAGATCACCGGACCAGGGGTGGAGCAACTTGCCGCTCTCAGCACGGTCCTGTTCTGGCTGGTCCTAGCTGTGGTCTTCCTAGCTCACTGGCGACTCATGCGCCGAGATGCGGGTGGGCGTGGTGTTGCCCTGACTGCGGTGGCTCTACTCCTTGCCATTCTCGTCACGAACAAGGTCTTCAGCCCTCAGTACGTCCTGTGGCTGGTCGCGGTCGTGGCGGTGGGAGCAGCGCTGGATCCACCTACGTGGAAGCGATTCGTTGCACCGGTGCTGTGGTTGTGCGGACTCACCGCTTTGGTGTTCCCGATCTTCTACGGAGACATACTCGCCGACGGTTGGATCGGCCTGATCGCCATCACGGTTCGGGATCTGCTGTTGATCTGGCTCTTCGTGATGGTCGCGTTCGAGTTTGGGCGAGAGGTGCGCTCTGTGCGGCAGGCCGACCGCGAGCACGCCGATGATTCGAATCCGAATGCTGAAGCGGCCCCCGCCTTCCCATCCTCTTTGGGACGGCCCGAGCCGGATCCCCCCAAGGGCGGCTAGGTCGCGTTGGCCCCGAGCGTGAGGAGCTCGTCCCACGCGGCGATCTTCACCCGCGGCCGACCCAGCGCACCACCCCGAGCCACTTCCTCCGCATCAATGCGCAGCCAACCTTTGTAGGCCACGACGGCCGCGGCGTTGTCGCGCAGCACCGCGTCGATCTCCACTTGTCGGCGGGTTTGATCAAGCTCTCCCGACTCCAGGTCGGCTAGCAAAGCACGGACGGTCTCTGTGGCATCGCCCTTGTTCGTGCCGATCACGCCTGTAGGTCCTCGCTTGACCCAGCCGGTGACGTATTCGCCCACGAGGATGTCGCCGGTTGGATCCAGCACCCGCCCGACACCGTCATGGCTGATCACGGCCCGCTCCTCGTCGAAGGGAAGATCCGGGAGAGGAAGGCTGCGGTAGCCCACCGCACGGACTACGGCCTGAACGGGGAGCTCGGTGACCGCCGCGGGTGTGCCCGGCCGAGAACTCTCGAGGCGGATACCGGCAACGGACGTCTCACCGAGGATCGCGGTTGGGCGCTGCCAGAAGTGTGCCCTGATCACTCGATCGTGGGTTTGGGGTGTGCGGCCCACCCAGCTCTCGATGGCCGCCAGATTGGCCGCTACGTGGCGTTCATGCTCCATTCCCGGATCGGGCAGGTCGCCTGCCTCGGCTATCGCCGTAACGCCATCGAGCTCGCCGAGTTCGCGTAGTTCCTTGGTGGTGAATTTCGCGAATTCCGGGCCCCGTCGGCCGATCAGATGCACCTCGCGTACCCGGCTCTCGGCCAGCCGTTCGTACACCGTCGGGGGGACGTCTGTGTCATGGAGGTGTGCGACCGGGACCGCCAAGATGCGAGCAACGTCAACGGCCACGTTGCCGACGCCTATGACGGCCACGGACTCGACGTCGAGGGGGAATGGCTGGTCAGCATCGGGGTGGCCGCTGTACCAGTTCACGAATTCCGTCGACGAGCAGGAACCGGGGAGCTCCTCACCGGGGATGTCCAGCCGACGGTCAACGGCGGCGCCCGTCGCGTAGATCACTGCGTGATAGGCAGCGAGCAGGTCGGAGCGAGTCAGGTCGCGACCAAGTTCGACCCCCCCGAGGAAACGCACCCTCGCGTCTTCAAGCGACGGCTGGAGAGCGCGCGCGACGTTCTTGATCTTGTGGTGGTCCGGCGCCACTCCGTACCTGATCAGACCGTACGGAGTCGGTAGCCGATCGAAGACGTCAACCGTCGTGTCTTCCGGTGCATGCTTGAGCAGGGCTCCAACGGCGTACAGGCCGGCGGGGCCGGCGCCGATCACGGCCAGGCGCAAGGGGCTGGGGTCAGTCACCCGGACACCCTCTCGCACCTGGGGACAGCGATCACGCGCGCCCCACCGGTCGTGTCAGGCGAGGGAGAGCGACTCGTCGCTGGTGATATGAGCCGAGATCTTCTCGCAGGTGCTACCGAGGGTAAGGAACTCTTCCGGGGTCAGCGCATCAACAAGGTAACGGCGGACCGAGGCCACGTGGGAAGGGGCCGCGGCATTAAGCAGAGACCAACCGGCTGGGGTCATTTGTGCGAACGTTCCTCGGCGATCTGTAGGGCAACCGTGCCGCGACAGCCAGTGGTGGGCTTCCATCCGAGCTACCTGATGGGACAACCGGGATCTGGACGACAAGGTCACCGCCGCGAGATCGCTCATCCGCATCTGCCAGTCCGGCGCTTCGGACAGTCGGACCAGGATCTCGTAGTCGGCGAGTGTGATTCCGTGCTCGGCCTTAAGTGAGCGCTCGAGTTCGTGTGACAGCTGGAGCCCGGCGGTGATCCACCCTCGCCACGCACGTTGCTCGTCAGCGGATAGCCAGGGGACATTTCTGGTCGCACTTGGTGAGACGGACATCCCCGTAGGATAGTTGAAAGGCGAACCAAAAACCCAACGGTCAGCGGTGTCGAACGTTTTCGTGCCGCTCCCACAGCCGGATACCGCCGAGAATGCCGGCCGCGTTCGGGACGATCTGGGTGGTGGGAGGGAGTGTGATTGCGAGCTTCTTGGCGTTACCCCCACCTATGTAGATCCGGTCGGGGTACAGGACCTTTTCCAACCAACCCAAGGCTTCCTTCACGCGACGGTTCCAGTTCTTGTGGCCGATCTTCTTGAGTGCGGCATCCCCAAGCTGAATGTCGAAGGACTCGCCCTCACGGAACGGGCCGTGCGACAGCTCGATGTGGGGCAGCAGCGTGCCATCGGAGAACAGCGCCGTGCCCACTCCGGTGCCCAGGGTCATCACGTATTCGAATCCGACGCCTGACACGACCGCGCAGCCTTGGACGTCGGCGTCGTTGGCCAGCAGAAGAGGCTTGCCGAAGGCCACTCCAAGGGCTTCCTCCAACGGGAAGGCCTCCCAGAGCGCAGCCTGGTCTTCGTCTCTCGGGCCTCCTCGTTGCGTTCTGGACAGGGACGGGACGTGGAGGACCCGACCAGCTCGAATCAACCCAGGGAATCCCACGGTCACCCGGTCGTAACTCGGCAGCGGGGCCGTCAACTCGAGCAGACTCGACGTCAACAAGTCGGGACCGCAGGGGTACGGGGTCTCCATCCGGACCCGATCGACCAACATCTCGCCGTCCGGACCAAGAACTGAGGCCTTCAATCCCGACCCGCCGATATCGATGGCCAGCGTCTTGACGTTCTCCGGCCAGCGTTCGGGAATCAGCACGCTGAGAGCCTATGACGCGTTGTTCGCAGATCAGGGGAGGGTCAAGATCTCAGCACCGGACTCCGTCACGACCAGAGTGTGCTCACTTTGCGCGGTTCGGCTGCCGTCGGCTGTGACGACGGTCCAGCCGTCGGTCCAGATCGTGTAGTCGATCCCCCCGAGGGTCAACATCGGCTCGATCGTGAAGGTCATCCCCGGTTCCATGAGGGTGGTCGCGTGGGGATCGTCGTAGTGCGGAATGACCAAGCCCGAATGGAACGACGTCGCGATCCCGTGGCCGGTGAAATCACGCACCACGCCGTATCCGAACCGGCGGGCGTACGCCTCGATCACCCGCCCAATGACATTGATCTGCCGTCCGGGACAGACGGCTTTGATGCCGCGCATCATCGCTTCGTGTGTTCGCTCGACGAGCAGCCGGGATTCCTCATCGACGTCGCCGACTAAGAAGGTCGCGTCGGTATCGCCATGGACGCCGTCGAGGAAAACCGTGAGATCGATATTGACGATGTCTCCGTCCGCCAAGACGGTGTCGTCGGGGATTCCGTGACAGATGACCTCGTTCACGCTGGTACATAGCGACTTGGGGAAGGGGGGGATACCGCCCTGGCCCGGGTAAAGCAAAGTCGAGGGGTACGCGCCGTGGTCGCAGATAAAGGCGTGCCCGATCCGATCCAGCGACTCGGTCGTGACTCCTGGGGCCACGTGCCGCCCCACTTCTGCGAGCGCCTGAGCTGCCAAGCGACCGGCGACGCGCATTCGGTCGATGACGTCCGGATCCTGCACGAAGGAGCTCGTGGGACGCGGAGCGGATTTGCGGCCGACATAGTCCGGGCGGGCGATGGGCTCTGGGACGGGCCGAATCGGGGAGACGGTGCCGGGCGCGAGGGTCACCCCGGGAGTGTAGGCCGGGCCAGCCGGCACAGGAGAGCCGATCTGGGCACGCTCATATAGCTGCGGCTTCGATCAATCCGGCGGGAGGCCGTCCCTGCGCTCGGATTCCTCTTGCCGGCGGGTGCGTTGCCTGGCGGCGTTCTCGTCGGTCCGCTCGTCGTAGCGCCACAGGGACGGGAGCGAGACGGCGAGGAGTCCCACCCCCGCCACGCACAGCAGTCCGCCGCTGATCAAACTGGTGCGCAAGCCGTATCGCTGGGCGGCCACGCTCACACGTACCTGCCCCATCGTCGGACCGATGGAGTAGCTGAGCAGTTCGATTCCAGCCATCCGGCCGCGTAGTTCCGTGGGGATGGTTTGGTTCCACATGAGCGTGCGGAAGAGTCCACTCACCATGTCGAATGCGCCCGCGAACGCCAGGGCGAGCAGGGCCACCCACAGGTTGGCCAGCGTCCCGAATATCGCGACGGCGGCCCCCCAGCCGATGGCTGCGCAGATGATGGCGCGGCCGTGGTGCCGGACTTGGCTCGTCCAACCGGATGCAAGGGTGGCGAGCAGGGCTCCGACGGTGGGTGCCGTGTAGAGCAGGCCCAAAGACCAAGGCGCCCCTAGGGCGTCTGCCACGAAGGGAAACACGGCATAGGGGAAGGCGAAGATCATCGCGACCAAGTCGACCGCGTAAGTCCCGAGCAGGTCCTTGCGGCTCCAGGCATACGTCGCGCCTTCGACGATGCCGCGCCAGTTGACCGATTCGGAGGCTCCGCCAGCTCTCGCCGGACGCAGTCGCCAGAGCAAGCCGATGGAAACAAAAAAGGTCAGCACGTCGGCGGCGTAGGCGAGCGCCACTCCCTGCCAGGCCACGATCAGGCCGCCGATGGCCGGCCCGATGATCATCCCAAATTGCCAGCGGAGGGAGTTGAGGGCGCTTGCGGCGGCCAACTGATCGTGAGCAACCACCTGGGGAACCATGGCATCCAGGCTGGGGCGTTGGAGCCCGTCCATCGACGCCACGAGAGCGGCAACGACGTAGATCACCCAGAGCTTGGGGCTGGGGAGCAATGCGTTGATCAGCAGGATGGCTGAGGTCAGGCCGAGCCCGATCTCGGTGAGCACCATCATGATCCGCCGGTCGACGGCATCTGCCAGCGCGCCTCCCCACAGGCCGAAGACGATGAGTGGAAGCAGCTCGACCAGCCCGAGGGCGCCCACGGCGAGGAACGAACCAGTCAATTCCTTGACCTGGAAGGGCAAAGCGACATAGGTGATCATCGAACCGAGGTAGGACACGATCCCGGAGGAGAACAACAGCCGGAAGTCGCGCGAGGTGCGTAGGGGAGTGACGTCGAGCCGAAGCCGGCGGACTAGATCGATGGCTCCCACAAGCGGGCAGCCTCTCAGCGCCCAGATCGGCCAAGCAACGGCTTATCGCCGACGGCGACCCGGTCAGCGCTGGCTAGGGCCGCTCACGGCGTCCAAAAAATGCCCGAGTCGATCGCGGAAGCGTCTCCTTGCGCCAGGGTCGCCAACATCCTCGCCTGCGGCCGCACTGACGAGGTGTTGTACGGCGTCAAACGACACTCCAGGCACCACGAGTTCGTCAGGAACGACGGTCAAGGACTCGTGGGCCACGCTCTCGAGCTCCTCGTCGCCGCCGTCGAGGGACAACACCGTGGCACCGGACTTTCGGGCATCCCAGGCTCGTTGGAGCAGCGACTCGGGAGCGATGTCCTCGGCGACGACGAGAACTGTTTCGCCCTTGCCGGCCGCCTCGAGTCGGTCGAGGCTGACTGCCAGATGGGGGCGCGCGCCCGCTGGGACTTCCCAGCGAACGAGAGTGGGCATCAGTTCGGGGATGCCCGTGAGTCGAGCCTCGTCAGACAGGTGGGCCGTGAGGTGCCAGGGTTCTTCCTGAGGTGTGCCGACCAGCAGGAGCCCGCTCTCGGTGGTGGTTGAGCGGCGCATCGTGCGGGCGAATTGTCGGGTTCGATCAACCCAGCCCGTCGTTGACAACAGATCACGTAGGGCGGCGACCTGTGTGGCATCCATGGACCCATCGTGCCCCAGTGACCTCGAGGCTGGCAGGATCCCCGCATGAGTGAATCTGGCCGTGTCGAGTCCCCAGCCCTTCCAGATGTATCCGATCTGGTTGTCGGCGTCCTGGGCGGCACCGGGCCTCAGGGCCGCGGGTTGGCTGTGCGCCTGGCAGCCACTGGGCAGCGCGTCATTCTCGGTTCGCGTGACGCCTCACGGGCCGAGGCCATCGCCGCAGACATCGGCCTGTCGGTCGAGGGGCGTTCAAACGTGGACTGCGCCGCCGAGGCGGATGTGGTGATCGTTGCGGTGCCCTGGGACGGGCACCGAACGACCCTCGCGTCGCTGGAAAGTGAGCTGACGGACAAACTCGTCATCGACTGCGTAAATCCGTTGGGCTTCGACAAGCAAGGGGCATACGCCCTCGACGTGCCCGAAGGATCGGCCGCAGAACAAGCCTCGCAGGTACTCCCTCGTTCGCGGGTGGTTGGTGCTTTCCATCACCTCAGTGCGGTCCTGCTCCTCGATCTTGAGGTCACGTCCTTCGATACCGACGTGTTGGTGGTGGGTGACGACCGGGCCGCCACCGATCTCACCCAAGCCCTGGCCGAGCGACTCCCCGGCATCCGCGGCATCTACGCGGGACGCCTCCGCAACTGTGGCCAGGTCGAGGCGCTGACCGCCAACCTGATTTCAGTGAACCGGCGCTACAAGGCGCACGCCGGAGTACGAGTCACGGACGTGTAACCCAGCTCTGGAAACGCCGATTGGCACGCGGGAAGCGACATCTCGGTGCGGGCCAGGGAGATGTCGTGAGTCAGTCCTCAGCGGTAGCTGTGGTCCTTGGCCGGGTACGTCCCGTCGACGACCTCGTCAGCCCACTGCTGTACGGCCCCGGTGAGCACTGAGCGTAGGTCGGCATATCGCTTGACGAACTTGGGTCCCGGACCTGGGGTGAGCCCGGCCAAGTCCTGCCAGACCAGCACCTGAGCGTCACACCCTGCGCCTGCCCCGATGCCGATCGTCGGGATCTCCAACATCGCTGTGACCTTGCTCGCCAGCTCGTCGGGCACGACCTCGAGAACCACGGCAAAGGCGCCAGCGTGTTGGAGCGCCTTCGCGTCACGAAGGAGCTGGTCGCCGGCCTCGCCCCGCCCTTGAACCCGGTAGCCCCCGAAGGTGTTGATCGACTGCGGGGTCAACCCCAGATGCCCCATGACTGGGACTCCTGCAGCGACAAGCGCCTCGACTTGGGGAAGGACCCGCAATCCCCCTTCCAGCTTGACCGCGTGGGCGCCAGCTTCTTTGACGAAGCGCGCGGCTGTCTCGAGGGCCTGAGCGGGGGAGGCCTGGTAGGAGCCGAACGGCAGGTCAGCCACGACCAGGGCCCGTGACGTTCCTCGAACCACGGCTGCGACCAAGGGAATCAAGTCGTCCACGGTGACGGGAAGTGTCGAGTCGTGGCCATAGACCACCATCGAGGCGGAGTCCCCCACGAGGATGACCGGAATACCGGCCGCATCGAATAGGCCGGCGGTCAACGCGTCGTAGGAGGTGATCATGGGCCATCGCTCCTGATCGGCTTTCGCCGCAGCCAGGTCGCGAATGGTGACGCGGCGCTCGGTGCTGCCGCCGTACAAGGCTTCGTGGGCCATCGCGTTCCCCTCTCGTCTCGAGGCCCTCGCGGGTCCCCGTACGGTGTTGGTGGACTCACCAAGGGTAGCCGGTCGCGGGCAGCATGGCCGATTTCGTGAAGGCATCGCTCGGCTGGCGACGCAGTTGCGGAACGTTTGCGTCTCGGAACAGCGGGCTCTAGGCTCGCCCCGAGATCCGAGACGGGTGCGTTCCGTATCTGTCTCGGTCACTCACGCCATCGAGTCCCTGTCACCACCGAGGAGTTCCGTGAGCCAGTCTTCCCTGCCACCAGCAGCCGCCGACGAACAGCTGAACCCCAAGCGCTGGGCGATCCTCGGAGTGCTCGTGGTCAGCCTGTTGGTGGTGGTCTTGGACAACACCGTGCTCAACGTCGCCCTTCCGACGATCAGTCGTGATCTCGGGGCCACCCAGGAGCAGTTGGTCTGGTCGATCAACTCCTATACCTGCGTCTTTGCGGCCATGCTGTTCACCTGGGGTGTCCTCGGCGACCGGTACGGGCGCAAGCGCGTACTGATGATCGGCTTGGTGCTTTTTGGTCTGGCGTCGTTGCTGACGGCGTATGCACAGACCCCAGAACAACTCATTGTGTTCCGAGGCGTCATGGGCTTAGGTGGCGCCTCCGTTCTGCCGGTGACTCTCGCGATCATCACCGTCGTCTTCCCACCCCGTGAGCGGGGCAAGGCCATCGGGATGTGGGCGGCGGCCGTGGGCGGAGCAGTAGCGATCGGGCCGGTCCTGGGCGGATTCCTGATCGAGCACTTCTGGTGGGGTTCGGTCTTCCTGATCAACGTGCCGATCGTGATCATCGGCATCGTGGCCATCTGGTGGCTGGTTCCCGAGAGCCGCAACCCCAAGCCGGGGCGGCTGGACCCCGTAGGTGTTCTGTTGTCTATCGCCGGTTTGCTGCTGCTGACATACGGGATCCTCAAGGGCGGCGACACCCGCGACTGGACCGCGCCGGAGGTCCTCGGACCGGTGATCCTCGGCCTCGCCCTTCTGGCGCTGTTCGTGTTCATCGAATGGCGCAGCGACCACCCGTCACTCGACCTCTCGTTGTTCAAGATCCGCAGCTTCACGGTCTCGCTGACCGCCGTCTCCGTGGCGTTCGCTGCGTTGTCGGGAACCCTCATCTTCTTGACGTTCTACCTTCAGGTCGTTCGTGGGTTCTCGCCGCTCAAGGCGGGGATGTGCGTCGTGCCGGTTGCGATTGGGCAGCTGATTGCCGCGCCTCGTTCGCAGAAGATGGTGGCCAGATTCGGTGGCCGCCAGGTGGTTTCCTTTGGGTTGATCTTGACCAGTCTGGTGTTCTTGGGTATCGCCTTGACGACGACGACGACCCCCCTGTGGTTCATCCTGTTGTTGTTCTTCGGGCTCGGCTTAGGACTCGGGAACGTGGTCGCGCCGTCAACGACCCGGATGACGCTGGCAACTCCGCCCGCCCGCTCCGGTGCTGGGTCCGCGGTCCAGAACACCGTTCGCCAAGTCGTAGCGGCTCTGGGGATCGCCGTGATCTCGTCGGTGGTCGCCAGTGTCTATGCGAGCCGCGTCGAGCCGGCCCTGGAGGGCTTGCCCCCAGAGGCCGCCGCGGCGGCGCAGGACTCGGTGGGTGGCGCGTATGTGGTGGCCGGACAACTAGGGGGTGACGCGGCCGCTGCGCTTCAGGCCGCGAGCGCCAGTGCCTTCTTGTCCTCGCTGCACGCCGCGGCCTACCTGTCGATGGGTCTGTGCCTGTTCGGGCTGTTCGTCATCTTGCGGTGGCTGCCGGCAGATGCCGAGTCGGTGTCCTGGGCAAGCGGGCACGGCGGCGAGGGCGCTCCGGTTGGTCCGGGCGCCACCAAGCATCGCCCAGATGAGGCGCCCGAGGCCGTCGACCTGGTCGAGTGATGACGCTCGCCGAGGAAGACGCAGGGTTCTCGCGAGTGCCGGGGCGTCCACGCAGCATCGATGCTGATCGGGCCATCGTTGAGGCCACGCTGGAGGCGCTGGCCGAGGACGGCTATCACGCGCTGACGGTGGAGGCGGTGGCCGCGACGGCGGGCGTCGGCAAGGCCACGGTGTATCGACGCTGGTCGGGCAAACGGGAACTTGTGGCAGATGCGCTAGCGACCCTCAACGAGGGCGTGCTGAACACCCCGCCACCTGGGCCCAGCCGCGACCGTGCCAAGCAGATCATGGAGCACATCTGTCGCAAGGATCCCGAGTCGATCTCGGGACGGATCATGCCTCGGATGCTCGCCTATCGCAGCAGCCACCCAGAGTTGTACGGCGATTTCGTCGCCCGAGTCATTGAACCCCGACGAGAGCGGATGCGCGTTGTTCTGCACGAGGGAATCGCCCGTGGTGATGTGCGCGCGGACGTGGACGTCGAACTCGCAGCGCTGGCCTTGACCTCGCCGCTGGTGATGATGACGATGGCACCGGTCGGGGAAGAAGGTCCGACCGCTGACACGGTGGAACGGTTGACGCAGATCGTGTGGCCAGGGATCCAGGCGCGTTCCGATGCGCAGCAGGACCCCACGCGATCCTCCGGCGAACAGACCAGGGGGCAGCAATGAACGAGCCGTGCGCGCACGTCCCTGACGCCGCTGACGCGGCCCCGTCCGGCGATGGATGCCTCGAGTGCCTGAAGACGGGCGACTCATGGGTGCACCTGCGGATATGTGCGCACTGCGGTGCGGTTGGTTGCTGTGACGACTCGCCAAATCGCCATGCCGACGCCCATTGGCGAACGCATCCAACCCATCCGCTGATTCGCTCCTACGAACCGGGAGAGGAATGGTGGTGGTGCTTCGCCGACGAACGATTCTTTCGGATCGCCGACGCCCCACCGTCGCCCTTCCATCCTTGAATCGGACGGGCGTCAGGGAGGTGGCGCGGGGGCTCGCTGAGCGAGCCCCCGCGGATGTTCAACTCGCGGCGATCTGCTCGTGCTCAGCCGTGCCGCTGATCAGGGTGCGATCGGTTTTCGACTCGACCTTGATCTGACGAGGCTTGGCCTTCTCCGCCAGCGGGATGGCAACAGTCAGGACACCGTTCTCATACGTGGCTGCGATTCGGTCGCTGTCGATGCCATCTCCTAGGGACAGCTGCCGCATGTACGACCCGATGGGTCGCTCGCTCGCGAGCCACTCGACCGACTCCTCGGTGCGGCCGCTGCGCTCGGCGCGCAGGGTCAGGGTGCCGTTGTCCACGCTCACGTCAACCGATCCCGGGTCAACTCCGGGGAGATCGGCGTGTAGTACGTAGTGGTCGCCGGATCGGTACAAATCCATCGGCATGAATCGCGGGACCCGAGACGAACCGGGCGACCCCGAGCATCTGCTCGGTCAGCCGGTCTAGATCGCGAAATGGGTCAAAGCGCAACACGGCCATGGCTCCTCCAATGGGCTCTCTTGCGCCGCCCACCACCGTGGAAGGCGGCTCCGTGCGGGCTCGATATTAGCACTCTGGTCTGGAGAGTGCTAACGAATTATGACCCCCGATGTCGGCTCGGCCAGGAGGTCAGTGACCCCTTCAGGTAAGCGTTTCTCGCCACCGATTGGTGATGGGCAACCGGCGGTCACGTCCGAAGGCCCGCAGCGAGATCTTCGGTCCCGGTGGGTACTGCCGGCGCTTCCATTCGGCCGCGTCGGTGAGTCGCAGCACGTGCTCGACGAGCTCGGTGTCGAATCCCTGATCCACCAGCGCCGCGGCGCCGCGGTCGGCCTCGACGTAATCGTCGAGCAGATCGTCGAGCAGCTCGTAGTTCGGCAGTGAATCGGTGTCGAGTTGATCGGGACGAAGTTCTGCCGAGGGTGGTTTGGCAATGGAGGCCTCGGGAATCGGTGGCACTTCGCCTCGAGACTCCGCGTCTGCGTTGCGCCAACGCGCCAGGGCCCAGACCATGGTCTTGGAGACGTCTTTGAGCGGCGCGAATCCGCCTACCGCATCCCCGTAGATGGTCGTATAGCCCACGGACAGCTCGCTCTTGTTTCCTGTGGCCAGAACGAGGTGGCCCTCCGCGTTGGAGATCCCCATGATCGTGGTGCCACGCACGCGGGCTTGCAGGTTCTCCTCGGCCAGCCCGGTGAGCCCAAGCTCGGCTGTGAAGGCCTGGACCATGGCGTCGATGGGGATGACCCGGTAAGAACAGCCCAGTCTTCGGGCGAGTTCTTCAGCGTCGTCCTTGGAATGGTCCGAGGAGTAGCGGCTTGGCATGGAGACACCGTGCACGTTCTGTCCGCCCAAGGCGTCAGCTGCGATGGCGGCCGTGAGTGCGGAGTCGATCCCTCCGCTGAATCCGAAGACCACGCTCCGGAAGCCGTTCTTGTGGGCGTAGTCGCTCACTGCGAGCACGAGTGCCCCATAGACCTCGGCTTCATCACCCAGGCGGCTGGCCACGGTGGCGACGAGTGGTGTCGCCGGGGGGGAGGGGGACTTGCTGATGGTCGCCTCCGGGGCACTAGCGGCCCCGGCCAGAGGGAGATCGAGGTCGACCAGGGTGACCTCTTCGACGAACTGTCGGTTGCGGGCCAGCAGCGTTCCGCGCTCGCTGACGACTAGGGAGTCGCCGTCGAAGACCAGCTCGTCCTGTCCGCCGACCATGTTCACGTAGGCCAAGGTGCAGTTGGCCTCCGCAGCGCGGCGCTGAACCAGCGCCAGTCGCACGTCGTCCTTGTTGCGCTCATACGGAGACCCGTTGGCCACCAGGAGCAGGGCCGGCTGCCGGGCCTCGTACTCGGCCACAGGTCCGCCGTCTTGCCACAGGTCTTCGCAGATCGCTAGTCCGACATCGATGCCGCGGACGCGCACCACGCATGACCGAGTACCGGGGATGAAATAGCGGAACTCATCGAAGACCCCGTAATTCGGAAGGTGGTGCTTGACGTAGCGGGCGACGACGCGCCCTTCATGAAGAACGGCCAAGGCGTTCTGCGGCAAGCCCCGCGGGCGCCTGGGGACCGTGACCGGATTGGTTCCGTGCGGCGCCTCAGAAGCAAGGCCCTCGAGTCGGTCGAGGTAGCCCACCACGACCGTGAGCGAGCCGAGGCCGGCTTGCTGCAATGCGGTGGCGAGCGAGAGCACCGCGGCGCGCGACGCGTCCACGAATGTGGGGCGCAGCGCGAGATCCTCGATCGGATATCCGGTGATGTGCATTTCCGGAAGCAGCAGGACGTCGGCATCCTCCGCTGCGGCGGTGCGCGCCGCGACCATCGCTCGTTCGAGGTTTCCCGCTAGATCACCCACGGTGGAGTTCAGTTGACCGAGTGCGAGCCGGAGCCGAGCCACGCAGGTCACTGTAGTGAGGGGACTCCTCGGTTCTGCACTCTGGCCGCGCTGCGCAGGGCGTACTGCGGCGACGAGGACTGTTCTGGATCGCAGGGCCGCCCGACACGCGGGAGTGCGCTGGTAACCCGGCTGTAACAGGCGACCGACACACTGGGGTCGTGGACAAGCAACAGGAGTTTGTGCTCCGGACCCTTGAAGAACGAGACATCAGGTTCGTCCGGCTGTGGTTCACCGACGTCCTTGGTTTTCTCAAGTCGGTGGCGGTCGCGCCCGCCGAGCTCGAGGGCGCCTTCGCCGAAGGGATCGGCTTCGACGGCTCCGCCATCGAGGGCTTCGCCAGGGTCTATGAGTCGGACATGTTGGCCAAGCCCGATCCGGCCACCTTTCAGGTGCTGCCGTGGCGATCGGAGTCGCCCGGATCGGCGCGGATGTTCTGCGACATCCTGATGCCGGACGGCACGCCGTCCTATGCCGACCCGCGCTACGTCCTGAAGCGAGCTCTCGGTCGAGCCGCCGACCTAGGTTTCACCTTCTACACCCACCCCGAGATCGAGTTCTTCCTCTTCAAGGACAAACCAGCCAAAGGGCAGGCTCCCGAGCCGGTGGATTCGTCCGGGTACTTCGACCACACTCCTCACGGGATGGGCCAGGACTTCCGCCGACAGGCGATCACCATGCTGGAGTCCATGGGCATCTCGGTGGAATTCAGCCACCACGAGGGCGCCCCCGGACAACAGGAAATCGATCTGCGCTACGCGGATGCCTTGTCGACGGCCGACAACGTCATGACCTTTCGTCTGGTGATGAAGCAGGTGGCCCTCGAGCAAGGCATCTACGCGTCTTTCATGCCGAAGCCGTTCACCCAACATCCAGGGTCAGGGATGCACACACATTTGTCCTTGTTCGAAGGCGATCGCAATGCCTTCTTCGAGGCAGGCGCTGAGTTCCAGTTGTCCAAGGTCGGGCGGGCCTTCATCGCCGGCCTGCTTCGACACGGGCCGGAAATCACGGCGGTCACCAATCAGTGGGTCAACTCATACAAACGCCTGTACGGCGGCGGGGAGGCCCCGGCGTACGTGTGCTGGGGACACAACAACCGCTCGGCCATGGTCAGAGTCCCGATGTACAAGCCAGGCAAGGGCCAATCCACCAGGATCGAAGTTCGCTCCCTGGACACAGCATGCAATCCCTATCTCGCGTTCGCGCTGCTTCTCGCCGCCGGGCTCAAGGGCATCGAGCAGGGCTACGACCTCCCGGCGGGCGCTGAAGACGATGTCTGGACGTTGAGCGAAGGCGAGCGCCGTGCCCTGGGCATCGATCCGCTGCCGCAGAACCTTCGCGAGGCGGTCGCCGTGATGGAACGCAGCGAATTCGTTGCAGAAACCCTGGGCGAGCACGTCTTTGACTTCTTCCTACGCAACAAGCGTCAGGAGTGGGAGGAATACCGCCAGCAGGTCACGCCCTTCGAACGGGACCGCTACCTCCCCGTTCTCTGACAGGGTCTGGCCGTGACCTTCGCCGACCGTTCGACCCCTGGCGCTGGGCGCACGTCCACTCCCGCGGGGCGTTTAGTGCGGCTGGGCTTCGCTGATGCCCACGTCGCCGCCGCCAACCTGGCGCATCCCTCCCTAGCGGCGCTGGTTGATGAAGACGGCCGCCTGTTGACTGCCTTGGCTGCTGCAGCCGACCCTGACGCGGCGCTTGCCGGCCTAGTACGAGTCCTCGACGCCCACGACCGGACGAGCACCCTTCCGCTGATGGCTGCCTTGGCCGACGCGCAGAGTCCAGTGTTGCCACGACTGGTCGCCGTTCTGGGCGCCAGCGCGGCGTTTGTTGATGACCTTGAACGTCACCCCGAGCATTGGCTCGCTGTGGGTATTCCCGCGGATTCGCCACCTCAGCCCGAGGAGGCCAGGCAGTCGCTTCTGTCCGCAGTCGGCGCCGCCCCCGGTGCGGACCAACCCGTGGCCAGGTTGGCCGATGACCGGGGGCGAGATGCTCTCCGCCTCGCGTATCGCAGTCGCCTGCTGTCCATTGCGGTTCGGGATCTGACCGGCTTGACCACCGTGGATGAGACGGCCGAGGATCTAGCCGACTTGGCCGGGGCCACACTTGAGGCTGCCCTGGCCATTGCTCGTGGCGAGCTCCCGCCCGATGCTCCGGCCTGTCGGCTCGCCGTGTTGGCGATGGGCAAATGTGGCGGTCGCGAACTGAACTATGTCAGCGACGTCGATGTGTTGTTCGTCGCCGAGCCGTACGAGGGGGGCAACGAGGACCAAGCCGTGGCGACGGCCGCGCGTTTGGCGGCCGCGATGATGCGTGCGTGCTCGCTCGCAACCGGTGAGGGCGCGATTTGGCCGGTGGATGCCGGTCTTCGTCCGGAAGGTCGACAAGGTGCGTTGGTCCGAACGCTGGCGTCGTACCTCGCCTACTACGACCGATGGGCGAGCACCTGGGAGTTCCAGGCTCTGTTGAAGGCGCGCCCAGTTGCCGGCGACCTTGACCTTGCCCGGCGTTTCGTTGCTGAGGTCGAGCCGCTGGTCTGGTCGGCCGCCCAGCGGCCGGACTTCGTGACCGACGTGCAGGCCATGCGGCGTCGGGTCGAAGAACACGTGCCTGCCAGCGAGGCCGACCGGCAGCTGAAGCTGGGCCGAGGCGGCCTGCGCGACGTCGAGTTCGCCGTCCAGTTGCTGCAGCTCGTTCACGGGAGATCCGATCCGGCGGTTCGGTCGCCCACCACCCTCGTGGCGTTGCAGCAGCTGTCGACTCGGGGGTATGTCGGGCGGGATGACGCTGCGGAACTCGATCGTGCCTACCGGTTCCTTCGAACGATGGAACACCGGCTGCAGCTGTTCCGGCTCAGGCGGACTCATACGGTCCCCGAGCAACCGGACGAGCTCCGGCGACTGGCTCGCTCGATGGGATACGTCGAGCGCCCGGCGGAGGAGTTGTTGGCGGCCTGGCGGGCCCAGCGCCACGAGGTCAGGCGGCTGCACGAGAAACTCTTCTATCGACCGTTGCTCGACGCCGTCGCTCGGTTGGATGCGACCGAAGCACGGCTGTCTCCGGAGGCGGCCCTCGATCGCCTCGAAGCGCTGGGATACGCCGACCCGGAGGCGGCGCTCGGCCACCTCGAAGCGCTGACCTCGGGCGTCAGCCGGCGCGCTGCCATCCAGAAGACCCTGCTGCCGGTGATGCTGGCCTGGTTCGCTGAACACCCGGACCCCGATGCCGGCCTGCTGGGGTTCCGCCAGGTCAGCGATGCGCTCGGAACCACCCCGTGGTATCTGCGGCTCCTTCGCGACGACAGCGCGGTCGCCGAGCGCCTGGCGTCAATCCTCGCCTCCAGCAGGTATGCCACCGACCTACTGCTGAGGGCACCGGACGCCGTACGGCTGTTGTCGTCGGAGACCGAGTTGAGGTCACGCCCCCTGGATGCACTCGTGCGAGAGATGAACGCAGCCGTGGGTCGTCACGAGAACCCGGGTGATGCGATCGTCGCCGTTCGTGCCGTGCGTCGACGCGAACTCTTCCGAGTATCAGCCGCGGACTTGATCGGGATTCACGACGTGGACGTGGTAGGTGAGGCGCTGAGCGACATCACCGCCGCGACCCTGTCCGCTGGCCTGCTCGCGGCGACGCGAGCGGTCGAGGAACAGCGCGGCAGCGCCCTGCCAACCCGCCTCCTGGTGGTCGGCATGGGGCGCTTGGGAGGGGGAGAGCTCGGCTACGGATCGGACGCTGACGTGCTCTTCGTCCATGACCCGCTGCCGGGATCGGATGATCGGGATGCCAACGACAGCGCGCATGCGGTTGTCGGGGAGCTGCGGCGCTTGCTGGCCCTTCCCGCCCCCGACCCGCCGCTGCTCGTGGATGCAGATCTTCGGCCCGAGGGCCGCCAGGGGCCGCTGGTGCGCACGCTCGCGTCCTATGCGGCCTATTACGACCGTTGGTCGCTGGTCTGGGAATTCCAGGCCCTCCTGCGCGCCGTCCCGATTGCCGGCGACTTTGATCTAGCACGCGACTTCTTCGCCCTCGTCGACCCGCTGCGTTGGCCGGCTGAGGGCTTGAGCGAGGGGGACGCGCGCGAGGTTCGGCGCATCAAAGCAAGGGTTGAGGCCGAACGGCTTCCGCGTGGGGCGGATGCATCGCTGCACACCAAACTGGGTCGAGGTGGGCTCAGCGATGTGGAGTGGACGGTGCAGTTGCTGCAGTTGCAGCACGCGGGACGTCTGGTCGACTTACGGAGCGCGAACACGCTGGACGCCCTTGCCGCGTGTGTTCGGCACGGCCTGCTGACCGCCAGCGACGGCGAGGTGCTCGGTGCAGCTTGGCGACTGGCGACCAAGGTGCGCAACGCCACCATGTTGGTACGCGGCAAGGCGTCGGACACGCTGCCGGTGGACGTCCGAGAGCGCGCCGAAGTTGCCCGTATCGTGGGCGTGCACTCGGGCCGCACCGGCGATCTCGAGGAGGGTTACCGCAGGGCAGCCCGGCGGGCTCGGGGGGTCGTAGAAAGAGTGTTCTACGCGTGAGCGAACAGACCGGCCGGGATCGATCGCTGCTTCGGCGGGCGTTCGACCAGCCGGAGGTCCGAGGGCTGTTGCTCGCGCAGGCGTTCTCCGACATCGGCGACCAGATCGCACGGGTGGCACTCGCGCTCCTCGTTTTCGGTGAGACCGGCTCGATCCTTGCGTCGGCTCTCACGTTGGCCGTGGCCTATATCCCCGGCATCTTCGGCATGGCCTTCCTCGGCTCGCTGGCCGATCGGCTCCCGAGGCGCGCCGTACTTCTTTGGTGCGATGTCTTCCGGGCCTTCCTCGTTGCCCTCCTAGCGCTGCTCGCGGTGCCCGGTGCTTCGCTGATCTTGCTCTTGCTGATCTTGCTCGTCTCGGAGTTCGTGGCGGCGCCGTTCGCCTCCGCCCGTACGGCGTTGTTCGGCGATGCGCTGCATGATCGCGACCTGTTCTCCTCGGCCCTGATGATCGGCCGCTCGGTCAACCTGTCCGCCCAGGTGTTCGGGTTCCTGGTGGGTGGCATCGTCGTGGGCTGGGTCGGCCCGAGGCTGGCCCTGGGACTCGATGCCTTCACGTTCGTGATTTCCTATCTATTGATCCGGCTCAGGGTGAAGTCGCGCGGTAGCGCCGACGAGCCGGGTACTTCTCCCGGTCGGATGGTCTCCGATCTCAGGGCCGGTCTCCACGATCTGATGGCGGACCCGACCCGCCGGGCCATGCTGTTGTTCGGCTGGATCTCGGCGCTATATCTGATCGCTCCGGAGGCGGTCGCTGTCGGCTACTCGACCGCGCAACCGGCCTGGCTGACGGGCCTGCTGCTGGCCAGCGTCCCCGCAGGGTCGACCGTGGGCGCCATCCTGCTGGGTCGGCTCACCCTGCCACGCCAGACCGAGTTGCTGCTTCCGTTGGCCGCGTTGTCCTGTCTCCCGCTCTTCGCGACCTCCATCGCTCCTCCTCCGTTGATCGCCGCGTCCATGTGGTTCGTGGCCGGGATCTTCCAGGCGTACGTCATCACCGTGGTCGCCACCATCAGCTACCTCACTCCGCCCGAGCGACGGGGGCGGGTGATTGGCGTCGCTGCCTCGGGCTTCGCAGCCTGTACGGCATTTTCGTTCGGCATCGTCGGCTGGTTGGCCGAGGTCATCGGTCCGGCCCGTGCCGTATCCCTGGCTGGGGCGATCGGACTGGTGGTGGTCGCGGTGGCGTACGCCGTCTGGCCCCGCCGCGTGGTCACCTGAAGATCGTGGGGTAGCTCATCGGATCTGTACGACGAGTGAGCTACCCCAAGACGATGAATCAGATGCCGAAGTAGAGCTCGAACTCGTGCGGGTGCGGTCGGAGCCGGATCGGATCGATCTCGGCGGTGCGCTTGTAGTCGATCCACGTCTCGATCAAGTCCGGTGTGAAGACGTTCCCCTCGAGGAGGTACTCGTGGTCCGCCTCCAAGGTGTCGAGCACTTCGCTCAACGTTCCCGGCACTTGCTGGATGGATGCGGCCTCATCCGGGGGCAGCTCGTACAGGTCCTTGTCGACAGGGGCAGCCGGCTCCATCTTGTTCTTGATGCCGTCCAGTCCAGCCATCAGCATCGCGGAGAAGGCGAGGTAGGGGTTGGACGAGGGATCGGGGACCCGGAACTCGATGCGCTTGGCCTTGGGGTTAGACCCGGTCACGGGGACCCGGATGCAGGCTGAGCGGTTCCGGGCGGAGTAGACCAGGTTGACCGGGGCCTCGAAGCCGGGGACCAAGCGGTGGTAGGAGTTGACGGTTGGGTTGGTGAAAGCGAGCAGCGACGGCGCGTGGTGAAGCAGGCCGCCGATGTACCACCGGGCCATGTCTGACAGCCCGCCATAACCCAGTTCGTCGTAGAACAGCGGCTCGCCGTCCTTCCACAAGGATTGGTGGCAGTGCATCCCCGAGCCGTTGTCACCGAAAATCGGCTTGGGCATGAAGGTAACGGTCTTGCCGGCCTCCCAGGCGACGTTCTTGATGATGTATTTGAACAACATCACCTTGTCTGCCGACGTCGCGAGCGTGTCGAACCGGTAGTTGATCTCGGCCTGGCCCGCGGTGCCGACCTCGTGATGCGCGCGCTCAACGTCAAGCCCGGCGTTGTTGAGGGCCACCACCATGGCGTCTCGCAGATCGGCGTAGTGGTCGACCGGTGGGACGGGGAAATAGCCACCCTTGTACGGCGTCTTGTGTCCGCGGTTGCCGCCCTCCTCGACGCGGCCGGAGTTCCAGGCCCCTTCGACGGAGTCGATGTAGTAGTAGCCGGCGTTCGCCTTGGTCTCGAACCGCACGTCGTCGAAGATGTAGAACTCGGCCTCAGGCCCGAAGTAGGCCGTGTCAGCGATACCGGTGGACTTCAGGTACGCCTCGGCCTTCCCTGCCACCTGTCGAGGGTCGCGGCTGTAGGGCTCGCTGGTGTAAGGGTCCACGATGCCCATGTTGATGTTGAGGGTCTTCTCGCCGCGGAAGGGGTCGAGGTACGCGGTGGTCACATCCGGGACGAGTTTCATGTCGGATTCGTTGATCGCCTGAAATCCTCGAATCGAGGAACCGTCGAACATCTGGCCCTCGGTGAAGAAGTCCTGGCCGACGGTCTGAGCAGGCACGTTGAAGTGCTGCATGACCCCGGGCAGGTCACAGAACCGAACATCGACAAACTTGACGTCCTGATCCCTGATGAAGGCCAAAACCTCGTCGGCGTTGCTAAACATTCACCCTCCAAGAGCGAACTACGGGCCACGGCCGTTTGGCCGGCGACTGGTTGCGTCAGCGACAGTACGGGCCGGCGGTTTCTTCACCGTGTCCCGATTGTTTCCCCGACGTTACGCCCGGGAGACCGTGTGGGCGAGGCCCGATAACCTGCTCAGATGAGGGCGTCATGAGCGAGTCGACGCCGAGCGACCCAGGCGACGAAAACGAGCCGGCACCCGTGCCGGCGGGACAGCCAGCCGGACTATCCAGGGCCGAGGTGTTCTCCTGGCTGTCTGGGCCTCGGTCCGCGGCTGAGGACGCCGGAACAGATCTGGGATACCGGGGCCAGCGTCTTGGCTACCCCGAATCCGGATCCGGGGCCGTCGCCACCTTCGGCCGAAGGCTGGCCGCTCTCACCATCGACTGGCTGGCGTGTTATCTGATCGCCTGGGCCGTGGTCACCCGCGTGTCGGGCGGGGAGGCGGGTCTTGCCACCATCCGCCCGTGGAACACCACGTTGTTCTTGCTCGAGGTGTGGCTGCTGACGGCCCTGGCGGGAGGGTCCTTCGGTCAGCAGATCCTGCGCATCGGCGTGCGTCGAGTGGATGGGACCCGATTGGGGCCCGGTCGATGCCTGCTGCGTACGGTGCTGATCGTTCTCGTCATCCCGGCGATCATCTGGGATCGAGACGGCCGGGGGTTGCACGACAAAGCCGTCGGCTCGGTATGCGTGAACCGCTGAGCCACTGACCGTGTGAGCGCTTGGGTCAGTTCAGCTCCTCGGCACCTTGGGCATCCGAGCACCCTTCGGAAGCGGTCCCTTGGGGATGGGCAGTTGCCCGCGCTGGTTGTCCAGGGCCTTGAGGCGGCGGTTGAGCTCCGAAACCTCCGGTGGACGCAGAGTCCGCGGCAATTTCTGAATCGTTCGCGACAGCTTTTTCAACCGAACTTGCCCGTCGCCGTCGCCCACCAGGAACTCGTGCACAGGGGCGTCCCCGAGCACCCGCGCCACCCGCTTCCGCTCGGCAGTAAGCAGATTGGCGGCGCTGCTGGGGCGACCCTCGGCGACCAGGACGACGCCGGGGCGTCCCGTGACGCGATGCACGATGTCCTGATTGCGCGTTACGGCGACGGCCGGTGTCACGGTCCATCCACGGCGGAGGGTGTTGAGAACCGCTGCGGCAGCGCCGGGCTGACCTTCGATGGAGCTAAAGGCCGCCTTCTCCACGCGGCGACTGAACACGAACATGGTGGCCAAGGTGGCGACCATGAGGCCGATGAGCCCCAGGGTCCACGGATTGTTCAGCACAAAACCGAGCGCCAGGATCGCGACAAAGACGCCAACGAAGAGGGCTGCGAGAACCCACGGCAGCTGCGGGTCATTCGGCCGGGTCATGGCGTACGCCTGCCGTAACTGCGCGATACGCCCCATCTTCTTGGGCTTCGGTTCCTTCGCCATAGTGAGTCCAGGGTACGGGGCGTCAGCCCTGGTCCGGCCCGCCGGTCGATGACTGGTCGCTCGGGGCTTCGGCGGCCAGGCGCGCCGCCCGTTCGGCCGCCCGTCGTACGGCGATCTTCTCCGCCTCCTCAGGCGTTGGAGCCGCACCACCCAGACGTGCGGGAAGCCACCACCGGTCAGCCTCGCTCCTGGGTTGCGCGGGGTATCGCTCCTGCGCTGCGTGCAGCGCCACCTCCATGGTCGCCCTAAGTTGGGCGGTCACCTCTTCGGCGTCGTCCCCGCGGGTGACCGTCATCGGCGGGAGGACATCGATGCTGATCGGGATTCGGTAGGGAGCCACGGCTCGGCGTCGTCCGGCCGTCCATACGCGCTGGGAGCCCCAGATCACCACGGGGAGAATCGGCGCCTTCCCGGACACCGCCATCCGGGCTGTCCCGGTCTTGAACGGCAACAACTCGAAGGAACGCGAGATCGTCGTTTCCGGAAAGACCCCAACAATCTGGCCCTGTCGAAGCACGGTGACGGCCTCACGGTACGCCGCGGCCCCAGCTTCGCGATCGACGGGGATGTGCTTCATCCCTCGCATCAGTGGGCCGGCAACGGGTGCGTCGAAGATGCTCTGCTTGGCCATGAAACGCACAAGGCGTCGAGAGGGGTGAGCCGCGTAGCCGGCGAAGGTGAAGTCAAGCCAGCCAGTGTGGTTGATCGCCAGGAGCGCGCTTCCCTCGCGCGGGATGTTCTCGCTCCCGGACACGGTGAAGTCGAGACCCAAACTGAAGAAGGCCGCGCGGGCGGCGACCAAAACGGGCGGATAGACCAAGTCGCGTTCGGGCCGGTCACCGGTGGTCGCGCGCCGCTTCATGCGGCGCCGTACGGATCAGTCATCGGCCACTCCTGACCGGTTGTCGCGGGCGCGACGGTCGATGGCTTGCGCATAGAGGCGTCCGGCCCGGTAGGAACTCCTTACCAAGGGGCCGCTCAGGACACCGGCAAAGCCCATCTCCTCCGCCTTGGTACCGAGCTCGACGAACTCCTCGGGGCGCACCCAGCGCTCGACAGGGTGGAACCTCGCTGATGGGCGCAGATACTGGGTGATCGTCACCAGCTCACAGCCTGCGGCACGAAGGTCGGCCAGCGAGTCGATCACTTCAGCGGAGGTCTCGCCCAGGCCAAGGATGAGATTGGACTTGGTCACGAGGCCAGCCGCGCGCGCTTGGCTGATCACGCCCAGCGATCGCTCATAGTCGAACCCGGGCCGGATCCGTCGAAAGACGCGCGGCACGGTTTCCACGTTGTGAGCGAGGACCTCCGGGGTCGTCGCGAAGACTGATGCCAACAGGTCGGGCTCGCCGTTGAAGTCCGGGATGAGCAGTTCCACACCGGTGCCAGGATTGAGTGCGTGAATGAGCGTCACGGTTTCGGCGTACAGCCAGGCCCCCCCGTCGCGGAGGTCGTCTCGTGCCACCCCGGTAACGGTGGCGTACCGCAGTTCCATGGTCCGCACGGACTCGGCTACCCGCCGTGGTTCATCGCGGTCGAGGGGCTGCGGTTTTCCGGTGTCAATCTGGCAGAAGTCGCACCGCCGGGTGCACTGGTCGCCACCGATGAGGAAGGTGGCTTCCCGGTCCTCCCAGCATTCGTAGATGTTGGGGCAGCCGGCCGCTTCGCACACCGTATGCAGGCCTTCACGCGCGACCAGGCCCTTGAGAGCGGTGAATTCCGGCCCGGTCCGCATGGTCGTCTTGATCCAGGACGGTTTGCGTTCGATGGGCGTCTCGGAGTTCTTCGCCTCGACGCGCAGCAGGCGTCGGCCCTCCGAGGTGACGGTCACGCGCTCCACCCTACGGCTGAGTCGGCCGTGCCAAGGACTTCGGTGAGGCGGGCTGTGACCACCGGGGCGACTTCGAGAACAGACACGGTTCGCTGGAGTTCCGCGCTGAGCGACGTGACCGAGGCATCGGTGATTCCGCACGGGACGATCCGCCCAAAGGACCCAAGATCGCACTCGCAGTTCAGTGCGAACCCGTGCATGGTGACGCCCCGGGCGACCCGTATCCCTAGGGCGGCGATCTTGCGGTCCGGCCCCTGGTCATCGGCGGTGATCCAGACGCCCGATCGTCCTTCGACCTGCGTGGTGGTCAAACCCAGATCAGCACACGCCGCCATCAGGGCTCGCTCGAGACGACGGACATGTCCGACCACGTCGTACGGCGCTGGCAAGGTCACGATCGGGTAGCCGACGAGCTGGCCGGGGCCGTGCCAGGTGATGGTGCCTCCACGATCGACATCGACCACCGGGGTGCCGTCGGTGGGGCGCTCCCAGGCTTGGACGCGACGTCCAGCCGTGAATACGGCCTCGTGTTCCAGGAGGAGCACGGTGTCCGGCTCCCGTCCCTCGGCCACGGCTGCGTGGAGGCGGCGCTGCTCATCCCAGGCCTCGCCGTAGGGAATGAGCCGGGTCCCAAGGTCCATGCGTTGAACGCGCAGACTCAGGGCAGGCGGGTTGTGCACGTCCCCCAGCCTAGGTTGCTCGTGGGCGTCAGGGCGCCGCGATCACTCTCCGCCG
Organism: uncultured Actinomycetota bacterium; assembly: GCA_963851405.1. Classification (GTDB taxonomy): domain Bacteria; phylum Actinomycetota; class Actinomycetes; order DATJPE01; family DATJPE01; genus JANPBY01. The sequence goes on along the minus strand of CAWKPB010000009.1, from coordinate 4,101 downwards.
ATGTCCACGCAGTGCGCGTCGTGCAGGACCGTGTTGGCCCGGCGCTGATGGGCGTTGAGCTGATCGCGAATCTCGGTGAGGGAGGCAAGGACCGTGCCGACCCCGTCCGGATCGCCGGCTCGCTCACCGACCAACAGGCGGGCGGCGACCATCCGGTCCGCCAGCTCGGCGTGGTCGCGCTCAAGACGGTCAACGGCCGGCGCGAGGCGGGGCTGGGTATCGATGAGTTCTTGATGCAGCCCGTGCGGCCCCTCAACCGTGGTCCGGTGTTCGAACATCCGGTCGCTCAGATGATCCAGCAGCTTCGCGGCATCGGCCCACCAGACAGCGGTGGGAGCCTCGACGGACAAGACCTGGTCCAGGCGGGCCATATCGAATTCATCCGCTGAGACGCGGGGAGCGGGGATGGATGGGACAGAGGCGTTGTCAACGAGCGAGGGCTGCGAGTTGAGGGCGGGAGCGGATGGAGCAGTGGTGGCGTCACCTGCCATGAGCGTCATCACAACCTCCTCAGTTGTTGGGAGGGTGGGCCTCCCGGTCTCTTGACTATCCGCGGTTTGCTCGCGCAGTTCCATCGCCGGGGCGTCACACGTGTGTCGCGGTTCCGTCTCGTCCACGCTCATTCAGGCTCCGCTAGGGTCCATTCGGGTGGAATTCAGGTCCGTCGGCGGTGCCGCGGGCCCTGGTTTGAGGGCCAAGGCAGTTACGGGTGAGCGCGGGAAACGGAGCCACAGATGAGCGGGGGACAACAGCTCGCGCGCTTGGTTTGCGGACGTCGTTCGAAGTGGCTGGTCTTGATGCTGTGGGTGTTGGCCTTGGCCGCCTTAGGCCCGCTGTCGGCCAAGCTCAACTCTGCGCAGGTCAACAACGCTGACTCCTATCTGCCGAGTACTGCAGAGTCGGTCCTCGTCATCGAGCAGCTCCGGCAGTTCCAGGGCGAAGACACGCTGCCCGCGGTGGTGATCTACGCCAGGAACGGCGGAGTCACCGCTGCGGACGTCGCGGCGGTCGAGTCCGATCGACAGGCGTTCGTCGACTCCCCGGAACTCACCATCGTCGGGACGGTCCCTGCCGTGATCCCGTCCCAAGACGGGGAAGCACTCGAGATCGTCGTGCCCCTGTTGTCGACGGACGGTTTCGCGCTCGGAGGCGAGATCGATGCCATGCGAGCATTGGTCACCCAATCGGACGGACTGGTGGTCAAGGTCGACGGGCCGGCGGGGATCCAGGGCGACTTCATCAAGGTCTTCGAGACCCTCGATGCACGTTTGCTGGGCCTCGCTGCTGTCGTGGTCATCATCATCTTGCTGATCACCTACCGCAGTCCGATCCTGTGGGCTTTCCCGGTCTTTTCGGTCTTCGCCGGCCTCACCCTCGCTCAGGGTGTGGTCTACCTGTTCGCCAACGCGGACATCTTCGTTGTCAACGGGCAGACGGCCAGCATCCTCACAGTCCTCGTGTTCGGGGCTGGGACTGACTATGCCCTGCTCCTCGTCGCGCGCTACCGCGAGGAGCTGCATCGCCACGACGACCGGCACGAAGCCATGGCCGAGGCGCTGCACAAAGCCGGGCCGGCCATTGTCGCCTCCGCAGCGACGGTCGCCATCGGGCTGCTTTGCTTGTTGGCCGCGGAAGTCGAGTCCAGCCGAGCACTGGGACCGGTCACGGCGATCGGTGTCGGCTGCGCCTTGCTCGCGATGCTTACCCTGCTGCCGGCGCTGCTCGTCATCGTCGGTCGATGGGCGTTTTGGCCACTCGTCCCGCGTTATCCATCGGAGGTCCACCAGGAACAGGGCTTCTTTGCTCGCATCGGATCAATCATCTCCGGGCGACCACGCGTCGTCTGGGTAGCGACGGCCCTGGTGTTGGGCATCCTCGCGCTCAACGTGGTCAACCTGGAGGCCGACGGACTCGCGCAAAGCGATGCCTTCCGAAACAAGCCTGAGTCAGTCGAGGGCCAGGAACTGATAGCCAAACACTTTCCCGCTGGCACCGGGAGTCCGGTGATCGTGATCGGTCCGGCCTCCCAGGCCGAGGACATCCTTGCGCTTGGGGTGGAGGACCCCGGAATCGCTGGACCGGCCGGGGAGCCGCGGACGGCGGGGGACCTGGTCGCCGTGCAGTTCACCTTGAACGACGCTCCTGACAGCCCCGCTGCGGCGCAGACCACGCAGCGGCTGCGTGAGGCGCTGGACGAGGTGTCAACAGACGTTCTGGTGGGCGGAACCACGGCTGTCCAACAAGATGTTCAGGACGCCAGTCGGCGAGACAGCCGAGTCGTGATTCCGTTGGTGCTGCTGGTGGTCTTTGTCATTCTGATGATTTTGTTGCGGTCCGTGCTTGCCCCTGTCCTGCTGATCGCGACCGTGATCTTGTCCTTCCTGGCTGCACTGGGCGTTTCCGCCTACGTGTTCACTCATGTCTTCGGTTTCGCCGGGGCGGATAGCTCGTTCCCGCTCTTTGCCTTCATCTTCTTGGTCGCGCTAGGGATCGACTACAACATCTTCCTCATGACCCGCGTGCGCGAAGAATCGATCCGAATCGGTACCCGACCAGGGATTCTGCGTGGCCTGGCCGTGACAGGAGGCGTCATCACTTCGGCCGGAGTCGTCCTGGCCGCGACTTTTGCCGTGCTGTTCACCTTGCCCTTGGTCTTCACGGCGCAGATCGGCTTCGTCGTGGCGTTCGGAGTTCTTCTTGACACCATCGTCGTTCGTTCGATCCTGGTGCCGGCGCTTAGTTACGACATCGGCCGCCGCATCTGGTGGCCATCCACGCTCGGGCACCAGGACGTCGATCACGAACACGTGGAGCACCCCGTACCCGAACCGCTCTAGTTGGTCCGGATCGCTAGTTGATAGGTCCTGGTTCAAGCCGCGTCTCGACGGCTTGGCCGGCTGCCGATTCGATGCGGTAGGCGCTCGGACCGGTGGAATCTGTCTCGGAGATGACCCGGACCGGCTCGGTGCCTTCGTAGAGGATCCCTACCCGGTCGTCCGTGGCATAAGAGGTCGGCAGGACACTCGAGCGCACGAGTTCGTGCATGAGCGGTCGGCGTTGCGCCTCAGAGTCGTAGTGGACACCGTTTCCGTAAGGGAGCAGGGCCAGCCCGTTGGTCACCGGTCGCAGCTCGGGTCCGAATGAGTCCGTGGTGCCCCCGACGTGCCAACACAACGAGCCAGCACTCACCCCGGAGAGGATCACTCCGGCCTGCCAGGCTTCGGCCATCAGGGTGTCGATGCCATGCAGGCGCCACAGCTCCAGCAGGTTCGCAACCGAGCCACCCCCCACCCAGATGAGGTCTGCCCCCAGGACCAGCTCGCGGGGATCGCCGTTGGGCATGTTCGCCAGCCGCAGGTGCGTGACGTCCACGGACCACCCCCGGAAGGCGTCGTAGCTGGAGAGGAGGTATTCGGGGTTGTCGCTGCTGGCGGTCATGACCAGGCACACCGTGGGCCGGTCCTTGCCGGTGAGGCGCAATCCCTCGATCAGCAGGGGTCCTGGTTCGATTCCGCGGTAACGACCGGTTGCCAAGAAGCCACCGCTGGTGGCCAAGACACGAGGGGTGGTGGTCACGCGCCGAGTCTGCCAGTCGCGGGCCTGTGGACAACGCAGGCCTCGTCGCTCTCGAACGCGGCAGGCTGGTGCGATGCCCGAGCCAGGCACCTCCGGCCCCCAATTCATCGGCCTCACGATCGTGCGGCCTCTCGGCTCCGGTCCTTGGAGCCCCTGGTTGGTCAAGGGTGATGATCAGACCTGGTTGGTCGCTCGGCCCGGAGCGGCAGCAGCAGACCTGCCTGATCATCCTGCGCTGCTACCGCTGCAGGGCGTGGTCGCCGACGCGTCGGGCCAGTCGTGGACGCTGATTCCCTATGTCTCCGGTCTTGGCTTGGATCGTCGAAACGAGCGGATCGGGGCGATGCGACTGCCCGAGGCGAGTGCTTGTCTTGCGCCGATCGCAGGGGCGGTTGCCTGCCTGCATCAAAGTGGCCTCCACCATGGCGATCTTGTCCCTTCAAGGATCCTGCTGGGGCGAGCAGACACGACGGTTCTGGATGCGTCGTGCGCGGCTCCTCTCGGACCGGGAGATGCGCAAGCAGA
>CAWKPB010000008.1:0-16475 GCA_963851405.1 uncultured Actinomycetota bacterium | reverse complement strand
CCGACCAAGTCCATGCAGACAGCACGTGGCGCCAAGGTGTCGGCGCTTCATGACCGATTGGTCGAGCAGGGCGCGTACTTCCGGGATGTCAGCGGCTGGGAGAGGCGCCGATTGGTTTGCCCCCGAGGGCGTCGAGCCGGTCGTCGACGCGCTGTCTTGGGGGCGACAGAACTGGTTCCCGTACTGGCGTGAGGAGCATGAGGCGGCGCGCAACGGGGTCATCGCCATGGACATGTCCTTCATGGCCAAGTTCCGGATGCAGGGGCGCGACGCGGGGCGCGTCCTCAATCAGCTGTCCGCGGGCGACATCGACGGTGAGTCCGGTCGCATCACCTATACGCAGTGGCTCAATGAACTCGGACGACTCGAGGCCGACCTGACGGTCACCAAGTTGGCCGACGACAGTTTTTGGGTTGTCGCCTCGGATACGGCGCACCGGCACGTCGAGACGTTGATGCGCAGGCAGATCGGCGACGCCCACGCGTTCGTCACCGACGTGACCTCGGGATTCGCCCAACTGAATGTGCAGGGGCCACGATCAAGGGAGCTGCTCCAGTCGCTCACGTCCGCGGACCTGTCCAACGCGGCCTTTCCGTTCCGTACGGCTCGCGAGATCGAGATCGGTTACGCACGGGTCTTGTGCGTGCGCATCACCTACCTGGGGGAGTTGGGCTACGAGCTCTATGTCCCCACCGAGCAGGCGGCCCACGTCTACGACCGGATCGTCGGAGCAGGGGAGGCGTACGGGCTGCGGCATGCCGGCCTCAAGGCGCTGGCCAGCTTGCGGATGGAGAAGGGCTACCGCGACTACGGCCATGACATCGACAACACAGACACGGTCCTCGAGGCTGGTCTCGGTTTCGCCGTGTCCCTGGACAAGCCAGATGGATTCATCGGGCGGGAAGCGGTGCTGGCGCAGAAGGCCGTGGGGGCACCGCGTAAGCGGCTCGTGCAGTTCCTGGTCACTGATCCCGAGCCCCTGATGTTCCACGCCGAGCCGGTCCTGCGCGACGGGGTCGGGATCAGCTACATCCGCGCGGCGTCGTACGGCTTCACCCTGGGCGGCGCCGTCGGGCTGGCGATGATCGAAGCTGATGTGGCGATCGATCAGGCATGGCTCGACGGGGGAACCTGGCAGATCGACATCGCCGGGACCAAGTACCCCGCCGTGGCCTCACTTCGACCGCTCTACGACCCCAAGAACGAGCGCATCAAGGCTTGATCCCCGGCCCACCACGAGTCGGGGATCAAGCCTTGAGTTCGGCCTACCGCGCTACATGGATCAGGTGGTCAGCCGCTTCGCGAGCTTGCACAGATTGACATCGTCGCCGGGGAACGAGCCCCGTTGCGCGACGACCTGGAAGTCCAGCTCCGTGGAGCCCGGCTCGTGATCGCCGAGCGTGTCCTGCAGTGACTCGAAGAACACCGTTCCCTTGTCCTGCAACACAAGCTTCCCGTTGGCCTTGCGTACGGTGAAGGGTTTACCGGTCTCCAGTGCGGTGAACAGGTAGACCGGGCCGACCAAACCTTCCTCTGGAATCAACTCGGCGGGAACCTCGTCGTTGGGCACGAAGGTCGCCCCGGTCTCCTGGAAGATCGTGTCCCAGGAAACGGTGAACCACTTGCCGGTCTTCTTGTTCTTCCAGACCTCTCCGCCTTTGTTCTTGTTGTTAGCTAGGAATGCCTGTCCGTCACTGCCGGGGACGTTGAGAATCCACTCGACCCCTTTGCCCTTGTAGGTGACCTTGTACTTCGCGCCCTTGCAGTCCTTGTTGACATAGGACCCGTCATAGCTGAAGGGCTTGGGCGGCTGGTACACGTTGTCGGGAAGGGGCGCGGCACTGGCCGGGGCGGTCATCAAGCCGAGCCCGAGGAAGACCATCACCGCTCCGAAGATCGATCGTCGTATCCAGGACATGGGTTTCTCCTTGTTCGGTCCCCCCGGGGGTGGGGAGTTGAGTTGATCGTGATGGCCAGCCCCGGGCGAGGCATCAGGGTTATCCCCTAACTTTGTCCAGCCCCCTGTGGTCATCCGCCTGGTCCTAGACGCATCGGCCCGCCGCCGGGCTCAGCGAACCGGTCCGCGACAATGCGTTCGTGCGAGCGGTTGATCCCAGGCTCTTTCGGTACACGCGGAGCACGCGACGCTTTCTTGGGCTCAGTGTCGGCCTCGGGGCCCTCACCGCTGTGCTAGTGATCGTGCAAGCGTTCGTGCTTGCCGGCGTCGTCGTCGCGGCCTTCCAGGACGGCGCCGATCTGAGGTCCGTGCGCGGTCCACTCGTCCTCCTGCTGGGGATCGTGATGGCCCGTGGGACCATGGCTTGGCTGACCGAGCGCAACGCTCATCGGGCCTCGGCCCTGGCCAAGTTCGAGTTGCGTGGCGCTGCCCTCGACCACCTGCATCGGCTCGGTCCGGTGTGGCTCACGGGGACCCGCTCTGGGGAACTCACGACGTTGCTCACACGTGGGATCGACGCACTCGACGCCTATTTCTCCCGCTACCTTCCGCAGCTCGTCTTGGCCTGCATCGTTCCGGTCGCGGTGATCGTCGCGATCCTCACTCAGGACCCGCTGTCGGCCCTACTCGTGGCTGTGACTGTTCCGCTGATCCCGCTGTTCATGGTCGTCATCGGTTCCTTCACCAGGCGCCAGGTCGATCGGCAATGGGCCACGCTGGCGACCTTGTCCGGGCACTTCCTCGATGTCGTAGCCGGGCTCCCCACGCTGAAAGTGTTTGGGCGGGCTCGAGCGCAGGCGACCTCGATCGCTGATGTGGGGCAGCGGTACCGCCGCTCGACGATGGGTGTCTTGCGCGTGTCGTTCTTGTCCGCCTTGACGCTGGAGTTCGTGGCGACCCTGTCCGTGGCCCTGGTTGCCGTGGCGATCGGGCTGCGTCTGGTCTACGGCGGCATGACGCTCCAAGCGGGACTCACGGCGCTGCTGTTGGCCCCTGAGGCCTACCTGCCGATCCGGCTGGTGGGCCAGCACTATCACGCAGCGGCCGAGGGAGTCGGAGCCGCCGACGCCGTCTTCGAGTTGCTCGAGGCTCAGCCTCCGGCCCGAGGGACGCGAATGGACGTGCCGGATCTCACTCACGCGACCCTGCGGGTGGACGACCTCGTGGTGCGCTACCCGGGGCGGCCCGAGGCGGCTGTCGCCGGGCTGAACCTGGTGCTCGATCCCGGCACCGTGACGGCGCTCGTCGGCAGCAGCGGATCCGGCAAAAGCACGTGCCTAGCCGCACTGCTGCTCTTTGCAGCCGCTGACTCCGGGTCGATCAGCCTGCAGGACGGCGGCCAGCACGCCGTCGCCGTCTCCGACTTGGATCCGGAGACCTGGCGCACCCACGTGTCGTACCTGCCTCAGTCGCCGTACTTGCCAGCGGGGACTCTTCGCGAAGCCGTACGCCTGTCCGCGCCAGAGGCTGCCGAGACCGAGGTCAACTCGGCCCTGGCCGCCGCCGGGCTCGACCTGACCGATGCGGAGGTCCGGGCCACATTACCGGCCGGACTGGACACGCGGGTGGGTGAGGGAGGGGTCGGGCTCTCCGCGGGCCAAATCCGGCGGGTAGCTCTGGCTCGGACGCTGTGCCGTCCGGCCGAACTGGTCCTGCTCGACGAACCAAGTGCGGCGCTCGACGGCCCGACGGAAGACCTCGTCGTCGATGTCGTGCGTCGGTTGCGCGATGAGGGTCGAACCGTCGTGGTGGTGGCGCACCGACCCGCGCTCGTAGGCCTTGCCGATCAGGTCGTGGTCATGCCCGACCCAGGGGGCCGCGCTGAGCCCGGGTCCCAGCTCCAAGAGGAGGCGCTGGCAAGCATGGTTCCTCCGGCGCCCGCATGGACCGAGAAGGCATGAAGACACTCGCCGATACCTCGGCCGGCCCGGTTCGCCGGGTGGCCTCGACTCTGCGCCCCGCACGCCGGGAACTCGTCGTGGCAGCCCTGTTAGGGGCCGCCGCCACGCTGTGCGCCATCGGGCTGATGGCCCTGAGCGGCTACCTCATCTCTGAGGCGTCGCTGCAGCCGCCCGTCCTTTCGCTGACTGTGGCCATCGTCTTCGTGCGTGCCTTCGGGATCGGCCGCGGCTTCTTCCGCTACGCCGAGCGGTTGGTCTCCCACGACGCGGTGTTTCGTGCCCTCTCCGGCCTTCGGGTCCAGGTGTGGGAGCGCTTGGAACGGTTGGCGCCGCACGGGCTTGCTGAATTCCGGCGCGGGGACCTGCTGGCTCGGATGGTTACCGACGTCGACGCAGTCCAAGACCTCGGCCTTCGGATCGCTCTCCCAGCCGCCACCGCGCTCGTGGCGGGAGGCGTCTCGGTCGCCGTGGCGTGGTGGCTGCTGCCCGCCGCTGGCGCCGTGCTTTTGATTGTCCTCGTTCTCGGTGCCACGATCGTTCCGTGGGCCACCGTGAGGGGCGCACGGCGAGCCCAAAGCGCCACAGCTGAGGCTAAGGGCGAACTGTCGGCCCAGATTCGCGAGTTGCTGCACGGGGCACCCGACGTGATGGCCACCGGGGCGGGTGCGGACGCGCTGGCCCGGATCCGGGCCAGCGATCGCCGATTGACCGAGCTGACCGGTCGGGTCGCAGGCAGCGCAGGCCTCGGCGCCGGCCTCGGCGTGGTCTTGGCTGGCCTCGCCGTCATCGGATCGTTGCTCGTGGCGATACCCGCGGTCGGCGATGGTCGCCTGGAGGGGGTCAATCTTGCGGTGCTCGTGCTCCTGCCGCTCGCAGCGTACGAGGCAGTGGTCGGGCTGCCCGCTGCGGCTTTGGCACTCGTGAGCGTCCGCTCCTCCGCCACCCGGTTGACCGCCATCCTCGATCACCCCGACCCGGTGGCCGAACCCGATGCGCCGCTGGCCGTCAACTCAGGAGGCGGCCACGATCTTGTGATCCGGGGTCTCACGGTCCGGTGGGCGGACGGCGCCCCAGCGGCGCTCGCATCCCTTGACCTGGAACTTGCCGCCGGGTCCCGGCTGGCGGTCGTTGGCCCGAGCGGCAGCGGGAAGACCACCCTCGTAGCGTCGCTCCTGAGGTTTGTCGAATACACGGGATCGGTTCGGCTGGCCGGGAGGGAACTCAAGAATCTGGCGGGAGAGGACGTCCGCCGTATCGTGGGGCTGTGTGCGCAGGACGCGCACATCTTCGACAGCACAGTGGCAGAAAACCTGCGGATCGCTCGCCCGTGCGCGGCCGTCGATGAGCTGACTGCGGTGGTGGAGCGCGTGGGCCTGGCGGTCTGGCTGGACTCGCTCCCGCTTGGTCTGGACACCCCCGTGGGCGAGCGAGGCAGCAGGCTAAGCGGGGGGCAACGACAGCGCCTGGCGTTGGCCCGCGCGCTGCTCGCGGACTTCCCGATCCTGCTCCTGGATGAGCCCACCGAGCATCTGGATGTCGAGGCCGCCGACGCCCTCACTGCGGACGTGCTCGCCCTGACCGCCGACCGCTCCTGCCTCCTTGTGACGCACCGGCTGTCCGGACTCGATCAGGTGGACGAGATCGTCGTGCTGCGAGCTGGCGAGGTCACTGAGCGGGGACCGCACAGCACGCTCCTGGCTCAGGGGGGCTGGTACGCCACCGCGTGGACCCGTGAGCAGGAACGAGCCCTTGCGTTGGCGCAGGCGCTCCGTACCGCGAAGACCTAGATTGGCGACCTGACCCGAAGGAGCCGCAATGCCCGATCCGCTGGACGCGCCGCTCGCCCAGGCCTGGGAGCGTCATCGCACCACCGGAGCCCGACCCTTTGTGATTCCGGGTCACAAGGGAATGACCGATCTGGTCGGCCCTGTGGTCGGTGGCGACGTCCCGATGTACGGAGGGGTCTCAAGCATGCGGGACGCGCCGGCTGACCTGAGAGCGGCCGAGTCCCGGGCTGCTGACCTGTGGGGAGCCGACTGGTGCCGCTTCTCAGTCCAGGGCTCTACGCATGGCAACCAGGCGATGGCGCTGGCCCTGGGGCAGCCCGGCGATACGGTCATCGCCACCCGGGCGGTTCACCGTTCGCTGCTCATGGGTTTTGTCCTGGCTGGGTTGAATCCAGTGTGGATCCAGCCGGAGGTGGATCCCGTGACTGGGCTCCCCGCGGGGATGCCGGGCCCTCGGTTGGCCGCGGCCCTGGCCGAACACCCGGACGCCAAGGGCGTCTTCCTGGTCGAGCCGGGATACGGCGGGGCCCGCTCGGATCTGCCGTGGTTGATCGACACCGCCCACGCGGCGGGACTGCCCGTCATCGTGGACCAGGCCTGGGGGGCGCATCTCGGATTTCACCCCAGCCTTCCTCCGCATGCGCTCAGCTGTGGCGCCGATGCCATGGTCACGAGTGCGCACAAGGCGCTCCCTGCTTACACCCAGGCCGCGCTCGTTTGTGCCCGGACGATACGCCTGGACCGGGATCGTCTCGACCGAGCGTTCGAGGCCACCCTCACCACCAGCCCGTCCGGCACGATCCTGGCGAGCATCGATGCGGCCCGGGCGGTGCTCGAACGCGACGGAAGGACCTTGCTCGGCCGAACGATCGACCTGGTTGAAGAGGCCCGGACCAGACTGGCTGGGGTCCCGGGCCTGCGGGTGATGGCCGGCCCCGCGGAGTCCATCGACCCCACCCGGATCGCGGTTGGTCTCAGTGGCACGGGTTCGGACGGGTTCGCCGTGGAGGATGACCTGCAGGGTCAGGGTTTCGCGCTCGAGCTGGCTGATCGCGACACGATCGTGGCGACGGTCACGATGGCCGACTCCGCATCCACCGTGAGTCCCTTCATCGACGCTTTGATCGCTTCCATCGAGCGAAACCGAGGCGCGCCCCGATCGGTCGTGGCTCCCGCGTGGCTGGGTGAAGGAACCACGCCCGAGGCAGCCATGACGCCGAGGGACGCCTTCTTCGCGTCCCACGAAACGGTCAGCGCGAGCCGAGCCGGTGGGCGGATAGCGGCGGAGTTGGTGGCCCCGTATCCGCCGGGCATTCCTGCCATCGTCCCCGGCGAGGTCCTGACTACCGGGCTGCTGGCTGCGTTGGCCGCCGCCGCCGATCAGGGCGTTCGGGTGGCCTACGCCGCCGATCCCTCGATGGCCACGGTCCAGGTGGTGGCTTCGAGATAGCCCGACCCGCATAGGGTCCGGACATGGCGCGTGAGCCGGCACGTCCGACCGGGGGCTGGATGTTGCGCCACGCCGTGGCGATGCGCCGAGAACCGTTGCGCTTCCTTACCGAGACCTCGGCAGAGCTCGGCGACGTGGTGCAGTTTCCGATTCCGCGCCAAAACGTCTTCTTCGTCGATGATCCGGCCGCCGTCCAGCGCGTGCTTCGAGACAACCACCGGGCCTACGGCAAGCGGACAGTGCAGTACGACTCATTGGCGTTGGTCACGGGGCAGGGGCTGCTCACCGCGGACTATGAGCCGTGGCGCACCAACCGACGGATCCAACAGCCCGCGTTTCATCACTCCTCCCTTGGCCCGTTGGTGGAAACCGTGGTCACGGCCACCGACGCGATGCTGAGACGTTGGGATGCGCTGCCTCCAGGCTCCGAGATCGATATCGACGACGAAATGATGCGTACGGCTCTCGAAGTGGTGGGGGAGGCGTTGTTCTCCACTGACCTCGGCGGGCTCGCGCGGAGTTTGGTCGATGCAGTGCTCGTGGCACTCGACCAAGTCGTGTCCCGGGCGCAGAACCCGCTCGCGCTGCCTCTGTCCGTCCCTACGCCGGGCAACCGACGGATGCGCCGATCCCTCCAGACTCTGGACCGTGCAGTCTTCGAGCTGGTGCGCCGACGACGGGCCGCCCCCGAGGCGGGCGAGGACTTGCTGGCTCTGCTCCTCGCATCCGGGCTGTCCGATGACCAGGTGCGAGACGAGGTCGTGACCACGCTGGTGGCCGGTCACGAGACCGTCGCCTCCGCGTTGACCTGGAGTTGGGACCTGTTGGCGGCGCACCCCGGGCATCGACAGAGGCTCTTCGATGAGGTGGACACGGTGCTGGGGCGGGCTCCCGAAGCGCGCCGCCCAGCCTGGCAGGACTACGGCGCGTTGACGTGGACTCGCCAAGTCTTCGACGAGACCCTGCGGCTGTATCCGCCAGCCTGGGTCGTGACCCGGCGCGCCCTTGAAGTGGACCTGCTTTCGGGTGTCGCGATTCCGGCCGGAGCCCTGGTGATCCTCTGCCCCTATTCCTTGCACCGACGGCCGGATGTGTGGCCGGACCCCGAGCGTTTCGACCCGGGCCGTTTCGGCGAGGGGGCCAGAGGCCCAGCTCAGCGAGCGGCGTATGCGCCCTTCGGCTCCGGCCCGCGGCTGTGTATCGGGCGCGATTTCGCCCTGCTCGAGGCGGCCATCGTGCTGGCTCGGGTCAGCCAGGAGTACGAGCTGGACGCGGTGGGCGACACCCGTCCGCAGCCGGACGCGCTGGTCACCATCCGACCGAGGGGCGGCCTACCGATGCGACTGGTCTCACGGCTATGACCCGGCCGGGACAGCAGCCGATGTCGGTGCTGATCCTGCATGGGTACGAGGGGAACAGGCCTGGGCACTGGCAGACCTGGTTGGCCCACGAGCTCGCCGCCGAGGGTCTTGCGGTGAGCTACCCGGCGTTGCCCGACCCGTACACACCGGACCTGGAAGCTTGGTCTGGTGAGGTGTCTACTCACCTGGATGCGCAGGACGCACAGGGGCGGATCGTCGTTTGTCACTCCCTGGCCTGCCACCTGTGGGCCCACCTGGCCGCGAAGACGGATCGGCTGTTGGCGGACCGGGTGATCCTGGTGGCGCCGCCGGGCCTGGCCGAGACTGCATCGGCTTTTCCGCGGCTGCCGGCAGGCCCGTTGGATGAGGGGACGTTGAGTCGGGCGGCGACGCGAACCGATCTTGTGCTTGGGGGAGACGATCCCTGGCGCGCGGACCCGCTGGACTATCAGGCGTCAGGCTTGAGAACGGTAGTGATCTCAGCCGGGAGACATCTGAATATCGAGTCCGGCTACGGGCCGTGGCCGAGGATGCTGCGCTGGCTGCTGGATCCCGCGGGCGGACCTGAACTGGCGGAGCGCGAAGGAACGGACTGACCGCTGTTAGGCCGTGTGGTCGAGATTCCACTGACGGACGATGTCGCGCACGCTGAGGACGCCGACAACTTCGCCTTCGTCCATCACGACCAGGTGCCGAAAACCACCCCGAAGCATGGCTTCGGCCGCTTCGCTCAGAGTCCAGTTGGGGCTTGCGTACACGATCTCGGAGGTCACATGCGTGCCCACCGACTCGGTATCGGGGTCTGTGCCTTCGGCGAGGGCTCGCAGGATGTCTCGCTCGGTGACGATTCCTGCGCCTTCCCCGTCCGGATCTTCGACAACTGCCGCCCCCACGTGTCTGTCCACCATGGCCTTGCTGGCCTCGCGCAACGTGTGAGCGGGGCCGACCGTGAGCACGGACTCGCTCATTGCCTCGCGGACCTTCATCGCAGCCTCCTGGAGTCGGAACCTCCATCGTGTCTGTCCCCCGCCGCGATGTAAACGACCCTGGCAGCATGGCGGGATGACGGTCCTAGAGCGCGCTCGGCCGACGCGTTCGCTGCATCATGCGTTTCCCAACCCGCTGGTGGCCACGATCGTGGCGCTCTGGGTGCCCCTCGTGCTTGGTCTCGATCGCAGTGCAAGCGCGGTCCAGCAAAGCTGGTTGGGGGTGGGTACCTGGCTCGTCTTGGGTCTTCTCCTCGTCTTCCAGACGGGAGTCGTTCGCGCGCAAGTGGCCGTGGTCGTGGTGTTCGCGACGCTGGTCGAATACACCTTTTCGGCCGGCCTCGAGGTCTATGTCTATCGATTGGACAACATTCCCTCGTTTGTTCCGCCTGGTCACGGCCTCATCTATTTGGCCGCGCTCGCCCTTGGCCGCACACGTTGGCTCCGCCTCCACGAACGCGGGGCGGTCACCCTGACCCTGGTTTTCGGTGGGCTCTACGCCTTGTGGGGCTTGTCGCCGCTGGCTGCGCGCGCCGATGCGCTCGGCGCCTTTTGGTACGTCTGCCTGGTCGGATTCATGTGGTTGGGGCGCAACCGGTCGCTCTATGTCGGAGCCTTCGTGATGGTGACGTATCTCGAGGTGCTCGGCACCGCCTTGGGTACGTGGACCTGGCAGGCCTACGACCCGACCGGGTTGGTATCGATCGGCAACCCGCCAAGCGGAGCGGCCGGCGGTTACGGGTGGTTCGACCTTGCGGCCATGGCCTTCGCTCCCTGGGTCGTAGCCCGCTTTGGCGACCTCAGGGGCTGGGCACGCACAGCGCGTAGACCGTGAGCTGCACGTCGGCGCCGCGAGGTGGCGCGGCGGCCGCCACCGTGTAGCGATTATCGGCAGGCGCGGCCGACCGGATGGATACCTCAGCTAGCCGGCCGCCGAGTCCCGACGTGGCGACAAAGCCGCCTCCGACCGGCTGCTGCCCCGCGGGACACAAGGCGCTGGCGGTTCGTTCCTTGCCGCCCACGATCGACTTGGTCGAGCCGCGGTATCGGGTGATCGCTGTGCCCGAGTCCGCGTCGGCGCACAGCAGGTATCCGCGGGCGCTGGTCGCTAGTCCGCCGGCCCGGACCGCAAAGGCGCCGCCCTGAGCGAGTGGTAGGGCCGAGACCGCTCGGGCGGTGCCGGCGTCCCACCCCATCGCGAGTGGCTGCCCGGCCGAGCACCGTGGCGAGAAGCGCCCGGTCGCGCCCGGAGCCAGAGCGACCTGCTCCGAGGTCTCCAGTTGTGCGGCAAACGCCGTCATTTCGGCGCAGACCGCGACCGCTGTCAGATCCGCCTCCGTGTCCTGGCCGCTGGCGACCTCGGCCTGCCAGCCTTGGGCTGTGGGTTGAGACCGAGTGAGGACCGTGGGTGTGCCGTCGCGCGCCTTGGTGCTTGCGCCGCCGCCGACCGGGGCTGAGCCCGGGGGGCACAGGGCCAGGGCGACTGCTGTTCCTGGAGCGGCTTGCGTGCGAACGACGCTGAGCTTCATCCCCTCGGGGGGAGGTGACCCGCCGACGAGGGCTTCGGGCAACGCGACCAGCCCGGCGGCCAGCGCGACCGTGACCGCTGCCACGACCCCGATCAGCTCCGGGCGTCGCTGGGGGCGCAAGGCAAGGAGTAACGCCGTCAGACCGCCCAGCAGGACGACGCCCAGCGCGGCTGGATCGCTGAACGCGGTGGAGCCTTCTTGGGACGCGCCCGGTCGTGGGCCGCCGTCATCGACGGGGACGAGCGGAAGGAGTTCGCTCCTGGTCGGTTCGGGCTCCGGCGCGGTGGTAGGCGAAAGGGTCGGCGAGGGCGTCGGCTTTGGTTTGGGCTTCTTGGTGGGCTTCGGCTTGGGTTTCTTCGTCGGCTTTGGTTCGGGCTTGGGGGTCGGTGATGCGCTCGCCGTTGGCTTGGGCTTGGGCTTGGGCTTCGTGGTGGGTTTCGGGTCCGGTGCGCATTTCACGGTGAACGATGACCGATCGAACGCCCCAGCCACGCTCGCTCGGGCCGAAACGCTGGCTGGGCAAGGCTTGACTAGGGGGACGGTCAGCGTCGCTGAGGCGAAGCAGTTCTTGTTCGTGGTCCGGGTCGTCGAGCGTGACCCCAGGGAGAACGTGACCTGCCGTCCGTCGCAATTGGGGCCGATGGCCGTGGCAGCCATGAACACTGATTGCCCGGGTTTCCCACTGCTGGGCGAAACCGAAAGAGCAACGGCGGTCACCGCATGAGCCGGGGCGGCCGTCGCGACGAGCATTCCCAGTGACATCGCTCCCAGGGCGACCGCGGCCAACGCTCGCGCCAAGATTTCGCGCAGGCGCGGAACACGCGGCAACTGGTTGGTCATCGTGCCCCCATGCCCCCATCGTGCCGTGCCGTTGAGCCAATCGGGAGGGGCGGCTACGGATCGTGACCGTTCGGTTGGTTTCAACGCCCGGTGGGCCTTCACCGGGCGTTGATGAGCGACAGGGCGTCGCGATGAACGAGTCCGTTGGTTGTCAGAGCACCTGCTGGGCCCGGGACTGGCCCCCCATCGACGCCTGACACCTGTCCTCCGGCCTCGACGACGATGGGGATCAGGGCGGCGACGTCCCACAACGCCAGTTCTGGCTCGGCAGCGAGATCCACAGATCCTTCGGCCACGAGCATGTGACTGTAGAAGTCGCCATAGGCCCTCGCCCGCCACGCGCGATCAACAAGTGTCTCGAAACCTGGGCGGCGTTTCGCCCAGCCGCCGAGGCTGCTGTAGGACACCGAGGCGTTCTCGAGCTGGTCCACCCGGGACACGGTGAGGCGACGAGGGGCCGCTGGAGTGCCCAGCGGGGCAGCCCAACTCGACCAGGCACCGCCTCCCGTCGTGGCCCACCACCGGCGGTTCAGGCCCGGCGCAGAGACCACGCCAAGGACTGGCTGCCCATCAACCAACAGCGCGACGAGCGTGGCCCACACAGGCACTCCGCGCACGAAGTTCTTCGTCCCGTCGATGGGATCGATAACCCACGTTCGTCCCGGACCAGGGGCGGCGCCCCCGTACTCCTCACCGTGGACGGCATCGGTGGGGTACTCGCAGGCGAGCCGCTCGCGGAGGTGACGTTCGACCGCAGTATCGGCGTCGGTGACCGGGGTCAGGTCGGGCTTGCTCGTGACCGTGAGGTCCAGGGCCTTGAACCGGGCGAGGGTGAGGGCATCGGCGGCGTCGGCCAGGCCAAGGGCCAAGACGAGTTCGGGCGCGTAGGGCACGGGGCTGGCGGGCACGCTGGGACCGTACCCTCCGATGCCGTGTCGCCGTCGTGGCGTCTTGCGATCGGCACCGGAACTCCGCCAGATTGAGTGCGTGTTCGACACCATCCTCGGCTTGCCCGTTCATGCGCTGGTCATTCATGCCGTCATCGTCTTGGTCCCTTTGGCCGCGGTGGGGGTGATCCTGGCCGCACTGAGCGCGACCTGGCGGGAGCGGCTACGGACCGTGATTGTCGTGGTGCTGGGCCTCGGGGTCGTTGCCGCGATCGGAGCCAAGCTCTCCGGCGAGGAGCTGCAGGCTCGGCTCCCGGCCAACCCCGACATCGAGCGCCATGCGCAGATTGGATCGGCGGCGCCCTGGCCCGTGCTCGCCGCATGGATCGTGGTGGTTGCCTGGTTCGTGGCTGATCACCGCCTTGGCGTCGACGACACGGTGACTCGGGTGATGCGCGTGCTCGCCGTGCTCGCGGTGGTCGTGGCCGCGGGCCTGGTGCTGTTCGCCGGACACCTGGGGAGCCTGGCCGTTTGGCAAGACGTCATCGACGCGACCAATGGCTGAGCGACTCAGCCGTCGGAGTCGTCTTCGGCAGCCCTGCTCCTGAGCAGCCGACGAAACGAGTCGAGCCGAGCATGGGGCACACCCGTTTCTTCCGCCCAGGCGTCGAGTGCACATTCCGGCTCGTCGTGGCTACATCCGCGGGGGCAGCCATCGGTCCCAGGCAGCAGGTCGGGGAAGGCGAGGATCACCCGGGCCGCATCGACGTGGGCCAGTCCGAAGGATCGGACACCGGGGGTGTCGACGACCCAACCCAGCCCTCCGGGTAGGGCAATGGCCACGGCAGAGGAGGAGGTGTGCCTGCCTCGTCCGGTCACGGTGTTCACCGCCCCAGTGGAACGGCCCGTGCCCGGCACCAGGGCGTTGACGAGGGTCGACTTGCCGACCCCACTGTGTCCGACGAAAACAGTGGTTCGCCCGCGCAGCCGGTCGCGAAGAGGCTCGACTTCAAGGCTGTGATCGACGCCCATCCCCGTGACGACCCAAGGAATACCTAGCGCCTCGTAGGTCGCGAGCAGCGGCTCCGGTGCAACTAGGTCGGCCTTTGTCAGGACCAACAGTGGATCCAGCCCGGCGTCGAAGGCCGCCACCAGGCATCGGTCGATGAGTCGTGGTCGGGGTTCTGGAGAAGCGACGGAAGTCACGATGGCCAACTGGTCGGCGTTGGCGACGAGAACACGCTCGACTGGATCAGCGTCGTCGGAGGTACGGCGAAGGACTGACGTCCGTGGGCCAACCCTGACGATGCGAGCCAGCGCGTCTGTGGTCCCAGAAACATCGCCGACGAGGCCGACTCGGTCCCCGACGACGACGCCCTTGCGCCCAAGTTCGCGAGCCTTGACCGCCATCACCACGGTCGCGTCGGAGGTGGACGGGGCCGCGGGATCGGCCTGAGCTTCGACGGTGCAGGTGAATCGGCCCCGGTCGACGGTGAGCACGGTGGCCATGACAGCGTCGAGATGGGCCGGGCGGTCTTTGCTTCGTGGCCGGGACTTGGTGCGCCCCGGACGCACACGCACGTCGTCTTCGTCGAGGTCCCTCGGGCTGCGCGCCATCACGAGCAGGTTAGCCGGGCCGGAGCGGGGTGCGGCAGTCGAGCCGATGATCGCGTGAGAATGCACGAGAATGTCGTCTGTGTGCGGACGTTATGCGGCGAGTGCCCACCCTGATGACCTGGTGGAGGAGTTTGAGGTCGACCGGGTCGAGGATGCCGATCGGTTGCAGCCGGATTGGAATGTGGCCCCCACCAAGGACGTGCCCGCGGTCCTGACCAGACGCGTCAAGCCGCCTGACGGCGAAGCCGTAGTCGAAGGCGAACCTCCCCCCGACGACCCGGTCCGAATGCTCCGCCCGCTCCGATGGGGGTTGGTGCCGTCCTGGGCCAAGGATCCTGGGATCGGATCGCGGATGATCAACGCCCGGATGGAAACAGTTGCGGAGAAACCCGCGTTCCGGCGAGCCTTCGCCAAGCGGCGCTGTTTGCTGCCCGCGGATGGCTACTACGAGTGGTATGTGGGAGCGTCCGGCGCCAAGCAGCCCTTCTACATCACGCGCCGGGATCAGGGTTCGCTGGCGATGGCGGGATTGTATGAGTTCTGGCGAGCGCCCGATGCGGATCCAAAGGACCGCAGTGCGTGGCTTTGGACGGCAACGGTTCTGACCACGTCGGCGGAGGATGACGTGGGTCGGATCCATGATCGGATGCCGCTGCTGGTTCCGCCGCAGCGCTGGCGCGAGTGGCTGGATCCCGACAACGTCGACACAGCAAACGTTGCAGAACTACTCGTCCCGGCTGCGCCGGGGGCGCTCGCCGCCTGGCCGGTGTCGAAGCAGGTCAACAACGTTCGGCACAACGGCCCTGAGTTGATCGTGCCGATTCCGGCGACCGCGGATCCCGCAGAGGCCGCTGATGATGCGCTCTTCTGAGGGGGCGGAGGGTTCGACGCTGGGCACAGTTGTGGATATCCAGACCCAAACCGGCCTGGCGCGAGCCTTCGTCCATGAGCCGGTGGGGTCTGCCTCGGGGGTCGTGGTCCTTGGTCATGGGGCCGGACGAGGCTCGGACACCGCAGACCTGCTGGCCTTGGCAGAGGTCCTGCCGAGCCACGGGCTGAGCGTGATCCGCCTTGACCAGCCGTGGGTCGTCGCGGGCCGCCGGGTCGCTCCTGCTCCCAAGACGCTCGACGTGGGATGGCTGCAGGCCGTACCCGAACTCCAGCGGGTCCTGGGGCTGGACATACCGCTGATCGTGGGTGGCCGCAGTGCCGGGGCCCGAGTCGCCTGCCGGACGGCCACGAAGCTGGCTGCGGTCGGCGTGGTGGCGCTCGCCTTCCCGGGTCATCCCCCTGGCCGCCCGGATCGTCCGCGTTGGACCGAACTGATGGGGACAGGAGTGGGTGTTTTGGTGGTCCAAGGGGAACGTGATCCGTTCGGGTCGGCCGAGGACGTTCGGTCCGCGATGGCGGGGGTCCGACCTGCTGTTGACGTGTCGGAAGTCGCGTGGGCGGACCACTGTTTCCGAGTCGCGGCCCGAGCGCCGGTCTCCTCAGCAGATGCGTTGGCTACCGTGACTCAGGCCGTGTTGGAGTGGTGTTCCAAGCGGATTCCTCACTGACTCGGGAATGTCCATGGTCAAGGGGGGCGTTGCCCCCACGTGCTAGCCGCTCCGAGGACCTCGTCGTCCATCGCGAACGTGATCTGGCCGCTACCCTCAGGGACCTCGGCTCCCGGCCGGGACAGGAGCCAGGAGGTGGGTGCGGTCAGCGAAGTCACGGTGGGCGAGCGACCGGAGGAGAGCGCGGACGAGCGCGCCGCCCGGTTCGAGCGCGACGCGTTGCCGTTCCTGGATCAGATGTATGCGGCCGCGATGCGGATGACGCGAAATCCGACCGATGCAGAGGACCTGGTTCAGGAGACCTATGTCAAGGCATTCGCGGCGTTCCACCAATTCCGGGACGGGACCAACCTCAAGGCGTGGCTGTACCGCATCCTGACCAATGCCTTCATCAACAGTTACCGCAAGAAGCAGCGCGAACCGAAGCAGTCCGGCGGCGAGGACATCGAGGACTGGCAGTTGGCCAGGGCCGAGTCCCACACCAGCACGGGGCTGAGATCGGCCGAGGTCGAGGCTCTCGATGCGCTGCCCGACTCGGATGTGAAACAGGCTCTCCAGTCGATCCCCGAGGACTTCCGCATCGCCGTCTATCTGGCCGATG
>CAWKPB010000007.1:0-501922 GCA_963851405.1 uncultured Actinomycetota bacterium | reverse complement strand
AATGGGCACCTCATCAAATCAAATGGCAGTCCCTCTCAGCCCCCAGGAAGTCGCGCGAAGCGGGCGGCAATCTTCAAGCATGAATCGCAAAGAGACCGTGCCCTGTTTCCCGGTTCGGATGTCCGGGAGTTCTGGCAGCGTGCCGAGGCCAGAAACGCGGAAACCGCTCGACGCTATGATGCACTTGGCCTTGCCGAGTATGCAGCGATTGAAGGATTCGTTCGCTGGGATGGCCAATCCGGCACTGGAGCCCTGATCGAGACTGGAAATCCCGTTACTTCAACTTGGTATGACGAGATGGCATCGTTAACACGTCGTTTGGCCCTCAAACTTTTAGGCCTGAGCACCGCTTGGCTCGGTCATGGGCGGTTGGCAGTCGGACGATTCGCCCGCCAACGAAGTCGGAACCGACCCGCTTGACGAGTCCACGTTGGTCTCTTGCAGCAACACCACGA
The DNA here is from genome assembly GCA_963851405.1 of uncultured Actinomycetota bacterium. Lineage (GTDB taxonomy): Bacteria > Actinomycetota > Actinomycetes > DATJPE01 > DATJPE01 > JANPBY01. The sequence continues at coordinate 501,467 of CAWKPB010000007.1, read as the reverse complement.
TCGCGTCTGGATCGGTGCGGAAATCTGGGCGAATCCGATGGAGGATTCGGGCGGTCGTGGAAGTGCCGCGGAATGCCAATCAGGCGGCGGCGATCGCAATGTTGCCTGATCACTCATCAGCTGACGGACCCCACTGGGTCGCTGCGGATGTCGGTCGAGATTCAAAGAGCGGAAAGGCTCCGCAAGGACCGAGGTGTGGGGTTTCGCGTCGGGATCCAGAGTGACTTGAACGAATTCCGCAGCAACTGTTTCGCCTGGCATCAAGCATGGCGCCGTGGCGAGCGGAACCGTGTCCTCGAACGGCAGCAGACTCCGATTCAAGTGGACCTCATCAACCGCGTCGAACTGGGATCCTCGATGGACGGCCCGACGGGCAGCAGTATCAGCTCACACTGCGGGCTGTCCGATCCAACGGAGAAATTGCCGGAGAGGTCAGCCAGAGCGTAGCCGCCGATGCGGTCCTCGGTAACTTGGCGCGGTGAACAATTTCGATGCCAAGCCAGGCGAGCAGGGAGGGTCACGCTACCGTTTCAACCATTGGTCCGTCACCGGCAACGGCGTTCACGGTCTCGGCCGAGCGTGAGTTCGGACCCATTCTTTGGTCGATGTACTCGCTAAGTGATTCGCGCAGTGACGAAGGCTTTGTGATGAAGATCAGCGCTCTGACTGGCCCGCTGGGGGCCAACGACAATCATGACGTCGAGCTGTTCATCCACAAGGCAGACTGGAAATCACTCGGCTTCGCCACGCTGGACACCGACGCCTGGACGCGCAACGTTTCGAATTGCCAACTGGAATGAGAACGTCGAAACCCCCTACCGGCTGGTCTATCGAGAACGCCAACGTGACGGTGGCGAGTTAGAGACTCATTGGGACGGAAAAATCAAAGCGAACCCATCGGTCGTCCGCTACGTATCGGTGCGCTACACCTGCCAAAACGACTATGGATTTCCCTACGAGCCGGTCGCCGAAAACTCTGATCCGGTTGGACCCCGATCTGCTCTACTTCTCTGGCGACCAAATTTACGAAAACCACGGTGGCTATGGACTAATCCGCGAACCTGCCGAACCAGCGATCCTGAACTACCTGCGCAAGTTTTACATGTTCGGCTGGGCGTTTCGTCATGCGATGAGTGACCGTCCAACGCTTTGTCCCCTGACGACCACGACGTCTTCCAGGGCAACATCTGGGGTGAAGACGGCGCGCCGATGGAAGTCGATGTACGGCGGTGCCATCTTCCAACGGTGGCTACATTGAACCAGCGCGCATGGTCAATGTCGTCCACAAGACGAATGCGGCACACCATCCCGATTATTTGATCCCACGCCGGTCGAACAGGACATCAGCGTGTACTACGGCGACATGGTCTATGGAGACGTCGGCTTCGCGATCATCGGCGATCGACAATGGAAGAGTGGTCCACACCACGTCGACACAGGCAGTGGCCGCGCCGACCATGTCCAGGAACTTTGATACCAGCGTACTCGACAAGCCCGGCCTGGAGCTGCTGGGTGAACGACAAGAGGCGTTCCTAAAGCTGGGTCGACGATTGGCGCGGGCACACGATGAAGGTACTGCTCAGCCAGACGGTATTTGCCGGTGTCGCGACGCATCACGGAAGATACGACGACTACTTAAAGGCCGATCTCGACTCCGGCGGATGGCCGCAAACACCACGCAACCATGCGATTCGCATCCTGCGCCCCGCGATGCCGCTACACATCAACGGTGACCAACACCTGACGTCGTTGGTGCAGTACGGCGTTGACCAACGCGATACGGCTGCTGGTCGTTTTGCACGCCGGCCATCTCCGCCGGTTATCCTCGTTGGTGGCGGCCCGACGAAGTGGGCATGCCGCACGACAATCGTCCACAGCATGGTTCGCAAACACCGGCGAATTCCTAGACGGATTCGGCAACAGAGTTTACGTCTACGCGATCGGTAATCCCGAGGTTGGAACCGAAAAGAACCGCTACGAAAAAGCCCACCAGAAAGGCAGCGGTTTCGGATTGGTGACGATGGACACCGACGCCAAGACATACACGTTCGAATCATTCCGATTCTTGATTGATGCGACCGACGGCAAGCCTTCGAACCAATTTCCCGGATGGCCGGTCGCCATTCATCAACGAGAGAATCGTGGCGAGAACCTGCTTCAATGATCCAGTGAGGTACTTCGCCTTCGCAACCTTTCGATTCGCCACTACGATGGCGTCATGACACCCACTAGTCATGCCATTGTACTCCTTGCGAAGCTACTTCAGCGGGTTCACGGTACGTTGGATTGATTGCCAACCCGACACTTGCCAACGCATCTGACTTCGCCAACCACACCAGCCACCTCGACGCCGTCGTGCTGTGGTCCGCTCTGCCGCGGCGAGTTGCGAAAGATCACACGACCGGTGGCCGCCAAGGATTACTGGTCGACCGGTTGGCTGAAGCCCCACATTGCCAAAGCCTTCAACGCCCTGCTGGTCGATCGCAAGGAAATCAAAGTTCACAAGAGCCCGATCGACATCATGCTTCAGCAGATGGGGGATGTTTACTCGTTGATCATGTTTCCCGAAGGAGGCCGATCGGCGGGGGATGACGAAATGGGTGAATTCAAGAGCGGACTCTATTACCTGGCGAAGAAGCGCCCTGACCTGGAACTGGTTCCGGTTTACATCGACAACGTCAATCGGATCCTGCCGCGGGGGGAAGTTTTGCCAGTTCCGTTGTTGAGCTGCATCACCGTTGGACCGCCGATCTTTTTGGAAGCTGGCGAACCGAAAGCCGATTTCCTGAGTCGAGCGCGGCAGAGCGTGCTGCGTTTGAAGGACCGCTAATACGTCTATCAGTGGCGGCCGAGGTCGATAACCGATCAGCCGTGGAAAAACGATGTTGGCAGAATGATTCTTCCATCATTCTGCCCTCCATCATTCTGCCAAAACCGCCCCGACATTTTCTCGAGACTACTCGATTTGATCTCCGGAAGCGGCTCGCGGATCGACTTGCAGGCTGGCCAGATAGGCGACCAAGTTGCGTAGATCCCGCAGCGACATTTGCTTCGTTAGATCCTCCGGCATCGAAGACTTGCCTTTGCTACGAGCCTCGATCTCTTCGGTCGGAATTCTAACTTGGCTGCCGTCACTTTGGATCAAATCGACGAAGTCATCGTTCTCCGACTTCACAATGCCCGAGAACGTCTGACCGGAATCGTTCAGAATCATCGCCGTCTCAAATCCCTTGGCAACCTGAGCATTGGGCAGACAAATCGATTCCAACAGGTAACGGCGATCTTTCTCTTTTCCGATCACCGTCAAGTTGGGACCGACCTCGCCACCAGCCCGGTCGACCTTGTGGCATCGCAAACAGGACAACGTGGTGTTCTCGAAGAACAGCTTGCTACCTCGCTCCGTGTCCCCTCCCTCGAGCGCAGCTAACCACGGAGCCAAGGGATCCTTCTCTGCCAGCAGCCGACCATGTTCGGCGAGGGCCGCCTGGGTGGCCTCATCCAATCGTCCGTCGGCAGCTTCGAGCACATTCAGCTGGACATCGGCGGGGAGTTCACTTTCGAGATAGTTTTTGACACCTTCACGAATGGCCGCGTCAGCGGACGGGGACTTGCTCTTGGCGAGAAGGTCCCATGCCAGTTGGCGGACTTCGACATTACGACTTTGCGTCGCGTCGACGAATTTGCCGATGGAAGCCGTGGCATCATGCGCGGCCAGTACCCGCAGGGCCGCGGTCAACAGGTCACTGGCGGGCAACATCTTGACCTCGGCGCAGGCGTCAACCGCACTCGTCGGATCCAGTCGTGAAAGGGCGACAAGCGCCGTCGCTCGAGTCTCCTCGCTGAGTTGTTCGTCCTGAACCCGGCGGAGGAGCAGAGGTGCGATACTTTTGATGCCTAGCATCGATGCCACCCGAATCGCCTCCTCGCGGACCGTTGGCTCGCCAGCCATCAGGCTCTCGATGTGAGGGGCGAGGGCGTCGGCCGCCTCTCGCATCGGGCGTGCCGCAATCGGTCGATAAGCGTTCAGCACTCGATCACGAGGATCGGGCGCGGCCCAGGCATCCAAAATGTTCAACGCCTCAACTCGCATCTCCGGCGGCGCGGTCGCGCGTGCCGCGAACTCAGCTAGCCTCGCAGCGCTGTCCGCGGAGCCAAGTCGAAAGTTCGCGTTTAACGATCGACGCAACAGCTCAGTATCGCCACCGGGTCCATCAATCAGTTCCGCAAGAGAATTCATCGCGACAGGAATTGGTTCGTCGTAGATCGCGCGGGCGGCTTCCATGACCACCAGCGGACTGGTGTCGCTCAAGAACTGGCTGAGCTCTCCGCTTCTCAGGCGACGCAGCGCAACCACAGCAGCACGCCGCACCGATTCGTTGGAATGTGACTTGAGCGACGCGATCCGTTTGGCATCCTGGCTGGCGACGAAGGCCATGACCCCCGCGTGCCGTATCGCCGGGTCGGAGTTGTCGGACTCGGCCAGAAGCCCAACAACGCCCGCAAACGAATCCTTGTCTTTCAGTTTCCCCAGGGCCATCACCGCAAAGTAACGCACTCGCGGCGATGCATCCTTGATCAGCTCACGCAGTTGTGGAATCGCGGCAACGTCACCGCGCTCGCCCGCGACCTTGGCCGCCGCGGCACGAATGACTGGATCGCTATCTGTCATCAGGGCCCGCAGGGATGTCAGTACTTTCGCAGCCTGTTCAGGATCGACGCGTGCCACCTGGATCGGCACCCCAAATGGCGTGCAACCGATTTCGCATTTCCAACTCGGTGTTGCCGGCAGTCGTCAGCAGTGTCTCGACGTCGCCGCGGCGAGCCAATTCCCACTGGGCTTCGAACCGAATGCGTCGATCGAGGTGCCCCAGATCTTCGCGCAGCGACTTCGGTCGGACGTTGTTGCCAATCTCCTTCGAGCAGCCGTTGGACTTCGCGAACAATCGGGGTTTGACTGTGGAGCGGATCGCTAAGACGGTAGATTCGTCCCTTTCCCAGTCCATCCCAGCCGTCCACCCAATCGCTGACGTAGAGCGCACCATCGGGACCATATGCGAGATCGGTCGCCAGAACCGTCCAGATCGGATCCGCCTCGTCGGTCATTCGATAAAACGCCCCATCGGGCTCCAGCTTGAACGAGCGAATCCCGCTATTGGCCGGCCCCCCTCGGAAATCGCAGATCAGGAACGTGTCCTTGAGCTGATCACCGAAACCGGTTCCCGGGTAGAAAGCCAGCCCGCTCGGACCGTCGGTAAAATTGGTGATCGGCGGCACGATGTAGGCGGGTTGCTCAGGATGAAACGGCTCCCAGATTCGCTCCCGATTGAACGGACCTCGATCGGGTAGATACTGGTAATGCATCCGCCAACCGGAATCGCCTCCTTCCAAGATATGAACGACGCGAGCCCTGTCACCGCTATCGCTGTTGTTGTCGACAGAGAATAAGTCTCCGATATCGTTGAAGGCCAACTCTTGGGGATTGCGAAGCCCGGTGGCGTACACCTCGAGCCCTGACCCATCCAGTTCGCAGCGGAACACCGCACCCGACGCCGGATTGGCCAGACTGAACAAGTTGACCAGGTTGTAGAGGCTGTTGTTCTGGACCTGATTGACGCACGTCTCGACCGCGGCGTAGGAGACGCCCGGCGTCGGGATGAAGGAGCCCAAGCGGAACAGCGACACGATGAACAGCGTGAACAGCATCTTCCGACGCAGGTCAGGCGTACGGAACGCCCGAGCGAATGCGTTGAGCACGGCACTCCTCCTGCGCGCTGAGCCAGGTCAGCTACGCGGTGATGCGAGGGCCCCGACGCGTCCGGGACCCCACGAGAGTAACAGTCAGTCTAGAACCGGTCCGCAGGTCACAGCTCGGTGGCCGTCCCCCCCGCCGCGATGATCTTGTCCTTCGCGGTCGCAGAGAAGGCATGGACGGTGATCTGGAAGGCGAGGGTCAGGTCGCCCTGGCCCAACACCTTGACGGGGCAGTCCTTGCGAACGGCTCCCTTGGCTACCAGCTCGTCGACACCGACGGCCCCACCCTCAGGGAACAAGGCCGTGAGCGCGGCGAGGTTGACGACCTGGTATTCGACGCGGGCCGGGTTCTTGAAACCACGGAGCTTGGGCAGCCGCATGTGCAGCGGCATCTGACCGCCCTCGAACCGTGCGGGAACCTGGTACCGGGCCTTGGTGCCCTTGGTTCCACGGCCCGCGGTCTTGCCCTTGGAGCCCTCGCCGCGACCCACGCGGGTCTTGGCGGTCTTGGCGCCCGTGGCCGGGCGTAGGTGATGAACCTTGAGCGTCATGTCAGTCGACCTCCTCGACCGTCACGAGATGCGGCACGGTCTTGACCATGCCGCGAATCTCGGGGCGATCCTCCTTGACGACCACGTCGCCGATCCGCTTGAGACCCAGCGACCGAAGCGTCTGCCGCTGGTTGTCCTTGCCCCCGATGCCCGAACGCACCTGGGTGACCTTGAGGCGGGCCATCAGGCACCCGTCCCAGCTCGAGCCCGCAACAGTGCCGCCGGCGCAACGTCTTCGAGGGGGAGCCCGCGCCGCGCAGCGACAGCCTCGGGGCGCTCAAGGCCCTTCAGGGCAGCCACCGTGGCGTGGACCACGTTGATCGAGTTGTCCGAGCCCAGAGACTTGCTGAGCACGTCGTGGATCCCGGCGCACTCGAGCACCGCGCGCACCGGTCCGCCGGCGATCACGCCGGTACCCGGGGAGGCCGGGCGCAGCATGACCACGCCGGCCGCCTTCTCGCCCTGGATCGGGTGCGGGATCGTGCCCTGGATGCGAGGGACCTTGAAGAAGTTCTTCTTGGCCTCCTCCACGCCCTTGGCGATCGCCGCGGGAACTTCCTTGGCCTTGCCGTAGCCGACGCCGACGGTGCCGTCACCGTCTCCGACCACGACGAGCGCAGTGAAGCTGAAGCGACGACCACCCTTCACGACCTTGGCGACGCGGTTGATCGCGACGACGCGCTCGAGGTAGGCGGTCTTCTCCGCGCCACCGCGACGGTCATCCCGGCCGCGCCGCTCATTGCCGCCGGCGCCGGCACCGCGGCGCTGGGGTCCAGCCATCAGAGGTCCTTCTTCCTGCTTGAGGTGATCATCTAGAAAGTCAACCCGCCTTCGCGAGCGCCGTCAGCCAGCGCTGCCACTCGGCCGTGGTACTTCGCGCCGCCACGGTCGAAGACGACGGATTCGACTCCGGCGTCCTTGGCGCGTTCGGCGACCAGGGAGCCGACCTTGCGTGCCTTGGCCGTCTTGTCGGCATCCAACGTACGCAGGTCCGGCTCCATCGACGAAGCCGAAGCGAGCGTCGCCCCCGCCACATCGTCGACAACCTGAACGAACACGTGCCGCGTCGAACGGGTGACGACCAACCTGGGCCGGCCGGCCGTACCCGACACCTTCTTGCGGACCCGAACGTGCCGGCGTTTGCGCGCCAACGCGTTCTTGGAGGTCTTCGTCCCGCTGAGCTTGATCGAATTCAGTGCTCCAGCCATGGTTACTTACCCGCCTTTCCGACCTTGCGCCGGACAACTTCTCCGGCGTAGCGCACGCCCTTGCCCTTGTACGGGTCGGGCTTGCGGAGCTTGCGGATGTTGGCCGCGACTTCACCGACGCGCTGCTTGTCGATGCCGGAGACCGAGAACTTGGTGGGGGACTCGACCGCGAAGGTGATCCCGTCGGGGGCTTCGACCACCACGGGGTGGCTGAATCCAAGAGCGAACTCGAGGTTGGACCCCTTGGGCTGCACGCGGTATCCGACGCCCAGGATCTCCAAGTCCTTGGTGTAGCCCTGCGTGACGCCCTGAACCATGTTGGCCACCAGGGACCTCGACAGACCATGGAGTGCGCGGTTGCGGCGCTCGTCGTCCGGCCGGGATACCGCCAAAGACCCGTCGTCGTTACGAACGATGACGATCGGGTGGGCGACCGTGTGGCTCAGGGAGCCCTTAGGTCCCTTGACCGTGACGTCCTGGCCCTCGATCGTGACCTCAACCCCGCTCGGGATCTGGATGGGAAGGCGTCCAATGCGTGACATAGCCGGCCTCCCTACCAGACGTAGGCGAGGACTTCCCCACCTACGCCCTTCCGTGCGGCCTGACGGTCGGTCAGCAGTCCGGTCGACGTCGAGATGATCGCCACACCGAGGCCGCCGAGGACCCGCGGAAGTCCAGTCGACTTCGCGTAGACCCGCAGTCCGGGCTTGCTCACCCGGCGTACGCCCGCGATCGAGCGCTCCCGGTTGGGGCCGTACTTCAAGTCCACAACGAGCGTGCTGCCCACGCCTTCGTTGTCGTCGACGTGCCAGCCACCGATGTAGCCCTCCTGCTGGAGGATCTCGGCGATGTGCGTCTTGATCTTGCTCGACGGCATGCTGACGTCATCGTGGTACGCCGTGTTGGCGTTACGGATGCGGGTCAGCATGTCCGCAATCGGGTCGGTCATGGTCATGGTTGGCCAGTGGCCTTTCTCATCGTGGTATCCGGACTCGGACCTGCGACGTTGGGTGGATTACCAGCTGCTCTTGGTGATGCCGGGGAGTTCGCCGCGGTGCGCCATCTCGCGAAGGCAGACCCGGCACAGACCGAACTTCTTGTAGACCGAACGAGGCCGACCGCACCGCTGGCAGCGCGTGTAGCCACGCACCTTGAACTTCGGCGTGCCGTTGGCCTGGTTGACCAGGGCCTTCTTGGCCATGTCAGTTCTCCCTGCTGATCGTCGCGTTCCGCGACTCGCTCGTTACGCGGGCGACCTTCGGTCGACCACTTCGCTTGCTCGTCACGTCACTGCTCCTTGAACGGGAAGCCGAGCTGCTTGAGCAGCGCGCGACCCTCGTCGTCGTTCGTGGCTGTCGTGACCACGGTGATGTCCATCCCGCGGACTCGATCGGTCTTGTCCTGGTCGATCTCGTGGAACATCGACTGCTCGTTGAGACCGAAGGTGTAGTTGCCTCGCCCATCGAATTGGCGCGGGGAGAGTCCACGGAAGTCACGGATCCGGGGCAGTGCCACCGACAACAGCCGGTCGAGGAACTCCCACATCCGGTCACCGCGCAGTGTCACGTGGGCACCAATGGGCATCCCCTCACGCAGTTTGAACTGCGCGATGGACTTGCGGGACTTGGTGACCTGCGGCTTCTGGCCAGTGATCGCGGCGAGATCGCGGACCGCGCCCTCGATCAGCTTGGAGTCCCGAGCGGCCTCGCCGACACCCATGTTGACCACGATCTTGGTCAGCCCGGGAACCTGCATGACGTTCGAGTAGCCGAAGTCCTCGCGCAGCGTCTCGACGATCTCAGCCCGGTAGCGCGCCTTCAGGCGGGGCTGCGTGGAAGCAGCCGTTGTGGTCGTAGCCATCAGATGTCCTCACCGGTCCGCTTGGCATAGCGGGTCTTGGTTCCGTCGTCGTCGATGCGGTAGCCCGTACGAGTTCCGACCTTCTTGCCGTCGACTTCAACCACCAACATCACGTTGGACGCATCCACGGGCGCTTCCTGGGTGATGATTCCCCCGGTCTTGGCGCCTCGGGCGTTCTGTCCGATCTTGGTGTGCTTCTTGATCCGGTTGACTCCTTCGACCAGCACGCGGCCGGTTTCGGGGTAGACGGCGATGATCTTGCCGGTGCGACCGCGGTCCTTGCCGCTGGTGACCAGGACCGTGTCGCCCTTCTTCACGTGGATCTTCGTCCGCTTGGCGGCCATCTCAGAGCACCTCCGGAGCGAGCGAAATGATCTTCATGAACTTCTTGTCGCGCAGCTCGCGGCCCACCGGGCCGAAGATGCGGGTGCCTCGAGGGTCACCGTCGGCTTTGAGGATCACGGCGGCGTTCTCATCGAAGCGGATGTAGGAGCCATCCGGGCGGCGGCGCTCTTTCCTCGTGCGGACGATGACCGCCTTCACGACGTCGCCCTTCTTCACGTTGCCGCCGGGGATGGCGTCCTTGACCGTGGCCACGATGACGTCGCCGATTCCGGCGTAGCGCCGACCGGAGCCACCGAGCACCCGGATGCACAAGATCTCCTTGGCACCGGTGTTGTCGGCGACTCTGAGTCGCGACTCCTGCTGGATCACGTCATATCTCCTGGTATGTCTGCCGGTTCTCGCGTGCTGCGAGCCTGGCGGAACGGATGGGTTACTTGGCTCGCTCGAGGATCTCCACCACGCGCCAGCGCTTGGTCGCGCTGAGCGGGCGGGTCTCCATGAGAAGCACTCGGTCACCGACGCCGGCCTCGTTGCCTTCGTCGTGGGCCTTGAGCTTGTTGGTGCGGCGGATCACCTTGCCGTACAGGGCGTGCTTGACCCGATCTTCAACCGCCACAACGACGGTCTTGTCCATCTTGTCGCTGACCACGAGTCCCTCACGGGTCTTGCGGAAGCCTCGCGGCTCTGCAGCCTGCTCGGTAGTCGTCATCGATGTGTCCTTGTCCTCGGCCGTGGCCTTCTTCTCGGTCATGCGGCACCGCCCTCAAATGCGGTGATCCCGAGCTCGCGCTCGCGCATCACCGTGTAGATCCGGGCGATCTCCTTGCGGACGGCGCGCAGCCGACCGTGGCTTTCCAGTTGTCCCGTCGCGGCCTGGAACCGCAGGTTGAACAGCTCCTGCTTGGCTTCGAGCAACTGGGAAACCAGTTCGGTGTCCTCGAGTTCGCGCAACTCCACTGCAGTGCTCATCACGCCTCCCCTGCCTCACGCTTGACGATTCGGCACTTCATGGGGAGCTTGTGGGCCGCCCGAACCAGCGCCTCGCGCGCGATCTTCTCTTCGGGGTAGCTGAGCTCGAACATGACGCGGCCGGGCTTGACGTTGGCCACCCACCATTCCGGCGAGCCCTTACCGGAACCCATCCGGGTCTCAGCGGGCTTCTTGGTGAGCGGGCGGTCGGGATAGATGGTGATCCAGACCTTGCCGCCACGGCGGATGTGTCGGGTGATGGCGATACGCGCGGCTTCGATCTGTCGGTTAGTGACGTACGCCGGCTCGAGGGCCTGGATGCCGTACTCACCGAAGGTGATCGTGGTGCCGCCCTTGGCCAGACCATGACGGTCCGGACGGTGCTGCTTGCGGTGCTTGACGCGGCGAGGAATCAGCAAGGCTCAGCCCTCCTCGGTCGTCTCAGCCGCGGCGGTCTCCGTCGCGACGGGTTCCGACGCGGCAGGTTCGGACGCAACGGCCTCAGGCGCGGCTTCGTCGGCTGCGGGCGGCTGCGTCACGGGTGCCTCGGGAGTGGCAGGGGCAGCTTCTGCGACGGCCTCGACCGGCGCCTCGACCACGGCCTCGACCACAGCCTCTGCCGGAGCGGCCGCACCCTCGGGGCGGTGGGTGCGGGTCGGACGGCGGGTCGTCGCGGCCCGAGCCGCGGCCACGGCAGCGGCCTCGCGCTCGGCGCGAACTCCGCTGACATCGCCCTTGTAGATCCAGACCTTCACGCCGATGCGGCCGAAGGTCGTACGCGCCTCGTAAAAGCCGTAGTCGATGTTTGCGCGCAGCGTGTGCAGCGGGACCCGGCCCTCGCGGTAGAACTCCGACCGGCTCATTTCCGCGCCACCGAGGCGACCCGAGCACTGAACGCGGATGCCCTTGGCACCGGCCTTCATGGCCGACTGCATCGATTTGCGCATGGCCCGCCGGAAGGACACCCGACTGGACAACTGCTCGGCCACCCCCTGGGCGACCAACTGGGCGTCAATCTCGGGGTTCTTGACCTCGAGGATGTTGAGTTGAACCTGCTTGTTGGTCAGCTCTTCCAGTTCGCCACGGATGCGGTCGGCCTCCGCGCCACGGCGACCGATGACGATGCCCGGACGAGCGGTGTGGATGTCGATGCGGACCCGGTCACCACCACGACGCTCGATGTCGACCTTGGAGATCCCGGCGCGCTCCATGCCCTTGGTCATGAGACGCCTGATAGCCACGTCTTCCTTGACGTAGTCGCGGTAGCGCTGACCCGGCTTGCTGCTGTCAGCGAACCACCGGCTGGAGTGCTCCGTTGTGATCCCGAGCCGGAACCCATTCGGGTTGACTTTCTGACCCACGGCGGGTCACCCCTTCTTCCGCGCCGGCGCGGATTCGCGCGCGGCGACGACGACGGTGATGTGGCTGGTGCGCTTACGAATGCGGAACGCACGGCCCTGGGCACGCGGCCTGAACCGCTTGAGGGTCGGGCCCTCGTCGACCCACGCTTCGCTCACGACGAGCGCGCGACGGTCGAGGTCGTGATTGTTCTCGGCATTGGCGATGGCGCTGTCGAGGACCTTGCCAACCGGCTCGGTCGCGCCCTGCGGGGCGAACCGCAGCACAGCCTGAGCCTCGTCCGCGGGCAGACCCCTGATCAGGTCCACCACGCGTCGAGCCTTCATCGGCGTGACGCGCACGTGCCGGGCGCTCGCCCGGGCGGTGCCTTCCATCGCTTACCCCTTGCTCGTCGTGTGACTTGTGCTGGTCCAGTGCGGTCGCCGCATCAGCGGCGACGTGCCTTACGGTCGTCCTTCTCGTGGCCGCGGAAGGTTCGCGTGGGCGCAAACTCGCCCAGCTTGTGCCCCACCATCGACTCGGTGATGAACACCGGGACGTGCTTGCGGCCGTCGTGGACGGCGATGGTGTGGCCAAGCATCGACGGCACAACCATCGAGCGACGTGACCACGTCTTGATGACGTTCTTGGTGCCCTTGTCGTTTTGACCGTCCACCTTGGCCAGCAGGTGATCGTCGACGAACGGACCCTTTTTCAGGCTGCGCGGCATCCCAGGAGCTCCTAGCGCTTCTTGTTCGACTTGCGGCGGGTGACGATGAGCTTGTCGCTCGCCTTGTTGGGCTTGCGGGTACGGCCTTCGGCTTGGCCCCACGGGCTCACCGGGTGCCGACCACCGGAGGTCTTACCCTCACCGCCACCGTGCGGGTGGTCGACGGGGTTCATGGCGACACCACGGACGGTCGGGCGCTTGCCCTTCCAGCGCATCCGGCCGGCCTTACCCCAGTTGATGTTCGACTGCTCCGCGTTGCCCACCTCACCGACGGTGGCCCGGCAACGAAGGTCAACCTTGCGCATCTCGCCCGACGGCATGCGCAGCTGCGCAAAGGGGCCGTCCTTGGCGACGAGCTGGACCGAAGCCCCGGCCGACCGGGCGATCTTGGCGCCGCCGCCAGGCCGAAGCTCGATCGCGTGGATGACCGTACCGACGGGGATGTTGCGCAGCGGCAGATTGTTGCCCGGCTTGATGTCCGCGGATGACCCGTTCTCGATCCGGTCGCCCTGCTTCAGCAGCCGCGGCGCAAGGATGTAGCGCTTCTCGCCATCGGCGTAGTGCAGCAGCGCGATCCGAGCGGTGCGGTTGGGGTCGTATTCGATGTGAGCGACCTTCGCGGGAACGCCGTCCTTGTCGTTGCGACGGAAGTCGATGAGCCGATACGCACGCTTATGCCCGCCGCCTTGGTGACGCACAGTGATCCGGCCCTGGCCGTTACGTCCGCCCTTGGAGTGCAGCGGTCGCACCAGCGACTTCTCGGGCTCGGAGCGGGTGACCTCAGAGAAGTCAGCGACGCTCGAACCCCGGCGACCGGGAGTCGTCGGCTTGTACTTGCGGATGCCCATGGGTTTCAGTCCTCGTCGTGGTGGCCGGTCAGGAGACCGGTCCTCCGAAGATGTCGATGCGCTGTCCGTCAGCGACGGTGACGATCGCGCGCTTGGTGTCCTTGCGCTTGCCGAAACCGGACCGGGTGCGCCGTCGCTTGCCCTGCCGGTTAAGTGTGTTGACGTTGGTCACCGAGACATCGAAGACCTTCTCAACCGCGATCTTGATCTCGGTCTTGTTGGCGTCCGGGGCCACGATGAACGTGTACTTGTTCTCGTCCAGCAGTCCGTAGCTCTTCTCGGAGATGACTGGAGCGAGCAGCACGTCACGGGGGTCAGCGATCTTGGTCATGCGGTGGCCTCCGTCTTCTCAGCGGCCGCCTCGGTCGAGGTCGCCACAGCCGTCGCGGACTTGCCCGTCGTGGGGCCGGCCAGAAAAGCGGCCAGCGCCCCTTCGGTGAAGACCACGTCGTCGGACACGAGCACGTCATAGGTGTTGAGCTGGTCTGGGACCAGCAGGTGGACTCGGTCCACGTTGCGCAGGCTCTTCCAGGCCACGGTGTCGTCGCGCTCGACCACCACGAGGACGTGGCGACGCTCAGACACGTGCGACAGAGCGCTCACGGCGGCCTTGGTCGACGGGGTTTCGCCATCGACGATCGACGTCACCACGTGCACCCGGCTCTCCCGTGCCCGGTCCGACAGGGCGCCACGCAGGGCAGCGGCCTTCATCTTCTTCGGGGTGCGCTGGGAGTAGTCACGCGGCTGCGGGCCGTGGACGATGCCACCACCATTGAACTGCGGCGCCCGGCTTGAGCCCTGACGTGCCCGGCCGGTGCCCTTCTGCTTGTACGGCTTACGGCCTCCGCCTCGGACCTCACCGCGAGTCTTCGTCGAGTGAGTGCCCTGACGAGCCGCGGCCAGCTGAGCGACGACAACCTGGTGGATCAGCGGAACATTCACCTGGACGTCGAAGATCTCGGCCGGCAACTCGGCCGTGCCCTTCGTCGATCCGTCCGGGGTGCGGACGTCGATGGTGGTCATCGGGTCAGGCTCCCTTGGCGGCAGTGCGGACGAGGACGACCGAGCCCTTGGGCCCGGGGATCGCGCCCTTGACGAGCAGCAGCCCGTGCTCGGCGTCGACCGCGTGGATGGTGAGGTTCTGAGTGGTGACGGTGGCGCCGCCCATCCGGCCAGCCATCCGCACGCCGCGAAAGACGCGACCTGGGGTGGCACAGGCGCCGATGGAGCCGGGCTTGCGGTGGTTGCGGTGGGCACCGTGGGAGGCGCCGACGCCGTGGAAGCCGTGTCGCTTCATCACACCGGCCGTGCCCTTGCCCTTCGAGCGACCGGTCACATCCACCACCTGGCCGGACTCGAAGAGCTCCGCGGTGACTTCCTGCCCGAGCGTGTAGTCGACCGCAGCCGCGGTGCGCACCTCAAGGAGGTGACGACGCGGGGTCACGCCGGCCTTGGCGAAGTGCCCGGCCTGCGGCTTGGTGACCTTGCGCGGGTCGATCGCACCGAAGGCCAACTGCACGGCGTTGTAGCCGTCTTCGACCTCGGTGCGGACCTGGGTGACGACGCAGGGTCCGGCCTTGACCACGGTCACGGGGACGAGTTTGTTGTTCTCGTCCCAGACCTGGGTCATGCCGAGCTTCTCGCCCAACAGCCCGTGAACGGGCCTCTCGTACTTGCTCATGATGACGTGATCCTCTGTGTCTTCTTCAGAGCTTGATCTCGATGTCGACGCCCGCCGGCAAATCGAGTCGCATGAGCGAGTCGACGGTCTTGGGCGTCGGGTCGAGGATGTCGATGAGTCGCTTGTGGGTCCGCATCTCGAAGTGCTCGCGGCTGTCCTTGTATTTGTGCGGTGATCGGATCACGCAGTAGACGTTCTTCTCAGTGGGCAGCGGCACCGGGCCGGCGACCTTGGCGCCCGTGCGGGTCACCGTGTCGACGATTTTGCGCGCCGAGGAGTCAATGACCTCGTGGTCATACGCCTTGAGCCTGATGCGGATCTTCTGTCCCGCCATGGTGGGCTGCCTGTCCTTCGTTGTCATGCTGCTGCTGGTGGTCGAAATGCTCTGCCGGGGCTCCGACCCCCGCGGTCGGGTGTGTCGCGATCCGGACCGGGTGCCCGGCACGAGGCCGGACGTGGGGGTGGGCTTCCGAACGGAGGCCGTGGGTGCCTGGTCCGAGGAGCCGGGCCCGCGCGAAGCGGTCCACGGCCCCTCGGCCGAGCAACTTTCCTAGTATGCCGTACGAGTACGGCAGGAACGAAATCGTGTCAGGTCGTGATCTTCGTGACGCGACCGGCGCCCACCGTGCGGCCACCCTCACGGATGGCGAACCGCAGCGACTCCTCCATGGCGATCGGCTGGATCAGCTCGACCGACATCTCGGTGTTGTCGCCGGGCATGACCATCTCGGTGCCCTCGGGGAGGGTCACCACGCCGGTCACATCCGTAGTGCGGAAGTAGAACTGCGGGCGGTAGTTGTTGAAGAACGGCGTATGGCGGCCACCCTCGTCCTTGCTGAGGATGTAGACCTGCGCCTCGAACCCGGTGTGCGGGGTCGTCGTGCCGGGCTTGATGACGACCATGCCGCGCTCGACGTCCTCGCGCTTGGTGCCACGAAGAAGGAGCCCGACGTTCTCGCCGGCCTGACCCTCATCGAGCAACTTGCGGAACATCTCAACGCCGGTGACCGTCGTCGTCTGCTTGGTCTCACGAATGCCGACGATGTCGACGGTCTCGTTGACCTTGACGATGCCCCGCTCGATCCGGCCGGTGACAACCGTGCCTCGACCGGTGATGGTGAAGACGTCCTCGATCGGCATGAGGAACGGCTTCTCGACCTCGCGAACCGGCTGCGGGATCGCCGTGTCAACCGCGTCCATCAGCTCGAGCAGCTTGGCGCCCCACTCTTCGTCGCCTTCGAGTGCCTTCAGCGCCGAGACCCGGATGACGGGCAAGTCGTCGCCAGGGAACTCGTACTGGCTGAGCAACTCGCGAACCTCGAGCTCCACGAGCTCCAGGATCTCCTCGTCATCGACCATGTCGGCCTTGTTGAGCGCCACGACGATGTAGGGAACGCCGACCTGGCGGGCCAGGAGGACGTGCTCCTTCGTCTGCGGCATCGGGCCGTCGGTGGCCGCGACCACGAGGATCGCGCCGTCCATCTGCGCTGCGCCGGTAATCATGTTCTTGATGTAGTCGGCGTGCCCGGGGCAGTCGACGTGGGCGTAGTGACGCGCCTCCGTCTGGTACTCCACGTGGGCGATGGAGATGGTGATTCCGCGCTGACGCTCTTCAGGGGCCTTATCGATCTGGTCGAACGGCGTGAAGGGGTTCAGGTCGGGGTACTTGTCGTGCAGCACCTTGGTAATGGCAGCCGTCAACGTGGTCTTGCCATGGTCAATGTGACCGATGGTGCCGATATTGACGTGCGGCTTAGTCCGCTCGAACTTCGCCTTCGCCACGGGTCCTCCTTCAGGACTTGATCTGTACGCCGTTCTGACGTCTGGTCGGTGTGAACGAGCAGAGGTTTCTACTCGCTCGGGGCTCCGTCGCGGGTTGCGTCTTTGCCCGGTGTGCTCGGCTCTCGGGGTTACTCCCCGCGGGCCTTGGCGATGATCTCCAACGCGACGCTGGCCGGAACCTGCGCGTAGGAGTCGAACTGCATGCTGTAACTGGCCCTGCCTTGCGTCTTGCTTCGAAGATCCCCGACATAGCCGAACATCTCCGACAACGGGACGATCGCCTTGATGACGCGCGCCCCACTTCGCTCATCCATGGCCTGAATGTGACCGCGGCGACTGTTGAGGTCTCCGATCACCTCGCCCATGAAGTCTTCGGGGGTGGTGACCTCGACGGACATCATCGGCTCCATGAGGACCGGCCCCGCTTGGCGGGCGCCCTCCTTGAAGGCCATCGATCCGGCGATCTTGAAGGCCAGTTCCGAGGAGTCGACGTCGTGGTACGCGCCGTCCTTCAAGGTGACCTTGACGTCCACCAGCGGGTAGCCGGCGAGGACGCCGAACTCCATGGCTTCCTGGCATCCGGTGTCCACCGAAGGGATGTACTCCCGCGGGATCCGGCCACCGGTAACGGCGTTGACGAACTCGTAGCCGCCGTCGCCCTCTCCGCCGCTCGGCTCGATCGAGATCTGCACCTTGGCGAACTGGCCGGACCCACCGGTCTGCTTCTTGTGGGTGTAGTCGACCCGCTCGACCTTCTTGGTGATGGTCTCTCGGTAGGCCACCTGGGGCTTACCGACGTTGGCCTCGACATTGAACTCGCGGCGCATCCGATCGACGAGCACGTCGAGGTGTAGTTCGCCCATGCCGGCGATGATCGTCTGCCCGGTCTCTTCGTCGGTACGCACCTGGAAGGTCGGGTCCTCTTCGGCCAAGCGCTGGATAGCGATGCCGAGCTTCTCCTGGTCAGCCTTGGACTTCGGCTCGATGGCCACGTGGATGACGGGCGCCGGGAAGGTCATCGACTCCAGGATCACCGGCTCGCTGTCCGAGCAGAGGGTGTCGCCGGTCGTCGTGTCCTTCAGGCCCATCACGGCCACGATGTGGCCCGCGCCGACCGAGGGGCGCTCCTCACGCTTGTTGGCGTGCATCTGGTAGATCTTCCCGATCCGCTCCTTGCGGCCCTTCGTGCTGTTGAGCACGGCGGTGCCGGTCTGCAGGACCCCGGAATAGAGCCGGATGTAGGTGAGCTTGCCCAGGTGCGGGTCGGACATGATCTTGAACGCCAGCGCGGAGAACGGCTCGTCATCGCTGGGCTGACGCGGGACGGCTACCGACTCGTCGCCGACCTTGTGGCCCTCGATGGCGTCAACGTCCAACGGAGACGGTAGGTAACGAATGACCGCGTCGAGCATCGGCTGGACGCCCTTGTTCTTGAACGCGGAGCCGCACAGAACCGGGTTGAGGAGGCCGGCGATGGTCGCGCGACGGATCGCCGCGATCAGCTCCTCCTCGGTCGGCTCAGCGCCTTCGAGGTACTGCTCCATGACGGCGTCGTCGTTCTCAGCGAGCGTCTCGAGCAACTTCTCGCGGGCGTCGCGCGCGGCCTCGGTGTGCGTCGCGGGAATGTCGAGGGTGTCGTACATCTCGCCCTTGGTGGCCTCGGCGGACCAGACGAGGGCGCGCATGCCGACCAGGTCGATGACGCCGGTGAAGTCTCCTTCGGCGCCGATCGGAATCTGCAGAACGAGCGGAGTGGCGTTGAGTCGCGTGACGATCATGTCGACGCACCGGTGGAACTCAGCACCCACGCGGTCGAGCTTGTTGACGAAGCAGATCCTGGGCACGTTGTAGCGGTCGGCCTGACGCCACACGGTCTCTGACTGGGGCTCGACGCCGGCGACACCGTCGAAGACCGCGACGGCACCGTCGAGGACCCGCAGCGAACGCTCGACCTCCACGGTGAAATCGACGTGGCCGGGGGTGTCGATGATGTTGATGACGTGGTCTTCCCACTGACAGGTCGTCGCGGCGGACGTGATCGTGATGCCGCGCTCCTGCTCCTGCGGCATCCAGTCCATCGTCGCGGCGCCCTCGTGGACCTCGCCGATCTTGTAGTTGATGCCCGTGTAGAAGAGGATCCGCTCGGTCGTCGTGGTCTTGCCCGCGTCGATATGGGCCATGATCCCGATGTTTCGGACCTTGGCCAGGGCGGCGACGGTTTCGGTGGCCACGTTCGGACTTCTCGCTTCTCTTCGGGGGGTCTAAGGGGTTGTCGCTGGTTACCAGCGGTAGTGCGCGAAGGCCTTGTTGGACTCGGCCATCTTGTGCGTGTCTTCACGCTTCTTGACGCTCGCGCCAAGACCGTTGCTCGCGTCGAGCAACTCGTTCATCAGCCGCTCGGTCATGGTCTTCTCGCGGCGCTGCCGCGAGTAGCCGACCAGCCAGCGTAGGGCGAGGGTGGTCGAGCGCCCCGCGCGTACCTCGATCGGCACCTGGTAGGTGGCGCCACCCACCCGACGGCTCTTGACCTCGAGGGTGGGCTTGACGTTGTCCAGCGCGCGCTTGAGGGTCACGACGGGGTCGGTGCCGGTCTTGTCGCGGCAGCCCTCGAGGGCGCCGTAGACGATGCGCTCAGCCGTCGACTTCTTGCCGTCGACGAGGATCTTGTTGACCAACGCGGTGACCAATGGGCTGCTGTAGACCGGGTCGATGACGACCGGGTGCTTGGGGGCCGGGCCCTTGCGGGGCATTAGCTCTTCTCCTTCTTCGCGCCATAACGGCTGCGTGCCTGCTTGCGGTTCTTGACGCCCTGGGTGTCGAGCGAGCCACGAATGATCTTGTAACGAACGCCCGGGAGGTCCTTCACACGACCGCCACGGACCAGCACGATCGAGTGCTCCTGCAGGTTGTGGCCGACGCCGGGGATATAGGCGGTGACCTCGACGCCGCTGGTCAGCCGGACTCGCGCGACCTTGCGCAGCGCGGAGTTGGGCTTCTTCGGCGTGATCGTCTGGACACGCGTGCAGACCCCACGGCGCTGAGGGCTTCCCTTCAGCGCGGGCGTCTTGGTCTTGCTGAGCTTGTCCTGGCGGCCCTTGCGGACGAGCTGCTGGATCGTGGGCACTGCGTCTCCGTGTCTCGTGCGATCGTGCGCGGTTGGTGCGGAAGTTCGTGCGGCTGAACGTCGTGCTGGTCTTGCGTGGTCTTCACGACCCCCGAGGTCGGGCGTGTCGCAGCCTTCGCCTCAGCCGGGTTACCCCAGCCGAAGGTGTCGGTGAAGCCGTACGCCGTCCGCGAATTTGCCGCAGGGCACGCACGGGGGCCCAGGGAACCCCAGGCACAGCGGCCTAGGCTACCCGCGCTTGCGCACCACGGTCAAAACGCGATCCGGCCTACCGGTAGGTCGAGTCGAAGTCGAAGGCGTCCAGGGGTACGGCCTGCCCGGATCCCCCGCCGAAGGTGGCGGAGTAGTCCACGTCGTAGACGGGCAGGGCGTACATGGCTGCCTTGGCCTCTTCGGTGGGCTCGACCCGGATGTCGCGGTAGCGCGGGAGCCCCGTGCCGGCCGGGATGAGCTTGCCGATGATGACGTTCTCCTTCAGCCCCAAGAGCGGGTCCGACTTGGCGTGGATCGCCGCATCGGTCAGCACCCGGGTGGTCTCCTGGAAGGAGGCCGCTGACAGCCATGAATCGGTCGCCAGCGACGCCTTGGTGATCCCCATCAGCTCCGGACGACCGGAGGCGGGAGTGCCACCCTCGGCCACGACGCGACGGTTCTCGGACTCAAATGCCGTCCGCTCGGCGAGCTCGCCGGGCAGCATGGCGGTGTTGCCGGACTCGAGGATCGTGACCCGCTTCAGCATCTGGCGGACGATGACCTCGATGTGCTTGTCGTGGATCGACACACCCTGGCTGCGGTAGACCTCCTGGACCTGCTCCACGAGGTGCTGCTGCACACGACGCGGCCCGAGGATGCGCAAAACCTGCTTGGGATCCACCGCACCGACGACGAGCTGCTGCCCGACCTCGACGTGGTCGCCCTCCTCGACCAGCAGGCGAGCTCGCTTGGAGACGGGGTATTCGAACTCGTCCGCCCCGTCATCAGGGATCACGACGACCTTGCGGGTCTTTTCCGTGTCCTCGATCCGAACCCGACCAGCGGCTTCGGTGATGGGGGCGTTGCCCTTGGGCGTACGGGCTTCGAACAGCTCGACCACACGAGGCAGGCCGTGGGTGATGTCCTCACCGGCGACACCGCCGGTGTGGAAGGTCCGCATCGTCAACTGGGTGCCGGGCTCACCGATGGACTGGGCCGCAATGATGCCGACCGCCTCGCCCACGTCGACGAGCTTGCCTGAGGCCATCGAGCGGCCGTAACACATGGCGCAGGTGCCGACCTTGCTCTCACATGTGAGCACGCTGCGCACCTTGATCGACTCGATGCCCGCGGCGACCAGCTCGTCAATCAGGGGGATCGAGATGTCGGCGCCGGCCGCAGCCACGGTCACGCCCTTGGCGACAGCGTCATCGCTGAGCGTCCGCGAGTAGACGGTGCTCTCGACGTCGTCGGCCTTGCGCAAGACGCCGTCCGCACCAGCGGCCATGATCGGGAAGGTCAGACCACGCTCGGTGCCGCAGTCGTCCTCCCGCACGATGACGTCCTGGGAGACGTCGACCAACCGTCGGGTCAGGTAGCCGCTGTCTGCGGTCCGCAAAGCGGTGTCGGCGAGGCCCTTCCGAGCGCCGTGGGTCGAGATGAAGTACTCGAGCACGGACAGGCCTTCACGGAAGTTGGCCTTGATCGGACGCGGGATGATCTCGCCCTTGGGGTTGGCCACCAGGCCACGCATACCGGCGATCTGGCGGATCTGCATCATGTTTCCGCGGGCCCCGGAGTGGACCATCATCCAGACCGGGTTCGTGGCCGGGAAGTTGCTCTCCATCTCCCGAGCGACCTCGGCCGAGGCCTGGGTCCAGATCTCGATGAGCTCCTGCCGACGCTCGTCGTCGGTGATCAGGCCCTTCTCGTATTGACTCTGGACCTTCTCTGCCTTGAGCTCGTAGCCGTTGAGGATCTCGGCCTTCTTGGCGGGCGTCACGACATCGCCGATACTGATCGTCACGCCGGCGCGGGTGGCCCAGTGGAAGCCAGCAGCCTTGAGCGCATCCAGCGTCGCCGCCACCTGCACCTTCGGGTAGCTCTCCGCGAGGTGGTTGACGATCGTCGAGAGCCGCTTCTTGTCGACAGCCGCTTCCACGAACGGGTAGTCCACGGGCAGCGTCTCGTTGAACAGCGCGCGACCCAAGGTGGTCTCCAGCAGGTACGGCTGGCCGGGCTCCCAGTCTTCGGGCAGCACGGAGTCCTCGGCCGGGACGACGTCGCGGACGCGCAGCCTGATCGGCGCCTGCAGGTCCAATTCGCGAGCGTCGTACGCCATCTGAGCCTCGGCGATGGACGTGAACGCGCGACCAGCACCCGCACCCTCAGGCTTGCTGGCGGTGAGGAAGTAGAGCCCCAGCACCATGTCCTGGGTCGGCGCGGTGATTGGCCGACCGTTGGCCGGGCTCAGGATGTTGTTGGTGGACAACATCAGGACCCGGGCCTCGGCCTGCGCCTCGGCGGACAGCGGAACGTGCACGGCCATCTGGTCGCCGTCGAAGTCGGCGTTGAACGCCGTGCAGACCAACGGGTGGATCTGGATGGCCTTGCCCTCGACCAGTTGAGGCTCGAAGGCCTGGATGCCCAGGCGGTGCAGGGTCGGCGCCCGGTTGAGGAGCACCGGGTGCTCGGCGATGACCTCTTCGAGGACATCCCAGACGACGGGACGGGCCCGCTCGACCATGCGCTTGGCGGACTTGATGTTTTGGGCGTGGTTGAGGTCGACCAGTCGCTTCATCACGAACGGCTTGAACAACTCCAGAGCCATCTGCTTGGGCAGGCCGCACTGGTGCAGCTTCAGCTGCGGGCCGACCACGATGACCGAACGGCCGGAGTAGTCGACGCGCTTGCCTAGCAGGTTCTGGCGGAACCGCCCCTGCTTGCCCTTGAGCATGTCGGACAGCGACTTGAGCGGCCGGTTGCCCGGGCCGGTCACGGGACGCCCGCGGCGGCCGTTGTCGAACAGCGCGTCGACGGCCTCCTGCAGCATCCGCTTCTCGTTGTTGACGATGATCTCGGGCGCGCCGAGGTCAAGCAGCCGCTTGAGGCGGTTGTTGCGGTTGATGACGCGGCGGTAGAGGTCGTTGAGGTCGGACGTCGCGAACCGGCCACCGTCGAGCTGCACCATCGGACGGAGGTCCGGCGGGATCACCGGGACGCAGTCCAAGACCATGCCCATCGGGGAGTTGCGCGTGTTGAGGAACGCCGAAACGACCTTGAGCCGCTTCAGCGCACGGGTCTTCTTCTGGCCCTTGCCGGTCGCGATGATCTCGCGAAGCTTGGTGGCTTCACCCTCGAGGTCGAAGGTCTCGAGCCGCTTTTGAATCGCGGCCGCGCCCATCCCCCCGGTGAAATAGATACCGAACCGGTCGCGCATCTCTCGGTAGAGCAGCTCGTCGCCCTCGAGGTCTTGCACCTTGAGGTTCTTGAACCGGTCCCAGACCTCTTCGAGCCGCGTGATCTCGTGATCGGCGCGGCGACGGATCGCGGCCATCTCACGCTCGGCGCTCTCGCGGACCTTCCGGCGAACGTCGCCCTTGGCGCCCTCAGCCTCGAGCGCGGCGAGGTCGACCTCGAGCTTCTTGGCGCGCGTGTCCACGTCGTTGTCGCGCTTGGTCTCGAGCTGGCCGCGCTCCACGGAGATCTTGGCTTCGAGCGAAGGCAGGTCGCGGTGACGCGCGTCCTCATCCACCAACGTGATCATGTAGGCAGCGAAGTAGATGACCTTCTCGAGGTCCTTCGGCGCCAGGTCGAGCAGGTAACCCAAGCGGCTCGGGACGCCCTTGAAGTACCAGATGTGCGTGACCGGTGCGGCCAGTTCGATGTGACCCATCCGCTCACGCCGCACCTTCGCCCGCGTCACCTCGACGCCGCAGCGCTCACAGATGATGCCCTTGAAGCGGACCCGCTTGTACTTGCCGCAGTAGCACTCCCAGTCGCGGGTCGGGCCGAAGATCTTCTCGCAGAAGAGCCCGTCCTTCTCCGGCTTCAGGGTGCGGTAGTTGATGGTCTCCGGCTTCTTGACCTCACCGTGGGACCACTGACGGATGTCGTCCGCCGTGGCGAGGCCGATGCGCAACTCGTCGAAGTAGTTGACGTCGAGCACTTGGTTACCTGTCCTTCGGTCGTGTCTTCGTCTGACATGAAGTCAGTGGTCTGCTGGGTCCGGGGGCGGCGTGAACCGTCCTCGGCGGCCCCTCAGACCTCTTCGACCCTGCTCGGCTCCGGCCGGGACAGGTCGATGCCGAGCTCTTCCGCTGCGCGGAAGACGTCCTCGTCGGTGTCGCGCATCTCGATCGACATGCCGTCGCTGCTGAGCACCTCGACGTTGAGGCACAGCGACTGCATCTCTTTGATGAGCACCTTGAAGGACTCGGGGATACCGGGCTCGGGAATGTTTTCGCCCTTGACGATGGCCTCGTACACCTTCACGCGACCAAGGACGTCATCGGACTTGATGGTGAGCAGCTCCTGCAGCGCGTAGGAGGCGCCATAGGCCTCGAGGGCCCAGACCTCCATCTCGCCGAAGCGCTGGCCACCGAACTGAGCCTTGCCGCCCAACGGCTGCTGCGTGATCATCGAGTACGGCCCCGTGGAGCGGGCGTGGATCTTGTCATCGACCAGGTGCAGCAGTTTCAGGATGTAGATGTAACCCACCGAGACCGGGTCCCGGAACGGCTCACCTGAACGACCGTCGAACAAGCGGGCCTTGCCGCTGTCGTCGATCAGCCGGACGCCATCGCGGGTCGGCAGGGTCGCCTGGAGCAGCCCGGTGATCTCTCCCTCGCGGGCGCCGTCGAACACCGGAGTGGCGACCCGAGTTCCGGGGGCCCCTTCCTCGGCGCCGATTGAGCGCAGGCTGGCCTTCCAGTCGGTCTCGTCGCCCTCGAAGGACCACCCGGTCTTGGCTACCCACCCGAGGTGGGTCTCCAGGACCTGGCCGACGTTCATCCGGCCGGGCACGCCCAGCGGGTTGAGCACGATGTCGACCGCCGTGCCGTCCTCGAGGAACGGCATGTCCTCGACGGGGAGGATCTTGGCGATGACGCCCTTGTTGCCGTGGCGACCGGCGAGCTTGTCACCGTTGGAGATCTTCCGCTTTTGGGCTACGTAGACGCGGACCAACTGGTTGACGCCGGGCGGCAGCTCGTCGCCTTCCTCGCGGTCGAAGACGCGGACGCCGATGATCTTGCCGGACTCGCCGTGCGGCACCTTCAGCGACGTGTCGCGGACTTCGCGGGCCTTCTCCCCGAAGATCGCGCGCAGCAGCCGCTCCTCCGGGGTCAGCTCGGTCTCGCCCTTGGGCGTGACCTTGCCGACCAGCACGTCACCAGGCACCACGTCGGCGCCGATGCGGATGATGCCGCGGTCGTCGAGGTCACCGAGGACCTCTTCGGAGACGTTCGGGATGTCCCGGGTGATCTCCTCGGGGCCGAGCTTGGTGTCGCGGGCGTCGACCTCGTGCTCCTCGATGTGGATCGAGGAAAGGACGTCGTCCTGGACCAACCGCTGGCTGAGGATGATGGCGTCCTCGTAGTTGTGACCCTCCCAGGGCATGAACGCGACGAGGAGGTTCTTGCCGAGTGCCATCTCACCGTCTTGGGTGCAGGGACCGTCAGCGATGACCTGGCCGGCCACGACTCGCTCGCCCTCGTTGACGATGACCTTCTGGTTGAAGGACGTGCCCTGGTTGGACCGGTGGAACTTCGCGGCGCGGTAGGTGGTGCGTGTGCCGTCGTCGTTCATGATCGTGACGTGGTCGGCGGAGACATCCTCCACCACTCCACTCAGCGTGGCCAAGATGACGTCACCGGCGTCGACCGCGGCGCGGTACTCCATGCCGGTGCCCACCAGTGGCGCCTCGGAGCGCAACAGCGGCACCGACTGGCGCTGCATGTTGGAACCCATGAGCGCCCGGTTGGCGTCGTCGTGCTCGAGGAACGGGATCATGGCCGTGGCGACCGACACCATCTGGCGCGGCGAGACGTCCATGTAGTCGACCTCGGAGGGGTGGACGTAGTCGACCTCTCCGTTCTTGCGCCGGACCAGCACGCGCGCCTCGGCGTACGTGCCGTCGTTGTTGAGCGGCGCGTTGGCCTGGGCGATGACGTGCAGGTCTTCCTCGTCCGCGGTCAGGTAGTCGACCTTGTCGGTGACCTTGCCCTTGACGACCTTGCGATACGGCGTCTCGACGAAGCCGAACGCGTTGACCCGCCCGTAGGTCGCGAGCGACCCGATCAGACCGATGTTCGGGCCTTCTGGGGTCTCAATCGGACACATCCGGCCGTAGTGCGAGGTGTGCACATCTCGCACCTCGAACCCGGCCCGCTCACGCGACAGGCCGCCAGGCCCGAGCGCAGACAGCCGACGCTTGTGGGTCAGACCCGCCAACGGGTTGGTCTGATCCATGAACTGCGACAACTGGCTAGTGCCGAAGAACTCCTTGATCGCCGCCACAACGGGACGGATGTTGATCAGGGTCTGCGGCGTGATGGCTTCGACGTCCTGGGTGGTCATGCGCTCGCGAACGACGCGCTCCATCCGGGCCAGACCGATCCGGACCTGGTTTTGGATGAGCTCACCGACCGTGCGAAGCCGGCGGTTACCGAAGTGGTCGATGTCGTCGGTCTCGACCCGGATCTGGCCGCGCGGTGAATCAGCTTCCGTCTCACCCGCGTGCAGACGGACGATGTACCGAATGGTCGCCACGACGTCGTCGATGCGCAGAACCCCGTGAGACAGGGGTGCTTCGGCCTCGTCGATGCCGAGCTTCTTGTTGACCTTGTAGCGGCCGACCTTGGCCAGGTCGTACCGCTTGGAGTTGAAGTAGAGGTTGTCGAGCAGAGTCTGCGCGGCCTCCCTCGTGGGGGGCTCGCCCGGGCGCAGCTTGCGGTAGATGTCGAGCAACGCCTCGTCCTGGGAGGTGGTGTGGTCCTTCTCCAGGGTGAGCCGGATCGACTCGTACTCGCCGAACTCCTCGAGGATCTTGGCTTCGTCCCAGCCCAGTGCCTTCAGCAAGACGGTGACGGACTGCTTGCGCTTGCGGTCCAGGCGGACGCCGACCATGTCCTTCTTGTCGACCTCGAACTCGAGCCAAGCACCCCGGGACGGGATGATCTTCGCGTCGTAGATGTCCTTGTCGGAGGTCTTGTCCGGAGTCCGGTTGAAGTAGACGCCAGGGCTGCGGACCAGCTGCGAGACAACCACGCGCTCGGTGCCATTGATGACGAAGGTGCCCTTGTCGGTCATCAGGGGGAAGTCGCCCATGAAGACGGTCTGGCTCTTGATTTCGCCGGTCTCGTTGTTCATGAACTCCGCCGTGACGAACAGCGGAGCCGAGTACGTGAAGTCCCGGTCCTTGCACTCGTCGATGGAGTTCTTCGGTGGCTCGAAGCGATGATCGCGGAAGGTCAACGACATCGACTGCGAGAAGTCCTCGATCGGAGAAATCTCCTCGAAGATCTCCTCCAGCCCAGACTTGTCGGGCACCGACAGGCCAGAGGCCTTGGCATCCTCGACGCGGGCGCGCCAGGCGTCGTTGCCCAGCAGCCAATCGAAGGAGTCCGTCTGCAGCGCCAGCAAATTGGGAACCTCGAGGGGTTCCCTGAGCTTGGCGAAGGAGAGGCGGTTTGATCCGAGTTTTGTGGCATCAGTGCGGGACTTCGTATTGCGCGGGGCGGCCAAGAGTGTGGTCCTTCCGAGGGCACGAGGCACTTCGGCGCATGCGTGACGGCCCACAGCAAGGCCGTGGGGGAGTCGGTGAGCAGCGCGAACGGGCAGCATACCCCTCAGGGCACGCCACTGTCGAGTGGAGCATTCACTCTCGCCTGCGGACCGCCGCCCGTGAGGGCGGATGCGTCACGTCAGAACGTACGGAGAGTGAGGGTGGCATCGCCACGGGGCCGGGTCAAGCACCCACGACTGTTGATTGTGGAACGTGACCCGGCTGTGACCGAAGCCACACGCTTCGGACCCGCTCGCTCGCGGCAGAGCGGGTCCGAAGTGTGGCAGTAAGTCGATCTACTTGACGGTGACGGTGGCGCCGGCGCCTTCGAGGGCGGCCTTCGCCTTGTCAGCGGTCTCTTTGTCGACCTTCTCCAGCACGGCGGCCGGAGTGCCGTCCACGAGGTCCTTGGCCTCCTTCAAGCCGAGGCTCGTCAGGGCGCGGACCTCCTTGATGACCTGGATCTTCTTCTCGCCGGCGCCTTCGAGGACGACATCGAACTCGTCCTTCTCCTCGGCAGCGGCCTCGCCGCCTCCGGCACCCCCGGCGGGGGCTGCGGCCGCAACGGCCACGGGAGCGGCGGCGGTGACGCCGAAGGTCTCTTCAAACTGCTTGACGAAGTCCGACAGGTCGAGGAGAGACATCTCCTTGAACGCGTCGAGCAGGTCGTCGGTGCTGAGCTTCGCCATGATGGCGGTTCCTTTCGATCAGGGCGGGGCGCCCATGGGGGTGGGTCGGGCGTCAGCCCTCGGTGGTCTCGGTCTCCGTGCTGACGGCACCGTCGGCGCCGTCGTTGGTCTCACTGCTGTCACTGCTGTCAGCGCTCTCGGCCTCAGCACCATCGGCGACGTCTGTCGCTTCGGGTGCCTCAGTAGCTTCGGGTGCCTCAGTGGCTTCGGAACTGGCCTGCGGCTCCTCGGTCACCTCGGGTGCCTCAGCGACCTCAGGCTCCCCCGTACCACCCGCGAGGATGGAGGGGTCGGCGGTCGCCTTGGCCTGGAGCGCACCCATCAGTCGAGCGGTCTGTGCCAACGGAGCGGCGAAGAGGCTGACTGCTCCCGAGAGGGACGCGGTCATGGCGCCAGCCAGCTTGGCCAGCAGCACCTCACGCGACTCGAGGTCGGCCAACTTCTTGATGTCCTCAGCTGTGATCGGGGCGCCGTCCATGACGCCGCCCTTGATCACCAGGAGCGGGTTGGCCTTGGCAAAGTCGCGCAGGCCCTTGGCGGCCTCGACCGGGTCACCCTTGACGAACGCGATCGCCGAAGGACCGGCGAGCATCGAATCGAAGGTGTCCAGGCCGGCGTTCTTGGCCGCAATCTTGGTCAGAGTGTTCTTGACGACGGCATAGCTCGTCGTCTGGCCGAGCGAGCGCCGCAGCTCCTTGAGCTGGGCGACCGTCAGGCCGCGGTACTCCGTGAGAACTGCCGCGTTGCTGCTGCGGAACTCCTCCGTCAGCTCAGCCACGGTGGCTGTCTTGTCGGGCCGCGCCATGGGCCTCCTTCCGATACGTCCACCGGATGGCCCCTGACATGCACAACGCCCCGGCGCAGGCGCACGGGGCGGGCTCAGGTTCAAGCTCGTTCGTTGGCACCTACGCGGGCCGCCCGATGCGGGACCTTCGAATCTCCCTGCGTGCAGGGCGATCGACCAGCGGTCTTTGGCTTCAGTGGAGAGTACGGCCTGATGGTGGGGGCAACCAAATCGCCTCCACCATCGGGCCGATTGAACCGAGGTGACCTAGCTGCTGACGGCGCTGGCGACGTTGTCGTCAGCGTCGGTGGTGAGCAGGTCCCGCGTCTTGTTGGGATCCAACGGAATGCCAGGCCCCATCGTGGTTGAGAGGGTGGCCTTGCGGATGTAGCGGCCCTTGGAGGCCGACGGCTTCAGCCGCAGGATCTCGTCGAGCGCGGCCGCATAGTTCTCCACGAGCTGCTCGGCGGAGAAGGACACCTTGCCGATGATGAAGTGCAAGTTGGAGTTGCGGTCGACCCGGAACTCGATCTTGCCGCCCTTGATGTCGTTGACCGCCTTGGCCACGTCGTTAGTGACCGTGCCGGTCTTGGGGTTGGGCATCAGACCACGCGGGCCGAGGACCCGCCCGAGGCGGCCGACCTTGCCCATCAGGTCCGGCGTTGACACGACAGCGTCAAAGTCCAGGCGGCCCTTTTCGACCTCTGCGATGAGCTCGTCCGAGCCGACCACGTCAGCGCCAGCGGCGCGCGCCTCATCGGCGCGTTCCCCCGTCGCGAAGACCAGAACCTTGGCCGTCTTGCCGGTGCCGTGCGGCAGGTTGACCGTGCCACGAACCATCTGGTCCGCCTTGCGCGGGTCAACGCCTAGGCCCATGGCCACGTCGATGGTCGAGTCGTACTTGGTGGTCGCGCTCTCCTTGGCCAGGCGGATGGCCTGAAGGGGGGTGTACAAGGCGTTGCGGTCGAACGTCGCTTCCGCTGCGCGGTAGGACTTGCTGCGCTTCATGATGCTGCTCCTCAGGGATGGTGCGATGGAGTCGTGGTCAGCGGGCCGAAGCAGGCCCTCCCACGCGGGTCAGGTGACCCAGAGGTGGTGCTAGCCGGTGATCGTGATGCCCATCTGGCGGGCGGTTCCGGCGATGATCTTTTCGGCGGCATCGAGGTCGTTGGCGTTCAGGTCGGGCATCTTGGTCTCGGCGATCTCCCGCACCTGGGTGCGGGTGATCGAGGCGACCTTGACGCTTTGAGGGGTCGGGGACCCCTTCTCGACACCAGCAGCCTTGAGGATGAGCCGGGCTGCGGGCGGCGTCTTGGTGATGAATGTGAACGACCGGTCCTCATACACGGAGATCTCTACCGGCACGACCTGTCCCCGCTGCGACTCGGTCGCGGCGTTGTAGGCCTTGCAGAACTCCATGATGTTGACGCCGTGCTGGCCGAGTGCAGGCCCAACCGGCGGGGCCGGGTTGGCTGCGCCGGCTTGGATCTGCAGCTTGATGATGGCTGCGAGCTTCTTCTTGGGAGGCATGCTGGTTAGTCCCTATCTCAGTTCTTCTGAATCTGATTGAACGACAGTTCGACCGGTGTCTCCCGGCCGAAGATCTCGACGAGTCCCTTGATGCGCTGGGTGTCGGGGTTGATCTCGTGAATGGTCGCCTGCAGGGTCGCGAACGGCCCATCGACCACGGTGACCGAGTCCCCGACCTCGAAGTCGAGGACGGTGACCGGTGCGGCAGCGGGGGTCGCTGCCTCGACGGTCGGGCCGAGGATCGAGATGACCTCGTCCACGGTGAGCGGTGTCGGCTGATGTGCGTGGCCCACGAAACCGGTGACCCCGGGCGTGTGGCGGACCGCGGACCAGGACTCGTCGGTGAGCTCGATGCGCACTAGGACATAGCCGGGGAACTTGTTGCGGCGCACGTTCTTGCGTTGGCCGCTCTTGATCTCGACGACGTCCTCGATGGGCACCTCGACCTGGAAGATGTACTCCTCCATGTTGAGCGAGGTGATCCGGCTCTCGAGGTTGACCTTCACGCGGTTTTCGTAGCCGGCGTAGGAGTGGACGACGTACCACTCGCCGTCCTGCACGATCAGTTCCCGACGAAACTCCTCGACCGGGTCGATCTCCTCGGCCGTCGCGTCGGTCGACGCATCGGCGGTCACCACCGCCTCGCCAGCGGCGGTCGGCTCGGACGCATCGGCTGCTGGTGCATCGATCTCGCCGGTGACCGGGTCGACGGACGCTTCGGCCTCGACCTCGATGACCTCGATGACCTCGATGGCCTCGATGGCCTCGATGGCCTCGATGGCCTCGCCAGTGTCGACGGCGTCGGGGGCGTCGCTCGAAGCGTTCGCTTCGGCGATGTCGGTCGAGGGGACCATGTCGCTCACGGTGCTACTGACTTCCTTCGGCTGGAAACGGTGGGGGGAACTCGGCCGCCCTGGACGGCGACCGGTAGATCTGGGGTGTTCAGGAACCGCCCCCGAACACCCATTGCACAAGTCTGCTCACGAAGATGTCGTAAACGGCCACGATGGCCATCATGGCCGTGACGAAGAACAGCACCACCGTCGTGTAAGTGATGAGCTGGCTGCGCGTGGGCCACACGACCTTGCGCAGTTCGGCGATGACCTGACGGATGAACAGTCTGACCCGGGTGAACCACCCATCGCGGCCCTCGGACGACCGAGCACCCGAGGAGGCGGTGCGGGTCTCGCTCATCTCATCGCTCCTTCGTCTCGACGTTCGATCGCACCGGTCGCGCTTTTCATGCTGGTCGGTCAAGGGCAGGGCCGGAGGGACTCGAACCCACAACCACCGGTTTTGGAGACCGGGACTCTGCCAATTGAGCTACGGCCCTTCGGTGCTCCACCGCTCGCAGGCCAACTCAGGGCAGGCTCACGCGCGGCGGCGTACCACCAGTCGGCGAGTGTACGTCGTTCGAACCGCTGAGGTCGAACCGCGCCGAATCCGGCCCGTGGGACGATGACCCCATGGTCGCACCTTCCCGCCGTGTCTCCGCCCGTGTCGGCGCCATCGCCGAGTCCGCCACTCTCGCCGTCGACGCCAAGGCGAAGGCCCTCAAGGCCGCCGGTCGACCGGTCATCGGCTTCGGCGCCGGCGAACCGGACTTCCCGACCCCCGCGCCGATCGTCGCGGCTGCTGAGGCGGCCTGCCGGGACCCCAAGTGGCACCGCTACACCCCCGCGGGCGGGCTGCCCGAGCTGAAGGCTGCCGTCGCCGCCAAGACCCTGCGCGACTCCGGCTACTCGGTCGAGACCAACCAGGTGCTGATCACCAACGGGGGTAAGCAGGCGCTCTACAACGCCTTCGCGGCCCTGCTCGACCCGGGCGACGAGGTCCTGCTGCCAGCGCCGTACTGGACGACCTACCCCGAATCGATCGCGCTGGCCGGCGGAGTCACCGTCGAAGTCGCCACCGACGAGACCACGGGCTACCTCGCCTCGGTGGCTGCGCTCGAAGCCGCTCGGACCCCGCGGACCAAGGCTCTGGTCTTCGTCTCCCCCTCCAACCCGACCGGCGCGGTGTATCCCCCCGACCAGGTCGAGGCCATCGGGCGGTGGGCGGTCGAGCATGGCCTGTGGGTGATCACCGACGAGATCTACGAGCACCTGACGTACGGGGACGCCGAATTCGTCTCGATGCCGGTGGTCGTGCCCGAACTGGCCGACCAGTGCGTCGTGGTCAACGGGGTGGCGAAGACGTACGCGATGACCGGGTGGCGCGTGGGCTGGATGCTCGGTCCGGCGGACGTCGTCAAGGCAGCCACGAACATGCAGTCGCACGCGACCTCCAACGTCGCCAACGTCTCCCAGGTCGCAGCGCTGGCGGCCGTGACCGGCGACCTGACCGCGGTCGAGCAGATGCGGTCTGCATTCGACCGACGCCGGCTGACCATCGTCCGGATGCTCAACGAGACACCGGGCGTCACCTGCCCGGAGCCGCAGGGCGCCTTCTACGCCTACCCGTCGGTGAAGGGCATGCTCGGTCGCGAGCTCCGAGGACAGCGGCCGAAAACCTCCATTGACCTCGCCGCCCTGATCCTCGATGAGGTCGAGGTGGCGGTGGTCCCAGGCGAGGCGTTCGGCACGCCGGGCTACCTGCGCCTGTCCTACGCCCTAGGTGACGAGGACCTGGTCGAGGGCGTCACGCGCATTCAGACGCTGTTCGCGGAGGCCGTCGACTGAGCGCCGACGGGGCCGCCGACCGGCGCGACCTGAGGCGATTGCCGAAGGCGCACCTGCACCTACATTTCACCGGCGCCCTGAGGCACTCGACGATGCTCGAGTTGGCCGACAAGCACGGCCTGCGCCTGCCGGACACGCTGCGCGACGCGCATCCGCACCTGATGGCGGCGACCGACGAGCGCGGTTGGTTCCGCTTTCAGCGACTGTACGACGCTGCTCGAGCCGTGCTGCGGGACGAGTCGGACGTGCGGCGGCTGCTCCGCGAGGTCGCCGAGGACGAGGTCGCCGATGGGTCGGGGTGGCTGGAGATCCAGGTGGACCCGAGCGGGTACGCCAACCGATTCGACGGACTGACCGCGTTCGTGGAACTCGTGCTCGACGCCGCGGCTGATGCGGCCGCCCGTACCGGCATTGGCCTGGGGCTGATCGTCGGAGCCAATCGCACCCGCCATCCGTTGGATGCGCGCACCCTGGCCAGACTGGCCGCCCTGCATGCCGGTCGGGGCGTCGTCGGATTCGGCCTGGCCAACGATGAACGCCGGGGCCTGACCCAGGACTTCGCTCCGGCCTTCGCGATCGCCGCCGACGCCGGCCTGGCCAAGGTGCCGCACGGCGGAGAGCTGCTGGGGCCGGAGAACGTACGGTCGTGTCTGGAGTTGCTCGGCGCGGACCGGATCGGCCACGGCGTCCGGTCGACAGAGGACCACGAGGTGCTCCGCGCCGTCGTGGAGGCGGGCGTGACGCTGGAGGTCTGCCCGACGTCCAACCTCTCCCTCGGGGTCTACGCCGAGCCGGCTGACGTGCCGCTGCGGGCCTTGATCGATGCTGGCGCCCGGTTTGCGCTGGGCGCCGACGACCCGCTGCTGTTCGGCGGCCGGGTGGCCGAGCAGTACGAGCTGGGGCGCACGCACCACGCCATGACCGACGTGGAACTGGCGGCGGTGGCCCGTACCTCCATCGAGGCCTCCTGCGCACCGGCTGATCGGCGGGAGTCCCTGCTGCGCGGAGTCGACACCTGGCTAGCCCAGCCCCCTAGCCCAGCCCCCTAGCCCAGCCCCCTAGCCCAGCCCCCATCCCGCCGAGTGCCGAGAAGACGACCTTTTTGGCCGCGAAAACGGGCCGCTTCGCGGCACTCGCGGGGAGAATGGGCCGCGGATTGGAGGCTGCCGAGCCTCGGCTCACCCCGCTCGGGCCGCTTCCGAAATGCCGACTCCGCCCTCGGTGTCCGCGCCGTAGCGCTCGATCTCGGCGGCAAGGTCGAGGGGTTCGAGGCGGGTCCGAGCCTCCAAGGTCGCCGCGTCCAAGCGGTCGGCCGGGACCAGCCACATGACCTCGAACTCGATCCCATCGAGATCCCGGGCATACAGTGCCTTGGTCGTGCCGTGGTCGGTGGCCCCGACCAGTGCTCCCGCTGCGGTCAACCGGGAGGCGTACGCCTGGAGATCAGCGAGGGTCCGTACCTCCCAGGCCAGGTGGTACAGCCCGACGGCGCCCCGACCGGCTGGCGAGGCCGCGGCGCTGGCGCCCACCGTGAACAATCCGAGATCGTGGTCGTTCGTCGAGTCCGGCGCCCGGAGAAACACCGCTCCCGGGATCACCTCCGCCTGGTCGCCCATGGCGGGGACGAAACCAAGGACGTCGGCGTAGAACGCGCTGGACCGAGCGGCGTCGCGCACATACAGGACGGCATGGTTCAAGCGTTTGATGGCCATGAACGTCCCAACCACGGATCGGGCCTCGGTGTTCCCCGCCGGGACGCCCCCGGCCCGCCCCCCCGCCAGCCCTGCCGAATGCCGAGAAGACGACCCTTTTCGCCGCCGAAAGGGTCCACTTCGCCGCACTCGCGGGGAAGTGTGCGGGATTACAGGGCGCAGCCGACGAGGCGCGGCTCCGGGATCAGCTCGACACCGAAGACGCGGCGCACTTCGTCCCGGATCTCGCGGGCCAGGTCTAGCAGCTGCTCGGTGGTCGCCGACCCTCGGTTGGTGAGCGCCAGCGTGTGCTTGCTGGACACACGCGCGTCGCCGTGCCCGTGCTCGCGGGCAAATCCAGCCTGCTCGATCAGCCAGGCCGCCGAGAGCTTCACCCGCCCGTCGGGCTGGCTGAAGCGGGGAGCCGTGGGAGGAAGCAGGTCAGCGACGTTGGCCGAGACGATGGGGTTGGTAAAGAAAGAGCCGACGCTGGCTGTGTCAAGGTCAGACGGATCCTCGACCATCCCCTTACCGCGGCGCAGCCCCAGCACGGCTGCGCGTACGGCTCCGGTGGGCACCCGCCGACCGAGCTGAGACCCGAGCGTGCGAGCGAGCTCGGCGTACGCGAGGGGCGGCGCCAGGTTCGACCGCTGGAGTCGCAGTGTTGCGGAGAGCACGACCCAACGCTCGTCTCGCTTGAAGCGCGACGTGCGGTAGCCGAAGCCGCAGTCCGTCGCGCGGAGCTCGACGACAGCGCGCTCGGCCCGGTCATAGACGCGCACGCTAACCAGGACATCGGCCAGCTCCTGGCCGTACGCCCCGACGTTTTGCACCGGTGTCGCCCCAGCCAGGCCGGGGATCCCGGACATCGCCTCGACCCCGGACCAGCCCTCGTCCACCGCGCGCTCCACGAACGGCTCCCACGGCTCGCCGGCGGCCAGGCTGACGTCGACGTGCTCGCCGGTGCCCTCCGGCACGTCGATCCCGCGCGTCGCGATCCGCACGACCGTACCGGGGAAGCCGGCGTCAGCGACCACGAGGTTGGACCCGCCGCCCACGATCAGCAGCGGCTCACCGGCCTCATCCAGGGCTGCGACTACATCCACGAGCTCGGCTTCGCTGGACGCCTCCACAAACCCGAGACAGGGACCGCCGACGCGCAGCGTCGTCAGCGAAGCAAGGCGTACGGGTTCGTGGTCCTCCACGTCGGTGACCCTAGCCGCGCGCGGAGCGGGCGCGGATCACGGCAGACGGACGGTGGCCCGCGAGCGGCCCAGCACCTTGGCGCCGGCGCTGGTCGCCGTGAGGTCGACCACGACCGTGCCGTCGTCGCGCACGTCACTGACCACGCCGGAGACCTCGAGCGTGGCGCCCACGCCGTCGTCAGGGACGACGACGGGCCGAGTGAAGCGGACGCCGTATTCAAGGACGGCGCCAGGGTCCCCGACCCAGTCGGTGATGACCCGCCCGGCTACCGCCATGGTCAACATCCCGTGGGCGATGACGTCGGGTAGCCCGACCTCGCGAGCGACTCGCTCGTTCCAGTGGATGACGTTGAAGTCGCCCGAGACTCCGGCGTAGCGAATCAGGTCCACCCGCTGAATCGGGAAGCTGCACGACGGAAGAGCGGTCCCTACGGACACGTCCGAGTGCTTGATCACCTCAGGCCTCCGGTCCGCGAGCGACGATCGTGGCGTGGGCGGTGACGACCCCTTCGCCGTCCTCGGTCGTGATCTCGGTACGCATCCCGAGGATGTCGTTGCCCGCGACCGTACGGATGCTGTCGATGTGAAGGACGGCCACCAGCCGATCCCCCGCGCGGACCGGACGGGCAAACACGAAGCGCTGATCCCCATGGACCACGCGGCTGTAGTCCAGGCCCAGCTCGGGATCGAAGATCGCCGCATCCGAAGCGGGCAAGCTGACCACGATCGGGAAGCTCGGCGGCGCGATGACATCGGCGTAGCCGAGCGCCTTGGCGGCGTCGGCGTCGCGGTAGGCCGGGTGCGGGTCGCCGATCGCCTCAGCGAACTCGCGGATCTTCTCGCGCCCCACCTCATAGGCGGGGGTCGGCGGATACTCGCGACCGACGAAGTCGGGGTTGAGCGCCATCACATGCCTGCCAGCTGCCCGCCGGTCACCGGAAGGGTGACCCCGCTGATGAAGTCGGCGTCGGGTGAGACCAAGAAGGCATGGACGTTGGCGATGTCCTCGGGCTCCCCGAAGCGCCCCAGCGCGATGAGGGCCAGCGACATCTGGCGCATCTGCTCGGGGATCCCGTAGTCCGAGTTCTCGTCTTTGGCAGCCGTGAGCCGGGTCTCGACGAACCCAGGCGCCACCGCATTGACGTTGATCCCGAACGGTCCGAGCTCGCGCGCGAGGGTCTTCGTCGTCGCGATGATCGCGCCTTTGGCGGCGGTGTAGTTGTACTGCCCGGGGTTGCCCATCAGGGCCGAGACCGAGGAAGTGAAGGTGATCTTCCGGTGGTAGGCGACCCGCCCGGTTCCCGCGATCTCCGCCTTCGCCACCTCTCGGAGGTACGGCATGGCGGCGCGGGTCGTGTGAAAGCTGGTGCGCAGATTGACGTCCATCGCAAAGTCGAATGTCTCGTCGTCGAGGTTGTGGAACATCCGGTCACGCGTGCTGCCAGCGTTGTTGACCACGATGTCCAGCTTGCCGAACACGCCGACCGCAGCACCCACCAACTCCTGAGCCGCGGGCAGGTCGACGGTGTCGGACAGATTGACCTCAGCGACGCCGCCCTCGGCCCGGATGGCCTCAACGGTTTCGTGCGCGGGTTCGGCATCGATGTCGTTGACCATGACCTGGGCACCATCGCGCGCCAAGCGCAGCGCGGTGGCGCGGCCGATCCCGCGGCCAGCGCCGGTGACGATCGCGACCCGGTCGTCTAGGCGTCCCACGCGCACTCCTGCCGTCTCGATCAGGGTCTGCGAGCTAAAGGAAGAACAGCGAGCTTCAGCGGGTTTCGCGGTGCGACGTGTGGCTGTTGCACGCAGGGCAGAACTTCTTCATCTCCATGCGGTCAGGGTCGTTGCGGCGGTTCTTCTTGGTGATGTAGTTGCGGTGCTTGCAGTCCACGCAGGCCAGCGTGATCTTCGGACGGACATCGTTGGCAGCCACGGGAGTGCCTCAACTTTCGAAATGGGATGACCAGAGGGTAACGGGTGACCGCCGCGCCGCGGAAATCCGCGGGAGCGGCGGTCAACACGTAGCGGAGGCCGGACTTGAACCGGCGACACAGCGATTATGAGCCGCTTGCTCTACCTGGCTGAGCTACTCCGCCGCGACGGCCCCGCCCCGAAGGACGAAACCTTTGAGCCCCTTTACGGAATCGAACCGTAGACCTTCTCCTTACCATGGAGACGCTCTGCCGACTGAGCTAAAGGGGCGGGCAGCCCGCAAAGCGTACACAAGGTTCGGTACGCGCTGCGCGGCCTCGCTGCGCGCCCCGAGGCCGAGCTGATCGTCGATGGTGGCAGGTGTTGGGTTCGAACCAACGTAGGCTGAGCCGGCGGATTTACAGTCCGCTCCCTTTGGCCACTCGGGCAACCTGCCAGTGCCGCCCCGAAGGACGGCGCGCGCCAGAATACCCCAGCAGACCAGCGGACCCTCCCGCCCGCATCCGGCCCCCGGAAAGGACCATCGATGGCTGACAGCAGCTTTCGACATCGTGAGCAAGGTCGACCGGCAGGAGGTGGACAATGCGCTGAACCAAGCGGCCAAGGAGATCCACCAGCGCTACGACTTCAAGAACGTGGGCGCGTCGATCGAATGGTCCGGCGAGTCCATCGTCATGAAGGCCAACTCCGAAGAGCGCGTGAAGGCCATTCTCGACGTCTTCCAGTCCAAGCTGGTCAAGCGCGGGATCTCGCTCAAGTCGCTCGAGGCCGGCGAGGCCAAGCCCTCGGGCAAGGAGTTCGTGCTGACTGCCACCATCACCGAAGGCATCTCTCAGGAGAACGCCAAGAAGGTGGGCAAGCTGATCCGCGACGAGGGGCCGCAGCAGCATCAAGGTCCGGGTCGAAGGCGACGAGCTGCGG
This sequence comes from uncultured Actinomycetota bacterium, assembly GCA_963851405.1. Taxonomy (GTDB): domain Bacteria; phylum Actinomycetota; class Actinomycetes; order DATJPE01; family DATJPE01; genus JANPBY01. Next base: position 462,085 of record CAWKPB010000007.1, on the reverse strand, counting down.
GTCTCCTCGAAGAGCCGCGACGATCTCCAGGAGGTCATCGCCCTGGTCAAGGGCGAGGACCTGGACTTCGCCGTTCAGTTCGTCAACTACCGCTGAACGACACGTCCTGCGTCGACTCCCACGCCAGCCCTACGACCGGGTGCCGACTGACCGTCCCAGTACATGTTGGTGTGGGAGATCACCTGCTCGGGCGGCGGAGCACCCCACTCGGTCAGGTCCTCAGTCGTGTGTGCGTCCCCAACTAGCGTCACGTCGTAGCCGCGTACTAGGCCACCGTGGATCGTGGACCGAACGCACATGTCGGTCTGCGCCCCGGTGACGACTAGTCGCCCAACCCCTGCGGTCGCGAGCCGTTCCTCGAGGTCGGTGGCTTCGAAGGAATCTCCGAAGGTTTTGTGCACGACAGGCTCGGATGCTTGTGGGGTCAGCTCGGGCACGATCTCCCACGCAGCGCTGCCCTGCTTCAGACCGTTGTCGGAGTGCTGGACCCACACCACAGGGACACCTTCGCCGCGCGCCCGATCCACCAACGTGTTGATGTTTGCGACGACCCGGTCTCGCTCGTAGGCCTCCCCCACGACCCCGTTCTGCACGTCGATCACGACGAGAGCGGTGTTCGGTCGATCGGTCAGCGTGCTCATAGCGGGCTCCTTCGTTCTGAGATCGGCGCTCAGCCGGCGTCCGGTCGGTAGCCGCCGGAAGCCATGGACTCGAGCCGGGCGATCCGCTCGGCCATCGGCGGGTGGGTGGCGAACCAACTGCCGTACGTCGCGCCGCGCGGAACGGGTTCGCGATCATCATCGCGCTGGTCTGCTGCACCGCGGGCTCCGGTCGCAAGGGCCGGGCGGCGGTGCCCGCCTCGAGCTTGCGCAGCGCGCTGGCCAGGCCGAGGGGGTCACGGGTGATCGTCGCACCGGACTCATCGGCTTGGTACTCGCGAGACCGGCTGAGCGCGAACTGGATGAGCGAGGCCGCGACCGGCCCGAGGATGGCGAACAGCAAGACGGCGAACGGATTGCCACCGCGGTTGTTGTTGCCACCCATCGGGATGAAGTACGCGAGGTAAGCCATCGAACATGATCATGCTGGCCAACGTCGCTGCGACCGACGCGATGAGGATGTCGCGGTTGTAGACGTGGGCCAACTCGTGTCCGAGCACTCCGCGCAGCTCCCGCTCATCGAGCAGGTCCAAGATCCCTTGAGTCGCGCAGACGGCCGCGTGCTCGGGGCTGCGACCCGTCGCAAAGGCGTTGGGTGCCTCGGTCGGTGAGACGTACAGCGCCGGCATGGGCTTTCCCTGAGCCTGCGCCAGTTCGTGGACGATCCGGTACAGCGCCGGTTGGTCCCTGGCCGTCACCGGGTAGGCATGCATCGAGCGCAGGGCCAGTTTCGCGCTGTTGAAGTAGGCATACCCGTTCATGCCCAGGGCGACCACGAATCCAAGAACCAGACCGCCGATGCCAAACACCCAGTAGCCCACGCCCATCACGAGCGCAGCCAGCGACGCCAGCAGGACCGCGGTCTTCATCCCATTGGTGTTCACGTCGTGCCTGCTCCCTCGGCTGCCCGGTTGTCAGCTTGGTCGTCTGCCTGGTGATCGCTGTCAGGAACGGTAGCCAACCAGCCGTCCAACCGCTCGGCCTCGTGCAGCAACTCGGCCAAACCCTGCGCCGCGTAGCGGTACTCCGGCGACCAGAACAACGCGTCGAACGGACACACCTCGACGCAGATCCCGCAGTACATGCACAGCGAGAAGTCGATGGCGAACCGGTCGAGAACGTACGTCTGCCGCGCGCGACCGCCACCGACCGGCTCCTGGGTTTCTTGGTGCGAGTCAATGAACAAGCACCAATCCGGGCACTCGCGGGCGCAGAGCATGCACACGGTGCACGCTTCGGCCTTCAGCGCGATGACCCCTCGGCTGGCCCTCGGTGGTGAGCCGCTCACTTCTGGCCCCAGTCGGAGGGGACACCCGGGGGCAACGGTGGCCGGCGTCGTGGCCGCCCGGGCGTTTCCGCGGGGTCCTTGGCGCCGGGCCAGTCACGAACGACCCGCGAGGCGAGCACGAAGTCCTTGCGGAGCGGGCGCCCGTCGAACTCGGGCTGAAGCAGCAGGGGTCGAAGGTCGGGATGCCCCGCGAAGTCCAGGCCGAACATCTCCCAGGTCTCGCGCTCATGCCAGGCCGCACCGGGCCACAGCGCCGTCAGGGTCGGGAGGCTCGGCGGCACGCTCGGGTCCTCGGTGTCGACACGCGTGCGGACCAGCAGGCGAGCGCCGGGGGCATCAGCGGCGACGTGCGCCACGACGGCCAACTCACGTGGTGTTCCTGAGACCGGCGGCACCCAATAGGCAGACAGCCAGTCCAAGAAGGTCAACCTCAGGTCGTCGCGGGCCGCCGTCATGGCCGTGACCCAGCGCGCGGCGTCGACGTCGACGTGCACGTCGCCGTACGCCTCGGTCACCGAGGCAGGGGCGCCCAGGAGGTCGACGAGTCGGCGGCCGAGGTCACCCGGGGCCGTCATGACGCGGCGGCCAACCTGGAGGCCAAGACCTCAAGGGCATCCACCAGGGCCTCGGGGCGAGGCGGACACCCAGGCACGTAGACATCGACCGGGATCAACTGATCGACGCCCTTGGTCACGCAATAGGAGTCCCAGTACGGCCCGCCGGAGTTGGAGCAGGCGCCGAAGGAGACGACGTAGGACGGGGACGGCAATCGCTCGTGCAAGCGCCGAACCGCGCCCGCCATGACGTCGGTCACCGTGCCTGAGACGATCAGCACGTCGACGCCGCCGAGGGAGGGCACGATCTCGGCGCGACTCAGCAGCGGGTGGGGTCCGGCCGTCGCGGCGCCGACCTCGACCGCGCAGCAGGCGAGGCCCACATCGATCAGCCACAGCCGATCCCCCGCAGCCGTGACCATCGTCGGCGTGGGACGCGGGTCGAGGGTCGGCACGGGTCCATAGTGGACGATGGCGAACCCTGACGTAGAATTGGAACATCGTTCTGTCTGACGGAACGCTCGTCGAGTGACCCTCGGCGTGCAGCATCACCCGCCTCACCTAGGATGGACGCGTGGCCAAGCAGGTCGTCCGACTTGATCGTGTCATCATCCGTTTCGCTGGCGACTCCGGCGACGGAATGCAGCTCACCGGAGACCGCTTTACCTCCGAAACGGCCTCGTTCGGCAACGACCTGTCGACGCTGCCCGACTTCCCGGCCGAGATCCGCGCCCCAGCAGGCACCCTGCCCGGGGTCAGCGCGTTCCAGTTGCACTTCGCCGATCACGACATCATGACGCCGGGCGATGCCCCGACCGTGCTCGTGGCCATGAATCCCGCGGCCCTGATGGCCAACCTCGCCGACCTCCCGCGCGGCGCCGACCTGATCGTCAACACCGACGAGTTCACCCCCCGCGCTCTGACCAAGGTCGGCTACGCAGGCAGTCCTCTGGACGACGGTTCGCTCGACGGCTACAACGTCCACCCGATTGCCTTGACGTCCCAAACCGTCGAGGCGCTCAAGGGCATGGCGGTCAGCAAGAAAGAGGCGGAACGAGCCAAGAACATGTACGCGCTCGGACTGCTGTCCTGGCTCTACAACCGGCCGACCGATGGCACCGTGCGTTTCCTGGAACAGAAGTTCGGTCGCAAGCCGGACATCCTCGAAGCCAACCTCGCCGCGTTCCGCGCCGGCTACAACTTCGGAGACACCACCGAGGACTTCTCGGTCTCCTACGAGATCAAGCCGGCCGCGATGGTGCCGGGGACCTACCGCAACATGAGCGGCAACCTGGCTCTGTCGTACGGGCTGATCGCGGCTGCGCAGTGCAGCGACCTGCCGATGTTCCTCGGGGCGTACCCGATCACGCCCGCCTCGGACATCCTGCACGAGCTTTCCAGGCACAAGAACTTCGGTATCAAGACCTTTCAAGCCGAGGATGAGATCGCCGGGATCGGCGCCGCACTGGGCGCATCGTTTGGTGGCGCCCTCGGCGTGACGACCACGTCCGGCCCCGGGATCGCCCTGAAGTCCGAGACCATCGGCCTCGCGGTCTCCCTCGAGTTGCCGCTGGTCGTGGTTGACGTCCAGCGTGGCGGTCCGTCGACGGGGCTTCCCACCAAGACCGAGCAGTCCGATCTGCTGATGGCGATGTTCGGGCGCAACGGCGAGGCACCGGTCCCCATCGTGGCGCCGCAGTCCCCCGGCGACTGCTTCGATGCCGCCATCGAAGCCTGCCGGATCGCCCTCACCTACCGGACCCCGGTGTTCCTGCTCTCCGATGGTTATCTCGCCAACGGTTCCGAGCCATGGCGGATCCCCGACGTCGCCGACCTACCCGACCTCCGGGTGGAGTTCGCCACCGAGACCAACCACGTCAACGCCAAGGGCCAGGACGAGTTCTGGCCCTACCTGAGGGATCCCGAGACGCTGGCTCGCCCCTGGGCGATCCCCGGCACCCCTGACCTCGAGCACCGCATCGGAGGGATCGAGAAGGCGGACGGCTCGGGTGTCATCTCCTATGACGCGGCCAACCACGACCTGATGGTTCGCACTCGACAGGCGAAGGTCGATGGCATCGCCGCGAGTATCGCCCCGCTCGAGGTCGACGACCCGTCGGAGTCCGCCCGGGTCCTCGTCCTCGGTTGGGGCTCGACGTACGGCCCGATCGGAGCCGCCTGCCGCCGAATTCGGCGCAAGGGCGGCTTCGTGGCCCAGGCCCATCTACGACACCTCAACCCGTTCCCGGCCAACACCGAAGAGGTGCTCCGCCGCTACGACCGGGTGCTCATCCCGGAGATGAACCTCGGCCAGCTGGCCCTGCTCATCCGGGGCCGCTATCTGGTGGACGCGATCGCCTACAACCAGGTTCGCGGTCTGCCGTTCAAGGCCGAAGAACTCGAAGGAGTCATCGAGGACGTGATCGCGAGTGTCTGACACGAGTGTGTCGCTGGGGTTCCCCGGCCTGGGTGACGTCCCGCGCACCGATGAGGCGCAGACCGCCAAAGACTTCAAGACCGACCAGGAGGTGCGCTGGTGCCCTGGCTGTGGTGACTACGCGATCCTCGCCGCGGTCCAGGGCTTCATGCCCGAGCTAGGCGTCAGGCGCGAGAACATCGTCTTCGTCTCCGGCATCGGGTGCTCCTCCCGATTCCCGTACTACATGAACACCTACGGCATGCACTCGATCCACGGCCGCGCCCCGGCCATCGCGACCGGCCTCGCCACGGCTCGCCAGGACCTCTCGGTCTGGGTGGTGACCGGCGACGGCGATGCGCTGTCCATCGGTGGCAACCACCTCATCCACGCGCTGCGTCGCAACGTCAACCTCAAGATCCTGTTGTTCAACAACCGGATCTACGGCCTAACCAAGGGCCAGTACTCCCCGACCTCAGAGCAGGGGAAGATCACGAAGTCCACCCCCATGGGGTCGCTCGACGCGCCGTTCAACCCGGTGTCCCTCGCGCTCGGCGCTGAGGCCAGCTTCGTCGCCCGCACCATCGACTCGGACCGCAAGCACCTGACCGGCGTGCTCCGCGCGGCCGCCGCGCACGAAGGCACGGCGCTGGTCGAGATCTATCAGAACTGCAACATCTTCAACGACGGCGCCTTCGAGCTGCTCAAGGACAACGACTCCCGCGAGGAGTCGGTCATCCGCCTCGAGCAGGACGAGCCGATGCGCTTCGGTATCGATGGGTGCCACGGGCTGGTGCAAAGCGGCGACGGCAGCCTCGAGGTCGTCGACGTCGAATCGGTCGACCCCGCCACACTCCTGGTCCACGACGCGCACGCCACCGATCCCTCGACCGCGTTCGCGCTGTCACGACTCGCTGACATCACCTCGCTCAACCACTCACCGATCGGCGTCTTCCGCGATGTCGTCGCGGCCCGCCTACGACCGCCAGGTGAGCGCCCAGCTCGCCGACGTGCGCGAGCAGCAGGGCCCCGGCGACCTCGCGACCCTGCTCGCCGGCCAGGACACCTGGGTCATCGACTGAGCGAGTCACGCCGGGGGGTCGCGTACGGCATCGGCGCCTATCTGCTGTGGGGGCTGTTTCCCCTCTACTTCCCGCTTCTCCTGCCGGCCGGTGCCGTGGAGATCCTCGGGCACCGCGTGCTGTGGAGCCTGGTCTTCCTCGGCCTCATCTTGCTGATCCGTCGCCGCTGGGCCTGGGTCGGCCGCATCGTGCGCGACCGGCGCCGCCTGGGGCTCCTCCTGTTGGCCGCGACGGTGATTGCGATCAACTGGGGCGTCTACATCTGGGCGGTCAACAGCGAGCACGTGCTGGAAGCCTCTCTCGGCTACTTCATCAACCCGTTGGTCACCGTCCTGCTGGGCATCGTGGTGTTCCGCGAGCGGTTGCGCGGCGGTCAGTGGGTGGCGGTCGGGCTGGGTGTGGTCGCGGTATTAGTCCTCACCGTCGGCTACGGCCGACCGCCGTGGGTTGGCCTGGTGCTGGCTTGCTCGTTCGCGACCTACGGCGCCGTCAAGAAGGTCGTAGGAATGCCCGCGGTGGAGAGCCTCACCGTCGAGACCACCATCCTCATCATCCCGACGCTGCTGTTCCTCTCATGGCTCGAGGCGCAGGGCGAGGCCGCCTTCTTGCATGAGGGTCTCGCCCACGTCGTCTTGATGGTGGGCGTGGGCGTCATGACCGCGACTCCTCTGTTGTTGTTCGGTGCCGCAGCGCCACGGGTGCCGCTCACAACCTTGGGCGTTCTGCAATACATCACGCCAGTCATTCAGTTCGCCCTGGGCGTGGTCGTGCTCGGTGAGCGGTTGACCGTCGTGGGTGTTGCGGGTTTCACGGTGGTCTGGGTCGCGCTGGTGGTCTTCAGCGTGGACGGCATCCGGCATGCCCGGAGAGGGCGGGAGATACCGGTCGCGATTCCCTGACGACGCGACCTACGTCGTGCGCGTCACGACCACATCGCACAGGGAGGCCAGCGCGTGTCGAGCGGGGACGTCCGGCAACGCGTCCAACAACCGGCGCGCTTCAGCGGCCAGCTGGGCGAGGTCGGCCCTGGCCAGCTCAATCGCCGGGTGCGCCCGCACCAAGGCCAAGGCCTCGGCATGCTCGGCATCGTCGTTCACGGCCCGGCCGAGCAGCTCGAGCAACCTGGCGTCCTCCGGGGCAGCAGCCCGCCGCACATGCAGCGCGGGCAGCGTCGCGACGCCCTCCCGTAAGTCCGTCCCCGGGGTCTTGCCCGACTCAGCGGAGTCGCTGAGCACGTCCAGCAGATCGTCGGACAGCTGGAAGGCCACCCCGATCCGCTCACCGAACTCGGTGAGGACCGAAGCCACCTGATCGCCGGCACCCGAGAGCATCGCCCCAAAGCGACCCGAGGTCGCGATCAGCGAACCGGTCTTGTCCGCGACGACCTGCAGGTAGTGATCGAGCGGATCCTGCCCCTCGACCGGGCCGATCGTCTCGTGGATCTGGCCGGCCACGAGCCGCTCGAAGGTCTCCGCCTGGATGCGTACGGCCTCCGGCCCCAGGTCAGCCAAGATGTGCGAAGCGCGGGCGAACAGGAAGTCGCCCGTGAGGATCGCGACGGTGTTGTCCCACCGTGCGTTGGCCGAGGGGCCGCCCCGCCGGAGGGGGGCCTCATCCATCACGTCGTCGTGATACAGCGTCGCGAGATGGGTCAGCTCCACGACCACCGCGGCCGGGATCACCCCTGGACTTGCCGGGTCGCCGAACTGGGCGGCGAGCAGGACCAGCAAAGGGCGGAAGCGCTTGCCGCCGGCGTCGACGAGGTGCTTGGCCACGTCACTGACGAAGGGGTCCTCACTGGCCACCGAGGCGAGGAGTAGCGCTTCGACCTGGGCCAGTTCGGTGGCGAGCTCGGCCTCGAGCTCGCCGTCACCGATACCGGCAGCAAAGGGACCGCTGAGGCTCACAACGCCACTAGCGCAAGAAGACCGATGCGCGATCGGCCAGATCGAGGAGCGGCTGGGGAAGGATGCCGAGCAGTACGGTCATCACCACGGCCAAGGTCACGGCTGCCTGGGTGAACGCGCTGGGCACGGCCACGGTCGGGCCGTCGGGGGCCGGCTCGGTGAAGAACATGAGCACGATGACGCGGACGTAGAAGAAGGCCGCCATCGCGCTGACGAGGACACCGACGATCACCAACGTCGTGGCCCCGCCGCCCACGGCGGCTGAGAAGACCGCGAACTTCCCGGTGAAGCCGCTGGTCAAAGGGATCCCGGCCAAGGCCAGCAGGAAGAACGCGAAGATCCCGGCGACGAGCGGTGAGCGTCGACCCAGGCCAGCCCACTGGGACAGGTGCGTTGCCTCGCCGGTCGAGTCTCGAACCAGCGTCACGATGGCGAAGGCCCCGATCGTCGTGAAGCCGTACGCAAGCAGGTAGAACATCGTGCTGGACAGCCCGGCTCGATCCACTGCCAGGAACGCCGGTGAGCATGAAGCCGGCGTGGGCGATCGACGAGTAGGCGAGCATGCGCTTCACGTCGGTCTGGGTGAGCGCCAGCAGCGCCCCGACGAACATCGTGAAGATGGCGACTGCGCAGATCATCGGCCGCCAGTCCCAGCGAACGCCGCCGAAGGCCACGTAGAAGACGCGCAGCAAGGCACCAAAGGCCGCGACCTTGGTGCACGCGGCCATGAAGCCGGTGACCGACGTCGGTGAGCCTTGGTAGACGTCGGGGGTCCACTGCGTGGAACGGGGACGGCGCTCACCTTGAACAGCAGGCCGACCGCGACCAGGGCGATCCCGGCCAGCAGCAACGGGTCGAGTCCGGGAACGGAACTGACTGCGACCGCGATCTCGCCGAGTCCGAGCGAACCGGCGAAGCCGTAGACGAAGGCCAGGCCGAACAAGAAGAAGGCCGAGGAGAAGGCGCCGAGCAGGAAGTACTTCAGCGCGGCTTCCTGGCTGAGCAGCCGGCGGCGTCGGGCCAACCCGGCCATGAGGTACAGCGGGAGCGACAGGACCTCGAGAGCCACGAACAGCGTCAGCAGGTCGTTCGAAGCGGGGAACAGCAGCATGCCGCCGACGGCGAACAGTCGTGAGCGGGTAGACCTCGGTCAGGGTCCAGCCCGCAGCGACTGCGGCCTGCTCGTCGTCACTCCCGGGCGGGGCGGCGGGCATGGGCGCGAAGGCATCACCAGCTGGGTCAACGGCTGCGTTCAGCCAGGGTGAACACCGCGGCGAACGCCAGCACCAAGATCGTGCCCTGCAGGAAGAGCGCTGGCCCATCGATGGCCACGGCACCTTCGGCGGCCAGCGTGGGCGAGCTGTTCAACGCAAAGCGGACCACGAGTAGGAAGGCGATGACGAGGGCGCCGAGGGTCAACCACAACTGGGTCGTACGGCGGTGCGCTCGCGGCACGAAGGCCTCGACCAGCACCCCGAGCAGGGCAGCTCCGAACACCACGAGCATCGGCGCCAGCGGCGCATACTCGATGCTCGGGCTGGTGAAGGTGATGTCCTCGAAGATCATGGCGCATCTCCTTCGACCGGCTCATCGACCGCGGCGACCGTTGGTGGCGGGTCAGACAGTCCGACCTGCTCCAAAGTGACGTCCACCGCGGGATTGATGACGTCGAGCACCGGCTTGGGGTAGAAGCCCACAGCGATGAGAACGACCGCGATGGACATGACGGCGAGCGTCTCGCGACCGCCGAGGTCCCGGAAACCCTTCACGTCGTCGGTCGCCGGTCCGGTGGCCACGCGCTGGTACCAGAACAGGATGTACAGCGCCGCCAGGATGATCCCGAAGGCTGCGACCACCGCAGCTCCCGGGTAGCGGGCGTAACTGCCGATCAACACCAGGAACTCGCTGATGAAGGTCGACAACCCCGGCAACGCAAGCCCACCAAGGCCCATCAGGAGGAAGAACCCGGCCAGCACCGGCGCCACCTTCTGGACGCCTCCGTAGTCGCCGATCAGCTTGGAACCGCGTCTGCTCACCAGGTAACCAACGATGAGGAGCAGGCCAGCGGTCGAGAAGCCATGGTTGACCATGTAGAGCGTCGAACCGGACTGGCCCTGGGTCGTGAAGACGAAGATGCCCAACGCGATGAAACCGAAGTGGGACAACGAGGTGTAGGCGACCAGCCGCATCATGTCTGTCTGCCCGATGGCCAGCAGTGCTCCGTAGATGATTCCGATCACCGCTAGCGCGACGACGACCGGCGCGTAGTAGCGCGAGGCGTCCGGGAACAGCGGCAGGCAGTACCGAATCATCCCGAACGTGCCGACCTTGTCGAGGACACCGATCAACAGGATCGCGGTGCCAGGCGTCGCCTCAGAGGACGCATCCGGCAGCCAGGTGTGGAACGGCCACAACGGCGCCTTGATGGCGAAGGCGATGAAGAACCCGAGGAACAGGATCCGCTGGGTGTTTTCGTCCATCGCCAGGTTGGTCAGCGTGACGTAGTCGAAGGTGCCCGTGCCCAACTCGCGCGCGGAGACGACGTAGAGCCCGATCAGCGCCGCGAGCATGAGCAGCCCACCGAACAGGCTGTACAGCAAGAACTTCACGGCGGCGTACGAGCGCTGCGCGCCCCCGAACATCCCGATCAGGAAGTAGACCGGGATGAGCATGACCTCGAAGAACACGTAGAACAAGAAGACGTCGGTGGCCGCGAACACCCCGACCATCAAGGCCTCAAGCGCCAGGATCAGCGCGAAGTAGATCTTGACCGGTCGGTTCGCCCGGTCGGCCTCGTGCCAGGACGCAATCACGACTACCGGTACGAGCACCGTGGCCATGGCGATGAGGACCAGCGCGATCCCGTCCACACCCACCGCATACGAGACTCCGAAGGCCGGAATCCATTCCCGGACCTCGGTGAACTGGAAGCCCACCGCCGCGGAGTCGAACTCCAGGGCCATCGCGATCGTGAGCGCGAGGACCACCAAAGAGATGCCGAGGGTGATCTGCTTGGCCAGCGTCTCACGGGCCGAGGGCAGCGCCGCGACCAGCGCTGCGCCGAGCAGCGGCACCAGGATGAGGACGGTCAGCACAGACATCAGAGCCTCACCAGCACCAAGGCGAGGACGATGAACAAGGCGCCCAGGAGCATGGTCAGCGCGTAGGAGCGGGCGAACCCGCTCTGCAGCCGACGGCTACGTGAGGACAGCCCACCGACGACGGCAGCGAATCCGTTGACGAAGCCGTCAATGATCCGATTGTCGAAGTACACCAACGACCGCGTGAGGTACTGCCCCGGCCGCATGAACACGGTTTCGTTGAACGAGTCGCCGTACAGCGAGTTGCGGGCAGCGACGGTGATGCCGCTGCCGACCGGCGCGGTCTGTGGCACCTCTTGGCGCTGGTACATCCACCAGGCGACTCCGACCCCGGCGAGCACCAGGGCCAGCGTCACGAACGTGAGGGCGGAGAGGTACTGAGCCGGCTCGGCCTCGCCCAGCACCGGCTCCAAGAAGGTGATCAGGCGGTTGTTGAGCATCAAGTACCCGCCGAGGAACACCGAGCCGAAGGCGAGCACGACCATGGGGACAGTCATGGTGGCCGGCGACTCGTGCGGCTTGTCATCCTCGTGCCAGCGCTTGGGCCCGAAGAACGTCAAGATGACAACGCGGGTCATGTAGAAGGCCGTCAGTCCGGCTGTCAGCTGGGCGACCAGGCCATAGACGATCCCCGAGGTCCCGCCGGAGTGGTAGGCCGCGTCGATGATCGGATCCTTGGTGAAGAAGCCGGAGAACGGCGGGATGCCGATGATGGCCAGATAGGCCAAGAAGAACGTCACGAACGTGATGGGCATCGCCTTACGCAGCCCGCCGTAGCGTCGAATATCCAGCTGGTCACGCATCGCGTGCATGACCGAACCGGCGGCGAGGAACAAGCCGGCCTTGAAAAAGCCGTGGCTGAGCAGGTGGCCGATACCCAAGGAGTAGCCCGTGGTGCCGAGACCGACGGCCAGCACCATGTAGCCGATCTGGCTCATCGTGGACGCCGCGAGCGCCTTCTTGATGTCGTCCATGGCGCAGCCGATGATCGCGCCGAACGCCAACGTGACGACGCCAACGATCGCCACGGCCGTGAGGGCCAGCGACGAGATGTTGAAGATCGGGTGCGAGCGCGCGATCAGATAGACACCGGCGGTGACCATGGTGGCCGCGTGGATGAGCGCCGACACCGGGGTCGGACCCTCCATCGCGTCGAGCAACCAGGCCTGCAGCGGGACCTGGGCGGACTTACCGCAGGCCGCGAGCAGGAGCAGCAGACCGAGCAGGTCGACGGTGCCGGAGCTCGCCTGCGAGACCTGGCCGAATACCCCGCTGAACGAGACGCTGCCGAAGGTCACGAACATGACCATCACGGCGATCGACAGCCCGAGGTCACCGACCCGGTTGATGACAAAGGCCTTCTTGGCCGCGGTCGCGGCGGTCGGCTTGTACTGCCAGAAACCGATGAGCAAGTAGCTGGCCAGGCCCACGCCCTCCCAGCCGACGTACAGCAGGAGGTAGCTGTTGGCGAGAACCAGCAACAGCATCGAGGCCACGAACAGGTTCAGGTAGGCGAAGAAGCGCCGAATCTCGGGGTCATGCTTCATGTACCCGAGCGAGTAGAGATGGATCAGCGAGCCCACGAACGTGATCAGGAGCAGGAAGACCACGGACAGCTGGTCCAGCAGGAAGCCCACGTAGACCTGGAGCTCACCGACCGGGACCCACGAGTAGAGGATCTGCTCGACGGCACGCCCCTCGGAGGGTTCCGACACCATCGTGGCGAACATCGCGGCCGCGAGGACAAAGGACCCGATGGGCAGCAGCGTGGCCACGATCGGGCCCCACCGGTTGGTCCGATTACCACCGACGAGCAGCACCAGCGCACCCAACAGCGGCAGCGCGATGATGAGCCACATCAGCGAGAAGACGCCGGTGGCCGCCGTGACCTGCTCGGTCTCGGTCGCGAGGACGTAGGCGGACGTCATACGTCCCCCCTACGACTGCGAGCAAGCATCGGTGTCCTCATCAGTACTTCAACAAGTTGGCGTCATCGATCGACGCGGAGCGGCGGGTGCGGAACATCGTGAAGATGATGGCCAAGCCGACGACGACCTCAGCAGCGGCGACGACCATGACGAAGAACGCGAACACCTGACCGTCGAGGTTCCCGTGGACCCGGGAGAACGTCACGAAGGCCAAGTTGCAGGCATTGAACATCAACTCGATCGACATGAACACGACGATCGCGTTGCGTCGCACGAGCACCCCGACCGCGCCGGTCGAGAACAACAGGACCGCGACGACCAGATACGCGTTGGCGCTCACTCGTCATCACCGCCCTGCGGCAACGCGGGCGGCTCGGTGCGGTCGGCGGTTGCGCGGCCGGTGAGCAGCCCCGGCACCGTGAGGTCTGAGGTCGCCCCACCGGGGAGCAGGCCGGGAGTGTCCACCGCGTTGTGGCGCGCATACACCCCGGGTGCCGGCAGCGGCGGGACGTGGTCGCTGCGCGTACGGTCCTCGGACTGCTCACGCTGCGAGCGGCGGCTGACGACCCGCTCGCGGTGAGCCAGCACCATGGCGCCAAGAGCCGCGGTGATCAACAGCGCAGCGGTGATCTCGAACGCCCAGATGTACTGCGTGAAGATGAGCCGGGCCAGGCCCTGGACGTTCCCGCCGTCGGCGAGATTCACCTCGTCCACACCGACCATCGGGAGGTCGATGACGCGGGTCACGCCGGCGATGAGGAGCACTCCGAGGCCGAGGCCGCCCAGGACGGCGGCCAGCCGCTGGTTGCGCAGCGTCTCCACCAGGGAGTCGGAGGCATCAACGCCGACGAGCATCAGCACGAACAAGAACAGCATCATCACTGCGCCGGTGTAGACCACGATCTGGACGACGCCCAGGAACGCGGCGCCTTGCATGATGTAGAGCACGGCCAGGCAGATCATCGACATGGCCAGCCACAAGGCGCTGTGCACCGACTTGCGGCTCACCACCATCATCACGCCACCGAGGACGGCCAACGGCGCGACGACCCAGAAGGCCACGACCTCGCCGGTCATCGCGCACCGCCCTCGGCCGGACCCTGCTCCTGCTCGGGGACGGACTTCTTGATCCGCCCTCCGTAGTAGTCGCTCTCGTCGGTCCCAGGCACCATCGGGTGCGGCGGCTCCAACATCCCCGACAGCATGGGCGCCAACAGATCCTGCTTCTCGAAGATCAGATCCGCGCGGTTGTTGTCAGCGAGCTCGAACTCATTGCCCATGGTCAGGGCGCGGGTCGGGCACGCCTCGATGCACAGCCCACAGAAGATGCAGCGCAAGTAGTTGATCTGGTAGACGCGGCCATAGCGCTCCCCGGGCGAGAAGCGTTCCTCGTCGGTGTTGGGTGCGCCCTCGACATAGATCGCATCAGCCGGGCAGGCCCACGCGCACAGCTCGCAGCCGATGCACTTTTCCAGGCCGTCCGCGTAGCGGTTGAGCTGGTGCCGACCGTGAAAGCGCGGTGCGGTGACCTTGACCTCTTCGGGGTACTGCTCGGTGGTGACCTTCTTGAACATGGTCCGGAAGGTCGTGATGAACCCACTCCCCGGCATCGACGACTCAGGCATGGGCCTTCTCCTGGGTCTCGTCCTGGGTCTCGTCCTGGGTTCCGTCGGTCCCCTGGAGGTCCTCGCCCTGCGCCATGCCGGATCGGCGGCCGCCACGCGTGGGCATGGGCGGCACCGGGTACCCGCCGTCGTAGGGCCCTGGCTCCGGCGGTGGCTCCTGCCCTTCGACCTTGCGAGCATTGCGGGCGTCGACCAAGGACCAGATGAACAACAACAGGGCACCGGCGATGAAGACCCCGACGATGACCCGGCCGAACTCCGCACCGTCAGAACGGGCGACCCGAACGGCCGCGACCGCGAGGATCCACACCAGCGAGACCGGGATCAGCACCTTCCAGCCCAAGCGCATGAACTGGTCATAGCGCAGACGCGGGAGGGTGCCCCGCAGCCAGATGAACACGAAGATGAAGACGATCAGCTTGCTGAAGAACCAGATCAGCGGGACCCAGCCTTCGTTGGCGCCGGGGATCAGCGAGAACGGCCAGGGGGCCAGCCAACCGCCGAGGAACAGCGTGGTGGCGAGCGCGGAAACGGTGACCAGGTTGATGTATTCGGCCAGGAAGAACAGCGCGAACTTCAGCGAGCTGTATTCGGTGTGGAACCCGCCGACCAGCTCGCCCTCGGCCTCAGGCAGGTCGAACGGCGCCCGGTTCGTCTCGCCGACCATCGCGATGGCGTAGATGACGAAAGACGGCAGCAACAACACGATGTACCAGCCCGGCAGGCTCACCGTGGTGCCGAACAGCTCGGCCGTTCCACCTTCGGCCTGCGCCGCGACGATCTGCGAGGTCGACATGGTGCCAGCCAGGAGGAACACCCCGACGAACGACAGCCCCATAGCGACCTCGTAGGAGATCATCTGGGCGCTGGACCGCAGACTGCCGAGCAGCGGGTACGTCGATCCGCTGGACCAGCCAGCGAGGACGATGCCGTAGATCCCCACTGACGCCACCGCGATGACGTAGAGCACGGCGACCGGGAAGTCGGTCAACTGCAAGGGCGTGCGGTAGCCGAAGATCGATACGACCGGGCCAAAGGGGATCACGGCCCAGGCCAAGAACGCAGGGACCACGGCGATCACCGGCGCGAGGATGAAGACCGCCTTGTCCGCGGCCTTCGGGATGATGTCTTCCTTCAGCGCGAGCTTGACGCCGTCGGCTAGACCCTGCACCAGACCGAAGGGGCCTACCCGGTTGGGACCGACCCGCTGCTGCATGCGGGCGACAACCCGACGCTCACCCCAGATGTTGAGCAGGGTCAGCAGAACGAGGACAACGAAGACGGCGAGGGCCTTCAGCGCGACCAACCACCAGGGATTGTCGAAGAGCTCCGATGGCTCGGTCACGGTGGAGAACAAGGTCATGACGCACCACCTGCGCTCAAGCTCACACGCGCACCGTAACCGGCGCCCAGATCACGACGCACCGCACAACCCGCTGCGTTCGTCGGAAGCCAGACGACGGAGTCCGGTACGTCTCCGATGGCCAGCGGCACGGACACCGCACCCTGCTCGGAGGTGACCGTCACCTGTTCTCCGGCAGACACACCCACCTTCGCGGCGGTCGCCGCGGACACCAGCGCGCGGACCGGGGCGGCCGTGCCAGCGAGGTGGGGCTCGCCGTCTTGGAGCCGCCCTGCGTCCAAGAGCGTCGACCAGGTCGCCAGCACGAGCTGACCGGCCTTGGCCTTCTTTGCAGCGGGCGCTGTCGCTGTCGGGGCGGCGGCCCGAGAACCCGACCACTCCCCCAACTCCGCCAGCTCGCGGCGGGCCGCGTCGGTCCCCTCGATCCCGAGCTCGACGCCGAGCTCACGCGCGAGCAGCGCCAACACGCCACCGTCGGCGAGCTCGAAGGCTTCGCCCAGCACCTGCGGGAACTCGCGGCCGCGGCCCTCCCAGTTGACAAAGGTGCCCGACTTCTCCGTCACGGCAGCCACGGGGAGAACGACGTCGGCACGGTCGGTCACGTTGCTGGCGCGCAGTTCGAGGCTCACGACGAAGCCGGCGCGGTGCAGGGTCTCGCGGGCCTCAGTGGGGTTGGGCAAGTCATCGAGGTCGACCCCGCCGACCACCAGGGCGCCGAGGTCGCCGCTTCTGGCCGCGGCCAGGATTTCGTCGGTGGAGCGGCCCGGTTCGGCCGGCAGGGACGGCACGCCCCACACGGCCCCGGTGTCGACGCGCGCTTGGGCCTCGGCCACCGGACGTCCGCCCGGGAGCAGCGAGGGCAGTGCACCGGCGTCCAAGGCGCCGCGCTCGCCGGCTCGCCGAGGAACCCAGCCGAGCTTGGCGCCAGTGGCCTGCGCGAGCCGACCGAGCGCACTCAGGGCACCCGGGCTCTCGGCCAGACGTTCTCCTGCGAGAATCACAGCGCCGTCTTGGCGAAGCAGCTCGGCCGCGCCCTCGGAGCCGCCGGAGAGGTTGTCGAGTGCGGTGGCCTCGGCGCCCGGCAGGGCCGGAATCAGCTCACCGCCCATCTTGGTGAGACCGCGAGTGGCGAACGGCGCCACCGCGAACACCCGAAGACCCTTGCGGCGCATGGCTTTTCGGAGCCGCAGGAAGATGATGGGCGACTCCTCCTCGGGCTCGAGCCCCACGAGAAGGACGATCGGGGCGGCCTCGAGGTCGGCATAGGTCGGGGTGGCCGGGTCGCCTACTCCACGACCCGCGACGAAAGCGCCGAGAAAATCGGCCTCCTCCACCGAATGCGGCCGGGCCCGGAAGTCCACGTCGTTGGTGCCCAGCGCCACGCGGGCGAACTTGCCGTAGGCGTAGGCGTCCTCGGCGGTGACCCGGCCTCCGACGAGGACCCCGACACCGGCCGCGTCGCGGGCTGCCGCGAGACCCTGTGCCGCCAAGCCGAGCGCCTCGGGCCAGGACGTTTCGACCAGTTCCCCGTTGACATCGCGCACGAGCGGGCTGCGCAACCGATCTGCGGACTCCGTGGAGTGGAAGGCCCAGCGACCCTTGTCGCAGTTCCACTCCTCGTTGACCTCGGGGTCGTCGCCAGCCAACCGGCGCAGGACCGAGTTGCGGCGCACATCGGTGCGCAAGGCGCAGCCGGAGGCGCAGTGCTCGCAGGCGGTCGGGGTGGAGACCAGGTCGAAGGGGCGTGAGCGGAATCGGTACGCCGTACCCGTAAGCGCCCCCACCGGGCAGATCTGAACGGTGTTGCCGGAGAAGTAGGAGTTGAACGGCTGATCCTCGTTGGCGATGCCGACCTGCTGCTGGGCACCACGCTGGATCAGCTCGATGTAGGGGTCGCCGGCGATTTCATCGGCGAAGCGGGTGCACCGCGCGCAGGAAATGCAGCGCTCCCGGTCGAGCAGCACCTGGGAGGACAGGGCGATCGGCTTGGGGAAGGTGCGCTTGGGGCTGTCGAAACGCGACTCCCCGCGCCCCGCGGACATCGCTTGGTTCTGCAGGGGGCACTCCCCGCCCTTGTCGCAGACCGGGCAGTCGAGCGGGTGGTTGATGAGCAGCAGCTCCATCACCCCGCGCTGGGCCTCATCCGCCACCGGGGAGGTGACCTGGGTGCGGACGACCATGCCGTCGGTGCACGTCGTGGTGCACGAAGCCAGCGGCTTGGCCTGTCCCTCGACTTCGACCAGGCACTGGCGACAGGCGCCGGCCGGCGCGAGCAACGGGTGATCGCAGAAACGCGGGATGGCGATGCCGAGCTGCTCGGCCGCGCGAATCACCAGCGTGCCCTTGGGTACGTCGACGGCGATGCCGTCGATCCGCACGGAAACGGTCATGACTTGGCCGCCGCGAACACCGTCGAGGCCACGGGGTCGAACAACTCGGCAGCCGAGGTGTGCGTGCCGAGCATGAACTCCTCGCGGAAGTACTTCAGCGCGGAGTTGATCGGAACCGGCGCGGAGTCACCGAGCGCGCAAAAGGAGCGGCCGATCATGTTCGCGCCGACCTCTTCGAGCGTGGTCAGGTCGGCCTCGGTGCCCTCGCCGCGCTCGAAGCGCCGCATCAGGTCGACCAGCCAGTACCCGCCCTCACGGCACGGGGTGCACTTGCCGCACGACTCGTGCTTGTAGAACTCCACCCACCGGGTCGCCGCGCGCACCACGCTGGTCGTCTCGTCGAAGACCATGACCGTTGCGGTGCCGAGGAACGTGCCCGCGTCGGCCATGTCCTCATACGTCAGGGGGGTGTCGAGGTGGTCGGCGGTGAGCCACGGCACCGATGACCCACCGGGCAACCAGAACTTCAGCTCGTGGCCCTCGCGCACTCCGCCCGCGAGTTCGAGCAGCTCGCGCAGCGTGCAGCCGAGCGCCATCTCGAAAACGCCGGGCTTGGCCACGTGGCCAGACACCGCGAACATCTTGAAGCCGGGAGATTTCTCAGTGCCCATCGAGCGGAACCACTCGGCGCCACGCGTCAGGATCGACGGAACGCTGGCGATCGTCTCGACGTTGTTGACCACGGTCGGGCAGGCATAGAGCCCGGCGACCGCAGGGAACGGCGGCTTCAGTCGCGGCTGGCCGCGATAGCCCTCCAGCGAGTCCAGCAGCGCCGTCTCCTCGCCGCAGATGTAGGCGCCAGCGCCAGCGTGGACGGTCACTTCGAGGTCGAAGCCAGACCCCAAGATGTCGCGGCCGAGATAGCCGGCGGCGTAGGCCTCGGATACCGCCGCGTACACCCGGCGCAGGACGTGGGGGACCTCGCCGCGGATGTAGATGAAGGCGTGGGCCGCGCGAATCGCGTACGACGCCGCGATGATCCCCTCGATCAGCGCATGCGGGTTGGCGAGCAGGATCGGGACGTCCTTGCATGCGCCCGGCTCCGACTCGTCGGCGTTGATCACTAGATAGCGGGGCTTGTCGTCGCCCTGCGGTACGAAGCCCCACTTCATGCCGGTGGGGAAGCCTGCGCCGCCGCGGCCGCGCAGGCCGGAGTCCTTGATGGCTTGGATGATCTCGTCGGGATGGCGGGCCAGGGTCGGTGCGATGGTGTCGTACCCGCCGTGGCGACGATAGCCCTCAAGGGTGTAGCAGTCTGGCTCGTCCCAATGGGCCGAGATGACGGGGACGATGGGCATGCTCAGTCCCCCTGCTCGTCGGCGGCGCGGGCCAGGTCGGTGCCGGCTCGCATCACGGCGTCGGCGGCCGGGCCGTGGCCGGCCAGGCCGTCGTCGAAGCCGGCAAAGATGCGCCGGGTGTCGGCCAACTCCGGCACGACCGGGCCGCGGGTGGAGACGACCTCGCCGCCGGAGCGCAGAGCGTCGGCGACCTCCTTGGCCCGTTCCACGGTGACGTCGTCGACGAACTCCCAGTTGGCTGTGATGACCGGCGCGTAGGTGCACGCCGCCTGGCACTCGATCCGCTCCAGAGTCAGGGAGCCGTCGGCCGTCGTCTCGCCGTGGCCGACTCCGACATGTTCCGACAGCGCCGCCCAGACGGCGTCGCCCCCGAGCACCGCGCACAGCGTGTTGGTGCAGACACCAAGGTGGTTGCGGCCCTGCGCCTTGCGCGTGTACATCGTGTAGAAGGAGGCGACCGCGGTGGCTTCTGCCGGCGTCACACCTGCGAGTTCGGCCACCTCGGCGATGCCCTCGTCGGAGAGGTAGCCGTCGACGGACTGGATCAGGTGCAGCATCGGCATCAGGGCCGAGCGCGGCTTGGGATAACGGGTGAGGATCTCGGCCATCTCGGCTCTGGTCGCGTCGGTCATCATCAGCGGTCCACCCCACCCATCACCGGGTCGATGGAGGCGATTGCTGCGATGACGTCGGCCACCTGGCCGCCCTCGCACATCGCCGCGGAGGCCTGCAGGTTGGAGAACGACGGGTCCCGATAGTGGACGCGGTACGGGCGGGTGCCGCCGTCGGAGACCACGTGGACCCCGAGCTCCCCTCGGGGGACTCGACGGGGACGTACGCCTGACCAGCGGGAACGCTGAAGCCCTCGGTGACCAGCTTGAAGTGGTGGATCAGCGCTTCCATCGACTCGCCCATGATGTGCCGGATGTGGTCGAGGGAGTTGCCCATGCCGTCGGAGCCGATCGCCAACTGCGACGGCCACGCGATCTTCTTGTCTTCCACCATCACCGGGCCGGGCCGCAGCCGGTCAAGGCACTGCTCGATGATCTTCAACGACTCGTTCATCTCATCGAGTCGGATCAGGAACCGGCCGTAGGAGTCGGAGGTGTCCTGAGTCATCACGTCGAAGTCGTAGGTCTCGTAGCCGCAGTAGGGCTGTTCCTTGCGCAGGTCCCAGGGCAGCCCGGTCGCGCGCAGGCACGGCCCTGTGACGCCCAAGGCCATGCAGCCGCTGAGGTCGAGGTAGCCGACGTTCTCGGTGCGGGCCATCCAGATGCCGTTGCCCACCAGCAGACTTGCGGTGTCCTTGAAGTTCTTGCGGAGCAGCTTGACGGCGTCCGCGATCTTGTCGACCGCACCCGAGGGCAGATCCTGGACGACGCCGCCGGGACGGACGTACGCGTGGTTCATGCGCAGGCCTGTGACCAGCTCGAAGATGTCGAGGACGGTCTCGCGCTCCCGGAAGCCGAAGATCATCGCCGTGAGCGCACCCAGCTCCATCCCGCCGGTGGCCAGCGCCACGAGGTGAGAGGAAATTCGGTTGAGCTCCATCATCATCACGCGGATCGTCGTGGCCCGCTCAGGGATCTCTTCGGTGATCCCGAGCAGCTTCTCCACGGCCAGGCAATACGCCGTCTCGTTGAAGAACGGCGAGAGGTAGTCCATCCGGGTCACGAACGTGACGCCCTGCACCCACGAGCGGTACTCGAGGTTCTTCTCGATGCCCGTGTGCAGGTAGCCGATGCCGACCCGGGTCTCGGTGACGGTCTCGCCGTCTAGTTCGAGGATCAGGCGGAGCACGCCGTGGGTGGACGGATGCTGCGGACCCATGTTGACGATGATGCGCTCGTGGTCGGCGCCGGAAAGCCCTTCGACGACGCTGTCCCAGTCCTGGCCGGTGACCGTGAAGATCGTGCCCTCGGTGGTCTCCCGGCTGCGCGCGTAGTCGCTGCCGGCGAACGTGACGTCGTCGGCCGGGGCCGTACCCTTCGTGGACTCATCGGTCGTCGCGTCGTCTGTGGTCTGGTGGTCCGTCGGCATCAGGAGTACGCCCTCCGGCTGGTCCGGCGGCGGGACCTCGGCACCCTTGTATTCGACCGGGATCCCACCCAGCGGGTAGTCCTTGCGCTGCGGATGGCCGGGCCAGTCGTCCGGCATCTGGATGCGCGTCAACGCCGGGTGCCCGTCGAAGATGAGGCCGAAGAAGTCGTAGGTCTCGCGCTCGTGCCAGTCGTTGCCCGGATAGACCGAGACCACGCTCGGCAGGTGCGGGTCGGCGTCCGGCACGGCCACCTCGACGCGGGCCCGACGGTTGTGCGTGTAGCTGAGCAACGGGAACACCGCGTGCAGTTCGCGGCCTTCCTGGTCGGGGTAGTGCACACCGTTGACGCCCATGCACATCTCGAAGCGCAGGTCCGGGTCGTCACGCATCGTCTGCATGAACGCCAGCAGGTGCTCGCGCCGGACGTGGAAGGTGAGTTCGTCCTGCGCGCAGAGCACGGCTTCGACGGCTGCGTCGTGGTCGGGAAGTACCCGCGCGACCGTGTCGGCGACGTCGTCGAAATAGCCACCGAACGGCCGGGGGCTGGACAGCGGCACCTCGACGGCGCGGGCGAGCCCGCCGAAACCTGAGGTGTCACCCGTGCCGTGGACGCCGAACATGCCACTGCGGTGACCGACGACCTCCGAGGTGGGTTCACCGGCGGTCTCCGCCATCGCGGCGGGGAGCTGGGAATCACTCACCGCAACAGGCCCTTCATCGACGACGTCGGAGGGGCGATCAGCGCGGCCTGCTCGAGTTCAGCGACCTGGGCCCGGCGGTGCGGGCCGAGCTTCTCGCGCTGGATCTGGTCGTGCAGCTTGAGAATCGCGTCCATCAGCATCTCCGGGCGCGGCGGGCAGCCCGGCAGGTAGATGTCGACGGGGACGACGTGGTCGACGCCCTGCACGATCGCGTAGTTGTTGAACATCCCACCCGACGAGGCGCAGGCACCCATCGACAGCACCCACTTCGGGCCGGCCATCTGGTCGTAGATCTGGCGCAGGATCGGGGCCATCTTCTGACTGACCCGGCCGGCGACGATCATCAGGTCGGCTTGGCGTGGCGAGGCGCGGAAGACCTCCATGCCGAAGCGGGCCAGGTCGTACCGCCCAGCGCCGGTCGCCATCATCTCGATGGCGCAGCAGGCGAGGCCGAAAGTGGCTGGCCACAAGGAGTTCTTGCGCATGTACCCAGCGAGCAGCTCGACCGAGGTCAGCAGCACTCCGCTGGGGAGTTGCTCTTCGACGCCCATCTAGCGCTCACACCTTTCGGTGGCGGTCATCAGTCCCACTCCAGACCCCCACGGCGCCAGACGTAGGCGTAGGCGACACCCAGGGTCATGATGAACAGGCCCATCTCGATGAGACCGAACACCCCGAGCGCATCGAAGGCGACGGCCCAGGGGTAGAGGAACACGATTTCGATGTCGAAGACGATGAAGAGCATCGCGGTCAGGTAGTACTTCACCGGGATGCGTCCGCCGCCCACCGCCTGAGTGGTCGGCTCGATGCCGCACTCATAGGAGTCGAGGCGCGCGCGGTTGTAGCGACGCGGCCCGCTCAGGTAGCCGGCGAGGATCGAGAAGAGCGCGAAGCCCAAGGCGATGGCGCCGAGCCAGAGGATGGGGACGACTAACGACACGTCGTACGCTCCTCTCCTCGTTCGGCGCCCCGGGGGTGGGCCGCGATCATCCTAGGACCGGTTCAGGCTGCTGGGGTGAGCCGGGTCAAACCGTTGATCACGCGGTCCATGGCGTCGCCGTCGCGGGGGTCGGTCAGGTTGGCCAGCAGCTTCAAAGTGAACCGCATCAGCGTGTGCCGCGGGAGCCCGTACTTCGTCGCCAACTTCATCACCTCGGGCTGCCCGATCGCCTTCACGAAGACGCGTCCCAGGGTGTAGTAGCCCCCGTACGCCTGCTTCAGTGCCGTCGGGTAACCCTCGAGCGCCAGCTCGCGAGAGGGACCGTCCGGGCGGGCGAGGGCCTGAATGACGATGTCCGCAGCGAGGGTCGCCGATTCCATCGCGTAGGCGATGCCTTCCCCGTTGAAGGGGTTGACCATGCCGCCCGCGTCGCCGACCAGGAGCAGGCCCCGGGTGTAGTGGGGGGTGCGATTGAAGCCCATGGGCAGGGCCGCACCGCGTACCGGCTGGGTCATGTTCTCGTCGCGCAAGCCCCACTCCTCGGGCGTCTGGTCGAGCCAGCGCTTGAGCAGGTCCTTGTAGTCGACATGGCCGAAGGCGTCGCTGGTGTTGAGGATGCCCAGGCCGACGTTGACGGTGCCGTCACCGACCCCGAAGATCCAGCCGTACCCCGGCAGCAGCTTGCGGCCCGGGCCGGTGCCGTCCCAGAGCTCCAGCCAGGACTCCAGCCAGTCGTCGTCGTGGCGCGGGCTCGCGTAGTAGGTGCGTACGGCGACGCCCATCGGCCGATCGTCGCGCTTGCGCAGGCCCATGGCGAGCGACAGCCGGGTGGAGTTGCCGTCGGCAGCGATAACGAGCGGCGCGCGGTAGGTGGTCTCAGGGCCGCGGGTGCCGTCTTCCTCGATGGCGCGGGCGGTGACCCCGAGGATGCGTCCGGTGCGCGGATCGGTGACCGGTCCGGTCACGGTGGTGCGTTCGTGCAGGCGCGCTCCGGCCTTGACGGCCTGCCGGGCCAGGATCTCGTCGAAGTCCAGCCGGGTGCGCACCAGCCCGTAGTCGGGGAAGGTCGCCAGGTCCGGCCAGCGCAGCTCGAGTCGGTGGCCGCCGCCCACGATGCGCAGCCCCTGGTTGTGGACCCACCCGTTCGCCGGGTCGGTCTCGATGCCCAACGCGATCAGCTGCTTGACCGCCCGGGGGGTCAACCCGTCGCCACACACCTTTTCACGGGGAAAGGCGGTCTTCTCGAGCAGCAGGACGTCGAGGCCAGCCTGCGCGAGGTGGAAGGCGGTGGTGGATCCGGACGGCCCGGCTCCTACGACAATGACGTCGGCGTCGTGCCCCGAGGCGGGAGCAGTGGGGGTCATCGCGGGGTCCTAGCGGGAAGGGGCCGGGCGGGGGGTACGAAGATGCGGGGGCGCTGGGGTGTGGAGGGGTGCTCGTGAAAACTTTCACGAAGTCCTGGCTCATCCTAGGCCCTCCCGCCACCTCCTGCCGAGTGCAGAGAAAGGGACCCTTTCTGTCGAGAAAAGGGGCCGCTTCCCAGCACTCGCGGGGGCTGCCTCTCGACCTTCGTCGGCGCCGGAGGTCAGGCTGCGCGGATGGCTCGGTGCAGCGTGACGATGCCACCGCTGAGGTCCCGCCAGGCCGTACGGCTCCAGCCGGCAGCCCCGATCCGGGCGGCCAGTGCAGGCTGGTCGGGCCAGGCTCGAATCGACTCGGCCAGGTAGACGTAGGCATCGGGGTTGGAACTGACCGCCCGCGCGGTCGGGGGCAGGGCGCGCATGAGGTACTCCACGTACAGCGTGCGGAACGGCGACCACGTCGGATGGCTGAACTCGCAGACGACCAGCCGCCCCCCGGGCCTGGTGACCCGCAGCAGTTCGGCCAGCGCCGCGTCGGGGTCGGCGACGTTGCGCAGGCCGAAGCTGATCGTGACCGCATCGAAGGTAGCGACGGCGAACGGCAACTGGAGCGCGTCACCGGCGGTGAAGGCGAGTCGGGGCTGGCGCCTCTTGCCGACGCTGAGCATGCCCAGGGAGAAATCACACGGCACGACCTCCGCGCCGGCGACGTCGAACGGTTCGCTGCTCGACCCGGTCCCCGCGGCCAGGTCGAGGATGCGTTCACCGGGCTGGGCATCAACGGCAGCGGCCACCGCTCGGCGCCAACGCCGGGTCTGGCCCAGCGACAGCACGTCGTTGGTCAGGTCATAGCGCGGCGCGACGTCGTCGAACATCGCGGCGACGTCGTGCGGGTCCTTGTCGAGCTGGGCGCGGGTCATGGCGCGCTCAGCCTGCCACGGGCGGCCGGAATCCTCCGTACGGGCGTGCCGCCGCGCTGGACGTCAGGCCGTGTAGCGGTTACGCGTCGCGCTTTGGTTGTCGTGCGCGATGTCGTCGCTCGCGGGAGCGCCTGTGCCATGGACGATGAAGTAGGCCACCGAGCCGATGAACGGCAGGACGAGGATCAAGATCACCCATAGCACCTTGTGACCCGTGCTCACGTTGGATGCGAACAGCATCAGCAAGGCGAACAGCGCCAGGACAGCGACGGAGATGGCGAACAGCGGCGCCATGTCAAAGATGCTCATCCGGATACTCCTCGCGGCGCGTCCGCCGACGGTCGAGGGCGGGCTTGGGCCGACGCTACCGGAACTCCATCCGGTGAGGAGCCGAACGCGCGCGCGCCGGGCCCGCCGCGCGCCGTACCCCCGCCGTCCGCGTGCCGTACCCCCGCCGCGCTCGTCCGCCGAATGCCGCGAAAGAGACCCTTTCTGCGCCAAGAACGGTCACCTTCTCGGCATTCGCGGGCGGCAGTGAGGCGGCAGTGAGGCGGCAGTGAGGCGGAAGAGCGAGGGCTCCGGAGGTGCGGCCCCCGCATCAGGCCTAGGCTTGTCGGCTGTGAGCAGTGCCCTTCCCTCGGAGCCCCCTCGGCTCACGGCCAGCCCCAGGCTCGCTGCTGGCCCGCGGCTCGTGGCGCGCACGGTCGAAGTCGAGGACCCCGGACCGCTCGTCTCACTGCTGCCCCGCGAAGGCGCCCTCGCCTGGCTCCAGCACGGCGAGGGACTCGTAGGTTGGGGGTGCGCGGCCAGGCTCGAGGTCTCCGGGCCGATGCGGTTCGCGCAGGCCGAAGCGTGGTGGTCCCAGGTCGTGGCCCATGCGGTCGTACGGGACGAGGTCGGGCTGACCGGCAGTGGCCTCACCGCCTTTGCGTCGTTCGCCTTCGCCGACGACGCCAGTTCCGACCGCAACACCGTCGACGACCTCGCAGCCGAGGCGAGAGCAGCCGTGACCTCGGTGCTCGTCGTACCCCGCGTGGTGGTGGGCCGCCGCGGTGGACGCTGCTTCGTCACGACGGTGGGCGACGATCAACTACCCGAAACCGTGGCCCTGGCGCCCAACCCCGACCCGGTCGTCCGGCCGCCGGACGTGGCGTTCGCCGAGGGCAGCCGGTCCGGAGCGGAGTGGACCGCGGCGGTAGCCGACGCGGTGGCACTCATCGCGTCTGGCGACCTGGAGAAGGTCGTGCTGGCGCGCGACCTGGTCGCCGAGGCCGGTGAGCCGCTGGATGTGCGCTGGCCGCTCGAACGGCTGGCCGCCGACTACGAGGCGTGCTGGGCCTTCCACGTCGACGGCCTGGTCGGTGCAACACCGGAGATGTTGGTCCGCCTGCACCAGGGGCTGGTTACCTCGCGGGTGCTCGCCGGGACGATCCGGCGAACCGGCGACGACCTCCGCGACCTGGCGCTCGCCGGATCGCTGGCTCGGTCCAGCAAGGACCTCGAGGAGCACGAATACGCCGTACGGTCCGTGGCTGAGGCGCTCGCGCCGCACTGCTCGTCCACGAACGTGCCCGAGGCGCCGTACGTCCTGCACCTGCCCAACGTGATGCACCTGGCCACGGACGTGACCGGGGTCGTACGCGACGGCTCGACGGCGTTGACCCTCGCGGCGGCGCTGCACCCGTCGGCGGCCGTGTGCGGGACGCCGCGCGAGGCCGCGCTGGCCCAGATCCGCGAGCTCGAGGGTATGGACCGCGGGCGCTATGCCGGGCCGGTGGGGTGGATCAGCGCCGACGGCGACGGCGAACTCGGGATCGCGCTGCGCTGCGGTGAGGTCACGGGGTCGCGCGTGCGCTTGTTTGCCGGGTGCGGGATCGTCGCGGGCTCCGATCCCGAGGCCGAGCTTGCCGAGGCGCAGGCCAAGTTCGTCGCGATGCGCGACGCCCTCAGCCCCTAACCAGCGCCCCCAGTTCCCCCAGCGCCCCCAGCGCCCCCAGCCCCCCAGCCCCCGCCGCCGCCCCGGCGAATGCCGAGAAGGGGACGCTTTGCTGCGGCAAAAGCGACAACTTCCCCGCACTCGGCCCTGGGGTCCGGCCCCTAGCAGCTGGCCGTCCCCAGGGGCCTCGCCATCCCCAGATACGCCCGCGCTGGTTGGCGGTCGAACGTCCGCGGCGCAGGGTCCTACGGATGCGCCCGATCCCCGACGCGCTCGCGTCGTGCCCCTTCACCCGCGCCACGGCTGCCACGTACGACGTCACTCCGCGCATGTTGCGCGGCCGACGGTTCAGGCGCCTGCTCAAGGACGCCTACGTCTGCAGCGACCTGCCCCTCACGCACGACGTGCTAGCCCACGCCGCCCTGCTTGTCGTACGGCGCGGCGCCCTCAGCCACGCGTCGGCCGTGGCCGTGCTCCGGCTTCCGCTCGGTGTCGGCGAGAGCGACCCCCAGCAGCCCCACGTCACGACCAAGGTCGGCCTCAGCCGCTCTGATCGCCAAGGCCTGGTCAACCACGTTGAACGGCTCCCGCGCTGGCAGCTCACCTCGGGGCCGTACGGGCTGACGACAACGCCGGCTCGTACCTTCCTCGACCGCGCCGCAGAGCTCGACCTCTGCGACCTGGTCGCGCTCGGCGACGCGATGCTGCGACGCGGCCACGCCACTGCGGGCGAGCTGGAGCGCGTCGTGCGGTGGGGCAGGGGGCGGCGAGGAGTCGTACGAGCGCGGCTCGCCATGGGTTTGCTGGACCCACGATCGGCCTCGCCGATGGAAAGTCGGGTGCGCGTGATCCTGGTGCGAGCCGGCCTCCCGCCCAGCGACGTCAACGGCGACATCCTCGACGCCGACGGTGACTGGCTGGCCTGCGCCGACCTGATCTATGCGGCAGCACGGCTGATCGTGGAGTACGACGGGCGCGGCCATCTGGACGAACGCCAGCGCCGAGCCGATCTCCGGCGCCGCAACCTGCTCACCGCCGAGGGCTGGACAGTCCTACACGTGACGGCCGACGACCTCATGCGCCGGCCCGAGCAGCTCATCGCTCTCGTGGCGTCCTACGTCCGCCCCTAGCCCGGCGAATGCCGAGAAGCGGACGCTCTTTCGGGGCGAAAGGGTCGCCTTCCCGTCATTCGGCGGGCGCGGCGGGGGACGCGAGGCCGGTGGCGATGGCTTCGGCGTCCTCGAGCAGATCGACATCGTCGTAGGAGCTGCCCTCGATGGACAGGTTGGGCAGGGCCTTGTCCATCCAGGCGGGCAGCCACCAGTTGGCCTTGCCGAACAACTGCATCAGAGCGGGTACGAGCAGCGACCGGATGACCGTCGCGTCGATGAGCACCGCTACCGCGAGACCGATGCCGAACAACTGGATCACGCGTTCGCCGCCGAGCACGAACGACCCGAACACGACGAACATGATCATCGCCGCGGCCGTAATGACCCGGCCGGTCATGGCCAGGCCGTGCGTGACGGCGAGGGTGTTGTCGCGCGTCTTCACCCATTCCTCGTGGATGCGCGAGACGAGGAAGACCTCGTAGTCCATCGACAGCCCAAACAGAATGGCGAACAGCATCACGGGCAGGAAGGACTCGATCGGCCCGGCCTTGATGTCGAGCAAGTTGGCGCCGAACCCCCACTGGAAGATGACCACCACGACACCGAAGGCCGCGCCGATTGACAGCAGGTTCATCACCGCCGCCTTCGCGGGCACCAACAACGAGCGGAACACCATCATGAGCAACAGGAACGAGATCAGGACCACGACGCCGAAGAACAGCGGCAACTTCGCGGTGAGTACGGCTCCGAAGTCGGCGAAGATCGCCGTCTGACCACCGACGTAGACCACGACCGGCGTATTCGCCGTCGCCGCAGGGATGATGTCTTCACGTAGGCGCTGCAACAGCTCGTCGGTTTCCACAGCTTGCGGCGCGGACTTGCCGTAGACGGTGAGGATCGCGGTATCGCCCGACGGCAGCGGGACGATCGGGGTCACGGTTGCGACCTCGGCATCGTCGGACAGCATCATCACCAGCGGTTCGAGGACCGCCGGGTCGGTGCCCTCGGGGAAGTCCGCGACCAACAGGAACGGCCCGTTGTAGCCGGGGCCGAAACCGGCGGCCAACAGGTCGTACGCCTCACGCGTCGTCGCGCCCGGACGATCGTTGCCCGTATCGCTGGATCCGAGCCGCAGGTCGAGGGCGGGGATGCACAAGGCGATCAGGATCGCGCCACCGATGAGCGCCGCGACGACCGGGCGGCGCTGGATCCACCTCGACCAGCGGGCCCAGCCCTTCTCACCCGCGTGGTCGGTGGCGGTCGCCGCGCGGCCTAGCCGCCAGCGGTCGATGCGCGGGCCGAGCATGCCGAGTACGGCCGGCAGGAGCGTGATCGCCGCGATCATGGTCGAGGTGACGACGATGGCCGAGGTGAGGGCGACGCCGTACAGGAAACTGACGCGCAGCAGGAACATCCCCATGAGCGAGACGACGACGATGGTGCCGGCGAAGACGACGGCGCGACCAGAGGTGTCGCCGGCTTCGACGATCGAGTCCTCGACGCTCTTCCCCGCGTGCAGCCCGCTCCTGAATCGGGTGACCACGAACAACGCGTAGTCGATGCCCACCCCCAGGCCGATCAACGAGGCGAGGACCGGGGCGAAGTCGGGAACGTCGATGACGTTGGTGAGCAGACCGACGACGGACAGCCCGGTGCCGAGCGCGATCACGGCGACCAGCAGCGGCATGAGGCTGGCCACGATCGAGCCGAAGGTGAAGAACAACACGATGGCCGCGATGCCGAGGGCGAGCAGTTCGGTCGCGGGCGGCGGGGCTTGGGTGGCGAATTGGATGCCGGGGCCGCCGAGTTCGATCTGCAGAGTGTCGGTCTCGTAGGACTTCGCGGTGTCGACGACGCCGCGCACGTCGGCCACGTCCAGGTCCTGCACCAGCCCGTCGAACGTCAGCGTCGAAAGCCCGATCCGCCCGTCCTCGGAGATGGTCGGCTGCGGTGGCCCGTACGGGTCGGTGACCTGCGCGACGATCGGGTCGGCGGCGAGTGCGGCGAGGGCGTCCTCGACCTGGGCTCGGTTGTCCGGGTCCTGCAGCGTCGTACCGTCCAGCGCCGCGAAAACGACATCTGCGGTGTCGCCGGCGGAGGAGGGTGCGCGTTCCTGCAGGATCTCCAGGGCGCGCACGGAGTCGGTGCCCGGGAGGTCGAAGTTGGCTGAGTAGACCGAGCCGCGGACTTGGGCGATGGCTCCCAGGCCAACGAATAGTCCGAGCCAGAGGAACAGGACGAACTTTCGGTGGCGGTAGCACCACCGAGTGAACGAGGCCATTGGCCGAAGTGTGCCATCACCCCGCGGTGGTGGCATTTCGGCGCTCGTCCACGAACGCGCCCCACCGTGGCGAATGCCGGGAAAGGGACCCAACTTGGTGACAGAAAGGTCATTTTCGCCGCACTCGGCGGGCGGGGAGCTGGGGCCGGGCCGGGGAGCGGCGGCTAGGGGCGACCGGGGCGCGGGATGCGGGCCTCGACGACGTGCAGGGATTCGCGCGGGTCGTTGACGGCGGCGACCAGCTCGTCGGTGGTCGACACCCGGGTGTACGGCGTGGCCGACGCCCCGCACAACGCGGCGAGATCCGCGCCGGTCGGGGTGCCGAAGACGCGCTCGAACACGTCGGCGTGTTCGGGCGCGCCCTGCTCGAGCTGCTCGAACAGCCCCCCGCCGTCGTTGTTGACGACAACGACGGCGAGCTGCGGGCGCGGCTCGTCGGCGCCGAGCAACAGCCCGATGCTGTCGTGCAGGAACGTGAGGTCGCCCAGCAGGGCGACCGCCGGTCCCCCACCTCCCGCCTGCCAGGCGAGCGCGGCGCCGACGGCGGTCGACACCGTTCCGTCGATGCCGGCGGCGCCGCGGTTGGCCAGCACCGTC
Source organism: uncultured Actinomycetota bacterium (assembly GCA_963851405.1). GTDB lineage: Bacteria > Actinomycetota > Actinomycetes > DATJPE01 > DATJPE01 > JANPBY01. The sequence continues at coordinate 430,585 of CAWKPB010000007.1, read as the reverse complement.
ACGCCTTCGCGCGGCGCTGCGTGCCGCAGGTCTCGCGCCGGCAGCGACGAGCCGACGACGAGCAGCGACCCCGCGGGGAGTCCGGCGTGCAGGGCGGCCGCAACCGCAGGGCCACCCCACTCCCCGACCGGGTTGGCCTCGACCGCGACCGCGTCGGCCGCCCGCCATGCCTCCACCCACGACGGGTCCACCGGGTGGTGGTCGCCCAGCTCGGGCATGGCGGCGAGAACTCGAGCAGCCGTACGACCTGCGTCGGCCCAGCGCGCGGTGGGTGCGGCCACGACGACCTCGACCGAAGGGTCGGCGAGCAGCGCCGCGACCCGCCGGTCGAGCGTGGGGCGACCGACGACCAGCACCCGCTCGGGCCGGAGGTCGGGGTGGATCTCGGCGTCGAGCAGCAGGTGGCCGAGGGTCAAGGCGTTCGGTCCGGTCCGGGCGTTGCCGCTGGGCTCGGACAAGACCGGCCAGCCGCGGGCTTCGGCCAGCCGTACGGCCTGGCGGCCCCAGCCGGCCGGGGCGTCGCCGACCACGACCAGGGTGCGGGCCGGCCAGCCGTCGGTCGTCGGCGGCGGAGGCGCGGACGACGACACCGAGGTCCACGCTCGCCCCTCGGGGCGCCCGGCCAGGACGCCCGAGTCGACACCGAAGGCGCCTCCCGAGGGAATGACCGGGGGGTGGAACGCGACGTTGAGATGCACCGGCCCCGGGTCGTGGGTCAGGGTCCCGCGGGCCGCAGCGAGAGCACGCGCGGTCAGGCCCCGGACGTAGGTGTTCAGGGCGGCGTCCACCGACGCGGCTACACCGACCTCGTGGAACAGGCGTACCGCGGAGCCGTACATCCCGAGCTGGTCGACGGTCTGGTTCGCGCCGGTGGCGCGGAGCTCGGGCGGGCGGTCGGCGGTCAGCGCCACCAACGGCACCCCCGATTCCGAGGCCTCGAGGACCGAGGGGTGCAGGTTGGCAGCAGCCGTACCGCTGGTGGTGACGACCGCGACCGGGGCGCCGGATGCTTTGGCCAGGCCGAGGGCGAGGAAGCCGGCCGACCGTTCGTCGATGCGCACGTGCAGCCGCAGCCGACCCGCAGCATCCGCGGCGTGCAAAGCGAACGCCAACGCGGCCGAGCGCGATCCCGGGGCGAGTACCGCTTCGCGCACGCCGCCGCGGATCAGCTCATCGACCAGCACGGTCGCGAGCGCCGTCGACGGGTTGGGCGCACCAGGGTCAGCAGTCACAGGTCACGCGCCAGGGCATCCACGGCGTCGATCCTGCCCGACCAGCGCGCCTCGGAGTCGGAGTCGGCCAGAGCCGCGGCCAACCGGGCCGGGTGCGGGACCACCGAGCGCACGTCCAGACAACCGTCGACGGGGAGGAACGGCTCGGCCACCACGTCGGCCGACAACAGCTGCACGGTCGCCAGCCCGCAGGCGTACGGCAGCTCGGGCAGCGCCGCCGCGAGCGCCACCCCCATCGCGATCCCGACCGAGGTCTCCAGCGCCGACGACACCACGACGGGCAGGCCGATCTCCTCGGCGATCCGCAGGCAGGAGCGCACACCGCCCAGCGGCTGCACCTTGACCACCGCGATGTCGGCGGCGTCCAGCGCGACCACCCGGCGTGGGTCAGCGGCGCGGCGGATCGACTCGTCAGCGGCGATGGGCACATCGACGCGGCGGCGCACATCGGCCAGACCCTCGACGGTGGCGCACGGCTGCTCGACGTACTCCAGGCCGCCGGCAGCCTTGTCCAGAGCCCGGATCGCATCGATCGCCGACTCGACCGGCCACGCGCCATTGGCGTCGACCCGGATCTGACCGTCGGGGCCGAGCGCGTCGCGGACCGCCTCGACCCGGGCGAGGTCGTCGGCCAGCGACTGGCCGACCTCGGCGACCTTCACCTTGGCTGTGGTGCAGCCACCCGACCCACGCACGATCGCGACCGCCTCATCGGGTCCGACCGCGGGGACCGTGACGTTGACCGGAATCCGATCGCGTACGGCCGGCGGGAAGCCGCGGTCGGCTGCCTCGCAGGCCGCGAGGTACCACGGCAGCGCCTCGCGGTCGCCGTACTCCAGGAACGGCGAGAACTCGCCCCAGCCCGCATCGCCCTGGATCAGGGCGCCCTCGCGGCGGGTGATCCCGCGGAAGCCCGTACGCAGCGGGATCGCATAGACCGAGGGCACGGCGCCCATCCTGGCCCATTCCTCACCTATCCTCGCCGACGTGCCTGCTGCCGACGCGAACGCCGTGTCCGAGACCTTCGACCCCTCGGCCTGGCGGGTGGTCGCGGGCTTCGAGGATCTGACCGACATCACCTATCACCGGCACGTCGTGGACGGGGTGGACCAGCCGACGGTGCGGGTGGCGTTCGACCGGCCCGAGGTGCGCAACGCCTTCCGGCCGCACACCGTCGATGAGCTCTATCGCGCCCTCGACCACGCACGCATGACGTCGTCGGTGGGGGTCGTGCTGCTCACCGGCAACGGGCCCTCGCCGAAGGACGGCGGGTGGGCGTTCTGCTCCGGCGGTGACCAGCGGATCCGCGGGCGGTCGGGCTATCAGTACGCCTCCGGCGAGAGCGCCGACACCATCGACCCGGCGCAGGCCGGGCGGCTGCACATCCTCGAGGTGCAGCGGCTGATCCGGTTCATGCCCAAGGTCGTGGTGCGCCGTGGTGCCGGGGTGGGCCGCCGGCGGCGGGCACTCGCTGCACGTGGTGTGCGACCTGACGATCGCGTCGGCCGAGCACGCGCGGTTCAAGCAGACCGACGCCGATGTGGGGTCCTTCGACGGCGGGTACGGCTCCGCCTACCTCGCCCGCCAGGTCGGCCAGAAGCGCGCGCGGGAGATCTTCTTCCTCGGCTGGAGTACTCCGCCGAGGACGCGCACCGGATGGGCATGGTCAACGCGGTCGTGCCGCATGCGTCGTTGGAGGCGACCGCGCTGGACTGGGCGGCGCGGATCAACGGCAAGTCGCCGCAGGCGCAGCGGATGCTGAAGTTCGCGTTCAACCTGCTGGACGACGGGCTGGTCGGGCAGCAGGTGTTCGCCGGTGAGGCGACGCGGCTGGCGTACATGACCGATGAGGCCGTCGAAGGCCGGGACGCGTTCTTGGAGAAGCGCGACCCCGACTGGTCGCCGTACCCCCACTACTTCTGACCCGAGCTCCAGGACTAAGCGCCCGGAGAGGGCTCGGGAACTCAGCGCACGATCGAGTGCTCGAAGGTCTTCTTCTTGCCGAGGAAGAAAATTCCTGGCGCGTTTTCGAAGCGCTCGCTCACGTTGCGCTTCAGCGTCGACCAGTCGATCGCCAGGGTGCCGGAGCCGTCGTTGCTGACGTAGAAGATCGCGCCGCCGCCCTCGTTGGCGTGGTTGTCGGTGATCGTGGACCCGGCGAGGTGCAGCCGGAACTTGTTGCCATCGTTGTAGATCGCGCCGCCGGAGCCGCCGCCCGCGGTCCCGGACCGTGCCGGGTTGGCGCCGTGGCCGACGGCCTTGTTGTCCGTGAAGACGCTGTTGTAGATCTGCCAGCTCACCCCGATGCTCGACAGCGCGCCGCCGTTGCTGCACACCCCGCGCTTGAACGTGCTGCGCGTCACGTACACCGGCAGATCGCGATGCTGGTCCAGCACCCGCACGGCCGCGCCCCCCACATCCGCGCCGTGCCGATCGCAGCGGTTGCGGTTGAAGGTGGAGTTCACGATCTTCAGCCGGCCGCCGCGCACGAAGATCGCCCCGCCACCGCCCCCGTCGTAGGTCTTGCCGGTCGCGTCGCCCTGGACCAGCCGAAGGTTCTGCACCACCAGCCTCGGCCGGGCCTGGTCGTTGCAGTGGCTCGTGGTCCAGATCTGCTTGGCGTCACAGGTGTTCATGTAGAGGATGCGGCGCTTCCCGGCGCCGCTCAGGGTGATCAGTCCCTTCCCGTCGAGGACCACCCGCTTGCTGGTGTTGACCACCTTGGCCGTCTTCTTCATCGTGATCGTCACGGGATCGGGGCCGCACCGGAACCGGATGATCCCGCCCTTGCGTACGGCGCTGACCACGGCCTCCGAGGTGCAGCTCGCGGGCGTCCCCGTGCCGACCCAGCGGGTGGGCGTCGAGGTGTTGGCCGCCTTCCCCTCCGCCGGGACGTTGACGTGCTTGGCACCCTTGTCGACCTTGGCGGCCGCCGCCTGGCTCGGCGTCGCGACCAGGGGCGCGGCCGCCAGGCAGCCGGCAGCCACCACCGCGACGAGCCGACGAGACAGACGCATGCGTCTCAGAGTGACTGACGGTGCCCGCTCGGTCCACGATCGGCGCGCGGATCACCGGTTCGGCCCAGTCCCGGCTCCGCGAACCCGCGCCCGCACCAAATCCGCAGCGCGAGTCAGGCGAAGCTGCCCCAGGGGCCGTCAGAGAGGAACCCCCGGATGCCGTACGGCACTGAGGGCTGGAACTCCGCGCGCCGGTCGACGGGCAGCCCGTCGAGGAAACGCGACCAGGCGAGGGCGCGGGCGACGGTGCCGGTCCGGCGGGCGAGGTCGGCGATCGCGATCAGCTCGGCGTGCGTCCCGTACGCGCCCCACGGCTCGAGGTAGGCGTCGCGCATCCGCAGCACGTCGGCGCCGCCTGGCTCGAGGCCGAGCTTGTAGGCCGCCGAGCGCAGCGTGACCACGATGGTGTGGAACGGGTGCGCGATGCAGCCGTCGCCCCAGTCGAAGAGCACCAGCCGGTCGCCGTCGAGCAGCACGTTGCCGTCATGCAGGTCGTCGTGCTGGATCGAGTCGGGGACTCCGGCGGCGACGAGCTCGGCGCACAGCCGCTCGACGTCGGCCAGGCCGGTGGTGCGGAAGGCTTCGAACTCCGCAGCGGTCAGCGCCTCTTCGGGCGCCTCGGTGAGTAGGGCGCTGTCGGCGGCGAGGGCGCGGGCCTGCGCGGGCAGCAGCGCGGTGCGGTGGTCGGGGACGCCATCGGCGAGCAGGGCATCGACGAACGGCACCGTGGCGATCTGCAGGCTCGCGTAGTCGGGGAGAGCCCGCTCCCAGTACGGCAGCTGGTCGCGACCGGTGGCCGCCTCGCGCAGCTTGACCCCGGCGTCCCAGGTGAGCAGCCAGCCGCGGTCGCGGTCGGAGGCGATGACCCGCGCCAAGAGGTCGGGGCGCAGCCCGACCAGGACCGGGAGGATGGCCAGCTCGGACGCGAACGTCGGGATGCAGGCCTTGAACCACACCACGCCGCCCGTGGTCGGGATGCGCATGGCGGTCGCCCAGATGTAGACGTGCGGCTGCTCGATCGGGCCGTCCACAGCGAGGCCGAGCTCCGCGAGGCGTTGCGTCGACCCAGAGCCGTACGTCGGCATGCCAGGCCGGGTCGCTCCAGTCCGCCACCCCGCCCGGGGCCGCGGCACCGCGGTCGGCGAGCGCTGGGTCTGTCACCGGCCGGCTCAGTTGATGCCGGGGGCGATGGTGGCGTCGAAGGCAGCCAGCACGTCGACGTCTCCGGTGCGCTCCAGCTCGCCCACGGTCGGCCGGTGCCAAAGCCAGCAGTTCAGGTCCTCGGCGGTGCCGCGTACCTCCGCCGCCACATCCGAACCGTCATCGACGTCGGCGATCCGCAGGTCCGCGTCGTCGATCTCCTCGCCCGTCGCGTGGGTCGGTCCCCACGAAGTGCCCGAGCGTCGAGACCCAGGTCGCGCCGGTGTCGAGCGCGGCGATCCGCACGGTCTGCCCCTCGGCCGGGGTGAACGTGCCCCAGGGCGGCGCCCCGCCGTACATCACCCGCAGGACCTCGTCGACGCCGTCGTTGGCCAGGGCCGCGTCCATGAGGGTGCGCGCTCCCGCGGTCAGCTCGGCGTCGACACGGTGGATCAGCGCCTCGTGCGCCTGCCGGCGGTGAACGAAGCCGACCGTGTGGTCGTAGGACCAGGTCCACACGGCGACCTCGGGTGGGGTCTGGGCCAGCTCGGCGCCGAGGTCGGCGCTCAGCTTCCCGTAGAGCGCGAGCAGCTCGTCGTGGCTCTCGGGACGAGACGGTCGCCGGTCGTCGAGGCCCTTCGGGGTCGCCAGCCGGTCGGCGACGATCGTCCCCCAGAACCACTGCACCTCCGCGAGGTGCCACAGCAGGTCGTCGGCGTCCCAGTCGGGGCAGGTGGGCACCTGGGTCGTGGGGTCGATGTCGGCGAGTACGGCTTCGAAGCGCGCCGAGTCGGCCGCCAGGTGGGCGAGGTAGGCGTCGGTGGACAAGCGGGTGCTCTGGGCGCTGGCCATGCCGAGAAACCTAGCGACCCGCACCGACGCCGTCGCCCCCATGTGTGCGGGCCGGCCGATGGCAGAAGTGTCCGAATCGGACGCGCTCCAATCGCGCGGGCGCTGCACTTTCGGTCACTTCCGCAGGAGACCGGGGCCCAGACGCGCCTAGGCTTAGGCGGCCATGACCCGAGACCTGACGGCCGTACCCACCACCGGGGACCCGTCGGTGGTCGACACGCTGCTCCCCCCGCTCGCCGCCGCGCTGGACGGCTCCGGTCCCGGCTCTGCTCCCCCTCCCCCCGACCGAGTGGGGCAGCGTGCTGGCGTCTGGGCAACCAGGCGGGCCGGCCGCCAGCGCGGGAGTCCGCGCACAACTGCGGGCCGACGACCCGGCGGCGCCGCTGGAGTACGACGACGTGGCGGTGGTCGTCACCACATCCGGGTCGAGCGGCGCGCCCAAGGGCGTCGCGCTGACCCGCGACGGCATGAGCTGGTCGGCCGACGCCCTGCACGCCCTCGTCGGCGGCCCCGGCACCTGGCTGCTCGCGATGCCCGCTTGGCACATCGGCGGCCTGCAGGTGCTGGCCCGCTCGGCCCGCGCGGGCACCCATCCCGTCGCCATGGACCTGCGGCAGACGTTCACCGCGGAGGCCTTCGTCGCCGCGACCGACGACCTCCACGCAGCGAGCCGCGGGCGGGCCTACCTACACCTCGATCGTCCCCACCCAGCTCAGCCGCATCGTCGACGGCGACGCGACCGCACACGAGGCGCTGGCGTCCTACGACGCGATCCTGGTCGGCGCCGCCGCCACCCCGTCCGACCTCGCCGCCCGCGCACGAGACGCCGGCGCCCAAGTTGCGCCTGTCGTACGGCATGTCCGAGACCAACGGCGGCTGCGTCTACGACGGCCTCCCCCTCGCCGGCCTCAACGTCCGGCTGCGCGACGGCGACGACCGCATCCTGCTGAAGGGCCGGTCGGTCTTCGCGGGCTACCGGCTGCGCCCCGACCTCACCAGCGCCGCGTTCGACGACGGCTGGCTGGTCACGCCCGACGTCGGCCGCTGGGACGACGGCTACCTCCAGGTCCTCGGCCGCGCCGACGACATCATCGTCACCGGCGGCACCAACGTCTCCCCGCACGCGGTCGCCGACGCCCTCACCGCCCACCCGAGCATCGGCGACGCCGCCGTACTCGGGGTGCCGGATCCCGAGTGGGGGCAAGCGGTTGTGGCCTACGTCGTCCCGGCGAGGCCCGGCGCGAACGTCGACGAGGACGCCGCCAAGGCGGGCGTGCGCAAGGCGCTGGGGCGCGAGGCCGTACCCCGCCGCATCGTCGTCCTCGACGCCCTGCCGATGCTCGCGACCGGCAAGGTCGACCGGGCCGCGCTGATCGCCGTCGCCGCCGAGAACGGCTGACCGGGTGGCGACCGTCGGCGCAGTGGGTGGAGGGCGCGCGCCCGCGGACCCTGCCGGCCGCGTTCGCGCCGGTGATCGCGGGTACGGGCGTCGCGGCGGCGTCCGAGTCGGTGATCTGGGACCGCGCGCTGCTCTGCCTGCTGGTGGCCGTCGCGCTGCAGGTGGCGGTCAACTACGCCAACGACTACAGCGACGGCGTCCGCGGCACCGACGCCGACCGGGTCGGGCCGCTTCGGCTGGTGGGGTCCGGGGCGGCGAGCCCGGGGGCGGTGAAGCGGGCGGCGTACGCCGCGTTCGCGGTGGCGGCCGTCGCCGGGCTGGTGCTGGCGGCGCTGACGACCTGGTGGCTGGTCTTGATCGGGGCGCTGGCGATCCTGGCCGCGTGGGGCTACACCGGCGGGCCGCGGCCGTACGGCTACGCGGGCCTCGGCGAGCTGTTCGTGTTCGTGTTCTTCGGGCTGGTGGCCGTGTGCGGGACGGCGTACGTCCAGGTCGGCGAGGTCAGCTCGCTGGCCGTCGCCGTCGCGATCCCGGTGGGGATGCTCGCCTGCGCGATCCTGGTGGCCAACAACCTGCGCGACCGCCCGCGCGACGCCGAGGCCGGCAAGCGGACGCTCGCGGTGAAGATGGGCGACGCGCCGACCCGGATGCTGTACGCGGGGCTGGTCCTGCTCCCGGCGGCCGTACCGCTCGGGCTGGCTCTGACCGGGTCACCGTGGGCGCTGCTCGGGCTGGGCGCGCTGCCGCTTCAGCTGCGCGAGTCCCACCTGGTGATCGGCGGCGCGACCGGCCCGGCGCTGGTCCCGGTCCTGAAGGCCACCGGCCGCGCCGAGCTCATCTACGCAACCCTGATCGCGATCGGCCTCGCCCTCAGCGCCTAGCGACAGCCCCTTTCGTCTCCGCCTGCCGCCCAAGTGGTGCCTTGGGGACCCGCGAGCGCCCGGAATGCCGGACTAAGGCACCACTTTGCGTGGTGCCGCGGGGGCCTGGGGCGCGGGAAGGACCGCCGGCCGGCTAGGGGAGCAGGTCGAGCAGGGGACGGCCGGGTCGGCGAGGCGAGCCGGGTCGGGAGAGGCCTTGGCCTCGATGAGGGCCTTCAGGGGGTCGGCGCCCTCGTCCCAGAGGTTGACGTGCATCGCAGCGTCCACGACGCCGTCGACCAGCCAGAAGGCCTGGAACGCGCGGCCGCTCACATCGCCGCGCAGCACCACCTGGGCGGTGCGGGGGTCGGCCCAGCCGACGTACTCCATGCCGAGGTCGTACTGGTCGGTGTAGAAGTACGGCAGCCGGTCGAAGGTCACGTCCTGCCCCAGCATCGACCGGGCCGCGGCCGGGCCGCCGTGCAGGGCGTTGGCCCAGTGCTCGGTGCGCAGGTGGCGGCCGTAGCGCGGGTGGTACGCCAGCGCGACGTCGCCCGCCGCGAAGATGTGCGGGTCGGACGTACGCAGGCCCACGTCGACCACGATGCCGTGGTCGACGCCGAGCCCGGCCTCCTGCGCCAGCTCGGTCCTCGGGTCAGCGCCGACGCCGACGAGCACCGCGGCCGCGGGCAGCAACTCGCCGGTCGTGGTGAGGACTCCATCGGTACGGATCTCGTCCACGCCGACGTCCACCCGCAAGTCGACTCCCTGGCTGCGGTGGAGGTCGGCGAAGACCTCGGCAACGTCGCCACCGAGCACGTGGGCCAGGGGCTGGGCCGCCCGCTCCAGGACGGTGACGTCCACACCCGCGGCCCGGGCGGCTGACGCGACCTCGAGCCCGATCCAGCCGGCCCCGATGATCACCAGCGGCCCGCCAGCGGCCAGTACGGCGCGCAGGCGCTCGGAGTCTGCCGAGATCGCGCAGGGTCAGCACGTGCTCGGCGTCGGCGCCCGGGACGTTGAGTTGTCGCGGCGCGGATCCGGTGGCCAGCAGGAGCTTGTCGTAGGGGACGGCATCGCCGTCCGCCAGCAGCACCTTGGCCGCGACCCGGTCGATGCCGGTCGCCTTGGTGCCGAGCCGCAATTCGACCTGGTGCTCGGCGTACCAGGCGTCGGGATGGACGAAGACGCTCTCGCGTTCGGCGGAGCCCTGCAGGAAGCCCTTGGACAGAGGTGGCCGCTCGTACGGCGCCTCGAGCTCATCCGCCAGGAGAACGACCTCGCCGTCGAAGCCCTCGTCGCGGAGCGTCTCGACGGCCTTGGCGCCAGCCAGCCCGCCTCCGATGACAACGTGTCTGGTCACAGCGGCGCTCCTATGGGTGTCGTGAGGTGGATGAATCCACCTCACGACACACGCTGAGCCGCTTGTCAAACGGAGGCCGCTCGCCAACGTCCGGCCGCGTCTCCGGAAACGCCGAGTGGGGCGGGCCCGAAGGCCCGCCCCACCGGATGAAGCGTTGAACTAGTGGAGCTAGATCACGCGAGCGTGATCGTGATCGCCGAGTAGTTCCCGACTGCTGGAACGCGGGGACCGTGAGGTCGAGATCCGCGGTCACGTTGTAGGTACCACCGATGTACCACCAGCGCTGTCCACGGTCGGTGTCCTTGACGCACAAGGTCACCGTGCCAGTGAGTCTCGTCCGGTCCGGCGGTGTTACCGGTAGCCGAACGCGCACACCGCAGTCACGAACTGGTGGTCTGCTGATGGCCAGGTGCCGTGACCGCCTCAATCTCACCAGTCGAGCACGTTCCGGTGAAGTCCATGGTGCATGTCCGCCGTAGAGCTCAGGCCGAGCGAGCCGCCACGAGCGTCCGCGAACCTAGAATCGGGTTGAGGATGTCCCGGGGGAGGTTACCGGCAGTACGTGGGTGGTGACGCGCCCCCAACGGGATCAGGGCCTCGGAGGTGTCGCCGAGCACGGTCCGTGCGAGGTCGATACGCCTGCTGTGCGTGGCGTGCCCAGCGTTCACCGTCGCCGTGATGTTCTGCGTGGTCTCGCGACAGGTCACGGTCACTGCCAACCTGGCGAACACGACGAAGTCCTCGACACCGAAATGCCTGACTGACCTGGCCGCCGAGGCCGACTGCCCACGTACCGCGTCGCGGAACGTGCTCGTCGCCTGTGATGATTGCGCCGATTCCCGCGTAGGGTGCTCGACCCGTTAACCGGGCCGTCGCCGACCGTGTGCTGGCGATCCTGAGCTGGTCAGCGCAACGGTCTGCTGGGGTACCAGTTTGAACCGGATAGGGTTCGACGCCGCCAGCGCGAACCGTCGTCGGGCGGTCACGTAGGATCGCCAGCAGGTGCACCTCGATCCGCCGATGTTGCCCGGTGGCGTTGAGCACCGAGCCAGTCAACGACGGGCCGGTGCTGGCCGGCCGTGTCAAAATGGGGCGTTCGTCTGTCCCAGACCGTAACCGAGACTCAGCGCACCCGTAGTACGTGCTGCAGCGTGCTGGTGAACACAACCGCACGAATACAGTACGACTGGTGCACCGGCTCGGCGTCGCCGGTTCCACCGCCTGTGTCCGAGACCAATGTCACGTCGCCGAGACCGTGGCGCCGGCGGTCAGTCCACGGGAATCGGTTGTGGTCCACTTCCAGCCTCGTAACGTCGTTCGTGTGCCCGGTACCGTGATCGAGCCCGCGTTGCTGAAGTGAGGGCCGTAGGTGCCGTTATACCAGCCACCGAGAGTCGAGTGACCGGTGTCTGCCGCCGGCGCCAGTGCAGTTCAGCGCTCCACAGTACCGAGACACGTCACCGCGGCGGGACAGCGGAAGCGACTGTACTGCGTTCAGAACGACACCGATAAGACCGAGCGAGGTGGCCGCGACGATCGCTGGCGCGGTTGCGCACCGTACGCGTCGCATCCGATCGCGTGGAGACACCGTCCGTGCTGTTCCGGAGTCGCCGTCGCACTGCGCCATTCGTCCTCGGAGAAGTCGCCAACAGCGTCGATCGATGGTCTGTCGCCCAGGCAGGCCCGTGCGTGCGAGCCGGTCGCCTACCGCAACGCGTGTCGGCGCCTTGGCGAGGACTCCACGCCGACGCGTGACTCACAGGTCGGCCGCCGTCGACCGCGACCAGCTGCGTCACATGGCAACGGTGCCGACTCGTGCAGAACTGCGCTGATACGCCTGGTGAAGGAGCCTGCATGTTCGTCGGGGCCCCGCGTGGCAGGCCGTGAAGTGCTCCGTTCCGTTGCCGGTGCGGTCCGACCTCGTGTAAGAACGTCCTGTTGATGCCGTGGAACCGCGATTATCGCCGCTGCCGAGCGGAGCGGCCGAGTAGGCTGCCGAGACATCGATCCTGTCGATCGTCCGGTGCCGCATACAGCCCGATCTTGTTTTGGTTCTCTTAGTGTTCCCCTTCCCCTCCAAGGAAAGTCGCTGAGCCCACTCGGACCCTGCGATAGAACCGCGATCTGGCTTACTCTGCTCCGGTCCACTAGGTGGAACAGTGTTCGCCCAGTCGTGACAGGGAACACACTCCCCGCGTGGCGGGAGCATGTCAAGGCTCTTCCACGAACTCGTTACAACACATTTGTGTCTCAACCCCGACATCGCTACGTGGCGTGATTCGGAGTCACGCTGCGTGAGCCTTCCGGGCGTCCAAACCCAGCAGCCCAGACAAGGAAAACGCCCGCGGCCCCCTCCGGGCGCGGGCGTCTCCGACTAGGGGAGCAGCCGTAATCAGGCTGCTCGGTGACTCCCGCGGACTGCGCGAGCCGGCATGGCCCGGTACGAGCGCACCGCGACGACCAGGCCGAGCTGCAGCAGCACCAGGGCAACCAGCGCGGCGATCGCAGTCTCCCGCGGACCAGTGGCAGCGAGCTCGCCGCCGGTCGCCACTGCTGCCACCGCGTCGACTGCCTCCACCGCCGTTGCTGCCGTTGCCCCGGTAGTCCCCGGCCACGGTGAACGTGGTGCTGAGCACCCACGAACCACCGCGTCTCGGTCGTGCCGAGCAGCACCATGGTGTGGTCGCCCGAGGCGTTCGACGGGATGGTGACGTCGACCTCGACCGCGCCCGCAGCGTTCGCCGTGGTCTGCGCCAGAACGGTCGGCGAGGAGTACATCACCGCGGTGACGCCCGAGTCCGCGCCGAAACCGCTCACCGGTCAGGGTCACAACCCCACCCGGAGCTTGGCGTCCCGTCATGAACGTCAACGTCGCCATCGGCCGGCGGTGGCGTGTCCGGAAGGCTGATCGTCTCCAGCTCGATCGACGAACGGCTTGTCCGGCGTGCACGTCACATCGACGTTCGAAGCCGAGGTGTCATCGAACAGGATCTGCTCGACGGCGACCGTCGTCGGCAGCGAGGCGACGGTCCCGGTCACCGTCTGGCCAGGGCCTTGTGAATACGGAGCCTGCTCGACGTTCAACGGAGGCGCGGTGAGCTTGACCGTGGCTGGCACCTTCGTCGTGGCGATGGCCTTCTGGGTCCCCGCCAGGATCGGCACCGGGCCGGTCTTGGGTCCCTTGTCCCAGGCCAGCGCCATGTCGGTCCCCGTCACGTTGACGGTGAAGTCGGCGGTCCACGGGCTCGAGGAGTTGAACGCGGGAGGCAACTCACAGGTCATCGTGGACGACCCCGCCCCAGCCGCGACATCCATCGACCCGCCCGACTGGCTGGGCGAGGGAGTCGGGGTCACCGTCGGCGTGGGAGTTGGGGTGATGGTCGGCGTCGGCGTTGGGGTGGGAGTTACGGTCGGGGTCGGGGTCGGCGTAGGCGTCGGGGTGACCGTCGGGGTCGGCGTAGGCGTCGGCGGTCGGACCGCCGCCGCCCGATCGGTCACCGACTGCGAGATCGTCGTCGCCTGCGGGTTGTGCCAGTGATCACGGTCACCCGCAGTCCGAGCACCAGGTGTCGACTGAAGCCGCGAGGTAGTCGAACTGGATCTGCTTCACAACCAGATCGATCGTGCCTGCAGATGGCCGTGAAGTGTTCTTCGCGCTCCAGGAACCCGAGCGGCTGCAGTCGCGGCGACGGGACCATCGGGATAGGTCGGGTCCATCAAGGGTGATCGGGTTCGCGCCATCCCGCGTCACGATCACGTTGACCTCCAGTCGAGTCCGTCGTGAGCGCCACCGGGCCGTTGATCGGTCCGGTCGCTCCCGTTGACGTCACCGTCGACCGTGTCGCCCGACCGCGGGCTGGCCGGGGACGTGGTCAGCGTGAAGGTGTCCGTGTACACCGACGGGCTCGACCCGCGGCGTCGTCGAAGTAGATGCGGCAACCGAGGGTCGCCTGGCCGTCGAAGGCCTGCGCCGGAGCCATCGCCGCCAGCACCACGGCCGGAGCCGCAATCAGCAGTGCGGCCAAGGCCGCAACTGCTCGCTTCATCGAAGCGCCCGTCGCGAGCGGACGTACACCACGAGGCCGAGCTGCAGGGCGATCAGCCCGGCGATCAGCACCGACGGCGAGACCGGGCCGGTCTGGGCCAGGTCACCACTCGCGTTGCCGTTGCCACCGGTCGCCTTCGTGCCGCCACCGCTGGACGTGTTCGACGTACCGCCACTCGACGTGTTCGACGTACCGCCGCTGGACGTGTTGGACGTTCCCGCGGACAAGACCTTGACCGACCCCATCGAGTCACCGGCCCCGCCGGCCGCGCAGGTCGTGGTGACCGGCGGCGGCCCGGGGTAGACGAACTGCACGTCGTCGAGGGTCAGGTTGACCGTGCCCGGCCTTGGACGCGGTGAACGAGCCGGTCATCGGCGGCACATTGAACTTGGCTTGTGCTCCGACCACCTGGCCCACGGCCGGGCCGCGTACCTCGAAGCTGCCGGTCTGAGCACCGGAGAGCTTCACGGTGCCCTGCGGCTTCAACTTGTTCTTCCCGAGGGTGACCGGACCGTTGACGTACTGGCCGACGTTGATGACGACGGTGACCTTCTGGCCGGCCTTCACGCTGGTCGACGAGGTCTTCATGCTGGCGGAGGTGTTCCACTTGGGGAGCGGGTTCGTGGTGGTGAAACTGAGCTTGCAGGTGTAGGTGTCGGCGGCAGCCGGCGAGGCGCCGACGAGCAACCCACCACAAGCCATCAGGGTGACCGCACCCACGGTCGCGAACGCGCGCAGCGACATTCTTGCTACCCCTCTAGAGCATTCCACCAAGCGAAACGGCGTTCTCACTAGTGAGACGCTGTCTGCATTGAACCCCGAGGCAAGGCCCCGGTCAAGGACTCGAGAGTAATTGTGACCGACCGTGTGAGCCACTCGGACGACACCAGTGGCTTTCGGGCGTCGGCCGGTCACCTCGCGTGAGCGGCGGTTGCAGCGTGGGTACAGCGTGCGGCAAGCGGGGGTCAGGGCCCTTCAGACCCGCCGCCCAGCAGCTCGCGCTCCAGGAGATCGGCGGTCCAGCGCTCGAATCGGTCCGGCGGCCAGCCCGACTCCTCCACCAACTCGCGGTAGACGCCGGCCGCCGCGCACGCCCGATAGATCGACTGCGCATCCGCAAGGGGGATCGCGAGCTCACCCTCCACCGACGCGATCAGCCGGTCCATGACCTGATTGCGCCCGTCCAGCTTGGCGCGCAAGCAGCGCCCGGGTCTCGGCGTCCTCGTCGGTCGCGGTCTCCAGGATCGTCACGACGTCGAACCCCGCGGCGTACAACTGGCGCAACCAGCCGGCGGCGCCACGCAGGCGGGCCAACGGGTCGGGCTCGGCCAGGATCGCCCGGGCTCGCCCTCGGGCGTCGGCACGCTCCAGCCACTGCTCGCAGATGTGGGACACGATCTCCCGCTTGGCCCCGAAGGCCGAATAGACGGTGCGTACGGCGACTCCGGCCTCGCTCGCGATCTCGTCCATGCTCGTCGCGCCGTACCCGTTGGTGGCAAACAAGATCCGCGCCGCTTCGGCGATCCGGTCGCGGGTCGCAGCTGCCTGCACCTGCCGGTAGGTGGGACGGGTCTTGACAGCCTTGGCCATGCTGAGGACAGTATCAGTGCATCTAGTGCAGTATCACTGTATCCACTACAGGATCACTGCACCTCAAGCGCCAGGAGCGCGGCTCATGACCGGCACCGTGACACCGACCGATCTCAGCGGCCCGCCCGCGCCGACCTCGCGGCCCCCCACGAACGCCCTGCGCCGGATCATCGAGGAGGGCTTCGCGACCGGCGACACCTCGGTGGTCGACGAGGTCTGTTCCCACGACCTGGTCGAGCATCAGTTCGGGTTGGCGGGCGTCGGGGCCGACGCCATCCGGAACCTCAAGGCGGCCATCGTTGATGTGCACGCGATGGTCCCCGACATCCAGTTCGCCATCGAGGATGTGGCCGAGAGCGGTGACCGGGTCTGGATGCGGATGCGGGCGTGGGGTACGGCCTCCGGCCCGTTCTTCGGCCCGCCGAGCGGGCGCCCCGTCGAGATCTCCGTCATCGACATCGCGCGCGTCGTCGACGGGCTGATCGTGGAGCACTGGGGCGTGCCCGACCGGTTCGCGATGCTCGCCCAGACCGGGGTGCTCGACCGGCTCGTCCCCTCGGACGGTGGCTCGCGATGAGCGCCGAGGCCACGTCGACCGGAGCCGCGGTACGGATCCCCTTTCCGCCCGCGCTCTACATCGGTGCCCTGCTGGTGACCCTCGCCCTCAACACCTGGGTCGTAGCGCTGGATCTGCCGAGCAGCACCGTGTTGACCGCGCTGGGCGTACTCCTGGTCGTGGTCGGGCTGGCGTTCGCGTTCGCCGGCGTGGCGACGATGGTCCGCCACGACACCACCCTCGCGCCCGGCCATCCGGTGTCGGCGATGGTCACCTCCGGTCCGTACCGGCTCAGCCGTAACCCGATGTACGCCGGCATGACCGTGGCCTATGCGGGGGTCGCGCTGTGGGTCGGCTCGTGGTGGCCGCTGCTCGCGCTGCCGGTGTGTGTCGTGCTCACCCAGCGGCTGGTGATCGTGCCGGAGGAGGCCTACCTCGGCCGGCTGTTCGGCGCGGGATACGAGGACTACCGCCGCCGGGTACGGCGCTGGCTCTGAGCCTGGCTCTCCGGCCGGGGGCCGCGGTGGTCCCGGGCCTTTCCGGTCGAGCTAGGTGATCGCGCCGGGCTTGGCCACCCCGAGCGCCGCGATCACGATGATCAGCACCCAGATGGTGATGACGAACGGTACCGCGCTGCCGATCGAGCGCTTGAGGATGCCGTTCACGTCGTCGGTGGGACCGGTGGTGACCAGCGCCCCGAACGCCGGGCCGAAGGGCCGCAGCCGGAACCGGATCAGCACCCCGCACAGGATCGCCACCGCATAGAGCGCGACCTTGGCGCCGAGCCACTTCGGGTTGGTGGTCACGCCGAACGGGTCGGTGGCGAAGATCGTGTAGAGGCCGACGACGAGCAGCGTGACGATGAGGCCGAAGCGGATCAGCAGGTCGAGGTTCTTGATCCGCGCGCCGGTGGGGGTGCCGGTGTAGTGGTGGTCGGCGAGCACCAGCCCCAGCCAGAACAGCGCGAACGCCCACACCGCGATGATCGGCAGCCCGACGAACTGGTCGCCGTACTCACTCGCCGCCATCAGGCTCACGCCGCTGGGAAGGAACAGCACCAGGCAGATCCGCGGCACCATGTCGACCCACGCCATGATCTTCAGCGCGGTCACCCGGGCCTCGACGCCCAGCTCCGGCTTGAGCACGTAGCGGCTGGAGTAGAAGACCCCGAGGTCGGCGCCGAGCCAGTACGCCATCAGCACCAGGTGCAGCAGGATCAGACCGTCGAGCAGGGTCACGGCTGGGCTCCTGGCTGGGCTTCTCGGACTGGTTCGTAGCTGGAACGACGTTCCGGGGTCGGGGTGGGACGGTATCAGCGCCACTCCGACAGCCGACGTGGCGCTGCAGCGCCCGTACGGCCCCAAGTGGCCGAATATTCCGACATTCCGGGCGCCCCGGCCTCGGTATACGACCACTGGACGACGGTCGCCGGCGGCTGGATTGGTACTCGCGCAGGCACGCGCTCGGAGCGTACGGCTCAGTCGTCGACCGTGTTACGCGACGGCTCGGCCTCAGCGGCGCTGGCGGCGGGCGCTTCGGCTGCGCCGTCTGCACCACCGGCTGGCGCATCGACCGAGGGCGCCTCGGTCGAACGGGCGTCGGTGGCGTCGGGATCGCCGTACGCCCCCTCGTCTTCGTCGTCCGCGTCCTCGGCAGCCGCAGCGGCGTCCATCCGGGCGTTGATCCGCTCGGCCCGGCTCTGCACCCCGCCGGCGAGCTGGTCGCGCATGCCGGCGAGCGCCCAGTAGGAGATGAGGAAGCTGATGAGGAAGGCGAGGACGAGCAGCAGCACGCCGCGGGCGCCCACGACGTACAGCACCCCGAACGTGACGGCGAGGATCCCCAGGCGGGCTGCGGTGTAGAGCCAGAAGGTGCGCATGACGGCCCCAGAGTACGGCGCCCGCGAATCCGATCTACCCTCGGAGGGTGAGCCGCATCCTTCCCCTGGTCGCCGTGCTGGGGTTCACCATCTTCTGCTTCATCGATGCGCTGCAGGCGCGCCGCGTGAAGGTCATGCCGAAGGCGCTGTGGGTGCTCATCACCCTGATCCCCGCGCTCGGCGGGCTGCTGTGGCTGACCGTCGGCCGGGTGTGGGGCTCGTCGGGCAGCGGCGGCGCTGGGGGCGGACGCGGCGGTGGCCGCGGACCGATCGCGCCCGACGACGACGAGGACTTCCTCCGCGGCCTCAAGTAGCCCCGCTCGTACGCCAACTGGTGCCATAGCCCGACATTCCGCCCCCCGACTCGTCCCCAAGGCACCACTTGAGGGGGTACGGCGGCTGGGCGAGGCCTGTGGACGAGCCGCCCGCGGCTGCGCCCGACCCGGCCAGGCTCGACGGATGCAGCCAAGCATCGGGCGGCGGCCGGCGCCTCGGTCGCGCCGCCTGTCGCGCGGGCTCTACCTCTCGGCCGCCTCCGGGACCGAGCCCGGCGGGCTGGGCACGCCGAAGGAATCGCTCGACAGCTTCTTCCAGGAGCTGGGCGCCTGGCAGCTGGTGCTTCCACCGACCTCGGTGTTCACCCACCTGACGGCCACCCGCGCGTACGGCCTCTGGACGCCGCCGCTGCCCGTACGGCCGCCGCTCTTCGTGGCCCAGCACGTGAGCGACCCACGTTCGCGCCGGCCGGGTCTGGTCGTGAGCCGCCATCCGGAGCCACCACGGAGTCGGATGCTGGACGGCGTACGGCTGGCGCCACCGGCCGAGGCGCTGCGCGCGTGCGCCCGGGACGTCGGGCTGATCGACCTGGTCGTGTTGTGCGACTCGGCGCTCGCCACCGGCCTGTGCACCCGCGACGAACTCGTCGCCGCCTGCCGGGTCAAGCGTCGCGGCGCACCCGCCTTGGCCGCGGCGCTCGAGCACGCCGACGAGCGGTCGGAGTCACCCTGGGAGTCGGTGCTGCGGCTCGCTTCACACACCGCCCGCGCCACGTCGTACCCCAGCACATCGTGGTCGCCGACGACGGCAGTTTCGTCGCGCGCGGCGATCTCTGGCTGGCGGGGACGCGCACGCTGCACGAGTACGACGGCGCGGTCCACCGCGATCGCGCCCAGCACCGGGCCGACCTGCTCCGCGACCGCCGGCTGGTCGCCGCCGCCTGGACCCGGCGCGGCTACACGAGCCGCGACGTCATCGAGGGCGCAGCGGGAGTCATCCGCGACATCGACCTGGCCCTTGGCCGACCTCATCGCGCGGAGCACGGACGGCGCTGGCACGCCCTCGTGGCGAAGTCGCTGTTCAGCCCCGCGGGCCGCGCCCGGATCACCGCTCGATGGGACCAGCGCGCGTCCGGCCGGCCCAGCCGTACCGAGTTGGTGACCTGACCCCGCAGAAGTGGTGCCTTAGCCCGACATCTCGGGCACCCAGCAGCCCCCAAGGCACCACTTGGAACGGGTACGGCGGGGCCGGGGCGTGAGCGGGTAAGCGAGCGTGGTTGGGCCTGGCGGGAGGCCGGCCGCATGGCCATGCGGCCGGATGGGCGAGCGTGCTGCTCCCGCCCCGGCCCGTACGGCCGCCGGGCTAGACGCCGGAGTAGGAGTGCAGGCCGCTGACGAGCAGGTTGATCCCGAAGTAGTTGAACATCAGGCAGCCGAAGCCGGCGAGCGCAATCCACGACGACCCGCGCGCCTTCCACCCGGCCGTCGAGCGCGCGTGCAGGTAGGCCGCGTAGACGACCCAGGTGATGAACGCCCACACCTCCTTGGGGTCCCACCCCCAGTACCGCCCCCACGCGTTCTCCGCCCAGATCGCGCCGGCGATCACCGCGAAGGTCCACAGCGGGAAGGTGAACGCGTTGATCCGGTAGGCCAGCCGGTCCATGGAACGGGCCTCCGGCAGCAGCCGCGCCACCCACCCCGGCCGCGAGATGTCTCCCGCAGCCAGCCGCCGGTCGGAGCGCTCCTTCACCAAGTAGAGCGCCGGAAAACAGCGCCCCCAACGCAAAGGCGCCCGTCGCGATCATCGCGGCCATCACGTGCACGACGAGCCAGCCGGACTGCAGCGCCGGCACCAGCTCGGCCGCGTCCGCATACAACACCGTCACCGACAGCCCGAGCGCCAGCAGTACCGCCGGCACCACGAAGACGCCCAGCACCTGCTTGCTGCGGTCACGCAGCGCGAAGAAGAGGAACGCCCCCGCCAGCACCGTCGACGTCGTCAGCGTGAACTCGTGCATGTTGCCCCACGGCACCCGCTGCACCGACACCGCGCGCGCGATCACCGCGGCCAGCTCCAACGCGAACGCCAGCACGGTCAGCGACGTACCGATCCCCGCCGCTTTCCGCCCAGGCATCGGGGGTAGGCCTGCCGCCCCGTCAGCCGACGGGCCACCCGAGCCGTCAGGTCCGTCTAGTCCCTCAAGCCCATCGACCGACTCCGCGACGACCCCGGGCACCGGCTCGGCGCCGACCAGCGCTGGCTCCTTCACCTTCGCGTCGTCCTTCGCCCCCACAACAGCGGCCGCAGCCACCGCGTACGCGACAAAAGCGGCCGCATAGATCGCGATCGCCGCATAGGCGAGCTCGAGGCTGAGCTGGGCCATGCCCTGGTCGATCACGGTTGCTCCTCGCCGCGCAGGACGCGCACCAGCGCCTCCACTTCATCGTCGACCCCGCCCGCCTCGTTCTTGGCGAGCCCGGCCACCTCGACCACCGTAGTGCCGCCGACGCCGTCCGGCCCTGCGACCGCTCGTACCCAGATCCGCCGTCGCCGCACGAACAACGAGAGCAGCAATCCAGCGATCGCCGCCACCGCGCCGACCAGCGCCAACTCCTTGCCGGGGTCGCGCGCGATCTCGAAGGTCGCCCACTCCTGGATCCCGTCGAAGCTCACCGTCCCGAGCCCGTCCGGCAACGTCTCCGACTCCCCCGGCTTGAGCACGACCACCAGCGGAGCCCCGTCGGTCGGCTCCGCCTTTACCGGCGTGAGGTTCGTGGTGTCGAGTGAGTAGACCGACGTCGCGATGCCGTCGTCCAGACCCAGGTCACCGGTGAACACGTTGAGGTAGACCTCGGGGTTCTCCGCGCCCGGGAAGTACGACACCGGGCCGCCACCATCGACCACCGTCGGGAAGAAGAACCCCACCAGCGCCAGCTGATCCGGGTCTCGCGTCCGGCACCTTCACCACGCACTCGGAGGTGAAGTTGCCGTCCTGCGGGATGCACGGCACCGGGCCCTGTTGCACCACGCGGCCGTCGCCGTCGGTCACCGTGAACACCGGCGCATATCCGTGTCCCACCAAGAACGCCTTGAACCCGCCAGAACGCAGCGGGTCGTTCACTTGCACCGTCTGCGTGCGCGGCTCGGCACGAGGAGCGTCTGTCACCGTCACGTCAGCCTCGAAAGTACGAGCTGCGCCCGTCTGCACCGGTCCGGCCTCGTAGGTCGCCCGGAAGTCGTCGAGGGTGAATGAGAACGGCGCGAGCGAGTCGATGTCGTACGCCCGTCCGGGCGAGATCTGGTCGTACTGCGTGACTGTGTTGGCAAAGCCCTCACCCTCGACGACCAGCGCCACGCCCTTCACCCCGAACAGCGCCCCGATGGCCACCCCGATGAGCAGCACGATCAGCGACAGGTGGAAGACCAGGTTGCCCGTCTCCCGCAGGTAGCCCTTCTCGGCGGCCACCCAGCCGTCGCCTGTGACCACCCGAAACCGCTGGCCCCGCAACGATTCCTCGGCCCGCGTGAGTACGGCCGCCGGGTCGTCGGTTCCCTCGTAGTACATCGACACCGGGAGGCGCGACAGGTTGCGCGGGGCCGGAGGTGGGGCCGCCCGGATCGCCCGCCAGTGCTGCGCACACCGGGGCAGCACGCAACCGATCAGGGAGATGAACAGCAACAAGTAGATGGCTGCGAACCACGACGACGCATAGACGTCAAAGAACCCGAACCGGTCCAGCCATGGGGCGATCGTCGGATTGTCGGCCCGGTAGTTCGAGACCTGGATCGGATTGACCCCGCGCTGCGGGAACAGCGACCCCGGAATCGCGCCCAGGGCAAGGAGAAACAGCAGGATCAGGGCCGTACGCATGCTGGTCAGCTGGCGCCAGGCCCACCGCGCGAGCCCACCCGGGCCAAGCGTCGGCACCTTGATCGGCTCTGGCTTGCGGTCGGGTTCGAGCGTGGTCGACTCGAGGGTGTCGGCCACCTAGATCGCCACCTCGAAGTTGACCGCCCAGACGCGCATCTGCACGGCGAGATCCGCCCAGATCCCGGTCACCAGAAGGATCCCGAGGATGACGAGCATCGCGCCGCCGAAGCCCATGATGAACGCGTAGTGCTGCTTGAACCACGCCAGCCCCCCGGCTGCCCGCCGGATCGCCAAAGCGAAGATGACGAAAGGCAGCCCGAGGCCGATGCAGTAGAACACCATGAGCAGCGCCCCGCGCAGCGCGGACGCCTCGTTCAGCGCCAGCGCCTGGACCGCAGCCAGCGTCGGCCCGATGCACGGTGTCCAGCCCAGGCCGAACAGCACACCCAGCAGCGGGGCCCCGGCGAGTCCGAGGGTCGGCATCCGGTGGAAACGCCACTCGCGACTCGCCCACGGAAGCCAGCCGAGGAAGGCCAGCCCGAGCAGAATCGTGAGCACCCCCAACACTTTGGTGATCACCAACTGGTATTCGATGAGCAGCGCCCCCAGCGACCCCGCCAAGGCCCCAAGGCTCACGAAGACGACGGTGAAGCCCGCGATGAACAGCACCGAGCCCGCAAGCAACCGACCGCGCCTGGCCTCCGCCATGTCGGCGCCGACCAGCCCGGTCGCGTACGAGACATAGCCGGGCACCAGGGGAAGCACGCACGGACTGAGGAACGACACCAGCCCGGCGGCAACCGCGATGATCGCGGCCAGCACGAAGGAACCGTTGACGACGGTGTCAGCCGCGGCGGTGATCACTGCTCGGCGACGAGCGGCTCGATCAGCGCGCGCAACGTCCCCTCGGTGACCTCGCCCACGACGCGAGCCGCCACCCGGCCTTGCCGGTCGAGGACGAGAGTGGACGGGATGGCCTGCGGGTTGATGTCGCCATGGAAGGCCAGCAACTTCACCCCGTCCCGGTCAATGATGTTGGGGTAATCGAGGCCGACGTTCTCGACGAAAGCCCTTGCTGCTGCGTCACTATCGCGGGTGTCGATGCCGACGAACGCCACGTCGTCGCCCACCAGGTCGTCGCTGACCGCCTTGAGGACGGGTGCCTCCGCGCGACAGGGCGGGCACCACGAGCCCCACACGTTGACGACGACGACCTGCCCGCGAAGGTCGGCGAGATCGAGAGTGTCCCCGTCGAGGGTCTCGCCGGCCAACTCGATCGGGTCTCCCCGGTCGGCCGCCGGGACCTCGGTGATGGTGCCCGAGCCGGACACATAGTTCTGCTCCGGCTGGTCGACCGGCGTGCCCGCGCCGGCGGCCGTCGTACAGCCGGCGAGCAGCAGTGCGGCGGTCACGGCCACGGCGGCCACCATGGGGAACTTTGCTGTTGCTCCAGCAACCACAACCTTCCCCATGATGATCAGGCGCCGGCGGTGTACGTCTTGCCGCTGGGCAGCAAAGCCTTCGCGGGCTCGGTATAGGCGACCGCGACGATCTCGTTGCCCTCATAGGTGAACGACGTGACCGACGCCAGGGTGCATTCGCGCTTGCGGGGGTCGTGCCACAGCCGCCGACCTTCGACCTTGCAGCGGGTCGTCCACACCGGCAGCTGATGGCTGACCAGCACGGCTTCGTGACCGCTGGCCGCGTCGCGGGCGGCGCCCATCGCCGCGAGCACCCGCTCGGCCTGCTGGATGTACGGCTCCCCCCAGGAAGGAGTGAGCGGGTTGATCAGGTGCGGCCAATGCTTGGGGTGCTTGAGCGACCCGTCGCCCACGCCGAACTGCATGCCCTGGAAGTAGTTCTCCGCCTCGATCAGCCGATCGTCAGTGACGATGGGCAGCTCGTGCACCCCGGCGATCGGGTTGGCCGTCTCTTGAGCGCGTTCCAGCGGCGACGACCCGACGTGGGTGATGTCGCGTCCGGCGAACGACGCTGCCACAACCTCGGCCATCTCGCGGCCGAGCTCGGACAGGTGGTAGCCGGGCAGCCGCCCGTACAGGATCTTCTCCGGGTTGTGGACCTCGCCGTGCCGGACGAGGTGGACGACGGTGATCGCGTCGTCGGACGAGGGCTGGTCGCTCACGCGGCTCCTTCGGGTTGGGCTTCGGCGGCCGCGCGGGCTGCGGCGGGCAGGGCGTCGGCGACGCGTTCGAGGGCGATGTCGTCGTGGGCCGCCGAGACGAACCACGCCTCGAAGGCGCTCGGTGGCAAGGACACACCCTGGTCGAGCATGGAGTGGAAGAACGGTGCAAAGCGGTACGCCGCCTGAGTTCTTGCCGTCGCATAGTCCGTGACGGCGGGCGTCTCGGAGGGGTCGACGAAGAAGAGGCTGAACAGGTTGCCGGCCTGCTGCAGCACGTGCGGGACGCCTTCCTTGCTCAGCGCCTCCGACGCCAGCCGTCCGACCTCGGCGGCCACGTGGTCGACGACCGCGTAGACCTCGTCGGTGCAATGCCGCAGCGTCGTGACGCCGGCGAGCGTGGCGAGCGGGTTCCCGGACAGGGTGCCCGCTTGGTAGACCGGTCCGAGGGGCGCGAGGTGCTCCATGACCTCGCGCCGACCGCCGAACGCGGCGGCGGGAAGCCCTCCGCCCATCACCTTGCCGAACGTCATCAGGTCGGGGCGGACGCCATCTAGGCCGAACCACCCGCTGCGGCTCACCCGGAACCCGGTCATCACTTCATCGCTGATGTACAGCGCCCCGTGGCGCCGGCAGAGCTCGGCGAGGCCGGCGTTGAAGCCCGGCAGTGGGGGGACGACCCCCATGTTGGCGGCGGCCGCCTCGGTGATGACGCACGCGATGGTGTCGCCGTGGGTCGCGAACGCCGCCTCGACGGCGGCCAGATCGTTGTACGGCAGCACGAGGGTGTCCGCCGCGCTCGCGCCGGTCACGCCCGGGGTGTCCGGCAGGCCCAGCGTGGCCACACCCGACCCGGCCGACGCCAGCAACGCGTCCACATGGCCGTGGTAGCAGCCCGCGAACTTCACCACCTTGCTGCGGCCGGTGAAACCGCGGGCCAGCCGGATCGCCGACATCGTCGCCTCGGTGCCGCTGCTCACGAGCCTCACCTGCTCGACCGGCTCGACCCGCGCGACGATCTCCTCGGCGAGCTCGACCTCATAGCGACCGGGCGCCCCGAAGGACGTACCCAGCGCGACCTGCTCGGTCAGCGCATCGACCACGGCCGGGTGGGCGTGGCCAAGGATCATCGGCCCCCACGAGCAGACCAGGTCCACGTAGTCGTTGCCGTCGGCGTCCACGACGTACGGCCCGACGCCCGAGGTCATGAACCTCGGCGTGCCGCCCACGGCGCGGAAGGCGCGCACCGGCGAGTTGACCCCGCCCGGGGTCACCGCGAGCGCGCGGTCGAACAGCGCGCGGGAATCGGCGGACGTCACACCGCTCATCCTCTCAGCCCACCCGGAAGTGTCCGAATCGGAGCGCCCTCGCGCCCCAAAGCGCCGCTGTTTCGGGCACTTCAGCCGACTCGGCGCAGCGCCCTCGCCCACCGGCCGCGTACGTGCTCCGCCCCGGCCGCGGTCAGCATCGACGCGGCGAGCAAGCGGTGCCAGGACCGGACGCGTTGCGGACGATGCGGCCTCCCAAGCGCCGCATCGGCCTCGCGCAGGATGGCGACCGGCCGGTGGAGGAGGTCGACGCTGGTGTAGCCCCGGCGGGTCCAGCCGCGATCGAGGATGCGCCGGTCCCGAGCGAGATCTTCCCGATGCTGGGCGCGGGGTGCGGTGGACGCCCCCGTCGTACTCATGCAGGCTCCGCGTCCCGACCAGCCAGAGGTCGCCGCGGGCCACGAACCCGCCGTCATCGTTGCGGAGGACGTATTGAGTCTCGACCTCTACCCCGCAGGAGATGTGGAACAGCCGCAGCACTGTCTCCCACGCTGATTCCGAACGCCCGTCGGCCAACGCGAGCGCCTGGCGAAGCCGCGGCGATCCCCGACGGCCCGGCATGGCGGCGGCTTCGATGTCCAGACGCGTGCAGCTTTCGAGGTGCAGCGCTCCGTCGCACAGCAGCACCAGGTCGAGCAGCCCCAGGTCCCGAGCGCAGGCCAGAAGGGTCTCGCCGGGAGTGGTCAGCCGCAGCCCGGCCCAGGTGACCAGCCGCGGAGTACGCGCCAGGCGTGCGACGGCGAGGCCTCGCCGCTTGGGAGTCGTCTCGCCCTTGGGCATGGCCGCGAAGATCGGCGCATCGTCGGGGTCTGTTGGCAGCCACCAGCCATACGCCTCCGCCGCCGTCAGTCCAGTGAAGCCAGCCGACGATGGCAGCACCTGCTGCCAGGCCGTGAGGGTCGCGGTCAAGCCGTCGGTGGGGCTCGGAAGGTAGAGCCCGTGGCCGACCCTGGCCCAGCGTCGGCCGGGGCGACGGCCCCTGGTCGGCCCTTCGCGGGTAGGCGCCACGGTCATACCGACCAGGCTGGCAGCGACAGCCGTACCGTCGCCGGCGTCGTCCACAGCCGCGCCGCAGGGGGCTGCGGCCGGTCCCACGGGGCCAGAAGTGCCCGAAACGGGAGCGCCTCGCGCCCCAGGATGCCTCCCTTTCGGGCACTTCCGGTCACGACCGGGGCCGGAGCCCGGCCAGAGGTCCCCATCGGCAACTGCGTGCGCCGGATCCGGGGGTGGGACAGGATGGAGGGAACCCCGAGGCGAGGAGGTCGCGACGATGACGACGGTACGAGCGGCAATGGTGCAGACGGAGTGGACCGGTGACAAGGAGTCCATGATCAAGGTGCACGAGGACTACGCCCGCGAGGCGGCAGGGCTCGGCGCGAAGGTGATGTGCTTCCAGGAGCTGTTCTACGGGCCGTACTTCTGCCAGGTGCAGGACGCCGCCTTCTACGACTACGCCGAGTCGATCCCCGGGCCGACTACGGAGCGCTTCCAGGCGTTGGCCGCCGAGCTCGGCATGGTGCTGGTGCTCCCGATGTACGAGCAGGAGCAGCCGGGCTTCCTCTACAACACCGCGGCCGTCATCGACGCCGACGGCAGCTACCTCGGCAAGTACCGCAAGCACCACCTGCCGCACGTGAAGGGCTTCTGGGAGAAGTTCTACTTCCGCCCCGGCAACCTGGGCTTCCCCGTCTTCGACACCGCGGTCGGCAAGGTCGGCGTCTACATCTGTTACGACCGGCACTTCCCCGAGGGCTGGCGCGCGCTCGGCCTCAACGGCGCGCAGATCGTCTTCAACCCCAGCGCGACCAGCCGCGGCCTGTCCGGCTACCTGTGGAAGCTCGAGCAGCCCGCTGCCGCCGTCGCCAACGAGTACTTCGTCGGCGCCATCAACCGGGTCGGCATCGAAGACCTGGGCGACGACGACTTCTACGGCACGTCGTACTTCGTTGACCCGCAAGGGCAATTCGTCGGCGAGGTCGGCGACGCGCATTCGGCCGAGCTGATCGTCCGCGACCTCGACCTCGAGATGGTCACCGAGGTCCGCAACAAGTGGGCGTTCTATCGCGACCGCCGGCCGGACGCGTACGGCGACCTGGTCGCGCCATGACCGTCCTGGTGCGCGGCGGCACAGTCGTTTCCGCCACCGGGCGCACGGAGATGGACGTGCTCATCGACGGCGAGCGGATCGTGGCGTTGCTCGCGCCGGGCGAGCAGGCGCTGGGAGTCGACGTCGCGGCAAGCGTGGACACGGTGATCGACGCCGACCGGGAAGTACGTCGTGCCCGGGCGGCATCGACTGCCATACCCACATGGAGCTGCCCGTTCGGCGGCACGTTCGCCTCCGACACCTTCGAGACCGGCACCCGCGCGGCCGCGTGGGGCGGGACGACCTCGATCATCGACTTCGCCGTACAGCGCACCGGCGAGCGGGTGCAGGACGGCCTCGCTGCGTGGCACGAGAAGGCCGCCGGCGAGTGCGCGATCGACTACGGCTTCCATCAGATCGTGGGCGGCGTCGATGATGACTCGCTCAAGGCGATGGACGAGCTGGTCGCCGAGGGGGTCACCAGCTTCAAGCTGTTCATGGCCTACCCCGGCGTCTTCTACAGCGACGACGGCCAGGTCCTGCGCGCGATGCAGACGCGGCCACAACGGCGCGATGATCATGATGCACGCGGAGAACGGCATCGCGATCGACGTGCTGGTGCAACAAGCCCTGGCACGTGGCGAGACCGACCCGGTCAACCATGGGCTGACCCGGCCGTGGGAGACCGAGGCCGAGGCGACCAACCGGGCCATCATGCTGGCGCGGATCACCGGGGCCCCGCTGTACGTCGTGCACATGTCCGCCAAGCAGGCGGTCGCGACCCTGGCCGCTGCGCGCGCCGACGGGCTCAACGTGTTTGGTGAGACCTGCCCGCAGTACCTCTACCTCTCCCTCGAAGAGCAACTCGCCGCGCCCGGCTTCGAGGGTGCCAAGTGGGTCTGCTCGACACCGCTTCGGTCACGGGCCGAGGAGCACCAGGACGAGCTGTGGAAGTACCTGCGCACCGAGGCGCTGTCCGTGGTGAGCACCGACCACTGCCCGTTCTGCTTCAAGGAGCAGAAGGAACTCGGCCTGGGCGATTTCTCCAAGATCCCCAACGGAATCGGCTCGGTCGAGCACCGGATGGACCTGCTCTACCAAGGGGTCGTCGACGGCCGGATCACCTTGGAGCGCTGGGTCGAGCTCTGCTGTACGACGCCCGCGCGCATGTTCGGGCTGTACGGCCAGAAGGGCGTCATCGCACCAGGCGCCGACGCTGACATCGTGGTGTACGACCCGAATGGCCGTACTCACATCTCGGTCGAGACCCACCACATGGCGATGGACCACTCGGCGTGGGAGGGCTACGAAATCGACGGCCACGTCGACACCGTGATCTCGCGCGGCAGCGTGGTCATCGATGACGGCGCCTACCTCGGCCGCAAGGGCCACGGCCAGTTCCTCAAGCGCGGCCTGTCCCAATACCTGCGCTGACGACCCGGGCCAACGGGGAGGTGTCGCGGCCGGCTGCGCCTAGTGCGCGCGTGGGCGCCGCCGCAGGCTGACGGCAACGAGGAGCGAACCCAGCACCACTAGCCCCGCCCCGATGCTCAGGTTGCGCGAGACATGCGACGAGCCGGTGTCCGGCAGGGTGTCTACGGGCGTAAACGTCAACCCCTCCACATCCTCGGATTCACTCGGTGCGGCCGTCGAGGTCGGGAGCACTGACTCGGACTCCGACGGCGACGCACTCGGGGAACCGGTCGCGGAGCCGCTCGGGGACACCGAGGACGTCACGGTCGGAGACACACTCGGTGAGACCGAAGACGTCACGGTCGGAGACACCGTCGGTGTCACCGAAGGCGAGCTGGTCGGTGATTTCGTGGGGGTCTTGGTCGGGGTGGGGCTGGGAGTCGGTGCGGCGCCCTCGATCCGGATGACCTTCTGCTTGCCGGTGCCTGAACCGAAGTCGTACACAATCTTGTACTGACCGGGCGGGACATCACCGGTGACCCGGTAGCAGCGCGAGCCGTCGGGGCCGAGGGTGATCGACCGGCTGCCGACTTCTTCCCCGCCTGGCTGGGTGTAGGCGGTCACGGTGCCGGTCGCGAAGGGCTCAAAACCCGTGAAGTAGATGCTGAACGGGACCGTCACCGATGAAGAGTTGCCGTTTCCCGAGCAATCGGTGGACTGCCGGACCAACATGGTTCCCTGACCCCGCGTTGATGCCACCGCTGCCCCCGGAGCAACCGTCGCTGCTGCGACGAGTCCGGCCATCGCCACCAAAACCGCGAGCGCCCAACGGCGGGTTCTGAACACCGGGGTCCTCCGTGCATGGTCGGCCAGGGTCAACGAAACAGGGACGCTAGCACCGGTCGACCCGGTATCCGATGACGCCGCCCCGACTCACCCGCATCCTGCAGACCCGGTCAGGCACCCCCTGCGTCGACGAGCGCCATGACCGCCTCGACGACCTCGGCCGGTGTCAGCGCACAGGTCGCGCGCCCCACGCTGATCTCCTGCCTGATCCGGGTGGGGTCTTCGGTGCTGTTGGCCGCGCCGAAGGTCCAGAACAGCTCCTCGTCGGCGAGTCGGCGCGCATTGATCTCGAACTGCTCCGCGCTCACCTCAAACAGCAGGTGCATCATCGGTGTCTGCGGCACCTCCGGCACCACCCTCACCCCCGCAACATCGCGCAGCGCCTCAGCGATGGCTCGGGCGTGCTCCATCCTGGCGGTCATCTCCGCCAGCCGCTCCGGCAGCAGGGCCAACGCCGATGCCGCCCCCGGCCACAACGCGTACAGCGTTCCGCCAAGGCGCTGTCGCCACTCACGCACCTGCTCGATGTCGTCGGCCGAGCCGGCCACGCCGCATCCCGGAAGGGCGCCGATGCCCTTGTAGAACGAGACGTAGACGGTGTCGAACAGGGCGGCGACCTCGGCAGCCGTACGGCCGTAGCCGACGGCGGCCTCCCACAACCGGGCTCCGTCGAGGTGGGCCGCGGCGTCATGGTCGCGGGCCCACTGCACCTGGGCGACCAAGTCGTCCCAGTCGGGCAGCTGACCGCCAAGGTCGCGCTGCGGCAGCTCCAGGAGCAGCGCTGCAGCGGGTTCGGGGACCTCCTCGAGGTCGTCCAGCCGAAGGAGTCGGTTGCGGTCACCGACGGTGCGGCCCACGAGGTCGTGCAACCTGACGTGGGCACCGTTCTCGTGATTCTCCAGATGGCACCAGGGGTGCCACAGCACGGTGCGGGTCGTGCGGCGGTCGGCGTGCACCCGCAGGACCGCACCCTGGGCCATCGTGCCGCTCGGCAGGTAGACCGCCGCCGGCTTGCCGAGCAGCTCAGCGACGTACGCCTCGAGCTCCTCGACGACGCCGCCCTCGCCGTACACATCGGGGGCGACCTCGTCGGGAATGACCGCGAGCATCTCGCTGGGTGTGACCAGGCCATCCCCGGAGAGGAATCGCGTGCAGGCAGCCCTCCGGGCCAGGGTCTCGGCGTCCATCGGCCCAGTGTGGCCCCGCACCTCCCGTGGCACCCACCACATTTCGTGGTCGACGAACGGACGCGGCGGTGCTCCCGCGGCATACGCTGGGGGTTTCCGGCTCAGACGGAGGAGCGGCATGGACCTCGGCATCGTCTTGCAGACCAACCCCCCGGCTTCGCGAGTCGTCGACCTCGCCCGGCAGGCGGAGAACCTCGGCTTCAGCCACGTGTGGACCTTCGACTCCCACCTGCTGTGGGAGGAGCCGTTCGTCATCTACAGCCAGATCCTGGCGCAGACCCGCAAGGTCACGGTCGGCCCGATGGTCACCAACCCGGCGACGCGTGACTGGACGGTGACGGCGTCGCTGTTCGCCACGTTGAACGAGATGTACGGCAACCGCACGGTCTGCGGCATCGGCCGCGGCGACAGCGCGGTACGTGTCCTCAACGGCAAGCCAACGACGCTGGCCACCTTGCGCGAGGCGATCCACGTCATCCGCGAGCTGGCCAACGGGCGCGAGGTCGAACACCAAGGCTCGCACCTGCGTTTCCCTTGGGGCACCGACAGCGAACTCGAGGTGTGGGTCGCTGCGTACGGCCCGAAAGCCCTGGCCCTCACTGGGGAAGTCGGCGACGGCTTCATCCTGCAGCTCGCCGACCCGTCGATCGCCGAGTGGACGATCCGGTCGGTGCGCGAGGCCGCCGAAAAGGCCGGGCGCGACCCCGATTCGCTGACCATCTGTGTGGCGGCGCCGGCGTATGTCGGTGACGACATCGCGCACATGCGCGACCAGGTGCGGTGGTTCGGCGGGATGGTGGGCAACCACGTCGCGGACATCGTCACGCGGTACGGCGCCGACGGCGGCGTACCCGCGGCGCTCACCGACTACATCGCCGGACGGCAGGGATACGACTACAACGAGCACGGCCGCGTGGGCAACACCCACGCCGACTTCGTGCCCGACGAGATCGTCGATCGCTTCTGCATCCTTGGGCCGCCGGAGGCGCATGTCGAGCGGCTTGAGGAGCTGAAGGCGCTCGGCGTCGATCAGTTCGCGATCTACCTCCAGCACGACGGCAAGGCCCAAACCCTTGAGGCGTACGGCGAAACGGTGATCCCCGCGGTCGCCGACCACGTCACCGCCAAGACCTGACTCTCCGTGCCGCACCTTGGATTGGTCACACTCGTCGTCCCCGACTACGACGAGGCGATCAACTACTTCGTCGGTGTCCTCGGTTTCGCGCTGCGTACCGACATCGAGCTTGCGCCCGGAGTCCGATGGCTGACCGTTTCACCCGGCGCTGACGACGCAACCGCGCTACTGCTCGCTAAGGCCGACGGAGCTGACCAGCAGGCCCGTGTCGGGGACCAGACCGGCGGGCGGGTGGCGTTCTTCCTGTACTCGGACGACTTCGACGCCGACTACGCGCGACTGCGCGACGCAGGGGTGACCTTCGTCGAGGAGCCGCGGCGGGAGCCGTACGGATCGGTCGTCGTTTTCGAAGACAGATACGGCAACCGTTGGGACCTGCTTGAGCGTCGTACAGCCCCGGTCGGCTGACCCAGCGGCCGCTGGTTAACTTGCGACCATGATTGAGACCCTGCCGCGAAGTGCCGGATCCACCCTCGGGTTCAAGGTCTCCGGGGTGGTCGACAAGGCCGACTACGGGGTGCTGGTCCCCGCCGTCGAAGCCGCCGTCGCACAACACGGGAACGTCCGGTTGTTGCTGGACCTCTCCGACTTTGACAAGGAGAAGGCCTCCGCCTGGGGAGCCGACCTGGCGTTCGGCCGCGAGTTCCGCGACGACATCGCCAAGATGGCCATCGTCGGCGACGGCGTGCTGGAGAAGTTCGTCGCTGCCGCGGCTGCGCCGTTCTACGCGCACGAGACCAAGCGCTTCGACGAGGCGGACGCTGCGTGGGCCTGGCTCGCCACTTCGGACTGACCCGACCTGTCGCCGGGGGCGCATCGCGGCCCCTGCGCGGCCAGAGGCTTGAGCAAGCCGCGGCTTCGGCAGGTCCAACGACCCTGGACGGACGTCGACCAGCGCGGTGAGGTGAGCCCGTGACCCGCACTCCGCCCAAGGGGCTCAGCCGGGCGTTCTTCCGCGCTCCCATCACGCTGTACCGCGTCGGCCTGGGCGGGTTGCTCGGCGGCCGCTTCATCCTGCTCCACCACGTGGGGCGCCTCAGCGGCCAACCGCGCGAGGCCGTCGTCGAGGTCCTCCGGCACGACGACGTCACCGACTCCTTTGTCATCTGCTCCGGCTTCGGCGAGCAGTCCCAGTGGTTTCAGAACGTCCTGGCGACTCCCGACCTGACCATCACCTCCCGCCGCCGCAACCTCGCCGTCCACGCCGAACGACTGGCACCCGAGGCGGCTGCAGCCGAGCTCCGCGCCTACGACCGCCTGCATCCGAAGGCGGCGCGCAAGCTGATGGGCTACCTCGGGCTCGACGCGGACGAGGAGAAGGCCAGCGGGTACGCCCACGCTGGGGAGCTCCTCCCGGTGCTATGCCTCACCCCTGCATCCGTTTGACCCGCGCCCGTGCGCTTGGCTGCGCGGAAGTGCCCGAATCGGAGGCGTACATCAAGTCGGAGCGCTTCCGTTTCGGACACTTCCGGCTGGCCCATCGTTGACCGGCGGAGTGAGCCCGGTCGGTGCGAGACTGAGCGTTCGGTGCGAGAGGTGCGGCGCTTGTCATCGCGGGGGCACCCGTGGAGCGAGTAGTGGGCATGGAACAAGCTGCGAGGCGGGCTACTCGGACCGGCTCGGCCCTGGACGCAACCGTCCGGGACGCCGAAGTCCTTGATTCGGCGGTCGCCGTCACGCTGCCTGGCATGGTGCGGGTCGACCGACCGGAGCCGTTTGAGACCTTCTACCGCCGCGAACTGCCACGCTTGGTCGCGCTAGCCCGAGCCCTGTGCGGCAGCGCGATCGCGGATGACGTCGCCCAAGAGGCGATGCTGGCCGCGTACCGGAAGTGGGACGCGATCGCCGGCTACGACAAGCCTGAAGCTTGGGTGCGCCGGGTCTGCGTGAATCTCGCGACCTCGCACCTTCGCCGGCGCGCGGTCGAAGCGAGGGCGATGGTCCGTTTGTCCAACCGCCGGGAACTCCCCGCCCTGCACGTCGACAACGAGGTCTTCTGGACCGAGGTTCGCCGCCTGCCCCGGCGCCAAGCCCAGGCCGCGGCGCTTCGCTACGTGTACGACCTGTCGGTCGCCGACATCGCCGCCACCCTCGGCATCACCGAGGGCTCGGCCAAGGTCCACCTCGGCCGCGGTCGTCAGGCACTCGCCCGACAATTCGCCACCACGATCGAGGAGGAGTCATGAGCCTGGACCAGCTCGGGCGCGCCGCCGCCGACGACCTCATCACGACCACGACCACCGGCCTCGACGGCGCCGCCATGTTCGCCAACCTCCAACACACCCGACGGCGCCGCTCACACACCCGCGCCGCCGTCGCCGGCCTGGCCGCCATCGCCGTGGTCCTCGGCGGCTGGGCTGCCTTCGACGCGAGCCAGGACGGGGCGGCCCCGGTGATCCCCGCCGGCCCATCCCCCACCACTCCACTCACCGGAAACGGCCCGATCGTTGTGCGAGGCAGCTTCGGGCTGCAATCGATCCATCCGGTGACCGGTCCGGATGCCTTCGGAGTCTTTACTCACACACCTGCCGATCCACCGGGTCCGGAGACCGAGGGAGGCCCGCAGTGGTCGCCCGACGGCCAGACGCTCTACTACGCCAGCGACACAGCCATCCGGGCCTTCGACGTCGCCAGCGGAGGGGACGTCGCGATCGGCCCGTGCACCCAGTGTTCTTTCTCGGCCTCGCCCGACGGGCTGAGCCTTGCCGTGGCTGAACGCGACGAATTGCGGATCCTCAACCTGGCGGGCGGTCAACGAACGATCGTCCGCGAGCCTGACGGGTCGATCTTTGTCCCCAGTTGGTCGCGCTCCGGCGATCGGATCGCGTACGTCCGCGGGTCCAACCTTGGTCCAAACTTCCGCACAACTGTAGAGACCGTGGCGCCGGACGGTTCTGAACGCACCAGCGTGTTCACCAACGGCGAGACGCGAACGAGCTACTGGGACCTCGCCTGGTCGGGTGACGACGCAACGATCGCCGTACTTCAGGTCCCGCGCATCGGAAGAGCCGGAGACGTGCGGGTGCTGACCGGTCCCTCATCCGGCGGCCCTCTGGAAGAACTACTAGCGATCGAGAAATGCCCCTGCCGAATCGCCCGTGGCCTGACGTGGTCCCCCGATGGCTCTCAGCTAGCCATCGCTTCCGGCCGAGGCTTATTCGTCGTCGACGCGCGGCCGG
This sequence comes from uncultured Actinomycetota bacterium, assembly GCA_963851405.1. Classification (GTDB taxonomy): domain Bacteria; phylum Actinomycetota; class Actinomycetes; order DATJPE01; family DATJPE01; genus JANPBY01. The sequence goes on along the minus strand of CAWKPB010000007.1, from coordinate 395,190 downwards.
GCGCGCGTCCGCAGCGCATCGGGGGCCTAGCTGTAGGACACCCCGCGTGGCGCCCGGTGCCCTAGGCGCCCGAGCCAGCACTGAGATCGACGGCTCGGCGGAAGTGCCCGAATCGGAGGCGTCCTGACGCTCAGCGCGTAGCCCTTTCGGGCACTTCTGACCTTCGGGGAGGGGGTACGGCGCTGAGGGCAGGGTCAGGCGTCCAGCCAGCCGGCGGCTTCGGTGGCCCAGTAGGTGAGCACCCCGTCCGCACCAGCGCGTCGAATCCCCAGCAAGGACTCGAGGATCACGCGCTCGCGGTCGATCCAGCCGTTCGCCGCAGCCGCCTCGACCATCGAGTACTCGCCACGTCACCTGGTAGGCGAACAGGGGCGCATCCACCGCGTCACGGACCTGCCGGACGACGTCGAGGTACGGCCCTGCGGGCTTGACCATCACGGCATCGGCACCCTCGGCCAGATCCAGCGCCACCTCGCGTAGCGCCTCGCGGGCGTTGGCCGGGTTCATCTGGTACCCCCGCCGGTCGCCCGTCGCTGGGGTCGACTCGGCGGCCTCGCGGAACGGGCCGTAGTAGGCGGAGGCGTACTTCGCTGCGTAGGCCAGCACCGGCACATAAGAGAAGCCGGCAGCGTCGAGCCCGGCGCGGATGGCCGCGACCTGACCGTCCTGCATCCCCGACGGTGCGATCACCGCAGCGCCGGCCTGGGCCTGGGCGACCGCCACCGAGGCGTACCGCTCCAGGGTGCGGTCGTTGTCGACCTCACCCGACGTCGAGAGCGGGCCGCAGTGCCCGTGGTCGGTGTATTCGCACAGACACAGATCAGCCATGACTACGGCGGCGTCGCCCACGTCTGATGCCAGGTCCCGCAAAGCCACCTGCACGATGCCCTCGGGGTCATCGGCCTGCGACCCCTCACCGTCCTTGACCGCCGGGATCCCGAACACGATCAGCCCGCCGACCCCGGCCTCGACCGCTTCGTGCGCGGCCTTCCGCAACGAGTCCCGCGTGTGCTGGACGACTCCGGGCATCGCCGCGACCGCGACCGGTTCGGCCAGCCCTTCCTTGACGAACAGCGGCAGCACGAGGTCGCCGGCCGACAGCCGGTTCTCGGCGAGCAACCGGCGCAGCGCAGGGGTACGACGCAGGCGTCGAGGGCGCTCGACCGGGAAGCCGGGGCCGACCATGCCGCCCATGCCGACCATGCCGACCTACTTCGCCTTGCGTCGTGCGGTGCCCCGGCGCTGCGACGGACGCCAACACTCCTCGCCGGCTTCAACGGCCGCCGAGCGGATCGAGGCGCCGTACTCGGCCAACGCCGTCGCCAGCACCCCCACCGAAGGCGTCGGTGCGAGCACATCGACGCGCAGCCCGTGCTCCTCAGCCGTCTTCGCGGTGGCCGGCCCGATGCAGGCGATCACCGTGGCAGCGTGGGGCTTTCCGGCGATGCCGACCAGGTTGCGCACGGTGCTCGACGAGGTGAAGACCACCGCGTCGAAGCCGCCTCCCTTGATGGCCTCGCGGATGGGCGCGGGCGGCGGCGCCGCGCGCACCGTGCGGTACGCGGTGACGTCGTCGATCTCCCAGCCCAGCTCGATGAGCCCAGCGGCCAGCGTCTCGGTCGCGATGTCGGCGCGGGGCAGGAACACTCGATCGATCGGGTCGAAGACCTCGTCGTAGATCGGGAAGTCCTCGAGCAGACCGGCGCTGGACTGCTCGCCGGACGGCACCAGGTCGGGGCGCACCCCGAAGGCGGTGAGCGCTGCGGCGGTCTGCTCGCCCACTGCGGCCACCTTGATGCCGGCGAAGGCGCGCGCATCCAGCCCGTACTCCTCGAACTTCTCGCGCACGGCTCGCACCGCGTTGACCGAGGTGAACGCGACCCACAGGTAGCGCCCGGAGACGAGCCCTTGGATCGCGCGGTCCATCTGCTGCGGGGTGCGGGGTGGCTCGACGGAGATGGTCGGGACCTCCTCGGGTACGGCTCCGCTGTGGCGCAGCTGCGCGGTGAGCGTGCCTGCCTGCTCCTTGGTGCGCGGGACGAGGACCCGCCAGCCGAACAACGGCTTGGACTCAAACCAGGACAGCCGGTCGCGCTGGTTGACCACGTCGCCGAACACGGCGACGACAGGCCCGTCGAGCGTGACGCCCTTGAGTGCGCGCGGGAGCGACTCCAACGTCGCGACGACCGTGCGCTGGGCGGTGGTCGTGCCCTGCGAGGTCACCGCGACCGGCGTCTGCTCGGACCGACCGGCGGCGATCAGCGACTCGGCGGCGTCGAGCGCGGCCGCCTGGCCGCCCAGCACAACCAGGGTCGTCGTGGACGCCGCGTGCGCCGACCAGTCGACGACCACATCGGCCGGGGTCAGCACGTGGACGGCGCGGGTCTTGGGTCCGGTCAGCGGCACGCCCGCGTAGGCCGGGACACCGGCCACGGACGAGACGCCGGGCACGATCTCGAAGGGCACGTGCGCCTTCGCGCAGGCCGCGGCCTCCTCGACCAACCCGTTGAACGTCGTGGGATCACCGTCCATCAGCCGTACGACCTGGCGGCCAGCCTTCGCCGCGTCCACCGCGAGGCGCGCTCGCGTGGCCGCCGCGAGCGGCTCACCGTCGGGGTCGGAAGCGCCGTCGAGCACCTCGACGTCGGGCCGGGCGTGGACCAGGAGTTGCTCGCGGGCCACCCGGTCGAGAACGACCGTGTCGGCGCAGGCGAGCGCCTCCAAGGCGCGCACGGTGAGGAGCCCGGGGTCTCCGGGTCCGGCACCGACAAAGGTCACGGCGCCCATCGGCTTCGAGGTCTTGCGAGTGCGGGTGGTCACGGGATGCGCTCCCCCATCAGGCCGGCGGCCCCCTCCTCGATCAACCGCTGCGCCAGGGAGTACCCCAGGGCCTCGGCATCGGTCGGAGAGCCGGTGGCGGACAAGCGCACGGACGAGGAGCCGTCAACGGCTGCCACGACTGCGCGCAGATACAGCTCGGGTTCACTGAACCCGTCCTCCGCCAGGTCGGCGAGTGCACCGACCGGGGCGGAACAGCCTGCTTCCAAGGCTGCAAGTACGGAGCGCTCCGCGGTGACCGAGGCGCGGGTGGCCGCGTGGTCGAGCGGAGCAAACAGGTCGAGCAGGTCCGCGCGGTCCGCGCGGCACTCGACGACGAGGGCGCCCTGTCCGGGCGCCGGGAGCATCTGAGTGGGGTCGAGGACCTCGGTGACCTCATCGGCGCACCCGAGCCGCAGCAGGCCGGCGCGCGCCAGGATCACCGCGTCCACCGCACCGTCGGCGACCAGACGCAGCCGAGTGTCGACGTTGCCCCGGACCCCGACGACCTCGTGTCCGAGTCCGAGCGCCCTGACCTGGGCGGCGCGGCGCGGGGAGCCCGTACCCACCGTGGCCCCGTTCGGGAGCTCCCCGAGGGTGAGCCCGCCGCGGGCGACGACGCAGTCGCGCGGGTCCTCACGTGCGGGTATGGCGGCCAGCGCGAGCCGGTCGTCGGGAGCCGTGGGGAGGTCCTTGAGGGAGTGGACGGCGGCGTCGACACGGCCGTCGAGGATCGCGTCGCGCAGGGCGCTCACGAACACACCGACGCCGCCGAAGGACGCGAGGGGTGCCGGGTCGCGGTCACCTTCGGTCTCGATCTCGACGAGTTCGACGGTACGGCCGGTGGCCGCGGTCAGCGCGGCGCCAACCTGAGCCGACTGGGCGCGGGCGAGGGCACTGCGGCGGGTGCCGAGCCGGATAGCGACGGTCATGACCCCACTCCCTCGGCCAACGCGGCGCGGGCCACCAGGTCGACGGCGTCGGGGTCGAGGTCGAAGAGCCGGTGCAGCGCCTCGGCGTAGGCGTGACCGCCCTCGTCAGCGGCCAGCTCCTTCATCCGAACCGTGGGTGCGTGCAGGAGCTTGTCGACGGTACGGCGCACGGTCTGCGCGACCTCGTCGCGTACGGCCGGGTCGAGATCGGGCATGCGGGCGTCGAGGCGACCCAGCTCGGCGGCCACCACGTCGGAGGCCAGCTGGCGCAACGCGACCACCGTCGGAGCGACCCGGGCCGCACGTTGGGCGCCAAGGTAGGCGGACGTCTCGTCCGCGACGATGCGCCGGACCTCGTCGAGATCAGCGCTGTGCTCGACTCCGGTGAGCAGGGCGCTCAGATCGTCCAGCGAGACGACGGTGACCCCCTCGAGGTCGGCGACCTCGGGAGCGACATCGCGAGGGAGCGCTAGGTCGAGCACCGCCAAGGGCCGGCCGCCGCGCCGGGGCAGCGCCTCCCGCACGTCCTCGGCGCTGATGACGTGTCCGATCGCTCCGGTGCATGACACCACCAGGTCGACGTCGCCCAACGCCTGCGGGACGGCGTCCATCCCGACAGCCGTACCTCCGAGAGCCTCGGCCACCCGCAGCCCATGGCTCACGGTGCGGTTGGCCACAATGGCTGAGGCGATGCCGGCGTCGGACAGCGCCGAGCCGACGAGCGCGCCCATCGAGCCCGCCCCGATCACCAGGACCTTGGCCCCGGTCAGGCCGCCGATGGCGGGTACCGCCTCATCGAGCCCGACCGACACCAGCACCGAACCGGCACGGTCGATCCCGGTTTCTGCGTGGGCTCGCTTGCCGACGCGCAGAGCGTTTTGGAACAGGTCGTTGAGAAGACCGCCCGCGGCGCCGGAGTCCTGAGCCACGCGCAGCGCTGACCGGGTCTGGCCCAGGACCTGGGCCTCGCCGACGACCATCGAGTCGAGGCCGCACACCACGCCGAACAGGTGCTGGACGGCGCGCTCGTCGTAGTGCACGTACAGGTGCGGGGTGAGCGCTTCCAGCCCGAGGCTGGCGTGGTCGGCGAGCAGCGCAGTGAGGTCTTCGACGCCGCCGTGGAACTTGTCGACGACCGCGTAGACCTCGACCCGGTTGCACGTGGAGACGATCACGGCCTCACCGATGTGTGGCGCGTCGGTGGCCTCAGCGAGCAGCCCCGGCAGGTCGTCGCCAACGACGGAAACTTCTTCCAGCAGGCGTACGGCCGCTGACCGGTGGGACAGGCCGACTACGAGGATGCTCATGGGGTCGCCCCCACGAGATCGGCCTTTCGCTGCTCGTGGAAGGCCAGGATCTGCAGCTCGGTGGCCAGGTCAACCTTGCGTACGTCGACATCCGCGCCCACGGTCAGGACCGTCGGGGCGAAGTTGAGGATGCTCGTGACACCGGCGTCCACCAAGCGGGTGCACACGTCTTGCGCGGCGCCGGCCGGGGTCGCGATCACCCCGATGTTGACGTCCTGTTCGGCGACGAGGCCCTCAAGCTCGGCCAGCGGGCGGATCGTCAGTCCGGCCACCGACTCGCCGCAGCGATTGGGGTCGGTGTCGACCAGCCCGACGACGCGGAAGCCGCGCGAGTCGAAGCCGCCATAGTTGGCGAGCGCCTGACCCAGGTTTCCCGCGCCGACGATGACCACCGACCAGGCTTGCGTGAGCCCGAGTTCGCGGCCGATGTGGACCAGCAGGTCGTCAACGTCGTAGCCGACCCCACGGGTGCCGTACGACCCGAGGTGGCTGAGGTCCTTGCGCAGCTTGGCCGAATTGACCCCGGCGGCCGTCGCCAGCTCTTCGGAGGACACCGTCGCGACGTGGCGCTCGGCGAGCGTCGTGAGCGCCCGGTGATAGAGCGGCAGTCGGGCGACCGTGGCCTCGGGAACGCCGCCCTTACGGGCTCGGCGACCTGGCGCTGCGGTAGACACGACGACGGCGTTCTCCTGAGGCGGGGGCTTGCTTGACCCGCACTTTAGGCGCTTGTGAACGACCGCACAAAGTTGCGTTCAGCGGCCAATCACCGTATTGGGGGCCAACCGGTGGTGCCGCAAACGTCAGCTGACGGTGAACGGCCCGCGAATGCCCTCGCCGACCATGCCAGGCTTGCAGGCGGTGATGTAGGCGCCCGACTCCAAGGTTGCCGTGAGGTCCTGGGTGATCCCCGGCCCGATGTTCTCAACCTCAGCAACGACGGTCTCGCCATCCGCGCCGTACACGTAGAACTCCGTCGCTTCGCTGCCGTCATTGGTGATCTCGAAGGTGACCGCCCCCGCCGCCGCGGAGGTCGCCGACAGGGTGCACGCATCAGCGGTTGAGGTAACCGTGATCGCATCGGCTGTGTCGGAGCCGCCGCCGGAGCCGGTGCTCGCGTCGGAGCCGCACGCGGCGAGAGCGAGGGCAGCAACGGCGAGCAGGGGAAGAGCCAGGCGGGTACGCACGAGTCAGAACTCCTTGAGTGAGCGGTGGAGCGGGTGGATGGGTTGTCGGATGATCAGGCGGAGACGGACGTCGGCGCGGCGGGCTGGGATACGGGGTTGCTACGCACCGGCCGGAAGTAGAAGAACAGGGTCACCGAGACGTAGCCGATCCACGCGAGCCCCTCGAGCACGCTGGTCGCCGGTGAGAAGTTGAAGACGCCCTTGAGCACGGTGCCGTACCAAGAACTCGGCGGCACCTGGGCGCTGACGTCGAACAGCAAGTTGTTGAGGCCGGGGAGGTCGCCGGCCTCCTGCAGGTCATGGATGCCGTAGGACAACACCCCGGCGGCGACGAAGATCAGCAGGAACCCGGTCCACTTGAAGAAGACGGCCAGGTTGATCTTGACCGCACTGGTGTAGAGGGCGAACCCGAGGGCGACGGCGGTGGCCAGGCCCAGGAGGAACCCGGTGACCGGCGCCCAGGTGGTCCCCGTGGCCTGCGCGGCGGTCCAGAAGAAGACGGCCGTCTCAAGGCCCTCGCGGGCCACTGCGACGAAGGCGACGAGGACGACAGCCGTACCGCCGATGGCGACTGCGGCGTCGACCTTGCCGTGGAGCTCCTTGGCGATGGTGCGGCCCGCGCGGCGCATCCAGAAGATCATCCAGGTGACGAACCCGACGGCGATGATCGACATGATCCCGCCGAAACGCTCCTGCGCGGTGAACGACAGGTTGGCCGAGGTGAACTCGAGCAGGGCACCCGCCGCGATGCTCAACGCGAGGGCGCAGCCGACGCCGGCCCACACGTAGCGCACATGGCTCTGCCGGCCGGTGCGCACGAGGTAGGCGATCAAGATGCTGACGACGAGCGCCGCCTCGAGACCCTCGCGCAGGCCGATCAAGTAGTTTCCGAGCACGCGATGAAGGTAAGGCATACCTAACTTCGGATGCAAGCCACCGTTTGCCGCTCCCACCCGCGGCCCACTCCGGCGAATGCTGAGAAGTGGACCAATTCCGCCCAGGAAAGGGCCCTCTTCTCAGCTTTGGGCGAGCGCGGGGCGGGAGGCGACGACGGCGACGACGGCGACGGCGACGGCGACGAACGGGAAGCGAGCGCGGGTCAGGGGGTGAGGCGGGCGCGCAGGCGAGCGGGGTCGACGTGCCAGAACGCGTGCTGCTCACCGTCAACCAGCACGACCGGGATCTCCTCCCAGTAGCGGTCCGCCAGTTCGGGGTCGCCCAGGATGTCTCGCTCCTCCCAGCCGACCCCCACCTCGGCGCAGACTTGCGCCACGACCACCCGGGCGTCGTCGCACAGGTGGCACCCAGGCTTGCCGAGCAGCAGCACGCGTACGGGCGCAGCAGGCGGCTCGCTCACGCCAGCGCGGAGTCCTCGCGCAGCCGCCCCTTGGCGACCTTGCCGGTCGCGGAGTGCGGGAGCGCGTCCACAACCACAAACGTGGTCGGCCGCTTGAAGCGGGCCAGCCGCGTCGCGGCGTAGTCAGACACGGCCGCCTCGTCCAGATCGGCTCCGGGGGCGGGCACGACGTACGCCTTGACCGACTCGCCCGTACGCTCGTCGGGGATGCCGATGACCGCGACCTCCGCCACATCGGGGTGCGCGACCAGGGCGTCCTCGACCTCGCGCGGGTAGACGTTGAAGCCGTTCACGATCACCAGCTCCTTGCGCCGATCCACCAGCACGAGGTCGCCGTCGTCGTCCAGGTAGCCCACGTCTCCGGTCGCGAACCAGCCGTCCGCGTCAGGACCGCCTTCGCCGTCCGGCCAGTACCCCGAGAAGACGTTGTCCCCGTGAATCCAGATCTCTCCGGGGTCGCCCTCCTCGACCTCCTCGCCTTCCTCGGTGAGGAGCCGCAGCTGGACACCGGGCAGCGGCTGGCCGACCGAGCCGGGCTTGGCCACGCCCCCGACCAGGGTTGAGGTCACTCCGGGGGCAGCCTCGGTCAGGCCGTACCCCTCAAAGACGGGCAGCCCCGTCGCTTCGAGAATCCGTTCGCTCACCTCAGCCGGCATCGGGGCCGCCCCGGTGAACAGGATCCGGACATTCGCGAACGCCTCGCCGAGGCGAGGGCGCGTGCTCCACGCGACGAACATGGGCGGGGCGCCCGGGATGTTGGTGACTCCATGGCGCTGAATCAGGTCCAGCGAGCCCTCGGGATCGAAGCGTTCGACGATGACGACGGTCGCGGCCTGATGTGCGACGGCGGCGAGCGTCCCGTTGAGTGAGTAGACGTGGAACATGGGCAGCACCAGCAGAACCACATCATCGGTCTGAACACTGGGGTACCGGGTCGAGGCGACGCTCTCGACATTGGCGAGCAGGGCGCGGTGCGTCAGCATCGCGCCCTTCGCCTGCCCGCTGGTGCCCGAGGTGAAGAGCAGCAGGGCGAGGTCGTCGGCGTCGGTGTCCACCTCGGTCGCGCCTTCTGCGGCCCCCGCCCGGCCCGATCCCGAGGCCACGAATGCGTCGTACGACTCCGGACCGGTCCCACCAACCACGACCAGGTCGAGATCCGGGGCTGCCCCGGCTACCCCTGGCCGTACGGCGTCGCCGACGATCCCCAGCCGCGGATCGGAGTCAGCGAGGAGCGCGTGCAGCTCGTACTCCGTCAGCGTCGGATTGATCGGCACCGCCACCAGTCCTGCGCGCAGGACTCCGAAGTAGGCGGCCGCGAACTCCAGGCTGTTGCCAAGGACGAGTGCCACCCGGTCGCCAGCCGACAGCCCCCTCGCGCGAAGCGCCGCGGCGACCGCGTCGACCGCGGCGTCAAGGTCGGCCCAGGTCCAAGTCGCGGCCTCGCTCACCAGCGCCGGGTGAACCGGGCGACGAGCGGCGGCCCCGCGGACCAGATCAGCGAGGTTTGCGCGCACCCTTGGAGTCTCGCATACGCTCACTTTTTGTGACCCCCGAAGACGTGCGGCCCCAGGCCGCCTCGGCTCTCGTGCCACCAGCCGTCGTCGCCGGTGAGGCTGCGGCCGCCCGGGCCGAAGTCGAAGCGGCCCTCGCGGTGGCCCCGGACCTCTCGGCCGCCGCGTTCTTCGACATCGACAACACCGTCGTGCGTGGGGCGTCGATCTTCTATCTGGGTATGGGCCTGGCCCAGCGAAAGTTCTTCAACTCCGCGGATGTGCTGGGCTTCGTCAAGGACCAGGTCAAGTTCCGGCTCAGCGGGGAGGACGCGGGCGACATGGCGTCGGTCACGGAGACGGCGCTGGGATTCGTGCGCGGCCACGAGGTGGCCGAGGTCGTCCAGCTCGGCCGCGAGATCTTCGACGAGCGGATCGTCGGCAAGGTCTACCCCGGCACCCTGGCCATGGCCCGAGGCCACCTCGATGCTGGCCAGCGGGTGTGGCTGGTGTCCGCGGCGCCGATGGAACTGGCCACGATCATCGCGAAGCGCCTCGGGCTCACCGGCGCCCTCGGCACCGTCTCGGAGATCAACGACGGCATCTACACCGGCCGACTCGTGGGCCGGCCGCTGCACGGGCCGGCGAAGGCCGAAGCCGTACGGGCGCTGGCGCAGCGCGAGGGCCTCGACTTGTCTCGGTGCGCGGCGTACTCAGACTCCAGCAACGACATTCCCATGCTCTCCCTCGTGGGTGACCCCTGCGCGGTCAACCCCGACTCGAAACTGCGCGCTCACGCCAAGGCGCTTGGGTGGCGCATCGTCGACTACCGCACCGGACGTAAGGCCGCGCGCATCGGAGTGCCCGCCCTGGCCGGCAGCGCGGTAGTCGCCGGGATCGCGAGCGGCGCCATCGCCATCGACCGCCACCGGCGGCGCAACCGTCGATGGGCACGCCTGCGCTAACCGTCCCCGACTCCGCCCCCGCCCGCCGAATGCCGCGAAAGCGACCCTTTTCGCCGCCGATTAGGTCCTCTTCGCCGCATTCGGCAGGGGGAGGCGCTGGAAGGGACGCCTAGAAGAAGACGCCTAGAAGAAGACGGAACGGCGCTGCATGAGCAGGCGGTACAACGTGTGCTGGATGGTCTCGCGCACCTGGTCGGTGAGGTTGAAGACGAGCATCGGGTCCTCGGCGGCCCCGTCGTCGTAGCTGTCGGTGTGGATCGGCTCGCCGAACTCGATCAGCCACTTGCTGGGCAGCGGCACCAGGCCCAGCGGTCCGAGCAAGGGGAAAGTCGGAGTGATCGGGACGTACGGAACCCCTAGTAGCCGGGCCAGGTCTTGAGGTTGCCGATGATCGGGTAGATCTCCTCGGCTCCCACGATCGACACCGGGATGATCGGCACCTTCGCCCGCAGCGCGGCCGCGACGAAACCGCCCCGCCCGAAGCGCTGCAGCTTGTACCGCTCGGAGAACGGCTTGCCGACTCCCTTGAACCCTTCGGGCCACACGCCGACCACCTCACCGCGCCCGAGCAGTCGCTCGGCGTCGGCGTTGCACGCCACGGTCGCTCCACTCTTGCGAGCGAACTCCGACACCACCGGCATCGAGAACACCAGGTCAGCGCCAAGCATCCGCAAGGCCCGGTGCTGGGGGTGATGGTCGAGAAGCGCGAGCTGGGTCATGATCGAGTCGATGGCGATCGTGCCCGAATGGTTGGCCACGATGAGCGCCCCGCCGTCCGCGGGCACGTTCTCGATGCCGCGGATCTCGACGCGGAACCAATGCTGATACAGCGGACGCAACCAGGCGAGCAGCACCTTGTCGGTCAGCTCCGCGTCGTAGCCGAAGTCGTCCACCTCGAAGTCGCCCGTGATCCGTCGCCGCAGGAACGACAGCACCGACGCGACCTTCGCGTCCAGCGACCCGTCGGCCCCAGGAGCGGAACTACCCGAGGCCGTCCGGGCTGCGCTTCCCGAGACCGCGTCATCAGCGGGCCGGTCAGCTTGAGCCGGCTTCTTGGATTTGGGTGGGACACGTTTAGCCGCGGGCCGCTTGCGCTTGATCGGCTCCGCCGCGGTGACCGGCTCCGCCGCAGGGACCGGCTCGGGTCGCTTGCGCTTGACCGGTTTCGCCGACTTGCTGGACCCCGCTGGCTTACCCGAGCCCGCCTTCTTACCCGAGCCCGCCGACTTGACGACCTTCAACGGCCGGCCTTCGCCTGACCCGTCGATGGGGATCACCCTCGCGTCGGTCATGGCGTACCCGGTCCGGAGACCAGACTCAGGATTTGGCGTTCGACGGTGTCGATGTGGTCGGACTGCACGAGCCCGTTCAAGCGCCGCGAGGTGACGAAGTCCTCGAAGGCCTGCGCGGTCGTGTAGTCCGGCTCGAAGCCGAGGACCGAACGCATGCGCGTGGTGTCCACGCCCCGACCATAAGTCAGGAACTGCACCTGCTCGGGGCTGAAATCGATCGCTCGCACGCGCCGCACCAACCCGCCGGCAGTGCTGACGAACGGCCCGAACAGCGGCAGCGTCGGGCGCCCGGCGCGATGAGCCGCCTGGGACAACAAGATCACGCCGTCCCCGGAGATGTTGTACGTCCCCGACGGGGCACCGAGGGTCGAGTGCAGCAGGGAGCGCAACAGATCGTCCTCATGAACGAACTGCAAGCGGGGGTCGAATCCGAAGACCGTGGGGACGAGGGGAAGGCCGAAGTAGGCCGTGAGGGGCGTGACAATGCCGGGACCGACGCAGTTGGCGAACCTCAGCATCGTTACCTCAACGTCGGGGCGACGCCTGGAGAATCCACGCACGTACCCCTCGACCTCGACCGAGTCCTTGGCGAACCCGGAGCGCGGAAGGCGCTTGGGCTCCATGTCCTCGGTAAACATCGCCGGGTCCTTCGGCGAGGCGCCGTAGACCGTCGAGGAGGACTTCACCACGAGTCGGCTGATGCTCTTCGCCTTCTGGCACGCAGCGAGCAGCTGCATGGTGCCGATGACGTTGACCTCTTTCATGAGCGACCGACCACCTGCGGACATGGGGGTGGCGATCACGCTCATGTGCACCACGGTGTCGACGTCCGCGGCCGCGATCACCTTGGCGATGATCGGGTTGCGGATATCGGCGCGCACGAACTCCGCGCCTCCGAGGTCGTGATCCGGGGGTACGACGTCGACGCCGATGACCCGGTCAACCCGGGGATCGGCAGTGAGCAGCCGTGCGAACCGGCCACCCAGGTGTCGGGACACCCCAGTTACGAGAACAGTGCGAGTCACGGGGTGCCGCGATTACTACTTCTTGTTACGGCGCTGGACGCGAGTCTTCTTCAGCAGCTTGCGGTGCTTCTTCTTCGCCATGCGCTTGCGCCGCTTCTTGATGACGGAACCCACGGATGTATACCTCGAGGTCTTCTGCTCAGGACGGACGCGAGGGGTGGGCCCGCGATCTGTCAGTAGATCGTGCCCAGGAAGACACGACGCTGATCGGACGCCTCAGGGTACCCGGCCCGGGCGGCAGGTGGCTCAGCCGGCTTCGATGAACGAGTCACGCAGGTAGTCGGACACCGCTTGTTCAGGGACGCGATACGAGCGTCCGACCTGTACAGCGGGCAACTCACCGGAGTGCACCAGCCGGTACACAGTCATCTTCGAGACGCGCATAGCGGCGGCAACTTCCGCCACCGTCAGGAAGCGAACCTCAGAGAGCGGTCGCTCCAAACCTTCTGCCATGGTCTGAGAGCGTAGTGACGTCCTTCGATCGGCGCACCTGAACCCCCAAACTTCGTGGAACGCCGCGGAAACGGCGCGACGACCTCCCGCGTTACAGATCCCGCAGGGGGTCGAGTCCATGGAGAGGGAAAACCGCGCTTCGCGTGGCCATCACCGCACGATCCACTGGATCGTCGACATCCCAGCCGTCCGCCCACGGCCGCGGATCAGGCTCCCGCCCATCGGTCATCAAGGGCAATCCCTTGTGGCCCAAGCGATGGTGGGCCATCTCCCGCCACTCCTCCGGCAACGCCGTCTGCGCGTCGACGGGGCGACCGACCACTTCGCCCACCAGATGCGCCCAGGCGCGTGGCACCACGTCCACGATGGCGTACCCGCCGCCTCCGACCGCAACCCAACGACCGTCGGCATGCCGGTGGGCGAGGTCGTGCAGGGCTCGATAACTCGCCCGCTGACCATCAACGCTCAGGGCCAAATGAGCCAACGGGTCCAACGCGTGCGAGTCACAGCCGTTCTGGGTGACCAACAGCTGGGGGCGGAACTGGCCAAGGACATGGGGCACCACGGCATTGAAGGCTCGCAACCATGCGTCGTCTCCCGTCATCGGCGGGAGGGCCACGTTGACGGCCGAACCCTCCGCGCCGGGGCCGCCTACATCGGTCGGCCACCCAGTTCCGGGAAACAACGTCCTTGGGCCCTCGTGCACGGAGATCGTCAGCACCCGCGGGTCATCCCAAAAAGCGCGCTCGACCCCATCTCCGTGGTGGACGTCGATATCGACGTATGCGACCCGGTCGACGCCCTGCTCGAGAGCCCACGCGATGGCCACGGCCGGATCGTTGTAGACGCAGAAACCCGAAGCGGCCGAAGGCATCGCATGATGCAGCCCACCCGCCAGGTTCACCGCGTGGTCGGCGGTCCCCTCGACGACCGTGCGTACGGCTTCGAGCGTGGCTCCGGCCACATGCGCCGACGCCTCGTGCATGCCGCGAAACACCGGCACATCGGGCGTGCCCAAACCGAACGGCAGGTCTTGATACCCACGGCCAGCCACGTCAGCCCGCCGTACGGCTTGCAGATAGACCGGCGAGTGGATCCGGGCGAGGTCCCTGGTCTCGGCCATCGGAGCGAGCACCTCGGTGACGTCGTCCAGCAGGTTCAGTGAGCGGGCAAGTTGCACCGCCAACTGAACTCGGATCGGCGCGAGCGGGTGCGTGGGCCCGAAGTCGTAGGCCGCCAACGACTCGTCCCATACGAAGACGACGCGCTCACTCATGATCTCGACGCTATCGGGCGCTCATTCGGTGCGAAGTGCGACCACCGGGTCGAGACGCCCCGCGCGCCGTGCCGGAAAGACGCCGAAGAAGACGCCCACGGATGCGGAGACGACGAACGCGAGCACCACGGACCACCAGGCGATGACCGCGGGGATCGGCGACAAGGCGTTGACCAGCAAGGAGACCCCGATGCCGAGCCCCATCCCGATCAGTCCACCGATGGTTGTGAGCAACACAGCCTCGATCAAAAACTGAACGGTGATGTCGCGCTGCCGTGCGCCCAACGCCATGCGCAGGCCGATCTCTCGAGTTCGCTCACGGACCGAGACCAACATGATGTTGGAGACGCCGACACCGCCCACGAGCAACGAGATCCCAGCGATGGCGGCCAGGACCAAAGTCAGCAGACCGAGGATCGTCCCGATGGTCCCCAGGATCTGAGTCTGGGTCACGGCAGAGAACGTGTCGCCGGGGTACTTCTCCTCCAGCGAGTCGACGATCCGGGCCTGCAGCGGCTCGATGGAGTCCAGCGTGGGCGCCTTGACCGCCAATGCGTCGATCCGGTCGACGCCGAACAGCCGCTGAGCCGCGGTCACTGGGACATGGACCTCACCATCACGGTCCACCCCGAAGGTGGAGCCGACCTCTTCGAACACCCCGATCACCCGGAACCGCACACCGGCGACCGAGACCTGACGGCCCAAGGGGTCGACGTCTCCGAACAGGGTGTCGGCAACCCCGGACCCGAGCACGACCACGCGTCGCCGAGCATCGACGTCACCTGAGGTCAGATAGCTGCCCTTGGCCAACGGGCGATCAAAGACGTTGGGGATGTTCTCGTTGGTGCCCGCGACCGTGGCGAACATGCTGGTGGAGCCAACGCTGATCTCCTCGCCCGAAGAGACCGTCGTTGCGACCGCCTGCGGATTGCCGATCACGCGGCCGACGTAGTCGACGTCCTCCAGCTGCAGCCGGCTCAGGGTGGGGGCGGAGCCGAAGTCGAACTGCCCGGGGAGCACCAGGATCAGGTTGGACCCCAAACCCTGCACCTGATTCTCGACTTCACGCTTGGCGCCGGACCCGATGGCCACCAAGGTGACGACAGCCGCGACGCCGATGATGACGCCCAACATGGTGAGCAGGCTGCGCAACCGATTCGCCCGCAAGGCATCCAGGGCCACTCGAAGGCCCTCGCCCAGTTTCATGCCGTGGGGCCAGTGACGGGTTCGAAGGGCGTCGCTGGTCGAGCACCGGTGTCGGACTCGATCAGTCCATCCCGCATCCGAATCTGCCGACGAGCCCGACCGGCGATTTCGTGGTCATGGGTCACGAGCACAACTGCGACGCCTTGGTCGGCATTGAGGCCTTCGAGGATCGCCATGACTTCGGCGCCGTTGGCCGTGTCGAGGTTTCCGGTCGGTTCATCGGCGAGCAGCAGCCGCGGTCGACCCACGAGCGCCCGGGCGATGGCGACGCGCTGCTGTTCCCCTCCTGACATCTGGGCGGGACGGTGGCTGAGGCGGTGGCCCAGACCTACGGCCTCGAGCGCCTCGATGGCCCGCTCCTTGCGTTCACGGCGCCCCACCCCGCGATAGACCAAAGGCAAGGCCACGTTGTCCACCGCGCTGGTCCGCGACAGCAACTGGAAGGACTGGAAGACGAAACCGATGGCCGCGTTGCGCAATTGCGCCAGTTCCGCATCGTTCAGGGTGCCGATCTCTCTGCCATCGACGCGCAAACTCCCCGTCGTCGGCCGGTCCAGGCAGCCAAACAGGTGCATCAGCGTGGACTTGCCAGAGCCAGAGGGGCCGATGACGGCTGCGTACTCCCCGGGTTCAACGGCCAACGAAACCCCCCGGAGGGCTTCGACCACGACGCCATCGAGGTGATAGGTGCGGGTGACGCCCACCGCTTCGAGCGCGGGCGTTGACGTCACGGGAGGCTCTGCCCGTCACGCACCTGATCGGCCCCGCGGACGACGACAACCTCTCCTTCGGCCAGGCCGTCGGACACTTCGATGGTGTCTGCGCCTTGCGCGCCGAGCGTGACCGCGCGGCGTTCGATGACGCCCCCGTCCACCACCCACACTGCGTCACCCACGGTGTCTCGGAACACCGCAGCGGCTGGAACGGCAACGACCCCTACGGCCTCCCGGACCTGGAGCCGCGCAACGGCGGACATGCCGGGGCGTGGGCGTGGCGCCGGACCTCCATCGCTCATCGTTCCTCCGCGGAAAGACAGCACCACCGTGTAGGCCACCCCGCCGCGACTGCTCGCGGTCGGTTGCTGATTGATGGTCCGGACAACGCCCGCGTAGGAGGCATCGGGGACGGCATCGAGCTCGATGTCGGCACCCACTCCGGGTTCTACGAGCAGGATGTCGGTCTCATCAACCAAGGCCGAGGCCGACAGGACCGACACGTCGGTGACCGTCGCCACCGTGGAGCCCGCCGAAACGGGTGCCCCTACGGTCAGCGTCCCCGCGGTCGACTCGTTTCCATCTGAGCCGCCCAGCAACGAGGAGGCGCTGCCCTGCAGCGACTCCGGCAAGGACCCCACGAGGCTGGACAGGTCCGAGCCCCCCGCGGCCGGGACGCCCCCGAGCTGGACCCGGCCGCCCACGGGAGCGCGAATGATCAGCCCGTCGACCGTGGCCTGCGCGGCTGCGAGCGCGGCCTTCGTCTGCTGGCGCTGGATCCCCGCAAGGTTGGACAGCGAACGTTCGAGGGCCGCGACGCCCTGGTTGAGGTTGGACGTGGCCTGCTGGCCCTGGGCACGCGCAGCGGCATACGCCGCCTGGGCCCGCGCGATCTGGGCGAGGGCCCGCTGGCGGGCGGCGGCGATCGGGATGGCTCGAGCCGCGTCACGCGCAGTGGCGAACGCCGACGCGGCGGCCGCGTCTGCCTGGCTCTGGGAGGCGGCGATGCTCGTGCGCGGGAGGCTCACATTTCCGGCGGACGCGGCTTGGGCGTCGGCCGCGCTGGCTTGGCGCAAGGCCTTCTGCGCCGACGGCGACTTCACGACGATGAGCACCTTGCCCCGCCGCACGCGTTGCCCGTCCCTCACCTCGATGGACGCAATCCGGCCGGAGGCCGTGGCCGTCACCGTCGAGCTCGCCCGCGCGGTGATGACCGCTGGCGCCTCGACGTACTCCGTGACCGTGCCGCGCCCCACGGGAGCTGTCTCCACGGCCGGAGCCTCATCGCCCGAGCAACCGCTCACCGCCAGCGCCACGACCACGGCGAGACCCAGCCACGGAAGGGAGCGCGCAGCGACAGTCGGGGAAGTCGAAGACCGGGGAAGCACAACCCAATCGTAGGTTCGCCCGGAGCGGGCTGCGACTCAGCCGTCCGCCAGCTCGCGCGACCGATCCCGCGCCGCCTCCATGGCGGACAGGAACGCGGCCCGAACCTTGTGGTCATCGAGCTGCCGAAGGGCAGCCACCGTGGTGCCCGCGGGCGAGGTGACGTTCTCGCGCAGCACCGTCGGATGCTCCCCGGTCTCCTGCAACATCTTGGCCGCACCCACCAGCGTCTGCACGACCAACTCGTTGGACGTCGAACGAGGCAGCCCGAGCAGAACACCCGCCTCGATCATGGCTTCAACGACGTAGAAGATGTACGCCGGCCCGGACCCGCTGATCGCAGTCACCGCGTCCTGGTGCTTCTCGGGCACCCGTACGACCCGACCTACGGCGCGCAGCAGCGATTCGGCTTCGGCCAGATGCGCCTCATCGCAATGGCGCCCACCGGAGATGGCCGCCATCCCCTCGTCGACCAGCGCCGGGGTATTGGGCATGACCCGGACCACGGGAGTCCCTTGGGGCAGCTGCTCCTCGAGGAAGTCCGTCGTGATTCCCGCGGCCAGGGAGACGAGCAACGCACCCGGGCGCATCGCGGGCTTGATCTCTGCGATCAAGGCGGCCATGTCTTGCGGCTTCACGACGAGCACCAGCGTGTCCGCGACCTCGGCCGCTGCGACGTTGTCGAGAACCTCGACCCCGTAACGGTCCTGGAGTTCCTTGGCCCGGTCGTCGCGGCGCTCGGTGATCACCAGGTCTTCGGGCCGAATGCCGGAGCGAAGCAGTCCGGAAAGCAGCGCTTCCCCCATCACGCCGGCGCCGAACACCGCCGTACGCCCGCTCATCCTCGGCTCGAGACCGCGCGCAGGAACAGCGCCAGGTTGGCTGGTTTCTCGGCCATCCGTCGGACTAGGTAGGCGTACCACTCATCGCCGTAGGGCACGTACACGCGCATCTTCTCCCCCTCCGCCGCCAATCGGCGCTGCTCCGAGGGGCGCACCCCGTAGAGCATTTGATACTCGTACGATCCTTGCTCGCGCTCGTGGCGAATGGCCAACGCGCCAGCGATCTCGACCAGCCGCGGATCGTGGGTGGCCACCATCGGGTAACCGCCGCCACCCATCAGGATCTTGAGGCAGCGCACGTACGACCGGTCCACGTCGGACTTGTCCTGCCAGGCCACAGACTCCGGCTCCTTGTAGGCGCCCTTGCACAACCGGATCCGTGATCCCTCATGGGCGAGGTCTCGGCAGTCGGCTTCGGTACGAAACAGATAGGACTGGAGGACGGCTCCGGTCTGCGGGAAGTCCTGGCGCAGCTCGGCGAGGATCCCCAGCGTCGAGTCGACCGTCGTGTGGTCTTCCATGTCCAGGGTCACCGTCGTTCCGACCCGGTCGGCCGTGGCGCAGATCTGACGCACATTGTCGAGGGCCACCTTCTCGCCATCGCCCGGCAGCGCCTGGCCCATGGCGGAGAGCTTGACCGAAACCTCGGTCCCGTCGGTGAGGCCGGCTTCGCTCAGGGCCTCGAGCACGTCGATGTATGCCGCTCGGGTGGTGTCTGCCTGGCTCGCGTCGAGGGTGTCCTCGCCGAGGTGGTCGAGGGACGCTAGCCGACCCTCCGCGATGAGCGCTCCGGCAACGGCGACGGCTTCCCCGGCCGTCTCGCCCGCAACAAACCTGCGGACCACGTTGCGGCTCACGGGGGCGCCAGCCGCGAGGTGCTTGAGCCGCTCACTGCGGCTCGCACTCAGCAAGGTCCGTCGGATCACGGGGAGGTCTCCTCTTCGGTCGCCGCGAGTCTAGAGGCCCGGTCACTCCCTGCGATGATGGTCCACCGCAGCCTGGCCACGTCACCGCCGGAGTCCCGATGCCGCTCATCGACGCCACCGACAGCCTGCTCCTGGTCGTCGACGCCCAAACCGACTTCTATCCGCGCGAGCGCACCGACGTGGACCAGCGGGCCAAGGAGGCTGCGCTCGACGTCGTCGCCTGGGTGTGCGGCGTCGCCGACGCGCTCGACGTGCCAGTGGTGGTCACCGAGGAGGACGCTGCGACCAACGGCCCGACGGCCGCGCAAATCCGGGCTCGACTGCCCCAAGGCGCGCAGGTGTTCGACAAGACCGTGTTCGGCGCGGCGGACAATTCGCCGATCGCCGAAGCCGTACGGGTATCCAGCCGCCGCACGGTGGTTCTCCTAGGCATGGAGACCGATGTGTGCGTGGCGCAGTCGGCGCTGGGCTTCGCGGCGCTCGGCCTAACGGCTGTGGTGGTGCGCGATGCGGTGTTCTCCGCGGGCGCCGCTCATGACCATGGACTCAAGAGGTTGGCGCAGGAGGGCATCGCGCTGATCTCCGCGAAGGAGCTGTACTACGACTGGGTCCACGACCTGGCCAGCGCCCGCGCGTTCGAGCACGCCAACCCCGAGCTGGTGACACCGCCGGGGTTCTCGCTCTAGCCCTAGGGTGCGCTGGCGCCGTCGGCCCCCGTCCGAGGTTGGCCGGCGAATCGTCCGTCGGTCTCCATCCGGCCCCGCTGCGCGGGGCCTCCCGTCAGCCCCAGCCACGGCCGACTCCCCACTTCGCCGGCCAACCTCGGCCTCCATCGGGCTTGAGGGTGCGAGTGCGGAGCCCGGGGTGAGGTCTAGGCGGTACGGCGGCGGAGCGTGCCGGCCCCAAGGATCAGCAGGCCAACGGTGAACCCCACGAGGACGAGGACGTCCCGCAAGAGCTCGCCCGCGAAGGCGCTGCTCTGCGCCAGCAACTGCATGGCGTCGACGGCGTAGGTGAGCGGCAGCAAGCGGGCTACGAACTCGAGGAAGGTCGGGAGGCGGTCGACCGGGATGATCAGGCCGCACAGGAGGAGCTGCGGCAGGATCAGCGCGGGCATGAACTGCACCGCCTGGAACTCCGTCTGCGCGAAAGCACTCACGAAAAGGCCGAGGCTCGTCCCCAGCAGGGCCACCAGGATGGCCACGCCCACGACCTGCCAGGGGCGTCCCTGCACCTCCATCCCCAGCGGCCCGAGCGCCAGAGCGCTCGCAAGGGTCGCCTGCAGGGTCGCCGCGGCCCCGAACGCGAGTCCGTAGCCACCCAGGAACTCGGCCTTTCCCATCGGCATCGTGAGCAGCCGCTCGAGCGTGCCGGAGGACCGTTCGCGCAGCGTTGCGATGCTGGTGATGAGGAACATGCTGATCAGCGGGAAGATCGCCAGCAGCGCCGGGGCGTTTTGGCTGAAGGCGTTGGGATAGTCGATCAGCACCCACCACAGCAGCGCCAACAGAGCGCAGGGAACGATCAGCATCAAAGCCACGGTGCGCGGGTCGTGGCGAAGTTGGCGCAGGACCCTGGCCGCGGTCGCGCGCATGCGCGCCCAACTCATGCCGCGTCCCCGTCAATCAGGCTGAGGAAGGCGGACTCGACGTCGGGAGTGCCCGTTTGCTCAAGCAGCTCCGGCAGCGTGGTGTCGGCCAGGAACACGCCGTCTCGCATGAGGAGCAGCCGGTCGCAGCGCTCGGCCTCGTCCATGACGTGGCTTGACACGAGCAACGTCGCGCCGCCGTCGCTGAGTCGTCGGAACAGCGTCCAGAGCTCACGTCGGAGCACCGGATCCAGGCCGACCGTGGGTTCGTCGAGGACCAGCAGTTCGGGCGACCCGAGCAGCGCCGTCGCCAGGGAAGCCCGGCTAGCCTGGCCCCCGGACAGCCGACTGACCAGCGAGTCCGCGTGATCGGTGAGGTCGACCTCCTCGAGCACCCGGTCCACATCGGTGCGAGGCGCGCTGAGCATCGCCGCGAAGTACGCGAGGTTCTCCCGTACCGACAGGTCGGCGTAGACGCCTCGTTCTTGGGTCAGGTAGGCCACCCGTTGACGGGCGGCCGGGCTGCCCGCGGGTAGGCCGAGCACCTCGATCGTCCCGCTCGCCACGATCTGCGCACCGACGACGGCCCGCATGAACGTGGACTTGCCGCACCCGCTCGGCCCCAGCAACCCCGTGACCTGTCCGCGTGGGACGGACACGTCGAGGGACGCAAGAACAGGACGCCCGCCACGCACCACGCGCAGCGCCCGCGTCCGGATCGCGGGGCTTTGATCGTGGCCCGCGAACGGGGTTGCGGGATCGCTCATGGGGCGGCGCTCGCCAAGTTGAGGCGGGCGAAGGCCAGGGCTTCGGCGAGATCGGCCTCGCGCTGAGCCGGGCTGATCGCCTTGCGTGTCGACACTTCGACCACCACCGTGCCGGCGAAGCCTTGCGACGCGAGCCGTTCCAGCATCTGGGCGCAGGGCTGCGTTCCGCGCCCGGGCACCAGATGTTCGTCTCGGGCCGAACCGCTGCCGTCAGCGAGGTGCAGGTGCGCCAGCCGGTCGCCGAATCCGGTGGCCATGGCGATGGCGTCGGAGCCGGAGACGGCGGTGTGGGACAGGTCCAGGGTCAGGTGGTCGTAGTCGTCATCGGTGGGGTCCCAGGCCGGGGCATAGGCCTGCAGCTCCCGGGCGCGGGCCCGCCACGGAAACATGTTCTCCACCGCGAAGACCACGTCGGTGGCTTCCTTCATCCGCGCCACGCCTTCGACAAACTGCCGGGCGTAGTCGCGCTGCCATCGAAACGGCGGGTGTACGACGACCGTCGAGGCCCCGAGTCGTTCCGCGGCGTCCTTGCTCTTCTCGAGCTTCAACCACGGGTCGGTGCCCCACACGCGCCGGGTGATGATCAGGCATGGCGCGTGTACGGCGAGTACGGGGACGCCGTAGTGATCCGACAGGCGCCGTACCGCTTCCACGTCTTGGGAGACCGGGTCGGAGAACACCAGGAGCTCGATGCCGTCGTACCCCAGTCGTGCGGCCAGTTCGAACGCGGCCGCCGGGGACTCGGGGTAGACCGATCCACTGGACAACGCGATCCGCGCCGTGGGCACCTGTACCGCGTCGGACATGACGATCAGCGTAGGCCGGGGCGGACGGGTTGAGCGCTCCGAGGCTAGCCTCATCGGCATGAAGGCTCAGGACTTGGCCCAACTGACACCCGTCGTCCACCTGGACGACCCCCTGTCTTTGGCGATGGCCATCGTCGCGCAGGGCCAGCCGGGGATCGTCGTCACCGACGACGACGGGCAGCTTCGTGGTGTCGTCGCCGGCAGCCAGGTGGCGGGGCTGGCGCTCCCTCGCTATCTCCGGGGCAACCCGGGGCTGGCCCGGACCTGGGACGAGGAGCACGCCGACGCGTTGGTCGAGGCTGCCGAAGCGCGCACGCTGCGAGAAGCGCTGCCTGACGAGCTACCTCCAGCCGCGATCGTCGAACCCGACTGCACGGTGATCGAGATCGCCCTGGCCATGCAGGACAACCGGGCTCCCCTCGTCGTTGTCGTGGACGACGGGC
The DNA here is from genome assembly GCA_963851405.1 of uncultured Actinomycetota bacterium. Lineage (GTDB taxonomy): Bacteria > Actinomycetota > Actinomycetes > DATJPE01 > DATJPE01 > JANPBY01. The sequence goes on along the minus strand of CAWKPB010000007.1, from coordinate 372,415 downwards.
GGATCGTCGGCGCGATCAGCGTGCAGCGCCTGTTGGCAGCGCTTCTCCCCGACCGAGGGACTGACGCGTGACCGCGTGGTTCGCCGCGGCGATCTTCGTCGCCGTCTACATCCTGCTGGCCACGGAGAAGGTGCACCGGGTCGCTGCTGCCCTCGGAGGGGCAGCCATCGTCTTGGTCGCAGGCATCGTCACGACCGACGACGCTTTGTTCTCCCGCGAGACCGGCATCGCCTGGGACGTCCTGCTCCTGCTGCTGGCGATGATGGTGATCGTCGGTGTGCTGCGGCCCACCGGGGTCTTCGAGTACCTCGCCATCTGGGCGGTCAAACGCGGCCGCGGCCGCCCGTACCCGGTTCTCGTCCTGCTGATGATCGTGACGGCCGTGACCTCGGCGTTCCTCGACAACGTGACCACGGTGGTGTTGATCGCACCCGTCACGTTGCTGGTCTGCGACCGGATCGGGATGCGCCCGGCGCCGGTCCTCATCGCCGAAGTGCTCGCTTCCAACATCGGCGGCGCCGCCACCCTGGTCGGCGACCCTCCCAACATCATCATCGCCAGCAAGGCTGACCTCAGCTTCAACGATTTCCTGGTCCATATGGGGCCGATCGTCTTGCTCATCCTGATCGGCTACGTCCTCCTCACGCGATGGCTGTTCCGGTCCGCCCTGGCCGATGCCACCGGCGCGGGTGACCAGTTGGATGACCTGGACCAGCGAGCCGCCATCACCGACGGGCCGTTGCTCGTGCGATGCCTGGTCGTACTCGGGCTGGTCATGGTCGGCTTCGTTCTCCACTCGGCGCTCCACCTCGAGCCCGCGGTGGTCGCGATGGCCGGCGCCGCCTTGATGGTGCTGCTGTCGAAGGCCGGGCCGGCGTCGTACTTGAAGGCCGTGGAATGGGAGACCCTCGCGTTCTTCGCCGGGATCTTCATCGTGATCGGAGCCTTGGTGAAGACCGGAGTCATCGACACTCTGGCCGACGCGGTGGTCGAGACCACAGACGGCAACGTCGCTGCGACGCTGGTCGTCGTGCTGGTCGCCTCCGCCATCATCTCCGCGTTGGTCGACAACATCCCCTACGTCGTGGCGATGAGCCCGCTGGTGGCCGAACTGATTGCGCAGACTCCGGCGCTCGCGGCCAACGACGGGGTCTGGTGGTCCCTCGCTCTTGGGGCCGACCTCGGCGGCAACGCCACCGTCGTGGGCGCCAGCGCCAACATCGTGGTCGTCGGGTTGGCGCGCCAGTACGGGCACCCGATCTCCTTCAAGGAGTTCGCGAAGTTCGGTATCCCGGTCGCGTTCTTCTCGGTCCTGATCTGCGTGCCGTACGTGCTGCTGCGCTACGCCTGAGAAGGCAACTGGTCGAGCCGGCGGAGGATGACGCCTTCACGCAGCGCCCAGGGGCAGATCTCCAGCTTGTCGATCTCGAGCAGATCCATCACGGCATCGGCAACGACTGCCCCGGCGACCAGCTGACGCGCTCTGCCCCCCGAGACACCTGGGAGTTCGGCGCGGTCGCTCTCGGACATGTCGGCCAGCCGAGGGAGCCAGTCCTGGACGTCGGAGTGCTTCAAGGTCCGCCGTACGTACTGACCCTCCGTGGACGGGGCCGCACCCGCGATCCGCGCCAGGGACCGGAACGTCTTCGACGTGCCGACGACCCGGTCCGGGGGACCCATCCGGGTCACCTTGCCGAGGTCTCGGGCGAACGAGGTGCGTACGTGCTTGCGCAGCTCCTTGACCGCCCGCGCACCGGGGGGGTCCTCGGGCAGGAACTCGCGGGTCAGCCGACCAGCGCCGAGCTGGACCGAGAACGCGGCGTCCGGCTCCTCGTCCTGACCGGAGGCCACCTCCAGCGACCCGCCCCCGATATCCAGGACGAGCAGGCGGCCCGCGGACCAGCCGTACCATCGCCGCGCGGCCAGAAACGTCAGCCGCGCCTCTTCTTCGCCGGACAAGATCTCCAGCGTGGCACCAGATGCCGCCGCCACGCGGGCCAGGGCCTGCTCGCCATTCGGGGCGTCCCTGATCGCTGACGTGGCGAAGCCGAAAACCTCCTCGACGCCCTTGTCCTCGGCCTCGGCGAGCGCTTCGCTGACGAAGGCCGCGAGGCTGTCGATTCCCGCTGGGCCGATGCTGCCGTCGTCTTCGAGCAGTTCCGCGAGGCGCAGCTCGCGTTTGATCGAGTGAGCGGGCGTCGGTGGGGCCCCGACGTGGGCGTCCACCACCAGGAGGTGGGCGGTGTTGGATCCGACGTCCAACACACCAAGGCGCATGGTCGGACGCTACCGCCTCCCCCAGCCGCCGGGCGCCGCCCCCAAGCCCCCGCTCCTTGTCGAGTGCCGCGAAAGGGACCGTTTTCGCGGCCCAAAGCGCCACCTTCGCCGCACTCGATCAGGGCGCGGGGGTTGCTCGGGATCCGACGGACCGCATGATCAGCCCAAGGGTTGACGTCAGTCCCGGCCCTTGAGTTACTAGGCGACGAACCGTCCTGTGCTGAACATGGACTTGTCACGAGGGGGACCCATGCGTCGCGTTCTCACCATCGCCGCCCTGGCACTGGCAGTACCGCTGCTCGCGTTCGGACCGCCGGCACAAGCCGCCACAGAGAAGGTGGCGGGCACCGGCAGCTACAAGAAGCTGGTCATCAAGAACGGCAACAGCAACCTGGTGTTCAAGTTGAAGGCCCCTGGTGGCACGTGCTCCATCAAGTACCTGACGGTGAAGTTCCGCGACCGGGACGGCACGCGGTACGCGATCGACGGTGGCTGCTACCCAGGGGCCGTCTGGGGAAAGAGCCTGGTCAAGGGCGACACCATCAAGAAGTGCTCCGACTTCTCCCTCAAGTACGCAACGGCCAAGGGTCTGTGGACGGCGAAGATCCCGCGCTCGTGCCTCAAAGGACTGGGCGGAGCCGTGAAGGTCACCGAGTCCTACGTCGACGATTACACGCCCCAAGGAGGCCTGGTCCCGAAAACCGGCTACATCAAGCGCGGTTAGGGCAGCTGAGGACCAGCCGTGGCTCTCGCTGACTATCGACGGGTCCCCCTGCTGTTCGGGCCTTCTCCGGTGCACCCGCTGGAACGACTGACGGCTCATCTCGGCGGCGCCTCCGTCTGGGCCAAACGCGAGGACTGCAACTCCGGGCTGGCGTTCGGTGGCAACAAGGTCCGCAAGCTCGAGTACCTCGCGGCCGAGGCGATCGACACCGGGTGCGACACCCTGGTCTCGATCGGTGGGGTTCAGTCCAACCACACCCGAGCCGTCGCGGCGGTCGCTGCCCGACTCGGGCTGGGCTGCGTGTTGGTGCAAGAGTCCTGGGTGGACTGGCCAGACGCCGTCTATGACCGAGTCGGCAACATCCTGCTTTCCCGGCTCATGGGTGCCGACGTGCGCCTGGTGCAGGACGGGTTCGGCATCGGCTTCAAACCGAGCTGGGAGCAGGCGCTCGCTGACATCGAGGCGGCGGGCGGACAGCCGTACGCCATCCCCGCGGGCGCCTCAGACCACCGGCTGGGCGGCCTTGGCTTCGCCGGATGGGCGGCTGAGGTCGAGGCCCAGGAACGTGACCTGGGGGTCTTCTTCGACACGATCATCGTGTGCTCGGTCACCGGGAGCACCCAGGCCGGGATGGTGGCCGGATTCGCAGCGCTCCAGGAGTCCGGTTCGCGGCCGCGGCGCGTCCTTGGCATCGATGCATCGGCCAAGCCGATCGAGACCCGCGACCAGGTGCGGCGAATCGCCCAAGGAACGGCGGCGCTGTTGGGCGTCCAACGGGAGATCGGCGTCGAAGACATCGAGCTCGACGAGCGCTACCACGCCGGCATCTACGGGATCCCCGACGAGCAGACCCTGTCGGCCATGCGGCTCGCGGCCAGGCAAGAGGGCCTGATCACCGACCCGGTCTATGAGGGCAAGTCCATGGCCGCCCTGATCGACCTGGTGTCCAGTGCGGAGATCGACCGCACGTCGACCGTACTGTTCGCCCACCTTGGGGGGCAGCCGGCTCTCAACGGCTACAGCGCGCTGTTCGGCTGAGTCGAACGACAGCCTGGCCAGAGACCGCGTGTCCGCCGGAGCGCGGTCCGGACCTAGGGTGTGCGAGTGCCTGAGGTCTCCTTGGACTTCCCCCGCGCGTGGGTGGAGTTCCCTGATCCCGCAGAAGCGGGCCAGGTCTTCCGCTGCGACCTCACCTGGCTGACTTCTCGCTGGACGTGCATCTTCGGGTCCGGCTGTCGGGGGGTCATCGCCGGGCGCCCAGACGACGGCTGCTGCACGCTCGGGGCCCACTTCGCCGACAAGGCTGACGAGAAGCGAGTGCTGGCGCACGCGAAGAAGCTGCGCCCGGACGAATGGCAGTACCACGGAACCAAGAAGCTCACCGAGAAGGACGAAGAGGGCGCCCGCAAGACGCGCGTCGTCGACGGCGGCTGCGTCTTCTTGAATCGCGCCGACTTCGCCAAAGGGCCCGGCTGCGCTCTGCATGGGTACGCCGAACGCATGGGCGTGCACTTCGTGGAGACCAAGCCGGACGTGTGCTGGCAGCTGCCGATCCGGCGAACGTTCGAGCGAGTCACTCGCCACGACGACACCGAGGTGCTCGTGGTGACGATCGCGGAGTACGACCGGCGGGGCTGGGGCTCGGGCGGACACGACCTGGAGTGGTATTGCTCAGGTGCGACGGAAGCACATGTCGGGCTGGAGCCGGTCTACGTCTCGAACTCCGCCGAGCTCACGGCGCTGATGGGACCCAGGGCGTACGGCGAACTGGTCGGCCACTGCGAGACCCACCTCGCTCGGATGCCCATGGTCGCGCCGCATCCCGCCGATCCCCCACCCGCAACGGGGTAGTTCGCCAACGAGTGCTGGGAAAGCGCCCGAATGGTGCGACGGAACGGGCCGGTTCTCGACATTCGGCGGCGGGGGCGGTGGGCGGCTGGCTGGCCACGCCCGCTGCGCGCTAGCGTCACGCGGTATGACGCAGACCTGGGGTACGCCCGACATGGTGTCCACGCTCCGGACGGTCCTCGTCCGAACCCCCACGACCGTCGGTGATTTCGTGGGTGACGCCGGATGGCGTGAGCCGGACCGCGACCTCCTGCTGACCCAGCACGCCGGCTTCATCGGGCTGCTCGAGTCGCTCGGCGCGGACGTGCTGGTGGCCGACCCGGTCGACGGCCTCGTCGACGCCGTCTACACCCACGACCCGGCGATCATGACGCCGTACGGCGCCGTGCTCCTGCGCATGCGCAAGCCCGTGCGGGCCCCAGAGCCGGCGGCCATGCGTACGGCCTTCGAGAGCTTCGGCGTACCCGTACTCGGTGAACTGACCGCCCCGGCCTACTCAGATGGCGGCGACAAGGTGTGGCTCGACGAGCGCACCCTGCTGGTCGGACGTGGCTACCGGACGAACGCCGCGGCGATCAGCCAACTCCGCGAACTGATGCAGCCGCGCGGCGTCACGGTGCTGTCCTTCGACCTGCCGCACTACGAAGGGCCAGAGGCCGTCCTCCACCTGATGAGCGTCCTGTCACCCATCGATCACGACCTCGCCGTGGTCTACGAGCCGCTCGCGCCGGTGCCCCTCATCGAGTTGCTGGAACAACGGGGCATCCGCCGCATCACGGTCAGCGAGTCGGAGATGCTGACGCAGGGCGCCAACATCTTGGCCGTCGCTCCGGGCGAGGTGGTCCTCGCGGCCGGCAACGCGGAGGTCGAAACCGCTCTCAACCAGGCCGGGGTGAAGGTCCACCTCTTCGATGGCAGCGAGGTGGCGGTCAAGGGTGACGGCGGGCCGACCTGCCTGACCCAACCGCTTTGGCGAGCCTGACCACCCGCGACGTGGCCGATCTCACCGCCGACGAGCGACGTGCGCTGAACGCCCTCGAGGACCTCGGTGAGCGCACCTGGGGTCCGCGCCTGGCCGAACTCATCGCGATCCCGAGCATCACCGGGTCGGCCGCCGAGGGCGAGGCCCAGCGATGGTTCGCCGAGCATCTGCGGCGGCTGGGTCTCGACGTCGACCTCTGGTCGTGTGACCTCGACGCGCTCCGCACTGACCCGGACTTCCCCGGCACCGAGGCACCGCGAGAAGAAGCGTGGGGCCTCGTCGGCGTCACCCCGGGGCCGGACGAAGAGATTCCGCGGGTGGTCCTGCAGGGACACCTCGACGTCGTACCGCCCGGGGATCTGTCCTTGTGGGAGAGCGACCCATTCACGGCGCGCCTGGCCGAGGGCGTGATGTACGGCCGCGGGGCATGTGACATGAAGGCCGGGGCCGTGGCCAACCTGATCGCTCTCGAAGCCGTACTCACGTCTGGCGTCACCCTTCCGGGTCGGGTGGCGATCCACAGCGTGATCGGTGAGGAGGACGGGGGCCTGGGTGCCTTCGCAACCCTGCGCCGCGGGCACACCGGTCGGGCCTGCGTGATCACCGAACCCACCAGCGGCACGATCATCACGGCTACCGGTGGTGCGCTCACGTTCACCTTGACCATCGAGGGTCTGGCCACCCACGGGAGCACCCGGTATGAAGGCGTCAGCGCCATCGATGCATTCATCCCGATTCACCAGGCCCTGCAACGACTTGAGGCCGGCCGCAACGAACACGTGGACCCCGTGATGGCGGAGTACCCCATCGCCTATCCGCTGATGGTCGGACGCCTCCAGGCTGGTGACTGGTCCAGCAGCGTCCCCGACCGGCTCACAGCCGAGGGCCGGTACGGCGTCGCGCTGGGAGAGGACCTGGCCGAAGCCCGAGCCGCGTTCGAGTCGTGCATCCAGCAAGCCTGCGAGGGCGACCCGTGGCTTCGCGACCACCCGGTGGTCGTCGAATGGTCGGGCGGCCAGTTCGCGAGCGGTCAGTTCCCAGCCGGTGATCCCTTTCTGGACGTCGTCGGGCAGGCCTGGGTCGACGTGACCGACGGACCGCCGCCGAGACATCGCGGAGCGCCGTACGGCAGTGACCTTCGGCTCTACAACGGAGCGGGGATCCCCGCGTTGCATCTTGGCCCGGGTGAGGTCCGTTACGCCCACGGCCCGCTCGAGCAGGTCCGCCTCGAGGAGCTGGCCGATGTGGCGCGGGCGCTCGTCCTCGTGCTGCTGCGCGCCTGACCCAACCGCGAGGGTCACAAGGATCGTCGGTGTCCGCCCGTAGGGTCCGGACATGGCCCGATCCACCAGCCGCAGCACCTCGACCCGAGCGGTCGCTCCTCTGCGTTGCACCGAGTGCGGGTGGCAGACCACGAAGTGGGTCGGCCGCTGCGGCGAGTGCCAGGCGTGGGGCTCGGTCTCAGAGGTGGGCGCACCCGGGGGGCGGACCCTGGAGCCCGGACCGGTCTCGGCTCCGGCCCAGCGCATCCCCGAGGTCGCCGTCGATCAGACGATGGCTCGACCCACCGGGGTCGACGAGCTGGATCGAGTCCTGGGCGGCGGCCTGGTGCCCGGCGGGGTCGTGCTCCTCGCCGGTGAGCCTGGCGTCGGCAAGTCGACCCTGCTGCTCGAAGTGGCCGCGTGCTGCGCCTCCCCGGCGACTCCTGCGCTCTACGTCACCGGAGAGGAGTCGGTGGGCCAGGTGCGCCTGCGAGCAGGCCGGACCGGCGCCCTGGATCCCAACCTGTTCCTCGCCGCTGAGACCGACCTGGCGGCCGTCCTGAGCCACATCGAAGCCGTCCGCCCCTCGCTGATCGTCGTCGACTCGGTCCAGACCATCGCCTCAGCCGAAGTCGAGGGCACGGCCGGTGGTGTCACCCAGGTGCGGGAGGTCGCGGCCACCCTGACGCGGGTGGCCAAGACCCAGGGGATCCCCACCGTGCTCGTGGGTCACGTGACCAAGGACGGTTCGATCGCCGGACCACGCCTACTCGAACACCTCGTGGACGTCGTCTTGAGCTTCGACGGAGATCGGCACTCCTCGCTGCGGATGGTCCGGGCCACCAAGAACCGCTACGGCCCCGCGGATGAGGTGGGCTGTTTCGAGCTCGACGACGAGGGCATCCGCGGGCTGGCCGACCCCAGCAGCCTGTTCCTTTCCGCGGCGCTGTCCTCGACCGTGCCGGGCAGTTCGGTGACGGTCACCCTCGAGGGACGCCGACCGCTGTGCGCCGAGCTCCAGGCCTTGGTGGTCCCGTCCCAGGCCGGCTCCCCCCGACGGACGACCGGCGGGCTGGACAGCTCACGCGTCGCACTTCTCCTCGCCGTGCTTCAGCAGCGGTGCGGGATCCACCTGTCCAACCAGGAGGTCTACGTGTCCACAGTCGGCGGCGTCCGCACCACCGAGCCGGCCGCTGACCTCGCCGCCACCCTCGCGCTGGCTTCGGCGGCCCTGGGTCGGCCGGTCAGAGGTGGCCTGGTGGCGGTCGGCGAAGTCGGGCTGGCTGGAGAAGTCCGCGGCGTCCCATCAGTCAATCGACGACTCAGCGAGGCCGCCCGACTCGGGTTCACCCACGCTGTAGTGCCACCCGACTCGGGGGCCGCTCCCGCCGGCATCCGAGCACGACCGGTCGCGACCGTCCTGGAGGCGATCGAGGCGGCCCTGGTGCCCCCGACGCGCTGATACCCCACCACCTCCGGTCGCCCGCATTCGCGGGTCCCGGGAGGCTCCGAAGCGCCGATAGACTCCCTCGAACCAACCGGGGAGGCCGTACGGGCATGTCAGCGCGCGACGACAAGACCGCCGACCGAGACACCGTGTTGCGCTCGGTTCTCACGGCCGTTGCCCCCGGTACGGCCTTGAGGGACGGATTGGAGCGCATCCTGCGTGGCCGCACCGGTGGCCTGCTGGTCCTCGGCAACGACAAGGTCGTGGAGTCGTTGAGCACGGGAGGCTTCGGCCTGGATGTCGCCTTCAGCGCAACCGGCCTGCGCGAGCTGTCCAAGATGGACGGCGCCGTCGTTCTCGATCGCGAGGCCACCCGGATCCTGCGCGCCAACGTGCAGCTGGTCCCCGACCCGACCATCCCCACGGAGGAGTCGGGCACCCGCCATCGAACTGCGGAACGGGTCGCGAAACAGACCGGCTTCCCGGTGATCTCGGTCAGCCAGTCCATGCACATCATCGCGCTGTACGTCGATGGTCGACGCTACGTCCTGGAGGACTCGGCTGCGATCTTGTCCCGGGCCAACCAAGCCCTGGCCACCCTCGAGCGCTACAAGCTTCGACTGGATGAGGTGACCGGCACACTGTCGGCTCTCGAAATCGAGGACCTGGTCACAGTTCGCGATGTGTGCGCGGTCGCGCAGCGCCTGGAGATGGTGCGCCGCATCGCACGCGAGATCGACGGCTACGTCGTAGAACTCGGCACCGACGGTCGGCTGCTCACCTTGCAGCTCGACGAACTCATCGGCGGCGTCGACACCGACCGGGACCTCGTGGTCCGTGACTACGCACCCGCAGTGGGCCGCCGTCAGCGACGGGTCGAACAGATCCTGGAGGCTCTCGACGACCTCGACAGCACCGAACTTCTCGACCTGTCTGCGGTCGCACGCGCACTCGGCCACGGCCAGCCCACCGAGTCCCTGGACGCAGGGGTCTCCCCCCGCGGCTACCGCCTCCTCGCGAAAGTCCCCCGGCTCCCCACCTTGGTCGTCGACCGGCTGGTCGAGCACTTTGGCGGGCTGCAGCGGCTGCTGGCAGCCAGCATCGAGGATCTACAGACCGTCGACGGGGTCGGGGAGAGCCGCGCACGCACCGTTCGTGAAGGGCTGTCCCGAGTCGCCGAGTCGAGCATCTTGGAGCGCTACGTCTAGGACGCCGGGCAGGACTCAGGCGTGGCTGGGAGCCGGTGGTGCGACCGACGAGACACCGGCCAGGATGCGAAGGTTGACCAAGAAGACCGGGCGGCCATCGTCGGCCGACCGGATCACCTCCTGGACGTACGCGGGAAGCCCCAACGGACGCGGCGCAGGATCGGGCACAAGGGCGTCCGCAGGAACAACCTCGTCCACCCGATCGACCGCGAGGCCGAGCGGGCCGTCCGCGTCGCCGATCAATACCAAGATGTCACCGAGGTCGCCTTCCTCGGGGAGAGACCGGAGGTCGACGACGGGCAGCGGATCCCCACGTAGCTCGAGCAGCCCCGTCACCGGGGCTCGGACACCGGCCAGGGATTCCACGCCGACCGCACGCACGACCTCGCGTACCTGATCCAGCGGCGCAGCCAACTCGCGCGCACCGATCCGAAACGTGATGAACCCGCTCACGCGCCCCTCCTGATCGTGTCCAGCTCTTCCAGGTCATCGGCAAGTCGATGGCACAACTGCACCAACTGCTCCACGGGCGTGCCGTCCAAGAGCCCGAGCACGGCCTGCGGGGGCGCCGACGGCAGTGCTACTGCCGCGGCCCGATACGCACGAGCGGCGGCGGCCCGATCACCCGTGCGACCCAACGAACCAGCGAGGAGGAACCAGGCGTGGCCAGCGCGGGAGTCCAGGTACACGGCGCGACCCAGTGGGCCGAGGGCCTCGGCGTCGCGACCCAACGTTGCGTACGCGTGACCGGCGACCACATAGGCCTCGGTCAGGAGCGGATCCTCCTGGGCCGCAGCCGTCGCTAGGGCCGCGGCTTCGGCGTATTTGGTCAGGTCCATGGCCGTACGAGCCGAGGACAGCAGGTCCTCGCCCGGCCTCACCACAGCAGTGGTGCCTGCCCCCGACCTCTGGGCCTTGGGTCCGATGGCCACGGGTGGCACAGGGCGCGGTGACGGACGCCCCGCCGGATGCGCCGTCCCCCTTGATACGCGCGGGGACAACGCTGAACTCGGCGTCGCCGAAGGTGAGACCGACGGTGCGACTACGGCGGGGCGGTAGGCAAAAGCGTCGCCGACACCGACCAAGGAGAACGCGTCGGAGACCTGCCATAAGGTCTCGGCGGGGCCAAGCAGCAGCCATCCTGCGGCCCCAAGCACTGCTCTGAAGCGCTGGACCAGTGCCTTGGTCGTCGCCCGCGAGAAGTAGATGGTGACGTTGCGGCAGACCACGAGATTTACGGCGCCGTCGGGGAACGGCGGCAGCTCGGTGACCAGGTTGTGGTGGGCGAATTCGACCAACCTGCGCACTTCATCGCGAACGACGAAGCCACCCCCGGCCTCTGGCTGGAGCCAACGCGCCACGGCGCCTGGCTCAGCCAGGTCGATCGTGCGCCCGCCATATCTTGCGGCCCGCGCGACCTCCAACGCCGCCGACGAGACGTCGGTACCCACCACACGAATGGGCGGTAGAGCCCCGGATGTCAGTCGCTCACGAGCCTCCAGGGCCAACATGGCCAGGGTGTAGACCTCTTCGCCGGTGCTGCATCCCGCGCTCCAGATGGTGAGGCCGCGACCGGACTCAGCGGCGGCGGCCAGGAGCTCCGGCAACAGATGGTCCCGCAGCGCGTCGATCTGCGGTCGGGCGCGATGGAAGTGGGTCTCCTGAATGGTCACGTCGTCGAGCAGCAGTTGACGTTCGGCGGCGCCATCCGGTCGGTCGATATAGCGCACGTAGCTGGCCATGTCGGCCTGCCCGGACTTGGGCAGCCGTTCTGCCATGACGCCAGCCAGGGAAACTCGTCGACTGACGTCGAACTCCAGGCCAGCCGTACCGCGGAGGTAGTTGCGGATCAACGCGTAGTCGGCATCGGTCAGGAGGGCTGTCATGAGACGTCCACCTCGACCGGGACGCTGGTGCTGGCGGGCACGAGCCTGCGGACGGCATCGACCACCGCCTTCGCGATCTCGGGCAGCCCCAATTCGAAATCGACCGCGTCGAGGAGCTGAGCTGCGGCAGGCATCCCCCACACCACGCTGCTCGCCTCGTCCTGCCCGATCGTGACGGCCCCTGCGTCGCGCATGGACTTCAGGCCATGTGCACCATCGCGGCCCATTCCGGTCAGGAGCACTCCGACGCTTCGCTCCTCGCACTGGTGCGCGACGCTCGCGAACGTCTGGTCGATGCCGGGGACGTGGTACTGGCCGACCGGCGGCTCCAGCAACTCCACCCGATGACCGGATCGCACCGACAAGTTGAGGCCGGCGGGCGCCAGGTACACCGTTCCGGGGAGGAGTCGCTCACCGTCCGCCGCCACAACAACCCGCATGAGGCAGACACCGTCCAGCCAGCGCGCGAGCCCCTCGACGAATCCCTCAGCCATGTGCTGGACGACAAGAACCGCGGCCTCGAACTCGGCCGGGAGCTCTCCAAGAATCGTCGCGAGAGCCGGTGGTCCACCGGTCGAGGCGCCGAACACCACGACGGGAGGAAGGGCACCGCCGGGTCTGCTGGAACCCTCGGCCACTCGGCGGGCCCGAAGCTTGGCCCGCGGATGAGTAATGACCTTCACCCGGCTGGCCAGACGGAGGTGGCGCCGAAGGAACTCCGCGTACTGCGGTGAGTCCTCGGGAACGTCCAACGCGCCCACGACGTCGACGGCTCCGGCAGCGATGGCCGCCTCAGGGTGTTCGGCTGCTGCGCCGGACACGATAATCGGCGTGGGTGCTGCGGCCATGATCCGCTCGATGGCCTCCAGCCCACCACCGAACAACTCCAAATCGACGAGCACGGCGGATGGGCGTACGCGGGTGACCAGCACTTCGGCCTGCTCGGCGGTACGGGCGGATCCGACGAGGGCGAAGTCATGACCCGTCACCCGCTGTTCGAGCTGCCGGACGCGAGCCAAGGTCCCGGCCACGATGAAGATGCTCACTGGGCGAACGGGGGTAGGTGGAGGTACTTCGATGGCCGTCACCACACCTCCGCCGAGGGGCGACACGGACGGCCCTCCCCTGTACCCCATCGGGGGTCTGGGGCAACTACTTGAGACCGCTAGGCCAGCGCGAAGGCCTGGGGCTTGCTGACGACCGTGAGGTTGCGACCGGTCAGCGCGTACGTGCCTGGCGGCGCATCGTCGGGGTTTTTGGGACACCCCTTCGAAGACTCGGTACGCGACCACGCAACGCCCGTGACGTAGGACTGGCCGGCCGGCAGGGACACGACCTTCGCCGACCCTCCCGGGGCGCAGTGGTCGGAGGACCAGATCAGCGTGTCCCCCTGCTTCACGAACAGCTCATTGGCCTTCTGACCCACGTCTCTGGTGCACGTCTTCTTCGAGGTGTTGGTGATCGTGAGTGTGAACTTGGGGTTCTGCCCGGACGCGTACGTCGTCCGATCCGACTTGGCCGTCACGGCGATGACCGAATCCGCACAGACCTTCGCTTCGCTCTTGGACGCCGTCGGGGACGGTGACGCGGAGGCCGTAGGGGAAGGCGAGTTGGAAGCGGACGGTGACGAGGAACCCGCCGGTGACGCGGAATCAGACGGACTGGCCGCGGGACTGGAGGTCACCGGAAGCGCGACCTCCTCGGGGTCGTCTCCCGAGGCAGCTCCCCAGACCCAGGACGCGGCGAGCAGCACGAGAAGAGCCAGCGCGGCGATGATCGCCCGTCGCACCCAATAGACGCGCGCGGGGAGCGGACCGACGGGTCGCATGAAACTCACGGCAGCCACCCTAGGAGACTCAAGCCCTGACATGAGCGGGATCGACCGGACGAGGGACGCCGTGGCCGAGTTGAGGTCCGTCGAGCAGCAGGTACTGCTCGACTGGTACGACGCCGGTCACCGACCACTGCCTTGGCGTGACCCGTCCTGCAGCGCCTGGGGCATTCTGGTGTCCGAGGTGATGCTCCAGCAGACCCCGGTTTCTCGGGTGCTGCCAGTGTGGCGTACCTGGTTGGAACGTTGGCCCGAGCCAGCGCACCTGGCTGCCGAACCACCGGGTGAGGCCATCTCCGCGTGGGGGCGGCTCGGATATCCGCGCCGTGCGCTGCGCCTGCATGCCTCAGCTCAGGCCTGCGTCGACCGCTTCGGTGGCTCGGTCCCGGAGACCTACGACGCCCTGCGGTCGCTACCTGGAGTCGGTGACTACACGGCGGCCGCGGTGGCCGCCTTTGCGTTCGGTCAGCGGCAGGTGGTCCTGGACACGAACATCCGACGGGTGCTCGCTCGGTTCGTCGCCGGCGCCGAGTACGAGCCTCCCGGTGCGCCTTCCTCGCCCGAAAGGCAACAGGCCGAGTCCGTCCTCCCCGCAGAACCCGCACGGGCCGCCCGGTGGAACGCCGCGGTGATGGAGCTCGGGGCGGTGATCTGCACGGCTCGGGCGCCCGGCTGCTCGGCGTGCCCCGTGCGCTCGACCTGTGCGTGGCTCGCGGCGGGCTCCCCCGCCTGGGACGGACCAGCCCGGCGCGGCCAAAGCTACGAGGGAACGGACCGACAGGCGCGCGGGCGGCTGTTGGGAGTGTTGCGCGACGCGCCGGGAGCCGTACCGGCGTCGGATCTCGAGGCGGCCTGGCCAACGGCGGTCCAACGCGAACGTGCGCTGGCCGGGCTGATCAGCGACGGACTGGTCGAACCCCTGGGAACGGCCGCCTACCAACTCCCCGGCCGTGCGTCACAACTCCCCTGAGAGCGGCGGTTGAGGGACTATTCGGGCGATCCGGCGGTCTCGACCGGAGGTGCGTCAGGAACCGGTGACTTCTCCTCCTGGCGGAAGGTGAATGTCCGGGTGTCGTCCTCGCCTTCGACGTCGACCAGAATCACGTGACCGGGGTTGAACTCGGAGAACAAGATCTTCTCCGAGAGCACGTCCTCGATCTCGCGCTGGATGGTCCGCCGAAGGGGCCGCGCCCCAAGCACCGGGTCGTACCCCTTCTCGGCGAGGAGCTGTTTGGCGTTGGTGGTCAGCTCGATACCCATGTCCTTGTCGCGCAGCCGCTCGTCGAGCTTGGCGAGCATCAAGTCGACGATGGTCACGATCTCTTCCTGGCTGAGCGCCGGGAACACGATGACGTCATCGACCCGGTTGAGGAACTCGGGACGGAAGTGCTGCTTGAGCTCGTCCTGGACCTTGGCCTTCATCCGCTGGTAGCTGCCCTCGGTGTCGCCGGTCGCGGCAAAGCCGAGGTTGAAGCCCTTGGAGATGTCACGGGTGCCGAGGTTGGTGGTCATGATGATCACGGTGTTCTTGAAGTCGACCACGCGTCCTTGGCTATCCGTCAGCCGACCGTCCTCGAGGATCTGCAGCAAGCTGTTGAAGATGTCGGGGTGCGCCTTCTCGACCTCGTCGAAGAGCACCACCGAGAACGGCTTGCGGCGCACCTTCTCGGTGAGCTGCCCGCCCTCTTCGTACCCGACGTAGCCGGGAGGGGAGCCGAACAGGCGGGACACGGTGTGCTTCTCGGAGAACTCGCTCATGTCGAGCTGGATGAGCGAGTCCTCGTCGCCGAACAGGAATTCGGCCAGCGTCCGGGACAGCTCCGTCTTCCCGACGCCGGAGGGGCCGGCGAAGATGAACGACCCACCCGGACGCTTGGGGTCCTTCAGGCCGGCGCGAGTACGGCGGATGGCCTGGGACAGCGCCTTGATCGCCTGCTCTTGGCCGATGACCCGCTTGTGTAGCTCGTCTTCCATGTGGAGCAGTCGGGCCGACTCCTCCTCGGTGAGCTTGAACACCGGGATCCCTGTGGATGCAGCCAGCACCTCGGCGATCAACTCCTCGTCGACCTCGGCGACCACGTCCATGTCACCCGCCTTCCACTCGCGCTCGCGAGTGGCCTTCTCAGCGAGGAGGGTCTTCTCCTTGTCGCGCAGCGCGGCCGCCTTCTCGAAGTCCTGGCCGTCGATGGCTGATTCCTTCTCGCGGCGGACGGAGGCGATGCGCTCGTCAAACTCACGAAGATCGGGGGGCGCCGTCATCCGACGGATGCGCAGCCGCGATCCGGCCTCGTCGATCAGGTCGATCGCCTTGTCAGGCAGGAACCGATCGCTGATGTAGCGGTCGGCCATGGTCGCCGCGGCGACGAGGGCTGCGTCGGTGATGGACACCCGGTGGTGGGCCTCGTACCGGTCGCGCAGGCCCTTGAGGATCTCGATCGTGTGGGCGAGGGTCGGCTCGGCCACCTGAATCGGCTGGAACCGGCGCTCCAGCGCCGCGTCCTTCTCCAGGTGCTTGCGGTATTCGTCGAGCGTGGTCGCGCCGATCGTCTGCAGCTCACCTCGGGCCAGCATCGGCTTGAGGATGCTGGCTGCGTCGATGGCGCCCTCGGCCGCACCGGCGCCGACCAACGTGTGCAACTCGTCGATGAACAAGATGATGTCGCCTCGGGTGCGGATCTCCTTGAGCACCTTCTTCAGCCGCTCCTCGAAATCACCGCGATAGCGACTGCCGGCTACGAGCGCGCCGAGGTCGAGGGTGTACAGCTGCTTGTCCTTGAGGGTCTCGGGCACCTCGCCCTTGACGATCGCCTGCGAAAGACCCTCGACGACAGCCGTCTTGCCCACGCCCGGCTCTCCGATGAGCACCGGGTTGTTCTTGGTGCGGCGGGACAGGACCTGCATGACGCGCTCGATCTCTTTCTCGCGGCCGATGACCGGATCGAGTTTGCCCTCCCTCGCCGCCTGGGTGAGGTTGCGGCCGAACTGGTCGAGCACGAGCGAGGTCGAGGGGGCCTCAGCGGCCGGGCCGCCGGCGGCCGCCGGCTCCTTGCCCTGGTAGCCGGAGAGCAGCTGGATGACCTGCTGGCGGACCCGGTTGAGGTCGGCGCCGAGCTTGACCAGCACCTGGGCAGCGACGCCCTCACCCTCACGGATCAGCCCCAGCAGGATGTGCTCGGTGCCGATGTAGTTGTGACCGAGTTGAAGGGCCTCACGAAGCGAGAGCTCGAGCACCTTCTTGGCCCGCGGCGTGAACGGGATGTGGCCACTCGGGGCCTGCTGGCCCTGACCAATGATTTCCTCGACCTGCTGGCGCACGGCTTCCAAGGAAATGCCCAGCGACTCGAGCGCCTTGGCGGCGACACCTTCACCCTCGTGGATCAGCCCGAGCAGGATGTGCTCGGTGCCGATGTAGTTGTGGTTGAGCATCCGGGCCTCTTCTTGGGCCAGGACGACCACCCGCCGCGCGCGGTCGGTAAATCTCTCGAACATGTTCAGCGCTCCTCGCACGGGCGGTGCCCGTCCCCCGGGGACCGGAGGCGGGTCCATCTCATGCTAGCCGTGACCACCGCCGAGAAGCCGTCTCCTCCGGTCGGGTGTCACCTGTTTGCAACAGCAAATGGGCGTGTTGGCTTCCCGGTTGGGTACGCCAAGGGCGAACAGAGCCCGACGGAGCGGTCGCGAAGCATCGTACGGTTGGGCCATGGCTGAGCTCGTTGATGCGGTGGTCGTGGTAGGCGCTGGGCCCGGAATGGGCCTGGCGATCGGCCGGCGATTCGCCGCCGAGGGCTACCTGCCGGTGTTCGTCGTCCGCGAGGGCGGGACCCTCGAGACCCCGGATCTGGACTCCGTGGTCATCGGCGCGGACGCGTCAGACGAGGCCTCGCTGAAAGCCGCCTTCGCCCACATTCGAGAATCGGTCGGCGATCCGGCCGTCATGGTCTTCAACCCCTCGGCTTGGGTGGACGGGCTCCCATCCGAGGTCACGCCGAACGCGCTGGCCGCCGGGCTTCGGCTGGGCGCGTTGGGCGCAGTGGCCTCCAGCCAAGCGGTCCTCCCCGCCATGCGGGCCGCAGGTCGAGGCACGTTGCTGTTCACTGGCAGCGTCGCCGCGACCAACCCCTCGCTGACCGGCGTGGGCCTGGGGATGCAGAAGGCGGCCATGCGCAACTACGTGCTGGCGCTGGCCAAGGAGGTCGGCCCCCACGGCATCCACGCCGCCACGATCACCATCCAAGGCTCCCTCGGCTCCGCCCCCGGGTACGAGCCGGAAGCGCTGGCCGAGCACTTCTGGGCCTTGCACGCCCAGCCCCGCGCCGACTGGCAGCCCGAACTCCTCGCCACGGGGTAATGCCGTGTCTGCCATTCCTCGTGCTGAACCCGCCGACGCGGTCGGTTACCCAGGCGCGGGAGGAGACAGGCGGTCGAGTTCAGCGGGCGTGAGGGGACGGCTGCGGCCGGTCGCCTTGTCGCGAGCCACCATGACCGTGTTGCCCTCGGCCGAGATCGATCCGTCGGGGAGAGTGATGAGTTCGGAGGTTCGGATGCTCGACGTGCCCCATCCGGTCACTGTGGACTCGACCGTGACCTGCTGGTGTTCGAGGGTGATCTCCCGGCGATAGTCGATGGAGACGTGCGCGATGACGATGTCGTCCGCGGCATCGCCGAGAAGCCCGGTGAGCAATTGGTCGCGAGCTTCCTCGAGATAGTTCAAAAAGACCGCGTTGTTCACGTGTCCGTACGCGTCCATGTCAGCCCAGCGGACCGACACCACGGCCCGCGACTTCGGACCGGTTCGGTCGACGGTCAGTGTGCAGCCTCGTACTGAGCGCGGACCTCTGCGCTGACCCGCCCGCGCTCGCTGACCTTGATGCCCTGGCTCTTGGCCCACGCGCGGATCTCACCCGCGTCGCCTGCCTGCCGACCGCGCCCGCGCCCACGTCGCGACGTACTCGCCTTGCGCGCCGAGCCAACCCACGGCGCCAACGCGTCGCGCAGCTGCGCGGCATTCTTGTGCGAGAGGTCAATCTCGTACCCGGTTCCGTCGAGGGCAAAACTCACCGTCTCGTCCGCCGACCCACCGTCGACATCGTCGACGAGAATGATCTGGACCTTCTGCGCCATGAATTTCCTCCAGGGTCGGCAACAATTGATCCAGCCTAATGCTCGGACGTTAGTCGCGCAAATGTTCGGACATACTCACCGTAAATGCAGAATCATTCTGGTATTACCGAGAGTATTCGGCTTGACCCGGTCCAGGTCGAGGAATTCGGCCACACCCTCGTCGTAAGACTGCAGGAGCTCTTCGTAGACCTGGTGGGTGACGGGCTCCCCGTGTAACTCCTTGAAACCGAAGCGGGTGAAGAACTCGGTCTCGAAGGTCAGGCAGAACACCCGGGTCACCCCTAGATCGCTGGCCCGGCGCAGCAACTCACCCAACACCACCGAACCGATCCCTTGGCGCGCAAAGCCCTCGTCCACCGCGAGCGTCCTGACCTCGCCGAGGTCCTCCCACAGCACGTGCAGGGCCCCACAGCCCACGACCGCGCCGGCGCACTCGGCGACCACGAACTCCTGGACGTCCTCGAACAGAGTCACGGTCGCCTTGCCCAGCAACTTGCGGTCCACGAGGTGCTGGTCGACCAGGGTCCTGATCACCCGTACGTCACGCGTGCGGGCAGGGCGGACCGTCACCTGGGGCCCCGGTTCGGCCCGCGCTGTCCTCGTCATCAGCTTTCGGGCTTGACGAGCGGAAACAGGATCGTCTCGCGGATGCTGGTGACCCCGGTGAGCGCCTTGAGCAGACGGTCGATCCCGAATCCGACGCCACCCATGGGCGGCATGCCGTACTCCATCGCCCGAAGGAAGTCCTCGTCCACGGGCATCGCCTCGGCGTCGCCCGCCGCCGCCAGCAGGGCTTGCTCTTCGAAACGCTGGCGCTGGACGACCGGATCAACCAGCTCGGAGTACCCCGTTCCCAGCTCGAAACCCGCGACGTAGAGATCCCACTTCTCCACAACCCCGGCCTGGCTTCGATGCTGGCGGACCAGCGGGGAGGTATCGACCGGGAAATCGATGACGAAGGTGGGGCCTGCGAACGTGGGCACGACGTGGTGCTCGAACAACTCCTCGATGAGCTTGCCGTGGATGGCCGCGGGGTCGTACCCGAGCTCGACGGAGTCCGCGAGCTCGCGTAGTCGCTCGATCGGGGTGTCCGGCGTGACCGACTCGCCCAGAGCCTCGGACAGGGACACAAGCATCGAGACCCGCGGCCAGTCGGCGCCGAGCTCGACCACCGAGCCATCGACATGCGTGACCGTCGTCGAGCCGGTGGTCGCGACGGCAGCCTCCTGGATCAAGGCCTGCGTGAGGGCCGCGACGTCCTCGTAGTCCTGATATGCGGTATAGAACTCGAGCATGGCGAACTCCGGGCTGTGCGTGGAGTCCGCGCCCTCGTTGCGGAAGTTCCGATTAATCTCGAAGACCTTTTCGATACCCCCGACGACGCAGCGCTTGAGAAAGAGCTCCGGCGCGATCCGCAGATAGACGTCCAGATCAAAAGCATTGGCGTGGGTGACGAACGGTCTCGCGGTGGCACCGCCTTGCAGCGTCTGAAGCATCGGCGTCTCGACCTCGACGAAGCCACGGCTGGCCAGGCTGTCGCGCAACGAGCGCACCACGGCCGGACGAAGCAGCGCCATGTCTCGAGCCTCAGGTCGCATGATCAGGTCGACGTACCGCTGGCGAACGCGGGTCTCCTCGGACAGCGCCTTGTGCGCCACGGGCAGTGGACGCAGCGCCTTCGCCGTCATGGCCCACGTGGCGGCCAGCACCGACAACTCCCCCCGGCGAGACGAGATGACCTCGCCCGTCACGCCCACGTGGTCACCCAGGTCGACGTCCGCCTTCCAGTCGACCAGCGACTCCTCGCCCACCCGATCCAGGGACAGCATCACCTGCAGTTCGGTGCCATCTCCGGCGCGCAACGTGGCGAAGCACAGCTTCCCGGAGTTGCGGACAAACATGACGCGCCCTGTGACGGAGACGTCGATCCCGGTTTCGTCCCCCGCCTCGAGGCCCGGCCAGGCCGCACGCACCTCGGCCAAGGTGTGAGTACGCGGGTACCCCAGGGCATACGGCTCGACACCAGCCTCGAGCATGCGCTCCCTCTTGGCCCGCCGCACGCGCATCTGCTCAGGTAGGGCGTCCTCAAGGTCATCGCCGTTCGGGCCGGCGACGTGCGGAGCATCGGTCATGGGGCGCAAGGCTAACCGGGTGGCGTCAGCGCGTTGACTCCGCTTGGCTGCCCACGTGGAAGACGCCGAACGCCCGACCTGGGCCGACCGCCGCTTGTCGTTCGGGTCCGGGGCTCGCGACTACGACCGCTTCCGGCCCGGCTACCCCGATGAGGCGGTTCGGTGGTGTAGCGGGGCGGCGGGTGCCCGAGTCGTCGACCTCGGCGCCGGAACAGGGCTCTTCGCTGGCGCGGCCCACCGACTCGGGTACGACGTTCTCGCCGTTGAGCCCGACCGGGACATGCGGGAGCTGGCCGAGCACGCGCTTCCCGGTCGAACGACCGACGGCACAGCCGAGTCCATCCCCGTGGCCGACCATTCGGTGGACACGGTCATCGCGGCGCAGGCCTACCACTGGTTCGACCCGGAGACCGCGCACGCAGAGATCGCTCGCGTCCTACGCCCTGGTGGCCAATTTTCGGTGGTCTGGAACACCCGCGACGATCGCGTCCCCTGGATGGCCGAGCTGTCCGACCTGATCGAGGGCGAGGATCGCTATTCGGCCGTCGACGACCTGGGCGCTCCGGACTTCGGAGCGCACTTCACCTCGCCCGAAAGCGCGCAGTGGCCCCATCGACAGAGGCTTTCCGTCGATGAGCTGGTCGGACTGGTCGGCTCCTATTCCTTCGTCCGGCTGCGCGCCGACCGCGACGAGATCCTGCATCGCGTCGGCGAACTGGGCACGCGGGTCGCATCGACGCGGACCCAGCGGCTCGCCATGCCGTACGTCGCTTGCGGATACCGCAGCCGCGCGTCAGAAACGCCACAGGCTCCTCAGGTGTTGCGCTCGTAGATCAGACGTAGGCCGACGAGCGTCAGATCAGGGCGGTGATCGGTGATGCACTCCGACTCCGGAACGACGATCGGGGCCAACCCCCCGGTGGCAACGACGGCCGTCAAGGGCTCCCCGAGCTCGTCAACGATGCGGCGCACGAGTCCGTCGACCTGACCGGCGAAGCCGTACAAGGCACCCGACTGCAAGGCTTCGACCGTGTTCTTCCCGATCACCCCGCGCGGCCGGACCAGCTCGACCCGACGCAGCTGGGCGGCGCGCGAGGCTAGTGCCTCGATGGAGATCTCGATCCCTGGGGCCAGCGCCCCGCCGAGGAACTCCCCCTGTGCGCTGACGACGTCCAGATTGGTCGACGTACCGAAGTCGACGACCACGCACGGCCCGCCGAAGAGGTGGTGAGCAGCCAAGGTGTTCACGATCCGATCGGCCCCAACCTCCTTCGGATTGTCGGTCAGCACCGGCACTCCGGTCTTCGTGCCCGGCTCGACGATGACGATCGGCACCCGCTCCTGGAAATGCTCGAGGACAACACGCATCTCGCGCAGCACGGAGGGGACGGTCGAGCACAGGGCCACCCCGGTGATCTCCGGCTGCTCATGCAACAACCCGCGGAAGGTCAGGAGCATCTCGTCGCCGGTTGCGCGTGGGTCGGTCTGCACACGCCAGGACCGTGTGAGTCGCTCGGCACGAAACAGCCCGAGGACCGTGTTGGTGTTGCCGACGTCAATGGCGAGCAGCATCAGTCGGCCTCCACCGGGCGCAGATCAAGGGCGATGTCCAGCACCGGGGCTGAGTGGGTCAAGGCGCCGACGGCCAGATAGTCGACCCCGGTCGAGGCCACGGACCGAGCCGTCTCCAGGGTGAGGCCGCCGCTGGCCTCCAGCCGAGCCCGGCCCGACGTGAGCCGTACCGCCTCGGTGAGTTCGCCCTCGCTCATGTTGTCGAGGAGGACTAGGTCCGCGCCCGCATCGAGAACCTCGGCTAGTTGGTCGAGGGTGTCCACCTCAACCTCGACCGGCACCTCCGGAAACATCGCTCGTACCGCGTCGAAGGCTGCCGAAACGCCGCCGGCGGCGAGCACATGGTTGTCCTTCACCAACGCCGCGTCCGAGAGCGCCATTCGATGGTTCGTGCCGCCCCCGCAGCGCACGCCGTACTTCTCCAGCGACCGCAGCAACGGCGTCGTCTTCCTGGTGTCGCGGATTTCCGCCCCGGTGCCCGCAACGGCATCGACCCACTGGCGGGTCAGCGTCGCCACGCCGGACAGCCGGCACAGCAGGTTCAGCGCCGTGCGTTCGCCGGTGAGCAACGCCCGGGTCCGTCCCTCAACCGTGAGGAGTACATCTCCGGGCTCGACGCGCTCGCCATCTCGCGCGCGTCGCTCCACCCGGCCGAGGCCGTCGGTGACGACGGCGAAAACCACCTCGGCCACATCCAACCCAGCGATGACTCCGGGGGCCCGCGCCACGAGGTCCCCCACGGCGTACTGGTCCGGCGGGACCGTGGCTGTCGACGTCACGTCAACGCCACCGTCGAGGTCCTCAGCCAATGCCGCCAGGACCAGCGACTCCACGGCGGCCGGATCGAGACCACTCGAAAGCAGCCGTTCGGCGAGCTCGGGCGTGAGGGAGCTTGGCTCCTCGGTCATGGCGTCTCCTTGCCAGAGCGCAGCGATGCGGCTTCGTCGGGGATCTGCTCGAACCTGAACTCGGGTCGCCCGTCGGACAACCAGCCCACCAATCGACCGTGCCAGTGCACGTCATCGACGTCGGGGAAATCCTCACGCCAGTGTGACCCTCGCGTCTCTTCGCGACGAGCCGCTGCCGCAACGAGAAAGGACGCCACCGTATGCAGGTTGGTCGTCTCCCAGGCTGCCGTGCACGGATCGCTGCTCGTGGCCGTCCCGAGATCACGCAGTTTGGCGTCGGTCACTTCGAGACTGCTCCGGCTCCGCAGCACCCCTGCACCCTCGGTCATGGTCGCCTGGATCCCGGCGCGCGCCGTGGGGTCGAGGAGGCCGGCTCGTCGCGTACCGCTCGCCGGTGCCTGCCGTTCGGGGAGGCCTTGTGCGAGGGCCGCATCGATCCGTTCAGCGAAGACCAGACCCTCGAGCAGCGAGTTCGAGGCGAGTCGGTTGGCCCCGTGCACCCCGGTGCACGCGACCTCTCCACACGCAAACAACCCGGGCACCGACGTGCGCCCGTGCAGATCGGTGCGGACGCCCCCACTGGCGTAGTGGCAGGCCGGAGCCACCGGAATCAGGTCAGTGACCGCATCGATTCCGTACGAGCGGCACGACTCGAGGATCGTCGGGAAACGGCGCGACCACATCTCGGCGCCGAAGTGCCGCCCGTCGAGCCAGACGTGGGGAGCACCCGATGCGCGCATCGTGCGCATGATCGCTTTGGCGACGACGTCCCGTGGCGCGAGTTCTGCCTGGTCATGGACGCCGAGCATGAACCGCTTACCGTCGTCGTCCACCAAATAGGCGCCCTCTCCCCGCACAGCCTCGGAGATCAATGGCTGCTGCCCGCGTGAATCCACTCCCAGGTACAAGACGGTTGGGTGGAACTGAACGAACTCCAGGTCCGCGACGGTGGCGCCAGCGCGCAGGGCCACAGCTACCCCGTCCCCGGTGGAGACGACCGGGTTCGTCGTCTGCTCGAAGACCTGGCCCATCCCCCCGGTCGCGAGCACCACCACGCGTGCACCGACCGATCCGACGCCTCCCCGCTGTCCTTCCCCCATCACGTGCAGGGTGGCGCCACAGACAGCGCCGTCGTCGGCGGTCTGCAGGTCGAGCACCAACGCGTTCTCGATGATCTCAAGGTCCGGGTCCTCGAGCGCGGCCAGCACCAACGCACGGGAGATCTCCGCACCTGTGGCGTCGCCTCCGGCATGAACGATCCGGTTGCGGTGGTGCCCGCCCTCACGGGTGAGGGACAGCCCGCCCTCCGCGTCGACGTCGAAGGTCGCACCCTGCTCGATGAGTCCGCGCAGCGCGGCGGGACCCTCATCGACCAGGACCCGTACCGCATCGACATCACACAGCCCGGCACCGGCCACCAACGTGTCCATCAGGTGTTCGTCCGGGCTATCGCCAGGCCCGATCGCCGCAGCAATTCCGCCCTGGGCCCAACGGGTCGAACCGTCGCCCAGATCTGCCTTGGTGACCAGCAAGACGGTGCCCACCGAGCGCGCGCGAAGGGCCACGGTCAGGCCGGCAATCCCGCTACCGATGACCACGACATCGGCCTCGGCGCGCCACCCAGGCGGGGCGGCGCTGAGCCGATCCGGAAGGCGGGCGCTCATGCGCACTCCACGCGCAGATTGTCGACCAATCTGGTGCCTTCGACTTCGGCGGCCATCAGAATCCTCGCCGCGCCTGTGTGGTCGGCATCCACCTCGTCGAGCGACACGGGATCGACGACGGCCACGTAGTCGAGCTCCACCGTCGGGTCTCCCGCGAGGACCATGGCTGCCTGTGCCCGTACGGCCGCCGGGCCGGATTCGACAGCGGCGGCTCCCGCTTGCAGAGCGCGCCAGAGCGCGCCAGCCGATATCCGACCCCCCCGCGACAGCCGCGACGCCCGTGAGGACAAGGCCATCCCGTCGGGGTCCCGCACCGTTGCGACTCCCTCGATGGTGACCCCGAGATCAAGGTCCGCGCACATCCGCCGAACCAGCGTCAGCTGCTGGAAGTCCTTCTCACCGAAGACCGCGACCTGCGGTCGCACCTGACCAAGGCTTGGCCACCACTGTGAGCACACCGTCGAAGTGTCCCGGGCGCGAACGACCTTCCCAACGGGCTCCTAGCAACCCGGAGGACACGGTGATGGCCGGGAGCCTCCGACGGGATACATGACGTCAACCGGCGGCGCCCACACCACCGAAACACCCTCCTCGCGGCAGGCGACGACGTCGGCCGCCAAGTCCCGTGGGTAGCGCGCGAGGTCGGCGGCCGACCCGAACTGGAGTGGATTGACGAAAATGCTGACCACCACCTGGTACGGCTACCTCGTGGGCTCGGCGCATCAGCGCCCGATGACCGTCATGAAGTCCACCCATGGTCGGCACGATCGCGACCCGCCCGGTCCTGTCACGTGTTGCTTCGGCCAGGGCTGCGCGGCTGTTCACCACAGTCGGGGTCGACGTCGAATCCTCAGTCATCGGCTCGGCGTTCTACGGGGCCGGCGAGTACGTCCAACAGCGCCTCGGCCTGCTCCGGACGTAGTCGCCCAGAGGCCAAAGCCCGATCCGCAGTGGCTCTCGCCAGGGCTCGATAGGTCATGAGCACCGACGGGTCGTTGTGTTCCAGGGCATGGAGGTGATCCGCCACGGTCCCCGCGTCACCGCGTGCCACCGGCCCGGTGAGTGCGGCATCGCCTTCGCGAAGCGCATTGTCCAACGCCGCCGCGAGCAACGGCCCCAGCGAACGGCCCGGATCGTCAACACCGGCGAGGGCCAACAAATCCCTCGCCTGCGCCACCAGCGTCACCAAGTGGTTCGCCCCGTGCGCCAGGGCCGCGTGGTAGATCGCCCGGGAGTCCTCAGCCACCCAGACCGGCTCGGCTCCCATCTCCACGACCAGCGCCTCCGCGATGGGGCGTAGCGCGTCGGGGGCCGTCACGCCGAACGTCGAGCCCGCGAGCCGAGCCAGATCCATGGAGGTGCCGGTGAACGTCATCACCGGGTGCAGCGCGAGGGGCAGTGCCCCGACCTCGGAGGCCGCAGCCAGCACCGTGACACCGAACCGCCCTGAGGTGTGGGCGATCAATTGGCCCGCGCGAATCGAATCGGTGGCCGCGAGTCCCGAAACCAGATCGGCAAGAACGTCGTCCGGGACCGTGACGAGAACCAAATCCGCTCGCGCGCACACTTCTTGCGGAGGTACCAGTGGGACCCCTGGGAGCAACGCCTCAGCTCGGTCGCGGGAGCGCTCGGAAACGCCCGAGGCCGCCACCACGCGATGTCCCACGGACGTCAGCGCAGCACCGAGCACCGCTCCCACTCGTCCGGTGCCGACCACGCCAACAGACAGGCGGGCCGGGCGCGCGGCAACTGAAGCGCGCAGGTCGACATCAGCCATCGGTTCGGGGTTTGGCTTCAAGGGAATCGTCGTTCCAGTCCTGTCGGGTACCGGACTCGGTCAGCGTATCGGCGCAGGACGCCTTGGTCCCGTGGCCTAGCGTCACGGCCATGACAGCAGTCCCCTGGGAGCAGGCCTGGCACCGGGCTCTGTACGGCCCTGGCGGCTTCTACCGCCGGCCTGAGGGGCCGCGCGGGCACTTTCGGACCTCCTCCCACAACCCACTGTTTGCCTCGGCGATCGCGCGACTGGCCCAGGACCTCGACCTCGCCCTCGCCGAGCCCGAAGGCTTCGCCGTCATCGATGTGGGAGCTGGCGGAGGAGAACTCCTGGCCATGCTCTCGGAGTTGACTCCCAGCCGCTGGCGGCTGATCGGAATCGATGTCACCGATCGCCCCTCCCATCTTCCGAACACCGTGGACTGGCAACCGGAAACGCCGACGGAGGTCGTGGGCCTCTTGATGGCGCACGAGCTCCTGGACGTCGTGCCGTGTCCCGTGATCACACGCAACTCGGCCGGCGAACTACGGGCCGTCACCATCGACCCTGAGTCCGGAGAGGAGTTCGCGCAGACAACGCCGAGCCCCACAGATGTGGCGTGGCTGGACCGATGGTGGGACCTGGACGCCGGCGAGCGGGCCGAAGTTGGCCGGCCCAGGGATGCCCTGTGGGCAGACCTGGTCGCACGGGTCCGAGCCGGGGCAGCGCTGGCCGTGGACTATGCGCATACGACCGACGAGCGCAGCGCCGGCCGTTATCCGAACGGCACGTTGATCGGCCATCAACGCGGCCGCGTCGTGGTTCCTGTTCCGGACGGCAGTTGTGACCTCACCGCCCACGTTGCTCTCGACGCCTGCGCCGCAGCTACGTCAGACCTGGCCGACGTGACCTTCCTGACCCATCAACGGGAGGCGTTGCTGGCGCTGGGGATCAGTGAAGGTGAGTCGACCTTGGCCCGCGAACTCCTGGATCCGGCTGGGCTCGGGGGGTTCGGCTGGCTGCTGCAGACCCGCGGCGGCCTCCCCCACTCAAAGCACCCCCGCACGGGACACCCCCTCTAGGGCTGACGCAGTCACTCGTCACGAGGCGCGGGGGCCGAGACGAGCACTTGTTCATAGCCGCGAAGGACAAAGGTCGGGCGTAGCGGGGGTTCGCCGACCAGGCCGAGATCGGGGAACCGCTGGGCCAGCAGAGGCACCGAGGTCTGCAGCTCCAAGCGCGCCAGAGGCGCTCCCAGGCAGAAATGGATTCCCGCGCCGAAGGCCAGGTGCGGATTGGGATCGCGCCCCAGATCGAGGGTGTCCGCCCCGACGAACACGTCCTCGTCCCGGTTCGCCGACCCGAGCAAGGCAGCGATCTTCTGTCCCTGCCGCACGGTGATTCCATTGATCTCCACGTCTTGGGTGGCGGTGCGCTCAAACAGGTGCAGCGGGGAGTCGAACCGGAGCATCTCCTCCACCGCAGTTGCGGCCAGTGCCGCCGGCTCCCGGCACAGCCGGTTCCATTGGCCCGGGTTGCGCAGGGTCGCCACCAGGCCGTTCCCGAAGCCATTGACGCTGGCCTCGTGCCCAGCGTTCAACAGCAGCACACAGGTGGCGACGAGTTCGCGCTCGCTGAGCCGCTCCCCCGCCTCTTCGACCTGAACCAGGTGGGTCACCAAGTCGTCACCCGGATCAGCACGACGCCGCCTCGCCAACACGCTGACGTAGGCAGCGAACTCCTCACCCGCGCGACGGGCCGCAGCCTCTTGCTCGGCAGACCGCTCGTACTCGTACATCGCCACGATCGCCTGAGACCACGGTCGCAGCGGAGCCTGTTCTTCCCGCGGGACACCGAGCAGCTCCGCGACGACCATGACCGGCAGCGGCTCCGCATAGTCCGCCAACGCGTCGAATTCCGCCGGGTCCACGTCGTCGAGCAGCTCCGCGGCCAAGGCGCCGACCCGCGGCCGAAGCCGCTCCACATGGCCGCGCGCGAAGGCCTTGGCCACCAACGAACGCAGCCTGGTGTGCTTGGGCGGTTCACTGTCGAGAATCGAGTCCGCATGCAGCCAGTTGAACGTCTCCCAGATCTCCTCGGGAACCCGCGGGACGAACACCCGCCCGAGCCGGCGGTTGCGCAAGACGGCGCTGGCATCGGCGTGGCGCGCCGCTAGCCACATCTCGAGGGAGTCATGCCAGACCGGGCGGCCCACGGCTCGCAGGGCCGCCAGGGCCG
Source organism: uncultured Actinomycetota bacterium (assembly GCA_963851405.1). Lineage (GTDB taxonomy): Bacteria > Actinomycetota > Actinomycetes > DATJPE01 > DATJPE01 > JANPBY01. The sequence continues at coordinate 343,559 of CAWKPB010000007.1, read as the reverse complement.
GGTAGGGGTCCGCGATCAGGATCGGATCGGACAGGTCGAACGCGGCCGCAGCGGCCTCGGGGTCGCTCATGAGGCGCCGGCTCGCTCATCGTCCGCATCTTCGATCGTCGTGGCCAGCGTTGGATTTCGGCGGGCCCGCAACTTGTTCATGCGCTCATCCATCCAGCGCTCTGGCGGTGCTGCGCGGCGGGCCGCGGTTGCTCGAGCGGCCTGAGCGTGCGCCATCTCGTTCGCGTCAGCCAGCTCACGGTGCGCAGCGGTCACATGGACCGGGCCGGGAGTGGAGTCGACATGCATCGACGCCAGCCCAAGCGCGCGCTCCCACGGCCCCTGGGTCACCCGTACGGACTGCGTGCGCACGTGCGGCACCAAGGAGAGCTTTCGCACCAGTCGCCCGCTTCGTGCCACGAAGACCACATCATCGTGACCGGCAGCCAGTCGGGGAGCCTGTAGCCACGCGCGTTTGCGCGCTGCGCGCGGGGCAGACGTGAGCAGGACCTGCTCAACCTCGACCCCAGGCAGCACGCGGGCCAACACCGCATTGGCCACGAGAACCGGCGCTACCGGCAGCAGCAGGGTGCTATCCGAGCCGTTGTCACCAGCGTCTCCTCCGTACCCGGCGACGTTGACCCGAAGTCGAACCCAACCTCTTGAGCGCCACAGGAGCGGCTGGGCGATCTCCACGGCCTGGACCCGCCCGGGCGGCACGGTCTGGGCGCGGGTGCTCAACAGTCCACGCCTGAGCCGAACACCGTCGGGGGACTCAGCGAGGGTGAAGTCGAAGTTGGCGAGGTAGCCGTTGACTGCGGACACCCCGGGGATGCCGATAGCGAGCAAGACACCGAGCAGCCCCGCAAAACCCTGGGTCAAGAACGTGACCGTCATCACGGAGGCACCGATGAGCACACCAATGATGAGCGTCTCGTTGATGATCAGTGAGATCAACAGATCCCGGTTGGGTACTCGCAGAAGCACGCGCTCCGGGGCTTCGGGGGCGGCTTGTTGTTCACCGGTGCGGACACCCGCCGCCCGGGCGAGCAGCTCATTGCGAAGCTCGCCGGCCTGATCGGCCGTGAGATACGCCAAGGTGACCGAGCCCGAGTCGCCACCGGCCACCTCGGGCTTGAGCTCAGCCAGTCCGAGGAGGCGAGGCACGAGCGGCTGGACCACGTCCACCGCCTGAAGCCGGGACAGCTGGATGCGGCGCTCCTGCCGCTGGAAGATCCCGCTCGCGATCCGTAGGTCACCATCGTCGTCGAACCAAAACGACGTTCGGGTCCACGCGAGATATGCGAATCCTGCGACGACCCCCACGATCAGCGCGGTTGCCACGAGGACGACCAACAAGTGGATCAAGGCTCCACCCGGGATGTCCCCGCGGGCGAGAAGGATCAAGCCGAAGAAGACCGGCCCCGCGAGCCGGCCAGCGCGCGCGACGGGCGTGAGGGGGTGCAGGCGCCGCGGTTGGGTGCTGAGCCCATTCACAGTCCGGCCGACCGTGCCTCACCCAGGGCAGCTAGGTGGTCCCGCAACCGCGCCGCGTCATCGATGGTGAGCCCGGGGATCGTCGCGTCCGTCGTCGCCGCCGCCGTGTGAAGCTGCACGATCGCGATTCCGAAGCGCCGATCGAGGGGACCGGTCCGCAGGTCCACCAGTTGCATGCGCCCGTACGGAACGATGACCGTCCGGCGAAACAGGATCCCGCTACGGACCACGAGATCGTCGTGCCGCTCGGAGTAGGCGATGGCCGCGACCTGACGGCCGATCAGCCACCAGACCCAGCCGCCCGCCACGCAGCCAAGTGCCAGGGCCACCAGCGCACTCCACGCAGCCGGCGTCAGTGCCAAGGCGCCTGACACCACGAGGGTGAGAGGGGCCAGAACTAGCACGAGGAGCCAGCGGCGGGCCGTCGCCAACCGTGGAGAGACCGGGATCCAGGCCCCGGGGGCGGCGTCGGTCCCGGGGCGTTCGCCCGGCGGCATCAAGATGCGGTCGTACTCCATGGGGCCACGCTAGCCGCCGACCGCCCACCCTTCAGGGTGCCGGGGGCCGAATCTCCTCGCTTCGAAAGAGGCCAAAGTCACACATTCGGACCATTGATGGGTCTATAACTCCCTTGAGCGATCACGCTCGACCGCCGCGCCGAGGAGGAGTTCGTGAGCGAAAATCTGTCCGTCTCTGGGGTCACATACGAGAAGGCCGGGCACGACTACTTCGAAAAACGCTCGCTCAAACGACATGCCGGGGTCTGGTCCCTTTGGGCTCTCGGGGTCGCTGCCGTCATCAGCGGCGACTTCTCTGGCTGGAACTTCGGACTGGGTGAGGCGGGCTGGGGCGGGCTGCTCATCGCCACCGTCGTCATCGGCCTGATGTATGTGCTGATGATCTACAGCATCGCCGAGATGTCGGCGACGATGCCGCACACCGGTGGCGCCTACTCCTTCGGTCGATCCGCTATGGGTCCTTGGGGCGGCTTTATCACCGGGCTCGCGGAAACGATTGAGTATGTGATCACCACGGCCGTGGTCGGAACCTTCTGCGGGCTCTACGCCAACGAGATCACCAAGGAACTCTTTGACTTCACCATGCCGCTATGGGCGTGGGTGACCGTCTTCTACATCCTCTTCGTAGGCCTCAACTCACTCGGATCGTCGACGTCCTTCCGGTTCGCCGTCGTCATCGCCATCGCGTCCCTCAGCGTCTTGGGGTTCTTCTTCATCATGGCCTTGGTGTCCGGAGAGTTCTCGACGGACAAGCTGTTCGACATCGTTCCCGAAGCCGGGCAGAGCAAGTTCCTGCCGTACGGCTGGTCCGGGGTCCTGCTCGCTTTGCCATTCGCGATCTGGTTCTTCCTTGGCATTGAGGAGCTCCCGCTCGCCGCTGAGGAAACCCACACCCCGCAAAAGGACATCCCCAGAGGTTCCCTCGCCGGCATGTTCACGCTCCTCGCGACCGCGTTCCTGGTGCTGATCCTCAACCCAGGGGTCGTCGGCTCGGCGACGCTGTCGGAAAGCGGCGAACCGTTCCTGGACGGGCTGCGCGCGATCTTCCCCAACAACGACATCGCAGCGCTGCTGTCCTTGTTCGCCCTGATCGGGCTCGTGGCGTCCTTCCAGGGGATCATGTATGCGGCGGGGCGCAACATGTACTCCCTGTCACGCGCGGGGTACTACCCCAAGTCGCTGTCGCTCACGGGCGGCCGCGAGGTTCCCTGGGTAGCGCTCGTCACTTCCGCGGTGATCGGTCTGGCCTTGATCTTCGGACTGGACGCCCTACGGGACGACCAGGACGCCGCGTTCGTGGCCGGGCAGCTCCTACTCATCGCCGTGTTCGGCGCGGTGATCTCGTACTTCCTGCAGATGGTGTCCTACCTGATCTTGCGCACGAAGTTCGCCGACGTGGACCGTCCATACAAGAGCCCGGTCGGCGTCATCGGTGCAGGGATTGCGGCAGTGATCGCCGGAGCCACGCTGATCATCCTTCCGTTCAACCCTGACTACCGAGGCGTGATCACTGGAGTCGCCATCTTCTTCGTCCTCGGCATCTTGTGGTTCGCCCTCGTCGGGCGCCACCGCCTGGTGCTCTCACCGGAGGAGGAGTTCGCAGTGACGCACGGCAAGCACGGGCACCCCGAGACCGAGGGTTACGACGTGGTCGAGGACGAGCTCATCCACGGCGAGACCCCGGAGGGCTCCAGCTAGCCCTCTTTCCCTCCGACCAGGGGGGCGGTGGCCCGAGAAGGGTTGCCGCCCCCCTGCTCGTGCCAGGCGCATGAGACCCTGCGGCCCGTGCCTAGCCGTCTAGAGGTCACCACCCGAGATCTCGCGACCGATGCCCTCGTGGTGGATCTAGGAGCGCATCACCCCAGCAGTCACGGCGCCCTGCGGCTGCGGCTGACCGTCGATGACAACACCATCGTTTCGGCGGAACCACGCGTCGGTTCGGTGCACCGCGGAGCGGAAAAGCTGTTCGAGGTTCGGGACTACCGTCAGGCCCTCGTCCTCGCCAATCGCCACGACTGGCTGTCCGCCTTCGCCAACGAGCTTGGCATCGTGTTGTCCGTGGAACGGATGCTGGGGATCGCCGTACCCGAGCGCGCCACGTGGTTGCGTACGCTGCTGGCCGAGCTGACCCGCGTGCTGAATCACTTGGCCTTCCTTGACACCACCACGGCGTGGCAGGCGCGGGAGCACTTTCAACAGGTGCTGGAGGAGTACGCCGGGGGCCGGATCCACGCGATGGCCAACCAGGTCGGGGGTCTCAAGGCTGCCCCGCCCGCGGGTTGGCTTGAGCGCGTACGGCTGGCAGTCAGTTCCGTCCGTGCGGACCTGCAGACCACGACCGCGGAGACCATCGACGACGCGGGATTCCGCAGTCGCACCGAAGGAATCGGCGTCCTCGCCGAGGAACTGATTTCGGCGTACGGGCTCTCCGGGCCGGTCGCCCGCGCTAGCGGTGGCAGCCGAGACCTCCGCATCGACGAGCCATACCTCGCCTACGGGGAGCTCACCGCCAGAGGTGTCCTGCGTCCGGTACTCAGGTCGTCCGGCGACTGCCTGGCACGCTACGAAGTCCTCGTCGAGCAAAGCAGCGTGGCCCTGGATCTGATCGAGGCGTGCCTCGACGAGCTCGAGGGCCATCCGGACGGGCCGTACTCGGTGCGCCTACCCAAGGTCCTGCGGGTGCCCGAGGGAGAGACCTACACCTGGACCGAGAACCCCCTCGGTATCAATGGCTACTACCTGGTCTCGACCGGCGACAAGGTGCCCTGGCGGCTGAAGCTTCGGTCGGCATCGTTCAACAACGTTCAGGTGCTCGAGGCGCTGTTGCCGGGACAACAACTCACCGATCTGGCCGCAGTGCTGAAATCGATGTTCTACGTGCTGGGCGACGTCGACAAGTAGTCGGTGGTTCAGGCGCCTTGCGCGAACTGATCGTTGGACTCAACCGCGCGCAGGTCGACCCGGTTGCGCTGTTCCTTCGTGGGAGCCGAGGGGGCGGCGAAGGGCGCGGCCCGACGCGGTGCAATCGGAACCACCGGCTGCCCAGATCGCGGCGTTTCACTGGCCGAGGAGGCGCCAATGCGTGGGTCTGCCGCGGGGACGGGGCTCGCGGGCGAGACGAAGGGCGCCTCGCGACGTGGCGCGATCGGCACCGCCGGTGGACTGGCCGCAGCGGGCTTGGCCACCAAGGGCAGATCGAACTCGGTGCCGAAGTTTCTATCGTCGGCTCGCGCGGCTGGGGCCACGGGAGCCGGGCGGACTGCGGGCTCGAGCCTCGGCTCGGGCGTTGGTTCAACGCTCGGCTCAACGCTCGGTTCAACCGCGGCAACGGCCTCGTGCGCCGTCGGCGCGGGACCGGTCGCGGGAAGGGTGACGTACTGCACGGTGGGCGGCGGGGCGGCAGCGAGGACCGCGATCAGGCGGCTGACTTCGGCGGCCAACACCTCCGATCGCGCGACGGCCGCGTACGAACGCTCCACGGCCAGCCGCGACCGGAGGTGAGCCTCGGCCAGTTCCTCGCGCAAGCGCAAGCTGTCCCGACGGCGCGCGTGGTCGGTGCGCGCCAGTCGCAGCGATGTGGACCGCTGGAAACGGGAGAACATCAAGAAGGCGATGGCGATCAGGACGGTGGCCCAGCCGATGGCCACCCGGGGAGGGCCGGCCGGGGCGTTGCTCGCCAAGGACGCACCACCGAGCGCAGTCATGAATGCCAAGATGAGGGCGAACCAGCCGCCGGAAGGTCGTGGAGGCGAATGGCGGCTCATGCGGTGAGGGTAGGGCTTGTTCGGGAGCACGCCAAGAATTCGCTGGGGTAACACACGCCACGATCACTGTACGTGCTCTTCTGATTGCGCTACGTATACGAAGGAGTGGACCGAGTGTCCAAGCTGGACGCAGCCGAGGTGACGTTCGAGCCGACCCAGGTGGAACGCATACGCGCCCTGGTGGATGGCGCTTCCGCCGACCTGATCGCGCTCTCGCACGCGCTCGCGGCCGACCCCGAGCTGGCGTACGCGGAGCATCGTTCGTCGGGGCGCTGCGTCGATCTGCTCAGCCAGCACGGGGTCGCGGTCGAGTACCCCGCCTACGGCCTGCCCACGGCCTTCGCGGCGCGAGCGGGTAGCCGGGGACCGCACCTGGTCGTTTGTGCCGAGTACGACGCCCTTCCTGAAGTCGGGCACGCGTGCGGCCACAACGTCATCGCCGCGTCAGCGGTCGGAGCCGGCCTTGCCCTGGCTCCGTTCGCCGACGAACTCGGTTTTCGACTGACCGTTCTCGGGACACCCGCCGAGGAGGCGGGGGGCGGCAAGGTCGACTTGATCCGTGCGGGCGCCTTCGAGGACGTGGACGCGGCCATGATGGTCCACCCCTCACCGTTCGATGACCACGCACCGCGTGCGCTCGCCATCGAGGAGTGGGACGTCGTCGTGACCGGACACGCGTCGCATGCCAGCAGCGCGCCAGAGTTGGGTCGAAACGCCCTTGACGGCCTAGTGCTCGGCTACACATCGATCGCCCTGCTGCGCCAGCACTTACGTCCGCTGCAACAGGTTCACGGGATCATCACCCATGGCGGCGCAGCGCCCAACATCGTGCCCGACCGAGTCACCGCCTCCTACTACCTGCGCGCCGTCGACGCGGCCGACCTCGACGATCTTCGGGCGCGGGTGCAGGCGTGCCTCGAGGGGGCCGCCACCGCGACCGGCACCAATGTCGAGATCATTCGCGTGGGCAACGCCTACGAGCCCATCGACGCGCACACAGGGCTGGCAGAGATCTTTTCCGCGGCCTGCCTCGCGTTGGGTCGCCCGTACACCGCGGACCCGGCGGGTGCGGTGTCTGGCTCGACCGATTTCGGCAACGTCAGCCAACTGGTCCCGGGCCTGCACGCCGACCTCGCGGTTCACTGCTGGCCAGTCGTCAACCACCAGCACGAGTTTGCTGAACACTGCGTGACGGAGGCCGGCGACAAGACCATGCTCGAGGGGGCCATGGCTCTGGCGTTGACCGGCGTGTACGTAGCCGCACACCCCGAGGTACTGACCAGATAGTCGGCGCTTGTTCGTCAGTCCTGTCCGGTCGAGAGAGAGCGGGCACCTAGCCTCTGAGGGTGCAGACAACCTTCGACACGACGATCCTGGCCTTCGGGAACAACACCGGCCTCGAGGTCCCCGCAGCCAACCTCGCCGAGCTCGGGACGTCGAAGACACCCGGCGTGACGGTGTGGCTGGGCGACTACACCTACCCGAGCACGGTTGCGGTTCGCAGTGGACGGTTCCTGATCTCCCTGGCCAAGGAGCATCGTGAGGCGGCCGGACTCTCGGCCGGGGATCGGGTCCACGTGACCCTGGAACTGGTGACCGGCCCTAGATCCGTCGACGTGCCCCCCGCGCTGGCCGTCGCCCTGGAAGATGCGGGGCTCAGCGACCAGTTCGCCGCACTCTCCTACTCCAAGCGCAAGGAGTTCTGCCGCCAGGTCTCCGACGCGAAAGCCGAGGAAACTCGTTCTCGGCGCATCGCGAAGGTCATCACTGCGCTCTCGTAGGCCGCGCGCGGATGGCGATGACGGTCGGCTGAGTCACACCACCGTGCGCCACACGGAGACGTGCTTCTCGCTATCAGCACTGAACGGTGAGCCGTCCCAGTCCGCCACGCGCGTCTCCAGTTCCATCCCAGCGAGTTGGGCCATGAGGTCGCACTCAGCTGGCCAGATGTAGCGGAAGTTCCCCACGCCGTATCGCACGGTCCCATCAGGCTGGCGCGTGTAGTGATGGGAACTGCACTCTTGCGTGACCGGGTCGAAAGTGTCCAACCCGGTGTGGGCCTCAGAAACATCGAAGGGTACGGCCACCTGGCCGGGGGGAAGCCGGCGCAGCGGCGGCACGAACAGCTCGATCACGAACCGTCCGCCGGGCGCGAGGTGGCTTGCCGCGTTGCGGAAGCAGGCCACCTGCTCGGCCTGCGTCCGCAGGTTGGCAATGCTGTTCCACACCAGGTACACCAGGCCGAACTCGCCCGGCACCGTGGTCGTGGCCATGTCACCAACCACGACAGATAGCTTCTCCTCACTGACCTTTTCTCTTAGCCGGGCAGCCATCGCGGGTGCGAGCTCGATGCCGGCAACTGCGATCCCTCGTTCTGCGAGCGGAATGCCGATCCGTCCAGTACCGATCGCGAACTCCAGCGCAGAACCGGACCCGGCCAACTGGGCCAAGAAGTCCACGGTGCACCCGACCTTCTCGGGAGCGAACATTTCAGCGCACTCCTCGTCATAGACCGCCGCTGTCCGCTCGTCCCACAGATCGCTGCTCACCATCACCCAAGAATGCCTGGGTTGAGCGGCTACCGATCGACCAACGCGTGATCGCACGGACGCAGCCCTCCCAGTCGACGGACCATCGAACGATCCCCACCGCTGGTGGTGGCCAAGGATGGTTGCCGCAGAGACGGGTCGGAAGGCTTACCCGGCGTCAGGAGTGGGGCCCGCGCGGCGCTCCGAACGCGCGGCCCGATCCAGTCCGCTGATGATCAGGTCCAGGCCGAACTCGAATGAGTCGCCAAAGGAGTACCCGGGTGCCAGGACGTGCTCGGCTGCGAAGGTCGTCAGCAGGGGGTACTCGCCCGGGTCAAACGTCGCGGCGATTTCCTTCGTGGCGTCGGCGAACGCTTCACCCTCGGAGGACGGGAGGGTCGCCTCCTCGAAGGCGAAGCCGAAGACGAAGCTGTCCAGGACCGCGTACGCGTGCGCTGTCAGTTGCCAAGACAGGCCGCCTCGCCGCAGGCAGGCGAGTACGGCTTCGTGGTGGCCCAAATTGGCCGGCCCGGGCGACCTCTGCGACTCCATCAGCGGTGCGGCCCATGGATGCCGATTGAGAACCCTGCGTGCGGACAGGCACCGGACGCGGACCGCCTTCGTCCAGGGCAGACCTTCTGGAGGGAGGTCGATCTCGGCGAAGACGCGCTCGACCATGCCTTTCACGATGGCGTCCCTCGACGGCATGTAGTGGTACATGGTCATCGGCTTCACGCCGAGCTCGGTCGCCAGCCGACGCATGGTGAGAGCCGTGATCCCGATCCGATCGGCGAGCGCGACCGCACCATCGAGGACACGTTCCCTGGTCAGGGGGACGTGAGCAACGGGACTGGACATGGAACTCCTTCGACGGGGGCTTGACCATCGTACTTAGTACGAGTACCGTAGCCGCATTCTCGTACTAAGTACGACACCGTGTCGGAAGGATTCTCGTGCCCCCCAGCACCCATGACCTCCAGGATGTCCCGTCAACAGGGGCGATCTCCGAAACCGTCCGAATGCAGGCGGTCATCACCCCTCGCTACGGCGGTGCCGAGGTTGTCCAAGACGCTGTGCTCCATCGACCAACCATCGCGGACGACGAAGTCCTCGTCCGGGTCCACGCCGCCGGGGTCGACCGCGGCACGTGCCACCTGATGAGCGGCACGCCGTACCTCATTCGCGTGCTGGGATTCGGCCTGACCCGGCCGAAGCAGCCGGTCCCGGGACTCGATCTGGCGGGCGTCGTCGTCGCTGTCGGCAAGGATGTGCGCCGATTCGAGGTGGGGGACGAGGTGTTCGGCATCGGGCGCGCCACCTTCGCGGAGTACGCGACCGCCCCCGAGCGCAAGCTCAGCCACAAACCGAAGGCGCTGGACTTCGAGTCGGCCGCGGTAGCCGCGATTTCGGGGGGTACGGCCTTGCAGGCACTCACCGACGTTGGTCGGGTCGAGGCCGGTCAGTCGGTCCTCGTCATCGGCGCCTCTGGCGGGGTCGGCAGCTACGCCGTGCAGATTGCGGCTGCGCTCGGCGCTCACGTCACGGGCGTGTCCAGCGCGGCCAAGGCCGCCGCGGTAACGAGCCTTGGGGCTGAGCACGTCATCGACTACGCCAACGGCGACTACCTCGACGGCGGTACGTGCTACGACCTCATCATCGACGCCGGCGGGCTCAACCCGGTACGACGGCTGAAGCGAGCGCTCACGCCAACGGGCACCCTCGTCATCGTCGGAGGTGAGGGCGGCGGCCCAGTGACCGGGGGTATCGGCCGCAACCTCCGGGCGGTCTTCCTTTCCGTCTTCTCCCGTAAGCGCCTAACGTCGTTCATCAGCCGCGAGCACCACGAAACCCTGGATCGACTGGCCGACCTCTTGTCCGCAGGTTCGGTGGCTCCCCTGATCGGAGGCCGATACCCGTTGGCGCGCGTCCGCGACGCCATCGCCGACCTCGACGCCGGGCGCATCACCGGCAAGGCCGTCATCGTCGTCCGCCCGGCCGGCGCCTAGTTAGCGGGCGAACACGGCCCGGCAACCCACCCATCACTCAACGAGGAGAACTTGTGACCGCCCCATCCGTGGCGACCCGGACCACGCAGCCGGATCCAACGCTCTCGTCCGGCGCGCAGACCCGACTCATCGCTCGAATCGCCGGTGCGTCGTACCTGCTGATGTTCGGCTTGGCGATCATCGCCAACTTCCTCGTTCTCGAGGGCCTTGTGGTGGCAGGCGATCCGCTCGCGACGACGGCAAACATCGGCGACTCCCCCGCGCTGTTGCGAGCCGGCATCCTGGCCTTCCTACTCATCGTGCTGCTCGACATCACGTTGGCATGGGCTCTTCAAGTCGTGTTCCGTAGCGTCAACCGAGACCTGTCCCTCGTGATGGCTTGGTTCCGCCTCGGCTACAGCGTCATGCTTGGCGTCGCCCTCGTCTTCTTGGTCCAGGCGCTGACCCTGGCCACGACCGTCGCCGTGTCGGCCGACGCCCAGGCGGCGCAGACGATGCAAGCCATCGAGGCCTTCGAAACCACGTGGCAGCTGGGGTTGTGCTTGTTCGCTGTCCACCTCGTGCTGCTCGGGGTGCTCGTCGCCCGCTCGGGCTTCGCACCACGAGCCATGGGCTACGTCCTCGCGTTCGCCGGCCTCGCCTATGCCGTCGACACCGTCGCCCACCTGGCCCTTCCCGACTACTCGACCGTTTCCGGGCTGCTCCTCGTCCTGGTGGCCGTGCCATCGATGATCGGAGAAGGCTGGCTAGGGATCTGGCTGCTGACGACGCGGCGCCTTCCGGTCGAATGACCTTCGGGACTGGAGCCGCGCGGAGACTTCTGCCGATCCTTGCCGTGGCGCTTGGCGCCGCTGCTCCGGCAGCCGCGCCCGACGCGGCGATAGCCGAGGTCATCAACAGTGAGATGCCTGCTTCAGGTGTGCCCGGACTGGCCTATGCCGTCGTGACTGTGGGTGAGATCACCACCGTTGGTGCGCGTGGCGTTGCCAAGGCCGGAACTGACAGGCCCGTAACCCCGGACACACCCTTACTCATCGGTTCGATCTCCAAGAGCTTCACCGCGCTGGCCGTGATGCAACTGGTCGAGGCGGGAAAGATCGACCTGGATGCAGGAGTCTCCCAATACCTGGACGTCTTCTCGGGCCAGGCGACCGGCGCCATCACGATCCGACAGTTGCTCAGCCACACGAGCGGCTTCTCCACCGTGCAAGGGAACGGTCGGGAGGGCGAGCTTGCGGGCCGCGTTGAACGGCTTGCAGTGGAAGACCTGGCCCATCAGCCCGGCGAGCGATGGGAGTACTCGAACGCCAACTACGAGATTCTCGGCCGCCTGATCGAAGTCGTCAGCGAGCAGAGCTACCAGGCCTATGTGGCGACCAACATCCTTGAGCCGGTCGGCATGGAGCGCAGTTTCGCGACTGACGGCGAGGTCCATGAATCGATGGCGATCGGGCACACGCCCTGGTTCTTCACCAAACGAGCGCTCTCGGACAACGCCACCGACCGTGGAACGGCTCCAGCGGGTGGGATTGTCGCGAGCGCCAACGATCTGGCGCTCTATCTGCAGATGATCATGAACGGCGAGGACGATGTGCTGAGCGCCGAGGGTAAGGCGACGATGATGCGTCCAGCTAATACGGCATCGCCGAACTACGGCTTCGGTTGGAACGTGGCAGACGACGGAACCGTCTGGCATGCCGGGGCGAGCCCTGGTTTCGAATCGCTCGCGACGCTCATCCCCGGCGAGAAGAACGGGGCTGTCGTGATGGTCAACGCCGGCAGTGGGCTCGGGTTCGGGGAAACGGGCCGGCTCCGCGAGGGCATCACTGCGAGGGCACTGGGCCTCGACTTCAGCGGCGATGACTCCCGATTGCTCCAGAAGGCCTTGTTCCTCGCGTTAGCTCTCCTGCCCCTCGTCTATCTGCTCAGCATGGTCTGGGCATGGCGGCATCGCACCGAGGTTCGTGCCAAGGCCTCGAGCGGCTTTGGTCGGTTCAGCTTGTTCTTCCCGCTGCTCACCACCCTGGCCGCGGCGTGGGTCTTTCTCGTCTTGATCCCAAGCTTGGCCGGCGCGCCACTCCGTTCGATACTTCTGTTCGCGCCCGATCTTGGTCTGCTGTTGGTCGCAGCCGCCGTGACTGGCGTGGGGTGGGCCGTATTCAGGCTGGGCGTGGCCTACGCCGGGAGGCCTAGCACGGCCTGATCGCCAGGAGGCCTCGCAGCCCGACCAACCGGTGCGGCACCCCACATCACGCCGACGACGTCCGCGCCGCTTGGACCAGATTGGCCGCGTGCAACTCGGCCATCCCGTCGTACGCCATGCGGGGGTCGTCCACGGCCCGACCGTTGAGGATCGCGTCGAGGTAGGCCCGGTCAGCATCGAGCCTGCGCATCGGGTGCTCGGTTGGTGTGCCGTGCCCGGGGATCAGCAGCCTTGCCCTGCTTACGACTGGGGCAAGCGTGTCGAGTCCCACCAGATAGGACGCCAAATCCGGCGCGGAGCTGTCCGGCATCGGCAGCTCGACGTCGCTCAGCATGTCCCCAGCGATGAGAACCCCGTGGCCCTCGACTTCGAGCGCAAGGTGCGCCGGAGCGTGTGCGTCGTGGGTCCACACTCGAGCCGTCGGTCCGTTCCATGGAAGCGTGTCGCCAGGGAGCGCATCGAGCAGTCCTGCGATGGACACCAGTTCGTCTGGGATGTCACCGACCAGGGGTGCTGTGACCTCGTCTCTGTGAGCCGCCGCATACAGCGCTGTGCCGGGCGTCGCCCAGCGAGGGACGGCACCGAGATCGGGGTGCCAGAGCACGTGGTCGTAGTGGATATGCGTGGCCAGCCCGGCCACGCATCCGACCCCCAACGCGCGAAGGTCTGCAGGGATAGCGGCCAGCTCGTCGGCGTCCCAAGCGGGGTCGACGACCACGGCGCCACCGTGACCGTCAAGCAGAACCGTCGACGTGGTGGCGTAGCGCCGAGACGTCGCGACCCAGACACCGGGAGCAATCTCAGTCAGGCGCTCAATCATTCAACACCGACCCCCACGGTGGTCCGGCCGCGATCCACACCAATCATCAGCTGATCGTGCCAGAGGTCGGTGAGCCGCTAGCCGACGCGGCCGATCTTGCCCATGGGGCTCGGACCAGCCCCGGCTTCGACGTCAGAAGGCGATGTAGAACGGTAGGCACTTCGGTCCGATGTCAGCGGTCATCCGCGGATGACGCCCACGTCAGCGATCTCCCACGCCTCTGCGATACGCCCCTCACGGAGATGGACGATCACAGCCTGGTCCATACGGAAGGGCCGACCTGTGGCGGCAACGCCGCCGAACTCGGCACCCATCGTCCCGGTCACGACCACGCGCGCCATCTGTACGTCGCCATCAACAAGTACCTCCTGCACAGCATGACGGAGGTCAGGAATCGCGGACTTCGCCTCTCGCCACACGGCCTTCTCAGCCTCAGAACTCGTGGTGGACAGGCCCGCAGGGGCGTGCACAATCACGTCAGGATGGAGCAGTTCGTCGAAGGCTTTCAGGTCGCCTGCATCGCCGGCTGCAAGCCAGCGTTCGATGTGGGAGGTGATCGGCGCGATCATGATCGATACCCTGCCCGAGAAGCAATCGGGTCGGCTAGTCCGAATGTGCGAGCAGCCGCTGTGCCGTGCCGGACGGGGCGAGCGCAATGCCCGGTTCTTGTGCGGATGCGCTTGAGACCGCGCTTGGTCACACGGCGTTGAAGGGGTCCCAGAGGCCCGGGCTAAGAGACCGCGGGCGAGTAGCTCCTAGAGAGAGTCCATGCTTGTCGGTGAACACCCACCAACCCGGGTCATCGCGGCGAATGCTGATGTCTCGTTCGTGCACGTGGATGTGATGGTGGAAGCAGAGCAGAATCCCGCCATCCCGCGCATCGGTTCGGGCGCCGCCAGCCCACCCCCCGGGCTCGGTATGGTGCCCTTCGCACTGACACGGGGGCGCACCGCAACCGGGGTACATGCATCCTCCGTCGTGAGCATCTAGGGCTCGACGTCTCGGGCCGGTGAACGTGCGTTGCGCGCGACCGACGTCGAGGACCTCTCCACGCGGGCCGAAGACCACGCGGGTCATGGACGAATCGCAGAGAATTCGCTTCAACGCCGGGCCGGACGCGATCTCGCCGGACTGCTGCAGCGTTGCGGGCGCCCGGCTGGCAAAGACCGGGAGCCCGGTGAGTTGCGGGTCAGGCACCAGGCTCAGCGACGGTGCGTCCGACCCACAGGAGTCCGGACCCGTCTGCAACGACTGCAGTGTGGAGAAGTCGACGTTGACGACCACGCTGGGGCGAACGGAGGCGTGATCACCAAGCCCACCGCCGGCGAGGGCCCGATTGGCGATGGACTCCAACGCATCGTGCATCCGCTGCCCGTGAGATCGAGTGTCACTCGCCGTGGGAACGCCGATCTCGGCTCGCAGCGCAACCAACAGTCCCTCGCCGGCCACCGGGCTGAGGAATCCGTCGAGCTTGGTACCGCCGGTGGTGGGAGAGATTCGAACGAAACGATCTTCGTCGGCTTCTCGGTACATCGCGTCGGCTGCATCGGGGTCCACTCGATAGGCCCACGCATTGCAGAACCGGGTGAAGTCCGCCAGGTCAAGGCCAGCCTGCGCCAGCAAGAGGGCCTCGCCGCGGTCAGCGTCAGGCAGCATCTCGCGCATGGCCTTGGTGCGGGTGCACACACGAGCCAGCACCCTCGCGTGGCCCACCGGCACCGAGCCGTCCCGCACAGCAGCCGAGGTGGCCGGCAAATGGTCAGCGAGGTCTCGCGCCAACTTCAAGTCCGAACCGACGGCCGCCTTGGATCGTCGCTCAACCCGGGACAGCCATGCGGCCGCAGACCGCGACCCATCCAGCGCCCACACACCCGACTCAGAGACTTGCCGTTCTGCCGCGAGGCGGACTAGCGCGATGCGGGACTCGGCCTCGGCCAAACCAGCGACCAGCTCGGCCGCCTGGCTGCCCGTCATAGCTGCGAGGTCGAGATCGGTGCGGTCGAGTACTCCGCGAAGCTGATCAGCAAGCGAGCCGTTCATGTTGGAGCACCTCCCACGGGTGTAGGCAAACGAACTGATGCTCGAAATCCACCGTGCGGTACCGACAGTCTGAAGAGCAAAAACCCAAGCTGTGGAAGAAGAATCGGGTCTTCCGGCGGCGCCGGTATTGCCGCACGGCCAAGCCGTCGATTCGCCTCGGGTGAACGGCCAGCTCGGCCTACCCGGTCGCCGACACCTCGTCGGAGTCCTCTGGAAGCTTGAGAACGTGCTCCAGGAACAAGGCTCCAATGATGAAGATGGTCGCTCCGAGAATGCACAACAGGCAGCGGAGCGCGACGTCCCTTCGGTAGTCGGTCGTCAAATCACCAAGGAGGAACAGCGCGTATCCCGCATAGCCGCCGGCGACGAGGGCCCCGACCCGGGAGGCCGCCAAACCCAAGGCGGCCAACCGGGCGCCGACCAAGGGCGGCAGCGGCTTGGTCCCCTGCCTGCCCTCGAGGCGCGCACGACTGCGGAACGCCGTGTAGATCAGAGCGACTCCCGCTACCGCCAAGACCATCGCGGCCGTGAAGGGCACGCTGGCGACCTCGCCACGAGCAATGTAGACGAAGCGCGCAAATAGCCATCCAAGGAGCGCGCCAGTGGCGGCCCAGCCGAGCAAGGTGCGCCAGGTGGTCGCGGTCACTGCCCCGGCCCCGGCCCCACCGTCAGGTGCAGACCGGTGAACAGCCGAACCGAACCGCGGTCCGCGGGCGAAAGGGTACCGAGCAACTCCAGGACGCTTCCCCAGCGCGGCAACGACGCGTCCGGATCGAGCTCGGCCCAGGGGACGAGCACGAAGGCCCGCTCGTGAGCCCGGGGGTGCGGGAGAGTGATCGCCGGGTCGTCCGAGACCTCGTCCCCGACGGCAACTATGTCGACGTCCAGCGTGCGCGGCCCCCGTCGCTCGGCGCGGACTCGTCCGTGGGCAGCCTCGACGACCAGCGCCGCGTCCATCAACTCGACCGGGGACAGCGTCGTGTCGATGAGGAGCACGGCATTGAGATACAACGGCTGGTCCACACCACCCACGGGGGCTGTCTCGTAGACCGAAGACACCGCGACCGGAACGATCCCGGGCATGTCTGACAGAGCCTGGACCGCCCCCAGGAGGAAGTTCTCGCGTTCGCCGAGGTTGGATCCCAGCGAGAGCACGGCCCGCCGCGGATCTCCGGGTGCTTCGGTCATAACTGCCCCCGAACGATGCACACCTCGACGTCATCGAAGCCCACGGTCATGGGGGCGTCTGGTTTGTGGACGGTCACTTCGACCTGGACCACACGCGGATCGCTCAGACACTGGTCGGCGATCCGTTGGGCGAGGGTCTCGAGCAGCCGCACCGACTCGCCCTCGACGACAGCGACGACTCGTTCGCCAAGCAGTCCGTAGTCAACCGTGTCGTTCAGGTGGTCACTCGCCGCCGCCGGAGTTGTGTCGAGGTGGAGAACCACGTCCACGAGGAAGATCTGACCGTCGGCTCGCTCCCGGTCGTACCAGCCATGGCGGCCTCGGGCCCGCAGCCCACGCAGCGCCACCCGGTCGAGGGTCATTGGGCCGCCCGCCAAGCAGCGGCGACCCGGACCGCGTCCAGGCTTCCGCTCACGTCGTGCACACGCACGCACCAGACGCCCGCCCGGGCCGCGAGAGCGCTGACGGCATCGGTGGCCGTGTCGCGTCCCGCGTGAGGACGATCCCCCGACGTTGAGTCAGCCAGCACAGCACCGAGGAACCGTTTGCGTGACGCACCGATCAGCAACGGGCGGCCGAGGGACTCCAGCTGCTCAAGGTGCGCCAACAGGGTCCAGTTGTGCTCCGCGGTTTTCGCGAAGCCGAGCCCCGGGTCGAGGATCATGCGCGCCGGGTCAATCCCGAGTTCTACGGCAGCCACGAGCCGAAGCGAAAGCTCGTCGCGCACCTCTGCCACGACATCGGCGTAGGTGGCCCGCGACTCCATGGAGGCGCTCGGGCCCCGCCAGTGCATCGCGACGTAGGGGACTGCCAACCGAGCAACCTGGGCCAGCATGGATGGGTCGGCTAGACCGCCGGACACGTCGTTGATCACGACGGCGCCGTCGTCGACTGCGGCCACCGCGGTGGTCGCCCGCATCGTGTCCACACTGACCGACACACCTTGCGCCACCAGTGCGCGCACGACAGGCAGGACTCGGGCCTGCTCGACCGATTCGGGAACCCGCTCCGCGCCTGGCCGCGTGGACTCTCCGCCGACGTCAATGAGGTCAGCCCCTTGGTCGGCCAGGGCGAGCCCGTGATCGACGGCTGCGCCGAGGCTCTCGTATCTGCCGCCGTCAGAGAAGGAGTCCGGCGTCACGTTGAGGACGCCCATCACGACGGTGCGCCCCAAGCCACGCAGATGACCGGGTAGACCCAAGGGCTCCCGCGGGTTGCTCACGGGACCGACCCTAGGCCGCCGCGCCAAGACCGTGTGGTTGGTCATCGACCGGCGAGGATCAGGCTCATGGCCTCGGCACGGGTCGCAGGATCCCTCAGTTGGCCACGAACCGCGGACGTGACGGTGATCGAGCCGGGCTTCTTGACGCCCCGCATCGCCATGCACAGGTGTTCGCACTCGAACACCACGATGACGCCGCGTGGACCGAGTTCGTCGACCAAGGCTTCCGCTACCTGGGTCGTGAGCCTTTCCTGGACCTGAGGGCGCTTGGCGAAGACGTCCACCAGCCGCGCCAACTTCGACAAACCGGTGATGCGCCCGTCAGCGCTGGGGATGTAGCCGACGTGAGCCTTCCCGAAGAACGGAACCAGGTGATGCTCGCACTGACTCCAGACCTCGATGTCGCGCACCAACACCAATTCGTCGTGGCCCAGGTCGAACGTCGTGTTCAGAACATCGCTGGGCTGCTGCCGCAGGCCCGCGAACACCTCGCTGTACATCCGGGCCACTCGGGCAGGTGTCTCCAGCAGCCCTTCGCGGTCTGGGTCCTCCCCGACTGCGAGCAGGAGCTCCCGCACGGCCGCCTCAGCGCGCTCCAGATCGAAGTCCGGCAGAGACGACCTCGCGGGCATCGCGATCGGTTCGACCACGGTGATCTACGCCGGAGGCTCGGGCGCAGAGTCGACGGCATTCTCCGACGGCAGGTCGGTGGAAGCCGGCTCTGGGCCATTCGGGGGGGCCGGGCTCGATCCGTTGGCTGAACCATTGGGTGACCCCGCGCCCGCCGCATCCGCGATCAACTTGGGCGGGGGGATGACCGGAGGCCGATCGGAAACCGGCCGTGCCGCTGAGGACAACCACACCGAACGGGGGGCCCGACGGTTCATGGGCTCGAAGATCCGCGCGACCTCCTCCTTGTCGAGGGTCTCCTTCTCCAGCAGTTCAAGCACCAGGGCGTCCAGGACGTCGCGATTGTCGTTGAGGATCTGCCAGGCCTCATCGTGGGCCGTCTCGATCAGCGCCCGCACCTCCTGATCGACAATCTCGGCCACGCCCTCGGAGTAGTCGCGCTGATGTCCCATGTCGCGACCCAAGAAAACCTCGCCGGAGTCTTGGCCGAGCTTGATCGCGCCGATCCGGTCGCTCATGCCGTACTGCGTGACCATCGCGCGCGCGACCGAGGTGGCCTTCTCGATGTCGTTTGCAGCGCCCGTCGTTGGATCGTGAAAGACCAACTCCTCGGCCACGCGGCCCCCCAGCATGTAGGCCAACTGGTCGAGCATCTCGTTGCGTGTGGTCGAGTACTTGTCCTCGTCCGGCAAGACCATGGTGTAGCCCAGCGCGCGGCCACGCGGAAGAATCGTCACCTTGTGGACGGGGTCGGTGTGCGGCAGTGCCGCCGCGACCAGGGCGTGTCCGCCCTCGTGGTACGCGGTGACCCGCTTCTCCTTGTCGTTCATCAAACGCGAACGCTTCTGCGGGCCGCCGATCACTCGGTCGATCGCCTCGTCCATGCATTCGGGGTCCACCAGACGAGAACCCTGCCGTGCCGTGAGCAGCGCAGCCTCGTTCAACACGTTGGCCAGATCCGCTCCGGTGAACCCAGGGGTTCGTCGGGCGACTGCGCGTAGGTCGACGTCTGGCGAGAGTGGCTTGCCCTTGGCGTGAACCTTCAGGATGGCTTCCCGCCCGTTGAGGTCGGGGCGTTCCACAGCAATCTGACGGTCGAAGCGGCCGGGGCGCAGCAGGGCCGGGTCGAGGATGTCGGGACGGTTGGTCGCGGCGATCAATATGACGCCGCCTTGGACATCGAACCCATCCATCTCCACCAGGAGCTGGTTGAGCGTCTGCTCCCGCTCGTCGTGCCCACCACCGAGCCCCGCTCCGCGGTGACGCCCAACCGCGTCGATCTCATCGACGAACACAATCGCGGGCGCGTTGGTCTTGGCCTGCTCAAACAGGTCGCGCACACGGCTGGCTCCGACGCCGACGAACATCTCGACGAAGTCAGATCCGGAGATCGAGAAGAACGGAACGCCCGCCTCCCCAGCAACCGCGCGCGCGAGCAAGGTCTTGCCGGTCCCTGGCGGTCCATAGAGGAGGACACCCTTGGGGATCTTGGCGCCCACGGCCTGGAACTTCGCTGGCTCGGACAGGAAGTCCCTGATCTCCTCGAGTTCCTCGACGGCTTCACTCGAACCGGCGACGTCCGCGAAGGTCGTCTTGGGTGTGTCCTTGGCCACGACTTTCGCCTTGGACTTCCCGAACTGCATGACGCGAGACCCGCCGCCTTGCATCTGGTTCATCACGAAGAAGAACAATCCGACCAGCAACAGGATCGGCAGAAGATTGATCAGCAAGGACGTCAACAATCCCTGCGTGGGGTTTTTCCCGTCGTAGCCCTCGGGCGGAACGTTCGCCTCTAGAGCGTCGGCAATGATCGTGCCCTGCGCTGTCACATACTGCGCCTGCTGCTTGGACCCGTCGTTCAGCGTGATCTCGACGCGTTGCTCGCGGTCGACCATCACCGCCGACTTCACCTGGCTGGTTTCAATCGCGCTGAGGATCTCCGACGTCTTGACCCGCTTCGGGTCTCCACTGGAGGAGACCACCTGGGCGGCAAGCAGCAGCACGAGCACCAACAGGGCGATCCACACGATGGGACCACGCAGATATTTCTTCACCGATGTTCGGGGCGGCAACCGCCCCGACCTCCCGCCTTAGGCGACAACGAAGACCAGACCTATCCGAACAAGCCATCTGCGGGGGCGCAGATTCCCTGGCTCAACGGTACCCCGCTCCTTAGACGTGCGCTTCCTTCGAACCGAAGCGCTCCCCTGCGCCTGGGCCGCATCGACTCAGTCGGCCATCACGAGCGTCTCAGGAGTAGACGTGCGGCGCCAAGGTCCCGACGAAGGGCAGGGTTCGGTATCGCTCGGCGTAGTCGAGCCCATACCCGATGACAAACTCATTCGGGATGTCGAAGCCCACGTACCGAACGGGCACCTCGACCCGCGCCGCATCCGGCTTGCGAAGCACGGCGAGCACCTCCACCGACGCGGGACCGCGGGACCGCAGGTTGCGCAGGAGCCACGACAGGGTGAGCCCGGAATCGATGATGTCCTCGACGACCAAGACGTTGCGGCCGGAGATGTCGCCGTCCAAGTCCTTGAGGATCCGGACCACGCCCGAGGACTTCGTTCCCGAGCCGTAGGACGAGACCGCCATCCAGTCCATCTGGGCGGGCTCGTGCAGGGCGCGAGCCAAATCGGCCATCGCCATGACCGCGCCCTTGAGGACGCCGACCAACAACAGGTCCTTACCCGCGTAGTCCGCATCGACTTCGGCGGCCAACTCCGTAAGCCTGGCTCGCAACTGATCCTCGGTCACCAGGACCTTCTCCAGGTCCGCGCCCATGTCCTCAGCGTTCATCGGGGCGCGTTCATTCGGGTGATCCGATCCCTCGTCCGCTCACCCGGTCCCGGGCGAAGATCAGCCTGCCACAGTCGCGACCGGCGAACACCCCACCCGGGAGCGCCAAAGACCCCTGGCCGGTCCATGCTGCGACCAGCGCATCCAGACCCCGCGTGTGCTCAGCCGTCACCGACCCGGCCGGGCACCCGGCCGCTCGGGCGGCACGGCGAAGCACCCGCGCTCGCACGGCCAACGGAGCGGTCGCCAGCCGTACGGCATCCAGAACGTCTTGGCCGAGCGCGACGTCGGCGCTGACCTGCGACGCCCACGCATCGAGAGCATCCGCGTCCGCCCTCAACAGCTCCGCCGAGCGCGCCAAGGCGGAGGCCACGCCCGGACCCAGGGCCTGCTCGAGGCTGGGGAGCGCGTCACGCCGGGCACGCACCCGTGCGAAGGTCGAATCCTCGTTGTGCGGGTCGTCCCACGGAGTCCACCCTTGCGCTTCGGCTGCGGCCCGTACCTCCGCCCGGGAGAGGGCCAGGAAGGGACGCCGGTAGAGGCCACGCCGCGGCGCCATGCCGGCCAGTGACCTGGCCCCCGACCCACGGGCGAGCCCAAGCAGCACGGTCTCTGCTTGGTCGTCGCGGGTGTGTCCGAGCAGAACAGCGGCCGCACCGAGCCGCGCGGCCGCTGCGTCCAGCGCCCCATATCGAGCCCGACGGGCCGCGTCCTCCGGTCCGCCTCCAGACCTGACAGTGACGGTGGCTACCTCGACTGGGTCAAGGCCCCGATCGCGCAGCAGGCCGACCAGCTCGGCGGCCCGCTCAGCCGAGCCACTCTGCAGGCCGTGGTCGACGGTGACGGCCCCCACCTTCCAGCCCGGCCGGGCAGCCTCGTGGCACGCCGCAGCGGCCAACGCCAACGAATCCGCTCCCCCGCTGCAGGCGACGAGGACCAGATCGCCGGGCTCGAGGTCGATCAAGGCCGTACGCACCGCGTGACGAGCCGCCGCCACCGGCGGGACCGGACCGGTCACGACCCTAGGACGCGCGACACCCAGGCGGCAGGGTCGTGCAGCTCGGTCGGCGAGGGCAAGTGGTCGGGGCTCTCCCACACCCGGTTGAAACCGGTCATGTCGACCGCGTCCACGAGGTGGCGAACAAAAGCGGCACCGTCGGAGTACTGACGCATCTTGGCGTCGAGGCCCAACAACGTCCTCAGCATCCCGTCCATCCGGGACGGGTGCTGTCGCCGCTGTTGGAAGCGCGCGCGGATCTCGGCCACCGTGGGTACGACCTGTGGGCCGATGCCGTCCATCACCACATCGGCATGTCCTTCAAGCAGCGACATCACTGCAGTAAGCCGTTCGACCACCACCTTCTGCTCCGCCGTTTGGACCAGATCGGTCAACGCGGGCACCCGTCCATTGCGCGCGGCCTCCAGCAGCCCGCTCATCAGGTCCTGCATCCGTCGCGCCATGGCCCCCGGCGCCACGTCCACCATCATGAGCAAGCCCTGGATCTCCTCCGCCAGGTACGACCGCAGCCAGGGAACGGCCCCGAATTGGACCCGATGGGCCTCCTCGTGCAAACACACCCAGAGCCGGAAGTCGGCCGGGTCCACGCAGAGTTCGTGTTCGACGGAGACGATGTTGGGCGCGACCAGAAGGAGGCGACCGGGACGGTTCTCGGCCTGGCCAAATACCTCGAACTGCCCCAAGACCTTGGTGGACAGCCAGGCCAGAACGGATCCGAGTTCTATCGCGGTGGCCGTGGATCCCACCGCGGCCACGGCACGATGAGTGGAACGCTGCCCCAACCAGTGCTCCTCCACCGGGCTCACCAGAGCCCGAAAGCCTTCGACATTGGCCCGCACCCAGGCGCGCCGGTCGACAACCTCGACGGGAGCGTCAGCGGCCGGAGCGTCGAGGCCGGTAAATCCCCGCACGTGAACGCGGGCTTCGACGGCCGTCGCCCGAAGCTCTCGTACGGCCTGACGGGCGGCAGCGGGCGTGACCTCCGGTCCCCCCGGGGCCAGTTTCGAGCCCGCACGAGCCGCGAGATCCCAGTCGACCAGCAGCGGCATGTCCCCACCGTAGGCGAGAGACCGCAGGCCAGACCCGGAAGGTCAGCGGCAACCGCAGCGCGCCAGAAGAGCAGCCGCCCGATCCAAAGTCGCCCGCGCTTCGAGGGTGTCCTGGGTGCGGTCGGCCACGAACGCGAACGCCAGCACACGGCCCTCCCGATCCTGGACTGTCCCGGCGAGGGCCGCAACGCCGGTGAGACTCCCGGTCTTGGCACGAACGACTCCAGCCCCGAACTTGGCTGGTGGCAACAAGAAACGGTCCGTAAGCGTGCCCGTGAAACCGGCCACGGGAAGGCCCGGTAGCACAGTTCCGAGCGGTCCCGTCCGGTCGGATCCGGCCAAGACCAACAAGCGCGCCAGCGTCTCCGCAGGGATGCGGTTCGTACGGGCCAGCCCGCTCGCGTCGTTCAACCGCACCCCCTCGGTGGGCACACCGAGGTCAGCGACCGCAGCGATCGTGGCCCTGGCGCCGCCCGCGAACGTGGCTGGTTCACCGGCGGCCACTGCCACCAAGTGACCGAAAGCTTCCGCGAAATCGTTGTCACTGTCTGTGAGCATGCGCTGGAGCAAGACGGAGACGGGCTGGGACCGGACCGCCGCCAACTCATCCCCAGCAGTGGGCCCTCTGGCCGGCGAGACCTGGCCGCGCACCGAGATCCCGGCGCGCTCCAAAGCGGCCTCGAAGGCCAGCGCAGCCTCGCGTGGTGGGTCGAGAGCGCGCGCCTCATCGACCGAGAGCGCTGCGACTGGGGACACCACGCCCGAGGACACGTAGGTCGATGGCCATGCCTTGGAAACCGCCGGGCGGGAAAACAGCGATGCGTCGTACCGCAGCCGTACCTCTTGAACGTCCCGGGCGATCAGGGCCTGCCAGACCTGCCGTGCCAGCTTCTTCAGCGACGGCTCACCGGGAGCGGCCGTGGTCCGAAGCGACGGATCGCCACCCCCCACCAACGTGATGGTCGTCGGCCAACTCCCAGGCCCGGCGGCCGAGCTCTCCACCACGGTCGTCTCCAGCCGGGTGGTCGGTCCGACCAGGTCGAGAGCCGCCGCAGCGGTCAACAACTTGGTCGTCGATGCGGGGGTGAGACCACGTTCGGCTTGTTTCGCGTACAGCTGCTCGCCCGTGACCATATCGATGACCGAGGCTGCGATCTGGGACCCGAGGGTGTCTGGACTGAGCGCGACGCCCAGGCGGGCGGCCAACACCTCTGGGTCGGGCGCCGTGGCGCCCGCTGCTGGCGCGAGGACCGCGGCCGACGCCGACGACTCAGACGGGCTCGGCGACCCAGACGGCGCAGCAGACCCGGACTCGGAGGCAGCTGGGGACTGCGGCTGTGGTTGAGAGACGCTGACCGTGGGCGAGGAAGCCCGCAGCAACCGTCCATCCAGCACCCCCCCGGGCACGCCGACCGTGGCATCGAGAAAGACCACCCAGCCGGTCACTGCGCCCAGGGCGGCAGCAGCAACGAAGGACTTGCGCACGGCACTCCCTGGTGCAATCCACGACGATGCTGGTGGCAGATCGTGAGCCGACAGGCTTCGAGTGCGCCAGACTATGCGGCAACACCCAGCGCGCTGCGCGCCGGTGACGGCCGACCAGCCCGGCCACGCCAAGCCCGAACCTTCGAGGGAGCCAGCAGTGGAGTTCGACGTCACCATCGAGATCCCCAAGGGTCAGCGCAACAAGTACGAGATGGATCACCAGACGGGACGCATCCGGCTCGACCGGATGCTGTTCACGTCGACGAGGTACCCCCACGACTACGGGTTCATCGATGACACCCTTGGCGAGGACGGTGACCCCCTGGACGTGTTGGTGCTGCTTGAAGAGCCGACGTTCCCCGGATGCCTGATTCGAGCCAGAGCGATTGGCATGTACCGCATGAAGGACGAGGCGGGTGGTGACGACAAGGTTTTGTGCGTGCCCTCCGGTGACCCCCGGCAGTCTCACCTCCAAGACATCTTCCACGTGCCCGAATTCGATCGGCTTGAGATCGAGCACTTCTTCTCTGTCTACAAGGACCTGGAGCCGGGCAAGTCCGTGGAGGGCGCCACCTGGACCGGACGGGCTGAGGCCGAGATCGAGATCAAAGCGTCCTATGCGCGCTTGCGCGACCATCAGGAACGGCTGGCGGCTGACGGCGCCGAGCACTAGGGGCGCGCGAAACCGATCAGTCCACCGACCGAGGAGACAGCTGCCACTCGGACAACGTCCCCGGTTCTGGGGGCATGGATCATCTGACCGCCACCGATATAGAGCGCGACGTGGTGGATGGTCCCGGGATCGCTGACGTCGAAGGCGAAGAACACGAGATCACCAGGGCGGGCCGTCGCCGCCGGGACCTTGCGAGCCTGAGCGAACTGCGCGACCGACCAGTGCGGGAGGGACACCCCGCCCTTGCGCCAGGCCATCATCGTCAGTCCTGAGCAGTCGAAACGGTCCGGCCCCGCGGCTGCCCACAGATACGGCTTTCCCAGTTGCTTGCGCGCGTAGGCGATCGCCTTCTGGGCCTCGGCCTTATTGCCGGATTGGGTGCCGCCGATGAACGACGGAGACCAGTGCGACGGGTTCCCTTCGCCATCGGAATCACCCGGCGGCGGTCCCGCCGTGTTGCCGTTGCCACTCGACCCGGCAGCCTCGGCCTTCTGCTTGGCTTCGCGGGCTGCCCTTTCACGGGCTGCCTTATCACGGGCCGCTTGGGCCAGGCCCTGACGACGCTCCTGCGAAAGACTGCCTGCGGTGGCCCTGGCCTGCGCCAGTCGGGAGGACAATTGACTGCTCAACTGTCGCAGCCCCGAGATTTGCGCCGACTGATCCGCGACTCGAGCTTGCGCCTCCTCCTTGGCCAGCCGGACCTGCTCAGCGGCTGCCGTTTGCGCCTCGACGGCGGCTGTGGCCTGCTGCTCGAGCACCGCGGAGACGATCCGTGCAGCCGCCACGCGATCCAGGGCGACATCGTTGCTCGACGCGACGTTCGCCAAGTCGCTGGCTTGGTTCATCAGATCGGTGGGGCCATCGGCATCGAGCATCGACGCGAAACTGCCGAGATCGCCACCCATCCGATAGCTCGCCGCCGCGAACCGGCCGACCTCCCGCTGGGCGGCCAACAGATCGACGCTCGCCGCATCAGCGCGTGATCGGGCGGCAGCGGCCGCCTCCTCAGCTTGGGCCAGCAAGAAGAGGGCTCCGTTGTACGCCTCGACGGCCCGCTCCTCGGCCGATTCCAAGGCCTCGAGCTGGCCCTGGGCGTTGACGAGGCGGGCTTGCATCAAACCGACGTCAGTCGCCGCAGTTCGAGCCGCATCCTGGGCCCGCGCCACGTCACTCGCCGAAGGGGTGGGGTCCCGCGGCTTGGCCTGCGCGGGAAGGGCGATACCAAGGCCTAGGGCCAGCGTCGCGAGCCCGGCCACGGAAATCCTGATGAGCCGGGTGTATCCGCACCGCGAGCGACCAGCCACGCGAAAACGCGCGGGGTTGGCCTCGGCCGCCACTTGTTCCCCCTCGGGATGGCTCGTCGGGTGTCGTTGGTCGGGCTGCGACCCTAACTGGATCGGTCGATCCACGTCACACCTTTCACATCAGTCACACGATCGGGTCCGGCGCGTCGTCTTGACACGCCGGACCGAAGTCCCGATATGTCGGGCCTGTCGCTGCCTGTGCGCTAGCTGACGCTCACTGTGTGGCTGACGGTGCTCACCTGGTTCCAACCGTCGGTCGCCGTGAGCGTGACCGTGTACGTCCCCGGTCCCGGGTAGGTCTTCGGCGGCGGTGACTGCGACACGCTCGTGCTCTCGGGAATGGTGCCGAAAGCCCACGCGTACCGCACGACATCGCCGTCCGGTTCGGTCGTCGTGTTCACGAACGAGCAGGTGAGGCCGGTGCAGTCGGTGGTGAATCCGACAGCAGGTGGGTTGTTCCCCGGTGGAACGACCAGGCTCAAGGTCTTGGTCGCGACATTCGACTTGCCCCAGCCGTCAGTCACTGTGAGCGTAACCACGTAGTTGCCGGGGGACGCATAGGTGTGGGAGGACGTGGTCGACGTAGTCGTCGACCCATCACCCCAGTTAAGGACCCGGCTGATCAGGTCCCCTGCGTTCGCGTCGGAGCTCGACGCGCTGCTGGCCCCGCACGTGAGTGCCACACAGCTCGTCGTGAGCACCGCCAGGGGGGCCGCGTTGCCCACCGGCTCCGCGAGAGTGAACGGGGCCAACACAAACGTGGAGCTCGCCAACCACTCATCAGTGACGGTGACGCTCACCGTGTACGGGCCGGGGCCGGGGTAGGTGCGAACGGGCACCGGTCCCGAGCCAGAGCCATTGCCGAAGTTCCACGCATAGGTCAACGCCGTCGGGTTCTCATCCGTCGACGACCGGGCATCGAAGGAGCAGACGTTCTGGGCACACGAAACTGTCGCCGCCGCCACAGGGGGGAGGTTCTCCGGGTGGGTAACCGTAATCCCGGTGGACGTACGGATTTCACTGATCTGGCTGTGGTGATCGGTGGCTCGCACCAGCACCGTGTACGTACCGTCCGCGATGACCGGGGTCGTGTAGGAGAAGTTCGACCCAGTGCTGCCAGGGCTATTGATGAACGCCGAGCGCCAACTCTCGTTCGTGCTCGTGAACGAACCGGAGCCGGACATGTACTGCCCCACGGGGTTCACGACGGCCACCTCGACCTTGGCGATGCTCAGGTCGTCTGTGGCGCGACCGGTCACCACGATCCGGCCCTCCGTGAATGCCGTGCCGTCGACCGGTTGGCCCAGTGCCGCCTCGAAGGTGGGTGGCGCGTCGCCCGGGTAGTAGCGGTAGCTGGCAGTCGCCCCGGAGGTAGACGGGTCCCGTTGCCCAGCCGTGTCATAGGCGAAGGCCGTGACCGCGAAGTTGCCGCTCGTCGGCAACGTGACCGAACGCGACCAGCTCGTGCTCATCGCGAGGGGGCTCGTCAGAGTTGTGCTCAGGGTCGCGTAGTCCGAACTCATCGAACCGTTCGGCTGCATATAGCGACCGGTGTCGTTGTCCCGGATCGTCAACACGACGCTCTGGACCCCCAAGTCGTCGGTCGCTGTACCCGTGAGCAGAAGTGCCGACGACGCCGTGACCTGCGCTCCCGTCACATCGAGCAGACCGTTCGGCGCACTGTCGCCGGGGATCTGAGCCAGCACGGTCAATGACCCGCGGCTGCTCGAGGGAGTTGTCAAGTCGTCGTTGTCCGTCGCCCGAATCGTGAACTGATAGCTGCCCGGGGAAAGCGAGAACGGGGTCGTATATGACCAGTTGTACGTAGCCATATTGACGTTCACGGGCGAGATTCGGTGGTAGCCATAGGCCACCCCGACCCCCCATGACCCGTCGGAGCCGAGGTTCTCACCAGTGGAGGTGTTACGCAGCAGGATCTCCACGTTCTTCACGCGCTGGTCGTCCGTCGCCGTCCCCGAGAACGTCAACGGCGATCCAGGGGTCACGACGACGCTGGCCGCCGCGATCGGGGGGATCATCGTGACCGGCTGAGCGATCTCGACCGTGGGAGGCGACGCATTCGAGTCCACCACCCAGTCACGGACACCGCTGCGAAGGTCGGCCTGGCCAGCCGTATCGATGGCCGTAGCGCTCCCGCGCCACACCCCCTCGTGCGGCAGGGTCACGTCGTAGGACCAGGTCGCGGAGGGCGCCCCGATCACGTCCGGAGCACCGCGGAAAGTGTTGAAGATCGGAGCGACCGTGCCGTCGTTCTGCAGGTACTGGTTGTTCTCGTCCCGGAACCAGTACGTGAGGGCGTTAATCCCGTGGTCGTCAGTTGCGGTACCGGAGACCGTGAAGCTGGTGCTGGGCTGGACACCGGACGGCGCGGTGATGCTCGTGGACGGCGTCTGATCGTCGAAGCTGAAGATCTCGAACTTCTTGATCGCCTGAGTCGTGTCCTTCACGCCGTTGGTCCCGATGGTCTTGGCGCGGGCCTCAAGCAAGCGGGTCCCCGCGAGGGTCAAGGGGAGCGACCAGCTGCGATTGGTCGTGCCACTGCCCAAGGTGGCGTTGATGCTGTTGGTCCGGCCCCAGGAGGTGAGGTCGTCTTGGAGGAACTGCTTGGTGTCCCGGTCCTTCACCTGCACCTGAACCCGCCTGATGCCTTGTGGGTTCTTGGCCGTCCCCGTGATCGTGAACGGCGTGCCGGACGTCACGACCCGACCTTCGATCGGCGCGGTGATCGTCGTGTCGGTCGTGGAAGGCGCCGGCAGCGAGTTGAAGTCGTAGAAGGCCACCCGGCCGGTCCGAAGGCCGCCTTGGTACATACCGTCGCCACCCACGAATAGACCGCGAGGAGTGGCCTCCATGGCCTTGTTCCCCTCGAAGGCCGTCGAGATCGGGCCCCACTCCAGGGCCGTCCCGTCCACGGGGTTCAGGGCGCCCAGCTGGAACCGGTGGACCACTTCGTCCCCGAGGCCGTACCCGGACAGTCCCTGACCGTTGCCGTAACCCACGTTCTCCAGACCGGGCCATGGCTGGGTTGCCGTCGGCGACTCGTTCCAGTTGAAGTGGCCGCCGATGTACACGGCCTGTTCGGTAATGGCGACGGAGTAGATGCTGTCGAACGCCCGAGACACCCACAACGGCTGCACGTTGTCGGCCCCGGCGAGCGGGTACGCGACTGCCGTGTCACTGATCGGCGGCCGGTCGCCGCCCGAACCGCTCCCGACGACGAAGTAGGAGTCGTCCGGCGCGATGTCTGCGGCGTAGACACGCTGCACCCCGCCCACGATCGGGAGGTACTCGTCCCACAGCCGAGTCCGCCAGGGCAAGAGCTGCTTGGTCTGGGTATCGATCAGTCCGGCGGCGAGGCGGTCTTGGCCCGCGATCTTGCGGCCGGAGTGGACCACCAGGAGCTTCGAGTCGTCGTGCGTCAGCTTCAACTGCTGGACCGTGAGAACGCCGTTGACCCCAATCCCGCCGGAGATCTGGTTGTCAAAACCGGGGTCGACATCTCCGGTTGACGCGCTCAACGCCGCCAGGCCGGTCATGAGTGTCCCGTTGATCCGGCTGAACTTCCCGCCGACGTAGAGCGTGCTGTTCGTGGCAGCGAGGGCGTTGACCGCGTTGTTGGTGCTCTTCGTGCTCGCGAAAGCGGCCACCGGAACGCCTGTTGTCAGGTTGAGGCTGGCCACCTTCTGCCGGGCCACCCCACTCACGGAGCTGAAGGTGCCACCCACGAACAACTTGGTGCCATCGGGAGACGCTTCGACCGCACTTACGCCGCCATTGAACGAGGGGCGGAAGGCCGTGTCGATCAATCCAGTGCTCATGTTGTACGAGGCGAGGCCTGCCTGATTGACCACGGCGGTGTTGCCGGTGCGGTTCTGAATCGAGGAGAAGGACCCAGCGATAAACACCCGATTGAGCTGCGGAACGACCTCGATGTCGAAGATCTCACCGTTGCTGATGCGAGGGGTGTTGTTGCGCGGGACGTCGGGCACCAAGCTCGTGTGGCCCGGCTTGGCCTGGGCGGCCTCGGCGACCGGTACGACCGCGGCCGTCACCGAGAGTGACCCGAGAACGACGACTGCCGCGGCGACGACGGCCGTCGGGCGGGCAGTGAATGCGGACTGAATGCTCACGGACATCCCTCAACGCTCGGGCGGCGCGCCGGCGATGACGCCGGGCGTGTTGGTGACTTCAGCCTAAGGACAGGGCCGACGCACCGACCTCGGCCGTTCGTCCAGAGACTCGCAGCGGTTCGACGGCGAACGTCCCCCACACGGCCCCGCGGGGCTGACTAGCCGCCGGGCGTTGATCACTCAGCGTGACATGACGGGCTCTAGACCCGCGGGTCAGCCGGCTTCGTCGGCGTCCGGAGCCAGTCGTCGAACAAGCTAGCCAGGGATTGCCCCGCCTTCTTCTGTGCGAGAGCCTCGAACTGAGCCGACGTTCCGTTGCCGCCACGGTGAATCCTCGCCCACGCCCGCAAGATGGCGAAGAAGTTCGGGCCTCCGACCTCCAGCCGAAGCGCGTGCAGAGCCATAGCGCCGCGCTCGTAAACCGGGCTGTCAAACAGATGCGCATAGCCCGGGTCCGCCACGATGAGAGACCAGAACGGATCGGCGTCGTTCGTTTGGTAGGCCGACGCGAACTGAGCCACGACCGACGGTCCGCCGTTATGGGCCCGCCACATCCATTCGGCGTAGGTCGCAAAGCCCTCGTTCAACCAAATCCCGCGCCAGCGATGCAGCGCCACACTGTCACCGAACCACTGGTGCGCCAGCTCGTGAGCAACGGTTCGTGTCAGGCCGCCGTACCGCACCATCCCCCGGTCGTACGTGGGCCGAGTCTGGTTCTCCAAGGCGTACCACGAGGTGTAGTTGTCCGCGATCCCGCCCGCGGACTCGAAGGGGTACTTGCCGAAACGGCTCTCGAAGTAGGTCACCATTTCCTTGGCGTGACCAAGGGCGCGGTCGACAGAGCGAGGGAAGCGCGGGTCGATGTAGTTGAGCACCCGGACGCCGGATGCGGTCGTCGACGCGTGCTTGCGGAACTGTCCGATCGAGACGGTCGCCAGATAGGACGCCATCGGGTGTTTGCTGCGCCAGTCGAACGTCGTCCAGCCGTCACGGGTCACCGGCTTGGCGACCATGCGCCCGTTCGACACGGCGGTGAGGCCCTCGGGAACCGTGGCCCTCACCCTGATTCGAGCCTTGTCGCTGGGGTGCTCGTTCACGGGGAACCAGAACATGCCGGCCTCGGGCTCCCCCACCACGGTCGCGCCGTCTTTGGTGTTGAACCATCCGGACTTCCCAAGATGTGGGTCTTTCAGAGTCTTGGGCTTGCCGTGATAGGCGACCTTGACCTTGAACGCGTGGCCATCGCGGATCCCCTTTGCCGGCCGCACGATGAGTTCACGGGGCTGCCTATGGAACGCAGCCTTTTGACCATCGACTGTGACCGAGTCCACGGTCAGGCTGTAGAGGTCCAGGTTGAACCGCGAGAGGTTCTGGGTCGAACGCGCGTGGATCACCGTCGTCGCCCGGATCCGGTCCGTCTCGGGGTTGAACCGCACATCGATGACGTATCGGCCGACCCGGTAGCCGCCGTTGCCCTCGCGTGGGACGTACGGATCCCCGATACCCGCGGCGCCAGGTGTGAAGGAGCCCGCCGCGGCGAATCCACCAAGGACGTCTATCGGCGCACCCGCTGCCGGCGGAACTACGACAAGCCCCGCCACCAGCACAGAACCCAATCCTGCGCACGCCACAAGACGTCGTCGTTTGGTCATGGACGAACTGTGGGGCCAAGGTCCAGCATTCACAAGCGCCCGGCACGAAGTGGCGCTGCACCTAGGTCTGCGGCCTTGGCCGCCGCGATGCCCGTGAGGAACAGCGCCACGATCTCCCGCTGGACCTCCGACGCATCCTGCTGCCCCCGAATGGGCGCCGAATACTGACCCCCGAGCGAACTGGTCGCTGCTTCGACGCGCCGGACGCCGGCGAACAGCGCACCCAGCACCAACTCCGCCCGGAGGTCAGCGGTCGACGGGTCGAGCTCTCTAAGGGCGATGCGCAAAGGCTCGGCGTACGTGGCGTCGAGCTCGTCCACACGCTCACGACACATCGCCGGGAGGTCGACCCTGGCCAGCGCTCCAATCATTCGGAAACGTCCGTCGGCCGCCATCGAGAGCGTGGCGCCAAGGAAGGCCTCCACCCGCAAATATGGCGTACCGGCGCCCTTGAGTTCATCCGCCACCACTGAACATGCCAACGGGTACGCCTCCTCGACCACGGTTGCGAGCAAGGCCGCCATCGAGTCGAAGTAGCGGTAGACGTTTGACCGCGCCATGCCGGCCCGTTGGGCCACCGCCGCGGGCGAGAGCGCCGGTACCCCACCCTCAAC
The DNA here is from genome assembly GCA_963851405.1 of uncultured Actinomycetota bacterium. Classification (GTDB taxonomy): domain Bacteria; phylum Actinomycetota; class Actinomycetes; order DATJPE01; family DATJPE01; genus JANPBY01. The sequence continues at coordinate 310,407 of CAWKPB010000007.1, read as the reverse complement.
GAGCAGATCCGCTGCGGCGGACAAGATTCCCGAGCGCTGGATCGCGCGTTGTTCAACGACGGTCGGCGCCGAGATCTTGGGCACGCGCGCTCTACCTCCCCAGCCGATGCCGGCTAGTCGGTGGCCGGCACCGGTTCGGCGCTGAGGTCCCCGTCATGCATATACAAGACCCGGTCCACATGCCGTAGGACGCTGGTGTCGTGGGTGACCATGACTGTGCCGGTTCGGCGGTCGTGCGTCTGCTCGGCGAGCAAGCTGACGATCTCCTGGGCGCGCCGGCTGTCGAGCGCCGACGTGGGTTCATCGACCAGCAGCAAGGCTGGCGCGGACATGAGTGCACGGGCGATACCGACCCGTTGTCGCTCCCCACCGGAGAGCTGCTGCGGGCGGTGGCCCGTGCGCTGCGTCAGGCCGACCGAGCCGATCAGATCGTCCGCCCGATCCCGGGCCGCATCATCAAGACTTCCGTCGATGTGGGCGAGCAGCAGCAGCTGGTCGCGGACGCTCAGTGCAGGGATCAGATTGGATTGCTGAAAGACGAAGCCGATCCGGTGACGGCGGAGCACCGTGCGTTCCGCGTCCTTCAGGGCCGTCGTCTCGATGCCATCGACGTACACGGAACCGGTGGTGGGCCGTTCGAGACCACCCGCCACCGCGAGCATGCTCGACTTCCCGGAGCCCGACGGCCCGACGACGGCGACGAACTCGCCGGGATCGACCTTCAGCGACACGTGGTCGAGCGCGGTCACGTCGGAGTCTCCCTCACCAAAGGTGAGCACGACGTTGCGTAACTCAAGACTCGGGGCGCTCGTCATCGTTGATCCCCTAACGCTGCAAGCGGATCGACACTGGTGATACGCCGGACGGCGACCGAAGCCCCGAGGACGCCGAGAAGGACCAGCAAAGCGGAGGCAACGACCACCGGCCCGATCTCGAGCGAGAACGGAACCGCTGCAGGAACGGTCAGCCCCAGCAGCCACCCCATCACCGACCCGATCAACGTGGCGCTGAGCAAGACGGTCACCACCTGGGCAAGCGCGTCCCGCAGAATGTACTGAGTTGAGGCTCCCAGCGCCTTGAGCAACGCGATCTCTGGCCTTCGCTGCACGGTCCACACAGTGAAGAACGCGCCCACGACCAGGGCCGAGATCACGTACAGGAAGCCGCGAATCAGGGTCATCGTGCTGGATTCGGCCTCGTAGCCAGGTGAAGCGTTGTAGGAGGCGACGCGGGCTATGGTGCTGAGCCCTCGCGCGGAGTCCACGTCACTGACATCGACGCCGGATTCCATCTGCAAAGCCACCGATGTGGCTTGCTGTCGGGCCTGGAGTGGCAAGGTGCCGGGAAGTCCGTAGTGGATCTTCTGCCAAGTGGCCAGCGGGGCGTAGGCGACCGGAATATGTCCGAACGAGGCGGTACCCAGCCGCCCGACCACCGTCAGCGGAAGTCCCATCCGATCGATCATCAGGGTGTCGCCGATAGCGATGCCCTCATCCGCGAGCGCTTCGCTGATCAGGATGCCGTCCACGTCGGATTCGAGGGGCGCTCCCGCTTCAGGGGTCGGGTTCAGGAACGTGGCCGGGTCGACACCGAAGACGGCGAGGCTGAGCTGCTTGCCTTCGTTGTCTCCCGTGGCGATCTCTGCATGGGTGAGCTGATTGCCGAACGGCGCCGCCTGCTCGACCCCTGGGGCCGACGCATAGGCCGCGACGTCGTCCAAGGTGACGGTGCTACGAGAGAACAAGTCGCCGGTGGCCGCGGATTCGAAGGCCAGGTGCGTGACGGGCATCGCGCGCAGGCCGGATATCCCATCGGTAGCCAGTCCCGTGGCCAGACCCGTCAACATCACCCCGAGCACCGCGATGAGGGCGATGACCAGACCCATCAAGGCGAAACGGCCCCGGGCGAAGGCGAGGTCTCGGCGAGCGAGGAACATCAGCGGAAGCCAATCCGATGCAGGAGGGCGGGCTGGATCGCCAAGCCCTGCGGTTTAGTGACAGTTGTGTCAGCATAATCGCCCAGGCGGCCCTCATCTCATCGGGTACTCCGTGTGCCGTGGAGGGCAAAACGCCGGGCCGACCCGGCTCACCGACGAGGCCCCCGGCTATGCGCCGAGGGCCTCGTCTGCGTACCTCAGATCCTGTGGAGGAGAACGTCGAGGAATGCCGTTCGAGCCGTTAGGGCTTGACGACCTTCAGCGACTCAGGCGAACGCAGCGAGGCGTACTTCGCGCCGCCGTTCGCCTTGGCGACGAGCGAGCAGGTCCCGACCTTGAGGCCCTTGGCCTTGTAGGTCGTCTTCCCGTTCTTCGACACCTTCTTGATGACACAGGTCGCCTCGGACTTGCTGACCCACTTGAGCTTCTTGCCCTGGACCGTCTCACGCGGGAGTGAGACCTTCTCGCCCCGAACGACCTTCTTCGGCACCCCATCAACCGACTGCTGCTTGAAGAACTTGATCGGCGTGGTGGCCAAGAGGCGTCCATTGAAGTCCGTGATCACGATGTCGCACTTGTTTCCAGCCTTGTTCCCACACTTCGAACCGAGGGCATTGCCGATCGCCCCGCGAACAATGGTTAGTTTGGCCACTCCGTTGCCCGAGGCATCGACGGTGGCGGGACCAAAGGCAGTGAAGTCACAGGCCAGGCTGCCGTCGCCAAGAGGAACATCTGCATCACAGATGAAAGCTGCGACCGGCGGGTTGGTCTGGTTCTTGCCAGCCCCCGAGAATTTGATCTTCACCGTCTCGCCACCGGCGTAGCGACCATCCGGTGACAGGGAGGTGATCGTGGCGGCGTACACAATGGGGGTTTTCGCGATGGAGGTACCCGTGAAGTTCGAGACCACGATGTCGCACTCGTGACCGTCCCCGGGGCGACACTTCCATGCGGGCGTGGAGCCCAGGTCCCCGCGGATGACCGTCAGGTCGACCGAACCAGCCCCAGCGGCTGAAGACATCACCACCTTGGCGCTGTCGGCGGCGCCGGCGCAGTCGCCAGGTCCGGTCAGGACCGTGGCCTTCTTGCACACAGCCACGATGACCATCTCCGACGCCGGGAAGCCGTCCCAAGAAACGGTGGTCGAGTCTCCGTTCACGAACGGACCGTAGTCGGACAAGGTCAGGGACGGCGCTGCCGCCGCAACGCTCGGTGAGCCGAGGGCGACGGCGACCATGACCGCAGAGGCGGCGCCGATCGCAAGGCGCTTGGCAAGTCTGGACACGTGGGGTTCCTCCCCTTGATGGGACTGTTGGCTGGACTGTGTGCTGACTGTTCCTTGATTACGTGTAGGTGAGCTTCTTCTTCACCACATGCTTTGCCGACAGGTCGGACACGACGAGGACGCATCGGTTCTTCTTCTTGTTTCCACAGCGGTAGCCCGGCCAGTTGGCCGCGTGCAACTTGCCGCGCAGAATCGTGACCTTGCCCTTGCCGTTGCCCTTGCCGTTGCTGGTCGCGAACTCCGAGCTCGGGCCAGCGAAAGGCGCGCAGTCTCCGACGGCCTCCGCCCCGCGCGACAAGTCGGTACGGGCGCGGCAGACCGCGATAAGGAGCGTCTTGTTCTTGGGGAAGTGGCGGAAGGTGACCGTCACGCGTTGGCCCTTCCGGTAAGGGGCGGGCTTGTTCACGGTGTACGAAGGCGCCTTGCCCTGAAGTTCCACGCCAGCCTGCTTCACGCTCGGCGCGGCTGTCGTTGACGCGGTCGCCGTGTTCGGGACCACGAGGCTCGCGAGCATGAGTGCGGCGAAGGCGCCAGTCGCGCCTCGGGCGAGGGCCGTCTTGTGCATGTCTGACTCCAACGGAAGTTGTCTCAGTGGGTGGAACCATGTTCCGTACATGTCACCCTGCCACGGCTCGAGCCTCAGATCAAGCATTTTGCTAAATCCTGCGAAAGCCGAAGAGCCCTACTGGCTCAGCTGGTCCGCGAACGCGGCCTCAGGGGCCAACGCCACGGCCTGCACGAACGCCTCCCAAGCCCCGCGGACCAACCCGATCGCCTCGTCGCGGTGGCCGGCCTCCAGCGCTCGCACGATGGCCAAGTGGTCGGTCTCGGCGGCAGTGATCGGGACGCCACGACGCTCAGCGGAGCCGTCAGCGGTGTACAGCATCCGAACCAGCCGATCGAGCCGTGGCTGGATCTGGCGCAGGATGCGAACCAACTCAGGGTTGCCGGCGGCGCTAAGAACCACGTCGTGGATCCGGTGGGCACACCCCATGGCGCGCGGCACGTCTCCAGCCAACTGAGCGCGCATCGCCTCGTCAGCGTGCTGACTGAGCAACGCGATGTCGGTGTCCGTCAGGCGCGGGATCCCCCGCTCGTACGCCGTCACGTTGAGCAGCGCAGCCACCTGGAGCAGCCCCTCGGCGTCGTTCTTGGTCACCTGGCTGACCCAGGCCCCGCGGTTGGTCCGCATCTCCACCAAGCCCTCACTAGCGAGGACTCCGAGAGCTTCTCGTACAGGGGTATTGCTCACGTTGTAGCGGCTGACCAAGGTCTCCGTACGCAACTGCTCACCTTGTTTGAAGACACCGGCGACGATGTCCGTGCGGATGATGGCCGCCAACCGCTCACGTAGCGTGCCCCGATCCAGACCAGCGACGGGTGGCGAGGCGCCGGCTACGGACATGGCGTCATCCTTGCGTACGGCCAGACCTCTGGGGCACTGCGTGCGCGTTTGAGACCGCCTTGCCGGCGGCTCATGATCCGGTGGACATTGGCGTCGGGCTCCGCTTCGAGCGACGACTCAGCGCGGCCTCCCGGCGCGCATCTCGCTCCGCTGCAGTGCGGGTCACCGCTGCCATCCCGGTCGCGACCATGCAGGAGAGCAACACGAGCTCGCCGAGATTCGCGAGGAAGGTGTTGGACACGTAGAACGCGGCGATGACGAACATCTGGGCGGCTCCAACGAAGACCCACGGCCAACGCGCATACCGCTGCATCACACCGCCGATCACGAGCAAGGAGACGACCGTAATGATCTCCGCCACAGGTGGTCCGCCGTCCAGGTGTTTGTAGCTGAGAATCCCCTGACTGACCGTCGGGGTCAGTGACAACTGCACGATGTCGTTGACCAGGCCCACCAAGACGGCGACGAATGCGATCGCCCCCCAGAGCGTGATTCGTTCTCTGTCCCGATACCCAGGCACGTCCATGCGATCAGCGGAGAGCGCCGCGAACATGATGAGCAGCGGCGTGAAGAGACCGTGGAGGACGAAGCGTGGCGCGGACAGCACCATGGTCAGGGTGCCCTCGCCGAGGCTCGATCCGAAAGCCAGCATCGCGTTGTCGTAGACGAGCCCCGTCAGCACCACAACGAGCAGCCACGAGTCTGAGACCTTCACCGCCTTCCCGCGGTGTGCCGTTCGAATGGCGAGAACCATCAAGCCCACTGCGGCGCAGGCCAGGAGCAAGAAGAACCAGTTCTGCGCAGACATCGACATCTCTCGTCCTCCTCAGCTGAAGTTCTTGGTGTCGCCGTCGTAGGCAAACACTCCGTCGTAGACGAGAGTCCGGTACCCGGCTCCAGGCGCGTACGTCGTGGCACCCTCGGTCCCAAACGACGTCCCCAGGGTGGTGGCCGCCTGCCACGTAGACCCGAGGCCAGCCGCGACCGCGGCCATGTTCGCTGCGTTCATCACCCCATCGGGCCCAATCTGGTCTCCCACGGTTTTTAGGAACATCAGGCCGTCACAGAATCGCAGCGCGGTCTTCGCCTCGGCTCGACCCTCGAAGGTGATGCCAGCATCTCCCAAGATGTTGATGCAGGTGGTCTCCGCACCGGGGGCAGGGAAGGCGTAGTCGGGGACCTCATCGACGTCGGGCAAGAATCCGATTCCCTGAGCGCCAGACAGCGACTTCGCCGGATACACGGACGGGTTCTGCGCCATGAACTTGGGTGTCTCGAAGCGCCGGATCGAGCGTCGGGTAGTAGTTCTGCTGAGTCGGTGAAGGTCGTGAAGTAGCCCCACGTTGTCCGGTCGCCCGAGGAACAGCACATGGTCGACCCCGCGCCTTCTGGAAGGACGAGGCCGCGGACGCCCGCCGTGGCGAATCGCGTTCTCCGAGGTGCTCTGGTCGATCGTCCGCGGGACTGCCGTGGCCCCGAGCTGCTGCAGTGCCGGGGTCACAACTTCGTCGTAGACGCCCTCGAAGCTCGGATCCTTCTCGACGAGGACGCCGACCTTGGCGCCCCGGCAGAAGCCGTCACTCGCGCCTAGGTCCGTGATCAGCTCTTCGTCGCGAGTCGAGGGCACCGAGTTCGGCGTCCAGTAGTACGGCGCGAGATTCCGTGTAGATCGAGGACGGCTGAGCGGCTTGCGAGACGTCGAGGAACGTAGTCTCGGCCTTCTGGTAGCAGGAGCGCGCCGCGTTGGTGCGCTGGCCGAGCAGCGATCACCGCGAACACCTCGTCGTCCTGGGTAAACGACGTGCAGACGGCGGTCTCTGTCGTGGGCGACGAGGTCGAGGAGTCAAACTCCCGCAGACAGGCTTGACTTGTCGGCCGGCGATGCCGCCCCTGATCGTTGATGTGTCGATCACCACCTGCGCCTGCTGCTTGCGTGTCGCCCTGGGGCGACACGACGAAACCGCCAGAGCCGGCGGTGTTGGCGCCAGCGAGGACGAGCACCCCACCGTGATCGTGTCGGCCGTGACCCCCGGCCCGGGCACTCCCGCCGTTGCGGCTGCGTCCTCCGCGCCGGGTTGGGTCGGCGTCGATCCGGTGGTGGTGCACGCCGCTAGCAAACAGGGCAGCAGCAGGGCAGGGCGACCGGCCGGACGTGCGCGAGTGGGCCTGCGGCATGCTCCTTCGGGTGGACGTCATCCCAATGTCGTGCGCGTCAGGGTCTGCGCGCACGGAGGGAGCCTGTCATACATTGTGCGAAATGTGAACGCGTTCCGCCCGCGAAACACCCCGTGGCGCAGACGCTGCCCCTGGCCCGCCGCCGCACGCGGCACCCGTGCGCCACGCGAGCGAACAGCGCGCAGCTGGTCGCCCGGACCGGCCGCAAGCGTTCCATCACCCGCTGGAACCGTCGGCTCGGGGTCGCCCTTGTCGTGGTGTTTCCCGCGAGCTATCTCGTGAGCTGGCTGCACGATCAGAATCCCGACGGTGTGCTCGGTTCATGGCTGTCCGCGTTCAATGTGGCCATCCAGGTCACCGCGACACTCGTCCTGTTCACGCATGCCGCCTACTCCTTCTACGTGTTCGGATTCCCTCCCCGACGCGCGAATCTGCGGACCATCAACGGCTACGCCGCTTACGTCATCCTGCTGGTCTTCATGCTGGCGCAGACCGCGGTGGGCAAGGAGCCGATGTACACCGTGCTCTCTTTCACCGCGTACGTCATGATCGGGATTCACGTGATCGTCGCCCTCATCCTCGCTCGGCGCCGTCCACCGAGTGACCGGCCGACCCTGAAGGCTGACATCCGGACTCTGGTCTCCCCGGATGCGCAGATGCCTGGAACACGATCGCCAGCGAACCCGCACCCGCCGACCCCCGGCCCTGGCCGCCACCGCCTGTCCGTTGCCCTTGGACCGGTACAGGTGCTCTTCGACGTCACCTTCGCGATCGCGCCCGGCACATCGTGGCTTTGCTCGGGAACAACGGAGCAGGCAAGACGACCACACTCCGCACCCTCGCGGGCCTGGAACGTCCTCTCGCGGGCTCGATCCGATGGGCGGGCACGACGTCACGGGCCTAACTCCGGCTGGACGCGCCGAGTTCGGGACTGGGCCTCGTCGTCGGAGGGCACGCGGTGTTCCCGCCCCTCACCGTCGCAGACAACCTCTCGGTGTTTTCCGCACCGGCTGGATCGTCGGACGCGCGAAGAACGCACCGCGCACGTCGAGGCATCCTTTCCTTGGCTTCGCGAAAGAGCGGGCCAGCAGGCCGGCACCCTCTCCGGTGGTGAGCAGCAGATGCTGGCACTCACTCGCGCGTTTCTCGATCCGCCAGCCGTTCTGCTCGTCGACGAGTTCTCCCTCGGCCTGGCGCCTCGCATCGTGAGCCAATTGGTCGACCTGATTAGGTCGGTCGCCGCAACCGGCACGGCGGTCCTCCTCGTGGAGCAGTCCGCAAACGTCGCGCTTCAGCTCGCTTCTCAGGTGCTCGTCATGGAGCGCGGTCGGATCACGCTGTCCGAGCCCTCGGAGGTCCTCCGGAGAAGCCCCGACCTACTGACCCGCGCCTACCTGGCCGGAACGGTCGAGATGGCTGAGGCACAGGCATGACCGTCTTCGGCATGGATCTGTCGGTCGCCGTCCTGCTGCAGGGGATTGTCGTCGGGATCCCCTACGGCCTCCTCGCCGTGGGCCTCGTCCTGATCTACAAGGTCAGCAAGTTCATCAATTTCGCCCAAGGCGCGCTGGGCGCTTTTGGTGGGGCGTTGGTCGGGACCTTGGTCGTCCAGTACGGCGTTCCGTATTGGATCGCGTTCGTCGTGGGATTGCTGGTTGCAGCTGGCATTGCTGCCGCCGTCGAGGCCACCATCGTGCGGCGCCTGGAGGGTCAGCCGCGGTTGCTCGGAGTGGGGGTCACCCTTCTGCTCAGTCAGTTCCTGCTCGCCGCAGGGTTCGCGATCAACAGCGATGCGCAGCTGGGTTCTCAGTACCCACAACCGGCAGGATTCCCGTCCTTCACGGTCGCGGGTCTCGTAGTCACGCCACCGTATGCCGCCTTACTCATCCTCAGCCCGCTTCTCGTCCTTGGATTGCTCGTCCTGCTCCGGCGAACCTCCTTCGGCCTGGCGATCCGGGCTACAGCGAGCAACCCGGACGCCGCATACAGCTTGGGAATCTCACCCAGCGTGGTCGCAGGCAGGACCTGGGCTCTAGCGGGCGGTATCGCTGCGTTCGCCGCCATCCTGCTCTGGCCCACGCAGGGCTTTGGCGCACTGGTGATTCTCGGCCCGTCGCTCATGCTTCGCGGCTTGGTGGCCGCCGCCGTCGCCCGCTTCGAGAGCGTGACTGTCGCTTTCCTAGCCGGTGTGGCCATCGGCGTGGTCGACACCGTCGTACGGACAGCCAACGCCACGAGCGGAGCCATCGATCTCATTCTGATGGCCGTCGCCCTCGTCGTCTTGATGGTGCTCCCTCCGTCCAGCGGCCGAGAGTCCGACGATGACGGTGACTGGACGGCGCTGGCTCTCCCGCGCATTCCAGAGCCGTTCCTCCGCTTCTTCGCGGTGCGGCACTTCGGCACCCTGGCTGGCGCGCTGGTGGTCGCCATTGCAGCTCTGTGGGTGCCACGATTCCTGGATAGCTCATCCTCCTTCGCTTTGACCGCGACCCTCTCCTTCGCGATCGTCGGTCTCTCGGTGCTGGTGCTTACAGGGCGCGCGGGCCAACTTTCGCTTGGCCAATTCGCCGTGGCCGGGGCCGGCGCCGTCGCGTCGGTCAAGGTCGTCGCCGCTACGGGGGTCTTCGTCCTTGGACCGCTCGCAGCAGTGGTGACGGCGGCCGCCGTATCGGTCGTGATCGGACTCCCCAGCCTTCGCGCACGCGGGTTCGTCGTGGCCATCGTTTCCTTGGCCTTCGCGCTCGCCGGTCGTTCGTGGCTGCTGCCCCAGGAGTGGGCACTTGGCAGCGGGCGGGAGACGGTTCAGCCGGTCATTGGGCCCTTCCGCTTGGATGACTCAGCGCTCTATTACCAGCTGGCCCTCGGGATACTCGTCCTCGCAGTGATCGCGACCCGATGGATCATCGGAAGCCAGCTCGGACGCGACTGGGTGGCCATCCGCGACAACGAGAAGTCCGCCCAAGCGCTCGGGGTTCCCGTTAAGCGGCGCAAACTGCAAGCCTTCGCCGTAGCCGGAGGAATCGCCGGGCTCGGCGGGTCGCTGCTCGCGCATTCTCAGCAGCTCGTAACTCCGGAGCAGTTCCCTGCCACCGCGTCGATCGAGGTCGTCGTTTTGGCGATCGTCGGTGGTCTCGCCGTCACGACGGGACCGGTCATCGGTGCCCTCGTCGTCGTTGGCCTGCCCCTTATCGCGGGGCTGGGTGTCGTCCCGACCGCCATCCTGCAACTGCTGTTCTTGTTGTTGGTCGTCATGCGCTCGGGCGGGTTGGTGGCGGTGTTGTCACCGATCCGAGACTGGCTGGTCGAGGAGTACGTGCGGCTGCGCGGCGTGGACCCGACACCAGTCCGAGACGCGCCACGCGTGATGCCGAAGTCCACGACGGTCAGCCCCTCCCAGCTGCCCGCGGCACCACACAGGGGAGGACTAGCCAACGACCCAGCACTGGAATTGATCGACATCGCGCGATCCTTTGGAGGCATCCAGGCCGTTCGAGGGGTGAACGTCGTCGTCAATGCCGGGGAATCCGTGGCTTTGATCGGGCCGAACGGAGCGGGGAAGACCACGCTGTTTGAGATCGCGTCCGGATTCGTTCGACCCGACTCCGGGCAGACCAGGCTGCGCGGACGAAACGTCACGTCGATCACGCCCCAGGGGCGCGCTCGACGCGGCCTCGTCCGCAGCTTTCAGAACGCGGCGCTGTTCCCCACTCTCACCGTCGAGGAGACGTTGGCCGTCGCCCACCGGCGAACAAAGACGGGGACCGATCCCGCGGTCGTTCTCGAAGCACTGGGGTTGACGGACTACCGTAGGGAGACGATCGCCTCTCTCCCGACCGGGCTGCGGCGCCTCACAGAGCTTGGCTGTGACCTTGTCCTCGGACCGGACGTCTTGCTCCTGGACGAACCATCGGCCGGGATTGCGCACTCCGAGATCCCGGCGCTGGCCGAGCTGTTGCGCTACGTCAACAACGAACTCGGAGTGACCATGATCGTGATCGACCATGACATGACCCTGCTCAGGGCCGTGTGCGATCGATTCGTGGCTCTCGACCTAGGCGCTGTCATCGCGGAAGGGACGGCCGACGTGGTCCAGAGCGACCCTCGCGTCATCGAAGCGTTCCTCGGCAGCTCAGACACCTCCGAAAGAAGCCGGCCCGTCGCTGTCACCAGCTGAGGAGGTCTCCCCCCTTCGGCGGGTCCGGACACCGAACACCACGGCGCCAGTGATCACCAGCAACAGGCTCAACACGATCAAGGCCACCGAGAGCCCGCGAACCCACGCGACGGTCGCTGTGCCATACCCCGCCAGCGTGACACCGACGGCCCATGGGATCGCCCCAGCGACATTTGCTACGAGGAACTTCCCACGCGCCATGTCAGCGGCGCCCGCCACGCCTGGCACGAAGGTGCGTGCCCACGGAATCCACCGAGCGATGACCACAGCCCATAAGCCGAATCGGGTGTAGAACCGCTCAGCCCGATTCAGGTGGCCGGCGATGCGGCCCTCCCCTCGGTGCAGCGCCCAAGACCTGCCATACCGTTTCCCCAGGTGATAGCCAACCTGGTCACCAGCTACTGCGGCCACCAGCGAGCCGGCGCACAGCAGCCAGATGTTGACTCCACTGTTCGGTGCGGCCGCCACCAAGCCCGAGGCGAACAAGACCGTGTCGCCGGGGAGCAAGAAGCCGACGAACAGCCCGCACTCGGCGAAGATGAAGGACCAGACGATCGCGTAGACCGCGATCGCCGCCAGCGACTCCAAGTCCGGCGCGGGAAGCACCCGACCGAGCGTAGGTGCCTTGCCAGCGCGGGACCAGAAGACCCTGAAATACCCCGGGCCGGCCGCGCGAGATCACTCATCCCCTTCCGCGTCCCCTTCCGCGCTCGCGTGCTGGGGCGCTGGCGAGGGAGCGCAGGCACATTTGGAGTACGTCCTCGCCTGATGAGGGCAAGCCACGAGGAGGCATCGGAGCCGCCTGTCGGAGTCGAACCGACGACCTACGCATTACGAGTGCGTCGCTCTACCGACTGAGCTAAGGCGGCGTCGCCCGAGGTTACCGAGCGGTGACGAACGATACCCGACCACGCTCACGGCGATCCGCACCAGCAACCGCTCCCCTTAGCCTGATCGCAACCGATCGGTCGATCCCTAGGGGAGTCATGACGAGCGACCAAGCACCACAGGGGAATCGACGCCGCGCCTGGGCGCGCCCGGCGGTCCTCGTCCCCGTGGGCCTGGTCTTCGCGGCCATGTTTGCCGTTGCGCTGTACCTGTTCGAGCCCTGGACGTTGTTCACCAACGAGGTGGTGGATGAGGCTCTCCCCACAGCGGTCCCCGCGGCGACCGCGCCGACGTCAACGGAGAGCACGTCACCTTCCCCCAATGGCTCCAATAGTCCGGAGCCATCCGCGGAGCCCGTACCGTCATCGGTTGGCCCCGTCGAGTTGGCGAGTGGCGCTTTCATCAGCCACGAGCACGGCACCACCGGGCAGGTTCGGGTTCTCGAACTCGAGGACGGCTCGAGGGTGCTTCGCATCGAAGGCTTGGACACATCAAATGGCCCCGACCTTCGAGTCTGGATCACCGATGCTCCAGTGATCGAGGGGAGGGACGGGTGGTTCGTCTTCGATGACGGGGCCTATGTCGACCTAGGGGCGCTGAAGGGCAATCAGGGCAATCAGAACTACGCCCTACCCAACTCCGTCGACCTCGAAGAGCTGACCAGCGTCAGCATCTGGTGCCAACGATTCCGAGTGTCCTTCGGTGCTGCCGAACTCTCCTGACCCGCACGGGTCAGCCACACGTCTTCCCGTTCTCCGGGACGATCCCAGCGACCAGGTACGCCTCAACGGTGCGGTTGACGCAGGCATTACCGCGGTTGTACGCCGTGTGCCCGTCACCGTCGAAACTCAACAACACACCCGAGGACAGCTGATCAGCCAGCGCCTCGGACCAGGCGTACGGCGTGGCCGGGTCGCGGGTCGTACCGACCACGAGGATCGGAGCAGCGCCGTCCGCGGAAATCGGTTCTGAGACCGCAACCGGCGGGTAGGGCCAATCACGGCATGAGATCGCACCCCAGGCGAAGCCTTCGCCGAAGACTGGAGACAGGGCCTGGTATTCGGGCACCAGCCTCTTGGCCTGGGCCAGGGTTCTCAGGCTGCCCTTGTCGAGGCAGTTGATCGCGATGTTGGCCTCCAGCAAGTTGCCGAAAGTGCCATCGTCGTTGCGATCGGTGTAGAGGTCGGCAAGCCGAAGCAGGGTCGAGCCGTCCCCGTTGAACGCTTGACCCAACCCGATCCGCAGCGGCTCCCAGAAGTACTCGGGCGCATACAGCGCCTGCCCGATTCCGAGGTTGGCCAGTCCCTCGGTCAGCGGTCGTTCGGCATCGAAGGTCGGGATCGGCGACGAATCCAACTGCGCGTAAAAGTCGGCGATCCGTTGCCCTGCCTGACCCGGGTCGGCCGGCAGCGGGCAGTCATCCTGGCCGGCGCAATCAGCGACGAAGGATTCAAAGGCCTGCTGAAAGCCGCTGAGTTGACCCTTGCCCGTCGCGATCCCGTCCAACGAGGGGTCAAGCGCGCCATCCAGCACCAGACGCCCGACCCGCTGTGGGAACAGGCCCGCGTAGACGGCTCCGAGATAGGTGCCGTAGGAGGCCCCCAGGTACGACAGCTGCTCATCGCCGAGCGCAGCGCGGAGGACGTCCATGTCCCGCGCGGTGTCCTCGGTTGAGACGTACGGCAGCACCGAGCCACTGCGCTGCTCACAACCATCAGTCAGTTCGGTCAGTGAGGCGAGAAGCTCTTGCTCCTCAGCCCGATTGTCCGGTGTCGGGTCGGCGGCAAAGAACGCGTCGAGTTCAGCAGCCGGAAGGCATCGAACCGGGTCCGCTCCACCGGTGCCCCGGGGGTCAAAGCCGACCACGTCATAGGCCTTTCGTACTGGGGCAGTGAACTGCTCACGAGCAGCCCGGGCGTATTCAACGCCGGACACGCCCGGGCCCCCGGGGTTTACCAGGAGGGAGCCGATGCGCTCACCACCGGCAGGAAGGCGGATGACCGGGACTTCGAGTTGAGCCTCTGCGGGGGCATCCCAATTCAGCGGAACGGTCAAAGTCGAGCACTCGAAGTCGCTTCCGCAGTCTGCCCATGCCAACTCCTGGCCGTAGTAGGCCGCGAGGTCCGCCGGAATCTCGGTGTCGTCCGCCGGCGGGGACGCAAGCGGGACCGGCGCCGGTGTCGACGATCCCGTGCAGGAGGCGACCGCCAAGGCGGTTCCTAGGACAACGGCAAGTACGAACGGTCGGTTGCGCCTCATGTGGACTCCTGGCGGGGTGCGTCGGGGCCGGGACTGACCCCGTCCCCCCCGTGATCGACGGATCGTGGGCCTGGCTCGTTGCTCTCGGCACCTGAGTCGTGCGTCACGTCGATCATGCGGCCCGTAAGGCGAGGGTCATGGCCTCCACAGCGAGCAACGGCGCGACGTTCTGCTCCACGGCCAGCCGCGCAGCCATGACCGCATCGATCCGTCGCACCGTCGTCTCGGGGGAACTGGCGGCTGCCACTGCGTCGACGTCACGACGGCGATCAACGTTGACGAGCGGGACCCCGGCGTCGGACTGGACGACCAACACATCTCGGTAGAACGCGACCAGGTCGAGGAACGCTCGGTCGAGGGAATCGCGCAGCGATCGAGTACGCCGCCGTTTCTGCGCTTCCTCGAGGTCCTTCAACGCCCCGGCCGTCCCCGTGGGACGCCGTCCGCCGGGTACGACGCCAAGGGCTTGGTAGAGCGCCTCGGTCTCTGCGGCTTCCCGAAGCCCGTTGCGCTCCTCGGCCTCCTCCTTCGCGGCGTCGACCAGATTGGCGGCTGCCGTGAGACAACCACCCACGGTCGCCGTGTGCGTCGGCAGCGCCAGCACCTCAGCGCGGCGTACCCGGGCGTCCTCCTCGAGCGCCAACCCTCGGGCTCGACCGATGTGCCCCTGGCTCGCGGCGGCCGCAAAGGCTGCCATCGCCGGATCGACGCCATCGTCCCTGACCAACAAGCCGGCGACCGCCGAGGCGCTCGGAGCAACCAGTCCCACGTGGCGGCACCGAGACCTGATGGTGGATGGGGTGTCGGCCACGGTGGGAGCCGACAACAGCCAGACGGTACGAGGAGTCGGCTCCTCCATCGCCTTGAGTAGGGCCCCGGCACTCTTGAAGTCCGAGCCCGTGACGCCGAATCGATCGGCCTCCTCCAAGATCAGGACGCGCCATCGCCCTTCGGACGGGAGGCGAGCCGCCTCGAGCACCATGTCTCTCATGTTGTCGATGAGGTAGATCTGGGCACCCTGCGGGCGGTAGACCGACACATCTGAGTGGCTGCCCGCGAGAGCCGTCTCGCAGGCGTGACAGACGCCGCACCCTCCGCGCTCGCACTGGAGAGCGGCCGCGAACGCCAGCGCCGCATTGGAACGCCCGGATCCTGGGGGTCCGGTCACGAGCCATGCGTGGGTCATCGCCGGACCAGGCTCGCCGCGCAGTACCAACGCTGCGTCGGAAACGGCCTGCGTGAACTGGCTGACGGCCCTGCCCTGTCCGACCAGGTGATCCCAGACGGTCATGCCGAGATCAAACCCTCAACAGCTGCAGCGATCTCCTCGGCGACGGCGTTGACGGCACCGTCCGCATCGACGACGGCGTACCGGGAGGGGTCCAGGGCGGCCCGGTCGACAAAGGCCTGACGCACCCGGCGGTGAAAGTCCATCGGCTCGGCCTCCAGCCGGTCCGGGTGGCCAGCCCGGCTCAGCCCGATCTCCGGATCCAGGTCGAGAACCACGGTGAGGTCGGGCACTAGTCCTTCGGTCGCCCAACGCGAGAGGTACTCGATCTCCTCAAGCTCAAGCGTGCGCCCGGCACCTTGGTAGGCCAGCGAGGAGTCGATGTACCGGTCGGTGATCACGATGTCGCCGCGTTGAAGAGCTGGACGGATGATCGTGGATACGTGGTGGGCGCGATCGGCGGCGTACAGCAGCGCCTCAGAACGTGGGGCCAAATGACCGGTGGCAGGGTCCAGGACGATGGCTCTGATCGCTACCCCCGCCGCGGTACCGCCGGGTTCGCGGGTGGTGATGACGCCACGCCCCAGGCGCTCCAGACGTCGGGCCAGCAGCCGAATCTGAGTCGACTTGCCGGTGCCTTCCCCGCCCTCGAGGGCGAGAAACAAGCCACCCGCCCTGTCCACCGTCGCCACGCACGCGACCCTATCCGTCGCCACCCACACGGCTGGCGGCGCTCAGGGGCGAGGCTCCCTCAGTCGCAGGGCGAGATTCGGACACCAGGAAACAGCCCGCTCCGCGACCGCGTCCAAGGAATGCGGTACGGCGGACCCGCCCTCTGCGTCCGCGACGATGGGGTAGCCCCAGCCGTCCAGACGCACTAGTTCCGGAAGCAAGTGGGCGCAGTGGCCATGTCCTCGACAGCGCGCCCAATCCACCTCGAGCGTGCGACTAGTCGCACTGCGGGATGGGCTGCTCATGCTGAGCACCTGATAAGCGCCGGGTCCGGCAAGGGCAAGACGCGCCGCAGCGGTCGACCACAGTCGCCGTCGCCCGCGCGATGTGCGGCCACCTCCTCCGCCAACACCTGAAGCCCACTGGACAGGAAGCGGACGGACCCATCCGGGTGGGAGCACGCTCCTCGGCCTATCAAGACCTCACCTTGCTCGCTGACCGACTGGGCACTCACGGCGCCGCGGCGTACCGACCGCACGGACGCCGCCAACTGGGGCAGGCCGAAGGCACACGGTCCACATTGGCGCGCCGACTCCGCGGCCAGGAATCGACCGACCCCATCGAGCTCGGCAAGCAGGCACGCGTCGTCGGGAAGGGCGACGATGATGGAGCAATCAGGGACGAGGGAGCCGGCCGACCCCAGGATCTGCTGGCTCGCCGCATCGGCCGGCGCCCAGATGCCGTGGTAGCCACCAAGGACGAACGCCCGTACCGGCTGCGTGGTGCCCCCAACGGCGGCCAGCACCTGGGGCATGGCGGTGCCGTCCTCGATCTCGATGACGCCTGGGGAACGGACGGCTCCGAGCACCGTGACCAGGCGGGTCGCTGATTGCCCTCGTGCCAGGCGGGCCAGCTGGGAGACCGTCTCGACGTTGAGCAACAGGGTCGGTCTGCCGTTGACGCCGGTGTCGGAGGTCCGGCGGCCGTCCGCACGCGGGATGGCCGTCTGACCCGACAAACCACGTGCTGCCGCGGTCGACTCACCGGCGACAAACCGATCGGGGGCGAGAACAACTCGGGTTTGCACACTCCGGCGTCCACCAGCGCGCGCGTTGACTGCCGCTGCGAGCACCGCTGCCGCCGCCGGGTCGTGACCCGGCGCCCAGACCCGTACATCGCGGGTCGCCAGTGCCTGAGCCAAGAGCTCCGCCCCGTCCAGCACCACGTGCGGTGCGAGGCGGAGCAGCGCTGCGTCCTTTCCGCTGGCCGGTTCTCCCTCGGAGGCGTTGACGACTACGACGGGGCGGCGGCGGCGTGCCGCAACTGCACGAATCTTGCGAGCCGCCGGGAAGCCAGCGCCGCCACGACCGCGCAGTTCGGCCGACTCGGCCAGGGCCACGAGAACCTCCAAGTCGAGGCCGGGCAGCGGAAATCGGTGTTCCTGTCTGCGGAGACATCGAGGATGCCGCCCGGCACGGCGGAGACCACGGGATACCGGAGTCGGTTCACGACGATGCCCCAAGCCGCTCTCCCACGCGTGTGGACTGGCTGGCGCGGGCCACCTCAAGCCGGTAGGTGACCGCCATCGCCACCGCCGCCACGCACGCGGCTGTCAGCCAAATGACCGCCGCCTCAGTGGCGTCGGTCCCGCTCAGCAGCCCGTGGGCGACTGCTAACGCCCATGCGCCGTACGCCGTGAAATGGACGGCCCTCCACGCCCGGGGGGTCATCCGGTGCCGCAGCAGCGAGGTCACGACGATCACCACCGTGAGATCCACGGCCAGCGTGCCCAAACCCAGCCAGACCGTGCGGTAGGACGAGCCGAACGGGATCAAGACGTCCACCAGGTCGAGATCGACGTACTGATCCAGCACCAGGCTGGTGATGTGCACCATCAAGATGACCACCGCTGCGAGCGTCAGCTGGCGATGCAGACCCTGATCGACCACCCTGCGACGGATCGATCGCCGGCCGCCAGGGACAGCCGACACCGTGCCCAGCACCAGGACGACCGTGAGGAGAACCTCAGCCACCAGCCCGGACCCGCGGCCGATGTACCAGAGCATCGAGACATCCCAGGTCATCCGACGGCCTCCCATTCGTCCTCTGACCACCCGTTCACGGCCATCACCAGGCCGTCACGCCGCACGAGGCGAGCCGGCAGCTCGACCTCGCTGAGCCAGGGCAGAGCCCTGTCACCGAGGATGACTGCAGCCGTGCTCACCGCGTTGGCGTCGAAGCAGTGCGCCGCATGGACCGTGACGGTGCGCCACAGATCGTCAGCCGGGAGCCCGGTGCTCGGGTCGATGATGTGGTGGCGAGCGGCGCCATCGGCAACCCAGCGCCGGATGACCGTGCTCGAGGTCGCCAGTGCACCGTCCCACAACGCCATCATGGGTCCGTTCGCGGACGCACGAGGGCCGTCGGTAACCTGGACGAGCCACCCTCCTTCGGGCGCCTCACCTGCGGCCACGACGTCGCCGCCGAGATCGACCAGAATCCCGCAGCCAAGGTCACTGGCCAGGCGCTCGGCCAGTTGATCCGCGGCCCACGCCTTGGTCGTGGCGCCGAGGTCGAGCTGGTACCCCCGCGGGATCCGGACCGTACCGGCGCCCTCGTCGATCTCGATGGCCTGCCACTGCGGCGCAGGACGCGGCTGCGTCATCGGGCGAGGGATATCGGTCGGCCCCGCTGGCCCCACCAGGGCGAACGTTCGGTCATAGCCTGCCTCGCACAGGGCCTGACCCACGGTCGGGGTGACCAGGCCACCCGTCACGCGAGCTGCCTCCATGGCAGCGCCGAGCGCGCGACGGAGCACGGGGTTGACTTGAACCGCGCGGCCCCCAGCGTGGTTGACATGCACCAGGTCGGAGTCGTCCCTGAAACGGCTGCACGCACGATCGACTCGATCCAGCCAGTCCCGGGTGGTGACCGCCACGGCCGCCAAAACGTCCGGATCAGTGACCACGACCCGCACCTGAATGCCCCACGTCTTGAGATCGAAGGCCGGCAACTCGGGTTCGACGTCCGACCCCGAACGAACCGCGGTCATGACCCGGACGATGTTGCCGACGGCTTGGGTTTCGGGGCTGGCTTGGGCTGCGCTGGCTTGGGCTGCGCAGGCTTAGCCGCCTTGGTGGGCTTGTAGGCCGGCTGGGCTGACCCAGAGCCCGAGCTCCCGGAGGAGGACTGACCACCGGTGTATTGCGGAGACCCGGCTTGCGCTTGGCTCACCGGGGCTGGCGACTGGGTGACGCGCACGATCTTGTAGATGGTGTGCGTCGGACGTGGCACGGGCTTGTGTTTGCTCGCCTTGACTCGATCCTGGACCTGAGCCGCCGCGCCATCGCTTGCCGCCTTTTCCGCGGCCGATGCCTGAGCCGATGACTGGAAGGCCCCGGCGACGACGCCGGTGGCCATCAGCGCGCCAACGACCGCGAGGCTTCCGGTGGCGTCGATGGCACGGTTCATCCGATCGCGACGACGTACGGCCCGGCTCGTAGCACGCAAGGTGGGTTCGGCACCATCTGGCGCTGGTCGGGCAGACACTGGGAGCCTCCATTCTCGAGGCGCGGTTCGCCCCGGTGAAAAGAGAGTCGCCCAGCACGCGTGAATCGCACCCCATCCCCAGGTCAAGACGGGCCCAAGATTCCCACCGATGCCCGGCCCGTCAGCCGTGGAAGCAGGGGGTGGTCTTATCCCTGCCCTGGGGCGCCCCTGATCTCCCGCCCTGCATGGTCATCCCACACGAAGACACACGACCTGGAGGATCACATGCTCACTCGAGCCCTCTCCGTCGGTGCGGCCCTGGCCCTCGGGACCGTGCTCGCCGGATCAGCGTTGGCGCAAGCCCAGAGTGGCTCAGCCGAAACCAGCGCGGCACAGCCATCATCGGAGACAGCGGTGCGAACCAGCGCCGGCATGTACCCCGAGGACCATCCCGTCGTGGTCCACGCGAAGAAGAAGGTCAAGGTCAGGGCCAAGGCTGCTGCCCCCGCGGCGGTCGCCACGGCGAGCGACCAAGGCACCGCATCCACCGGTTCGACCAGCGGGTCAAGCCAGAGCTCGCAGTCTCGTCAAGGCGGCAACGACGACAGTAAGGCCGACGGCGACAGCAGGGACGATGAGGCCGACTACCGCGACGACGAGGCCGAAGACCACGGCGACGACCACGGTGACGACCATGCTGACGACCACGAAGATGATCACGGGGACGACGGAGGCGGCGAGCACGACGAGCCTGACGACGACTGACCGCCGCCAGCGGTTCGATTTCCCCGTGTCAGCGTGCTGGGACGGGGAAGTCGAGCCGGACTTCGGCCCCGCCCAGGGCCGAGGTCCTCAACGCGAAGGCGCCGCCAACGGTCTCCACACACCTTCGCGCGATATCCAGCCCAAGGCCGGTCGAACCAGACTCACTTCGGCCGCGCCGGTCCAGGCCGGTACCCGAGATTCCTGGACCGGCGTCGCTGACGACCACCCTGGTCCCGCCCTCGTACTCAGAGACAGTCACGACCAGACCCACTCCCTCGTCGGTATGGGCGAAGACGTTCTCGATCAGGGCGTCCACGGCAGCCCCCAACTCATCCGCATCAACGGGGACGAGCTTGGGGCCTGGAACAAGCACGGCATCGAGAGTTCTCCCCTGATCCTCCGCCAAGACGGCCCAGAAGCCGGCTCGACCTCCCACAACCTCCACCGCATCGCAGAAGGGCACCGCGGAACGCACCGGCCGGCGTGCGGCCCGGATCACCGAATCCACCGAGTCAGCGAGGGTGTCGACGCGTTCGTCGAGGTGGGCGGCGAGAGCCCGGTCTGACAACGCGTCCACCTCGAGCCGCAGCGCGGTGATCGGCGTCCGCAACCGGTGCGACAGGTCGGCGATCAACTCTCGCTCCGAGGCGAGCAGATGTTCAATACGGTCGCCCAGGCGATTCAGGCCGCGTC
The DNA here is from genome assembly GCA_963851405.1 of uncultured Actinomycetota bacterium. Classification (GTDB taxonomy): domain Bacteria; phylum Actinomycetota; class Actinomycetes; order DATJPE01; family DATJPE01; genus JANPBY01. The sequence continues at coordinate 289,438 of CAWKPB010000007.1, read as the reverse complement.
CAAGTTCCTCGACCTCGGGCGGCCCGGCCGGTACGACGCGCGCGTCCAACTCGCCGTCGGCCAGACGCTCGGCCACGGCAGCAGCTTCCACGATCGGCTGGCTCATCTGCCTGGCGACGACGCGGGCGACGACGATCGCCGTGAGAACGAGGATCAGGCCGACTCCGATCAGGCTCACCACGGCTGGCCGTACGCCTTCGGTCAGTGCCTCGCTGGGCACGAACACACGGATCACGGACAACCCCGCCGGGCCTTCGACGGGCACCAGCACCTCTTTCCCCCCAGCCGTATCGGCCGTGAATGCCTGCCCAGAACGAGCGAGTTCCACCGAGGCAGAGACCTCCGCCGGGATCCCCACGATGGACCCATCAGGCAAGAAGACCGTGGTCTCTCGCACTCCCTGAGCATTGACGTTCGCTACGACCTCGTCCATGCCTTGGTCCGATGCGGCAGCGATCACGGCAATGCCCTGCGCCTCCTGTGTGGCGGCGTCCAGAGCGCGGTCCGCGACGAGGGACTGAACCAAGACAGCAAGCGGAAGGAGGAAGGCGATGACCACGGCCAGCGTGGTGGCCGTTCCGTACAAGACGATTCGGCGCCTCATGCGTCCGGGTCGACCAACCGGAGCCCTACACCCCGAACGCTGATGATGTAGCGAGGAGCATCCGCTCGCTCGCCAAGCTTGCGGCGCAGCCACGACACGTGCACGTCCACGGTTCGATCCCCGCCGCCGAAGGGCTGCTGCCAGACCTCAGCGAGCAGTTCGCGCTTGGACACGACTTCGCCGGGTCGGGCGGCCAGGTAGGCCAGCAGGTCAAACTCCTTGCGGCTCAACGCCAACTCGGCCCCGTCCAGGGTCACGACACGAGTCCTCACATCGATCACGAGGCCACCGACTTCAAGAGGCTTCATCGGCTCCGTGGCCGAGGCCCTGCGAAGAACGGCCCGGATTCGCGCGTCCAGCTGATCGGCTCTGAACGGCTTGACCACGTAGTCATCAGCACCTTGGTCGAGGAGCCGGACGATCTCAGCCTCGTCGTCGCGGGCGGTAATCACCACGACCGGCACCTGGCTCACAGCCCGAAGCATCTGCAGCAGCGTCCCACCATCGAGGTCCGGAAGCCCTAGGTCGAGCAGCACGACGTCAGGGCGCTCTTCGACCGCGGCATGCAACCCCGCCATGGCGGTCGGAGCACTGACGACGGTGTGGCCACGCTCGCCGAGCGCTCGTACCAACGAGGTACGGATGGAGGGGTCGTCCTCGACGAGGAGAATGGAAGGCACCCGCCCACGCTAAAGCGTCCGGGGCCACTCAATGCGCTCACCTGGCCCTGCAACACGGCTTTGCTACGGGCTTGACGAAGGCTTAACCAGCCACAGCGACGGAGTCAGGCACAGTGGGAGGCATGCGTTTGGCTCCCCTTGGACTCGTGGCGGTGTGGGTGGCCCTGACCGCGATTCTGAGCACGACCGCATTTCTCGCGGTCCAGATCGTGGCTGTCGAAGTCGGCGGAACCCAAGCGAAGATCCTCTCCGCCGCGGCCGTCTCTTCTGCGGTCGCCACTGCGTCGCCCGCTCCGACTCCCCAGCCAGCCAAGGTGGACAAGCCCAAAGGAGCGAAGAAGTCGCCTTCGGCGACCTCCAAGCCTGCCGCCACCCAGAAGCCCACTGGTAACAACAACCAGCCAGCGACCAAGCCGTCGACGAAGCCCACGCCCAAACCGTCCCCGACCCCGAAGCCGAAGCCCTCAAAGACGACCCAGCCTCAGCCATCCGCGAGCGCGACCTTCGCGGTGGCGGGCGGCACCGTCGCAGCGTCGTGCGCCGGGTCGGCCATCACGTTGAAGTCTGCAGCGCCCAACGATGGCTGGCGGGTGGAGGTGCACGACCGTGGACCGAAGGAGTTGGAGATCACGTTCCGCTCTGGTGACCAGGAGACCGAGGTCAAGATCCGATGCTCAAACGGCAAGCCGGTCCTGGAGAGCCACGACGGCGAGGACTGAGCCATAGCGCCTGCGCGGAGAACATGTCCTACTTCTTGGCGGTCTTCTTCGCCGTCTTCTTCGCGGCCTTCTTGGCGGTCTTCTTCGCAGGGCGACGGCCCGACTTCTTCGATGGCCCCTTCGCACGCTTCTCAGCAATCAGATCCACGGCTCGCTCCAGGGAGATGTTTTCCACCGAGTCAGCGCTGCGCAGTGTCGCGTTCGTCTCCCCGTCCGTGACGTAGGCGCCAAACCGCCCGTCCTTCACCACAATCGGTTTCCCACTGACGGGGTCGGGACCGAGCTCGCGCAACGGGGCGGCCGCGGCCCGACGGCCGTGCGTCTTTGGTTGGGCGTAGATGGCCAACGCCTCATCGAGGGTGATGGAGAGCAACTGGTCCTCACGCTCGAGTGAACGCGAGTCGGCGCCCTTCTTCAGGTACGGGCCGTAGCGGCCGTTCTGAGCGGTGATCTCGACCTCGTCCGCTGGGTCGATCCCGACGACGCGAGGCAAGGACAACAGGCGCAGTGCGTCCTCGAGGGTGACCGTGTCCAGACTCATGTCCTTGAACAGTGACCCGGTCCGTGGCTTGGCCGCCTTGGGTGCATCGTCGGCCAAGACCTCGGTCACGTACGGGCCGTAGCGGCCCGACTTGGCCACGATCGCTCGTCCGGTCGCCGGGTCGGCGCCCAGGTCTCGATCGCCGGAGGGGGCCGCGAGCAACTCCTCCGCGTAGGGCAACGTGAGTTCGTCAGGGGGAAGCGTCTCGGGGACCGAAGCTCGTTCCTCCCCGCGCTCGAGGTACGGGCCATAGCGGCCCACGCGCAGCGAGATGCCTGCGCCAATCGGCACGGTGTTGATCTCGCGAGCGTCAATGTCACCGAGATCGTCGACCAGCGCCTTGAGGCCGTGCATGGAGCCCTCGGGGGCGTCGGGCACGCCAAAGTAGAAGTCGTGCAGCCACGCGCTTCGTTCGGCCTCCCCCGCGGCGATGCGGTCCAGGTCGGATTCCATCTGCGCGGTGAAGTCGTAGTCCACGAGGTCGCTGAACTGTTGCTCGAGAAGTTTCGTGACTGCAAAGGCCAGCCAGGTTGGGACGAGCGCCGTGCCCTTCTTGAACACATACCCACGGTCCAAGATCACGGACAGCGTCGCGGCGTACGTCGATGGCCGTCCGATTCCCCGCTCCTCCAGCGCCTTAACCAACGTGGCCTCAGTGAACCGTGCCGGCGGCTGGGTCTGGTGCCCGTCGGCCTCAAGGCTGACCGCGGTAACCGCGTCCCCGACGGCCAGCGGCGGCAATCGGCGTTCGGTCTCTTCGCTGACGGGTTCGTCCCTGCCCTCCTCGTAGGCCGCGAGGAATCCACGGTGAGTGATGACCGTGCCTGACGCAGACAATTCGGCATCTCGTCCGTCAAGAGCGAGCGCCCCCAGTCGCAAAGACACGGTATTGCCGCGAGCGTCGGACATCTGTGAGGCCACAGTCCGCTTCCAGATGAGGTCGTACAACGCAAGCTCGTCTGGGCTGACCTCTCCGGCCAACTCACCGGGCGTGCGGAAGGCATCTCCAGACGGCCGGATCGCCTCATGCGCCTCCTGGGCGTTCTTGACCTTGCGCGTGTACTGCCGGGGCGAGTCGGCCACATTGTCTGCGCCGAAGATCTGTGCGGCCGCAGCGCGCGCGGCCGCAATGGCCGATCCAGACAGCGTCGTGGAGTCGGTCCGCATATAGGTGATGTGGCCGTTCTCGTACAACCGTTGGGCCACGCGCATGGCGACCTGGCTGGACATGCGCAACTTCCGGCTGGCTTCCTGCTGCAGCGTGGACGTCATAAAGGGGGCGGCAGGAGACCTGCGGTACGGCTTCTCCTCCACCGAGCGAACCGTGAAGGGCCGGTCGACGAGCCCGGCCACCAACGACCGAGCCGAGTCTTCGTCCAGGACGACGGCGGCAGCGTTCTTCAGCTGGCCACGATCATTGAAGTCGCGGCCACTGGCCACCTTCGCGCCGTCAACACTAACCAGTCGCGCGGTGAACGCGCCGGGCTCGAACACTCCTTCGAAGTCCCAGTAGTCGGCCCGCACGAAGGCCATGCGTTCGCGTTCGCGCTCTACGACCAATCGGGTGGCGACGGACTGCACGCGCCCGGCGGACAGCCCGGCGCGGACCTTGCGCCACAAGACCGGGCTGACCTCGTAGCCGTACAACCGGTCCAGGATCCGTCGCGTCTCTTGGGCGTCGACGAGCCGCTGGTCGAGGTCTCGGGTGTCGGCGACCGCCTGCAGAATCGCATCCCGGGTGATCTCATGAAAGACCATCCGCCGCACGGGGACCTTGGGGTCCAACACCTGGAGCAGGTGCCAGGCGATGGCCTCGCCCTCGCGGTCCTCGTCTGTGGCGAGCAGCAGTTCGTCGGCGTCCTTGAGCTTGCGGCGGAGCTCCGCGACCTTCTTCTTCTTGTCGGCGTCGACCACGTAGTACGGCTCGAAGCCCTGATCCACGTCGACAGCGAACTTCCCGAACCGGCCCTTCTTTTCTTCAGCCGGGAGCTCGCTCGGGGTCGGTAGGTCCCGAATGTGACCGATGCTTGCTTCGACCTCGTAGCCAGGGCCGAGGTACCCCGCGATCGTCTTCGCCTTGGCAGGCGACTCAACGATCACCAGCGTCCTGCGGTTGCTGTCTACCACGGTCTCCTCAGTGGATTCGGTCTCGGAATGGGGAAGTCCGCTGCTGCGCGAGCAACCGCGGGTCCCCCCTTCCGGGTGGGTCAGGGGGCGTTGGCGGGTTCGGCGGCGTCGCCCACGGCGATCGGGCGGCGCTTGGAGATGGCCACGGCACCCACGATGATGCCCACGGACACCAGCGCAATGACCCAACGCAAAGTCACGTTGGCGTCGGCGCCATAGCTCAGTTGGACGATCGCTGGCGCAATAAGCAGCGCTACCAGGTTCATGACCTTCAGCAGCGGGTTGATGGCGGGGCCAGCGGTGTCCTTGAACGGGTCCCCGACGGTGTCGCCGATGACCGTGGCCGCGTGCGCCTCGGAACCCTTGCCGCCGTGGTGCCCGTCCTCCACGAACTTCTTCGCGTTGTCCCAGGCGCCACCGGAGTTGGCGAGGAATACCGCCATCAGGGTGCCACAGGCGATGGCACCGGCGAGGAAGGCCGCGATGGACCCGATCCCGAGGGCGAAGCCGACCGCAACAGGGGTCAGGACCGCGAGCAACCCAGGGGTGATGAGTTCGCGGAGCGAGTCGCGGGTGACGATGTCGACCACGCGGCCGTACTCCGGCAATTCGGTGCCCTCCATGATCCCGGGGTGCTCGCGGAACTGGCGCCGCACCTCGAAGATCACCGCGCCAGCTGCTCGCGACACCGCGTTGATCGCCAACCCAGAGAACAAGAACACGACGGCGGCACCGATGATCAACCCGACAAGGACGTTGGGGTTAGCCACGTTCAGCGACAGGTTCAAGGCAGCAAAGCCGCTGAGTGAACCCGGCTCGACACCGACCTCCGCCAGGGACTTGGCCACGGCGTCGGTGAAGGCGCCGAACAGCGCGGTCGCAGCTAGCACCGCGGTGGCGATGGCGATGCCCTTGGTGATGGCCTTGGTGGTGTTGCCCACGGCGTCGAGCGAGGTCAGCACCGCGGCGCCCTCTTCGGTCACGTCGCCGGACATCTCGGCGATTCCCTGTGCGTTGTCGGAGACCGGGCCAAAGGTGTCCATCGACACGATGACGCCGACCGTGGTCAGCAAACCGGTACCGGCCAAGGCGATGGCGAACAGCGACATGATCAGTACGCCGCCACCAAGCAGGTAAGCCGCGTACACAGCAGTGGCAATCACCAAAGCGGAGTAGACCGCTGACTCAAGACCCAAGGAGATCCCGGACAGGATCACCGTCGCCGGACCGGTGAGCGAGGTCTTGGCCACGTCGTCTACCGGGCGACGGTTGGTCTCGGTGAAGTAGCCGGTCAGCACCTGGATCACCGCAGCCAAGATGATGCCGATGAGTACGGCGGCGATGGCGAACAGCCGCGGGTTCATGTCGCGCACCACAAAGAAGACCGAGCCCTCGGTGGTCACCACACCGCGCAGGAGCGAGACCTTGGCCGGTAGGTACCAGTAGGCCGCGACAGCGACGAGGACTGCGGAAGCGAGCGCGGAGATGAAGAAGCCTCGGTTAATGGCGGCCATGCCGCTCTTGTCGTTGGGCCGCGGGGACACGGCGAAGATCCCGATGACCGCGGTGATGACACCGATGGCAGGGACGATCAACGGGAACACGAGGCCCGACTGACCCCACGCGGCCTGCCCGAGAATCAGAGCCGCGACCAGCGTCACTGCATAGGACTCGAAGAGGTCGGCGGCCATACCGGCGCAGTCACCCACGTTGTCGCCGACGTTGTCCGCGATGGTGGCTGCGTTGCGCGGGTCGTCCTCGGGGATGCCCTGCTCGACCTTGCCGACCAGGTCGGCACCCACGTCAGCAGCCTTCGTGAAGATCCCGCCGCCAACTCGCATGAACATCGCCAGCATGGCGGCGCCGAACCCGAAGCCCTCAAGCACCTTCGGGGCGTCCGCCTTGTAGACGAGCACCACGAGCGCAGCGCCGAACAGGCCCAGGCCGACGGTGAACATCCCAGCGACGCCGCCGGTGCGGAAGGCGATCCGAGTGGCCCGCTGAGCGCCCGAGGTGTTCGCAGCCGAGGCCACGCGCACGTTTCCGCGCACGGCCAGCCACATGCCCATATAGCCGGTGATCGCCGAGAACGAGGCACCGACCAGGAAGAAGATCGACCGACCGATCCGCTCGCTGCCGGACTCAGCCGGAAGCAAGAACAACAAGAAGAAGACCAAGATGGCAAAGATCGACAACGTCCGGAACTGCCGGTTGAGGTACGCGGCTGCGCCCTCCTGAACGGCTTCCGCGATCTTCTGCATCTTCGGCGTGCCAGCGTCGGCCGCCAGGACCTCGCGGACCAGCCACGCGGCCACACCTAGCGCTGCGAGCGCGATGACGGCGATGACGGCCACAATCGTCAAGTTGCTCGAGATGACGGATTCCATCTCGCCGTCGGCGACGAGGGTGATCCCGGTCATTAGTTCTCCTCAGTGATTCGGACGGTCGTGACGAGGTGCCCCAGCGCACGCGGAGCCACCAAACGTCGCCGTACCTGCAGCGTGCAGGAATAGTCCATGACGCACAGCCGGCGGGCGGAGTCTACGCAGAAGACGGGCCCGATCTCGAAACCGGGCGGTTGGTCGACTGGTTGGTGACCGGTTTCGACCAGCCCAGGCGAATCACCGATCCAGGCCCTTCAGGACGGATAGAGACGTCGTCCACCAGGCCTTCGATGACCGCCAGCCCGATGGAGGGCGGAAGCGCCCCCCCTTGGGTTTTTTCCAGCTCGTCGCCATGCGCGGCGAGCGCCGCCAGGGCCAGATCGTGCGCCTGCGCCCCGGTGGGCGGCGCCGCGAGTGGCGCCCGATCGACGACTTCAACGACGAATTGTCCTCCGTCGTCATCGACGAATCTGACGATGATCGAATCCTGTGGGCACACGGTCCCGTGCAGGCCGACAGCCCGAGAAGTCGCCTCTCCGACCGCCAGACGCACATCGTCGAGAATGGCCTCAGTCAGCCCGGCACGGCGGCCAAGGGCTGCAGCGACCAGCCTCGCTGTGCGTACGTGCGAGGGGAGTGCTGCCAGGACGAGCTCAACGGCGGCCACGGAGCGCGTCGCCCGATCAGTCGCGGAGTTCGAGGGCCGCGTCGACGGTCGCGTGGATGGGAAAGACCTTGCGAAGACCGGTGATCTCGAAGACCTTCAGGATGCGTTCCTCGGTCACCACCAGGGACAGGGTTCCTTCGTGCGCTCGGACCCGGTTGAGCGCGCCGACCAGCACGCCCAGCCCAGTGGAATCGAGGAACTGCACCTCCGAGAGGTCGCAGATCAACTGCACCTGACCCTCGTCAACCAGCCCGACCACGAGCTCCCTGAGTTGGGGGGCGGTGTAGACGTCGATCTCGCCGCCCACGGCGATCACGATGAAGTCGCCACGTGTTTGCGTGGCCAAGGTCAGGTCCACGTCGCTGCCTCCGTTCCTGGTGAAGACGTGCGAGGAGATTCAACCACCCCGGTGCGAAGATGCCTGGGACGTGTCCCTCACCCCTTCACCAGACGCCGCCCCGACGCCGGGGCCCTTGCTCACACGGCTGCTCACTCCTGCTCGCGTTGATCGGCTCACTCATGTGCAGCAGATCCCAGCCCGGCCGGCGGCCCATGCGGCCTGGCCGGACTGGGGGAACCCCGAGGTGATCGCGGCTCTTACCGGCGTGGGGATCCGACGGCCGTACGCCCACCAGGTGAGCACGGCCGAGCATGCGCACGGGGGGCGTTCGGTCGTGCTCTCCACCGGCACCGCCTCAGGCAAGTCGGTGGCTTACCTGCTGCCCACGCTCACGACCATCACCGAGGGCGGGGCCCTCGGCCGCGCCGCCACGGTTTTGTATCTCAGCCCGACCAAGGCCCTCGCGGCCGACCAGTGGCGGGTGATCGAGGAGCTCGACGTCCGGGGAGTTCGGGCGGCCACCTACGACGGCGATACGCCCACCGAGCAGCGGGACTGGGTGCGAGCGCACGCAAACTACGTGTTGACCAACCCCGACATGCTGCATCACGCGCTGCTTCCCGGACACAGCCGATGGGCCTCGTTCTGGCGTTCGCTGCGCTTTGTCGTCGTCGATGAATGCCACGCTTACCGCGGGGTCTTCGGCTCGCACGTCGCCCTGGTGCTGAGGCGCCTTCGGCGGGTGGCTCGGCGGTACGGCTCCGATCCGGTCTTCATCCTGGCCTCCGCTACGGTCGCCGACCCTGAAATCGCGGGCAGCCGGCTCATCGGGGCCCCCATCGCGGCTGTCACAGCGGACGGGTCGCCCCGCGCCGCCTCCGAGTTCGCGCTCTGGGAGCCGCCGCTGACCGACCTCGTCGGAGAACGCGGAGCACCGGTCCGTAGGTCCGTACTCAGTGAGACCGCGGATCTGTTGACCGACTGCGTGGTCGAAGGTGCGCGCACGTTGGCTTTCGTGCGTTCACGGCGCGGGGCCGAGGTCGTCGCGACCATGACGCAGGAGAAGGTGACGGATGTCGACCAGGCCCTCGGAAGAACCGTCTCGGCCTACCGGGCCGGCTACTTGCCCGAGGAACGTCGCGCGATCGAGGCTGAGCTTCAAACCGGAGCGCTGCTCGCGGTAGCAGCGACTAGCGCGCTGGAGTTGGGCGTGGACGTCACCGGACTAGATGTTGTCCTCATCGCCGGGTGGCCCGGCCGCTTGTCATCGATGTGGCAGCAGGCGGGGCGAGCTGGCCGAGCGGGGCAGGAGGCCCTAGCCGTGCTGATAGCACGCGACGACCCCCTGGACACCTACTTGGTCCATCACCCGGAGGCGGTGTTCGGGCGGCCCGTAGAGGCAACCGTCCTGGACCCGGACAACCCCCACGTCCTGGCGCCACACCTGTGTGCGGCGGCTGCGGAATTGCCGCTCACTGCAGCGGACCTCACCGAATTCGGGCCGCGGGCCAGCGAGGTCACCGCGGACTTAGTTGATCAGGGGATGCTCCGCGCCCGGCCCTCCGGTTGGTACTGGACCCGTCCGGAGCGGGCCACGGACCTCGCCGACTTGCGCGGAACCGGCGGCGCACCGGTTCAGATCGTCGAACGCTCCACCGGTCGCGTCGTGGGCACCGTCGACCGAGGGGCGGCGGACCGAACCGTGCATCGCGGCGCGGTCTACGTCCATCTCGGCCGCTCATTCCTCGTCGATTCGCTCGATCTAGAAGACGGTGTTGCCCTCATTGACGAGGCAACCCCAGACTGGACGACCTCGGCGAGGTCCACGACTGATCTGCGGATCATCGCTGAGCAGGAGTTCCAGACGTGGGGCCAAGGACAGCTGTCGTTGGGTTCCGTGGAGGTGACCAGTCGGGTGGTGAGCTACCTGAAGCGCAGGCTCGGCACGGGCGAGGTACTGGGCGAGGTGGCTCTGGAACTGCCCGAGCGTTCGCTTCGCACGACCGCGACCTGGTGGACCGTGTCGGACGACCAGCTCGTGGAATCTTCGCTGGAGCCGGGTGATGTACCGGGCGCGGTCCACGCGGCGGAGCACACAGCGATCGGGCTGCTCCCGCTGGTGGCCACGTGCGACCGTTGGGATGTGGGAGGGCTCTCAACGGGCCATCACCCCGACACCGGGCGACCAACGGTCTTCGTCTACGACGGTCACGCGGGAGGAGCCGGCTTCGCCGAGCGGGGCTACCGCCGAGCCCCCGAGTGGCTAGCCGCCACGCTGGCAGCGCTCGAAGCCTGCGACTGTCCCGCCGGATGCCCGTCGTGTGCCCAGTCACCGAAGTGCGGCAACGGCAATGACCCGTTGGATAAGGCCGGCGCTACCCGGCTGCTTCGCGCGCTTCTACGGGGCCGGCCCGCGAACGCACCGTAAGACCGCCAGGAATCGCCACGGACCACGACGTGGTGACCTCGACGTCGACGATCGACCCGAGGGGAGTGCGTCGCACGAGGCAGCGCTGCAGCGCCGCGTCGTGGGCAGCCGCTACGTGGGCAGCGAGAGCACAAGGGGACGCCGCCTGGGGCGATCCCGCGGCCGCCAGGGCCGCCAGATCGGCTGCGGTAGCCGCTCGGGCGCGCGCGGCAGCCAGCCCGAGAGTCAGCACGACCATCAGCCCGAGGGCCATCACCATGAGCGCAGCGATCAGCACCCAGATGGAGCCGGAGCCCAGCTCGCCACGCAGCCGGGGAGGCCCGGTCACGACGCGCCTATCGATGTCTGCGGGTAGGCGACTGCTCGCCCGCGCACGGTGACCGGGGCAAGGTGCCAGGGGCCGAGCCACGGGACCGCACTGCTCACCTCGACGACCAAGAGACCATCGACTCGCTCGATGAATACGTCGGCGCCGCCGGCTGCAAGCTGGGCCGTCCGTTGTACGACTTCGCTGGTCTCGCCGCGAGACGCCGCGCGAGCTGCGGCCCGCGCGGCGTCCTGGTTGTCCACCTGTGCATGCCCGATCCGAAGGACCCCCAAGAGCAGCCAAACGATGGCCAACAGCACGGGCAGTGCCACCGCGATCTCGGCGGTGGCGGCCCCCCGGTCTCTGGCTGGGGTCCTACGAACGGCGTTCATGGCGCGGGTCAGAAGATGAGGCTCAGGGCCTTGGTGAACAACGAGACGACCAGATCCAAGACCTGAGACGAGGTGAGGATCTTGTAGAGCACGCCCGCGAAACCGCAGGCCGCCACGGTCGCGACGGCATACTCGGCGGTCACTGAGCCAGCCTGAGACTCAACCATCCGTAGACGGGGTACGCGGTCTTTCGAGGGGACAGAGGGAACAAGAACCATGCGCTGACCTCCAACCGGCCGAGACCGGGGTCACGCCCGGACCGCTTCCGGGACCGACCTCACGATCCGCCGAACTCCCAAGTTCCGCAGCCGTGGATGCCCCATCTGGGGATCGCTATGTCCTGTGGAGAAGTCGTGCTCAACCTTGGATGAGGACCAGAATCCACCCCGCGACGAGCGGGACGACGGCGAGCAACACGAACGCCGGCAGGAAACACACACCAAGAGGCCCGACGGCCCGCACGGCGACGGTGTCCGCCGCCGCGGCCGCCCTGGCCCTCGCCTGGCGCCGCAAGTCGGCGCTGGCGCGAGCCATGGCCGGGGCAGCGGACGAACCGCGTTCGGCCGCCCGAACCAGCGGACGTACCAAGGCGGCCGTCACCTCGTCGTCCATCAAGGGCGCCCATGCCGCGTCCGGTGGCTCACCCAACCGCAGCGAGCGGACGCAGCCATCCATGGCCTCGGCCAAAGGTCCATCCAGTGACGACGCCACAGCGCCCGCGGCGCTGAGCGGATCAGCGCCCGAACGAAGCAGCGAGGCCATCAGATCTCCGACCAACGGAACATCCGCGCGCATGAGTTCGACTCGTTCCTTCTCGGCCCGAGTACGCAAATGAGCCAGAGTCCGGACCACGACCACGGGTGAGAGCACTCCGACGACGAGCCCCAAGAGCCCTCCGATGAGCACGCCGAGGCCCAGCCCGACCACAGCCGCGGCAACGACCTGCGGAATGGACCTAGAAAGCCGTGAAGGTGGCCGTTCTCGTGGCGGGGACACCGACGCGACCAAACGCCGCAGGCGGGCAGCGCCAGGCCGACTCGGTCGCCAGGTGCAGCAAGCCAGCACGAGACAGGCGGCCGCGATCAGCGCGCTCATGAGGCCCGTCGTCTGGCAGCAGCAGCGAGACGTTCCGTCCACCAGACCCCAGTGGCCTCCAGCCCCAGACCAGCAAACAGGCACCCTCGACCGACCGGATGACCCACCAGAAAGGCGAACGGATGGGCACCCAGTGCCGCACCCATGCCAAGGCCGAAGACGGGGAGCGCTGCGAGGAGCCGAGCCGACGCCCTGGCCCCCGCGAGCGAGGCATCCACCGCGCTTCGTGCGGCCTGCTTCTCGGTGAGCCCCTCGATCACCCCCTCGAGGACGACCGCGACCCGAGCCCCACACCGCTCGGCCACCTCCCAAGCGATCGCTAGGTCGCGAAGGCCCTCGGCGCCCGGCCGCTCGGCCAACCGTCGAAGCTCGCCGCAGACATCGCCTCCGAGGCGTCCCGCAGAGACCGCGGCGTCCAGGCACTGACCCAAAGTGGTTCGACCGGAGCCAGCTGACGAGGACGCACACTCGGTCGCGGCCGCGGACAGGGACTCCAGTGGTACGGCCCCGGCCGCGACGTCGGCCCCCAGGGAGCCAACGACCTCGGCGACCGCGGCGGCCAACCGCTGCTCGAAAGCGAGCCGTTGATTCTGTCTGCGCTGCCGCAGAGCAAAGGCTCCAACCGAGACGAGGACCAACGTGACCACCACCTGCGCAGAGCCCACCAGCACCGCAACGAGGCCGACGGCCACACCACCGATGGAGACCGCCGAGCGTCCAGGCGTGCTCAGGGTCTTCGGCCGACGGCGCTTGCTCTCTGGGCGCATGCCGGGCAAAGACGGGGAAACGCTGATCCAGGCCCAGGCTGCAGTGCCGGCTAGCACTCCAGCCACCACTGCGGTCCGGATCATGGGCGGGCTACCCGCGAAGCCGGTGGCCCAGCAACGACTGCAGCAACTCAGCGCCGTCAGCCGGCCGCAGATCCCCGGACTCACGCACCAACGCGGGCATCGACTGGACCCACCCCTCTTGGTCTCGGATCAAGACTGCGACCTGTTGCAGAACCCGTTGTCCAAGCTCTCCGTGCCCTAGGTGAAGGACCACATCCACTGCGCTGGCCAGCTGGGAGTGCAGCCCGGCTCGGGTGAGGCCGGCCGCGACAGCCAGAGCTTCGAGCCGGGCAGGCAGGTCTTCAGGTGAGTTCGTGTGCACGGTTCCACACCCGCCGTCGTGGCCGGTGTTCATCGCCGACAGCAAGTCGACCACCTCGGCGCCCCTGCACTCACCGACGACCAGACGGTCCGGGCGCATGCGCAGAGCCTGCCGGACCAGATCGCGCAGGGAGACGGCCCCAGCCCCCTCGACGTTGGGCGGCCGAGCAGAGAGACCGACCACGTGAGGGTGCTCCGGCCGCAACTCGGGGAGATCCTCGACGAGGATCAATCGCTCGCGCGAGGCGGCCAGCCCTAGAAGAGTGGACAGCAGGGTCGTCTTGCCGGTGCCAGTCCCCCCGGAGACGAGAAACGACACGCGTGCTTCAACGACCGCCCGAAGCACTGACGTCCCGATCGGGCCGAGCGCCCCGGCGGTGCCCAACTCCTCCAGGGTCCAAGCCCGTCGGGCGGGAACCCGAAAGGAGAGCGTCGTACCGGCCCTGGCGATGGGCGGCAAGATCGCGTGCAGCCGTACACCGCTGGGCAGCCGGACGTCGCACCACGGGGCGGCATCATCGAGTCTTCGTCCTGCGGCAGCCGCCATCCGCTGGGCCAGCCTGCGGACCGCAGCCTCGTCGGGCAGGATCAGGCCCGCGGGCTCCAGTCCACGGCCGCGGTCCAGCCAGATCTGGTCGGGAGCATTCACCAGAACATCGGTGACGTTCGGATCTTCGAGGAGCGCGGCGAGCGGACCCGCGCCGACCAGTTCCTCACGCAGCGCGTCAACCAAGGCCAGCACTGCGCGGTCATCGAGAGTTCGACCCTCGGCCCGAACGGCAGCAGCCACCGCGCGCGCGGCCAGCGGGTCACCGCCGGAGTCAGCGAGCAGCCGCGACCTCACTCGGTCGACAAGTTCGGTGTCCACGATCAGGCCGCTTCGTTGGGGTGCTCCGTACGCAGCAGCTCGGCCATGAGGCGATCGGACAACCGGGCCAATGGAGAGCGCCGTCGACCCCCCGGTGCCTCGCCCCGCTCAAGACACAGCGCCAGCCCAGGCTCGGCCTTCATCGAGCCAGCGAGTGGCCATCCCAACGCATCCGCGATGTCCTCGCCAGCGAGACCGCCTGGCGCTGGCCCGCGCACCACAACCTCCAGCTGGGGGGCCACCGCCCGAAAGCTGTTGGCCACCCGAGCCGCCGACGACACCGCGCGCACCTCGGCTGGGACGAGCAGGTAGATCACCGAGCACCGGGCCGCCGCCAGCCCCGCCGCGGGATCCAAACTGCGCGGCAGATCCACCACGACCACGTCGTGTCCGCGGGCAGCTGCCGCAAGCACCGACTCGATCGCGGGCGGTTCGATCTGGACCAGGTCGTCTCGCGCCCAGGCAAGAACGCCCAAGCCATCCTCAGACAACAGCGTCGAGCCCAACGTCGTCGTGGACATCCGGCCCTGCGCACCGGCGAGGTCTGGCCAACGGAGGCCTTCGACGCCCTCGAGCCCGAGGAGGAGGTCCAACCCACCACCCAGGGGATCAGCATCAATCAGCATGGTCTCGGCACCAGCTCGAACAGAGGCGCGCGCGAGCGCGACGGCGAAGGTGGAGGCCCCCGCTCCGCCGCGACCGCCGACCACGCCAACCACCTGGCCGACACCCAGCGGCCCGCGGCGCTGATCCCCACGATCGGCGAGCCATCCGAGCAGCCAGGGCTCGGCGTCTGGCAGGAAGACGACATGTCCCACCCCAAGATCAACGCCACGCCGCCAAATCGTTGCGTCGTCCTGATCGATGCCGAGGAGGATCACCCCCTCGCGCCTCGCGGGGGGACGAAGGAGCAAGTCCGGGCCCAGGTCATCTCCCACGACGACTCCCGCAGCGCGCGCCCAGCTCCTACGCGCCGCACCGGCGTCGGCTGCCACCTCCACCTCGACGCCGGCGGCGGCCGCGAGCCGCAGGAGATCGTCGAGCAGACCTCGATCACTGGTCGCCACCAGCACTCGGGGACTGGTTCCTCCCGCGGACTTGGTGGTGGACGTCATGGGTGGCCTCCGCTGCTGTCGCCGGCACGAACTGAGGCCAGCGACCCTGCCCCGGCCGTACCCGGGGGCCAACCCTGGCGCCGGGAGACGTGGATAACTGGGGCCTGGGGAGATCGGCCAAACGATCACTGTGGGTGATCGGCGCGATGCGCACTGTTGATGGGTCCACCCGAGTGCGGACAAGGGACGACCCCCGCTGGGGGGGATAGCGGGGGTCGTCGCTGCGGTCCAGGCCCGGGGGGGAGGGGTCGGACCGAGCAACCAGCTCTTTCGCCGGCTCCCCCATGGTCTACCCAGGAGGGGTCGGTCCGCAAACCCCAGGACTGTGCGCTATTCGGGTGAACTTGTCACGACTCGTGATCAGATCGACACATCTAGAGGCGAGGGGTGAGCCTCCCGACGGGCCTTGGCGACCGGCTTTCCCGCCAGCGAGGTCTTAGCATCGAGGGCGTGACCAGCCGCAGCGCCGCGTTCTTCGATCTGGACAAGACGATCATCGCCAAGTCCAGCACGCTGGCCTTCAGCCGTTCGTTCAGCCGGGCCGGGTTGATCAACCGCCGAGCGGTCCTGCGCAGCGCGTTCGCGCAATTCGTGTACGTCATGAACGGCGCCGATCACGACCAGCTCGAGCGGATGCGGGAGTACCTCTCGGCTTTGTGCGCCGGATGGGACGTTGACCAAGTTCGAGCCATCGTGGCTGAGACCCTGCACGATCTGATCGACCCGCTCATCTACGCCGAGGCGGCCGCCCTCATCGAGGAGCATCATGCGGCGGGGCGCGAGGTCATCATCGTCAGCAGCAGCGGGGCCGAGATCGTGGGGCCGATCGGAGCCCTCCTCGGCGCCGATGGTGTCATCGCCACCCTCATGGTCGTCGAAGACGGCTGCTACACCGGCGACATCGAGTTCTACGCCTACGGCCCGTTCAAGGCCGAAGCGATCCAGGAGCTAGCAGAACGCGAGGGCTACGACCTCGCGACCTCCTACGCCTACAGCGATTCCGAGACCGACGCGCCGATGCTCGAGACCGTCGGGTTTCCCGCCGCGGTCAACCCGGACAAGGGACTACGCGCGATCGCCGAGGAACGCGGGTGGCCGATCCTGACCTTCGCCACTCCCATCGGCCTTCGCCGCAGGCTGCCCCACGTCAACGACATGCCCGCGCGACAAACGGCCACTGCGGTGGTGGTGGCGAGCGCGGCGACCGCCGGACTCGTCTGGTACCTCCGGCACCGGGCCAAATCGACCGTCTGAGCCCCTGCGGCCGCACCGGATGAACGTCGGGGTGCCCACCGGGTGGCCCACGGGTGGCCTGTGTCGCTGAGCGGACGACATCAGGTCTCCGCCTGACGACACGCCGCCTAGGGGTTCCCTTCGCCCCGGGAGGCGAGTATCAAAGAGGGGCCGGCACCTGGGCACCCACGCGGCGATCAGCCCACGTCAGGGCCGTCGGACGGGCTTGTACCGTCCCGACGACTACGAGGAGAGCACGCCTGGTCACCCAGACTGACGGTTAGTGGCGGCGCTCCGACCCCCCGTGCGGAGCGCCGCCCGCACGTCTGCACTGACGCGACGGCCAGCCTGCCCCCCGAGCGCAACCGCCTGGGCGCAATGCACGATCCACTCCACAACACCCTCGGTGCTCCCGCTGCGGTAGCCCGCGAGCGCCCGTTCGTACTTCTCCTTGCCCTGCTCGAGGTGACCCAACTCCGGAATCGAGGCGGCCCGCGGATCCACGCCCCGCGTCATCAGCACGCAACGGGAGGCTGCGCGGGCCACCAGCCCGGATTCGGCACCGAAAGCCTGGACGGCCAGGACCTCGCCCTGCACGATCGCGGCCACGACCACGGCGGGTGCCGCGGTCGGCCTGGAGACCACCTCGGACAGCCCCTCGAGCCGGGCGGCCGACTCAACGCTCACGGGTCGACCCAACTCGGCCTCGTCTACGCCCCCTGCGGCACTGAGGACGTGCATCCGAGCCATGGCCTGCAAAGGCGCCGCAGACCAGGCTCCGGCCAAGGACGACAGCTCGGCCCCAAGCCGCAATGCACCCGCCCCGAACCGATCGGCGACGGGGGCCACGAAGGTCTCGAGCGGGCCCTCGCGTCCGTCCAGAGCGGCCGAGGCCCAGGCACCGATTCGAACGGCTTCCGCGGTCACCTCGACCACCAGCGGCCGAACCTCTGGCACACGCAGTTCGCGCAACAACGCGTCCACCGACCCGCGGGCTGCGTCGACAGCCTCGAACACCCCTGGGAGTCGGGACAGGGGAACGAAGGGGTCCGCGAAGGGCTGCACCCCCTGTTTCTATCCTGGCCACGCCTCTAGCGTGAGAGCAGCACCGCCCGACCACCAGCAGGCGACCGAGCCAAGGAGCGATCTTGACCCACGAAGCTCTCGAGAACCTCCTGACCGAAAACCGTCACTTCGCACCAAGTGCCGAATTTGCGGCGGCGGCCAACGCCACCGCAGATCTCTACCGCGAAGCCGACGCCGACCACGTGGCCTTCTGGGCCGATCAGGCCCGCGCCTTGGACTGGGCCCAGCCGTGGGACCAGGTCCTCGACTGGTCGGCAGCGCCGTTCTCCCGGTGGTTCATCGGTGGGCGCCTCAACGTGGCCGTGAACTGCATCGACCGT
Organism: uncultured Actinomycetota bacterium; assembly: GCA_963851405.1. GTDB lineage: Bacteria > Actinomycetota > Actinomycetes > DATJPE01 > DATJPE01 > JANPBY01. The sequence goes on along the minus strand of CAWKPB010000007.1, from coordinate 271,381 downwards.
CATGTCGAGGCCGGACATGGTGATCAAGTCGCCATCCATTTCGAGGGCGAGCCGGGGGATATCCGAACCGTCACCTACGCGGACTTGCTGCGCGAGGTGTCCCAGGCGGCGAACGCCTTGACCGCGCTCGGTGTCCAGGCGGGCGACCGCGTGGCGATCTATCTCCCGATGATTCCCGAGGCAGCGATCGCCATGCTCGCCTGCGCCCGAATCGGGGCTCCTCACTCGGTCGTGTTCGGCGGCTTCTCCAGCGAAGCGCTCAGATCGCGCATCGATGACGCCCAGGCAAGCGTGGTCATCACGTCGGATGGCGGATACCGGCGTGGGACGGCGAGCGCTCTGAAGCCAGCCGTAGATGCCGCCGTGGCCGCCAGCGCCGGCTCCGTCCGCCACGTCCTCGTCGTACGCCGAACCGGGCAAGAGGTGGCTTGGACGCCAGGGCGCGACGTCTGGTGGCACGAGGCGCTCGACGCACAGCCGCAGACGCATCAAGCCGAGGCGTTCGACGCCGAGCATCCGCTGTTCATCCTCTACACGTCTGGGACCACCGGAAAGCCAAAGGGCATCCTGCACACCACCGGCGGATACCTGACCCAGGCGGCCTATACGCATCGGAACGTGTTCGACCTCAAGCCGGACACCGACGTCTTTTGGTGCACGGCCGACGTCGGCTGGGTGACCGGACACAGCTACATCGTCTACGGACCGATGGCAAACCGGGCGACCCAGGTGATGTACGAGGGAACCCCTGACACCCCACACCAGGGGCGGTTCTGGGAGATCGTGGAGAAGTACCGCGTGTCGCTGTTCTACACAGCGCCGACAGCCATCCGTACCTTCATGAAGTGGGGCGAGCAGATCCCCGCCGACTTCGACTTGACCTCCATCCGGCTGCTCGGCTCGGTGGGCGAGCCGATCAACCCCGAGGCCTGGATCTGGTACCGCCGGGTCATCGGTGGCGATGGGGTCCCAGTCGTTGACACGTGGTGGCAAACCGAGACAGGAGCCATCATGATCAGCCCGCTCCCCGGAGTCACGGTGGCCAAGCCTGGCTCCGCCATGCGCGCTCTGCCCGGAGTCGGGGTCGATGTCGTCGACGACTCCGGCACCTCGGTGCCCGACGGAGGCGGGGGATACCTGGTCCTCACCGAGCCCTGGCCATCCATGCTTCGTGGCATCTGGGGCGACGACCAGCGCTACATCGACACCTACTGGTCCCGCTTCCCTGGCCGCTACTTTGCAGGGGACGGGGCCAAGAAGGACGACGACGGGGACCTGTGGCTGCTTGGTCGCGTCGACGACGTGATGCTCGTCTCCGGACACAACATCTCAACAACCGAGGTCGAGTCGGCCTTGGTGTCGCACCCGTCGGTCGCAGAGGCGGCCGTGGTTGGCGCGTCCGATGCCGTGACCGGACAGGGGATCGTGGCCTTCGTCATCATCCGCGGTAGCGCTGACGCAGGAACCACGCCGGAGGAGGGAGCCGCCTTCCTGCAGGAGCTTCGCAACCACGTCGCCCAAGAGATCGGACCGATTGCCAAGCCACGCCAGATCCTGCTCGTGGCCGAACTTCCGAAGACGCGCTCCGGAAAGATCATGCGCCGCCTGCTCCGCGACGTAGCAGAGCACCGCGAACTCGGCGACGTCACCACCCTCGCCGACCCCGCCGTCATGGCCTTGATTGGTGAAGGCCTAGACGCAGGCACCGAGGAGTAGGACCACCCCACTACCCACGACACGCCGTCCCTGCCCACTCACGTCGGAGGGCAACGACGGCGTGTCCTGAGCATGGACAAGGAGTCGGCGGCGAGGAGTGCCCGGGCGGGCTCGCGGCGCGGCGCATAGGGTCATTGGGGTGAGTAGCCCCAAACCCACGCCGCAGCGGCTGCTCGACCGGATCCCCGTGCCCGAGCGGGCCTTCATCACCGACGCGCTGCGGCAGGAGACCACCGGCGGGGTGCTGCTGCTGGGGGCGGCGATCCTCGGCCTGGTCTTCGTCAACACGGGGCTGCGTGAGTTCTACGAGACGGTGGCCCAGTTCAAGATCGGCCCGGCGGCCCTCGATCTCAACATCAGCATCGAGAAGTGGGCGGCGGACGGCCTGCTCGCGATCTTCTTCTTCATTGCCGGGCTCGAGCTCAAGCGCGAACTGCTCGTCGGCACTTTGCGCGACCGAAGCCAGGCGGTTCTCCCAATCGTCGCGGCCGTCGCGGGCATGATCGTGCCCGCCCTGGTGTACGTCGCGTTTGCGTGGGGTGCCCCTGGCGCCGGCGATGGGTGGGCCATCCCGACGGCCACCGACATCGCGTTCGCCTTGGCCGTTCTCGCGGTGGTGGGACGCTCGCTGCCCCCGGCCCTGCGGGCATTCCTGCTGACCCTCGCGGTAGTGGACGACATGGGCGCAATCGCCATCATCGCCTTGTTCTACACCTCCAGCATTGCGCTCATCCCGCTCGCGGGCGCAGCGCTCGGCCTGGGCCTGTACGCCTACCTCCAGCACCGCCGGATCCACACCTGGTGGGTGTATGCCCCGCTCGCCTTTGGCATCTGGACCCTCGTGCACGCCTCGGGTGTGCACGCCACCATCGCAGGCGTGGCGATGGGCCTGTTGACGCGAGTACGGCTGGATCCCGGCGAAGAACACTCCCCCGCCGAACGCCTGGAACACCAACTCCGACCGCTCTCGGCGGCAGTGGCGGTCCCGATCTTCGCCTTCTTCAGCGCCGGAGTCGTGTTGACGTTTGGCACCTTCCAAGCCCTCCTCAGAGATCCGGCTGCCTACGGTGTCGCCATCGCACTGGTGCTGGGCAAGTTCGTGGGCGTGTTCGGGGCCACCTGGATCGTCGCTCGGCTGACTCGCGCGGAGTTGTCCGAGGATCTGGCTTGGCGGGACATCGCCGGAGTCTCGTTGTTGGCGGGTATTGGGTTCACGGTCTCTCTGCTCATCGCCGAACTGGCCTACGAAAGCGATCCGGTCCGCCTTGACCTGGCCAAGATGGGTGTCCTGCTCGGATCGCTGATAGCCGCCACCGTCGCCGTCTTGATCTTGCGCGGCCGAAATGCCCACTACCGAGAGATGGAGGAGCGCGATGCACAGACTTGATCGCGCTCGTCGGGTGCCGCGCATCACGGGGGTGGGAGCGGGACTTGGCGCGCCTGCGGCATGATCGGTGCGGAACGGTCGACTCGGCCGAGCATTGAAACCACCATCGAGCGGTGAGGAGCGGGAGATGACCCCGGAACCGGAGCCCCGCCTTTCCGAACTGATCGCGGGAGCCGTTCAGGACATCCGCACGCTGATCAGCGGGCAGGTCGAGCTTGCCAAGGCCGAGCTCGCACAATCAGCCAAACGGGGCGCTCAGGGCTTCGGGCTGTTTGGCCTCGCCATCTTCATTGCGTTGTTCGCTTTGCTGATGCTCGCCTTCTCGGCTGCCTACGGGCTGGTCGAGGCCGGGATGGACCCGTGGGCTGCGTTCCTGATCATTGGCGTGGTCATGCTGTTGATCACCGCGCTGCTCGCCTTCTTGGCCTACCGCCGCTTCAAGAAGATGTCCGGGCCGACCCTGGCCAAGGAAGAAATGGCCAAGACCAAGCAGGTGTTCACCGACCGAGCCGCGGCTGCCGCCGAAGCGACCGATTCGGTGGCCCCCGAGTCCGACACCGTGTTCCCCTCCTACGGCGGAACCCCGCCCAGTCCCTGAGGCGGGGACTTCCCGACCACATCCCCATGCCCGACGATCCCGACGTCTATGCGGCCGGCCCCTGGCAGCACCAGACCGTCACCGCGAACGGCATTCGACTCCACGCGGTCTCGGCGGGGCCGGAGTCTGGGCCTCTCGTGCTTTTGCTGCATGGATTCCCCGAATTCTGGTGGGCTTGGCGGGATCAGCTTCCTGAGCTTGCCCGGACCGGATATCGGGCTGTGGCCCTCGACCTGCGCGGGTACGGCGGGTCCGATCGCGCCCCCACGGGCTACGAGCCGTACACGCTGACCGCAGATATCGCTGGCGCAATCCGAGCCCTAGGACGCGCCGAGGCGCACATCGTTGGTCACGGCTGGGGAGGATGGCTGGCCTGGTCGTGCGGGGTTCTCCATCCCGATGTTGTCCGGTCGCTCACGGTCCTATCGATGCCGCACCCCCGCCGGCTTCGCGCCGCCCTCACCAGGAGCCGGCGCCAGATCCGCCAGTCCGGTGACCTGGTCGGACTGGCTCTACCCTTCGTGCCTGAACGTCAACTCGTGGACGAACAGGCAGCACTCGTGGGGACCTGCCTGCGCAATTGGTCCGGCCCCGGCTGGCCCTCCGCGGAGGTCGAGGCGACCTACCGACGCGTGCTCGCCCGGCCGGGGATGGCCGGATCGGCCCTGGAGTACCACCGGTGGGTGCTCCGGTCGCTCGTCCGACCGGGAGGGGTCCGATATGCGCAACGCATGAGCGCTCCCATCGTGGCTCCAGTCCTCCAAATCCATGGCGCTCTCGACGGGAGCATGGCGCCAGCGAGCGCAGCAGGCGCCGAGAAGTTCGTCTCCGGAGAGCACCGCTGGCGCCTGATTGAAGGCGTTGGCCACTTCGTCCACGAGGAAGCACCGGAATCAGTGACCGGAGAGCTGTTGGACTTCCTCAGCTCAGCGCGCTGAGGGATCCTCGCTTCGCTCAACCCGCGCAGGCGCCGGTCGCAACGGCGACCTCCGCAGTCCGGCTGGCGCGAAGCGCCGGCCGGAACTCATCCGGCGTCAGCGCGTACCCCGTATCGGCGTCAGAGACCGACGCCGCGAACACCAGACCCACGACTGCCCCCGTTGGATCCAGGAGCGGCCCTCCTGAGTTCCCGGGCTGGACCCTGGCGCGCAGCGAGTAGACCTCGCGCTCGACCTCGGCCACGTCATAGATGTCGGATCCGACCGCCAGGACCTGTCCGCGCACGCGCGCGGGCGTCGCTCGTAGCGGGCCGTCACCGGGAAATCCTGCGACGACCCCCTCGTCGCCGCGAACCAGGTCCGACCCGATGGGTAACGGTGAGGCGGCCAGATCGGGGACCCAGACGACGGCGACATCGGCCTTCGGGTCGAAGTAGACGACGGTCCCCGCATAGATCCGCGGCGACCCAGCGACGCTGACGCGCACGGTCTCGCTGCCAGCGACGACGTGCGCATTGGTCATCACCCGACCGGGGCTGGACACGAAGCCGGAGCCTTCGAATTGCCTGCCACATGACGGCGCCTCGGTGGTGACCTTCACCAGCCGGTCGGCCGCGGCGCGCACCCCCGGGGCCAACAGCACGCTCTCGTCGGGCGGGGGGATCGGCGCAATGATCTCCAGCCCGGCCCCAGCGAAGACCGCAGGAAAGCCGGACCGGTTAACCAGGGTCGCGAACGAGGCCAGCAACGCGTCGGGGTCGACGGGGACCGAGGCGCCGACCGCAGCAACCACCCGGGAGTCCCTGGCCGACTGTGCGAAAGCGAGATCACCGGCCCGCGAGGCCGCGTGACCGATCAGCCAGGCGCCAGCCATCAGCGCGACCAGCGCAACGAGCGCGCCAAAGCCAGCGTCGAGGCGGCGGGTGAAGCGGCCCTCGAGTGACTCGCGCGCTGTGCCACCGACGAACGAACCCGCCGCTTGGAAGAGAACACCCAAACCCAAGACAACGGCAAAGGCCACCAGCGACCTCACTGGCCCCGGATCGGTGGCGCCCAGGAGGTAGGGCGCTACTGCGAGACCCACGAGCACCCCCAGCACGAATCCGCCGAAGGACAGCGCCGACACCAGGAATCCCAGGCGATAGCCCGCAAACGCGATGATCGGGATCAGGGCCAGGACCACCCAGTCGAAGCCCGTCAGACTGGCCGTCGTCACGATCAGCCCAACCCCTCAAGTCGGGCCACAGCGTCCGGTGGGAGTGGCTGCACTCGAGTCCTGTCCCAGGGGTCCTCCCACCCTCCCAGCAGCAATAGACGATCGAGCAGCCCGGCAGTGAAGCCCCACACCACCAGGCCACGCACGCCAAAGGCGGGGCCGATCCAGCCGCTCGGGTGCTCGACCCTGAACCGGTGCTGGGGATCGGCAAGCTCACGCACAGGAACCCGGTGAACAGCAGCCACTTCGCCTGGGTCGGCCGCCCGCACGGGTGAGGGAGTGTGCCACCAGGCGACCACGGGTGTGACCACGAACCCCGACGGCGGCAGCCACAGCCGCGGCAGGGAATGGATCACCCGGACCCCGGCGGCATCGAGCCCGGTCTCCTCGTGCGCCTCCCGCAAGGCTGCGGCCACGGCGTCGACATCACCATCGTCGACGGCTCCCCCAGGGAACGCCGGTTGCCCAGCGTGGGACCGCATGTCGTGCGCACGCTCGATGAGCAAGATGTCGGGGCCGGCCGGGCCGTGCCCTACCAAGATGAGGACGGCGGCCTCACGACCTCCCTCGTCCGGTGGCAGGAAGCGCGTGAGGTCCTCCCCCCGGACGTCGTCGAGAGCAGCGGCCAGCGGTGTGAGCCACGAGGGAAGACCTCCGCGGCCGTGTGCGGCACCCGCGTCTGGCGAGTCGACGGTGGACACGGGGCCAGTCAGCTCCGGCCGGGTCCGGCCTTGACGAGCGACTCCGCACGCAACGGGTCGATCTCGCCGAGCCCGAAGGACGGACACCAATGAGCGACCGGGCACGCGCCACAGGCAGGCTTGCGAGCGTGACAGCACCGTCGACCATGGGCGATCACCCGGTGCGACAGCATCGTCCAGTCCTTGCGCGCGAACAACGCACCCACTTGATGCTCGACATTGACGGGATCGTCGAGGTCGGTCCATCCGAACCGACGCGAGAGCCGGCCGAAATGCGTGTCGACCGTGATCCCTGGCTTGCCGAAGGCATTGCCCAAGACCACGTTCGCAGTCTTGCGACCCACGCCCGGCAGGGTTACCAGGTCGACGAGGCGGCCAGGAACCTCACCGCCGAACCGATCACACAGGGCCTGACCGAGCCCGATCAGCGAGGTGGTCTTGTTGCGGAAGAATCCGGTTGAGGCGATCAGCCCTTCAAGCTCCGAACGCTCAGCGCCGGCGTAGTCGGCCGCCGCCGGGTATCTCGCAAAGACCGCAGGGGTCACCTGATTGACCCGCACATCCGTGCATTGCGCCGACAAGATGGTCGCGACCAGCAACTCGAGCGGGGTCGTGAAGTCCAACTCGCAGTGGGCGTCTGGGTAGGCCCGCCCGAGCTCGACATTGATCCGCCGAGCCCTCCGCACCAACGACAGCCTGGTCTCGCCCGTAGGTGTTTCGGCACCTACGGAATCACCAGGGAGGGCCACCGCTCCAGGGTAGGCGGTCGACTGCGTGCGCCGTCCGGGTGACCACCGGACGGGTGACCTGCCCTCAACCTCCCTCACAGGACCGCCGAACGCCTCTTCAACGCACAACAAACTGGCTCGGGAACTCGCGCGCAACCAGGAGGGGGTGGACCAGTGACTGCACGGACTGGACAACGCGTCGGCGCTCAGCCGAGCGCGAAGGACAAGTCCAGCGCGGCCAAGGCCCGCCCGGAACCCAAAACCAGCCCGGCCTTCGAGCACCTCACCCTGGCCTCGCTGCGCGCCTACCGGCGGACCCTCACGCACGAGGAGGGTCGCGTCTCCTACTGGCGCCGGCTGATCCAGGCCCGACTCGACGTCCTCCGCGACGACCCGGCCGCTCCATCAACGTTGGTCGACGCGGACAAGGTTGAACGGCTCCGAGGCGTGCTGGCCGAAGCTCGCCCGGGAGACTCCCGCAGGGCCTTGGTCACCCTCGTCCCTATCGACGACATCCCCCCGCTGCCCGATCTTCAGGCCCTCTGGGACCGGGAGTTGCATCCGAGTGACCCCGCGCATGTGGAGGAGGTTCGGCGCGACCTGTCGTTCGCCGAACTGCAATTGTCGGCCTACCGCACCGCGCTGCACGACCGGCTGGCAGCAGCCACGCAGGAGTTGATCGCGCGCTACCGCGAGGACCCCTCCCTCTGCCTGTCCGTGCTTCCGTCCCGCTGAGGTCCACCATTCGGCATGATGGGTCCGTGGACAACGACCCTCTAGCCGGTGCTCCGCTGTTCGCCGCCCTCGAAGAGGAGGCCGCGGCCGCCCTGCGCTCGTCGATGACGACCGTGAACCTCGCCCGAGGCTCCGTGCTGTTCACCGAGGGTGAGCCCGGGGACCGCCTCTACGTCGTGGCCGAAGGCAAGATCAAGTTGGGCGCCACCTCCAACGATGGCCGGGAGACCCTCCTGGCAGTCCTCGGCCCGGGCGAGATGTTTGGCGAGCTGTCGTTGTTCGACCCCGGCCCCAGGACCGCCACGGCGTCCGCGCTGACCGACTCACGATTGCTGGGCCTCGGCCACGCAGACCTGCGGCCGTGGCTCACCGGGCGCCCTGAAGTCTCTTTGTCCCTCCTTCAGGCGCTGGCCCAGCGCCTGCGCCGCACGAACGAGGCGCTGGCCGATCTGGTCTTCTCCGACGTGCCAGGACGTGTGGCGAAGGCTCTGCTCGACCTGGCCGGACGATTCGGCACCCGCCAGTCCGATGGATCGGTCCTGCTGACCCACGACCTCACCCAGGAGGAGCTTGCCCAACTCGTCGGCGCCTCCCGGGAGACCGTCAACAAGGCGTTGGCCGACTTCCAGAACCGCGGGTGGATTCAACTGGAGCAGCGCACGGTCACCCTCGTCGACATCGACCGACTGATTCGCCGAGCCCACTAAGGGGCCACGCCGTCGGGGAGCCCGCGCTCTCGCAGGTAGTCCAGCTGTGCCTCGACACTCATCGTGGCGGCGGGCCAAAGCCTTCGATCCACATCGGCGTACACGACTCGAACGACATCGGCTGCGTCCTTGGCTCCGTCCGCAACAGCTGCTGCAACCTGTCGGAGCCGCTCGGCACGATGCCGTCGATAGTCCACGACCAACTGAGCCAGGTCGTCCACGGGTGGCCCATGCCCGGGAAGGACGCGGGTGGGCTCACTAGTCTCCGCCAGCCGCCCCAGCCGCGCCAGCGAATCGAAGTACGCGTCCAGGCGTCCGTCTGGGTGCTGCACGAAGGGCGTGCCCCGCCCCAGCGCCGTGTCTCCGGTCAGCACGCAGGCCTCCGCCGGCAACTGGAAACTCAGGGAGTCCGAGGTGTGTCCGGGCGTGGAGATCACCCGCAGTTCGAGCCCATCGACGTCGACCACATCTCCCCCCACGAGGCCCTCGGACCCGATCCGGTGGGCGGGGTCGAGCGCTCGCACCGTCGCTCCCGTGCGGGCGGCCAGTGCGGGAGCCGCCTCCGCGTGATCCGCATGCCCGTGCGTCAGCAGGATCAGAGCCACGGCACAGCCGCGCCGCTCCACCTCGAGCGCGACTGCCTCCTGGTGGCTCGCCAAGTCGGGACCGGGATCAACGACGACCGCGCACCGGCTCCCAGGCACCGACAGCACCCAGGTATTCGTGCCGTCCAACGTCATCGGCCCGGGGTTGGGTGCCAGCACGCACGATGCGAGCTCGGTCGTCGGACCGCCGAGCCATGGACCCTCGTCGGTTGGCGGCGTCATCGGCGGAGCTCGCGACCATCCGGAAGCTGGACGCGGTAGCCGTCCGGATCCTTGACGAGCACGGGGGTCACCGGTTCGAGGTCACGACCTACGGCAGCGGACAGGACCGCGGCCACCGTGGCTTCGGCCGAGAGCTCCGAAAGGGTCACCCAGGTGGGCGGCCACAAGACGATGTCGCCGCGTTCACGCGCCTCCAGGGCAACGGCCGGGAGCCACCAACCGACGTCATCCATCTCAGTCCCGCGTGGGACCGGGTTGGCCCCGGCGCTCACCTCGGCGACGAAGAACCGCGTGTCGTACCGCCTCGGCTCCCCCTCCGGGGTGATCCACCTAGCCCACGGCCGTACGGCTGACGGCGGCAAGGCAAGTCCCGTTTCCTCGGCGACCTCGCGCAGGGCGGTCTCCACCAAGTCAGCGTCCTGACTGTCGGCCGCGCCGCCGGGGAAGACGTGGACCCCAGGGGCAAAGACCATGGTCGCCGCCCTGCGCTGCAGGTAGACCTCCAAGCCGGCGTTGGTATCGCGCATCAGCACCACCGTGGCCGCGTCCCGCAGCGCACCGGCGGAGCCCCGGGTCGTCATGAGAACGATGGTATGCACCCGCAAGGTCCCCCTCGGGACTTAACCTCCGAGGATGGGTGACGACGGAGGGCCGAGTCCGAGCACATCCCCGCCGCAACTGACGATCGGCGAACTCGCCGCGCGCACCGGCCTCAGCATCCGCAACATCCGCGCCTACCAGTCCCGCGGCCTGCTGCCTGGTCCACTCGTGCGCGGAAGGGTTGGCTACTACAACGAGCACCATGTGGCGCGAATCGGGATCATCCAGCGGTTCCAGGCGGACGGTTTCAACCTCGCCGCTATCGCCGCGCTGGTGGACGGCGGGGATGCGTTCCTCGCCGAGCTGGACCAGCTGCGTCATGATCTGAACACCCAAGCCCAAGACGGCTGGATCCCCGTGACCGAGGAGGAGATCCGGCTCAGCGAGAAGCACTGCCCAGGCTCGATCGAGCGGTTTGAGCAGATCGGCACGATCCGCGTGGCCGCGGACGGCACCCGACTCACGAGTCCACGACTCACCGCGGCCGGCTGGGAGCTGAACCGCCTCGGCGTGCCCCCCGACACGATCATCCAACTGCTCCTACGCACCCACCGGATGGTGCGCACGATGGGGGATGTCTATGTATCGGTGATTCGGGACCGTACGGGGGCAGCGATCGAGGGCAGTCCGACTGTCGAGGACGTGCAAACGATGCGCGCTGTCTTCGACGAGCTGACCCCACCCGCGATCGACATCATGACGGTGCTGTTCGAGGTCGTGCTCGCCAAGGAAGCACCGGTGTCCTTCGAGCGAGCCCTGAACTCGCTGGAAGCTACGCCCTAGGCGACCTTAGGAGACCTCGACGACGAGCTCCACCTCGACGGGTGCATCCAGCGGTAGCACCGCGACGCCCACCGCAGAGCGGGCGTGCACGCCGGCCTCAGCGAACGCGAGGCCCAGGAGCTCACTCGCGCCGTTCACGACTCCGGGTTGCCCCGTGAACTCAGGCGCGGAGGCCACGAAGCCCACGACCTTCACCACACGCACCACCGAACTCAGGTCACCGGTAACGGAGCGGACCGCAGCCAACGCGTTGAGCGCGCAGATCCTGGCCAACTCCTTGCCGCGCTCGGCGCTGATCTCGGCCCCCAGCTTGCCGGTCTCCGCCAGAGAGCCGTCGACCATCGGCAGCTGCCCCGAGGTATAGACGTAGTTCCCACTGCGCACAGCAGGGACGTACGTCGCCACGGGCTTCGCCACTTCGGGGAGGGTGAGTCCGTTCGCGCTGAGCCGCTCTTCGGGGGTGGGCATGGTCGGCTCCTTCAGCTGGTGGGGCGCTTGAGGTAGGCGACGAGCTGTTCAGGATTTGGTCCAGGAACGACCTGCACGAGCTCCCAGCCGTCAGATCCCCAGGTGTCGAGGATTTGCTTGGTCGCGTGCACCAGCAGAGGGACCGTGGAGTACTCCCAAGTCGTCATGCTTGGCACCCTAGCGGCGGTGGCCCGGCCGGCCCACTCGTGGAGGGCGCCCGCTTAGAGTTGCAGCATGGCGGCACGGCACACAACGGGGGGCGGGGCGCCCGACTGGAGCGGCGTCCGTCTGCACGTCGTCACCGGAAAGGGCGGTACGGGGAAGACCACGGTCGCTGCGGCGCTGGCGCTGGCCCTGGCGGCTGGCGGGCGCCGAACCCTCGTGGTCGAGGTCGAGGGACGTCAGGGGCTCGCCCGCCTGTTCGATAGCGACCCGTTGCCGTACGACGAACGCAAGGTGGCGGTCGCTCCCGGCGGTGGCGACGTCTATGCCCTCGCCGTAGACACCGAAGCCGCCCTGTTCGAGTACCTCCAGATGTTTTACAAGCTGGGTCGAGCGGGACGTTTGCTGAAGGCCCTCGGCGCGGTCGACTTCGCGACGACCGTGGCGCCCGGGCTGAAGGACGTGTTGCTCACGGGCAAGGTCTACGAGGCGGTAGGTCGGCGCCGATCCGGACGGCGGGAGTACGACGCTGTTGTTCTCGACGCTCCTCCGACGGGCCGGATCACGTCGTTCCTCAACGTCAATCATGAGATGGCTGGCCTCGCCCGCACCGGTCCCGTCCGGACGCAGGCCGACTCGATCATGAGTTTGTTGAGTTCGCCGCGCACGGCGGTTCACGTCGTCACCCTCCTCGAGGAGATGCCGGTCCAGGAGACCTGCGACGGAGTCGCCGAGTTGGACTCCGCTGGACTGCCCGTAGGGGCGGTGATCGTCAACATGGTGCGGCGGCCCCCGCTGCGACCCACCGATCTTGCCGCGGTTGCCAAGGGCTCGGTCACCGAGGAGTCGATCAACCAGGCGCTGGATCAGGCGAACCTGCGACCCACGGGGACCATGGCCGCAGGGTTGCTTCGCCAGGGCCAGGACTTGGCCGAGCGCGTGGCTTTGGAAAAGCGCGAACGGCGACGGCTGCGGGCGTTGAAGAGACCGGTGTACGACCTGCCGCTGCTGCCCAACGGCATCGACCTGGGTGCTCTCTACGACCTGGCCCAGGCGCTGTCCGATCAAGGTGCGGCATGACGCCCGGGACGCGGGCCAAGCACCGCAATCAACCCCTCGCGCTGGACATCGACGCACTCATCGACGACTTGGGCACCAGAACCATCGTGTGCTGCGGCTCCGGTGGGGTCGGCAAGACGACGACGGCGGCAGCACTCGCGGTTCGAGCGGCCGAGCGCGGGCGTTCGGTCGTCGTACTCACCATCGACCCAGCGCGCCGACTCGCCCAGTCCCTCGGACTGGAAGAACTCGGTAACGAGCCTCTGCCCGTACGGGGAATCGGAGGCGCGGCGGGCGGGTCGCTCGACGCCATGATGCTGGACATGAAGCGGACCTTCGACGACATCGTGGAGACGCACTCCGAACCGGGCCGCGCCGCGGCGATCTTCGAGAACCCCTTCTACCAAACCATGTCCACCTCGTTCTCGGGCACGCAGGAATACATGGCCATGGAGAAGTTGGGGCAGTTGCGCAAGCGGGCCGATGAGGAAGGGCGATGGGATCTGATCGTTGTGGACACGCCCCCTTCCCGGTCGGCGTTGGATTTCCTGGACGCCCCCCAACGTTTGGGTTCGTTCTTGGACGGCCGGTTCATCCGGGTCCTGCTAGCCCCGGTCAAGGCCGGAGGGCGGGCGTACTTGCGCCTCGTGGGGGCGGGCATCGGAGGAGTGACGTCGATCCTCAATCGAGTGATCGGCGCCCAGGTGTTGGCGGACCTCCAGAACTTCGTGGCCGCGCTGGACTCGACTTTCGGCGGCTTCCGCGAACGCGCGGATGCCACGTATGCCCTCCTCAAGGAGGCCGACACGGCTTTTCTTGTCGTCGCAGCCCCCGAGCCGGACGCGGTCCGAGAGGCCTCCTATTTCGTCGAACGGCTAGCCGGAGACGGGATGCGCCTCGGTGGACTGGTCGTGAACCGCGTTCATCGCCCGGTCGTTGACCTGCGTCCGGAGCAAGCGCTGGCGGCGGCGGAGCGACTGGAGGCGGACGGTCAACATCCCCTCGCCTCCGGACTCCTGCGGGTGCACGCCGATCTCGCGACCACGGTCGCCAACGAACGGCATGTGGTTGATCGCTTTACGGCCGCACATCCCTCGGTGGCCCAGGTGGAGGCACCGGCTCAGGCCACCGATATCCACGACCTGGAAGGCCTACGGGCGATCGGGCACGCACTCTCCCGCGGCTGACCGAGCCAGACTCAGGGATGCGCTAAGCCCCGAGCTGGCATCCGGCGCTCGGGCTGGCGAGTTCGTACTCGTCGCGCGCGGTTTCCAGGAGAAGTCGCCACGACGTGACATGGGGGCGCCGGCGCAACAGCGCTCGACGTTCGCGTTCGGTCATTCCGCCCCAGACCCCGAACTCGACCCGGTGGTCGAGGGCATCGGCCAGGCACTCCGTACGTACCGGACACCCGCTGCAGACCGCCTTGGCCCGGTTCTGGGCTGCGCCTTGGACGAACAACTCGTCCGGGTCCGTCGTCTTGCAGGCGGCCCGGCCACTCCAGTCTGCTTGCCACATGTTGCGGAAGGTACGGAAACGGACAGTTCGCCCAACAGGTCCGAATGGTGGGTACTTGAGTCACCCAAAGTGACTATTTACTTTGCCCCTACAGTCCCAAGTCGTTACATCAGTCACACCAGTCACGGCCGCTGAAGGTCGGGTTTTGGCTTCCGGTCACGTACCCTCGGGGCCATGCCTGGAGCGGCCGCCACCTTCTCCCGTCTGATGCTGTTCGTGCTGGTCAGCGTCGTCGCGGGGGTACTCGTCGCTGGCCTCGCGCTGCCCGTCGTGGGGTCCGTGGGGTTGGCCGCGCGCAGCGCATCAACGGGCTTCCAACAGATCCCGGACGACCTCGAAACCACCGCACTTCCGCAACAATCGATCCTGTTGGCCGCAGACGGAAGTCGATTGGCGACCTTCTACACCGAGAACCGAATCGTCGTCGGCATCGACAAAATCAGCCCGCTGCTTCAAGAAGCCGCCGTCGCCGTCGAGGACGCCCGCTTCTACGAGCACAGCGGCGTTGACATCCGGGGCACCCTTCGCGCGCTGGCCACCAACAGCCAGTCCGGTGAGATCCAGCAGGGCGGATCGACCCTGACGATGCAGTACGTGAAGAACGTGCTCCTCACCGCAGCCAAGACCGACGAGGAACGCACAGCAGCTCTCGAGCAGAGCGCTGGCCGCAAGCTGCGCGAATGGCGGCTAGCCATCGGCCTGGAGAAGCGGTGGTCCAAGGAGCAGATCCTCGAGGGCTACCTGAACATCGCCTACTTCGGAGCGGGAGCGTACGGCGCGGAAGCGGCTTCGCGCCGCTACTTCGGGACCAAGGCGTCGAAACTAGACCTGCCGCAGGCCGCGCTCCTCGCGGGCATTGTCCAACAGCCCGTCGCCTTCGATCCGCTACGAAACCCCAAGACGGCTCAGGCCCGCCGCGACGTCGTCCTCGGTCGCATGCTGGCGCAGGGGTACATCACGGCGGTAGAGCACGACGCAGCCGTTGCCGTGCCGGTGAAGAAGTCATTGAAACCGAAGGTTCTTCGCAACGGCTGTTCCACCACGTATGCGCCGTATTTTTGCGACTACGTGTACCGCGTCATCCTCACGAACCCGGTGTTCGGCAAGACCCCGGCCGACAGGGACGCGCTGCTCAAGGGCGGTGGTCTTGTCATCCAGACCACCCTCGACCCGCGGATCCAGCGCGCCGCTCAGCGAGCCGTCGACGCGGCGATCCCACGCAAGGACCCCAGCAAGAAGGTGGCCGGCGCGGTCTACGTGGAGCCAGGAACTGGCGAGATCGTCGCGATGGCGCAAAACCGTACGTACGGAGTGAAGCCCAAGTTAGGTGTCACCTCGATCAACTACTTGGTCGACAAGAAGTACAACGGTTCCATCGGACTCCAAGCCGGATCCACCTTCAAGGCCTTCACCTTGGCCGCCGCGCTTGAGGCCGGGATTCCCGTGAACGAGCGGATCAGCGCCCCCAGCAGCCGCGTGTTCGAGGCCGGCAGCTTCACGAACTGCCTGGGGCAGCAGGTCCCCGTCGAGGACTACCCGGTGTCCAACTCGACGACGTCCGGGACCCTCGACATGCGCCAAGCGACCGCCTATTCGGTTAACACTTACTTCGTTGAGCTCGAGCGTCGTGCCGGCCTGTGCGAGACCGTCCAGGCCGCAGAGGCGGCGGGGGTTCGGACCGCGCTGGGCAAGAAGCCCCCGCAGGTGCCGTCGTTCACCCTCGGCACGATCGAGGTCTCTCCCCTCACCATGGCCGAGGCCTACGCGACCTTCGCCGCCAGTGGGCTGCGCTGCGACTCCCGAGCCATCCTGGGCATCACCAACCGCGATGGTGATTCCGTCGAGGTGCCCGCGAGAAGCTGCGAGCAGTCCATCGATAGCGCCGTTGCCGATGGCGTGACCAGCCTCCTCGCCGGTGTCATCGACGGCAACATCCCGGGACGCACCGGCGGGGCACTGACCTTGGGTCGGCCCTCCGCCGGGAAGACCGGGACGACCCAGGAGAACGCCGCCGTGTGGTTCCTCGGCTACACCCCGGATCTGGCCGGCGCCGTATGGGTCGGTGACCAGCGCAGCGGCGTGCAGTATCCGCTGCAGAACGTGACGATCAACGGGCGCTTTTACCCGGTGGTGTACGGAGGTTCGTTTGCCGGGCCAATCTGGAAACGGATCATGCTTGCCGCGCTGAAGAAGACACCGCCGTCGGCCTTCCCGTCGATCGATCCTTCCGTGGTCAGAGGCGTCACCGTGCGGGTACCGGAACTCATCGGACTGGACCGCCGCAATGCGATCGCCCAACTCCAATCGCTCGGGCTCAGCCCCATCATCTCCAGCACCCCGGTGTCCTCCGGGTTGCCGGCCGGCACCGTCGCCTATACCAACCCACGAGCTGGCACCGCTGTCAGCTCCGGGCGTGAGGTGATCATCTACCTCAGTTCCGGTTTCGCCGCCGCCCCCGCCCCTAGTCCCACGCCGAACGAGGAAAAGCCGGCTCCGGAGCCATCGAAGTCATCCAAGCCAAGCTCAAGCGCCTCACCCAAACCCTGACGTCGGGCCGCCCCTCTTCAGCTTCCGAGTTGCCGTTTGACCTCTGCAGCGACCCGGCCACCGTCGGCGCGACCGACGACCTGAGGCTGCACCGCCTTCATCACCGCTCCCATGGCCCTGGGGCCCTCGACCCCTGCGGCCTGCGTCGATGCAACGGCTTGGGCGACGATCGAGGACAGCTCGTCGTCGCTGAGCTGAACCGGCAGATAGCGGTCAAGCACGCGCCCCTCGGCTCGCTCACGGTCGGCCAACTCCGGGCGGTCAGCATCCGCAAAGGCTTCGGCGGCCTCGCGACGCTTCTTGGCCTCTCGGCCGAGCACGATCAGCACCTCGTCGTCGGTAAGTTCCCTGGCCGTCTTACCGGACACTTCCTCGGTACTCACCGCCGTGAGGGCCATGCGCAGCGTGGACCGCGTGAGTTCATCGCCGCTCTTCATGGAGTCGGTCAGGTCGGTCTGGAGTTGAGCCTTGAGGCCGCTCATCGGCCCGAGCCGCCCGTGCCGCTGCGCATCATCATGGGCCCATCTTGGCGGATGACGTACCGTTTCGACGACGTCCACGACCGACAGGAGAGCCAGCATGGGTGCCGGCACTGTGCTTGGCCGAACCTTGGCCGCCGGGACCTTGGTAGGGCTCGGCACCCTGGCCTACTCAGCGGGGTACGAGGTGCGCGCCTATCGGCTCCGCCGCGTGACCGTGGCGGTCCTGCCCGCGGGGGCTTCACCGCTTCGGGTGCTGCAGGTGAGCGACTTGCACCTCACTCCAAACCAGAAGGGGAAACGCGAGTGGGTCCGCTCCCTTGCCGGGTTGGAACCCGACCTCGTCATCAATACCGGCGACAACCTCTCCCACCCCGATGCGGTCCCCGACGTACTTGATGCTCTGGGTCCGCTGCTGGACCGTCCGGGCGCGTTCGTCCTGGGATCCAACGACTACTACCGCCCCACCATGCGCAACCCGTTGCGCTACCTGGTCGGTGACACCGGGTCGCAGATGCTGGCCCGGCCGATCGATCTGCCGTGGGGTGACCTCGTCTCGGGCCTCAGCGCTGACGGTTGGCTCGACCTGAGCAACGCTTCGGCCACCCTCACAGTGAACGGGCTCCGCCTCGCGCTGCGCGGAGTAGACGACCCCCACGTCAACCGCGATGTGTACTCCGATGTTGCGGGACCGGCCGCCGACGATGCTGCGGATCTTTCACTTGGGGTCGTGCACGCGCCGTACCACCGGGTCACCGACGCGATGGCCGCTGACGGGATTCCTCTGATCCTGGCCGGCCACACCCACGGCGGACAGGTCTGCCTCCCTTTCTATGGCGCTGTGGTCGCCAACTGCGACCTCGACCCGCGACGCGCCAAGGGGTTGTCCAAGCACTCCGAACAGACCTGGCTGCACGTCTCAGCGGGTCTGGGCACCTCCCCCAACGCCCCCTTCCGGTTCGCGTGCCCGCCCGAGGCAACCCTGCTCACGCTGGTGGCCGCCCGATCCGGCTAGGCCGAATCCACTCGCCCCCGCGGTCTACGCGTTTGGGAGCGAGTGGGCGCGGCGGCTATCCTCAGCGTGCTTCGGGGTGTGGCGCAGCTTGGTAGCGCGCTTCGTTCGGGACGAAGAGGTCGTGGGTTCAAATCCCGCCACCCCGACCACAACCGGCCGGTGTCTCTGCAGGTGGGAGGCGCCGGCCGGCTGGCTTTCCGATCTCGAGCGAACAGCGGAGGGGAGCGTCGCGTGGCCGCAGACGTGACCGCCCGATTCCCGGCGTGGTCGCTCGCGGTCGTCGCCATGCTGTCGGTACAGCTGGGAGCCGCCTTGTCCGTGGGCCTCTTCCCGTCCGTGGGTCCCGGTGGGACAGCCTGGCTACGGCTCACCGTGGGAGCCTGCGTCTTTGTCGCGATCGGTCGCCCACGGATCCGAGGGCTGAGCGGTTCGGAGCGACGGATCGTGCTTGGCTTGGGCGTCGCCACCGGCATCGTGACCCTGACGTTCCTGGCAGCCATCGATCGCATCCCCTTGGGCACAGCCGTGGCCATCGAATTCCTGGGCCCCCTGAGCGTGGCCGTGTTGCGGGGGCACGACCGCCGCCTGCTCGCCTGGCCGGCGCTGGCCTTCGTCGGGGTGATCTTGCTGACCGAACCCTGGCAAGGTTCGGTTGACCCGGTCGGAGTGGGGCTGGCGCTGATCTCGGCCGTCGGATGGGGGACTTACATCGTCCTCACCCAACGGGTGGGCGACCGCTTCGACGGGCTCCAGGGTCTGTCCATCACGATCCCCGTCGCTGCGGCCACGACGGCGGTCGTGGGGATCCCGCAGGCGTGGGGGCAGCTCACCTGGCAGGTCGTACTCGCCTCGGTCGGCCTGGCCATCTTGATGCCCGTACTCCCATTTTCTCTGGAGCTACTGGCCTTGCGCCGGTTGACCACCGCCGCTTTCGGCACGCTCATGGCCCTCGAGCCTGCGCTCGGACTGCTCATGGGTCTGGTCATCTTGGCGCAGGTGCCGAACGCTCTACAGGTCCTGGGGGTGGCCCTGGTCGTCATCGCCGGGGCGGGCGCGGAGCGCAGCGGACATCGCCACGAGCCAAGCCTCGGGGGTGCTCCGCCCCTCATCGAGTGACCCGCTGACGCCAGCCCCCCGCCCGTGGGGCGCACGCAACGATTGGGCCCACCTGGGCGCGGGCCGGCCGGTGATCTGCTCGAATGCAGTCATGGGGCCACGGAACGGGCAGGTGAGCGTCCGTCTGGTCCTGTTCGCCACGGTCACGCCGATGGCCTCGATCTTCGGGTCGGGGTTCTTGATCATCGTCCCCGTCCTCGAGCGGACGATGGGCTCACGGGCCGTCATCGGAGCCATCGCCGTCTGCGCCCTGGCCTGGGTCATGGGCACGGCTGTCAGACACAACGTCCGAGTGGTCGAACCCCTGATCGCGCACCGAGAACTCGACCGCACCTCGCTGCGCGTGGACCTCATCGCCGACGGCGTCATCGTGATCGCCTACATCATTTCGGTCGCGCTGTACCTGCGCATCATGGCCGAGTACATCGTCGGTTTCGTCTTCGAGGACGGCAACCTCCGATGGGAGAAGGCCACAGCCTGCGCCGCGGTCGTCCTCATCACCGTTGTCGGCATCAGACGCGGATTCCACGGGCTGGAGCTCCTGGAACGGGCCGCCCTCGGCATCGTGCTCGCCCTCACCTTCGCGCTCGGCCTGACGCTCCTGATCCAGGACGGGCAAGAGCTCTTTGGTCCCGGCCTCACCCTCCCGCCGGTGCCGGAGGTGAGCTTGTGGACGCTCTTGCTGGTTCTCGGCGGCATCGTCATCACCGTCCAGGGTTTCGAAACCATCCGCTACCTCGGTGACCAGTACGACGCGGAGACCCGAATCTGGGCCTCGCGGCTCGCCCAGGTGATCGCCACGATCGTGTACGTCGGGTTCGTGGCCGTCGCGACGCCGGTCATGGGGCTCGGCACCGAGGCCGGCCCGGACAACACCCTGCTCGACGTCACTCGGCGGGTAGCCCCGCTGCTCACCATTCCGCTGGTTGTGTCGGCCGTCCTCAGCCAGTTCAGCGCGGCAACCGCCGACACCGCAGCAGCCGATGGCAACCTCCGAGCGCTGTTCAACTGGATGCGTGGCGCTCGCCCGTACCTGGTGAGCGGGGGTGCGGCCATCGCCCTGGCCTCGACAGTCGGGACGTTCTTGATCATCTCGATCGCCTCTCGGGCCTTTGCCGCGTACTACGCGATGCAGGCCTTCATCGCGGCCCGGACCTGCCGCGGATATGCGCGCCGAGTTGGCTACTACAGCCTGGCCCTCCTGATGCTGGCCGTCACCTTGCTGGCCGAACCCGCCGGATAAGCGAATCAGCCCACATTCACCCTCCAGGCATGGCCGAGTCACGCCGAAGATCTTGAGGTCAACTGCCGTACGTCCTCCGGGGGTTCGCCGCGGTGAGTATCACCTCGTCCACAACCGTGGATCCGCGATCCACCGTGCCCGTCGAGGCCGCGGGCGCGGTGTCACGCCGCCTGGCAGGCAACGTCGAGCGCGTCGTGCGAGGGTTGTCCGAGACCGTCGAACTGGTCACCGCGGCGCTGCTGTCCGGGGGGCATGTGCTACTGGAGGACGTGCCCGGCAGCGGGAAGACCACCTTGGCCCGCGCCTTCGCGCGGTCCATCGCCGGAAGCTTCGGCCGCATCCAAGGCACGCCCGACCTGATGCCCGCCGACATCACCGGCTCGAGCATCTGGAGCCCCGCGGAGCAGCGCTTCTTCTTCGTCCCCGGCCCCGTGTTCGCGCATGTGGTCCTGGTCGATGAGATCAATAGGACGCCGCCACGAACCCAGGCCGCCTTCCTCGAGGTGATGGATGAAGCCGCCGTGACCGTGGACGGACAGCGGCACGCCGTCCCGGACCCGTTCTTCGTTCTCGCCACGCAGAACCCGCTGGAACACCACGGCACCTACCCACTCCCCGAAGGCCAACTCGACCGGTTTGCCCTGCGCCTTCGGCTGGGGCACCTGGACCTCAATTCCGAGATCATGGTCGTTCGCGATCAACTCGCTCATCCCACCGTCGATGACCTCGCAGCCGTGACCACCGCTGATGAGCTTCGGGCCGCCCAGCGGGCGGTGCGAGCAGTCCACGTGGCCGACGCCGTCCTTCAGTACGCCGTGGAGATCACGCGGTCCACGCGGCATGACCCTCGCGTGCACCTGGGTGGTAGCGCTCGAGCCGCGATCGCCCTGACCCGCGTCGCGCAGGCCCGCGCGGTCGGTCAGGGTCGGAACTTCGTCACCCCGGACGACGTCAAGGCCGTCGCCAAGGCCGTCCTCGCTCACCGGCTCGTGATGGAGCCCAGCTCACTCACCCTCGACGAGCAAGTGGTGCAGGAGACCGTGCTCAAGGTGGCCGTCCCCACCGGGGGGTGAGCCTGCCATGCCCCGCGACCAGCTCGTGTCCGCGACCGCCGTCGTCCACGTGGACCGCCGTGGGTGGACCAAGCACGCGCTGATCCCGGTTGTTCTCGCCGGCGCCTTCGAGGGCCTCGCCTGGCTGTCAGGCGGGGTCTGGCTGCACCTGTTGGCCGTGCTCAGCGCGGCCATCCTGATCGCTGCCTGGCTGGAGTCACCCAACCTCATCGGCTTGACCATCAGCGTTGAACACCCCTACGCCACGCACAACGGCGACATCACGCACCACCAGGTGAGCATCGCCAACCCCACCGGACGGACCACCGCAGGCGGGCACCTTCGGGACCATACGCACGGCCTGCTCGACATGACGATGCTCATCCCGCGCCTTGGCCCGGGCGAAAGCACAGCCCTCACCGTGCCACGGGTGGCCAACGGTCGCGGAGTGACGCCGGGCCACTTGGTGCGGCTGACCAGCACCGGGCCGTACGGCCTGCGGATATCCACCGCCACGGCGCAATTGATGGCCCTCGTGGTTGTTCGGCCTGCCCTACTCGATGTGCCGCCGCTGTGCCTACTGGGACCTGAAGGTGGCGACCGGGCCCGCGCCATGCCCGTGCGCCACGGCGCCGACGTGCGCGGCCTGCGCGAGTGGCGGACCGGTGACGACGCTCGGCAGGTGCATTGGCGTGCGACCGCCCGCAGAGGAACGCTCGTCGTGCGCGAGCATGAGCAACCACGCCGCGCGACGCTCACGCTGCTGGCCATCACCGGAGGCGACGCGGTCGCCTGGGAGAATGGCGTGAGCCTGTTGGCCTCCCTGGCCCTTCAAGGCGTGCGCGCCGGTCACGAGGTGAATCTCTTCGCCGACCAGCGTGAGCACGACTCGCTTCTCGGCGCCAGCGCCGAGGGGGTGCTCGATGGCTGCGCCGTGCTGGCACCTGCCGGCTGGCCCACCGCCGACCTGACGCGGCGTGCCGCGGAGGCTGCCGGATCCGGGGGCCTGGTCACCGTGATCGCTCCCGGGCTGACGCAGCAAGGTTGGGCCCGTCTCGACGAACAATTCGGCCTGCACGGTGTCGCCCTCGCGAGTGCCATGGACGGGCGGCCGACGGCGCCGCCGCGCCCACCCACCCACGCATCGGTCGCTCGGCCATGACGGAACGAACGAGCGACCCGCGCTGCAAAACCTCGTCGTTGCAGCCCAAGGCGCTCGCCGACGGTGCGCTCGATCCCGGACCACTCAGAACCCTTCGGCTCCTGGTCGTCGCGGTTGACGCGTGCGGGCTCATGGCCCTGGCGCTGGTGGGGCTACTGCCACCTCTGCTGGCTGGTGCGGGGCTGGCCGCGGTCGCTGGCGCGGAGGCGCTGGCGTACTCGTGGCGCGAGGACGCCGGTCAGACCCTTCGACGGATCGCGAGCTTTGGGGTCCTGACCCTGGTCCTGCTCGCGCTCGTAGCCGGCCCAGCCGGGAACCAAGACACTTCGGTCGTCCTCGCCGAGGCGCTGCTTGGTCTCTGCGTCGCACACGCACTCGTTCACGATCGATCGCGCGACCTCGCCGTGGGACTTCTCGTCGGCTGCCTCATGCTCGTCCTGGCCGCAACCACCACGCCAGGTGTGGTGGTTGCTGTCCCGGTCGTCGTCGGTCTGACGGCTGTCCTGGGCGGCATCGTGGTGATGAACTCGGCCCAGCAGGCGAGCGCAGCGCAGGTCTTCGCGCCACCACCTAGGACTACGCGGGCGCCGCACCACGCAGGGGCTCTGATCCGAACCGTCCTCACCGTCGGCGCCGTGACCGTCCTGGTGATGCTCATCGTCCCGGTCCCCGATGGCTCGCAGCTACGCGACCGGCTAGCGGGGGGCTCGACGGCCACGAACACGGCGACTGGGCCCGGGACGGGTCGAAGCGTGAGCTCGTACTCCAGTGGGGCCCTCGACCTTCGGGTGCGCGGAGACCTCACCACTGACCCGGTCGCCTTCGTCCCAGACAGCTCGCCCTCTCTGTGGCGCGGGACGGTCTACGACACATACGAAGGTGGGACGTGGTGGTCCACCCCGGGCGGTGGCACCGGTAGCTACACAGAGATCGCACCGCAGGACCTCATCGTCCCGCCCCCACCAGAGGGGCCGGTTCCACCCGGACCTACGACGACCTACCCCGTGGCGGCCACCGAGGCCTTCACGGGAGTCATCGTGGCTCCGGGGAGGCCCGTCTTCGTCCGGGCCCGCGGGCCGGTGCTTGATACGCCCGGAGCACTTCAGCTCCAGCCCTCGGCTGCGTGGAATGTGGACCCGTATCTGGTCAAGAACCCGCAGGTCACCTATCTGGTCGACGCCATGACCATCCCCAGCGCCGATCAGGTCTCGGCTGCCTCTGGCGACCAGCCCAGCGATCAAGTCCGGCCGGGGCAGGTCTGGACCCAGTTGCCTAACACGTTGCCCCCGCGCGTCCGCGAGCTGGGGGTCTCGCTCGTCGCCTCGACCGACGGAGGTCTCGGTGCCATCCGAACCGTTGAGCGCTACGTACGCGCGAACGCCCGTTACACCCTTGACTCCCCGGTCACGCCGCCGGACGAGGACGTCGTCGACGACTTCCTGTTCGACTCGCAGTTGGGGTTTTGCGAGCACTTCGCCAGCGCCGAGGCCGTTCTCCTGCGCGCCGCAGGCATCCCTGCCCGAGTCGTCACCGGCTTCTCCAGCGAGCCGGAGGGGTCGAGCACTGCGTGGCGCACCCTGCGGGTCAACCAGGCCCACGCGTGGGTAGAGGCGTGGATCCCGGGCCTTGGTTGGGTGAGCTCGGATCCCACGGCCGGGGCCACCTTGGCGACGATCGACCAGAACCGCCTCGATCGCGTGGCCGGGAGCCTGCGGTCCTGGTTCGCTGATCTGTCGATTCAGGCGCGGGTGGCCGCCGCCGTGCTCGTCATCGTCCTGACGGTAGGGCTGACTCGCACCCGAGGGTGGCCCCAGCGGGGACTCTGGGGACGAGGACGGCGCCTTCGCCCGCGAGGGGCGGTCGATGAAGCGACAGGCGATCGCCCACCAGCCGAACCCCTGGCCGCCTTCCACCGGCTCGAACGCATCCTGGTCGGCGCTGGCGTCGGGCGGGAGCCAGCGGAGACGCCCACCGAACTCGGCCGCCGCCTGAGGGGACAACCGCGCCCCTTCGAGACCGTGAGCGAGGCCGCGTACGCGCCCCACCCGCCTGACGCGGCCGCAGCCCAACAGGCCGCCATAGAGCTGGACACCCTGGCTGAGAATCTGCGCGACCAGCTCGGTGACCACGACTGATCAACCCAGTGGTCCAAATGCGCCAACCGAGGGAAGTCCGGCGCCGCCGGGCTTAGGGTGTGATCCCGGTCGCGACCCCCTCGGAGCGTTCATGTCTGTGCTCACCCGGCTCACGCCCGTGTCACTTCGTGGGTACAACAAGTCGTGGTTCGCCGGCGACATCGTGGCGGGTGCCACCTTGGCCGCGATCGCGATCCCCGAGGTCATGGGCTACAGCACCATCGCGCAGATGCCGGTGGTAACCGGGCTGTACACGATCATGCTTCCCACGCTCGTCTTTGCTCTGTTGGGGGCCTCGAAGCTGCTCGTCGTGGGAGCAGACTCAGCGACAGCAGCTCTGATGGCGGCCGGGCTCGCCGGTTTGGGCATCGCGTCGCTGACGCCGTACTCCGACGAATGGGTGGCGTACGCCGGACTGGTCGCCCTGGTTTGTGGCGGGCTGCTCGTGCTCGCTCGGCTACTCAAACTCGGTTTCCTCGGTGATTTCCTCAGCGCTTCGGTGCTCATTGGATTCCTCAGTGGCGTTGGGATTCAGGTCATGTTCGGGCAGGTCCCTGACATGCTGGGTATCCCCAAGGGCACCGGCACCTGGCTGCAGCAGCAGTGGGCTTGGATCAGCGACCTGTCCGCGGCGAACACGTGGACCGTCGCGTTTGCCGTCGGAACCATTCTGATCATCGAGGGTTTCAAGCGGTTTATCCCGAGAATCCCTGGGGCGGTGGTGGCCGTGATCTTATCGATCATCTTGTCCAACGCGCTGGATGCGACGTCACAGGGAGTCGCGGTCATCGGTCCAGTCCAAGGCGGACTGCCGCCCATCGGGCTGCCGCAAGGCCTTTCCTGGGGGGACATACCCACCGTGCTTGGCATCTCGGTGTCCTGCGTCATCTTGATCATCGCCCAAAGCGCCGCGACGTCACGAAGCTTCGCCATGAAGCACGAGGAGCGCGTCGACATCAACCGGGACATCGTCGGCCTGAGCGGTGCCAATATTGCGGCCGGCCTGAGTGGGACGTTTGTCGTGAACGGAAGCCCCACGAAGACTGAGATCCTGGACGAGCAGCACGGGCGTACCCAGTTGGCCACCATGACCATGGTTGCCGTCGTCACCTTCGTCTTGCTCTTCCTCACCGGCTACCTGACCAACATGCCGAAGTCGGTGCTCGCCGCTGTCGTGTTCCTCATCGGGGTCAGCCTGGTCGACATCGTTGGCCTCAAGCGCATCTGGGCCGTGCGACGCAGTGAATCCGTGATCGCTGCGATCACGGCGATCGTCGTCATCACCGTGGGGGTCGAGCAGGGGATCATCCTCGCCATCATCTTGTCGGTGCTGGAACTGGTGCGGCGGGCCTACTCGCCCAAGGACTTCCTCATCGGGGTTGACCAGGACGGGGAGGCGACCTACTCAGCGGCCGAGCCTGGAGCCGAAAGTTTGCCGGGACTGCTGTTCTTCCGTTTCGACGCGCAAATGTTCTACGCGAACGCCAGCCACTTCGTCGATGACGTGCAGGAGTTGATCGCGGCCGCACCTCACGAGGTCCGCTGGTTGATCATCGATTGCTCGGCACTTACCGACGTGGACTATTCGGCCGGACGGCAGCTCGCTGGGCTGATCAAGAGCGTTCACTCCCGCGGGATCGTGTTTGCGCTCGCCAAGGTCGACCCCGAATTGCGTCGCACCCTCGAGATCTACGGGACCCTGGACGACTTCGACAACGAACACATCTACCTGTCGGTTCACGAGGCCGCGGAGGCGTTCCAGGCCGACGCGTCGGCCAGCCCGAGCCGTTGATGGCAGGGCAGGAGACGCTCGATTGATCTGGCTGCGATCAGCGGGAGATCGCATCCAGACAGACGGCGATCGCCAACATTGACGCAGCGTCCTCCCCTGCACTGACCTCGACGCCGTAGCCGTCGACGACTCCGAACCAGCGGGTCGAGACGACCGCGGTGGTCTCCGCGCCTCGCGTGACGGTGTATTCGTGGTCAGCCAAGTTGCCTGTCGCCTTCAGGTCTTCGCCCCCGGCCACGGCGATGGTGAAACCCGGCCGAAGTCCGACGAGAGTCTTGCGCACCGACGCCTTGAAGGTCCCGCGTTCGATGCTCATCGCCTGTCGAAGGCTCAGCCTCTTATCCTGCACCTTCGCCAACTCAACACCGTGCGTGTCTCGCAGCGACAGGGTCCGCCCGAGGCGACCGGAGCTTCCTTCAATCTTGAAGACCCGCCCACCCTCAGCGTCCTCGATCCAGAAGTCGTCGTCGACCACGGGACTCAGGGTCCGCACGAGGAACCGGGTGTCGACGGGTCCAAGGTCTCCCCGTCCCATCGGCTCCCTCGATCCCTCGATCCCTCGATCCCTCGTCAGCGTCGCTGCCACCCTAACCGGGGAATCCCCCGCGACGGCCTAAGGGCCAACGGATCGCAGTTGCTTGAGGAGGTCGGGATCCGCGTCCTGGATGTCGACCACCTTGGTGCGGGCCGCGCCGCCGGACACCAAGGTCACGTCCCGGCGGCGCACCCCGAATGCGTCGGCCACCGCCCGCAGAGCCGCCTCCGTCGCCGCGCCGTCGACGGCCCTCGCCGACACGCGAACCACGAGGGCTCCGCCGTGCTCTCCGCCCACGCACGTACGACTCGATCCCGGGCGAACCCGAATCGTGATCCGCACGCCTCGGATCAGCTCACGAGCCGCTGTACGGCCACGAGCTCTGCGATCTGGACGGCGTTGAGGGCAGCGCCCTTGCGCAGATTGTCACCGCTGACGAACAGGGCGAGACCGCGGCCGTCCGGGACGCCGGGATCGACCCGAATCCGGCCGACCAGGCTGGGGTCCTGGCCGGCTGCAGCCAAGGGTGTCGGCACATCGACCAGCCGTACCCCGGGCGCCTGCCCCAACAGTTCGTGAGCTCGGTCGACGGTCAGGGGGCGAGCGAACTCCGCGTTGAGTGACAGCGAATGCCCGGTAAACACAGGAACCCGGACGCACGTGCCCGAGACAAGCAGGTCCGGAAGGCCCAGGATCTTCTGGCTCTCGTTGCGAAGCTTCTGCTCCTCGTCGGTCTCGAACGAACCGTCATCCACGACGCTGCCGGCCATCGGCAGCACGTTGAAGGCGATGGGAGCGACGTACTTCTCGGGAGCGGGAAAAGGCACCGCTGATCCGTCGTGCACGAGTTCGGTAGCCCGGTCGGCAACCTGGTGGATCTGCTTGTCGAGCTCATCGACTCCGGCCAATCCACTGCCGGAGACCGCCTGATAGGTGCTCGCCACGAGCCGGACCAAGCCCGCCTCATCGTGGAGGGGCTTGAGCACCGGCATCGCGGCCATGGTGGTGCAATTCGGATTGGCGATGATCCCCTTGACGGCGTCCCGTACGGCCTCAGGATTGACCTCGCTGACGACCAGCGGGACCTCGGGGTCCATGCGCCAGGCCGAGGAGTTGTCGACCACAACCGCGCCGGCCGCCGCGAACGCCGGTGCCAGTCGTTTGGACGTCGCACCTCCGGCCGAGAACAGCGCCAGATCCAGGGCAGTTACGTCAGCGACATCAGCGTCCTCGACTGTGATGGCCTGGCCGCGCCACGACAGGGTGGTCCCGGCCGAGCGGGACGAGGCGAAGTAGCGCATCGAGGCGACGGGGAAGGCGCGCTCCTCGAGCAAGGCACGCATGACGGCGCCGACCTGTCCGGTCGCCCCAACAACCCCGACCCGGAGACCACTCAGATCAGTGCGACTCATCGGCCGGTCCCGCCGTACACGACTGCCTCGCCCTGCTCTGCGTCCAACCCGAAGGCGGCATGCACGGCGCGTACGGCCGGATCGACATCCTCGGCTCGCGTGACCACGGAGATCCGGATCTCGGAAGTCGAGATCATCTCGACGTTGACCCCGGCGTCGGCGAGGGCGGCGAAGAACGTGGCCGACACCCCTGGGTGGGTGCGCATCGCAGCGCCCACGAGTGAGACCTTGCCGATCTGATCGTCGTACAGCAGCTGCTCGAATCCGACCTCTTCCTGGACGCGGCGCAGGGCGCTCGTGGCTCGTTGACCGTCGGCCTTCGGCAGGGTGAACGTGATGTCGGTACGGCCGGTGGAGGCGGCCGAGATGTTCTGAACGATCATGTCGATGTTGACCTCGGCATCGGCCACGGCGCGAAACAGCGCAGCCGCCTCGCCCGGCTTGTCCGGCACCCCGACCACGGTCACCTTGGCCTCGCTGCGGTCGTGCGCGACCCCGGAGATGATCGCGTGCTCCATGTCGTCCCTCTCGTTGGTGACCCAGGTGCCCTCGCGCTGACTGAAAGAGGAGCGCACATGGATCGGTAAGTCAGAGCGTCGGGCGTACTCCACGCATCGCAAGTGGAGCACCTTCGCCCCAGCGGCAGCCAACTCGAGCATTTCCTCATACGAGACCCGGTCCAGCCGCCGAGCGGTGGGCACGATGCGCGGATCAGCGGAAAAGACGCCATCCACGTCCGTGTAGATCTCGCAGACCGTCGCGCCCAGCGCCACCGCGAGAGCGACAGCCGTCGTGTCCGACCCGCCCCGCCCGAGCGTCGTGATGTCCTTGGTGTCCTGGCTAACCCCCTGGAACCCGGCAACGATCGCCACGGCCCCGTCGTCGAGCGCATCGCGGATGCGGCCCGGCGTGACATCGATGATGCGAGCGCGCCCGTGCACCGAATCGGTGATCACACCTGCCTGGCTGCCGGTGAACGACCGGGCCTCATGTCCGAGGTCCGCGATGGCCATGGCCAGGACCGCCATCGAGATCCGTTCACCGGCGGTGAGCAGCATGTCGAGTTCGCGCGGAGCTGGTTGTGGGGTCACCTGCTGGGCCAACTCGAGCAGCTCGTCGGTTCCATCACCCATCGCGGAGACCACGACGGCGACCTCATGCCCGGCCCTTCTCGTTTCGACGATGCGCCGAGCCACGCGCTTGACGCACTCGGCGTCGGCGACCGAGGAGCCTCCGTACTTCTGAACGATCAAGGGCACCGCGCTCACCTCCTGCCCGGTCGTCAGCGATCTCGAAGCGACCACAACGAGAGGCCGAGTCTACGGGCGCTGACGAAAGCGGCCCGGGACGTCCGGATCGTGGAAGCCCGCGCCGACGGCCACCGAGCAGGGCCCGAGAGCGCGGCCGCGTGCAGGTGTCAGTCGCGAAGCAGCGCGTCGGCCTCGGCCGCAAAGACGTCGTCGGCGCTTGCGTCGAGGCGCTGGTGGCTGACGATCGAGAGCAGGGCGCGCTGCGCCTGCAACGCGTGCTGGCCCCAACTGGACAGATAGGAGAACTGCCACCACCACAGGGCCTCGGCAACGCGTCCCTCCTCGTAGTGCCGAAGACCGTGGGCGAGATCGACGCACACCTCGGCCACGTCGTCGCTGATCCGCCCGAGCGCCGGCTCCTCTGGGAGCAGCGGGTCGAAAACGGTGACGTACTCGTCGATCCCCTCCAGCAGGGCCGCGAGGCGCTCGCGCATGGGATCGGCATCGGGGTCAGGTCCGGCGTCGGCCTCGTACCGCTCCGTGGGAACGACGTCCTCGACGGCTGCGAGCATCGCGCCGGCCATCGAGATCTGCGCGAGTTGCACGATCAGCGCCGAGATGGCGGTGTCTGAATTCGCCCCCAGACCAATTTCGGAGGCACCGGCGAGGAAAGTACGGGCGTGGGCCTCGACGTCTGAGGCGAAGTCGGTGAGATCTGCAGCCATGCAACGAGCCTGCCAGATCTCCCGCCCGAAGTGGCCCACCCCCACTCCGCTGAGCGCGACAAAACGCGGACGTCACATCCGGGTCGCCGTACCCAAGGGCACTCATTGCGAGGTGGCGGTCAGACGTCGAGCAGGCGACGACCCTCGAACGCTCGCCCGAGGGTGACCTCGTCGGCGTACTCGAGGTCACCTCCCACGGGCAGGCCGCTGGCCAACCGCGTGACGCGAAGGCCCATCGGCTTGACCAGGCGCGCCAGATAGGTAGCCGTCGCCTCGCCCTCGAGGTTGGGATCAGTCGCCAGGATCAGCTCGGTGACCTCGCCGTCGGCCAGTCGAGTCATCAGCTCTCGCACCCGCAGGTCATCGGGACCGATGCCCTCGATCGGGCTGATCGCCCCGCCCAGGACGTGGTATCGCCCGCGGAACTCCCGGGTCTTCTCGACCGCGACGACGTCCTTGGGTTCCTCGACGACGCAGATGACCGTCGAGTCACGACGGGTGTCGAGACAGATGCGGCAGTCCTCGGCCTCGGCTACGTTGCCGCAGGTGCGGCAGAACCGCACCTTGTCCTTGACCTCAGTCAGCGCATGAACGAGGCGTCGAACGTCCGCCGGATCGGCAGCGAGCAAGTAGAACGCGATCCGCTGGGCGCTCTTCGGCCCGACCCCGGGCAGTCGCCCGAGCTCGTCGATGAGGTCCTGAACGGCTCCTTCGTACACGTGCGCCACCCTACGGCCTGCCTCGTACCCTCCCGACGTTCACGCGGTGGCCGGCGCGCGCCACGCGAATGCTGCGAAGAAGTCCCTTCTGCTGAGAAGAGTGGTCCGCTTGTCGTCATTCGGCGCTGAGGTCGGGCGCAGGTGTCGGGCGCAGGTGTCGGGCGCAGGTGTCGGCCGCAGGGTGTAGACCGTGCTCAGCCGGGGCCGAACTCCCCGATGACCGTGCCCCCGAGTTCGCGGGCCACGAGATCGGCTCCGGCCAGTCCCGCGTCCGGTGCGTCGTCGTCGTCCGCGGCAGCGACATCGTCCTCCGGACGTACCCGTGGCGCTTCCGGTGCCGTCGACGTCGTCGGGCCGGCAGCCGAATCATCCGCGGACTGCGGTGGCCCAGCTGCCTCCGCCGAACGCGGCGCGGGCTCAGCCAGCGGCGCGGTCCGGGAAGGCGCGACGGCCGCGGCGGCGCTCGGATCGAGGACAGCGTCGATGCGTCGGTCCAAGCCGAGCACATCAATGAGCGACTGCCGCACGATCTCGTCATGCGCCGAGGACGAGAAGCTCTTGCGCTTGCCCTCATTGGCAAACGCCAGAACCAAGGCTTCATCGTCGACCGAGGCGACCTGAACCTGATCCATCAGCATCATCCAGGTGACCCGCCGGTTTTCCTTGACCCGTTGCAGCACCTGCGGCCACATCTGTCGTACGGAGCCCAGCTCAGCCGGGCTAGCGGGCGCGGTGGCCCCCTCCGGGGGCGGTGGTTCAGCGGTGGTCGCCTCGGGGGGCGCCAGCTCGGCCACAGGTGGGTTTTGTCGGTCGGCCGCCGCCGGCGCAGGCGACTCTTCGGAGTCCTCGGTCGACGAGGGCTTCGTTCCGGCGATGCGTGGTGGCTGTTCGGCCCTTGGGGGGGCGGCCCGAGGAGCCGGGGCTTGAGCAGGCGGTGAAGCAGCCGACAGGTCCAGGCGGCGTTCGAGCCGCTCAACGCGAGCTAGGGCCCCTCGCGCATCCTCATCAACTCCCGGAAGGAGGACTCGTGCGCACACGATCTCCAGGAGGAGTCGCGGGGCGACCGCGCCACGCATGTCAGCCAAGCCGGTGTTGACCCCCTCGGCGGCGCGCGTCAGCTGAGCGGGACCGAAACGTCCGGCCTGGAGCCGCAGCCGCTCGAGCTTGTCCGCTGGAGCGCGAACGATCCCATGCTCGGCGGCGTCGGGGACGGACTCAAGAACGAGTAGGTCTCGGAGTCTTTGCAGGAGGTCCTCGGTGAACCGCCTCGGGTCATGGCCGGTCTCCACCACTCGGTCGATGGTGGCGAACATGGCCGCCGAGTCGTGCGCGGCGAAGGCGTCGATCACCTCGTCGATGAGCGACTCCTCGCTGAAACCGAGCAGGGACGCGGCCAGCGTGTACGTGACTCCGTCGTCACCCGAGCCCGCGACGAGCTGATCGAGCACCGAGAGCGAATCACGGACCGAACCCCCGCCGGCGCGAACGATGAGAGCCAGAGCGGCCTCGTCGACAGCCACCTTCTCCTCGTCGGCGATTCGCCTGAGGTGCGCCTCAAGAATCCGCGGTGCGACGAGCCGGAACGGGTAGTGATGAGTACGCGAGCGAATCGTCTGAAGGACCTTGTCCGGTTCGGTCGTGGCGAAGATGAACTTCAAGTGCTCGGGCGGCTCCTCGACCAACTTCAAAAGAGCGTTGAACCCCGCACCCGTGACCATGTGGGCCTCATCGATGACATAGACCTTGAACCGGCTCGCGACCGGCGCAAAAAACGCCTTTTCCCGGAGGTCACGGGCATCGTCGACGCCACCATGGCTGGCCGCGTCGATCTCTACGACATCAATGCTGCCCGGACCGTTGGGCGCCAACTCGACGCAGGAGCGGCAGGTGCCACAAGGCACGGCGGTCGGGCCCTGCTCGCAGTTGAGGGCCCGCGCGAGAATTCGGGCGCTGGATGTCTTGCCGCAACCGCGGGGGCCGCTGAACAGGTAGGCATGGTGCACTCGGTTGCTCGTCAGCGCCTGCTGGAGTGGTTCGGTGACATGCTCCTGCCCTACGACCTCGGCGAAGGTCGCCGGCCGGTACTTGCGGTAGAGGGCGAGGGACACGCGGGTCAGCCTATGCGCGGGCTCGGACACCGGGGACGGGTGCATGAAGCGACCCCCCGCACACCCGCCAGAGCTCACCTGCCCTTGCTGCCTTCCGGCCCTGGGGGAGTTCAGCGAGATGACGCCGTACGAGGGGTCCCGCTCATCGTAGGCCGCCCACCCGCCGGTTCGAAATGGCCATCACACCTGGACACGTGACGTCATCTGCACGGGAGGGCGCGTTTCGGACCCAGGCGCGGGAGGGCGCGTTTCGGATCGGGGGGCGGGAGGGCGCGTTTCGGATCGGGGGGCGGGAGGGCGCGTTTCGGATCGGGGGCGGGAGGGCGCGTTTCGGATCGGGGGCCGGGAGGGCGCGTTTCGGATCGGGGGCTGGCCGCCGGTATCGTCCTCCACGGAGGATTCGCATAGTGGCCGAGTGCGCACGCTTGGAAAGCGTGTAGGGGGCAACCTCTCGCGGGTTCAAATCCCGCATCCTCCGCCACTTCACCCACGACACGCCGACGTCACCCACTGGCACCAGTGGGTGACGTCGGCGTGTCGTGGGTATGGACGGGGCCGAGTGAGGGAATCGCCGGGTTTCTAGACTGGCCCCGTGATCTTTCGCCGGGTCGGCGAGTGGCGGCCCTACCCCGACCACCAGTTGTCCAGCCGCGACTGGTCGGCCGTCGCCCCTCGGCAGGTACGCCTCGCCGAGTTGATCACCACCAAGACCGCGCTCGATCTGGAGACCCTGCTGAGCGCGGACGCCACGATCTTCGGCGATCTCTTTTGCCACGTCGTGCGCTGGCGCGGTGACCTCTATCTGGAGGACGGGCTGCATCGAGCCGTACGAGCGGCGCTGCAACAACGCCAGGTAATCCACGCGCGCGTACTCGACGCGGACGCACTGCCCGGAGTGCTCGTCGCGCGGGCCGACACGGCCCCGAACTCCGGCTCGGTCGGCGGGACCACCGTAGATTGGCCGTCGTGACCACGCTCTCGCCCTCCGCTGGACGGGGCAGCCACGGCGGCGGAATGAGCGCTGCCATCGTGATCGGCATCGCGGTTCTCGCATTGGTCGTGGGTCTTGCCGCCGGCTGGTTCCTCACCCAACGTAATTCCACGGACGCGGCGCCGGCCCCGAGCGTGACCGGCTGCCCCAGCCCCACCGGATCAGCCGAGACCAAGCCACTGCCGAGTCCCGAGAAGATCACCGTCGACGTCTTCAACGCGACCTCTCGCCAGGGGCTGGCGGGCGCCACCGCAGCGCAGCTGGAGAAGCGTGGTTTTGGGATCGGTGACGTGGCCAACGACCCACTCGGCAAGACCATCGTCGGTACGGCCGAGGTGCGGTACGGCAAGAAGGGAAAGGCCAACGCCGTCGTCGTCGCCGCGCAGGTCCCGGACTCCAAACTGGTGAAAGACAAGAGTAAGGACAAGACTGTGGGTTTGGCCCTCGGCGAGTCCTATGACGGATTGGCCACGACGGAAGAGGCCCAAGCCGCGCTCGTCCCGACGCCGTCCGCCACCTGCTGACTTCAGCCGAAGATTCGGGTCAGCTCCTCCAGGCGCTTCGGAACTAGGGCAAACCAGGCCCACGTACCGCGCTTCTCCCTGGTGATCAACCCTGCCTCGGTGAGGACTTTGAGGTGGTGGGAGATGGTCGGCTGGGACAGGCCCAGTGGCTCCGCCAGGTCGCAGGCGCAGATCTCTCCGGACTCACTGGCCCGGATCAGCGCCAGCAGTTGGAGCCGGGCGGGGTCGGCGACAGCCTTGAGCAGTTGGGCGAGTGCCTCGGCGGAGGCCCGGTCGATCGGCTCGGTCAGGCCCGAGGGGCAGCACTGCGGCCCATCGAGGATCGGCAGCGCTCGCCGGCGAGTGGTTGTAGCCACGTACGCCTCCTCCATCTGACACGTGATCGGCCCATCAGAATATTGACACTCATCGATATGTCCCGAGAGACTGTATCGACAACAATCAATGTAGACGAGCATCGATGAAGACGGAGTGGTGACGATGTCCCGAGTTCAGCTGGCCCTCAACGTCTCAGACCTTGAGGCGTCCGTGACGTTCTACTCGACGCTGTTCGGCGTTGAGCCACACAAGCGTCGCCCTGGCTACGCCAACTTTGCTATCACCGAGCCCCCGCTCAAGCTCGTCCTTATCGAGGTGCCCGCGGAAACCCGCGGGGCGGGAGTCGCCGGTGCGCTGAACCACCTCGGCGTCGAAGTCGAAAGTGGTGACGAGGTCGACGCGAGCACCACTCGGTTGCGCGATGCCGGCCTGGCCACGTTCGACGAGAAGGACACGACCTGCTGCTACGCGTTGCAGGACAAGGTCTGGGTCCACGACCCGGCCGGTGCACCCTGGGAGATCTACACGGTCAAGGACGATGACCCAGCCAACCCTCAACCCGCCACGGCATCTCTCCCGCTGCTGGCCCCGGTCGGTGGAGACGGCGCTTGCTGCACCCCGGCCTCCGGTTTCGCGACCGCTGACTCCGACGCTCCGGCCGACGCGGCCGCTTGCTGCTGACCCCAAGAAGCGACCGTGATCGAGCAACCCAGAAGGGCCATCACTGTGGATGCGAGGCCTTCCGTCCTTTTCGTGTGCGTCCATAACGCCGGGCGGTCCCAGATGGCCGCGGCATACCTGACCCACCTGGCCGGTGACCGCATCGAAGTCCGCTCAGCTGGGTCCGCCCCTGCTGACACCGTCAACCCGGCTGTGGTCGAAGCGCTCGCCGAGGAGGGCATCGACATCTCCGCGGAGAGCCCCAAGGTACTGACCACGGAGGCGGTCCAAGCCTCCGACTACGTCATCACCATGGGTTGCGGGGACGCCTGTCCCTACTTCGCCGGCAAGACCTACCTCGACTGGGTGCTCGACGATCCGGCCGGTCAGGGCGTCGATCACGTACGTCCGATTCGCAACGAAATCAAGGCTCGCATCGAAGGCTTGATCACCCAGATCGATGCGAGGACAGAAGACCTCGCAGGCTGGCCGAGCACGTCCTCCCGCGAGGCCCCATGAGCGGCCCATCCACCACCCCGATGACAGACCCGGACGGGGACGCCGTGATCGCTCGGCTATCGCGTCTCGACCGGTTCCTGCCCGTGTGGATCCTGCTAGCGATGGCCGCGGGACTTCTCATCGGGCGGTCCTTTCCGGGTGCGCAGTCCACGCTCGATGCCGTCAAGGTCGGGCAGACATCGCTGTTGATCGCGCTCGGACTGCTGATGATGATGTATCCGGTACTGGCGAAGGTTCGCTATGAGGACATGGGCCACATCACCGGCGATCGCCGGCTGTTATGGCTGTCGCTACTGCTGAACTGGGTCATCGGGCCAGCACTCATGTTCGCCCTGGCGTGGATCTTCCTGGCCGACCAGCCGGAGTTCCGTACCGGGCTGATCGTCATCGGCCTGGCCCGATGCATTGCCATGGTCCTGATCTGGAATGACCTCGCGTGCGGCGACGGAGAGGCCGCCGCGCTCCTAGTGGCCTTGAACTCAGTGTTCCAAATCCTCGCCTACGCCCTGCTCGGCACGTTCTACCTCAAGATCCTGCCCGGTTGGCTCGGCCTAGAAACCCAGGACGTCACGTTCTCGACCTGGGAAATCACCAAGGCCGTTCTCGTCTTCCTGGGCATCCCCCTGCTGGCCGGCTACCTCACGCGCCGCGTCGGCCTGAGCACCAAGGGCCGCGACTGGTACGAGCAGACGTTCATCCCCAGGATCAGCCCGTTTGCTTTGTACGGACTGCTCTTCACCATCGTCGTGATGTTCGCCCTGCAAGGCGACGCCATCACCTCCGACCCGCTCGCCGTCTTGAGCATCGCGATCCCGCTGTTGGTCTACTTCGCGATCATGTGGGGCGTCTCGTTCGTAGCGGGGGCCCAGTCGCACCTGGGTTACCCGAAGACTGCCACTCTCGCGTTCACCGCCGCGGGTAACAACTTCGAGCTCGCCATCGCGGTCAGCATCGGCGTTTGGGGTGTCACCTCCGGCCAGGCCCTGGCTGGAGTCATCGGACCTCTCATCGAGGTCCCCGCCCTGGTTGCCCTCGTCTACGTGTCGCTGTGGCTGCGCCGAACCTACTTCACCAAGTCGGCGGCTCAGCCAGCCATCTAGTCCACGCGATGAGGATTCGGGATCGAAGCGATCGCCCGTTCGCGCCCATCCGGCCCCCGTTGCCTCTGGTGGCGATGCGGATCGCAACCTAGGGTCCAGACATGTCGATCTCCGCAGCGCCCTCGACCGATCCGGATCTCGAGCTTCCTACGGGTGCAGCTGAGCTACCCGGGCCACAGAGCCAAGCCTGGTTCGACCGGGTCGACGGTCACCTCACCGGCACGATGGCTGACCATGAGCTCGTCCCGTTCGTCGCGGCCGAGAAGCGTGGGTATCTCGTGGTCGATGCCGACGGGAACACCTACGCGGACCACATGTCGTCCTGGGGTGCCTCACCCTTCGGCCCGGCCCCAGAATCGGTACGCACCGCTATGGATGCCGCCTGGCAGACCAACGGGATGCAAATCAGCGGCTGGGTCCAGAACGAGCCCGCTTTGAACCTTGTGGAGAAGTTGGTCGAGATCGCACCGGGCCGACTCAACCGGGTCGAGTACTCGGTGACCGGCACGCTTGCTGTGGAGGGCGCCGTTAAGTTCATGCGGGAAGCGAGCGGTCGCCCGTTGATCCTCACCTTCGGTGGCCAGTACCACGGCGAGTCCACCTACCTCACCGCCGGCGTATCCAGCGATCTTTCGAATGTCACCTCAATGCGAGCGCAGTACGTCGCAGGCGTCATCACCGTGCCCTACCCCAATCGCTACCGTTCCCCGTTCCGAACCGGACCGGGTCCGTTCGACGACACCGAGGTTCTGGACTACCTGGAGAACTACGTCCTGGTGCAGCAGATCCACCCCACTCAGATCGCCGGGCTGCTCATCGAGCCGGTGCTCGGCGAAGGCGGAATTCACGCTCCGTCGCAGCCCTTCTGGGACCGCCTCGGCGCCCTCGCGAAACGATGGGGCTGGCTCCTTTGCCTGGACGAGGTCCAGACCTGCATGGGGCGTTGCGGAGAGATGTTCGCGATGCAGCGCTGGACGGGCATCGACCCGGACCTGCTTTTGCTTGGTAAGGCGTTCGCGGCCGGCGGGCAGCCGATCGCCGCCCTAGTTGGCACCGACCAGGTGATGGCGACCTCGGACCTGCACCTCGGCAGCACCTACGGGTTCACCCCGGCCGCGTGCGCCGGGGCACTCGCCGGCATCGACCTGATCGAGAGCGAGGGCGTGTTGGCAAACACCCGCCGGCTGGAGGCGATCTTCCTCGAAGAGATGACACCGCTGATCGGCGAGATCGAACAGGTGGGAGATGCCCGAGCCGTGGGTGCTTTGGCCGCGCTGGAGTTCGTACAGGACAAGGCAACGATCCGACCCGCCCCCGCCTTTCAGGTGGCCGTCTACCAGGCCGCCTTGCGTCGCGGGGTCCTCGGTATCACCCAGCGCGGGAAGTGGCACCTGCGGCTGCAACCGGCTCTCACAATGCCGCCGGAGGTCTTCCGGGACAGCTGCGAAAGGCTTAAGGACGCGGTACGGGCCACCGCGGCCAACCCCCCCGTTGAGCAGGAGCGAGTGCTCGACGCAGTCGCTGGCGAAGCCCGATGAGCAGCGCGGCCTCCGGCAGCCGCGCCGAAGCTGGTCGACCGAAGGCACGACCGCCGCGCTGGGTTTCCGGGGACTCGTCGTTCCGGTAGCCGACGCGTGGTCCAGCTAGCCGCCTCGCCGTTCCTTTCGGCGGCGGTGGCGCCGGATCACGCCGAGGCCGAACCACACGAGTGCGCCGAACGCAGCCACGATCACGGTGTAGAGCCACAACGGTGTGGTGAAACTCCACAGAAGGAACTTGACCTCGATGTCCTCAGTGTTTTGGAGGATCACGATCAGCAGCACGCCGAAACCAGAGAGCGTCGCGATCGCCCCGCCGCCAATTCCCTTTCCGCCTTCGCTGCCTTCACCAGGTTGACTCATGTTGCGCCTCTCGCCTCGCGTCGAGTGTGTTGCGGATGGGTGGATCGTGGCAGATGTGGGCGTGCGTCAGCCGGCTTTCAGCGGATCGTGTCCCGTGCGTGAGCACGCATTCCCTCGGGCGGCCGGCCGCGCCTGGGGCGTACCCGATGGGGGTCTGTCACGGCGCCTCGGGGAGCGCCGGGATCGTGGCCCGCATCGTGGAGACTCCATTGCTGGTCGAGCCGGTCCAGGTCAGCTCCGACGTCTTGAGTAGATGAAGCATCCCCTTGTTGTCGGCCAAGACCTCGGCCGTGACCTCGGTGAACCCAAGGCGTCGGGCCAGTTGCAGCTGCCGACGCAGCAGAGCAGTCCCCAGGCCCCGACCCTGGTAGTCGTCCTCAACGATGATGGCCACCTCAGCGCTCGACGCCCGGCTCTCGTTCTCTTCCGGGAACACGTTGCCCAGAGCAACGACTCTGCCCGGCTCGCTCATCGCCACGAGGGTGGCGCCACGGTGGCCGCCCGCCAGCCGGCGCAGCTGAATGTCGCGCCAATCCCGGAGAGAGACGTAGCGCAGATAGCGGGTTCGTTCCGAACAACGGTGGTGCATATCGGTGATAGCGCCTGCATCGTCGGGGTGGGCCAGCCGGATCCACGCCGTCCCGTCCTTGATCGGCTCAACCCAATGGAACTCATCGTCGTCGCCCATGCGGTCCGAGATCGCCGCGGCCAGACGCAGAAGCGCGGATGCTCTCGTCTGTTCAGCGCCAGCGAACGGCGCCCAGTCCCGTCGCAGCACTACGTGCAGATCTGGAGTCCATTGAAGCCGCATGACGTTGACGCGATCGTCCTCGCCCTCCGCGGCAGCTTGGACCTCCACGTGATCGGCCTCCACGAGCCGCGCCGCAGCTTGCGGTCCCCAACTCGGAGTGCGGACCACCTCGCTGGCGAAGTCAAGGGTTCGGGTCGGGGTGTCCACGCCGTCATCGGCGGTGCCCTCAGTGATGTAGGCGTTGCTGCCGGCCGACAGAGCCGCGGCGAGGATGGCATCTCGGCTGACCTGAGCGGGCGAGATCAGCGCGAGATCGATTGTGCGCGTCCCGTTCCCGGAGCCGACCACCTGAGCGCTCACCGTGTACATGTGCAGCAACCCCATCGCACGGACCAACCGAGCCAGTCCACCGGGACGGTCGGGAACGTCGACTCGGACCCGCCACCTGGCCCCGGCCTGGTGCTCGGGGAGCAGGAGCATGTCCAACGGTGCGACGGATGCACCGATCCGGGCCATCAGGGCATTCCAGTGCTCAAGCCTCGGACGGTTGCTGATGACGGGGTCGACGATCGCCAGACCAGCACTGAGAGCGAGAGTGAAGTGCGCCAGGGCATCCACATCGACATCTGAGTCGACGCCTCCGGCTGCGCTCGTCTGCTTGATGATCGCCTTCAGGTTGTCCACGCGACGCTGGATGCGGGCGGACTCGATGGCGCGTAGGTCGGCGTCGAGGTTGGCCCGAGTGAGGGCTTCAAGTTCGAGCACATCCCAGCTGCGCCCCGGTGCGGTGAAGATCTCCTGGGCCGCCGTCAACAAGGCGGCAAGAGGCGGTGTGGCGCCCGGGTCGGCTACCGCTTCGGCGAGCTGCTCCGCCGCGCGAGAAGTGACTCTGGTCGCCATCACCAACTTGAACAACTCGGCCCGGGTTCCGGTGAGCCGTCGAACGGTACGGATAGGGACGTCGGCCTCCTTGGCCACCATCCGCACGTTGGTGCCGCCGTACCCATGAACCGCGAAGAGCCGTGCAGCGGCATCGACGATGCGCTGCCGTGCTTCATCGTCGTCGACCACCCTGGAGGTTCTCCGTCCTGGCGATCGCGACAGGGACATGGGCTCCCAGGCGTCGGAGCCCAGGGTCGCGATTGAAGTCGTAGCCGTCATCGTAGGAGGGCGGCTCATCCGTGGTCCGTGCAGCCCGCAATGAGGTAGCCAGCCTGAGCTCAGCCCGAGATCCTCGCCTGGAAGGCCGGATCGCCCGCATGACGCTGAAACTCCGAGATGCCTTCGTTGTGCCAGGGGCCGACCGATCCTGCGGCGAGCGCCTCGTCGGACTTCTTCTGGATCTGGAATCGATTCCGTACGTCGTCCACAGCCAGGTCCGCGTATCGGAACCAGTCGATGGCCAAGAAGTTCTTGTCGACCTCCCCATCGGGCCGAGCAAGCGCGCCACGACGCATGGCGTCGGCGAGGCGGGTGCCCATGCCCGACACCGACAAATGCCCAGCATCCGCCTCGAAAAGCCCACCGGCCTTGGAGATAGCTCCCGTTTCGAACAAGCCGATGACCATGACGAGCAAACTGAATCCGCGCGGATCGTCATCGGCCCTGGCGATCAATCCGAAGACCTCGATCTCGTTCTCGAGCGTTGTCCCATAATCGGCAAGCACATGGACCCAGTCGTGCTGCGCCAACAGTGGCGGCGCCGATCCCGGCGCGCCAGGGAACTGGAACCCGCGACTCTTGTAGAACTCCCAAACCTCACGTCCCAGAGAACCGGTCGGGCACCGCTCGAGCGCGGCCCATTGTCCCGCCAAGGCGGGGTCGTCCTCGACCACTCCCCAACCGTCGCCGATGTCCCGATCGGTTCGGAGGACTGGTCGGTGACGGGCGGCGAAGTCCCCCGAGTAGCCGTTGCGCGCAAAATCGATGAGGGCTGCGTCGTAGCTCTCCGGTCCGTACTTCTCAACGTCGCCGAGGAAATGGCCATCAACGCCAAGCGCCGTGGCCACCTGACCGATCTTTTTCACGACCTCGGGCGGCGTAGGTGAGACCAGCAGGGCAGCGAGCACCACCTGTTGCAGGATCCTGGCCCGTACGAACTCGTCGCGTCGGGCTAGCCCGCGGGCAAGGTCCATGGGGCCAACGACGTCGTCGGCCCATCCTGGGTCGTAGTCAACGCCACTCAGGGCCTTGCACTGGGCCTCCATCATCGCTTGCTGAGACTCGGTCCAACCGGAGCTCGCGGCCGCATTCGTGCGCACCCCGCCACAGATCAACCGCAGTTCCGCAGAAGTGGGCGGCACCCGGTCGACCTCGTCCTCCTCGGGGAACGGCACGGGGGCAATCTGCTGGAGTGGAGTTGAAGCGGAAATGAGCGGGCTGCGATCCACCATGGCCTTCTCCTCCGCGGCTCATAGACCTACTTCGCTACCGAACATGTACGACGCTCAACCCTGGCTGCTGCCCCCGAGGTCTGGCAAGGGCCTGTCCCAAACCTCAAGCCCAGCAGCGGTCATCCGGGCGGAGCCTGCGGTCAATCCATCAATCCGGAGCCATGACGCCAACTCGGAAGGCTCGGTGCTCGCAGTTCACGACCGGGTTGGGCTCGAACGGCAGCGAGCCAGGATCGAATCCCGCAAGAACATCTAGGACGGGCCCGGCTAGCAGCACAGGAGAACGTGGCGGTGGCGGTGGGATTTGAACCCACGGAGAGGTTGCCCCCTCACACGCTTTCGAGGCGTGCTCCTTCGGCCGCTCGGACACGCCACCGCGGACGAGGGTACCCGAGCGGCAAACCGCCTCAGAAAACCTCGGGGGCACCACCGGCTGCGCGCTGCTCGGCGAACCAATCACTGAGAAGCGCACGGCATTCCTCGGCGAGAACGCCTCCGATCACTTCGGGTCGGTGATTGAGCCGCCGGTCGCGCAACACATCCCACAGCGAACCAGCCGCACCCGCATCGGGGTTCCAGGCGCCGAACACCACCCGGTCGACTCGCGCCAGGGTCGCTGCGCCGGCACACATGGTGCAGGGCTCGAGAGTGACGACCAGCGTGCAGCCGGACAGCCGCCACTGCGCAAGGCTTTGCGCCGCCGATCGCAACGCCAACAGCTCGGCGTGAGCGGTTGGGTCCCCCGAGCCCTCGCGGTCATTGGCCCCGCGTCCGACAACCACGCCGGCCGAGTCGATGACTACGGCACCGATCGGTACGTCGCGGTGCGCCGGAGCCGACGCGGCCTCGTCCAGCGCGAGCCGTACCCAGGACGCGTAGACGTCAAGCACCGCCACGATTCCGCCGCTCAGTCGAGCACGGCATCGATGGCCACCTCGAACTGCTCCCCAAACCCCAGGCGCGCCGCGACAGTCGCGATCTGCTCATCGGGGTAGAGATCGAGGTTGTCGCACAGCATGGCCATCTCCATGGTCGGCAACCCAAGGTCGTCGAAGATCGCCAGATCACCGCCCGGCGTCACCTCGTCGAGGTCAGCGCCTTCGGGTTCATCCAGGCCGAGGTGGTCGAGTACGTCCGCCGGCAGTGGCCAGTCGCCGGCCGCAGCCACGTCGGACACCAGCAAGCGCACGTCATCGGCAAGAACGCGGGCAGCGATGAAGAAGTCCTCAGCAACCGAGACGAAACCGAGCGTCGAACCCTCGCCGATCTGTTGCCTGAGGGCGTGCAGAAACGTATCCAGGCTCTCTCCGGCCTTCGGTGGCAGTACATCGACCTGCCAGGCGCCGTCTTCGCGGGCGACGACAAGCGCGAAGTCCACGCCGGAGTCCGCATCGGCTGCCATGGCCGCATCGTCGCAGACGCAGGCCGCGATCGGCAGGGTGTTGGCGCAGAGGCCAACTTCCTCGCCGCGGCCGTGCGCGCTGTTCTGGGCCGCTAGCCTCGCCGCCATGCGCACCCTCGTCGTCGACCACCCGCTCATCGCCCACAAGCTCACCGCGCTACGGGACCAACGCACCGACTCACCCACGTTCCGCCGGCTGGCGGACGAACTGGTGACGCTGCTGGCCTACGAAGCGACCCGTGACGTGCGCACCGAGACGGTCGAGGTCACGACGCCTGTCGCAGTCGCGACCGGCGTGCGACTGGCTTCGCCTAAACCGCTCGTCGTCCCCATCCTCCGCGCCGGGCTGGGGATGCTGGACGGCATGCAACGGCTGCTCCCGACCGCGGAGGTCGGCTTCCTCGGGATGGTCCGAGACGAGGAGACCTTGATGGCCACGACGTACGCGAACCGAATTCCGGAGGACCTAACCGGCCGGCAGTGCTACGTGCTCGACCCGATGCTCGCGACCGGCGGGACGCTGGTCGCTGCCGTACGGCTGCTCCTGGATCGGGGCGCAGCCGATGTGACCGCGGTCTGCCTCCTGGCCGCACCCGAAGGGGTGGATCGCGTCGAGGCTGAACTGGGGCCGGATGCGCCCGTGTTCGTCGTCACGGCCGGCTTGGACGACAGACTCAACGAGCAGGGCTACATCGTGCCCGGGCTCGGTGACGCAGGAGATCGCCTCTACGGCGTCGTCTAGCCCGCACCGAGTCGTCGCGGTCAAAGGGCCTTGAGCGAGGCCACGACCTTCGTCAGGGAGTCCTTGGC
Organism: uncultured Actinomycetota bacterium; assembly: GCA_963851405.1. Classification (GTDB taxonomy): domain Bacteria; phylum Actinomycetota; class Actinomycetes; order DATJPE01; family DATJPE01; genus JANPBY01. The sequence continues at coordinate 226,579 of CAWKPB010000007.1, read as the reverse complement.
GTCGCCGAAAAGCAGCGTCGTCTTCTGGTTGTAGAGCAACTCGTTTTCGATGCCCGCAAAGCCGGGTCGCATCGAGCGCTTCAAGAAGATGACGTTCTGCGCCTCGTCGACGTCGAGGATCGGCATGCCCGAGATGGGGGTGCCCGGCGTACGAGCAGCGGGGTTAACTACGTCGTTGGCGCCGATCACCAGGACAACGTCGGTTGTCCCGAACTGTGGATTGACTTCGTCCATTTCTTTCAGCTGCTCGTACGGGACGTTCGCCTCCGCGAGCAGCACGTTCATGTGTCCTGGCATCCGGCCGGCGACCGGGTGGATGCCGTACAGCACCTCCACGCCCCTGTCCTGCAACATGTCGGCCAGCTCGCGCACGGTGTGCTGCGCCTGGGCCACCGCCAGGCCGTACCCCGGGACCACGATGACCTTCTGCGCGTAGTTGAGCAGGATCGCCACGTCGTCGGGGCTCGCGGAGCGAACCGGTCGGTCTGCGCCGGCACCGGCCGAACCAGCGGTGGAGGTCGCCGTCAGGGCGCCGAACAGCGTCGAGGTGATGGGGCGGCCCATGGCCTGGGCCATCAAGCGGGTCAGGATCGTGCCCGACGCACCCACGAGCGTGCCCGCCACGAGCAGCAGCACGTTGCCGAGCACGTAACCGGACGCGGCCACCGCCAGCCCGGTGAACGCGTTGAGCAGCGAGATGACGATCGGAACGTCAGCTCCACCCACCGGCAGGACGAACAGCACACCGGCGAGTAGCGCCAGCAAGGCGATGCCGACGACGCCGTACGCCGCCTGGTCCCCGGTCCCGTCGAGGGAGAACACCCACACCGACAAGGCCACCGCACCCACGAGCGAACCGCCGAACAAGAAGGCGTGCGCCGGCCACACGACGGGGCGGGTCGTCATGACCTCTTGCAGCTTGAGGTAGGTGATGATCGAACCGGAGAACGACACGCTTCCGACGATCACCGTGAACAACGAGGCGACGAGAGGGAAGCCGCCGTCGGCCTTGGGCACCTCGAGCGCGGCCACGATCGCCGCGGCGCCGCCGCCGACTCCGTTGAACAGCGCCACCAGCTGTGGCATCGCGGTCATCTGAACACGTCGCGCCGCCGGGACTGCGACAACCGCTCCGACCGCGATCCCACCCAGGATCAGCGGCAGGTGCTCGAGCTCCTCGCTGACCAGGACGGTCACCACGGCGAGTACGGCTCCGAAGGCGCCGATCAGGTTCCCGCGACGGGCCGTTCGGGGCGACGACAATCCCTTGAGCGCCAGGATGAAGCAGACGGCCGCCACCAAATAGGCGAGCGCTACCCAGGTCTCGGTCACTTCTTCTTGCCCTTGAACATCTCGAGCATCCGGTCGGTGACGACGAAGCCGCCGATCATGTTCACCGTGGCGAGCACGATCGCGGTCAGGCCGAGCACCAGACCGAGGGTGTCGTCGGCCTCGCCGGTGACGATGATCGCCCCGACGAGGATCACCCCATGAATCGCGTTGGCCCCGGACATCAATGGGGTGTGGAGTGTGGTCGAGACCTTGGAGACCACCTCGAAACCGATGAACACCGAAAGCACGAAGATCGTCAGCAACGCCATGCTCTGGCTCATACCGTCACCCCTTCGCGGACGGCGCCCTCGCGCGTGACCCAACAGCCCGCGGTGATCTCGTCCTCCCAGTCGGGAGTCACCACCCCGTCCTCGGTCATCAGCAGCAACAGGTCGTTGACATTGCGGGCGTACAGGCGGCTCGCATCGACGGGCATCTGCGACGGGACGTCCCGCCCACCCCACACCGTGACGCCGTCGATCAGGATCTCCTCACCTGCGACCGAGCCTTCGACGTTCCCGCCGCTCTCGGCGGCGAGGTCGACCACCACGGAGCCGGGCTTCATCGCCTCGACCATCGCGCGGGTCACCAGCGTCGGTGCCGGGCGCCCCGGGATGGCCGCGGTCGTGATCACAGCATCGGCTGCCACCAGGTACGGCGTCAGCAACTCACGCTGACGTGCGGCGCGCTCCTCACCCATCTCCCGCGCGTAGCCACCCGCGCCCTCCAGCGACTCAAGGTCTAGCTCGATGAACGTGGCGCCCATCGAGCGCACTTCGTCCGCCGACGAAGGGCGTACGTCATAAGCCTGCACGACCGCACCCAAGCGCTTGGCCGTGGCGATCGCCTGTAGTCCCGCTACGCCGGCGCCGAGCACGACGACACGGGCCGGCTTGATGGTGCCCGCGGCGGTCATCAGCAACGGGAAGAAGGTGGGAAGCCGGTCGGCGGCCACCAAGGCGGCGCGGTACCCCGCGACCAGAGCCTGGGACGTGAGTGCGTCCATGGACTGGGCCCTGGAGATCCGCGGCAGGAGCTCCACCGCGAACGCGGTCACCCCGGCATCGCGCGCAGCTCGTACGCCCTCGTTATTGGCGGCTGGTGCGAGGAATCCGATGGTGACGGTCCCGGCGGCCAGCCGTGAGATCTGCTCAGCCGTCAGGGGTGAGACGTGGAGCACGACGTTTGCCTCCGCAAGGGCGTCTCCGGACCGGACGACAGCGCCGGCGGCCTCGTAGGCGGCGTCCTCGCACTGTGCCCAGCGACCGGCACCCGACTCGACCACCACGTCAAGGCCGGCCTTAACCAGACGGGTGACGGTGTCCGGGACCGCAGCAACCCGGCGCTCACCGGGTCGCTGTTCGACGGGGACAACCACCTTCACCGGGCGACACCGATCGCGCGGTCGTCTAGCCCGAACCCCGACACGGTCACGGCCGAAACTTAGCGAAGGGATGGGCGTGTGGGCGCATCGCCCCTCCGGGCAGTTCGGAAACTCCGGTCATCTGCGACATAATCAGCCGCAAGCGCGCAGCAAAGGACTGCGCCGACTCGAGAGGCCAACCAACATGAACGCAGGGGACTTCCTCTGGTACCTGATCGCCCTGTTCTTCTTCATCATCTACTTCATGATGATCTTCACGGTCATCACCGACCTCTTCCGCAGCGACGACATGTCGGGCTGGGCCAAGGCCGCCTGGATCATCGTGCTGCTGTTCATCCCGCTCATCACCATGCTGGTCTACGTCATCGCGCGTGGCGGCGGAATGCAGGAGCGTGCCGTCAAGTCTGCGCAGAAGTACCAGCAGCAGCAGGTTGAGTACGCCAACGCCATCGTGGCCGACCAGGGCGGCAAGTCCGCCGCCGACCAGATCGGGGAAGCCAAGAAGCTCCACGACTCTGGCGCGATCACTGATGAGGAGTTCGCGGCCCTCAAGGCCAAGGCCCTCGCCTGATTCGCTGATTCACCTCGCCAAGGGCGGTCGACCCACGGGTCGACCGCCCTTGGCATGTTCCAGCCGGGTGTCGTCAACCCCGTCGAGCCTGGCGAGGCGCATCATGCGGACTCTCGCCCCGCCCCGACGCGTGTGTCAGGCTGCGGCACATGGCCGACCGGACCTGGGCGCCACCCGAACGCGTTGCGTCCGTGCTCGCCTTCGAGAGCGCACGGTTCGAACGCGAGCACCCCACGTCGATGGCCCTTCTGGAACGCGGCCGACGGGTGATGCCGCGGGGGGTCCCCATGTCCTGGATGGAGTCGCTCTACGAGCACCCACCTGTGGTCGTGCACGAGGGCGCTGGCGCCCGGTTCAGCGACGTCGACGGGCGTGCCTACCTGGACATGTATCTCGGGGACATGAGCGTGTTTTGCGGCCACGCGCCGCCACCAGTCGTCACCGCGGTGGCCCAGCGCATGGCCCAGGGGAATCACTTCGTGCTCCCCACTGAGGACGCACCCATCGTCGCCGAGCACCTCGCGGATCGGTACGGGTACCCCAAGTGGCAGTTCACCTTGTCCGCCACTCAGGCAAACACCGAGGTCATTCGGATTGCTCGTGCGCTGACCGGGCGCGAGACGCTGATCCTGTTCGACGGTAAGTACCACGGCCATGGCGACGCGACCCTCGTGGTTCTCGAGGACGGCCGCATCGTTCGCGAGGAGCGAGGACTGCCCAGCTCGGTCACCGGCCAGGCCAAGATCGTTCCGTTCAACGATGTCCGAGCCCTCGAGGCTGCTCTCGCTCCACAAGACGTCGCCCTAGTCCTCACTGAACCGGTCATGACCAACGCCGGCATCATTCATCCAGATCCGGGCTACCCCGAGGCGCTGCGGCAGCTCACTGCGGCCAGCGGAACGCTCCTCGCCTTGGACGAGACCCACACCCTCGTGGGCGCCTATGGCGGCATCTCCCAGGACCTGGGACTGACGGCCGACCTGTTCACGATCGGCAAGTCCATCGCCGCGGGCGTTCCCCTGGGTGCGTACGGGATGACTGACGAGATCGCCGCGCGGATCGGCCCGACCAGTCGCCACGTGCTCGCCGCAGGTGAGGCCTCCGCCGAAGAGATCGCCTCGGGCGGAACGCTGTTCGCCAATGCGCTGTCAATGGCAGCGGGTCGAGCGGCGCTCCTCGAGGTGCTCACCGTCGAGGCCTTCGACCGCGCCCGCGCCCTCGGAGAGCGCATGGCGGATGGTCTTCAGGAAGCGATTGACGTCGCGGGCATGCCCTGGTCCGTCGCGCGCATGGGAACTCACGCGTACTACGGGTTCGGTGCAACACCGGCCAGGAACTCCACTGAGGCCCGGGCCAACGACGACCCAGCACTCCGGTCGCTGATCCGGGTCTGGATGGCTAACCGAGGCGTGTGGGAATCGGGCTGGTGGCTCGGCCCCACGGTCTCCGTGGCGCACGATGAGCCGGATGTCGACGAGTACATCGATCGCTTCCGGGAGTTCCTCGCGGAAATCGCCTGACCGCTCGCCTAGACGACGAGGTCGCGCGTCACCACGAAAGCAGCACCGTGCCCAGGAACGATGAGTACGGGCGACATGGCCAACACCGCTTCGCGCGAGGCGCGGAGCTGGTCGCGATCGGGTGCGAACGGATCATCAGCAGGGCCCTCGGCGGACCACCACAAGTGAGTCAGAACCACGAGACCCTCGGCCGTCTCCACCGCGGTGGTGATGTCTTCGGCGGTGTGCCCGGGCGTCAGGAGCAACTGGATCGAAGGAGTGAGGTGCGGATCGTCAGGGGCGCGGTCGGTCCAGACGTCGTTCTCATAGGTGGCCTGAAAATCATGGATCCGAGCTTGCTGGAACAGGGCTGCATTCACTGTGTGGTCAGGGTGGTGGTGGCTGAAGACCACATCGGTGACGTCATCGGACGAAATCCCTAGGTCCACCAACGGATCTAGGATCTTCGAACGGGCGGACACCATGCCTGGATCAACCACGACGATGGCGTCACCGTCTCGGATGAGCGTGACGGTGCTGGCCACGCGGTCGTCTGCATAGCCATCGGTAAGAACGGTCAGCTCAGCACTCATGCCTCGAGTCTGCCGTCAAACCCTGCACTTCTGAATAGCGGGCGCGCACGCGAGGGGCCGCGTCAGCCTCATAGAGCTGGGTTGCCGAGGTGGCCCACTCCGGCGGGGCCGCGTCTCCCGACAACACCCACGCGGCTTGCCGGGCAGCCCCGTCAGCGACGTACTCCCCAGGGGTCGGCACGAGCACCGGGCGGCCCAAGATGGCCGGGGCGATCTGGCGTACGGCTTCTGACCGCGCGCCGCCTCCGATCAAGACGACTCGATCGACGGCAGCACCCTGAGCCACCAACGCATCGAGCCCATCGGCGATGCCGCAGAGCATGCCTTCAACCGCGGCGCGAGCCAGATGAGCGGGCGTCGACGTCGCGAGACGCCATCCGTGCAGCGCACCGGTGGCGTGGGGCAGGTCGGGCGTGCGCTCCCCCTCGAGATAGGGAACGACGACGAGTCCGTCGCTACCCGAGGGAGCAGACAGGGCCAGAGCGCTGAGCCGATCAAGGGGCACGCCCAACATCGCGGCCGTCGCATCGAGGACCCGGGCGGCATTGAGCGTCGCCACCAGTGGCAAGAAGAGCCCGGACGCGTCCGCAAAACCGGCTACTGCTCCCGTCGCATCCGCGGCGGGCACTTGGGACACCGCGAAGACCGTCCCGGAGGTTCCGATGGAGACGACGACATCGCCGCGTCGTGCTCCGAGCCCGAGAGCGGCTCCCGCGTTGTCGCCTGATCCAGGGCCAAGAACGACCCCCGATGCCGTGGTGCCTGCGGCCTCGCAGGGGCCGAGCACGCGGGGAACGGCCGGCTCGCGGCCGAGAGCGCGGACCAAGAGCTCCGGTCGGTACTCACCGGCGGCCGGCGACCAATAGCCCGTCCCGCTGGCGTCGCTGCGGTCGGTCGTCAACGCAGCCAGATCACTGGTCCCGGACAGCTTCCAGGTGAGCCAGTCGTGGGGCAGACACACAGCAGCCGTACGGGCCACCGACTCCGGCTCGTTGGTTGCCAGCCACCGGAGTTTGGTGACCGTGAAGGACGCCACAGGGACTGAGCCGACCGCCTCCGCCCAGGCGGCCTTCCCTATCGCCCCGCCGCCGAGCTCGGCAACCAGGTCAGCGGCGGCGTCGGATGAGCGCGTGTCGTTCCACAGCAGCGCGGGTCGCACGACCTCGCCGTCCTCACCCAGACAGACCATGCCGTGCTGTTGACCTGCGACCGCGAGGCCGGCGACGTCATCGAGGCCCCCCACCGAAGCGATGGCCTCGTTGAGGGCAGCCCACCAAGCCTGCGGGTGGACCTCGGTGCCGTCCGGGTGGGTGGCCTTTGCTGACCGGACCAGCGCTCCGGTCTCCGCATCGCGGACGACGACCTTGACCGACTGGGTCGAGGAGTCGACACCGGCCACGGTGCTCATCGCGCTGACCTCCTGGTGTGCGAGATCAGCGCGCGCCGAGGACGTGCTCGACGGCGAGCTGGTCCAGAACGCCGAAGCCGTACCCCTGGACGCCGCGCATGTCGGCATCGAAGTCCTCGAACGCTGACGTATCAGCGAGGAGATCGGCCGTCGTCTCCCCCGGCGCCAGCGTCGGCTCGGCCAGTTCGCCCACCTTGCTAGCAGCCATCGCCGCCTGCACGTCGGGGTCTGCGCGGAAGGCGGCAGCACGCTGTTTGAGCAGCAGGTAGGTCCGCATGTTGGCCGCCGCGGACGCCCACACGCCGTCCATGTCCTCGGTGCGCATCGGCTTGTAGTCGAAGTGCCTCGGCCCGTCGTAGCTACGTCCCCCGCCGGGACCGCCGTTCTCCAACAGGTCCACCAGGAAGAACGCGCTGAGCAGATCCCCGTGGCCGAAGACGAGGTCCTGGTCGAACTTCGGACCGTGTTGGCCGTTGAGATCGATGTGGAAGAGCTTGCCTTGCCATAGCGCCTGGGCAATACCGTGAACGAAGTTCAACCCGGCCATCTGCTCGTGTCCGACCTCGGGATTGAGGCCCACCATCTCGTGATGCTCAAGTGTCGAGATGAAGCCCAGAGCGTGCCCGATGGTGGGCAGCAGGATGTCACCGCGGGGCTCGTTCGGCTTGGGCTCCAGCGCGAAGCGCAACCCGTACCCCTGCTCGATCACGTAGGCGGCGAGGGTGTCGAGGCCCTCGCGGTAGCGGTCGAGCGCCGCCCGGACGTCCTTGGCGGAGTCGGTCTCGGCGCCCTCGCGGCCGCCCCAGAAGACGTATGTGCTGGCGCCCAGCTCGGCAGCCAGGTCAAGGTTGCGCATCACCTTGCGCAGCGCGAAGCGCCGTACGTCGCGGCTGTTGCTGGTGAACGCCCCGTCCTTGAACACAGGGTGGGTGAACAGGTTCGTCGTGGCCATCGGGACGACCAAGCCGGTCTCGTCCAGTGCCTTGCGGAAGCGATTGATGTGCTCGTCGCGGGCGATGGTGTCCGATCCGAAGGGAATCAGGTCATCGTCGTGGAAGGTGAGGCCGTAGGCGCCGAGCTCGGCCAGCCGGTGCACGGTCTCGACGGGGTCGACGGGTGCCCGGGTGGCGTCGCCGAAGGGGTCCCGCGCCTGCCAGCCGACCGTCCACAGACCGAAGGTGAAGCGGTCCTCGGGAGTGGGGTGCAACGACACGACGGCCTCCAGCATGACGAGTTTGTTGTCTGAGCCAACTTATCCCGAACCACGGTACGAGGCTCCGCCATCCGCGTCAACGCCCCAAAGATCCACGACACGCCGACGTCACCCACAGGCCCGACTGAGCAACGACGGCGTGTCGTGGAAAAAGGGGGGGTCAGAACCACTTGGTAGAGAGCAGTTGCTCCCTGGGGATGACCGTTGATTCCGGGGGTACGCCCCGAAAGCCCTTGATGATCCCGTCGGCCCACAGTCGGCCGCGGTCGAGCAGCTCGCGGTCATCGGTCTGCATCCGGCCCCGGGTCACGACGACACCGACGTCGGCCCCTGGGTAGCGGTACTCGCCCGCGCCGTACACCTGCAGGTAGAAGGCCTCGTTCTCGCGGCTCACGGCGTGCCAGTCGATCTCCTGGCGCACGAAGCGCACCGACCCGTCGTCATCCATGCGCCACAAACCCGAGGGCGGTGCCTCGGTGATCAGCTCGACCTCGTCGCTGGTCTGCTTCAGCACCAGTTGGCTCCATTGGTCGAAGTCGTTCCAGCGGCGTTGCACGGCCTTGAGGTCCAGCTCCCAGTCCACGTCCGCGAACTCGAGCAGATGGAACAGGAACAGCGGGACACCGCCGTAGGTGGCGGTGATGAGGTTGGTCAGGGGAGATGCGCCAGAGATCCGCGGGTTGATCTCGCCGAGGTAGACCGAGCCCTCGTCGGTGTCGAGCAGGAAGTCCATGCAGAAGACGCCCTTGTAGCCCTCGGCATACAAGCGTTTCCCCAAACGCTGCGCCATCTTCCGGATCCGCTTGCGCGTGGCCGCGTCGAACACCTGGGGGAAGATGTCGTTGCCGCACCAGCCGCCTCGGTACGGAGTGAGTTCTTCGTATCCAGTGAGATCGGTCTGGATCGGCCCGACGAGGGTTCCGTGCTTGGTCGCCACGGCCTCGACGGTCCCGGGCAGGTGCCGGATGTACCGCATGACCTTGAGGTCGTGACCGGCGAGTTCGTCCTCGTGCTTGGCCCAGTCGTCCTCGTCGTTGACGAAGAACGTGGTCCGCCCAGAGTCGCCATAGGGCGTTTGGACCACCAATCGCCGCCCGAGCTTGGCCTTCTTGGCGATCTTTCGCAGCTGCTTGTACGAGTCGGCTCGGCCCATCGCGTTGGGCACGCTGGGGACGCCCGCCTCATTTCCCAGCCGGGTGGTCACGATCTTGGAGTCGATGTACTCGCGCAACTCCCGTGGCGGGAGCGCGATCCGTAGGCCGAGCTCTTCGGCCCGCTGCTCGGTCTTCTCGTCAAACATCACCAGCAAGACGATGCCGTCGCCATTGCGGCCGATGTAGTCGATGACCTCCTTGTTGCCGAGGAGGTAGGTGTTGACCGACTCGAAGGACTCGAAGTCGCGAGGGCCCTCATGGGTAGGGACGAAGGAGTGTGGCTTGAGCCCATCGAAACTGTCGAAATAACTGATGTAGCGGAAGCCGCCGACCCACTCATCCAATCCGAGCAAGTTGTACGGCGTGGGCGACACGAAATACACCGGCGTGGTGTTGGTGCGGAAGTAGCCGTAGATATCGCTGAGGCTGCGAAGCACCGGCCGCTTCGGCTGATGGTCCTTGCGGCGCTTGTCCTTCTTCGTCTTCTTCTGCTTCTGCTTCTGCTTCGCCTCGCCTGATCCGGACGCCGACAGGGTCGTGCCCTGCGCTGGTTGGCCGGCCCCTTCTCCCATGGTCGTCTTCACGGTAGGTCCGGGGAGTGACGGCGGCAACCGACTCCGGTGGATTGCCTCAGGCGATGAGGAGGGGCCGACCCTGGGCGACGGGTGCCGGCGCGGCCGGTTCGACGGCCTCGGGTACGGCCATGGACATGCTGCGGGCCCTCGTCCCCTCAACGAATGCGTCGAGACTCAGGGCCCACGCATCGTCAGGCCAACGAAGCTCCAGCGATGCGTGGTCAGAGTCGTAGACCGCGGTGTAGACGGTTCCCCACGTGCTCAGCGCGGTGGGGCGATACAGCGGAGGCTCGAGGAATCGCTGAACCAGGGCCGGCGCGGTCATGTCAGGATCCGAGAACGCGGTCAACAAGGCCGCCTCTCGGTCCTCGGTTGCGCAGAACTCTGCGTGTTCCGGCCACTCGGTCGCGCCTTGCCTGTTCCCAGCAGTCGCGCCACCCGAAATCACCGGTGGACGGTCGGGAGAGAGGAACGCGACCGCGCTGTGGCCGTTGGAGTCCTGGAGTGCGACGTTGTAAGCCAGGTGCACCGGGATCAGCTGCACCATCTCCAAGGCCTCGGGAACGGTCCGCGCGAACTCCAACAGATATCTGACGACGATGCCGATGCCGAAACCCTCGCCGACGACGCGGCGCCCACCAAAGGCGATAGCTACTGCCAGACCGTGGGCATTGACCCCGTCCAGCGCCCCGATTCCGCAATCACTCATGGCAAGAACGGAGGTCCCGTTCCAGGCGCTACGCACAACCATCGCGTCACACAGCGTCGGCGGGTAGTCGTAGTTGCGTACCAACACGTTTCGATCCCGGCTCCAGGCCGCAAGGGAGCAGGCCGCAAACAGCGGCGGTGGGTTCCAGTGGCTGAGGAAACGCGCAGCTAGGTCGCCGCCGCCGGCCGCATCGACGAATGCGTCGTACGTCGGCACGAGCTCGGGGAGGTACGCCTCCAGCGCGTGCCGACATTCGAGATACTCCGGGCGCGCGGCTTCACCATCGCGTAAGTACCACCGGCGATAGGCAGGCCAGGCAGTGGTGAAGTGGTCCGCCAACCCAGCCACGCCGGACGCCAGAGTGTCCACTGCTCGGAAGGTCACCTCGACCGGGACGACGGACGGCGGCGTGTCCACAGTCGCGTCCCCTTCGTCGTGTCGTGCGATCCATCTGATTATGCGGCGTCCGTGCTCTAGCGGCGCGGAAGCTAGGACATCGCGGCTCGGTAGGGTGCGCGGGTGCGCCTTGATGAGTTCGCGTCCTACGACGCCACCGGACTCGCCGAGTTGGTCCGGGCCAAGGCCGTCGACCCGTCTGAGCTGGCCCGCTGTGTCGTTGAGGGCGTCGATCGAATCGACCCGACGCTCGGCGCCGTCGTGGAGGTGTTCCGTGACCGCGTGAGCCAGCCGCTACCCATGGCGTACGGCGATCCCGACTCGGTTCCGTTCGCCGGCGTGCCCACCATGCTCAAAGACCTCTTCCACGGTGAGATCGGGGTCGAGTGCGGCAATGGCAGCCGACTGGGCGAAGGATGGGTCACGCGAGCCACTAGTGAGTTCACAACGCGCTTGGCCGAGACCGGACTGGTCAACATGGGGCGGACAACGACCTCGGAGTTCGGCATTCTGGGCACGACTGAGACCCTGGCCGCTGGCCGGACGTGCTCCCCTTGGAGCGCCGCTCACATGGCCGGCGGGTCCAGCGGTGGAGCGGCCGCGGTCGTGGGCGCGGGAATTGTTCCGGTGGCCGCAGCCAGCGATGGCGGCGGCTCGATTCGGATCCCGGCGTCCGCATGCGGCGTCGTCGGCCTGAAACCTTCGCGGGGCCGGATCCCCTGGGGTCCGCACATCGCTGAGGCGCTCATGGGATGGGCGGCGCGGTTCATGGTGTCCCGCTCGGTACGTGACAGCGCGGCCCTGCTCGATGCGCTCTCCCACCCCGCGGCGGGTGATCCGTTCGTCATCGCGACGCCCGATCGACCCTTTGCCGATGAGGTGGGAGCGCCGGTTGAACAATTGCGGATCGGCGTGGCCACCCGGCCGTGGTCAGGGCATGAGGCGGACCCCGAGGTGACCGCGGCCACGCGGGCTACCGCGGCGCTCCTGGCCGATCTCGGGCACCACGTCGACGAGACCGAGGACCTACTCGACTGGGAGCCGTTCCTCGGGGCTATGACTGACCTCTGGGCCGCCGACGCCGCACACACCGTGGACGACTTCGCGCTGGCCGTGGATCGGCCGGTCGACGCCACGACTGTCGAAGGGTCAACGTTGGCCGCGGTCGTGCACGGTCGGGCCGTGACGGCGCTTCGGCTGATGGACGCGTTGGGTGAGGCAAACCAGGCCGCGCGTCGGATGGGCCGCTACTTCACGGCCCACGACGTCCTCCTCACACCCACGCTGGGTCGACTCCCCGCGCCGCTGGGGATGTACGACCCGGCCGAGCCGATGGAGCTGCGAGATGTGTTCTCCAGCTGGGCGCCGTGGGAGTCCTTCCTTCCGGTGTTTAACGCGACCGGTCAGCCGGCCATCAGCCTGCCGCTGCATCAGAGCCGAGAGGGCCTACCGATCGGCATGCAGCTCGTCGGCGCGGTCGGGACGGAGTCGCTCCTGCTTCGGCTGGCCGCCCAACTCGAGCAGGCACTGCCGTGGTCTGACCGAATCCCCACTCTGCACGTCAGTCGCTGACCGGTTGGACTCGCAGCTACGACGCAGTCCCCACACGTAGGACGGCCTCGACGACTCGGTCGACACGCTTCGAAGACGTCGAACGTCCGAACTCAAAAGTCACCGCGGCCCCATCGAGGCGGCCGTTGATGAACTGGGTGAGCGTCCCCTTGCACCCGGAGTTGCACGTGAACGATCGCAGCGGATACCCGGACCAACGGGACAGATCACGAGCGAGCGCGGGATCTTTCCCGTTGCTGACGTCGACGCCGTACAGCGGCGTATGGAACGAGACCGTGCGCCAGGGCTGCACCCGCCTGATGAAGTCCCGAACCGCCCTGGTCTCGGGCTCGCTAGCCGCTCGTGGTCCCGAGAAGTAGTTTGTCCCGGCGCCCTTACGGACCCAGTTGTGCGGGAAGTTCCGGTTCAGGTCGACGCCGTGAGCGTTGGCTCGTCGGTTGCGAACGTCTCCGTCCGGGTTCACCGTCGGGATGAGCCACACGTCCACAGAGTCTGGCAACGCCCGCTGGCGCAGCGCCGCAATCACCCGCTTGCCGGTCTCCTCGGTTCCGTGCATCTGACCGATGACGAGCAGCGGGCGGGTGCCGAGGCCCCCAGGCGTGTAGCGGTGGTACGCCACGATCGGGCGGCCCTGAACCGAGTGACCGATCACCAGGCGCTCCGTGACAGCGATTGGCATCGCGACGGCCGGGCCGGCTGGCACAGCCACCGCGATCAACGAGAAGGCCAGCCCCAGAACCAGTGTGGCGGCTGTTTTGGGGGGCATCCCCACACTCATCGCGCGTAGCTGATCTTGACGAGACTGCCCAACGGCACGCGGTCATAAATCCACTTGGCGTCCCTCGCCGTCATGCGAGCACAGCCATGACTCAGCGGGGCCCCGGCTCCGGGGGTCTTGCCGAGATCGGCCGCATTCATGCTCAACCGACCGGAGACGCGGTGAATGGGGATCGCGTGTGTGCCGACGCCTCGGCCTGCACACAGCCGCGTGAAGTAGTTGAGGCGCCAGTCGAGGGTCTTGTCCCAATTCACCCGCAGCTTCTGGCTGACGCGGCACGTACTTGGCAGGTGCGGCGACAGATACGGGTTGCCAGCCACCTTTACATCCCGCACCAGCTTGTGGTCACGGTAGATCTTGATGTGGTTCGACCAGACCCGGTACTTCACGACCCAGCTCGAAGTCTCCGGCTTCGGCGGCTTCGGGAGGGGTTTGGCCCCCTCGCCAGGCTCGATGCAGATCAGGGACCGCGGCTTGCAGGAGGTCGCCTGCGCCGGTGCCGTCACTGCCAGCGCAAGTCCCGCCGACACAACCATGCCCAGGCCAAGGACCAGCACTCGACGAGGCAGACCCGCGCGCGCGCTCATCCGGTCCACGTCCAGTTCCCTCCTCGGCTGATCCGCCCGAACGTCTCCGGGTTTGCCCTGAGTTGTCGACCATGATGCCGTGCGGCTGAAGGTTCCGCGATCTTTGGCTGCGAACGTGGCCCGCGATCATCTGGACGGTCGTCGTTAGCCCTTGACCCGGAAGGGTGTGCTTCCCGCCGAGGTGTATTCGTCGGTCAACAGGTAGTGCACGACGTATTTACCGGGCGGTAGCGGCCAAGGCTTGCCTTGACTGGACTCGTCCAAAACCATCGCCCCCGCGACGGTCGGTGGCAAGGCGCCGGAGTCGTGGAGACCGGTGTAGCCCCAGAGCAGGTAGTAGTCCTTCTCGGGGTTGGACTTATCCGCCTTGTAGACCCCGATCCAGTCCCACCGGTTCGCCGGGCCATCCACCCAGCTGACCTCAATCGGCTCGCCCACGTCATAGGAAGCACGGCCGGTGGAGATCGAAACGGTCGCGTCCGCGGATCTCACCCAGAACTCGTTACGGGCCAATTCCGCGCCAGCCTCATCGAGGAGGACAACCTCGTAGCCGGCCGGAGCCAAGGCGCCGGTGTCGATGGTGAGTTGCCCGCTGGGCCCTGGCGCCGGAAGGGTCAGAACCGGGGCTGCGGCGGCCTCCACCGCAGCAACCGTCACCGTTCCGTTGTCGTCGCTCCCGTCGTTGTAGGTCACCAGCAGGGGTTCGTCCTCGGTCAACATCCGCCGGTCGAGGGCCACCATGGTCGGTACGGCGATGGGGGTGACCTCGACGGTCGAGAGCACCGCTCGATGGTCGGATGTCCACGGGTCGAACTCGACGTCCACACCCACGCCGCCGGGCTCGCCGATCAGCTGGCTGCTCACCGTTGTGGTGGGCCCGCCGGCATAGACGTAGTCGATCCGGTCCCCGCCCTCCCGCTTGGCTGTTGTGACCCCGGGATCGACCACCGGATCCGGGTGAATCTCCCGATAGGTGTCCCGGAGGCCAAGATCGAGCAGGGTCTGACTGACCGGCCACGGAACGGGCTCCGACACGAAGTCCCTGGTCTCGACGCCCGAGGCCGTGTAGTCGAGGCTCGAAGGCTCGTTGAAGTCGCCCGTAAGGAAGACCGGATAGCCCTCGTCGGCCAGCCGCACCATGTCCGGTGTCTGCTTCAGGATCGACGACGTGCGGACCTCGTTCTCCGAGGCGATGACCGCGTCCACGGCCGTTCCGCTCTTCAGCAGCCGCGGCCCGTACTTCACGTAGTCGAGGTGGGTGTTGAAGAACGCCACCACATAACCGGGCTGCACCTCGATCAGGGCGTACAACCCCTCGGCGCCGGACGGCTCATGGATCGGGTACTTCGACAGCAGCTGGAGCCCGACGTTGTAGTAGTCGTACCCCGTCTTGCGGGCGATCGTGGGAAGCCGGTTGTACGACTCCAGGACGCCGACAACATCGGCATCCAGCGAGCGAATCACCGCATCGGTGGCGCGGCCGCCGCTGTACTCGATGTTGTACACCAGGACATCGAGCATCATTGGCTCGCCAAGCGTGGGACTCGGGGACACCGACGCGGAAGGCGGGGGAGCCGGGCTAGAGCCTGTGGTGCAGCCGGCCAAGACCGCCGTCACCAGCAACGCGAGCGCCCCCAGTTGTGCTCTCCCAGACGCACTTCGCCGATTGGTCCTACCCCGCGCAGCAAGCACCGCCGCCGCCCCTCTTGGATCCCACCTGGATCGTGCCTGACAGCCAGCGTCCCCATCGCGGGACTGATGCGTCAAGGCCTAGCGAACCGTTCGATGCCCGATTGCCACACCTGCGCGACCAAGGGCACACCCGGCCGATAAGCCAGGTGAAGGTAGGACGGTGCCTCCAAGACCACGAGATCGGCGCGACTGCCGACCCCAAGGTGACCGACATCCGGTCGTCTCAAGGCCAGCGCGCCCCCGGCCGTCGCGGACCAGAGAGCTTCGGCCGGGCTCATCCTCATCTCGCGAACGGCTAAGGCGACGCACAGGGCCATCGAGGAGGAGAAACACGAGCCGGGATTGCAGTCGCTGGCCAAGGCCACCGTCACCCCAGCCGCTAGCAGGGCACGGGCGTCGGGGTAGGTCGACCGGGTCGAGAACTCGACGCCCGGGAGCAAGGTCGCCACCGTTGAGCCCGAAGCCAAGGCATCGATGTCGCCCCGACTCAGGTGGGTGCAGTGGTCGGCCGAAGCGGCGCCCACCTCTACCGCGAGTTGGACGCCGGGACCCTCCCCCAACTGATTCGCGTGCACCCGGGGAAGCAGGCCAGCCGCCACCCCTGCAGCCACGATGGCCCGGGCCTGGTCCTCGTCGAAGGCGCCCACCTCGCAAAACACGTCGACCCATCGTGCGTGTGGGGCACACGCCGCCAGCATTGGACCGGTGACCTCAGAGACATACGTCTCCGCAGTGACTCCGTCGGGCACCACATGGGCCCCCAGGAACGTCACCTCAGGTGTGAGTTCCGCCGCGATAGCGACCGAGCGCTGCTCGTCGCGCGTCGTCAGCCCGTATCCGGATTTGATCTCCACCGTGGTCGTTCCCTGCGCAAGCATCTCAGCGACGAGTCGCGCGGCGTTGGCCCGCAGGGTGGAGTCCGAAGCCGCTCGGGTCGCTGCGACGGTCGTGCGGATTCCACCGGCGGAGTACGGCGTCCCGATCATGCGCGCCGCAAATTCCGCGCTTCGGTCACCGGCGAAGACCAGGTGGGAGTGGCTGTCGACGAACCCCGGGATGACGGCTCGTCCGTCCGCCGTGACCTCGAGATCGGCCGAGGGGGCGTCTCGGGAACGCCCGACCCACACCACAACCCCGTCGTTCATCACCACCGCGGCATCCGTAAGGCGGCCCAGCGTCGATCCATCGCCGAGCTCGGGGACATTGGTGATCAACTCACCGATCCCGGTCAGCACCGTCGAGGTCATGCCAGGACCTCCTGCCACAGCTGGGTAATCTGGTCGGACAGCATCGGACCCAGGGGCCCGAACCCGAGGTGCCCGGACTCGCGCACCACAGGGCGCCCTCCGACAACCACGTCCGTCACGTCAGATGCTGTCGCCGTGAGCGGCACTTCGCCCGGGCGCGACCCCGCCGTCCGAACACTCCCGGTGCTGACGGCCACCAGGTCGGCCACGGCGCCGGACACGATCCGGCCGGCGTCGGGCCAGCCCAGACTCGCGTGCCCGTTTTCGGTCGCCGCGGCCAACAAGGCACCAGGAGTGAACCGACCGCGTTCCTGGGTGTTCAGTCGTTCGTGCATCTCAAGGCCACGCATCTCCTCAAAGGGATCCACCACTGCATGCTGGTCCGAGCCAAGACACAACGGGGAACCGGCGTCCGCGAGGGCGCGCGCCGGCCCCAAGCCATCAGCAAGGTCTCGTTCCGTGGTCGGGCAGAAGCAGGCGGCCGTACGGCTCGCGCCCAGGCGCCCAATGTCGTCGGCGGTGAGGTGAGTGGCGTGGACCATCGTGGCGCGCGGCCCCAGAACCCCGCTCCTCTCCAGCAACTCGGACGGTGTGCAGCCGTATGCCTCGACGCATGCATCGTTTTCCGCCGGCTGCTCCGACAGGTGAGCGTGCAATGGACCGGCCGGCATGAGGGCCACCAGTCGCCCCAAGTCATCAGCGGGAACGGCGCGCACCGAATGCACCGCGATACCGAAGCGAGTCACGTCGTCCTCAGTCATCGCGGAGACCCGCTCCGCCCAAGCATCCACACTCCGGTCCCCGAACCGACGTTGGGTTCCCTCCAACGGTTTCCCGATCCCGCCCGTGAGGTAGCACGCATCGAGAAGAGTCAGGCGAAGGCCGGCATCAACCGCCGCTGCGCGCAACGCCTCACCCATGACGTTCGGATCCTCGTACGGGCGCCCGTCGCGGCCGTGATGGAGGTAATGGAACTCCCCGACGCAGGTGATCCCCGCGAGAACCATCTCCGCGTAGACCAGCCGCGCCAAGGCGTACATCGAGTCGGGCTCGAGCACCTCGGCCAAGGCGTACATCTGCTCACGCCAGGTCCAGAAGGTCCCGCCACCGCTGTGTGTCCGACCCCGAAGAGCGCGATGGAAGGCGTGCGAATGAGCATTCGCGAACCCCGGGACGACCAGACCGCTCAGCCGGCGGGCGTCCGGAGGCGCAGCCTGGTCAGCGATCACGCGGTCGATCAGCCCGCCATCAGAAACCTCCACGACGACGCCCGCGGCGATCCCCTCCGGCAGCCATGCGCTCTCACACCAGTACGACGTCAAGCGAGCGCTCCCGGACCTGCGAGATCCTCGAGCACCGCGGCGAGGGCGACGACTCCGGACTCGCAGTCATCGGCGTCTGCGTGTTCCGCCGGGCTGTGCGACACCCCGGTCGGATTGCGCACGAAGATCATCGCGGTCGGCACCCCAGCCGCGGCCAGGATGCCGGCATCGTGACCAGCTGCCGTGGGCAGGGCTGGCGCTAGGGACCCATCCCCTGTCGCCGCCCCAACAGCGGCCGCCACCCGGTCACGCAGACCCGCGTCGAAGCGGACCACGGGCGACATCGATTCCTGGACCAGATCAACGGAGGTCCCATCCCGATCGGCACGTTCGCCCACCTGCACCGCGAGAGCTCCGAGCAGGGCGTCCAGCGTCGCTTGGTCTGACGCTCGCGCGTCAATCCAGGCCCGAACTCTCCCGGGGATGGCGTTGGTCGCACCCGGGTCCAACTCGAGCCGACCGACCGTCGCCCGAGCACCGACCGAGCGGGCCTGCTTGTTGGCGGCGAGCGCGGCAAACGCCGCTGTCACCATGGGGTCGGCCCGATCCTGCATGCGGGTCGTCCCCGCGTGATCGGCCCGCCCCGAGAACTCCATCCGCCAGCGACCGTGCGGCCAGATCGACGACGCGACACCCACGGCCGTCCCGCCGTCCGCCTCGGCAAGCCATCTCCCCTGCTCGACATGCAATTCCACGAACACCCCCGCCTTGCCAGGCAGGTCGCTGTGGCCGAAGGTCTTCGGGTCGATGCCAAAACCCGCGGCGGCATACGCGTCGGATAGCGACACTCCGTCGCGGTCGCGCAGCCCCAGAGCCAGGTCGGGGGCGAAGGCGCCCGTAGCCAGCCGAGACCCCAAACAGGGCCTACCGAAACGGGAGCCCTCCTCCTCCACCCAGACCACCAGGCCCAGGGGCCTGGATGGGGCGAAGCCGCGGGCACGTAGCTGGTCCACGGCGGCCAACGCGCTGACCACCCCGAGCGGTCCATCGAAGGCCCCGCCGTGCGGTACTGAGTCCAGATGGCTGCCAGTCAGAACCCCACGGTCACCCGTGGCATCCTCCGGCTGCCACCACGCGACCAGATTGCCGATGGTGTCGGACTCCACGACCAGCTCCCGAGCCGCGCACTCGCCAACGAACCAGGCCTCCGCCTCCAGGGCTGCTGCCGACCACCCGCCGCGTAGGTACCCACCGGTGTCTGGGGAGCGACCAATCGTGGCTAGCTCAGTCCACATACGGCCGAACGTCACGCGCCACCCTCGCGCATCGGAATCCGGACGTCCCGCTCCTCGGCCACCTCGAGCGCCCGGTCGTAGCCGGCGTCGACGTGCCTGATCACGCCCATACCTGGATCCACGGTCAGGACCCGCTCAATTTTTTGCGCCGCCAACGCCGTCCCGTCCGCGACCGTGACCTGTCCCGAGTGCAGGGAGCGTCCGATACCCACGCCGCCGCCATGGTGAATCGAGACCCAAGACGCTCCCGATGCGGTGTTGACGAGCGCGTTGAGCAGCGGCCAGTCGGCGATGGCGTCCGAGCCGTCGAGCATGGCCTCAGTCTCCCGATAGGGCGAGGCCACGGACCCGCAGTCCAGATGATCGCGGCCGATGACGAGCGGCGCTTTGACCTTTCCGCTGGCCACCAGGTCGTTGAAGGCCACCCCGGCCCTGTCTCGCTCGCCGTACCCAAGCCAACAAATCCGCGCTGGCAACCCCTGATAGGCCACCTTGTCCTGCGCCTTGCGAATCCAACGCGCTAGCGGCTCGTTGTCCGGGAACAGCTCGAGCACGGCCTTGTCGGTGGCCGCGATGTCGGCAGGATCACCAGACAGCGCCGCCCAGCGGAACGGACCCTTGCCCTCGCAGAACAGGGGCCGGATGTACGCCGGCACGAAGCCGGGGAAATCGAAGGCTCGATCGTACCCGTGCAGCTGAGCCTCGCCTCGAATGGAGTTGCCATAGTCGAAGACCTCAGCTCCCGCATCCATGAACCCGACCATGGCCTCGACATGGGTGGCCATGGCCGCGCGGGCTCGATCGGTGAACTCCTCCGGCTTCGCCGCGGCATAGTCGTGCCAGTCCTCCACCGAGATCCCGATCGGCAGGTAGGACAACGGGTCGTGAGCCGACGTCTGATCAGTCACGATGTCGACCGCCACACCGCGACGTAGGAGCTCCGGAAGCACCTCGGCACAATTCCCCGTGAGGCCGACCGACAGTGGAGTCCGGGTCCGTTGAGCGGCCTGACAGCGAGCGAGTGCGTCATCGAAGTCGTCGGCGACCTCATCGAGGTAGCGCTCGGTGACTCGCCGCTCGAGGCGGGAGCGATCGACGTCAACGATCAGGCAGACCCCGTCGTTCATCGTGACGGCCAGTGGTTGTGCGCCACCCATACCACCGCACCCACCGGTGACCGTCAGCGTTCCCGCCAGCGTCCCGCCGAACCGCTTGGCTGCGACCGCAGCAAACGTTTCATAGGTGCCCTGGAGGATCCCCTGGGTGCCGATGTAGATCCACGAGCCGGCAGTCATCTGGCCGTACATCGTGAGACCGAGCTGCTCCAGCCGTCGAAACTCAGGCCAGGTGGCCCAGTCGCCGACGAGGTTTGAGTTCGCGATCAGGACGCGGGGCGCCCACTCGTGGGTCTGGAAGACCCCGACTGGGCGGCCCGACTGAACGAGCATGGTTTCGTCGCCCTTGAGTGTGGTGAGCGTGCGAGTCAGCGCGTCGAACGACGGCCAGTCGCGGGCTGCCTTGCCCGTACCGCCATAGACGACCAAGTCGTCCGGACGCTCAGCCACCTGCGGGTCGAGGTTGTTCTGCAGCATCCGCAGCGCGGCCTCTTGGGGCCAGCCCTGGCACGTCAACTCGGTGCCTCGAGCGGCGCGAACCGGTCGAGGACCGGTTGGATCCGTCGTGAGCGTCATGGCGACTCCTCAATGCTGACTACGAACCTGCTGACTACGAACCTGCTGACTACGAACCTGCTGACTACGAACCTGCTGGCGGGCATGCTTGTCACGGCAGGGGCCCGACTGCCGTGGTCGCCGCCCGTACGACAGAGCCGTCCGCGACCATGCGGCGGACCGCCTCAATCTCGGGAGCGAGGTATCGATCCGGGCCAGGGCCCTCCACCGCTGAGCGCACCAAGGCATGAACGGCGCCGGTTCCCGCGGCTGGCCGCAGCGGAGATCGGAAGTCCAACGCCCTAGCCGCGGTCAACACCTCGATCGCGAGCACCCGAGTCAGCGCATCGATCGATCGCCGCAGCTTGCGACCCGCCGACCAGCCCATGGAGACATGGTCCTCTTGCATGGCCGACGACGGAATCGAATCGACGCTCGCCGGCACCGCCAGCCGCTTGAGTTCGCTGACCAGGGCCGCCTGGGTGTACTGAGCGATCATGTGCCCGGAATCGACGCCCGGATCGTCGGCGAGGAACGGCGGTAGCCCATGGGACCGAGCCACGTCCAACATTCGGTCCGTGCGCCGTTCGCTGATCGAAGCCAAGTCGGCTACCCCGATGGCCAAGAAGTCCAGGACGTACGCCACCGGCGCACCATGGAAGTTGCCGTTGGACTCGACC
Organism: uncultured Actinomycetota bacterium; assembly: GCA_963851405.1. Classification (GTDB taxonomy): domain Bacteria; phylum Actinomycetota; class Actinomycetes; order DATJPE01; family DATJPE01; genus JANPBY01. Next base: position 204,962 of record CAWKPB010000007.1, on the reverse strand, counting down.
CGACCGTCGTTGAGAACCACCGGGTTATCGATGGTCGATGCGAGTTCGCGGGCCGCGACCATCTCGGCGTGTGTGACCGTGTCCCTCACTGCACCGGCCACTTGCGGGGAGCAACGAAGCGAGTACGCATCCTGGACTCGACTGTCACCGAGGAAGTGCGATGCGACGATCTCAGACCCGGCGAGGATCTGGAGCATGTTCGCGGCCGATGCGGCCTGTCCTGGGTGGGGACGCAGGGCCTGCAAGTCCGCGGCAAACACGCGGTCGGTGCCGAGCAGGGCCTCCACACTCATAGACGCCGAGATGTCTGCGACGGTGATCAACGTGCGCAGGTCGTGACAGGCGAGCACGAGCATCCCGAGCATGCCGTCGGTGCCGTTGATCAGCGCCAGCCCCTCCTTGGCCGCCAGCCGTACCGGGACCAGGTCGGCCGCAGCCAAGGCGTCCGCCGCAGGAATCCGCTCGCCTCGGGCGTCCCGAACCTCGCCCTCACCCATGACAGCCAGTGCGCAGTGCGCCAGCGGGGCCAGGTCACCCGAGCAGCCCAACGATCCATACTCCCGCACGATCGGCGTGATCCCCGCGTTGAGCATGCCCGCGTAGGTCTCGACAGTGCCCACGCGCACGCCCGTATGGCCACTGGCCAGGGTCTTCAGGCGCAACAGCATCAGGGCTCGAACGACCTCGTCTTCGACTTCCGGACCCGAGCCAGCGGCATGCGAGCGGATCAGCGACCGCTGGAGGCGCTCGCGCATCTCGGTCGGTATGTGGCGATTCGCCAGCGCGCCAAACCCGGTCGAGACGCCGTAGGTCGGCACGTCTCCGTCGGCCAGTGCGTCGATGCGGGCTCGAGCCGATGCCACGCCCGCGAGCGCCTCTTGTGTCAGGCGAACATCGAAGCCACGACGGGCGACGGCCACGACATCCTCAGCCGTGAGCGGCCCTGGTCCAATCTCGATACTCGGCATGGAGTCCATCGAAGTCACTTGGAGCAACTGTGTCTGCCAGATGGGCATGACCGGCCGCGGATTGACCTCAGATCAACGGAGGACGACCGTGAGCCGATCATCCGCGTCCACCTGCTCAATGCTGGTAGGTCGGTCCGATGCAACCACGGGCCAACGTGTGAAACGCCAGGTTGAAGCCGACCACGGCCGGTCGAGTTCCGGCATCAACACCGAGTGCCTCCACATCAACAGCGTGGACGACGAACAGATACCGATGCGGGTGATCACCCTGCGGTGGTGCTGCTCCGCCGTACCCGCCTACTCCGAAGTCGGTGGCGACGTGGAAGCCGCCGGGCAGGCTCGCGTCGTCGGCCCCGGCTCCACCAGCCAACTCGGTGACCGTTGCGGGTAGGTCGACGACGACCCAATGCCAGAATCCGCTTGCTGTCGGGGCGTCTGGGTCGAAGCAGGTCACGACGAACCCGCTCGTGTGCTCCGGGAAACCAGACCAGCTCAACTGCGGTGACCGGTTCTCGCCAGAGACACCCATCCCGTTGAACGCGTGTGTAAACGCCATCGGCTCGCCGTCGGCCACGTCGGTGCTGGTGACCTCAAAGGAGGGCACGGGCGGCAGATAGTCGTACGGGTTCGGCGCGATCTTTCGCTCAAGAGTCACAAGGTCACCTAATCGCACCCGCAGCGCTGTGCCAACACCGACCCGAACTCAACTCAGGGCGTCCACGTCGGGTGGCGAGATCGGGTCGGATTCGGCCGCCGCGACGGACGTCCGGACCGGTTCAGCGGAGCGGTGCTTGGCGGTCAGACCGTCCCCGCTCGAACGCCCACGGATCCGGCGGCCCACCCACGGCGCCAGGTGCACGCGCGCCCACCGAAGGTCCGCCGCCACTTCGTCTCGGCGTCGCGTCGGAGGCGCCGTCGGGAGTGGGATCCGCCACCATCCGGGGGAACCGCCGAGGAGGTCCGGATCCGTCGTTCCCAGCGCTTCGAGGACGGCCGCTGCGACCCGGCGATGGCCCTCCGCGGCGAGGTGCAGCCGATCGTCATGCCAGAGCCGTCGATCCTGCATCGCCGGGACCGACCCGGCGTCGACCAAGACACAGCCGTACGTCGATGCCGTCTCTCGGACGAAGGCGTTGAACGCGCTGAAGCGCGCGGCCAGTTTGTCCGCGGTCCGTCCCTTTCCACCCGCCCGAGGAATCACGGTGAACAGCAGCACGGTGGCGCCTCGTCCACGCATCTCCCGCACGGCTGCGACGTAGCGCCGCATGAGCAGGCCCCGGTCGACGCGGGGCCGAAGCAGGTCGTTCGGACCGGCGTGGAAGGACACGAGTAGGTGCTCCGGATCGCCCATCGCCAAGGCGGCGGGGACCTGTTCATCGGCGACTTGGGCCAACAATCTCCCGCGCACGGCCAGGTTTGCGTAACGAAGCTCCGGACGCTCCCGCGCCAGCGCATCTGCGACCCGATCGGCCCACCCACGATGGCGGCCGTGCGGACCGAGCTCGTCCTCGAGACCTTCGGTGAACGAGTCTCCTGTGGCGACAAACACGCAGACGTCAGGACCCACGTTGAGCTTCCATCCCCATCGAGCGGTCGTCTCCTCGGAGGCGTACCCGCGAACCGGCCCTACTGGCCAGAACCACCGTGGTTGAACCCGCCGGACTCGGCCTCCGTCACCGAGTTCGTGATGGGGTGCCGGTCGATATGGGCGAGCGCATCGCGGTAGTCATCCATCAACAAGTTGGCTAGGTCCTTGCTGAAACCATGCTTGACCAGGATGCGCTGCACAGCCATGTCCTGACGATTCGCCGGCATCGAGTACGCGGGGACGAGCCATCCGCGGGTCCGCAGCCGGTCGGCGAGGTCGAAGAGGGTGAACCCGTGGTCCATGCCCTCCTTCAACTTCCACGACACCGTGGGGATACCGCGAGCCGGGTCGCCGTTGTACAGGATCTTGAACGGGCCCAATGCGTCAATCTCCTCGGCCAAGTACATCGCGATGTCGTAGCAGGCCTGATGAACCTTCCGGTAGCCCTCGTGGCCAAGACGGAGGAAGTTGTAGTACTGCGCGACGATCTGCCCACCCGGCCGGGAGAAGTTCAGCGCGAACGTCGGCATGTTGCCGCCGAGGTAGTTGACGTTGAAGACGAGGTCATCGGGAAGCTCCGCGGCGTCACGCCAGACAATCCAGCCCACGCCAAGAGGCGCCAGGCCGAACTTGTGGCCCGAGGCATTGATGGACTTCACCCGGGGGAGCTTGAAATCCCACTCGAGGTGAGGTGCGGTGAAGGGAGCGAGGAATGCTCCGCTCGCGCCGTCGACATGCACGGGCACATCGAGCCCGGTCTCGGCCTGCAATCGGTCCAGCGCGTCGCAGATCTCCTTGACCGGCTCGAAGTCCCCGGTGAAGGTGGTTCCCAGCGTCGGGACCACGGCGATGGTGTTCTCATCGACCCTGGCAACGGCCTCTTCGGCCGTCATCATCAGCCGGTCGCCCTCGAGGGGAACCTCTCGATGCTCGATGCTCCAGTAGCGCGTGAACTTGTGCCAGCAGATCTGTACGGGACCGCTCACGAAGTTCGGTCGGTCGATCGGTCGGCCCGCGGCAAGTTGGCGTTGCTTCCACTTCCAGTACAAGGCCATCCCGCCGAGCATCGCTGCCTCGCTCGAGCCTGTGGTTGACGTGCCCAAGGTGTTCTCCGCGTCCGGCGAGTGCCAGAGGTCGGCCAGCATGTGCACGCAGCGCGCCTCGATTTCGGCTGTCTGCGGGTACTCGTCCTTGTCGATCATGTTCTTGTCGATCGCCAGGTCCATCAGCTTGTGGACCTCCGGCTCAAACCAGGTCTGACAAAACGTCGCGAGGTTTTGGCGAGAGTTTCCGTCGAGCATCAACTCATCGGCCACCAGCTGATAGGCGTGTCTGGACTCGCTCTCCCGATCAGGGAACTTGAACTTGGGGAGCGCCACCTCCGAGTCGATCGAGGAGTAGATGTCGTCGAGAAGCTCGTCCCTGACGGTGTCCCGCTTATGCAACATGGAGCGCTCCCAGCGTCGACGCGACGGATGTCCGACCACGCCGCCCGGTCGCTCGCCCCAGTTAAGGCACGGTCATCGGAAACGCTATCTCCAAGACGCGCTCCCCGCTGTGGAGAGCCAGTCCCTCCGGGGCTCGGGCCCTGCCCCCGTGCCGCTCAGGCGAGGGACAAGAAGAGCTTCTCGAGGGCAGCAATGTCCGGCGCCCCGTTCTCGTCCTGGTTAGCCACGCATTGGCGCAAACCGCTGGCCACGATCGCGAAACCCGCCTTGTCGAGTGCCTTGGACACAGCGGCCAGCAGCGTCACCACGTCCTGGCAATCACGGCCGTCCTCGAGCATGCGGATCACTCCACCAAGTTGCCCCTCGGCTCTCCGCAGTCGGTTGAGGATCGGGGTCATCTCGTCGGCTTCCAGTTCCATGCGATGCTCCTGGTGTTGAGGGATTAGCGGATCTGCTCGGACTCCTGAGCGGCCAACTGCGCTCGGACGTCGTCCATGTCCAGCGAACGAACTCCGGCGATCACTTGCTCCAGTCCAGCAGCGGGTAGTGCTCCGGGCTGAGCGAACACCAAGATGCCATCCCTGAACGCCATCAGCGTGGGAATGGACGTGATCACGGCCGCGCGCGCTAGCTGCTGCTCGGCCTCGGTGTCGACCTTGCCGAACACGAGGTCGGGATGAGTCTGCGATGCGGCCTCATAGACCGGCCCGAAGGCCCGGCAGGGTCCGCACCACTCAGCCCAGAAATCAACCAGAAGAATGCCCTCGGCGTCTACGGCTGCCTCGAAGGTCTCCGTAGTCAACGTCACCGTGCTCATGTCTGCCACTCCCTGTCGATCGAGGCCCCGGATCTCACATCCAGGTGGACCAATACCCCTCGGGGTATACTAGCAGGGTCGGACCGTGGAGACAGGAGAGCCAATCATGACGTCAGCCAAGCAGATCCAAACCGAGTTGCGCCCGCAGGCCAGGGAGTTGCGCAAACTCATCCCTGACGTCTACCGAGGATTCGCTTCCTTGCACGACGCAGCGCTCGCCGAGGGGACGCTGAGCACCAAGACGAAAGAACTGATGGCCCTGGCCATCGCCGTGAGCACCGAGTGCGATGGTTGCATCGTCGCGCACGCTCATGCTGCCGTTCTCCACGGCGCCACAAGCCAGGAGGCTGCCGAAGCCATCGGGGTCTCGATCCTCATGAGCGGAGGGCCCGCGACGATCTACGGCCCGCGCGCCCTTGCGGCCGTCCAGGAGTTCCTAGCCGATCACCCCCAGGAAGCCACGGCGCATTCCCACGCCTGACCCACGCGTCAGCGTCCCCCTGCACCCAGCGCAAGCCCATGGGCAACGGGACACCTAGGCGGCTAGTTCATCGGCCACCGGCCGCGGCCTCAGCCAAGTCGGGACGCCCCAGCTGGTCGCTCGGAAGGTCGCGGGTGAAGGCGAGAGCGAAGAGCGCCAACAACCCTGCCACGAGCAGACCGGCCTTCAGAGCCTGGAGCTGGGCCAGTCGGTAGTCCTCGACCAAGGCTGCGGTCGTGTCCGCATCCAGCCCGGCAGCCTGTGATGCAGCTTCGATTTCGTCCGCAGCGACAAAGTCGAGGCCGTCGCCCACAGCCGTCTCGACCTGGCTCGCGACCGTGGGGGTGATCCGATCATCGGATTGCACGGCCGTGACGAAGGCCGACGTAAGTCCAGCAAGCACGACGGCACCGATCAAGGCGACTCCCAACGCCGAACCGAGCTGCTGGCCCGTGTACTGCAGACCCCCAGCCTCCGCGCGGCCAGAGGCGTCGACCGACGACTGGACCACGTTGCCCAGCTGGGAGGCCATCAGGCCCATCCCGATGCCCAGGATGGCCATCCCCGTGGCGAACAAGCCGCCCGCCAGCTCGGGTTCGACCGTGGCCAGCAGGAGCACGATCGCCACAACCGTGACCGACAGACCAGCTTGAACGATCGATCTAACCTCGTACCGTGTCGAAAGCCGTGACCCCAGCGCCGAGGCAAGAAACATGGTGATCGACACCGGGAGCATCTTGATCCCGGTCTCCAGGGCATCCAGCCCCAGCACAAGTTGAAGGAACAGTGGGACGACGAAGAACACACCCATCAAGATCAAGTTCTGGCTGGACACAGCGATCAATCCCGCGCGCAGCCTCGGGATCCGGAGCAAGTCAAGGTGGACCAGCAGGTCCATCCCCACCTGTTCCCGTCGGCGCTGCCACACGACAAAGGCCCAGATCAACGCGGCGCCGAAGGCTACGACGAACAGGGTCAACGAGAAACCAAAGGGTTCCACCGGAGATGCATTCGGGCGGATCCAACCCCAGGTACTCGATTGCAGGACTCCAAAGACGATCGCCCCCAAACCGCCGGCCGACAGAACAGCTCCGAGATAGTCGAGCTTCGGTGCAGGGCCGTCGCGCCGAGCATCGGCGACAAGGCGAGCCATCACCAAGATGAACAGGACGACGAGAACCTCGCCAACGAAGACCACTCGCCAGGACAACTCAGTGGTTGCCCAGCCCCCGAGGATGGGTCCAACCGCGATCCCGGCGCCGGCCACTCCACCGATCACGGCGTACGCAATCTTGCGATCGTGCCCCTGATAATTGCCAGCGATCAGAGCCGCCATAGCCGGCAGGACCAGGGCGGCGCCGATCCCCTCGAGGACCGACCAGCCGAGCGTGAGCATGAACACTGTCTGAGAGGCGGCCGTCACCGCTGAGCCGGCCCCGTAGATGACCAGGCCGATGACGAACGCACGCCGACGCCCGATGATGTCGCCCACCTTCGCTCCGGTGAGCATGAGCATGGCCATCACGAGGCAGTACAAGGTGATCACTGCCTGGATCGTGGTCACCGTCGTGTCGAAGTCGTCGACAAGCGCACTGATGGACACGTTCATGACCGATTGATCGAGCACCATGAGGAACTGAGCTGCGGCTAGCGCAACCAGCGGCCACCACTTCTTCACGGCTCACCCTCGTTCCGCTCGGCTCTGACCAGGCAGACCCTAGAGGAGTCGAGCAGGGCACAGCCGTCGCCCCCGCACCGCCTTGCTGGCCGGTACGGGGGCAAGCAACCTCAGGGCAGCTCGTTCACGCGGTCAACGCTGGGCGGCGCGAGAGGGCTGTAGGTCTGCATGTAGTTGATCAGCGCCTGCAAGTCATTCCCGCCATCCAGCCTCGGCGCGGTGATCGTGCCGAACGTGGTGAAGTTGTCACCCCCGTCGGCCAGGAAGTTGTTCACGGTCACGTTGTAGCTGGCACTCGGGTCAAGCGCCACACCGTTGAGCTCCACGTTGCTGATGGAGATGGCGGTGCAGTTGCCCGCGTCGATGGTCCTTGACTGGTCGTAGGTAAGGCCTTCGTTGGACGCCAACTGCAAGAACGGCCGACTGGACCCCGCCGGCTGGCACTGCTCCTCCAGCACCGACACGATCTGGGCACCGGTCATCGGATAGGTGATGAGGTTGTTGCCGAACGGCTGGAAGGTGAAGGCCTCGCCATAGGTCACTACGCCGTCGCCCTCGGTGCCCGATTGCAGGTACGTCAGGTCTGAACGCACACCGCCGGGGTTCATGAAAGCGATGTCAGCGAAATTCGAGGTGGTAGCCCAGAGTTGGGCATCAGCGATGAGGTTCGCTGCCGACGATTCGACGCCCCGGTCGTCCCCCGGTGGCGTGCCGCCACGCAAGATGTCCGCAGTGATGTTCCCGACCGGGTTGTTGCCGGAGGCGTCGAACAGTGGCTGCCACTTGGCGATGACCGCGGTGAGAGCGGGATCCGCCTCGAGTTGAGACTGAATCACCGGGTGGTTCACAGCCGAACTCTGGTGCCTCCGCACATCACCCGTCTTGCGAGAAAGAACGAGGTTCAGCTCGGAGACCACGCGACCGTAGGAGTAGGCACTGGTCACGATGCGAGGCCTACCCCACTTGTCGGCCAAGGTGCAGTTGTACGGCAGGTGGGTGTGCCCGGTGATCACGGCATCGATCTCTGGGTGCAGAGCATCGTTGATGGCAACAATGGGGCCACTGATGCCGACGCATGCGTCGACATCGCCGGGCGGCGGTGTCTGCGACCCGCCCTCGTGGAGCAGGACGACGATCGCCTGTACACCCCGCCGCTTCAACTTCGGCACCAACTTGTTCGCCGTCCTGGCCTCGTCCTTGAAGTCCCAACCAGCGATGCCCGACGCTGCGACAAGGGTGTCCGTCGCCTCAAGGGTCATGCCAATGAAGCCGACCTTGATGCCCCCAACCTTCGTGATCCAGTACGGCGGGAGCGCGGTTTTCCCTGACTTCTCATTCACGACATTCGCAGCGAGCCACTTGAAGTCGGCGCCGGAATACGGCTGACCCGGGAAGTAGCAACCGTCGACGGGATGGCATCCACCACGTTGCATGCGTCGCAACTCCACCACGCCTTCGTCGAATTCGTGATTCCCTACGCTCGATACGTCGAGACCCATGGCGTTGAGCGACTCCACCGATGGTTCGTCATGGAACAGCCCGGAGAAGGCGGGTGAGCCGCCGATCAGGTCTCCTGCGGCCACGGTGAGGCTGTGCTTCTTGCCCTTCCGCAAGCTGCTGAGCTCGGTGGCCAAGTACTCAGAGCCGCCGGCGGGAGCACCATCGATCGTTCCGGGAGTGCTCGCCTGAAGGTGGCCGTGGTAGTCGTTGAACGCCAGCAGCTGAAGGCGAACCACCCGCTTGTGGCCCTTCTCTGGACCGGCCTTGTGCTGCTGTCCCGCCTCGACCCGCCGGTCAATCGCGCCAGCCGACGCAGGGACGGACCCGACGACCAGGGCGGTCAAAAATAGAAGGACGGATGCTAGGAGCGCGACGACGCGCTTACCGCCAGCACGTGGGGCGCCTGAAGTGGTTTTCCCTTGGGGCGTGGACAAGACGCTCACCCTTCCGATTCAGCCTGAGCCGTTGGCCCAGGGCCAGCAGGAGACGGTCGAGGGGAAGACCTCCTGTCTAGCAGAAGATCCCCAAGCAGTCGCCCCCCTCGAGTGGGAGAGATCTGCGAAGGACATCCCCGGCATTCCCGGTGGCTACCGTCTCGACACAATGAGTCGCGTGGCCGGAGCAGAGCTCAGCATCCAAGAACGACTCTTCCCTGAGCTGCGCTGCTTTGGCTGTGGGCCGGCCAACGAAGCTGGGCTTCGACTGCGCAGTTTTCCAGGCGATGGCTTTGTGACCGCACGATTTCTACCTTGGCCGGAGCACGACAACGGATTGGGATTCCTCAACGGGGGGATCATCTCGACTGTGCTCGACTGTCACAGCGCGGCAGCCGTTCTGCAGGAGGCTGCTCGGCGCGGCTGGCATCCAGCCCCAGGGGCCGGGCTCGCCTACGTGACAGCAGGTCTCGATGTTCGCTACGTGCGCCCGAGCCCACTCACCGAGGCCTGCGAGTTGCGGGCGGTGATCACCTCCGCCTCGGAGACGGAAATGACTGCTGAGGCGGAGCTTGTGTGGGAGGGCAAGGTGCGGGCCACCGCGACCGCGTTGTGGAAACGCTGGATCCCGCGCACCTGAAATCGGGCCGGGTTAGCGGGCCACAAGGGATTGGGCTCGTGCCTCCGCGAAGAACTCCTACAACGATCCCTGCTCGGCGAGCTCGCTAGCAAAGCGCGCGGCGCCAAAGGGGGAGTTCCAGAATGCGTCAGGTGGCGTCCAGTCGTGCAACGTCCACGGGCCGGCCTAGGCGTACGGCTCATCGCTGAACGCGTCCCCGACATCCACCAAGACAAGGCCACCACAACACGGTGCGCGTTTTGCTTGACTTCTAATTACTTGAGTTCTAATCTGTACTCGTCTGCTCGCACAACCAACCAGGGAGGCAACCATGAGCACCACCGCAATGCAGGGTTCGGTAGCGGACTACACGGCCTGGAAGTCCGTCTTCGAGACCAATGCTGGTCTGCGCCGCAATCACGGCGCCACGGGACATCGGATCCTGCGAAACGGAAGCGACGTCCTGGTTCTCGTAGAGTTCCCCGATGTGGACTCCGCCCAGGCGATGCAGGCGGATCCCCGCTTGCCCCAAGCGCTCAAGGCCGCGGGAGTCCAGGGAACGCCAGCCGTGAGCGTCTGGGCTGATTCCGACGAGGTGCGCTACTGACCACGTCTCGTCCACCGTCGAAGAAGGGCTCGGGCCGCTCGAGCCCTTCTTCGGCTGCGCCCGCAGCAAGTCCGTTTGCCCAGGAGTTCCCTGAAGGCAGTGAGACGGCCGGGGCCACGTTGATGGCGCTTGCCCGGACATGCGCTGCATGTATGGCGGTCTTCAACAGCGGTCTCCTGCGACATGACCTATCGCCGACGGCTCGCCAGGCCTTGGCCGCCCTCGAGGGCGCGGAGGGGCCTCTGTCCCCCACTGCGATCTCCGAGCGACTCCTTGTCACGACCGCGTCGATCACATCCTTGCTCGACACCCTTGAGCGCCGGGGCCTCGTTCAGCGCCAGCCGGACCCGGACGATCGACGGCGGCAATGGGTCAGTCTCACGAGCGCCGGCCAAGCGATCGTCGATGAGTTCCTACCCGAGATCGTGGCCCTCCAAGCCGCGATCATGGCGGACGTCAGCGAGGCGGACCGACAGCAACTGATGGGCGCTCTGGCCACGGTTCGAACCACGATCGCCGAACTGGACGTCGACGCGATCGTCGCGGCCGCACCCGCGCGCAGGAAGCCCGGGCGCCACCATCGGTGACTCAGTCTCGCGCGTGACCCCGCACGCCGGCCGTGGTCACTCATTGGGCATGCGCCAGGGGAAGGTTCCTGCCGAAAGGCCCTAACCGATACGCACCTCGTCTGCCAGGCTCGGTTTCGCACACCTAGACCGACGTACCGGAGGCGCGTTTCATGGAACCCAAAGGCACCTGCGCTGAGTACGCCACGTTCTTGCAGGAAACGCGAAGGGTACAAGCGGAAGGTGCTTGGCCTTAAGCGTTCAGACACCATTCCGGACGGCGTCACGTCCTACGAAGGCATGACCTTCCTCTGCTACGAAGCGACTGCCTCGCTCGACAGGGAGGGCTTAACCTGCATCACGAGGAACAACGTCGTATGCGGCGGTGCGGTCTACTGCGGTATCGGGAGCAGGCGCTTGACCAAGCCCGACTTCGACCAGGCCATGGAGGCTGCTCGTCGGCGAAAACCGCGCCTACTCGACCAAGAAGACGATGCGTCGGGTCAACCAGCAGATTCCGCACTACGAGGAGAAGCACAAGTACCTGATCATGGGGAAACTCGAAGAAATGAGCGACCCAGAGCTCGTCATGATCATCACCGACCCGCAGCGGGTGATGCGCTTGTGCAAGGCCTACACCTGGAAGACCGGCGAACTGGTGCATGCGCTCGGCGGCACCAACTGGTGCGGCATGTCCTTCCCTCAGGTCTTCAAGGACAAGACCATCACCTTCGACTTCGGCGATCCGCCGTCTCGGACGTTCATGCAGCTGGACGATTCGGAGATGTTCTGCGTCATCCACTGGGACCTGCTGCCGCTCATCGTCGACAACCTGAAGAACATCTCGACCGGGGAGGGGTACGGATGACCGCGTTACATCACGAAGAACTGCATCATCTGCGGAACCTGCTGGGACCTCTGCCCGAAGCACGCCGTGGTGGAGTTCGAGGACTACTACCGAATCACCGACGACTGCGACGACTGCGGCAAGTGCATCACGGCATGCCCGAACTTCGCGATCGCGAAGACCATCGCCATCGGCACGAGGCTGGACTCGCGGATCGATCCGAAGCCGACGACGAGCCGTGACGGCGGTCGGCCGGGCAGGCGGGAGGACAGGCCCATGACGGACTTCAACTGGATGGAGAACTCGAAGACTGTCTTCGAGGAGAGCCTTGAAGGCCGCGCCGATGCCCTTCAGGAGGGTGACCAAGACGAGCCTGACCAAGGGTTTGACCAAACTGGTCGGTGAAGGTGGCGACGTTCACGAAGCGGATGTCGTCCGAGCCATCAAGGAAACGACCCCCGCCCCGTTCGTCGTCCCTAGGGCTCAAGGCCATCGAACCATTCCTGACCGATGCGTCGATCCTGGATGGATAGTCCACGCGCTCGTCGCGACTTCACACTGGCGCGCCCGAAGGGATTCGAACCCCTAACCTTCTGATCCGTAGTCAGATGCTCTATCCGTTGAGCTACGGGCGCATCGGTCGCGAACGACCGAGCAAACAGTGTAGCCGCGGCGCCCGGGGTGCCTCCCCTCGCGGGAAGGCGAACCCACCGGACGCCGCGGACGGGCGCGACCGGAGTCAGTCGAGGGTCAGTCCAGCCAAGGCATGCGCTGGACGAAGCCCAGCGACTGCCACCAACGGCCGAGCCCCCAGGTCGAGCCGGCCTGGAGCAGCATCAGCAGGATGAGTACCACGCCATAGACGATGTGGTCGTCCACGACTGGGTTGTTGTAGACGTTGCCGCCGCCCTCTTGGGTGACCTGAGCGATCGGCCACTCCGCGAGGTACATCAGCGCCAGCATGACGGCACCACCGATGCTGGCCAGCCGCATGAAGACACCGAGGATGAGGCACAGACCGACGGCGAACAGGCCGAACATGAACAGCCAGTTCACCCAGGCGTTCGGGTTGCCCTCAGCAGCGTCCGCGAAACTGGTGAACATCCCGTTCAGTGGGCTGTCAGGGTTCGATGCGAACTTCAGGAAGCCGTACGTAGGGCTTCCGTCGCCGGTTCCGAACTGCCAGGCCTGTGCGGAGTCGGTCGCCCACCCGAGCCCGAACGTCTTGTCCAGGAAGGCCCAGAAGAAGACGAAGCCGAGCAGGATGCGTGCGCTCGCGGCCCAGTAGCGGGCCTTGGTCGAAGCAGCGAAGCCGCGGTACCAGCCATCGGCCGAAGTTGCGGCCCGATCGGCGGGAGCGGTGTCGACGGTGTTGGACATGGCTCACCTCGTAATTGCGTGCCCTGCCGCTGCGACGCCTTGGCGATGCAGGCGGCGGGTACGACAGTCGTACCCGCCATCATCGTGACCGGATCCGGGGCCTGGCGCCGCGGCCCATAGTCCCGAGTGGCCGGGCAGAAGGACCCCACTTGTTCGGGTACGCCCGCACGCGAGCGGCGATTCAACTGGCGGAGGCGGAGGGATTTGAACCCTCGATGGGCTTGAGACCCAAACCGCATTAGCAGTGCGGCGCCATAGACCGGACTAGGCGACGCCTCCCCACGGATCGCCAAGTCGCCCTGGGGTCACCGCCGGTTGAGGGTACCCGTGCGGCGCGGAGCCCGGCAAAGCCGCCCGCGCCGTACGCTCGGGTCGATGAACCAATCACAACCAGGCGAGGCCGCTTCGGTCACCGCAGCCAAGCGAGCCGCCGGCGAAGCAGCCGTCGACGACTGCGTCGACTCAGGTATGGCGATCGGGCTGGGCACCGGTTCCACGGCCGTGTGGGCCATTCGACGCATTGGCGCGCGACTAGCCGCGGGTGAGCTCCGCGAGATCCGTGCCATCCCCACGAGCGAAGCCAGCGCCGCGGAGGCCAGGGCGTGCGGGATCCCCCTCACAACCTTTGACGACCAACCAGTTCTCGATGTCACCATCGACGGGGCCGACGAGGTCGACCCCGAGTTCGACTTGATCAAGGGCGGTGGCGGGGCGCACCTGCGAGAGAAGTTGGTTGCCCAGGCCAGTCAGCGGTTGGCCATCGTTGTGGACGAGGCGAAACTCAGCCCGGCGCTCGGGACGAACTTCCGGTTGCCCGTCGAGGTGATTCCCATGGCCCGCGTCCCGGAGACCCGATTCCTGGAGTCCTGCGGATACGCCGTTGCATGGCGCTACGCAAACGGCGCTCCGGTGGTCACCGACGAGGGGAACTGGATCCTCGACGCGGACACGGGGCCCATTGAAGACAAGCAGAGCCTGCTTAGTGCGCTGCTCCACCGCGCCGGCGTGGTGGAGGTGGGCCTGTTCCTCGGGATGACGACCGATTTGTACATCGCCGGTGCGACTGGGGTCACACACACGGCCAGAGCCGGCTGACCGCATCCTCGAGTTCAACTACGGCTTGGACCGGCCGAGTTTGCCGCGCTGCTTTCGCTCGCCCCTGGGCTTTCGCGTTTTGGCCGTCGAAGGCATGCGGCCCTTCGGTGTCGTCCCGCCGATCGTCGCGTCGCTCTCCGGGCTGACCGACCAGGCCGGCGCGGAGTCGGGTCGGTCGAGGTGCGCCACGCACAGCCCCGGTCTCGGCCAGACGTCGAGCCGCTCGACCGTGATCGGCTGCCCAGATCGAGACAGCACTTCGCTCAATAGGGCGGCATGGATGTCGCAGATGACCGGCTGCTCCTCCACCATCGAGGCGTAGGGACACGACCGCAAGGTCAGTTGGTCGCCGACCGGGTTCCGCACAGCATCAAATCCGAAGGCGGTCAGCGCTTCGGCTGCCTGATCCACTGCCTCGTCCATGCTCTGGGCGGGTTCCGCCGTCGGAAAGGCCTGCGCCCAGCCTGCGGCAGCCCGCTGGGCGACCTCGGGTGCTGTCGCAATGTCCAGTTCGGCCTCCAGCGCACGTGAAAGCCACGCATCGACGCTGTCGACGTCGCCGCGTAGAGCCAGTGCGGACGTCCCCTGTTCGTCCGCCGATCACGAATCCTGGTGATCCGGCCGGCCGCCAACAACGCGTCGAGGTGGCCACGGACGGTGTTGCCGTGCAGGCCCACGCCGCTACTGATGTCCTCGATCCGAACGGCTTCATCGCAGCCCTCGAGGAAACTCGAGAATCGCCGCTCTGGAGTCCCCGCCGGGGCTGGTGCCCGTGTGGGCCGGCCCCCGGCGGAGCGCGCTGATTTTGGCCAGCGCACGGCCGACCGTCGGCTCGGGAGCCTTGTTCACAAGGACGTTCTATCACATAAAGCACCTCTGTCTTTTTTTCCCGGTGTTATTTATCTGAGAGGGTTTAATTGGTGTACGCTCGGCCGCGAGACCACGAAGGAGCTGCCCAAGATGTCGACCGAAGCCGTCGCCGAAACACCCACCAACCCTTCAGTCGTCGGGGTCGGGGGGTGGCGCGTCCTCGTCATCTCGACCATTGGCTTTACGGTTATGTTCGCCGTCTGGCTGATGTTCGGAGTGCTGGGCATTCCTATCCGCGACGAGTTCGGGCTCTCCGATGTTCAGCTTCTCCTGGATCACCGCGGTCGCCGTCCTCAATGGCGCCATCTGGCGACTCCCGGCCGGCATCATGACCGACCGTCTCGGCGGACGCGTCGTCTTCACCTTCATGCTCGCGGCCACCGCCATCCCCGCGTACCTCGTCTCTACGGCTACCAGCTACCGCTCGCTCATGCTGTACGCGTTCCTGGTTGGCTTCGCGGGCAACTCCTTCAGCGTGGGCATCGCTTGGGTGTCGGCCTGGTGGCCGCAAAGCCGCCAAGGACTGGCACTGGGCATCTTCGGAGCCGGCAATGTCGGGGCATCCCTAACGAAGTTCATCGGCCCGGCACTGATCGTTCTCGTCCCGGCCGCTGGTTACCTGGGGGGAGCCATCCCTGGCGGATGGCGGTTCGTCCCCCTGCTCTACGCAGTGATGCTGCTGGTGATGGCTGCTATCACCTGGTTCGGGACACCCAAGCACGACAAGAAGCCGGGCCAAGGACGCAGCGTGACCGAGATGCTGCAGCCACTGAAGCAATCCCGAGTCTGGAGATTCAGCCTCTACTACGTGGTGACCTTCGGGGCGTATGTCGCCCTCGCTGCTTGGCTGCCGAAGTACTACGTCGATGTCTACGACCAGGTGCTCTGGCACGCCGCGCTGCTGACGGCCACCTTCATCTTCCCCGCCTCGCTGCTTCGACCCTTCGGCGGCTGGATGAGCGACAAGGTCGGCGCCCGGCGGGTGATGTACCTGACCTTCGGAACCATGCTCGTGTCTACCGGCATCCTGATGATGCCGTACGGCTACATCGTGTTGACGAGACCCGACGGGACCACCGACGAGGTGCTGCCCTGGAGCGTCGGCCTGTACCCATTCATCTTCCTCGTCTTCATCATCGGTTGCGCGATGGGCATCGGGAAGGCGGCCGTGTACAAGCACATTCCGGAGTACTTCCCCCACGACGTCGGCGCGGTTGGCGGGCTTGTCGGTTCAATCGGCGCCCTCGGGGGGTTCTTCCTACCGCCTATGTTCGCGTACGCGACCCGGTGGACCGGCATGCCGCAGTCGACCTTCCTCGTGCTCTTCCTCGTCACGGGCGCCGCGATGCTCTGGATGCACCTCACGATCCACAAGATGCTCCACGACGCCAGCCCCTCGCTCGCGAACAAGTTCGAGCAGGACAACCCCCATGACCTGGCTGCGGTTGGCGCAGCCACGACCGACAGGACGGCCTGACATGAGTACGCCCGCGGCACCAACCGCTCCCCCACCCCGTACCGGACCGGACTGGCTGTCCAGCTGGGACCCCGAGGACACGCAGAACTGGGATCACAGCCGAGCATGGAAGACGCTCTGGATCACCACGTTCAACCTGATCCTGGCCTTCACGACCTGGTTCTTGGTCTCCGCCCTGGCTCCCAAGCTCAACGGCCTTGGCTTCGACCTGAGCAAGGGCCAGCTCTACTGGCTGGTCGCAATTCCCGGCCTCGCGGGCGGCTCCTTGCGCCTCATCTGGACCTTCCTTCCCCCGGTCATGGGAACCCGCAAGTTGGTCACGCTCACCACCGGTCTGTTCCTCCTCCCAGCCATCGGCTGGGGAGTGGTCATCCAATACCCTGATACGCCGTACGGCGTGCTGCTCTTCCTTGCCGCCCTGGCCGGCATCGGCGGTGGCGCGTTCTCCGGCTTCATGCCGTCCACGTCCTACTTCTTCCCCAAAGCCAAGCAAGGGACCGCGCTCGGTCTGCAGGCCGGAATCGGCAACTTCGGTGTGAGCCTGGTGCAGTTCGTCACTCCGTGGATCGTCACCTTGGGCTTCATCGGGGCCTCGCAGCGCTACATCGATACGAGCAAGGGGATCGACAAGGAGGTCTGGTACCAGAACGCCGGCTACATCTGGGTGCCGTTCATCGTGATCGGCACGATCTTGGCTTGGCTGCTCTTGCGCAGCGTTCCGGTGCAAGCGCGCGGCGTCCGCGACCAGTTCGACATCTTCTCCAACAAGCACACCTGGCTCATGACCGTGCTCTATGTCATCACCTTCGGCACGTTCTCCGGTCTCGCAGCCCAGTTCGGCCTGCTGATCAAGAACACCTATGGCAGTGACGTCTTTGGGGCGGCAGGCCTCGACCCCGTGAAGTACGTGTTCTGGGGAGCCTTGGTCGGCTCCGCCGCGCGCATCCTCGCTGGCCCGATCGCCGACAAACTTGGCGGCGCGAGAGTGACGTTGGTGGCCACGTTGGGCATCGCGATCGCAGCGTTGTTCACCTCGACCACCCTGACGCCCACATCAGTCGATGACTTCGACGGGTTCTTCTGGGGCATGATCGTCATCTTCTTCTTCACCGGAGTAGGCAACGCCTCGACGTTCAAGCAGATGCCGATGATCTTCGCCCGCCGGCAGGCCGGCGGCGTCATCGGATGGACCGCGGCCATCGCCGCCTTCGGCCCGTTCATCTTTGGTGTGCTGCTGTCGCTGATCTCCCCGAGTTCCTTCTTCGTCGGCCTGGCGGTCCTGGCGCTCATCGGCACGGTCATCTGCTGGCACTACTACGCCCGCAAGGGCGCGGAGATGCCCAGCTGATTGCCCCACGACACGCCGTCCTTGCCTCTCCTCCTCGGAGGGCACCGACGGCGTGTCGTGGGTACAGGGGGTCAGAACCAGGGGCGCAGCGGGACTCCGGCCGGGCCGTCGGGAGCCACGTTTGCGGCCAGCACTTGGTGAAGCTCGATCTTTCGGATGTCGAATCCGATCCGAGACATGGCGAGATAGAGCTTCCAAACCCGAGCCCGACCCAGCCCAACCTCGGCCACGGACTCCGTCCAGTGGTCCTCGAGGTTGGCCGACCAGTCTCGCAACGTCATCGCATAGTGCTCGCGGAGGTTCTCCTCGTGCCGAATTTCCCAGCCTTCGTCCTGCATCGCCGACGAAATCGTGCCGACGGCCTCCAACTCACCGTCGGGGAAGATGTAGCGGTCAATGAAGCCGCGGGCGGCGGCAGGTTCTTTCGTCGTCGGCCGGGTGATGCAGTGATTGAGGAGCAGGCCGCCTTCGCGTACCCGTGAGCGCAGGAACGAGAAATACTCCGGCAACTGGGCCAGTCCGATGTGTTCTGTAAGCCCAATCGAGGAGACCGCGTCAAACTTCGACTCCGGTACATCGCGGTAGTCGAGGTAGCGAACCTCGGCCAAGTCGCTCAGCCCGGCATCCGCGATAGCCTTCGCCGCCCACTCCGCCTGCTTTCGGGACAGGGTGACTCCCAACCCTTGAACCCCGTACTCCTTCGCGGCGTGAATCACCATGCCGCCCCAGCCACAGCCGACATCAAGCAGTCTCATTCCCGAGCTGAGCCTGAGCTTGCGTGCCACCAGATCAAACTTCTCCGCCTGCGCTTCATCCAACGTCGAATCGATCTCGGGATAGACAGCGCAGGTGTAGGCCATGGAAGGCCCCAGCAGATACCTGTAGAACTCGTTGGAGACGTCGTAGTGATGACTGATCGCGGCCGCGTCACGCTCCTTGGAGTGTCGGCGTCCGGCGAGGAAGCGACCGCGCCGAAACTCCTCGGGCGGGATGGGTGGGCGCCGTAGGCCAGACATCCCGCCAGCGGAACGGAAGATCGTCATCTTCTGCTCGCGCGTCAGGTTTCCGGCCTTGGCATCGGCCAGCGCTCGTAGCCCTGCGTAGAAATCGCCATGCACCTCGAGGGCCTTCGCAACGTAGGCCCTCGCCATGCCCAGATCGTTTGGCGACGTGAGGATGTAGCGAAGGGCCAGCGGAGTGCGGACCTCGACGGTCGCTAGGGCGTCCTTCGGCCCGGAGGAGGACCCGTCGTACGCCGTGAACGCGACCTGCCCGGCCTCACCGAACACCCCCGCAAACACGTCGGCCAACTGCACCGCACTCATCTCCCCTGAACCGTCTTCTCGTACAGGTTGAGCAACCTCTGATCGGGATCATAAGACTTCTTGAGCACGTCGTATGTGGCTCCGCCATAGGTCGCCCAAAACTCCTCGCGCGGGTAGAACGAGGTGGAGTAAAGAGATTTGCGCCCGCCCAGTTCGCCCACCACCTGCTCGATTCGACGGTTGTGATGGCCGTCGGCAGCACCTGCCGGAAGCGAGACCGTCGACCAAAAGCCCACATTGGCGTAGATCGTGTCGGGGTCCAGAACGTAGAGGTCCCAGGTGCGGTCACGGTCGCGTTGCCGTAACGGGCAGACCCAAACCGGAGCGATTCCGATCTCGCGGTGGAAGAACTCGAGGAACTCCGGCAGACGCGCGATCGGCACCTCGACGTCTTGAATCACGGCCTCCTGCTCCGGCTTGCCCAGCC
This sequence comes from uncultured Actinomycetota bacterium, assembly GCA_963851405.1. Lineage (GTDB taxonomy): Bacteria > Actinomycetota > Actinomycetes > DATJPE01 > DATJPE01 > JANPBY01. Next base: position 185,487 of record CAWKPB010000007.1, on the reverse strand, counting down.
GACGGTCGAGCGCCGCCTTCCAGCCGTGCCGCCGCTCGAACCCCACGACCTTCCAGTAGGTGTCTGAGCGCAGGTACTGCTTGGGGGTCAGCCTCCGCACCCACGGCTTCTGGACGAACAAGGCACGCGAGCACCAGAACCAATCGGTGTCCCAACGCCAGATGTAGTCGCGGATGGCGAGGTAGTCGCGGGACCGTGCCTGGATGGAGCGGTAGTAGATCTCGTTCCCGGTGTAATCGGAGATGTACGGCGCCTCCGCGACCGCGGTCCCCGCGGTGAGGTACATCTCGGCGTCAGAAAAGACCGTTCCATCCAAGAAGTCGACCGCGACGTCCGCGTGGATCCGCGTCTCGATCGCCGTGGACATCGCCTCAGAGAACTCCCCGGCATGGTGGAAGCGGGTGTGCGTGAGCATGACGTAAGGCAGGACCGGCTCGAGCTCGATCCGCAGGCGCAATGCATAGCCGAGGGTTCCGTAGGAGTTGGGGAAGCCGTGAAACAACTCAGCGTGCTCGCCTTGGGGAGTCACCGTGATGATTCGCCCATCGCCGGTCAGCACGTCCATCTCGAGGACCGACTCATGCGGACAGCCGTTGCGGAACGACGTGGACTCGATGCCGAGGCCGGTCACCGCCCCACCAAGCGTGATCGTTTTCAGTTCCGGCACCACTAGCGGCATCAGCCCGTGCAACAGGGTCGCATCGACGAGATCCTCATACGTGGTCATGCCGAGCACGTCAGCGGTGCGGGCTTGCGCGTCGACGAACAAGACCCCCGAGAACCCGGACACGTCCAGCCCTGGGTGCTGCGTCTGATGCCGCATGCGGAACAGATTCGACGTCTTCTTGGCCAACCGGACGGGCGCGCTCGCGGGGATCGCCGCGTAGTCAGCGCGTATCCGTTCCAACAGTTGCGGGTAACCCGCGAGCGCGGGCTGCGTCGAACGTCCACCCATGGGGCGTCAGGCTAACAACCTGCCATTCGTGCGAGGACGTGAACGCCTAGACCTAAGCGGCTAGGTCAGGCGTTCACACTGGACGTCCCAGTTGCCCACGCCAGGTTGCTCCCATGTGTAGCGATCGAGCAGTCCGTCGGCGCCGATGGTGCAGCGCGCGGCGGCGTCATAGGAGCCCCCGAGGTATTCGTAGATCCCGTCCGGCCGGCGAGTGACCGCGCGACGATCGACAAGCGGGCGCAGCAGTTGATCACCATCCGAAGGATCCCGGATATCCGGCACAACGACATGCAGCCCTTCTGGACCCGCCTCTTCGATCGTGGTGACGACCTGACCCTGGAAGCAGCGCAACAGCGGGAAGAAGTACGCGCTGCTCGCAACGATCAGCTCCTCAGAACCGGTTGGCCCGGCCAAGGCCCAGCACCACCCGTCGGCCCTTCGGGAAACGGTCAGACTCCTCTGGAGGCCAGCCCCCACCCACTCGACCAGCACCTCGTCGAACACTCCGGCGCCATCCACGGTGGCTTCGACCTCGAGACGGACACCCCCAGCGATTCGCCGCGACTGCCACGACGCGCGCTCATGAGAGAAGGTCTCCTCGACGTCGACCTGCGCGTCGTTCAGCAGGTATCGATAGCGGCCTCGCACGCCGCGGAGCCTAGCCAGGCCAGCTGCGGAGGGTCAGACCGCGGATACCGACATCAGCTTTGACACAGCCTCGTCGTCGACGGAGTCGAAGAACGCGCCGACCACGTCCTCGATCTCATCGAAGGAGTCCGCGCAGAACAGCAGCGGCTGGTAATGCGTGATGTCGTAGGTCTGGACACCCATCCTGGAGATGTCCAGCGGAAGCAACTGCGCGCGGATGATTTCCTGGATCTCGCCATAGGAGCTCAACAATCCGGCGCCGTACGCCTTCACCACTTCGCGCTCACGAACCACGCCAAATTCCAACGAGAACCAGAAGACCTTGGACACGAACTCCAGGGCCTCTTCCGACTCGACCCGACGCGCGGCCTCCCCGGCCGAGCGGTACAACGCAGCGAAGCGTGGATGGGCCAAGCAGTTCGCGTGACCGACCACTTCGTGAATGACGTCGGGCTCGGGGGTGTACAGCGGGACGGAGTGATGACGGATGTACTGGGTCGAGTAGAACGTCGAGTCCGCGAGCGAGCCGTAGAAGGTCCTGAGGTCGACCAGCCCCGCGGCCGGCACGTAGGTGAAGCCGGTGAGATGCGACAGGGCCTCGGTGACCTCGGTGAGTTGCGGGACCCGGTTGTTGGGCAACCGCAGCAGGGCCGCCCCGTCCAGAACCTCGCGGCACGCGAGTCTCGCGTGCAGGCTGGCGAGCTCTCGGCTCACCAAGGCCCAGACCTCGTGCTCTTGCTGGCTGTACGGCGCGGTGGGCACCGGCTCCCCCGGCCGCCAGTCGAGCGCGAGGGCGGCGAGGTCATTGCGGCGCTGCCGGTAGACAGGGTCGTCGACCCCGGGGTGGTTGTCACCCAGGTGAACGGTGACAGCGTCGTCGGGTCCGACCGTGACAGGGGCATACAACTGCGCCTCATTGAACATGTGACACATCATCGCATGATCTGTCGCCAAGTGTAACGTCCAGGCTCCTTCGGGCTTCGGGCAGACTCCAACCCATGAGCCCCGACCTTGCAGACCTGATCGCCGCTGGACTTGATCCAGTTCAGCGCTGGCAGCAGTCGTACGGGACCGTCGAGCCCGATCCGAGCCTGATCGGCGGGCCCGACGTCGGTGGCGTGACTGCGGACGAAGCCCTGGCCGAGCTCGGGGAGCGGCTCACGGACAACTTCCCTTTCCATCACCCCCGCTACGCCGCCCAGATGCTCAAGCCACCCCACCCGGTGGCGGTGGCAGCCTACGCCGCGACGATGTTGATCAACCCCAATAACCACGCCCTCGATGGCGGCCCCGCGACTGCCGGGTTGGAACTGGAAGTGATGGCCCAGCTGGCCACCATGTTCGGCTTCGACACCCACCTGGGGCACCTGACGTCCTCCGGCACCATCGCCAACCTCGAGGCGCTGTTCGTGGCTCGCGAGAGCCACCCGGATCGAGGCGTCGTTTGGTCGGCCGACGCCCACTACACCCACAGCAGGATGTGCGGCTTGCTCGGCGTCCCCGGCGAGGCCGTGCCCGTCGACGCCGGTGGCCGAATGGACCTCGACGCCCTCGAAGAGGTCCTCCGGACGGGCACGATCGGAACCGTCGTTGCCACGTTGGGCACGACCTCAATCGGGGCGATCGACCCGATCCACGAAATTGTCCCGCTGGCGCGCCAATACGGGTGTCGGATCCATGTCGACGCCGCGTACGGGGGGTTCTTTCGGCTTGTCGCGGACGTAGCGAGCCAGCCACCGGCAGACACCATGGTCGGTGCCGTCGCACGCGAGCCGTTCGAGGCGGTCGCCCTAGCCGATTCGATCGTCGTCGACCCGCACAAGCACGGCCTCCAGCCGTACGGCTGCGGAGCGGTGCTGTTTGCCGACCCGGCAGTTGGCCGCTTCTACGCGCACGACTCCCCGTACACGTACTTCACCTCCGCGGACCTGCATCTCGGCGAGATCTCTATCGAGTGCTCTCGAGCCGGCGCCGCAGCCGCCGCGTTGTGGACGACGTTTCGCGTCCTCCCGCTCAGCACGGAGGGGCTGGGCGCCGTGCTACGCCCAGGGCTGCGCGCGGCTCGACGCTGGGCCGACCTCATCGAAGCCAGCGACGTCTTGGGTCTCTATCAGCGTCCCGAACTCGACATCGTCGCGTACTTCCCACGCGCGGACACGCTGTCGGTCATTGACACCGCCAGCAGCCACGTCATGGACGAGCTGATGACGACCGACGATCCGATCTTCCTAGCCACCTTGGGGGTGACGCGCGATGCGATTGCTGTCCGTAAGCCGTCGATCCGGGCGGACGTCGAGTCCGGTCGCATCCTGCGCAGCGCCCTGATGAAGCCCGAGCACGAGGACTGGGTCGACCGATTGCATGCTCGAGTCGAGAGCAGCGCTGCAGCTGCCTTGGCGGGCGGATGAGTCCGGAACCGTCGCTCGCGGTCCTGGTGCTGACCGGCGGGCGGTCCCGACGGCTCGGCCGTGACAAGGCCTCGACGTCGGTGGCAGACAGCCACCTGCTGGACCTCACTGTGGATGGATTGCCTCACCAAGCAGCCGTCGTCTGCATCGGCGAGGCAATCCCGACCCGCCGAGCCGTGCAGTGGACGCGTGAGGACCCCCCGTACGCCGGGCCGCTGGCCGCCGTCGAGGCGGGTCTTCGGCTGGTCGCGGCAACGATCCCTGACGTCGTACTGATCGGGGGCGACATGCCCCGTGCCGGCCTGGCGATTCCGGCGCTCCTTGCGGCTCTTGGTGATCCGGGCCCCGGCCTGGCCGTGATCGAGGACGCGTCGAGTCGACGTCAGCCGCTGCTTTCCGCCTGGCGCAGGCCGTTGCTTGCCGCACGACTCGAGGATCTTGCGCCGACCGGCGGGCGAGCGCTCGCCGCAGTGCTGGATGGCACCGAGCCAGCGGTGCTTCCCGACGCCTGGCGCGCTGCCGACGACATCGACACCGAGAAGGACCTGGCTCGACTCCGCAACGAGCTCTCGAACCCCGCCGCTGCCCCACCCGAAGCCTGAACCCGCTCCACCCCGATACTCGACAACACGTCGATTCACGCAGGAGCCGCACGTGCGCCAGAAACTGTTCGTGTCCTACCAGGTGATGTCCTATGTCACTGGCGTGATCCTCGTTGTCCTGGTCTTCATCGGCATGCCTTTGAAGTACGGCTTCGACCACCCAGAAGTCAACGCCGTGGTTGGCACCGCCCACGGCTTCTTGTTCATGGTCTACGTCGTGCTCGTGGTCGCCCTCGGGTTCATCGCACAGTGGCCGGTGCTCAAGATCCTCGGCGTTGCCCTCGCGGGGACCGTTCCGCTCGCCGTCTTCTTCGTGGAGCCCCGCGTGCGCCGGACCGAGCAGACCGAGCGGGCGATGGTGGCCGACGGTCAGCCAACAGGCGGGGACGCCTCGCTTTGAGTGCTCGCCTCCCGACGGCGCTCCAGGCGTAGGGCCTGAACCCACATGACCAGACCGATGAGCGCAAAGACCCACCACTGCATGGCATAGCCCAAACTCACCAACGACCACCGGACCGGCGCCGCGAGCAACGGCACCTCGACTGGGGTCACCTGCGCAGCGGCGGGCTGGTCCTGCGGCGGTGACTGCTCCACCAGTCCGACGTACCCATCCACCAAGGGATACCGAACCGCGCTCGCGATGCGCGCACTGGTCACGGTGGCCAGCTGTCCGCTGGAGAGCTCGAGCTGTTCGATCGTGCCGGCGTCCAGAGGCTCCGACGGCACGAGCCACCCGGTCACGGTGACCATCTCATCTGTTGGTGGGGGAACGAACGTCCCTGCGGGTACCCATCCACGAAGGACCAGTACGGCTGGTCCTCCCGTGGTCAGGAGCGGGGTCACCACGTAGGTGGCGTCAACCCCTTGCTGCTGCCGTCCGGGCACCTCCACCTGATCAGCGGGCACATACCGGCCCGACACCACTACCGCGCGGGGCTGCGTCCCCGGGAAGACGCGTCCCCCTTCGGGAACTGCGTTCGCCAGCGGCACGACGGCCCGCGCCATCGGATCACGAGGCTCATCCGCGACGTTTCGCGTCTGAGCGCGGTCGAACTGCCAGGCTCCCAGCAACACGCAGACGACGATGGCGGCCGCAGCAATCACCGTCGTCGCCCACCAACGCCCGGCCCGCCACGGCGACGTGTGCTGACTGGTCGCAGAGGCCATGTCGGTCACCGTACGGCGCTGCCATGCCCAGACTCGAAGGTGGCCATAGGTTCGGTTGCCTGCTTGGGTGAACACGCGCGAGAAGGGGAACCGCGCCATGGCGCGAGGAGTCGAACGGTTCATGAATCAGCCATCAGCCCGGCTCAAGGACTGGGGAGCCCGCGGTGCGGTCCTTGGCCTGGCCATCCTCGCGATGAGCGTCGCCGGATGCGCAAGCACCGGGTCGACCGGCACAGCTCCCAGCAGTCCCGCATCCGGCGGGAGCGGAACGACCTCGCTCACGGTGACCGCCCAGGCCTCTGCGGACGCGCCGGCCGACGCGTGGACCCTCACGTGCGAACCGGCGGGTGGCACCCATCCTGATCCGGATGCCGCGTGTGCCGCCCTGGCCGCAGCGGCCGATCCCTTCGCCCCGGTTCCCCCGACTGTCGCCTGCACCGAGATATATGGGGGCGATCAGACCGCGTCGATTCAGGGGAACTACAACGGCCAAGCGGTGAGCGCGGACTACTCGCGAAGCAACGGGTGCGAGATTGCACGCTGGGACGCGATCGCTCCCGTGCTCGTCATTCCCGGCGGCGTTCTCTAGGGCCTGCTACCAACACCCGGTGATCGTGGTCGCCAGCTCATCCATCGCGCGTCGGACAGCGAGTACGCCGTACCTTCCGGTTGGTGGGTGGTTGACGAGGATCGAGAAGACCCGGGTACGACCATCACGGCCCTCAGCCACGCCGGACAGCGCAAGTGCGCCCGTCAGAGTGCCCGTCTTCGCGTGCACCTTCCCGGCGGCACACCGGGTGGGCCAGGTGACGTAGCGAGCGGCATACGGGGCCAGCGTCCCGGTGCGCCCTGCCACCGGAAGCCAGCCCAGCATCCCGCGCAGGGAGGGCTCCGATCGGCCCTGGACGACGGCGAGGAGTTGGGAGGTAGCGAGCGCGCTGAGCCGGTCCGAGCGGCTGAGTCCCGAACCGTCGCGGATGGTCACTCCCCCACGACTGATCCCGCGATCATCCAGGGTGTCTTCGGCCGCCTTCCTCGCTCCGGTCCACGTCGGTGCCCGACCGCGACCGAGGGCGACCTGCCGGAATAGCACCTCCGCGACCTGGTTATCGCTGTCGCGCAGCATCACCTGGACTGCTGCAGCGACCGAGTGACTTCGGGCCGCGAGGATCGGGCCGAGCCCGCCAGCCCCACGACCCCGAAAGTTGACGGCGACGCCCTTGGCCCGAAGCCGAGCCGCGAAGTACAACCCCGCTTCGCGCCCCGTGTCCACCACCCGGACCCCCCGGCGCCCCAGGGCGCGAACAAAGGTCACTTCGCCCGGGACGTAGTCCGGACGCCACCCCGGAGCTCTGGACGAGTCGTTGAACAGACGGTCGTTGAGGAAGACCCGAACCTTGCTGGGGCGCTTGCCCCCAGTTTGGGAGGTCAGGGCAGCCATGGTCTCGCGCGCCAGGGCGTCCAAGTCGCTGCCCGTCAACAACGGATCACCGCCGCCGACCAAAACAACGCCCGAGCCCTTGTCCCGAAGGGCCACCCGCGTGGCCAACTGGCGCCCTTGGCCGAGCACAGTCAGAGCCCCGAGCGCCGTGACCAGCTTCATGTTCGACGCCGGCAGCTGCGCTTGCTTTGGCTGCGCTGCGAAGATCACACGCGTGCTGAACGGCGATAGCACGCGGACGGAAACGTCGCCGCCCAGTCGTGGGTTGCGCACCCGTTGACTGAGTAGACGCGCGATCCGATCATCGAAGTTGGCGCTCGCGACTGCCCCGGACGGCCCAGGGCCTGGCGCCTGAACCGCCGTGGACGGGGGGGCCCACGCGAGAGAACCTCCGCCCACGGCCAGCACCGCGGCGATGGCGGGCCACCGTCGCATCACCATCACTGAAGTGTGCCTCCTACTTCACCGTCTGCAGGCCCAGGCTGCCGCGTGGCGGGCGTTTGGCCCGGCCGTACGCTCAGCGAGTGAGCTCATCGGCCGACCGCGCGCAGAACCGGGCGCTGTGGCGGGACGTCAACCTCGCGCACACCGATGGAGTGGCCGAGCAGGCCTGGCGGGATAACCGAATGACCTGGGGCCTGTTTCAGACTGCGGATGAGGACCTGCACGCGTTCGGCGATGTGGCCGGGCTGGACGTCCTGGACCTGGCCTGCGGCACGGCGTACGTCGCGGCACGAATCGCTCGGCGCGGCGCGCGAGTGGTGGCGATCGATCTCAGCGAGGACCAGTTGCGGACCGCTCGTCGATGCTCCGAGTCAGTGGGACCCGAGTTCCCGCTGATCCAAGGCGATGCCGACGCCCTCCCGCTGGCCAGCGATTCATTCGACCTCGTCGTCAGCGAGCATGGCGCCGCCGCATGGGCCGACCCGCGCAGATGGCTCCACGAATCGGCCCGAGTACTCCGACCCGGTGGGCGGCTCGTGTTCCTCACCAACAGCCTGCTCAGCGCGCTGTGCGTCCCGGCCGAGGGCGGCGTGGCCGCCGATCGACTGCTCCGCGGCTCCCGGGACGTCGAGACTGTCCGATGGCCGGGGGGCGGCGTCGAGCACCATCTCTCACCCGGGGCGTGGATCAACCTGCTGACCTCCGCGGGATTCACCGTGGACGCCATGCACGAGCTCTACGCACCGCCGGACGCGACTGACCACATCTATTACGTGATCGTGTCCGCCGAGTGGGCTGCGCGCTGGCCGTCCGAGGAGCTCTGGGTCGCCCGGCTGCGCCCCAGTCTCTAGTCAGCCGTTAAGGATCTTCGCCTTCTCCGCGCTGAACTCTTCCTCGGTGAGAATGCCGGCATCGCGCAGCTCAGCCAACTTCTTCAGCCGTTCCATCGGGTCTTCCTGCGGTTCGGGCGCTGCCGCAGGTTCGACGTACTGAGGCGGGGGGGCTGCGTACTGCGGCTGAGCTGGCTGAGCTGGCTGCCCTTCACCGGCCCACTTCTGCTGCTGGCGGTGATTGACGCGTCCGGCCACAGTCGAGGCGGTACCTGCGATGACCGCGGTACGAGCAACGCCACGGATAAGTCCTGGCATGGGGTGTGTCCCTTCGGTGGTGGGTCGAGAGGTGGGGTCGAGAGGTGGCGGGACGCCGCCTGTGACCGCTGGCTCAGTCTCGAGCGTCAGCAGCGTCAAGTGCGGCGATCACATCGGCAACCGGAATCCGTCCGCTGGCGACCAGTTCCGCCCCGGAACGACGCAAGGCGGCCGCGAAAGGGGCTGCCCACGTGTTTTCGTACACCAGGATCCCCGCAGCATTGCCGGGCTCGACCGCGTTCGCCGCATCGGCGATGTCGTCCTCTTCGAGGATTCCGGAGGCAAATCGCTCGAAGACCACGAGGTCGTTTACGCCGTCCCCGTCCAGATCGGCGATCACCAACCCGCTGACCGTGCCATCCAGCGCCTTCTGGACGAACACCAAGTCGAGGATGCGAATCACTCCGCGCTCAACCAGGTCGAGGAGGATCGGGAGGCCCTCCCCCGTCATTTTGCTGCCGGGGAATTCGACTACCAGGTAGTCGACCGGTCCGACCTCAAGCTCGTCACTCATGGATAGATCCTCTCAGCGCTCAACAAGCCAGGATGCTCAGGAAGCCAGGACCCGAGCCTAGTACGCAGCGCCGGGACCACAAATCCAGCGCCGCGCGAGGTGCGCGGATCTGCCCGGATCGGAAGACGAAGCCCACTAGGGTCCGTTCGAGTCCGCGGCACGGGCTGTGGAGCGCGCGCGAGGGAGCACCTGTGTCGGTCGTCAAGGACACCTTCAGGGAAACCGGTTCGTCTCTGGGCACGGTCTTCCGCAACCCCGGGCTGCGGCGCATCAACCTGGCCTTCGCTGGCTCAGCCATCGGGGACTGGGCCTACGCGACGGCCATCCTCGTGTGGGCCTACGACTTCGGTGGCGTCGCAGCCGTTGGGATCTGGGGGACGACGCGCCTGATCTTGATGGCGCTGGTCACTCCCTTCGCCAGCACCCTGGTCGACAAGTTCTCGCGCAAGGCGATCATGGTGACCACGGACCTCATCCGGGCGGGCATCATCTTGGTGGCCGCGGTCCTCATCGAAACCGACACGGCACCCGCTGCAGTGTTCGTCCTGGCGACGTTGACCGGGCTGGTCGCAGCCCCATTCCGTCCAGCCGTCGCGGCGCTCGTACCGCACCTGGTGAACAAGCCCGAGGAACTCACCGCGTCCAATGGCGCGTCGAGCACCGTCGAAAGCCTGGCGTTCTTCGTCGGGCCTGCTCTTGGCGGACTCATGTTGACCTGGTTCGACATCCCGGCCGTCCTGATCTTCAACGTTCTGACCTTCTTGTGGTCGGCCGCCTTGGTCTACCGGATCAAGGTCCCGGCCAAGGAGACACCATCCAAGACCAACGCTTCGACGCCGGCATCAGTGACGACGTCGGAGGACGGACCAGCGAGCGTCAGCGCAAGTAAGAACGGACAGGAGGCCAGCGAAAGCTTCTGGACGGAGTCGATGGCTGGCTTCAAGACCATCTGGGCGCACCCAGACCTCCGTCTCATCACCCTGGTCTACTGCGCTCAGACGATCGTCGCGGGCGCCTCCATCGTGTTCGTTGTGGCCATGGCGGTGGACATGACGAACTTCGGGGCCAGAGGCGTGGGCTATCTCGACAGCATGCTGGGCGTGGGCGCCATCCTGGGTGGCCTGTTCGCCATCGGTAGGGCCACGGCACGCAAGCTCGCCACCGACTTCGGGGTGGGCGTGATCTTCTGGGCGCTGCCGCTGCTGCTCGCGGCGATCTGGCCGAGCCAGTGGGCGGCGTTCGTGGCCATGTTCATCATCGGATTTGCGAACCCCGTCGTCGATGTCAACGCGTCCACGATTCTGCAAAGGCTCGCCGGCGATGAGGTGATGGGCCGTGTGTTCGGCGCTTTGGAAACGGGGCTGATCGCAGCCATGGCGCTGGGGTCCATGTTGATGCCGCTCCTAGTAAGCCTGTTCGGACTCCAATGGGCCCTGGCCGTTCTGGCGCTGTTGATCACGGTGATCGTCCTTCCCGCGATGGGGCGCCTGCGATCGCTCGACCGAGAACTGGGTGCGCCGGAAGGCCTGCCACTCCTTCGTGGATTGCCGCTTTTCGCACCGCTCGAACCAAAATCCCTCGAGCTGGTGGCACAACGCCTCATCCGGGTCGAGGTGGCGGCGGGCGATGCTGTCATCACCGAGGGCGAGACGGGCGACCGGTTCTATGTCATCGAGACCGGCCGCGCCACGGCGACCTACCGCGGCGACCTCCTGTCCCACATGGGCCCAGGTGACCCGTTCGGGGAGATCGCACTGCTTCGCGATGTCCCACGGACAGCGACGGTCATCGCCGACGAGCCGACCGTGCTGATGGCGCTTGAACGGGCCGACTTCATGGATGCGGTGACCGGCGACAGCGAGGTCAACAACCGAGCCGACGACCTGGTCGCGCGCCGGATCCCGACGTACTGATCGAGTGGTTCTCGCCTCTGCGCACCCTTACGTCATGCTCACGCATCGGCGAATATCGTCGTCTGCGTTGCCCGAAGGCCCTGAGAACCCCACACTCGACAGATGGGGACCGCCTTGAGCAGCACACCTGACGAGACGACGACGGGTTGGGACACGCCCTACGCCAACGTTCCAGCCGCGGCTGGCGACGCCGAGTTGGACCCGCACTGGGCCGAGCTACGCGGCGGATCTCCGCTGCCTCCGACGTACATGCCGCCTTCGATGCCCGGCCCCCGGGCACCCTGGCAGCGAGCCGTGGCGATCGGGCTGGCCGCGATGTTCCTCGGTGTGACGGCGACCGGCGTGTGTTTGACGTACGGCCCGCCGATACCTGGGCTCTAGCAGCGGCGTTCGGAGGAGCGCGACTAGATGCTGCTCTTTCGCACCTTTGCGGTCGACCTGACCACCCGAAGGGTCCTGCGCGGCGGCGAGCTCCAGCACCTTGAGCCTCAGGCGTTCGACCTGCTGGCCGAACTCATCCGCGAGCGCCATCGAGCGATGTCGAAGGATGAACTCAAGGAGACCATTTGGGGCGGTCGATGGATCTCTGACTCCGCGCTCGCGACGCGAGTCAAGGAGATCCGACGGGCGACCGGCGATGACGGCGAGTTGCAGACCGTCGTGCGCACGGTGCGTGGCCACGGGTATCAATTCATCGCTGCCGAGATCGAGGCTGCCTCGTTGCCTCTCTCCGGTCCTCTGCTCGGGCGAGAACGCGACATCGCCCTGCTCAAGGACCGGATGTTGAGTCCAGGCTTATTGACTCTCGTCGGGCCGGGCGGGGTGGGGAAGTCGAGTTTGGCCCGACAGATCACTGCGATCGCCGGCTCGGCTCGCTTCGACGGCGCTCTCACGGTCGACCTGACGGCCATCGACACCGCGGCCCAGCTCCCAGCCGCCGTCGCTCGGGCGGCCGGCGTGGTCGGAGGACAGCCCGAAGACCTGGCACCCGCGCTCGCGCGGACCGACGGAATCCTGCTTCTCGACGACGCAGACGAATTCGTCGCTGAAGTGGCCACCTTGTGCCAGCAGCTACTCGAGCAGACCGGTCGGCTCACGGTGATCGTCACGTGCCGGGAACGGCTTGGGGTAGCTAGCGAGCAGTTGTGGCCAGTGCTCCCGCTCTCAGTGCTCTCCGCTCGAGAACTCCTCACCTCGCGAGCCGCCGACCTCGCCCCGCTGGCCGAGCTTTCGTCTCACAGCGACAAGGACCTCGATGACCTCACCGCTGCAGTCGACCGGCTGCCGCTCGGGATTGAAATGCTCGCCTCGATGTCTGCTGTCCTCTCCGTCCCCGACCTCCTCGAGCTGGTTCACACCCGACCTGACCTCGTCACAGCGACTCGTCGGGACACCTCCGGTCGCCACGACTCGTTGCAGTTGCTGATTTATGAATCCCTGCGCCGGCTGGACGAGCCGTCCTACCAGGGGCTACTTGCCTTGACGGCTTTTGCGGGGGCCTTCACAGCGAGCGATGGCGCCGACGTTGCCGCAGACGACCACGCGCCAGGCCTCAGCATCGTGCGCGAGCTTGTGGACCGGTCTCTGCTGTCTCCCGTGGGCACTGGCGGCGCGCCTCGCTTCCAGGTGCTCCGAACGGTGGCCGCCGCCGTTGCCAGTCAACGTGAACATGAAGGGGATCAATCCGCTCGCCGGCATGCCGTCTTCGTCGCGCAGACGCTCACGCGGGCCGACCACCTACTTCGCGGACCTCAAGAGGCGCAGGGCGCTGGGATTTTCGCCCGGTTGGCCGATGACGCACGCACAGCGCACGCGTGGGCGCTGACCCACGATCGAGAATTGGCGCTCGAGCTCACTGCTGCTCTGCATCTTTACAGCTACTCGAGGATGTGGCCCGAGCCGGCCCTGTGGGCGCACGGGTTCGCGGAGCCGGGCCTACCGATGCCGATCCCCGTGGCTGCTGTTCTGGCTACCGCCGCGGCCCAAAGCGGCGAGTTGGACCGTGCCCGAGAACTCGCCGGGGACGTTCTCACCGGAGGCGACCCCTGGCAGCGAACAAGCGCCCTCGAGACGCTTTCAGACGTCGCCCTCTACCAAGGTCGCATGGGCGACGCCGTGGAACTCGCCCAGCAATTGGTCGAGGTCGGACGACACATCGGTAGCGCACGTGCCGTCGCCATTGGGACGACGAACTGGACGCTTGCGCTTGTGTATCAAGACGAGCCCCTGGCGGCCCTTGAGGTGCTGAGCGGACTCGAGGAACACCTGACGCAAACGATCGCTCCCTCCGAGGAAGCCTGGCTCGCCTACGCCAGAGGCGAGGCTCTCGCTGCTTTGGGAGCGGCGGCCGCAGCTGAGGAGTTGACTCGCGCGATCCGGCTAGGAGACCAGGTCGGGAACGTCTTCGTGAGCGGCGTCGCTCAAGCTACGTACGCATCCGTTCTCGGGCGAGGACCGGACCTAGGGTCGTCGGTTGACACGTTCATCGCGATCATGACGATCTTCCTGCGACGAGACAATGTCACGCACCTGACCACCTTCCTTCGCAACGTGGTCCCGGTGCTCGCTGGGCTCGAGGAGTTCGAGGCTGCCGTCACCGTCGGCGCCTACACCCACAGCCACGGGGCCCGGCCAGGCACCGGCCGTGACGTCGAGGGGGTCGATGACACGCTGGCACGGATCTCGGCCCTGCTGGGTCCAGCCGAGGTTTCAGCGTGGATGACCGCCGGCGAGTTGCTCAGCGTGGTCGGGGCCGCGGAAGTGGCCCTGGCCGCCTTGCGGAGCCACACCGAAGACTCGGACCGATCCACATCCGATCCTCATGCAGACCTCATGCAGCCGGATGCTGCATCCGCTGAACTACCTCTATGACTTCTTCCTTCGCGGACACGCTGCCCCCATCCGGCCTGATGCTCACGGATGGAGGGCTGGAGACCGTACTCATCTTCGAACACGGATTGGACCTTCCGGAGTTCGCTGCCTTCCCTCTCGTCGAAACCGACGAGGGAAGGAGCCACCTCACGAAGTACTTCGATGACTACCTGCGCACGGCCGCTGAGTTCGGGGCCGGGTTCGTGCTGGAAACCCCCACTTGGCGTGCGAACGCCGACTGGGGGGCCACTTTGGGCTATGGCCCAGATGACCTACGCCGAGTCAACCAGTTGGCAGCTGACCTGGCGCTGGGCCTGCGTGCGGGATGGACGAGCGAGGAGCCGCTCTTGGTGAGTGGGTGTCTGGGGCCGAGAGGTGACGGGTACGTACCCGGATCCAGGATGACCCCCGACGAGGCGGCTGAGTACCACCGTCCCCAGATCGCGGCCCTAGCCGACGCGGGCGTCGACCTGGTCACCACGTTCACCTACTCCTACTCCGACGAGGCCGCCGGCGTGGTGGCTGCCGCGGCGCAGGTGGGGATACCAGTCGTGGCCGGATTCACCGTCGAGACCGACGGACGGTTGCCCTCCGGAGAGACCCTGGCCGAAGCTGTGGCCAAGGTGGACACGACCACGGGCAACTACACCTCGTGGTTCATGGTGAACTGCGCCCACCCGGAGCATGTCGCCGCGGCGGACATCGACCCGACCGAGACCTGGGTGCAACGCATCGGTGCTGTGCGCTCCAATGCCTCACGCCTGAGTCACGCCGAACTGGATGAGGCAGAAGAGTTGGATGCCGGAGATCCACTCGATCTAGCAGCTAGCTATGTCCAGCTCTCGAGGTCCCTACCCGCGGTGAAGATCCTCGGTGGCTGCTGCGGCACGAACGTCGCTCATGTGCGGGCCTTGGCCGCTTCAGTCACAGGACCCGCCTGACCTGGACCGTCCGCGCAGGCCGATCCGATGCTGCAGGGTGGGTCCGTGTGTCATCGCTAGCGACTGGGCGGAGGGCCAGGGATTCGAACCCTGGAGAACGGTCACCCGTCCTAGCGGTTTTCAAGACCGCCGCACTCGGCCACTATGCGAGCCCTCCCGAAGACAACGGTAGCGCCGGCCCCCGATCAGCGCCCCCGTGGTTGGTCCCACGGTTGATGCCAGACGTGGGGCCGGTGACACACTCTGGTCAGTCCCGTCCTGCCCAAGTCATCAGGAGCCTGCGTGTACGTCGTCGTCAACCGCATCACCGTGGCCCAAGGGAAGGCCGATGAGTTCGAGGCCACCTTCGGCGCGAGCATGCGCGACCACCTGCCTGACGTCCCAGGGCTGAGGCGTTCAACGCTCATGAGACCCAAGAACCCAGACGATCCATTCATGTCCCTCATGGAGTTCGAGGACTCATCGTCCTTCCACGCGTGGGTGAAATCGGAGTCATTCCGAGTGGCTCACGATGTCGCGGTCGACCTCACCACTTCCAGCACCATCGAGATCTACGAGCTCGTCGAGAACGTCACCGCCTGAGCCTGGGCTCTGAGTCCAATGTGGGACAAATCACTCGCCCCCAGGATGCGCGACGCGGAACGACGTGCGCACTCGATCCGTCGGTTCACGTAACGTCGGGCCCGATTGGGCCGTCCGGCTGATTGTTCCGCCAAGCGCTCCATGGTTCCCTTTCTGCACACCTTCATCTCGAGGAGATTCATGACCACCCGATCTCAGCGCCGACTGGCGCCTCGCCTCATCGCTGGCGCCACTGCAGCCGCACTTGGTGCAGCAGCGCTCGCCGCCGCCACGCCGGCGTTGGCAGCGACGACCACCACGGCGACGATCATGGGATCGCCGCTCGTCAACGTCGGGACCTCTTGGTATGACACCGGGGAATCGACGCCCACCAACCCCGGGCCCAGCCAGGACGTAAAGCTGACCGCGACCCAGTCCGGCGCGAATGTGAAGGTGACCGTGGAGATCGACGCGGGACCGCACGCAGGACCGATTGCGATCTCCGCAGGCAACTACCAGCTTGACGCATTCGTCCGCCTCGACGGCTCAGCCAACGTGCGAGGTAAGCACTTCAACGGGCCGGTGGGAACCAACAACGTGGCAGCGCACACCACCACCTTTGCCTCCGGCGTAGTCATCAAGGGCACCTTCAAGAACGTGAAACCGGGCCAGCACACGCTGACGCTGACTGACCTGATGATGGATTCCGTGGGTCCAACCAGCGGCGGCTTGGATGACGACCCTCAGGGGTTCGATGTCTTCTACAACCCCGGCACGACGTACGCGCAGATCACCGGGGGCACCGACTGGGCGCTGTCGACCTCCCTTGCGGTCGTCGACACGACTGGCCCCAAGGTGAGCCTGACCAAGCCGAACAAGCCCACCAAGGTCGCCTCCTGGACCACCCTCAAGGGCAAGTCCACTGACCAGAGCGGCGTCAAGTCCGTCAAGGTCAAGCTGACCGAGAAGCGCGGCAAGTCGTCCTACTACTACACCGGAAAGACGTGGAAGAAGGCGTCCTCGGCCAAGAAGGCCAAGGCCTCCGCCAAGACGGTCAACACTTCGCTGAAGAACAGCGGTTCGTGGTCGCTGAAGGTCAAGGGCCTGAAGTCTGGCACGCTCGACATCCACTACTGGGGCGTCGACAAGATCGGCGAGAAGTCCTCAGTGAAGAACTACACGACCAAGAAACTCAGCTAGTCAGAACGCACTCGAAGGGCCGGTTCCGATCCCTCGGAGCCGGCCCTTCGGCTTGCGCCGCACGCGTCTGGCATCGTGCCGGTGTGCGCAACGTGTCGGTCGTCGGCAACTCCGGCTCAGGCAAGTCGACCCTGTCCCGCAGCATCGCTGAAGCCCTCGGGGTCATACACGTAGAAATCGACGCGATCTACCACCAACCCGGCTGGATGGAGCTACCCGAGGCGGAGCTGGTGACGGCCATCGATGCGGCCACCTCAGGGGACGGCTGGGTCATCGACGGCAACTACAGCGCTGTCACCGACCTGGTCTGGGCCCGAGCGGACACCGTGGTGTGGCTCGACCTCCCGCGCTCGCTAATCATGCGCCAGATCCTCGCTCGGACCACGCGGCGTGTGGTCCGTCGGGAGGAGCTCTGGAACGGGAACCGTGAGCGGGTGGGGAAGGTTCTGCATCCAGACCCCGAGCGGTCGATCATCCGATGGGCCTGGACCCAGCATGACCGATACGTCCAGCGCTACGAGGCAAGGATGGCGGACCCGCGCTGGTCCACGTTGGACGTCCTACGGTTGCGCTCCCGGACCGATGTCGGCGTGTTCCTGAGATCACTGCCGCGCCCTTCTCGACCGGGGTCGAGTTGATTGAAGACGCCCTAGTCGCGACACCAGGAGGGCCGACGCCGTTCCAGAAACGCACCCATTCCCTCGGCCGCCTCCTCGGAGGCGAACAGTTCCGCTGACAGTTCCGCCGTCCAGGCGAAAGCCTCTTCTCGTGACATCCCCGGCAGTCGGCTGAGTAGTTCCTTGGTACGGCCCAGAGCCACGGGGCCGCCCAAGAGTAGGGCGTCGACCACGTCTTGTGTGGCGCGGTCGAGGCCGGCGAGGTCCACCACTCGGTGCACAAGACCCGCAGCCGCGGCCCGCTCGGCGGTGATCCGCTCACCGGTCAGGAAGAGCTCCGCTGCCTGCGCAGCAGGCATCCGGCGCAAACACACGGTCGCAATGACCGCAGGGGCCACCCCGACGCGCACCTCTGAGAAGGCGAACTTGGCGTGGTCGGCGGCGACCACCACGTCACAGGCCGCAACCAACCCGTTGCCGCCTCCGGCCACATGGCCTTGGACTCGTCCGACGATGGGCTTGGGGCAGTCCACCATCTGCCGCAACAGCGCCGCCAGGTGCGCGGGCGCCCGCGCCGCAAAGGAACCGTCCTCGGCCGCAGCGGCACCTCGTAGATTGGCGCCCGCACAGAACGTGTTGCCTTCCCCCGTGAGCACGATGACGCGTACGTCTTCAGCCCGTTCGGCCAATTCGAAGGCTCCCTCCAGGAGGGCCAGGGAATCGGGGGTGAGCACATTGCGCGCTTCAGGGTCGGTCAGCGTGACCGTGGCCACCCCACGTGCACTGCGATAGGCAACCGGATCAGTCATAGCTGCTACTCCGAGCGGGCTGGTGGTCGAGTTGTCGACGCGACGCTAGCGCGCCCCCCACCGGGGCGGTCTGGAGTGAGGCGCATCCCGCGATCGGCGAGGGTCCGCCCTAGGCTGCAGGGCGTGTCCGAAACTACCGGCGTCAAGTTGCCCGGGACCGCCGCGAGCCCGATGCAGATTGTGTTGCGTCGGCTCGGCGCCGCATTGGCGATTCTGTTCGTGGTGGCGTTCATCGTGTACCTCGACCGAGACGGCTACACCGATACTTCGGATGGGCGAATCTCGTTCTTGGACGCGGTCTACTACGCCACCGTCAGCGTGTCCACGACGGGCTATGGCGACATCACCCCAGTCAGCGACTCGGCCAGGCTGATCAACATCCTCGCCGTCACCCCGTTGCGCGTCCTGTTTCTGATCGTGCTCGTGGGAACAACGATCGAGGCGCTCACCGCACAGTCCCGCGCGGAAAACCGCGCACGCCGTTGGAGGAACCACGTGCAGGACCACACCGTCATCCTCGGATTCGGCACCAAGGGCAGGGCGGCCGCGCATTCGCTGCTCGACCACGGGGCGCAGGGTCGCCATCTGGCGGTCATCGATCCCAATCCGTTGTCGATCGCTGAAGCCAATCGCATGGGCCTAGTCGCCGTCCAAGGGGACGCCACCAGGTCTGAGGTGCTGCAGCGGGCCCATCTGGACAAGGCGCGCACCGTGGTGGTGGCCACAGACCGAGACGACACGTCGGTTCTCGCGGTGCTCACGGCCCGCCGGATGAACGCCGGCGCTCGAATTGTCGCGACCGCGAGGGAAGCCGAAAACGGGCCGCTCCTGGAGCAGAGCGGAGCCGATGCGGTCATCACCTCCTCCTCGGCTGCCGGTCAGTTGCTTGGTCTCGCCGCCACCAGCCCGGTCGCGGGTGCCCTGGCGTCGGACCTGCTCGCACCGGGTGAAGGTCTAGAGATCGCAGAGCGCCCCATCACGCCGCGCGAACTCGGCATGCGTCCGGAGGACAGCAGCGATCTCGTTCTTGCGGTCATTCGAGGGGGAACGGTGCACCGCTTCGACGAGCACGCCGTGAAGGTCTTCGACGCGACTGACCGGGTGGTGGTCGTTCGGCGGGCCGCCACTCACCACACGCGCGACGAATAGCGCGCGGCTGTCGTGTACGCCGTAGTGATCGGTGAGCCCGGGGGGCCGGACGTCCTCACGTGGCGTGAAGTCCCGGATCCGATCGCCGGCGCCGGGGAGGTCATCGTCGAGATCAGCGCCACCGCAGTGAATCGTGCCGACCTCCTGCAGCGGAAGGGGGTCTACAACCCGCCGCCAGGCACGTCGCCCTACCCGGGGCTGGAGTGCAGCGGCCGCATCCTCGAGATCGGTTCCGGCGTCACCGGATGGGAGGTGGGGCAGCCCGTGTGTGCACTTCTGACGGGGGGTGGGTACGCCGAGCGTGTGGCCGTTCCCGCCGGCCAACTGCTCCCCATCCCGCAGGGCCTCGACGAGATCTCAGCAGCCGGCCTTCCGGAGGTCACGTGCACCGTCTGGTCCAACGTGTTCATGCTTGCTGCCCTGCAACCCACAGAAACGATCTTGGTGCACGGTGGCGGTTCGGGGATCGGCACGATGGCGACCCAACTTGCGGTGGCCCTGGGCGCCAAGGTCGCCGTCACGGCAGGCTCGACGGAGAAGCTTCGGCGGTGCGCGGACCTCGGCGCGGAGGTTCTGATCAACTATCGCGAGCAGGACTTCGTCGAGGAAGTCCGCGAAGCGACGGGGGGCCGCGGAGCCGAGGTGATCCTCGACAACATGGGCGCCAAGTACCTCGCCCGCAACGTCGACGCGCTCGCCCAGAACGGGCGGCTCGTGGTGATCGGGCTCCAGGGTGGCACCAAGGCGGAACTGGACCTCGGGCAACTACTCACCAAACGAGCCGCCGTCATGGCAACCGCGCTGCGGTCTCGACCGCTTGCTGAGAAGGCCGCGATCGTCGCTTCAGTCATCGACAATGTCTGGCCACAGATCGAGGCTGGTCGAGTACGACCGATCATCGACCGCACGTTTCCTCTGTCCGAGGCCGCGGCGGCCCACCGGGTGCTGGAGGCCGGGGACAACGTCGGCAAGGTGTTGCTCGTACGGCCCTAGGCAAGCGCCCTCGGCAACCGGGTCAGGTGAGCGGCCGTTCCCACGCGTCGATGGTCTGGACCGGTCGCATCCCGACGGCGCGGTAGAGGGCCGGGGCTCCGGTCCCGTTCTCGGTGTCAACTCCGAGCTTGACGCTCCCCTGTCCCCTCGCCGCCGCCTGGGCGAAGAACCACTCGAGCATCAACCGGCCGATGCCTCGGTCTCGAAACTCGGCGCGGACGCCAAGCACCGAGATGTATCCGGTCCCAAGCTCCGCCAACCGATCATCCCCGATGCAGACCCCCGCTGGGACGCCGTCCAGACGCACGATCCACCACTGTCCGGGATCGAAGGCGCGGCTGCGCATGTGGGCGAGGAAGTCTCCTCGCGTGCGATCGACATAACGCCAGTGATCGGCGAAGGACTCCCTCCAAATCAGGTGCGCTACGTCGAGTTCGTTCTCGTCCTGGGCTGCAGAAGTGACCGCAACTCCGGTGGGGAGGACGGGTGATGTGGGTGGGTTGGCCGCCTCGACACTGATCTCCATCGTGTGGAAGCGCCGAACGGGGGTCATTCCCGCTCGCGTGAGGGCCGCGGCATACGCACGATCTGAGGCATGGCACCCCCCAGCCAGCCCCCAGCCCTTCCGATCGGTGTTGTCCAGTTCGCCCACGACGCCAGCGCCAAAAGACCATGCGTGCGCAAGCAGGGTGTCCCACACACCGACCTCCACGCCCGGGTTCACGTAGGCGTCGAACATGACTTCACGACCGGCGCTGTCAACCTCCAACGCGACGAACCCGGCGACCGCGCCGTGCTCGTCGACGGCGACGCGAGTGCCGTTCACCAGGTCGGCCTCAGGGGAAGTGAACAGCGAAGCGATGTCGGCACGAGTCGTGTCGACCGCCTCCACAGCGGCTTCCTCGCACCTCTTGGCCACGACGAAGAGCCCCTCCAGATCATCGGGAAGGGCGACGGGCCGCAAGGTGATCACCTGCAGAGGATGGCCGTTGAACCGGAAGTCCGCCAGGCAATTTCAACTGATGTGAGATCCCCGGGAGCAAGAGACGGCCCGCTGGGTTCTGCTCACCTCGTCCGGATCAGGTTGGATGGGCCCATGAGCGAGCAGCACCCCTACGTCGTCGTCGGTCCCGATGGTCACGCGCAGGAACCACAGCCCGACGGTTCAGGCCATCTCGAACTCGCGGTACCCGAGGAGGCGGGAGGTGTCGGCGATCTCATCGAGCAACCCGCCAAGGTGATGCGGATCGGGTCGATGATCAAACAACTCCTTGAAGAAGTGCGATCGGCTCCGCTCGATGAGCAGTCGCGCGCGCGGCTGCGCGACATCCATCGCCGCTCCCTCATCGAGCTCGAGTCCGGGCTGGCCCCGGAGCTCATTGACGAATTGGAAAGACTCTCACTTCCCTTCGCCGAGGACGTCGTGCCCACCGAGGCAGAGTTGCGCATCGCGCAAGCTCAGTTGGTGGGCTGGCTCGAGGGGCTTTTCCACGGAATCCAAACGGCGTTGTTCGCTCAGCAGATGGCTGCGCGTGCTCAATTCGAGGAAATGCGTCGACGCGCCATTACCGGCCCTGACGGCCAGGAGGGGCCACACGTCGTCAGCGACGACAACCCTCCGCGGGGGCAGTACCTCTAGTCGCCCGATCTGAGAAAGCCCAAGCCCGAACGCCAAGACCCTCGCCCTGGGACGCCTGCGCCGCTAGCGTGCGAACCATCGGGTTACGAGCGAAGGGGCCGAGATGGTTGACCAGCACAAGATCGTCCTGGACGAGTCCGAAATGCCGACGCAGTGGTACAACATCATCCCCGACCTGCCTTCTCCACCGCCCCCGCCGTTGCACCCGGGCACCCATCAGCCGATCGGGCCGGACGACCTGGCCCCGCTGTTCCCGATGGATCTCATCCTGCAAGAGGTCACGCCTGAGCGGTACATCGACATCCCGGACGAGGTTCAGGACGTCTACCGCCTGTGGCGGCCGTCGCCGCTGTTCCGGGCCCATCGTCTGGAGAAGGCGCTCGGCACGCCCGCGCGGATCTACTACAAGTACGAGGGCGTCTCGCCTGCGGGCTCACACAAACCCAACACCGCGGTGCCCCAGGCCTTCTACAACGCCCGGGCTGGAGTCCGAAAACTGACCACCGAAACCGGGGCCGGGCAATGGGGTACGGCGCTGGCGTTCGCCTGCGCCCTTTTCGGCCTTGAGTGCGAGGTGTGGCAGGTGGGGGCCTCCTACGACCAGAAGCCCTACCGCCGCATGATGATCGAAACGTTCGGGGCGACCGTCCATCGCTCCCCCTCGCCGCTCACGCAAGCCGGGCGCGCGCAACTCGAGCTGAACCCCGACCACACGGGATCGCTGGGCATCGCCATCTCCGAAGCGGTTGAGGTGGCCGCCCAAGACCCGGACACCAAGTACGCCTTGGGGTCAGTACTCAACCACGTGCTTCTCCATCAGACGATCATCGGCGAGGAGGCCCTCCTACAGTTCGCCAAGATCGGGGAGACGCCTGACCTGCTGGTGGGCTGCACGGGCGGGGGTTCGAATTTCGGTGGCCTGTCGTTCCCGTTCCTGCGGGAGAAGTTGGCGGGACGGATGAATCCGGTGATCCGCGCCGTGGAGCCAGAGTCGTGCCCGTCCCTGACGCGAGGGACCTACGCCTACGACTTCGGTGACACAGCCGGGATGACCCCGTTGGTGAAGATGCACACCCTTGGCCATGACTTCGTGCCCGACCCCATCCACGCCGGCGGGTTGCGCTATCACGGCATGTCGCCACTCATCTCCCACATCTATGAGCTGGGTCTCATGGAGGCAATCGCCATCGGCCAGGCGGAATGCTTCGGCGCAGCAGTGCAGTTCGCGCGCAGCGAGGGCATCGTCCCCGCCCCAGAGCCGACACACGCCTTGGCGGCCTGCGTTCGGGAAGCGTTGGCCTGCAAGGAGTCCGGCGAAGAGAAAGTCATCCTCACGGCCCTGTGCGGCCACGGGCACTTCGACCTCGCAGCCTACGACTCCTACCTCGGTGGCCGCATGGTCGACGAGGACTTCAGCGACGAGCGGCTTGCGGCATCGCTGGCGACGGTTCCCGCTATCTAGGACGGGGGTACGAGGCGTTCGACGCCCCCGAGATACGGCCGGAGAGCCGCTGGGACGTGGACGGAGCCATCGGCGCGCTGATGGTTCTCGAGCAGTGCGACGATCCACCGGGTGGTGGCGAGCGTCCCGTTCAGCGTGGCCACCGGTGACGTGGATCCATCCTCGGTTCGAGTGCGCACGCCCAGGCGCCGGGCCTGGAACGTCGTGCAGTTCGAGGTGGACGTCACTTCCATCCACCGCCTCTGCGAGGGGAGCCATGCCTCGCAGTCGTATTTGCGCGCAGCGCTGGACCCGAGGTCACCTGCCGCCACATCGATGATCCGGTACGGCAACTCGACCTTCGCCAGCATCTCGCGCTCCCAGCCAAGCAGGCGCTGGTGCTCCGCGCCGGCTTCCTCGACGGGGCAAAAGCTGAACATCTCGACCTTGTTGAACTGATGCACCCGGATGATGCCCCGGGTGTCCTTGCCGTAGGAGCCCGCTTCGCGTCGGTAGCACGACGACCAGCCCGCGTACCGCTTGGGCCCGGCGCGCAGATCGAGGATCTCCTCGGCATGGAAGCCCGCCAACGCGACCTCCGAGGTTCCGGTGAGATAGAGGTCGTCGGCTTCAAGTCGATAGATCTCATCCGCATGGGCGCCCAGAAACCCGGTGCCGGCCATGATCTCCGGGCGTACCAACGTGGGCGTGATCATGGCGACGAAGCCCGCCTCGATCGCCTGCGCCATGGCGAGGTTGAGCAGAGCCAGCTCGAGTTGAGCGCCGACTCCGGTCAGGAAGTAGAAGCGTGACCCTGAGACCTTGGCTCCCCGCGCCGTATCGATCGCGCCCAGACCCTCGCCGATTTCCAGGTGGTCTTTCGCGGTGAAGCCTGCGGAGGTGAAGTCCGGCTGATCACCGACGTGCTCGAGAACCTTGAACTCCTCCGCACCCCCGGGCGGCACCCCGTCCTCAACCAGGTTCGGTAGAGCGGCGAGCAACTCAGCCGCCCGCGCGTCCGCTTCCTCGCGGGCACCATCGGCGGTCTTGACCGCGGCGGCGAGGTCTTGAACCGCAGCGACCAACGCCGCCTTCTCATCCCCAGAGGCCGCGGCGACCCTCTTGCCGTACGCCTTCTGCTCGGCCCGCAGTTCATCAAAGCGCACGCCCGCCGAGCGCCGGGCCTCGTCAGCAGCCAACACCTCGTCGACCAGTTGAGCCGGCTCCCCTCGCGCCTGCTGCGAGGCACGGAACCGTTCGGGGTCCTGACGAAGGAGGCGAAGGTCGATCACCCGCCCGAGGGTACCGCCGCGGTGCTTCGGCGCTGGCGGCGCGCTTTGGGTTTGGGCAACGCAGCGATCCGCTGCAGCACTTCATCCAACTCATGAGCCGGGACCGGCTTGGACCACAGGTAGCCCTGCGCGAGGTCGCAGCCGAGCTCGCGCAGAACGGTCGTGACCTCGATGTCCTCGACGCCCTCCGCGACCGCGATCAGGCCGAAGTCGTGCGCCAGCTCGACGATCGCGCGCACCAGGGAGGCCCCACCGGGGTCAGTGATCAGATCGGTCACGAAGGACCGGTCGATCTTCAGAGTGCGCAGCGGCATCGAGCGCAGTTGGCCCATCGAGGTACTGCCGATTCCGAAGTCGTCGACAGCCACACCGATCCCCAGGTCGGTCAGCTTGGTCAACATGCCGCCTGCACGAACGGGGTCTTCAACGATGGCCGATTCGGTGATCTCGAACTCCAGCAACTCCGGGTCGAGGTCGTACATGAGCAGCAGGGAGGCAACCACGGTGTCGAGGTCGGGCTCGAGAAGGTTGCGTGCGGACAGGTTGACGGCAACGGGCAGCCGCTGCCCCTGCCGAGCCCACTCCGACACCTGAGAGAAGACCATCCCCAGTACGCGCGCGGTCAGATCCTTGATCAGACCGGTCTGCTCGGCGAGCGGAATGAAGTCCACCGGCGGGATCCATCCCCGGTGCGGGTGCTGCCAGCGCAAGAGAGCCTCCAGGCCGCTCACGGCGCCGGTCGTCAGGTCCACCTTGGGCTGGTAGTGCATGGAGAGCTCGCTGTCGCTGTCGAGTGCTCGACGCAGATCCCCGAGCAGCACCAGACGGCTCGGACTATTCACGTCACCGGCCGGGGAGTAGACCGCGACGCCCGCCTTGGCCGCCTTGGCGTCGTACATGGCTACATCGGCGCGCTGAAGCAGCGTCGTAACGTCGTCGGCGTGCTGAGGGAGCGCCGCGAGCCCGACCGAGGTATCGACGTGGAGGAGTAGTCCCCCAAGATCGAAGGGCTCGGTGAACACCGAGAAGACCCGCTGAGCGAGAGACTCAGCCTCTTCGAGCGACCCGATTGAGGGCATGAGTACCGCGAACTCGTCCCCGCCCAGCCGTGCGACGGTGTCGGACTCGCGCACCACCTCGAGCAACCGGTCCGCTACCTCGATGAGCAGCAGGTCCCCGCGGGGGTGACCCAACGTGTCGTTGACCACCTTGAAGCGGTCGAGGTCGAGAAGTACCAGTCCGACCGAGTCGCCCGCCCTCGCGCTCGCGGCGGCTGCCCGCTCGAGCCGTTCGTTGAGCAGCCGTCGGTTCGGCAGGCCGGTCAAGGGATCCAGCAGGGCCAGGCGCGCCGTCTCGGCGGCCTGGTAGCGCAAGGTCTTCGACGTCCGCCACACCGTCCGGAACAGCAGCAGCCACAGCAGCCCCAGTCCCGCCACCACCACGAGAGCGACAACCTGGATGGACTCGACGACCGCCGCCTCGGTGTCTGAGTAGTCCAGGGTCACTTCGGCGACCCCTCCCGGCTTCAGCTCGCCGAAGTAGCTGGGCGCGTAGACGTCGAGCACCGATCGGGGGTTCGATGATTGGGTGTCACGGCCATTGAAGTCACGAGTGACCGCGGGCGAGGTCTGGCCGTCGAGCGCTGCGTCCAGCCGGGGGCCATCGGCGAAGCCGGCGGTCACCGTGGGCAGCCCGATCGAAGATGGACCTGAACATGCCGAGTCTGAGTCGAAAACGAGTTGGCCGTCGATGGTCCACATGCGGACGCCCAGCAAGTTGGATTCCTGCGCGGGAACGGCTCGCATCGCTTCCGCGGTGAGTCCCAGCCGCTGACAGATCGCGTTCGAGTTCTTGACGTCGAGAATCTGGCCCTTGGTGACTGCCTCGCGCAGCGCTTCATCCCCTTGCACTCCCAGGGCGACGTACGCCTCGGCCGTGCGAGAGCCCGCAGTCATGGCCTGCTTGCGCAGCATCGTCGCGCTCGCCCAAATCAAGGCGAGCGACAGCGCCACCATCGCTAGCAGGCTCACGAACGCGAACGTGCGGGTCAGGCCGAAGCGCCTCATGGTCCTCCCCCCGGCGACAAGTCGACCTCTGTGGTTTCGGCGGCTTGAGCCAAAGCCTTGAGGCTGCGCCATCAGTGGGGTCCGACGTGTCGGAGCAGGCGCTAGCGGCGTCCTTCCCTGATCCGGGATAGCCAAGCCTGAGCATCGTGGTAGTCCGGGTCCGATACGCCGCGTCGCAAGACCGGCTGATCGCCGTCGACGCGTGGGTAGGAACCGAGGTAGCGAATGTCGGCACAAACGCGCCGCAAGCCCATCAGCGCTTCTCCCACCCGGGCGTCGTCGACGTGTCCCTCGATATCGACGGAGAACAGGTAGTCGCCAATCCCCCCGCCGGTGGGACGGGACTCGATCCGTGTGAGGTTGACTCCCCGTACGGCGAACTCGGTGAGGATCTCAAGCAGCGCACCGGGATGGTCTTTGCCGATGTAGAGAACCAGGGAGGTCTTGTCCGACCCCGTCGCTGGTTCCGGAGCAACCGGCCGGGCGACGAGCACAAATCGAGTTTCGGCCCGGGGGTTGTCTGCCGCATCGGTCGCCAGCACGTCCAGCCCGTACACCTCGGCGGCAATGGGGGCGCAAAGCGCCGCGTCCCAGGTGGCCGTGCCATCGGCCAACGCCGCCGCAGCAGCAGCCGTGGACGTGGCGGCAACTACGGTCGCCTCGGGTAGGTGCGACGTCATCCACAGCCGGGTCTGCGCTTCTGCGTGCGGATGCGTCGCGACCAGGCGTACATCCGCCAGGGCTCGTCCGCGAGGTGCCACCAGGACGAAGCTGACAGGCACATGCTCCTCGCGAACGATGACCAGCGGTGATCCCGTGGCCAGCTCGTCCAGGGTTTGGGCGACCGATCCCTCGACTGAGTTCTCGAGTGGGACCAAGGAGGCATCGACCGTGCCGTCACGGACCGCGGCCAGCGCGGTCGCCACCGAAGCGAAGGGCATCAAGGCGGCCGCGGAGTCGGGGGCGCAACGCAGGAGCGCCGCCTCACTGAAGGTGCCTTCGGGTCCCAGATAGCCGTACGAGGTCATGTTGACCTGCCACGCATGGCGAAGGACACGGCTTGCTCCTCTTCTGGGGATAAAGAGGCCTCACTCGTTCCTGCCTTGACTCCCTTGGAGTAGGTGCGCGTCTCGGTACGGCCGTTGATCGAGGTGAGGACCAACCCATCCGCGGCGTCGTCGAGTAATGCCACGGAGAAGGACAGCCGCCCGCCCATATCTCCGAAGGCGTCGTAGCGAACCACTGCGACGTGCCGAAGCGCGGCCGCGAGATCGGACTGCACCGCGTCGAGACGGCTTCGGGCCGATTGGACGTCCTGGCGCAGGCCAGCGACCTCGCGCGTCTGCCGTCCCACTGCATCGACGAAGGAATCAGCAGACCCGTCCGACTGGAGCAAGGAGTACGCCCGATGCAGGCGGCGGATCCGGATGAGTGCAACCACACCCACAACGACGGCCAGCAGGGCCAGGGCGCAGGCCACCCCAGCAAGCCACTGGACGGACTCAAGAGCGAGCGACACGGCGAGGTTCCTGTTCGTCGAGCGGTCCGGCGGTCGGCGGCCCGGCCAGGGTAGCGCCGGCGGACAACGATGAGCCCGAGCGCCACCGACGGGGGATGCGGTAACGCTCGGGCAACAGTCAGGGTAGCGAGCGATGCCGTGTCAGCGGGCTCGCTCCACCGATCGTGTCGTAGAGGGTCGAAGGATCCTGAGGCCTACCGCAAGGTCAGCTGTCGCGAGAGGAGACCACTGCGAGCTCGTCGCTCGCCGTCGCTCAAGGGCCCGCTGAGGCCGAGGGCCTGATCCAGGCGCCCCCGGAACCCGGCGGCGGGTCCTTCGACCTGGTCGGCCTCGAGGTCGGCCGGTAGATCCCAGACCGGAACGAGCAGCCCATGCGCCCGAAAGGCGCCGATGTACCGGGTGCCCTCGCCGAGCGACAGCCCACCCGAGCCGTGCAGACGGGCCATCGCGTCCAGCAGCGGTTCCTCGGCCTCAGGCAGGGCCCAGCGAAGATGGCAGCGGTCCCGCATCCGCGCCCAGTAGGCCCCGTGTACGGACTCCAGGCGAGACGTCGGAATCACCTGCGCGTTCGCGCGGTCCATCGAGGCACGCGTTTCGGCATCAACGTCGTCGACCCCCTCGATCCAGAAGTCGAAGCCGTTGGACAACTGGACCTCGAAGGGCGCATCCGGGTCGAGGAGGTCCTGCAGGCGCGGTCCGGACACCGGGAGCGGACCCGGCGGTACGGGGGTCCCGGGCTCGACCTCCAGGGCCCGAAGCAAGGCGTCGGCGAGGTCCCGGCTCGCGTCGCCCGACCCCCCTTGCACCTGCAGCCCGACAAAGACCTCGCCGTCCAACCGCGCCAGCGCGGGCCAGGCCAGGGGCAACACCGTCGCCACAGTCGCCTCGCGGCCGGCATGATCACCAGCGGCGATCAGGATTCGAGCAGTCGCGGCCGGGACGATCTCCCGCATCATCACCCAATCGACCTCGCCCGGCAGCCCTTCGAACGGGCGGGTCACGAGGTGCTGCGCCGCATGGGCTGCCTCCCGCCCATGACAGGCCTTGTAACGACGCCCCGAGCCGCACGGGCATGGCTCGCGCCCTCCGACGACGGGCACCTCGTCTCCGGCGGATCCGGCAGCGGGCTTGCTCGAGGTGCGCGATCGCTTTCCCATGGTCGGCGAGGCTACTCAGGTCCCGTGCGAGGACGTGGGGCGGACGGCTCGAGGATCAAGGCCCGGCCCGTTGGGCCACCGCGGCCGCGACCTCAGCCGGGCGGTTCGTGATGATCGCGTCAACACCAAGCTCCAGGCACAGCGCCACGTCCTCGGGTTCGTCCACGGTCCAGACGTGCACCCGATGCCCTCGCCGTTGGACCTTCTCGACATAGCGCGGGTACCGCCGAATGACCTCGATCGAGGGTCCGGCGATCCTCGCGCGTTCGGGGAGTCCGCCGTCGCGAAAGCGGACGGGGATGCGATCCATCAAGAAGACCCGCTCAAGGCTGGGAGCCAACGCGCGCATCCGACGCAAAGAGACCCACGAGAAGGACATGACTCGAACCGGGGTGGTCGAGCCGCGACGGGGGTGAGCCCACCCGAACTCATCCAGGGTCTCCGTCAACCGGCGCTCGACCAGACCGGCGTATCGCGTCGGGTGCTTGGTCTCGATGGCCAGCCGAATCGGGCGCTCCTGCTCGGCCACCAGCGCGAGCAGGCGAGTCAAAGTGAGTACGCCGCGACGCTCGGGGTCGGCGAGTTGTGGTGCCTCGTAGTCGTCCCACACTTCCCAAGGCCGCCCGTCTCGCCAAGCCGCGAAGTTGAGCTCCTCCAAGGCCTGGAGCTCCAAGGTCGAAACGACCCCGCGGCCGTCGCTGGTTCGGTCCACGCGTCGGTCATGGACGCACACGAGATGCCCATCGGCTGTGAGCCGAACATCGCACTCGAGACTGTCGGCTCCTTCAGCGACAGCCTGCCGGTAGGCGGCCAACGTGTGCTCGGGAACCTTGTCCGATGCACCTCGGTGCGCGATGATCTCGACCGCCCGCGTTGGCAGAACTGTCACGGGGACCATGCTGCCGCACCTACGTGGCTAAGCGCGCGACCGGGGCACCAGAACTCCAGGGTTGAGTAAACCCTGCGGGTCAAGGGCCGCTTTGATGGCACGCGCTGCGGCCAGCTCGGCTGGCGAACGGGTCAGATGGAGCCAGGGGATCTTGGCCACGCCCACTCCGTGCTCAGCCGCCACCGTCCCCCCGAGCTCGGCCACGAGCCGATAGACCCTGGCTTCCACCTCGCCCGCGCGTCGCTCGTCGATACCGCCCTGCGGGTGCACCAGATTGAGGTGCAGGTTTCCGTCGCCGACATGGCCGAAGACATACGCCTCTTCCGGCCCAACATCCCCGGTCAGGGCACCGTTCAGGACATCATCCAGTCCCCGGATGAGATCTGGTACCGCGGCCACGGGTACGGCTAGGTCCAGCTTGTGCGCGACGCCTCGGCTGGCGATCACCTCGGTGTGCGCCTCGCGGTAGCGCCACAGTCCGACACCCACCACCGCGTCGCGCGTGGCGAGCATCTCGGGCAGTGTTCCCTCGACCTCGATCAGGAGGTACGCCTCGTGCCGGGCGGCAAGGGGATGCGCGAGATCCAGCGTTCGCTCCACCAGCGCGAGGCCACGTTCGAGCATGACCTCGGCCGCGCACAGGCCTGACACGGACAGCCAGTCCAGAGCATCAGCCACCCGGTCCAGGCCGATCAACGCAACCTGCGGGGGGGCGCCCGATGGCCCCAAGAGGCGGAGTCGAGCGGCAGTGATGACACCCAACGTGCCTTCGCTCCCGACCATCAGCCCGGACAAGTCGTACCCCGAGTTGTCCTTTGCCAAACCGCCGAGCCGCGAGATCACCGACCCGTCTGCCAGAACCGCCTCAATTCCCACGACCTGGCGTCTGGTGTCGCCGAAGGCCAAGACTCTGAGGCCGCCCGCATTGGTGGCCACGGTGCCGCCTACTGTCGCGGATCCACGCGCCGCCAAGTCGACCGCGTACCGAAGCCCTGAGCTCATGGCGTGCTGATGAACCTGGTCGATCGTGACGCCGGCCCCAGCGATCACCTGTCGCGTCGCGTGGTCCACGGGTTCGAGGCGGCCCAAGCGCCTGGTCGAGAGCACGATGGCCGACGCGTCAGCGTGGGGAACCGACCCCCCGACAAGGCCGCTGTTGCCGCCCTGAGTCACGACCGGAATCCGGTGCCGGACGCAGGAGCTCACTACAGCCGCCACCTCGGCGGTGTTCCCAGGGCGCACCACGGCCAAAGGGGAGGATGACCACCGTCTCGACCAATCGGTTCCGTACGAGGAGGTCATGCTCGCGTCGATAAGGACCTGATCAGCGCCGACGATCTCGAGAAGCTCCGCCAGCAGCTCTCGGGCCGGTGCGCCACTCACTTCAGCAGCCGAGACATCCGGCGATCAGCCAACGGCTTCCCGCCCGTTTGACAGGTCGCGCAATACTGCAACGACGAGTCAGCGAACGAGACCTCACGAACTGAGTCGCCACAGATCGGGCAGGGCTGCCCGGACCGACCGTGCACGCGAAGCGCTGACCTTTTCTCCCCCTTCAACTCAGCGGCTGCGACTCCCTGACTGCGCAGCACCGCGTCGCGCAGGGTTTCAACCAGCGCGTCGAACAGGGCCGCCCGTTCAGCGTCTGAAAGGGTCCCCGCCAACTTGAAGGGCGACATCCGTGCGACGTGCAAGATCTCGTCGCTGTAGGCGTTCCCGACACCCGCGATCACCGACTGATCGCGCAACAGCCCTTTCAGTTGCGTACGGGCGTGTGCCGCGATCACGGCGTCGAACGCGGCCGCGTCAAAACTCGATGCCAGTGGGTCCGGGCCCAGCCGTGCGACCCCAGGGATGGATTCAAGATCGCGAACGACGTAGACGGACAGGCGCTTGCGCGTCCCCTGTTCGGTCAGATCGAATCCCGATCCGTCATCAAGATGGACGCGCAAACCCAACGGGCTCTTCCCGGGCTTGGCCGGAGCGGCGGGCTGTTGCGGCTTCCACCGAAGCCAACCGGCCCGAGACAGGTGGACGACCAGGTGCAGTCCATCCACGTCAAGATCAAGAAACTTCCCGCGGCGGCCCGCCCCGGTCACGGTCAGCCCAGCGAGGGCGGAGACCGGAGGGTCGTAGGTCTTCAGGACCGAGATGGCCGCGACGTCAACCCGCGCAATAACGCGGCCGACCGCATGCTCGCGCAGGAATTGCGCGAGCGCTTCCACCTCAGGCAGCTCAGGCACGTGCGTCAGCGTAGGACGAGAAGTCACCCGAAAGGGCCTCGCGCGGTCTCTGGATCGATGCCGATACCCCACGCATGACCAGGGGGAGCGCGGTCTGCGCTGGGCTCGCTGTGCTGTGCGCACTATTTGCCCCCGCCACAGCGGCACCCACCATGGCAGCCATGCCCGGATCCACCCTTGGTTCCGCGACCTCGACGACCAAGCCGCTCGCGGCGACGAGCAGTCGCGAACAGCGGCTCGCAACCTTGGTGAACGGTGAGCGCCTGCAGCGGTCTCTCAGGCCCTACGCGGTCTCCAAGGCGTTGTCCTCGATTGCGAAGACACAAGCGAGAGCGATGGCCGAACAGCAGCGGCTGTTCCACAATCCGACCCTGAGCTCGGACGTCAAACGGTGGCGCGCACTCGGCGAGAACGTGGCGTACACATCCACGGTCAAGCGCGCCCACACTCTCTTGATGAACTCACCCACGCACCGGTCCAACCTGCTGAACGAGACGTTCACCCAGATCGGCCTTGGGGTGGTCAAGGACGCCTACGGCACCGTCTGGGTCGTACAGGTGTTCCGTACGCCCACCTAGGCCGAACGGGTGGTCGTCACCCGATCGGCCCACACGGTCGGCCCCCTGGGCGCGCCGACAGGACAGACATGGGTCGGGTCACTGCGCTGCATCGGGGGATGGCGCAGGGACTCGTCCTCATCCTCGCGTCGATCGGCATGCTGGCCGTCGGGGCGAGCCCCGCGCACGCATCCTCAGCGTCAGAGTTCGTCGCCAAGATCAACGCGGCGCGCGCCGACGCTGGCCGCTCGGCCCTCACTGTCCGTGGTGATCTAGCGGCCGCGGCCCAAGCCCAGGCGGAGCGGATGGCCGCTCGATCCGAGCTCTTTCACAACCCCAATTTGGGTGGCTCGGTGACCAACTGGTCCTCACTGGCTGAAAACGTCGGATACGGCCCCGACGTCGCAACGATCCACCAGGCCTTCATGCGCTCGCCAGGCCACCGCGCGAACATTCTCCAAACGAAGTACACCGAGGTCGGAGTCGGTGTGGTCATGCGTGGGCCCGTGATGTGGGTGGCAGAGGTCTTCCGGCTCCCCAAGTCCAGCCCCGCGAAGGCCGCACCCGCCAAGAAGACGAGTCCTCACACCTCATCCCCCGCGCGCGAGCCAAACAAGCAGAAGGCGCAGCCGAAACCGGCCTCTCCTGCAGCCACCCCGGTCAAGGCAACGCCTCGCCCGGCCTCAGCGAAAGCCCGCTCCACCAAGGCCACGCCCAGACGTGCCAAAGCCCGCCCGGAACTCGCTGGCGTCTTCGCGCCACCGACGATGGCTGTGCGCGTCCTGGCACTCGACCTGAAGCCGACCGACCTGGCAGCTACTCCTTCGCCCGACCCCAATCGTGACCTCGAGGTGCGCAGTGGCCGTGACTCCGGGGCCGTCCGCGCCGAGGTGACGGTGACCTTTGCCGTGCTGGCACTCGTCGCTCTGGTGGGGGTTGCTCGGACCCGCCTGTTCTGACCCGCTCAGCCCATACGAAGCGGAAACATCCCCCGGCCGGCGCTCTTGCTTGTGCGACGTCTCGGGGGGTGCAGGGACCAGCATCGCCGGCGTGAGCGTCCTAGGCCAGGCCCAACTCGGCCGCCTCTTCCCAGAGCTCGGACCGGATATCCGGATGGGCGGCCTCGGTGATGATGACCGAGGCCTGCTCCTGCTGGCTGCGGCCCCACAGATGGGCCACCCCCTGCTCCGTCGCGATCATGCTGGGCTGGAAGGACGTCACCGGCTCATCGATCATCGGAACGATCGTCGAGACATCCGCCTTGGGATGCCACGAGCGCAGCGCCAGGGCCGCGAACCCTCCCGCCGAATGGCGGGCGCCCACGATGAAGTCGGTCTGGCCGCCGAAGCCGGAGTAGATCCGGCCTCGCATTCGAGACGCATTGGCCTGGGCGAACAGGTCCACTTGGAGCGCGGTATTCACCGACACCATGGCGTGGTGCGCCGCGATAGCTCCGGGGTCGTTGACCTGCTCGGTGCGCAATAGCCGCACCCTGGGGTTGCCGTCCAGCCAGGAGTACAACTGCGGACTACCGAACACGAACGAGGACACCAACGGCTGGGCCGGATCCAGCGCCCCGACTCGCTCCAGAGCCAGGACTCCGTCGCTGAACATTTCGCTCCAGATCCGCACGTCCCGGTGCCCGGTCAGGGCATCCAGGAGAGCGTCCGGCACCCCACCGATCCCCAATTGGAGCGTGGCACCGTCCGGGACTTGGCTGGCCAGCCGCTCACCAATGGCGCGGGAGACGTCGTCGCGGGCCGGCGGCGGGCAGGACGGGAGCGGTTCATCGACCTCGACCGCGAGGTCTACGTCCTCGAGGTTCAGTTCACCGTCGCCGAACGTATACGGCATGTGAGGGTTGATCTGGGCCACGACCAGCGCACCGCGAGTGCGGGCCGCCTCGACGGCGGCCGGCAAGATGTTGACCTCGGTCCCCATCGAGACCATTCCCGCACGCGGCACGCTCGTGTGCAGGAGAACGACATCCGGCGGCGTGGCCTCGGCAAACAACCTCGGGACCATCGACAGGCGACTCGGCAGGTAGCGCAAGCGCTGACTGCGGCGCATCCCCGGACCGACGAACGGGGTCTCGAGAACCACACCGTCCCGATCGGGGAGCCCGGTTTGAGCGTTCAGGGCGAACAACCGATAGCGCTCAAACGTGGCATCCGCGGCTGCGAGCGCGGCCAGCGGAGTCGCGAAGTTGCCGCTCACCACGACCCGAGGATCGTCGGCTCGGACGGCAGCCAGGGCTTGTTCAAGACCGTCCACACTCATGACGCGCACGAGAGTCATCTTCGGGCACTGCGACTCCCGGCGGGGGGTCAGGGTCCGCTAGACAGGTCGATCGCCCGGGCGGTCGCCGCTGAGTGGTCGAGATAGATCAATCGATCCCCGACGACAGCGCTGGTCGATGGAGACACCGAGACACTGGCGTTCAAGGTGGCGAAGGAGGTCCCGTCCGTCAACCCAAGGGCCGTAATCACGGGTCCGCCCGCCTCTCCGATCAGGACGTAGTCACGCCAGAGGCCGAGGAGCCGACGATCACCCACCTCCCAGAGGTCCTCGCCCGAGGTCGTGGACACTGCGATCAACGAAGGGCCCACGTCGGCCGGTTGCGCGTGCTCCACCGAGACCAGAACCACCGAATCGTCCGCTGGTGAAAGCCGTGCAGACCGCGCAGCTGAGTCCTGTGGATCGCTTGTCCAGATCGGGGCGCCGTCGGACAAGCTCAGCAGGAGGAGGGTTTGCGCCACCGGGTCGGAGACGAGCACGAGGCCGCCCCGGACGTCCTCGATGGTCACCGCTCCGGATCGAGCCCACACCGGATCCCAGCCGGGGTCATAGAGAACCAACTCCCCTGGCGCACCAGAGCCGACGAGCACGCCCTCATCGGTGGCCCAGGCCGACACGGGCCGTGAAGGCGGCAGCCGGTGGGTCTGAGCCGAACCCGTACTCAGATCCACCACCGTGGCCCGCGCGCGGCGGCCCGAACTCACGAAGACCGCAGTGGACGACGAAGGCTCACGCCCGCCAGCCCTAGTGACGCCAGCTGGCAACCGCGAGCGCCATGCGACCCGGCCGACCGAGCTCACCGAGGCAAGGACACGACCGTTCTGGAGGACCACCGTGGAATCGTCCGCGACGACCGTTCGGCCGGGGAGCTCGTCGAAGACCAGGTTGCCCGTGGGTGCCACACCAAAGACCCCGTCCGCCTTGCCGACTACCTTGCCGTCTACCTGGTCCGCCACCGCAGAATCCGGCCCCTCGGCCCCGGCCGGGGCAGTCGAGAAGACGGCCGTCGTACCCGCCCAGTCGATGGCATTGCGCCCACTCGACCGAACCGACCAAGACCAGGTCCCGGTGTCGGGGTTGATGCGCGTGAACAGCGATCGACCCTGGCCGGGCCCCACGAGCACCCACGGGGCGCCGCTCGTGGGACTGACTTGAAGTCGCGCGGGCAGTAGGGCTGAGGGGTCAGTTGCACTGACCCAGCCGGGCGTCAACTCGATAGTGAACAGGGGGGTGCCGCCCTCGTTGTTCGACGAAGCGCTAGGCGAAGACGAGGTCGAATCACCAATCGGAGGCACCGACGGATCGGCCCGAGCCGACCACACCCCGACCACGACGACGAGGACCCCAAGCCCGATGTACGCGGCAACGGCCGGGCGCGAGAACCACGGGGATGGCGCCGCCTCGGTCGACGGCTCGGGAGTCACCTCACGAGTATCCCGAAGCATCGGCGGCGCGGAAAATCCGCGGCCCCCGCGTTCCCCACGTGTCTAAGCGGGGATGTGGCTCCTAATCGAGAGAGAAGGGTGGATAGCGATCGGTGACGAGCAGGAACGCATAGGCGTCGACCCGAAGCCACCAACGGCCTACGCCGACGACGAAGTCGAACATTGCGCGTGGATAGCGGCCGGTGAACAGGATCGAGAACCAGGCGACGACGACCACGAAGAACGCCGCGACCGTCAGCGCGAACAACACGATGTAGTGCGGGATGGCCAGGAACCACTTGACCAGGGGCAGCCAGCGATTGAGGTCCTCCTCAACCTCCGGGTAGTCGAGGTCGAGGTGAACGCCTTGTCGGTCCTCGGTGGACGGGTATTCATCGGTCAACAAGACAAGGTACGCACCAATGCGGGTCCCGAACCTGGCCAGTTCCCGGGCAAAGTCGAACCACCATCTGGGGTATCGGCGACGAAAGAGGATCATCAGCAAGGTCGCGGCAAACAGCCCAAAGACGATGCCTCCCGTGGACGTGGTGACGGTGCGTCCGGCCTCGTCGTACACGGTCTTGGTGCCGCCCGCGGTCAGCACGCCCATGACCACCGCAATCGGGATGACCAAGATCAGTCGGAAGAACGTGGTGAGCCGGTTGTGCTGCTCCACGAAGTCAACGTTCAGACGCGCTGGGTAAGGCAGCGCCGGGACGCCGCCGAGCGGGGTTCCCGCCATCGTTTGCGTCGGAGGGGGAGGAGGTGGCGGCACCTGCGGCACCCCATACATCGGTGACCTTTGATCAGTCCAGGCCACGCCATCCCAGTAGCGATAATGCGTCGCATCCCAGGGATCGGGAAACCAGCCCGGGGGAATCTCAGCCACGGTCCACTCCTTCGTCGGATGACGCGTCGTCACGGTGCGCGAGTTTGGCCATTCGCAGGCTATCGGCGGCCTTCACTTGGGGGCTCCGCTGTATTCGACCAAGGGGCTCGGGGCGATCAGCTCATCACGCGCCCACGGCTGGGAGACCGTCGTGGCCGGCAAGACCCGGCTCAACCACGACGGCGCCCACCAGTTCGCGTCACCAAGCAACGTCATGGTCGCCGGCACGAGAACCAGTCGCACCACAGTCGCGTCCAGGAAGATCGCGACGGCCAGCCCGAGCCCAAACATCTTGGTGACCGGATCGTCGCCAAGGACGAACCCGACGAACACCGAGATCATGATCAGCGCTGCCGCCGTGATGACCCGAGCTGACCCCGCGATTCCTTCGATGATCGAGGAACTGTTGTCGCCACTGCGGAGGTACGCCTCTCGGACCCGGGAGAGCAGGAACACCTCATAGTCCATGGACAGACCGAACAGGATCGCGAACATGAACAACGGGATGAACACGACGACCGGCACGGGCGCCTCCAGACCGATGAGCGACCTTCCCCACCCCCACTGGAACACCATCACCAGCACGCCATAGGCCGCCGCGATGCTAAGCAGATTCATGACCGCGGCCTTCGCGGGTACGGCCACTGAGCGGAACACGACCACCAGCAGGAGGAACGACAGCAGGACCACCGTTGCTATGAACCAGGGAAGCCGGTCCCCGACCTTCACGCCGATGTCGGTCCACAGCGCCGTCTGTCCCCCTACGTGGGCGCCCCCGGCGCCCGAGCCAAGAACGCGCGGGAAGACCTCGCTCCGGAGTCGATCAATCGTCGCTCGGGTCGCCGGATCCTGCGGCGCCGTCGTAGGAACAGCGACCAGGGTGAACAACCCGGATGACTGATCCACCTCCGCCGCCGTCACCGAAGCGATGCCCCGATCTGAGCCAACAGCGGCGGCCAGCGCCGCGGCTGCGCGGGGCGCACCAGCCAGGTCCGCGGCGATCACCAGCGGCCCGTTGCTTCCAGCCCCGAAGCCTTCCGACACGAGGTCGAAGGCGCGACGCTCAGTCCGGCTCTCGGACAGGGAGCCCTCGTCGGCGAACCCCAGGTTCAGCGAGAGCACCGGCGCAGCCAAGGCGAGCAGGAGTACGGTCGCGCCCAGGGCGTATCTCCCCGCGTGTCCGCAGACGTGCCTACCCCAGTGCTCCCACCGCCGCCCCAGAGGCTTCCGAGCGGCACGTGCCAGTCGACGCCGACTGAACCCATCGACCTTGGGCCCGGCCAGTCCGAGAAAGGCTGGGAGCAAGGTGATGGCCGCCAACACCATGACAAGAACGATCACCGCTACGGCGACGCCAGCCGCAGCGAGGAAAGGGATCCCAGCGACCGCGAGGCCGAGGATCGCGATGACGACCGTCCCCCCGGCGAAGATCACCGATGTGCCCGCCGTGGCCAGCGACCGTCCGACCGACTCCTCGACGCTGAGGCCCTGCGCGAGGTACTCCCGATGCCGAGTAACCACGAACAACGAGTAGTCAATGCCCACACCGAGGCCAACCATGCTGGCCACGACCGGCGCCCAGCTCGGAATAGCCATCAGATAGGTGATCAGGCCCATGGCGCTGGTGCCCAGCGCCAAGCCGAACAGCGCCATCCCGATCGGTAGCCCCATCGCGATGACGGACCCAAAGGCCACCAGCAAGATGACGCCCGCAGCCAGGATCCCGAGCAGCTCGCCGAGCGCGGTCGGCGCCTGCTCGAAAGCAGCGAACAGATCGCCGCCCATCTCGATGCGCAGCGCGGAGGTGGCCCTCGTTGTGTCGACCAGCGCCTTCAGATTGTCCAGGTCGGCCGCCTCGAGCGAGTCCATGGGCGGGTACTGGATACGAACGACGGCCATCCGCCCGTCCGCTGACACCGATCCGGTGCCCGCCCCGGCGGTGTCCCCTAGTTCTGCGACCGGATCGCTGACGCCGAGCACATGGGGCAACTCAGCCACCGCAGCCGTGAGCTCGGACAGCGCCGCACGTGCCGGGGGCGATTCGAGCGTGGCCCCAGCCCGGATTGGGGTCACGACCAGTTGGGCCGTGAGTCCCGTGCGCTGGGACCCGCTCGCCGCCATCAGGTCGGTGGCCTGCTGGGCGTCGAGTCCTGGCACGTCGTAGGAGTCCTCGAGTGGCTGCCCAAACGAGGCTGCAGCCCCGACAACAAGCAGGGAGAGGACGATCCAGGCACCGATGACCGTCCAGGGACGGCGGGCGGCCAGTTGGCCCCAGCGATACAGCAACGCAGACATGGAAGCTCCTTGATTGTTCAATCTCGTGAGCCCGATCGTCGCCAGCGCACCGTCGGCGGGCATCGGCCACAGCGCCCCCAACTCCCCCGGCCAACAGACCGGGGAACGTCTACGACCTTTGGCCGAGCCGCTCGCCGCCCTGGATGCCTACGCTGGCCACCGTGCTGACAGAAACGCTGCGCTCCCTGTGGTCTGAACCGCGCGCTCCGGGTGCACCAGCGCGCGTGGGGCGCGACTGGTTGCTGGTCGGTGCGGTCAGCGCAGTGGCATTCGTCGAAGGTGTCTTTCGGCCGAACGTCACCTGGCGTCCCGTCGCGATCGCGCTAGCCCTCGCCTTGGCCGGCACGTTGCTGTGGCGCCGTACCCACCCACTGATTGTGGTGTCGATGGCCTTCGGGCTGCTCATCGCGCTGAACCTAGCCACTGCTATCAGTGCCGAGGAGAACGTCGGGCTGTACACGAGTGTCTTCGTGATCGTGCTTCCGTACGCGCTGTTTCGATGGGGAAGCGGTCGCGAAGTCAGCCTGGGACTCGCGATCATCCTCACCGCGTTCGCGACTTCCATAGCGCAGGACTACACCGGCGTCGGAGACGCCGTGGCAGGCGCGATCTTCTTGCTCTTCCCGGCCGCCGTGGGCGCCGCCGTTCGGTACGGATCGACCTATCGGACGCGCGAGCGCGACCAAGTGAGGTTCCACGAGCGGCAAGAGCTGGCCCGTGAGCTGCACGACACCGTGGCGCACCACGTCTCGGCGATCGCAGTACGAGCCCAGGCCGGCCGCGTGGTCGCACAGACCGATCCCCGAGCGGCTGTGGATGCCCTCGAGGTCATCGAGGGCGAGGCGTCTCGCGCTTTGCGTGAGATGCGGCTCATGGTCGGTGTCCTTCGTGATGGTGGGGAGCCGGAGCTCAGCACGGCCCTGGGACTTGCCGACGTGCCCAAGCTTGCCGCGGGCGCCCCGGGGCCCCTGCCTGTCCACGTCGATCTCCCGGCCGACTTGGGCGAGGTAGCACCGGCCGTCGGTACGGCGGCGTACCGGATTGCACAGGAGTCCGTGACGAACGCCATGCGGCACTCCCGACAGGCAACCCGCATCGACGTGCTCGTCCGAGGTGAGGGGTCATCAATCCAAGTTTCGATCGTCAATGACGGTGCGGTGGTCTCTCCTCGATCCGGCGTGGGCTACGGGATTGTCGGGATGACCGAACGCGCGGAGCTGATGGGCGGAACGCTGCACGCCGGACCAGAGTCGGTCGGCGGCTGGTCGGTCGTGGCAACCCTCCCCCGAGGAGGAGGGATCGCATGACCATTCGCGTGCTCATCGCCGACGACCAGGAGATCGTGCGTACGGGGTTAGCCATGATCCTCGGGAGTGAGGACGACATCACGGTCGTCGCCCAAGCGGCCGACGGACGGGCTGCCGTCCGGCTTGCCCGCGAACTTCGCCCCGATGTCTGTCTCTTCGACATCCGGATGCCCGAGATGGACGGCATCGAAGCAACCCGCCAGCTCGCTGGCCCTGGCGTGGAAGATCCCATGGCCGTGGTCGTGATCACCACGTTCGACCTCGACGAATACGTGCACGAAGCGCTCAAGGCTGGGGCGCGCGGTTTCCTCCTCAAGGATGCCGGGCCTGAGCTCCTGCTTCAGGCGATTCACGCCGCCGCAGACGGCGACGCCCTCATCGCGCCCAAAGTGACGGTCCGGCTGCTCGCGGCGTTCTCGGCCTCGGGGGGCTCGGCGCCCGCTCAGCCCATCACGCCGCTCACCGATCGGGAAGAGGATGTCCTGAAGACGGTGGCCCGTGGCCTGACGAACTCCGAGATCGCTCGCGAGCTACACATCAGCCTCGGCACCGTGAAGACGCATCTGACGGCCCTGATGAACAAGCTCAGCGCGCGCAACCGAGTCGAGTTGGCTATGTGGGCCTACGAGACCGGCCGGATCAGTCGCTGAGCGAAACCCTGTCCCCGATCTTGATCGAGCCCGGCGTGAGGACGTCGGCGTAGACGCCGAAGTAGAAGCCCTTCCCGAACGCCTGGGTTTCCTGGCGGCCCTTGGTGGCGCCAATCATTCGTAGCGTCTGCAGATCGACGATCCCGCTGTCCGGGTTACGTGTGGTCGCCGCACAGCGTTTCACTGGGCCGCCCACGCGCACCCGTACGGCTCCTAGCTCGAGCTCTCGTCCATCCCAGGTGTCCTCTTCGTGCGCCGCTGGGCCCGTGATCTCCACGTTCATCCGGAACCGGCGGGAGTCGACCGGGTTGCCGCCTTGTTGGGTAGCAAGCGCAGCCGTCGAACTGGCTCCCAGCAGCGTGAGCCCGGCCACGTCGTACCCACCAGAGTCGCCCAGGACCAGGCGCAGCGGGCGTCCGGCGATGTCGGAGAACAGCTCTCCCCATTCCTGGAGCACATGCCCAGTCACCTCGCGGAGCCCGTAGAAGTCGGTGATCAGGGGGGGCCCTGGCGCGGCTGATCCCGTCTGAGCAAAGCCCTCCGGGCCGCGGACTTCAAGGTCGCCGGATCGCTCATCGAAGCGCGCGTTGTAGCGCATCAGCTCGCCGACTTCGGTGCAGCTGATCAGCTCACCGACGTCATCGACCAGATACAGCTTGCGGTCTCCGGTCACGCCCCGCTCGGTCACCTCGAGTTCGCTCGGGTGATGGAGACCAAGACCCTTGACTGGCGTCATCGACAGCGCCGACACCCGCCAGCTAGCTGCCTCGCTCATCTTCGGTCCCGTCGTTTCCCAGCACTCCACCGGCCGATCCGGAAGTGATCGCCTGATGCTAGGCGCTCGGACCGAGCTTGACAGAGTGAACCAACACCGCATGGTCTA
Organism: uncultured Actinomycetota bacterium; assembly: GCA_963851405.1. Classification (GTDB taxonomy): domain Bacteria; phylum Actinomycetota; class Actinomycetes; order DATJPE01; family DATJPE01; genus JANPBY01. Next base: position 142,557 of record CAWKPB010000007.1, on the reverse strand, counting down.
ACGGCAGCGATCTCGACAGCGTCTTCAACGAAAGGAAGCTGAGTCAATCGTGCCCACGATGATGACCGCGGCCGTCTATGACCGGTACGGCCCGCCTGACGTGCTGTCGATCGGCCAAGTTCCACGCCCGGTGCCCGCAGCGGACCAGGTACTTGTTCAGGTCAACGCAAGCACGGTGAACCGCACCGACTGCGGCTTTCGCGACCCCGACCCATTCTTCGTCCGGGCCTTCAGTGGTCTGACCCGACCCCGGCGGCACACTCTGGGTACCGAGTTCGCTGGGGTGGTGACTGAGGTCGGGGCGACGGTCACTCGATTTGCTCCTGGCGACCGCGTCTTCGGGGTAAACGCAGACAGGTTCGGCGCGAACGCGCAGTACCTCGCGGTCGCCGAGGACGCCCCCATCGCTTTGACCCCAGAGTCGCTCAGCGACGAGGAAGCCGCGGCAGTCAGCGACGGCTTCGTTCTCGCGTGGACCTGTCTCACGTGGGGCAAGGTCAGCGCCGGGCAGCGGCTTCTCCTTTACGGCGCCTCAGGATCCATTGGCACTGCTGGCGTTCAGCTGGCCAAGCACCTCGGCGCGGAAGTCACGGCCGTTTGCCCAACCCCAGCCTTGGAGACCGTGCGCTCGCTCGGCGCGGACCGGGTCATCGACTACCTGACTGAAGACTTCACGGCAGAGAAGAACGCCTACGACGTGGTGTTTGACGCGGTCGGGCAGACAACGTATGGCCGCTGCAAGGGCTCCCTCGTGGAGGGAGGGGTCTTCATGTCCACTGACCTGGGGGCGAAGTGGCAGAACATCGCACTCAGCTTCACGACGAGGTTCGCCAACAAGCGGGCAATGATTCCGCTCCCTCGGTATCGCCAACACCACATCGAGGAACTCAAGGGTCTGCTCGAAACAGGGGCCTACCAGCCGGTCATCGACCGCACCTACCCCCTCGAGGAAGTGGTCGAAGCGACTCGCTACGTGGAGAGCAAGCGAAAGATCGGCAACGTCGTCCTCACCATCTCCCACGACCAGCTCTAGTCCCACCCTCGCAGCGAAGTAGTTCGCCCGCTCTGGCGAGGGCGTCGTGTCGGCGCCGCGACGGGGGCCGCTCAGGGGAGTTGGTTCCCGACATGAGCGCTAGCGTCGTGCCCATGGCGAAGACCAAGAACGAGGCGAGAATCGCCTGGCGGGCCGCTGAGGACCGCCACCGTCGGATCGTCGAGCTCTACGCGACCGAGCAGAACCCAGCGACCATGGACGCGGCGGCCGTGCTCGCTATCGACAAGGCTCGCACGGCAGCCAACCGCTGCCTCGACGCGTATGTCCGTCGCTGCCTCGGCTGAACGGTCGAGCTGGCAAGCGTCCTTCGGCGGCCAACGCTTCACCCGCGTGATGTCGGGCAGGCACCACGCACCCTCCGACGAGCCCCTCCACCTACCATCCCCTCAATCCTGAGCCCCACCGGCCGATCCGGGTGCGATCGCCTGACTCTCGGCGACCGCACCCGGATCCATGGGACAGGGTGTGGGATCTACCGGAAAGTCATCGAGGCGAGCATGGCGTCGAACGCCTCTTCGTAGGTGGTCAGCGCGGGATTGTCTGGGTAGGAACGGGTCCACATCAAGAGCGGGGCCTCGCCGCCGACATCAACAACGACCATCCGAACGGCAAGCGTGGGATCCCAGTCGAAACAGTCATCGCCTTGCGCACCGTCACACCCCAGTCCGCCCGGCACCGTCTCGAGAGCTATTGCGTTGAAGACGGTGGCCGGTCGCCCGCCCACCGTGATCGTGGTGCGATCGGTGATTGACAGGCTGCCCTGCTTTTCCAGGGTGGCCAGATGCGCGAGATAGCCCTTGTAATCGGGGGTTCTCACACCATCACCCGCGCCGGGCTGCCTCACGGACGCGGGAACGGACACCCGCAGTTTGGTTTCGCTGCCTGCGGCACACGCGTCACACTGACTCTGATCCCAGGACTGCAGGCGACCCGACGAGGCGTTGTCGGCAACGACGCCCTGGCTCCAAGCCGGGAGCGTTGCCGCGAAAGGGACGGCGAACGTGACGCTGGAGTAGGGCGCCGCGGGAGCAGCCCCGCTGGGGGTCGGCTCCGCGGGAGTGACCTTGGTGCTCAGGTCCACTCCTCCCGTCGCGAGAACGAACACGGCCACGAGAGCGGCGGCTATTCCCGCGGCAGCAGCGGCTCCCCACACCCACGTTGAGCGTCGTCGCGAACGATCGGCTTCATCCAGCCGGGCCTCGAACGAAGCCGTAGCTTGCTTGTTGTCAACAGTCATGGCGATCTCCTTGACCTCGGCCTCCAAAGCGGCGGCCAGGCTCGACTCGAATGGCGTCATGCCAGCGCCTCCATCCGCTTTTGAAGCGCAACGGTTGCCCGAGAAGCGTGTTGCTTCACCGAGCCCTTGCTGACGCCGAGCCAGTCCGCAATCTGTCCTTCTGACAGGTCGAGGTAATAGCGCAGGACGAGGACCTCTCGTTGGCGGCGAGGAAGGGTCCGAAGGGCGTCGATCATGACCTTCTGTTCGCTGCTCTCGACCCCGACGCTCTCTGCTGACGGGACCACTCCCGCTTCGGGCAGGTCGTACGCCTGGGCCGTCCTCCGCCTCCGGAGCTTCGATCGCGATCCGTTGACCACACTCTTGTTGAGATAGCCGACGGCCGCGGACGGCTCTCTCAGCCGTCCCCAATTTCGATAGAGGGCCTCGAATGCGTCTTGCACGACTTCCTCGGCGGTCTCCCGATCGTCCACGATCAACGAGGCCAGACCAACGAGGCGTCGGTAGTGCAGGTGGAACAGCGTGGTCACCGCGGACCGCGGCGATTCGGGCAGGTCGGAGGACCTCCACGAATCAACGTTGTCACTCACTGCGGCTCCCTCGACTCGGTCGTCAGGGGATAAGACGCATGAGCCGCATTCAGGTTGACACAGCTGATCCCGAACTCCCGTCGATTGCCGGGAAAGCGCCCGGTCGGGACCGGCTATTCGGTCACTTTCCCGGCACTCGCGGGACCTAGCGGGGTGGAACGTGATGGTGCGCGAGGGGGGAGTTGAACCCCCACACCCTTTCGGGCACACGGACCTGAACCGTGCGCGTCTGCCTATTCCGCCACTCGCGCGTGAGCGCCCAAGGCTAACACCGCCGTGGATCCACCTCCCGCCCGCCAAGTCCGGTCCGAGCCCTCGGCTGATGCGCGCCGCGCAGCGCTGAATGAGAGGGCCACGCAAAGCCCGGCACTACGATCGCAGGAAGCTCGACCGGCCCGCCGACGCGCGGACCGGCATTCCCGTACGACTGCGAGGAGGAGGGCGCGCGTGGGGGTCATGGACCGCTTCGAGCGTCGCCTCGATCGCCTGGTGAGCGGGGTCTTCGCCAAGACGTTCAAGGCCGAGGTCGAACCGGTAGAGATCGCGGCCGCGCTCCAGCGCGAGTGCGACGACCGAGCGGCGATCGTCAGCCGCGGCCGAACCATGGTGCCCAACGTGTTCACGGTCGAGCTGGGACCGTCGGACTACGAGCGTTTGAGCGTCTACGCGCAGCCGCTAGGCGATGAACTGGCCGCCATGGTCACTGAGCATGCCGACGAACAGGGGTACGCCGTCGTGGGTCCGGTCGAGGTCGGCCTCGAGTTGGCGGACGACCTCGACACCGGCTTGTTCAGGATCCGCAGCCAGGCCCAGCAGGGAGTGATCTCCCAGTCGCCCACCGGTGCGGGCGCGCCACCCCAAATCAACGCCCATCTCACCGTCGGAACCCGGCAGATCTCGTTGGCCAAGAGGACGACCGTCCTTGGACGCGGGGACGAGGCTGACGTGCGGATCGACGACCCTGGAGTCTCCCGGCGGCACGCTCAGATCGTGCTCGCCGACCCACCCCGACTTGTCGATCTCTCCTCGACGAACGGCACCTGGCTCGAGGGGCAGCGGATCAGTGAGGCGGAGCTCTTCGACGGTGCGCGCCTGGTCTTGGGTGGCGCCACGGTGACCTTCCGGTTGGGTGAGTGACGGGGTGTCGGACCTCACCTTGTTCCTCATCAAGGTCGGATATCTGGTGCTGCTTTGGCTTTTTGTTCTGATCGTCGCGGTCGCCATGCGCAAAGACCTGATGCCGCGGCGGCGGCGCGCCCCAACACCCGCACCCAGGCCGGCGACGCAGCCGCCAGTGGTCGCCTCGCCTTCTGCCGGGCCCCCCGCCGCGGCAGCACCGGTCAAGCCGAAGCGTGGTCAGCCGCGCCGGCTGGTGATCACCGCTGGATCGTTGGAGGGGACCACGGTTGACCTGACCGGCGTGCCCATCACCTTGGGACGCGCTTCCGACAACACCTTGGTCCTCGACGACGACTACGCCTCGGCGCATCACGCGAGGCTCAGGCCCTTCGACGCTGGATGGATCGTGGAAGACCTCGGCTCAACGAACGGCACGTACGTGGAGAAGGGGAAGATCACCGCACCGACCCCGATCGCCACCGGTGTGCCGGTCAGAATCGGCAAGACCTCACTCGAGTTGCGGAAGTAGCCGATGACCGTATTCGAGCTGCGCGCCACCGCGCGGTCGCACGTCGGGCTGGTCCGGCAAGGAAACGAGGACTCCGGATACGCCGGTCACCATGTCTTCGCCGTCGCAGACGGGATGGGCGGCCAGGTCGCCGGTGAGGTCGCCAGCCGCACCGTCATTGCGGGTCTCCTCGACCTCGACGGCGACGATCTCGGTCCTGATCTGGTGGGCACCCTGCGGCACGTCGTCCAGCGGGCCAACGAGCGATTGCGGCTGGCCATCGAGGCCCGCCCCGACTTGGACGGGATGGGCACCACCTTGACGGTCCTGGCCTGGGACGGCTCGCGCCTGGCCCTGGCTCACGTCGGGGACTCGCGCGCGTACCTGCTGAGATCCGGGGAGATGAGCCAGCTCACACATGACCAAACGCTGGTGCAGTCCCTCATCGACGGCGGTCAGATCAGCGAGGACGAGGCTCGCACGCACCCCCAGCGTGCGGTGATTCTGCAGGCGCTCGACGGGCGCGCAGACCTAGATGTGGACATCACGCTTCTGGACGCGGATCTGCGTGACCGCTACCTGCTCTGCTCGGACGGATTGACCGGCTATACCGATCCAGAGGCCGTCGCTGTCGCCCTGGCCCGACAGGATGCTAACCAAGCTCTGGAAGCTCTCATCGACCTTGCTCTGGATGCAGGGGCGCCGGACAACGTGACCGCAATCATCGTGGACGTCCTGCCGTCCACCGGATCCGCTGCCGCCGAGGACCCCCCGCGTTCCAGCGGCATCCTGGTCGGCGCTGTCGGCGAGACCGGAGCGGCCTCCACGACGCCGGAGCTGACAAGATCGGCCGCGCCGTCCGCGCCTGCGAACGCATCCTCTCAACCGCAATCCCGCGACCCCCTGGAGCCGGCGCCCCGCCGCCGACCGCGCCGTTGGATAGGGCTGCTGGCCGTCCTCGTCTTGGTGGCTGTGCTAGCCGCGGGAGTCCTCATGCTCCGGAACTGGGCCTCCGACCAGTGGTACGTCGGAGTCGACAACGGCCGGGTCGCGGTCTATTCGGGGGTGGATGTGTCGATCGGGCCGCTGGGGCTCTCGACGGTCGAACAGACGACGACGATCGAGGTCGCCACCCTCCCGGAGTTCTTCCGAGAGGAAGTCGAGGGCGGCATCTCCGCCGCCGACCAAAGCAGCGCCACCGAGATCGTGCTCAGACTTCAAGTAGCGGCCGACTCCTGCCTCACCGCGCCCGATACGGCCGGGTGCCCGTGACCTTCCCCGCGGGGGCCAGCGCGCCAGGAGATCTGGTGCGGGAGCCGGCGTCGCCCGCGCGGCCGGCGTACCGGTGGATGGAGCTTGGTCTTCTTATCCTGGCAGTCGCGGTGGGGGCCCTTGCCTATGCGCAGGTCGATCTGGCCCGGACCGGCGAGTTGCCACAGGGTTTCTGGGGGTGGGTCGCCCTCGGGGTCACGGCCGCGCTCGCGGCGCACCTTGCTGTCTGGGCGTTTGCTCCCTGGTCTGACCAAGTGCTGCTCCCCGTCGTGGTCGCCATCAATGGCCTGGGGCTCGCGCTCATCTACCGGCTGGACGTGGCAGCCACCCTTGATGCGACCAGCAACGGAAGCGATGCGCGGCTCGCCGCGCAGGACCAGGTCATCTGGACCTGGCTCGGAGTCATGCTCTTCATCGGGGTCCTTCTCGTCGTGCGCGAGCCGCGGTGGCTTCAGCGCTTCACCTACACCGCGCTCGTGGTCGGCCTGGTCCTGTTGTTGCTGCCCCTGGTGCCCAAGCTCGGTGTCACGATCAACGGCGCGAGGATCTGGATCCGGCTCAGTGGCTTGTCCTTCCAGCCGGCCGAGCTGGGCAAGCTGGCCCTGATCGTCTTTTTCGCCGGTTACCTGGTCGTGAAGCGGGATGTGCTGTCCCTGGCGCGCAGCAGAGTGCTGGGGGTGGACCTACCCCGCGGGCGCGACCTTGGCCCGATCTTGGTGGTCTGGCTCGTCAGCGTCGGGGTACTCGTCTTCGAGCGCGACCTAGGGACGTCGGTCTTGTTCTTCGGGCTGTTCGTTGCCATGTTGTACGTCGCCACACAGCGCGTCGGCTGGCTGGTGATCGGAGCCGTTCTCGGGGCAGTCGGTATCGGTTTGGGATACCTGCTGTTCGGTCACGTGCGCGTCCGGTTCGACGTCTGGCTCGACCCGTTCAGCGACGCGACCGGCCGTGGGTATCAAAACGTCCAGGCCCTGTTCGGGATGGCCGACGGAGGTGTTCTTGGTTCGGGTATCGCCGAGGGTCACCCCGATCTGGTGCCCTACGCCAACTCCGACTTCATCGCCGCCACGGTTGGCGAGCTGCTCGGCGCCACCGGCTTCATGGCGATGGTCATGCTCTACGCCCTCATCGTGGCCCGGGGGCTCTCGGCTTCGCTCGCCTCGCGGGAGCCGTTCGGCCGGCTGCTGGCGTTCGGCCTGGCCTTCGTGCTCGGACTGCAGGTCTTCGTCGTCATCGGCGGCGTGACCGGCCTGATCCCCCTCACCGGCCTGACCACCCCCTTCCTCTCCGCCGGGGGCTCATCACTGGTCTCCAACTGGGTGCTTGTGGCCCTGCTCCTGCGCGTCAGCGACAGCGCTCGGCGGCCGATCCCCGCAGCAGCGCAGGCGCTTGCGCCCGACCAGGTGCACACCCAGGTGATCCGGCGATGACCCTGACCGTCCGCCGCATGGCCCTTATCCTCGGGGTGCTGTTCTTGTGTCTGCTGATCCAAGACAACCTGATCCAGGTCACTCGGGCCGACGACCTCAAAGGGCGGGCCGGCAACACCCGATCGATCATCGATTCCTACGGTGAAAAGCGAGGGTCGATCCTCGTCGGTGGGCGCGCGGTGGCTCGATCCGTCGACACGGGCGACCCTCGCCTGCGGTTCGAGCGCAGATACCCGAAGGGGGCGCAGTACGCGCCAGCCACGGGCTTCTATTCGATCGTGTACGGCGCGACGGGGATCGAGCGGCAAGAGAACGCGGTGCTCAGCGGGGACGACCCGCGCCTTCTGGGCACCCAGATCGACGGGCTGATCGCCGGTGAAACGCGTGAGGGGGCCTCGGTCCGGTTGACGTTGGACGCGGCTGCCCAGGAGGCCGCCTGGGACGGGATCCGCCAGTTCAACGGGGCCGTGGTGGCCATCGAGCCGTCCACCGGGCGCATCTTGGCCCTGGCCAGCAGCCCATCTTTCGACCCAAATCCCCTGTCGGCCAACAGCCCTGAGGAGAACCGGGAAGCCTGGGACGCGCTGACCGAGGACCCCGACGAACCCCTGCTCAATCGCGCGTTGGCGCGCACCTATCCGCCCGGCTCGGTCTTCAAGGTGGTGACGGCGGCCGCGGCCTTATCGAGCGGTGAATACACCACCGAGACCGAGATCCCAGCTCCTGCCGTCCTGGATCTGCCGGGCACCACGGCGAACCTGCCCAACTACGACAACCGTCCCTGCTTCGGAGGGCAGGTCACCCTCGAGCAGGCTCTCCAGATTTCCTGCAACACCGCGATGGCCAACGTGGGACTCACCCTGGGAGACGACGTACTGCGTGAGCAAGCGGAGCGCTTCGGCTTCAACTCCTCCTTCGACATCCCCATGACGGCGGCAACCTCAGTGTTCCCGCCCAATCTGAACGAGCCGCAAACAGCGCAGGCAGCCATTGGGCAGTTCGACGTACGGGCGACGGCCCTCCAGATGGCCATGGTCGGAGCCGCCCTCGCTAATCGAGGGATCGTCATGAACCCCTACCTGGTGGACGAGGTGATCGCCCCGGACTTGTCCCTGCTGTCGCGCACCGAGCCGACCCAGTTCGGACGTGCGGTTTCCCCTGAGATCGCGCAGGAGCTCACCGACATGCTCGTCAATGTCGTCGCCAACGGAACGGGAACCCCCGCCCAGATCGCCGGCGTCCAGGTAGCCGGTAAGACGGGGACCGCGCAGACGGTCAAGGGCCGGGCACCTCACGCCTGGTTCCTCGCCTACGCGCCCGCGAACGATGCGCAGGTCGCGGTGGCCGTCGTCGTCGAAAACGGGGGCAATCTGGGATCTGAGGCAACGGGGGGCCGTCTCGCGGCGCCCATCGCCAAGGCTGTGATGGAAGCGGTGCTCGGGTGACCGGCGGGCCAGGGTCGGTGCGCCCTGCTCGAATGAACCGACCGGGGCTGGGAGGATGACCGGATGACCGACGACGACTCAACCTCTCCGGGGACCCGCTCGCTGGGTGGCAGATACGAGGTCGGAGAAGTCATCGGCCGTGGCGGCATGGCCGAAGTCCACCGAGGTCGGGACACCCGGCTCGGCCGCACGGTCGCCATCAAGCTGCTGCGCGCGGACCTCGCCCGCGACACGTCGTTCCAGGTCCGTTTCCGGCGAGAGGCCCAGTCCGCCGCCTCGCTCAACCACCCCAACATCGTCGCGGTCTACGACACCGGAGAAGAGACCTTCGATGACGACCCCAGCGGCCCGCCCCAGCCCTACATCGTCATGGAGCTCGTCACCGGGGAGACCCTGCGTGAACTGATCCGCTCCGGCCGTCGGGTGATGCCCGAACGAGTGGCCGAGATCGGATCGGCCGTTCTAGCCGCCCTGGACTACAGCCACCGACACGGCATCATCCACCGGGACATCAAGCCTGGCAACGTGATGCTGACGACCACGGGCCAGGTCAAGGTCATGGACTTCGGCATCGCCCGCGCTGTGGCGGACAGCTCCGCGACCATGACCCAGACCGCGTCGGTGTTGGGGACCGCCCAATACCTCTCGCCCGAGCAGGCGCGCGGCGAGACCGTGGACGCCCGCAGCGACCTCTACTCGACCGGGTGCCTGCTGTATGAGTTGCTGGTGGCTCGACCGCCGTTCAGCGGCGATTCGCCGGTAGCCGTCGCCTACCAACACGTGCGGGAGGCGCCGACCCCGCCGTCGCAGATCGATCCCGACGTTTCCCCCATGTACGACGCGGTGATCTTGACCGCACTCGCGAAGGACCCGGCCGACCGGTACCAGACGGCAGCAGAGATGAAGCTCGACCTGGACCGCCTCGTGGTGGGCGCCACGCCGACCCGCAGTGCGGTCCCAGTCTCAGTGCCCATGGCTGCGGCGGGCGCCGCCGAGACCACACAACTGATTCCCACCGCAGGCGCGTCTCAGACCGTGGCTCCGGAAACCAAGCACCGTGCCTGGTGGTACGTCCTGCTCACCCTCGGCGTACTCGCGGTGCTCGGGCTGATGTTCGTCGCGGCGGCCCAGGTCCTCGGCGGTGGGGGAACCAAGATCCGGGTTCCCAATGTGGTCGGGCAAACACTCGAACAGGCCGCACTGACCCTCGGCCAGAAAGACCTTGCTCTCGGCACGACGACCGAGGAAGTCAGCGAACAACTCAAGGGAACGATCATCTCTCAGGACCCCACAGCGGACTCCGAAGCCGAGCCGACGTCGTCGGTCAACGTCGTGGTGTCCGCCGGTCCGGGCGAAGTCGCTATCCCGACTCTGGTCGGTCTGCCCCGCGCCGAAGCATCGAACGCCCTCGCGGCAGCCGGACTGGTGCTGGGCTCGCTCACAACCAAGGCTTCTGACCTGCCAGCCGACACCGTCATGTCCAGCGACCCCAAGGAAGGGGAACTCGTCGAGGTCGGCAGCTCGGTCTCCCTCGTCGTGTCCTCGGGCAAGGTGAAGGTCCCCAAGGTCGTGGGCAAGTCAGAGGCGCAGGCCAAGGCCGATCTGAGCAACGCCGGATTCCAAGTGGTCGTCATCAACCAGGAGGACGGCAGCGTCAACCCTGGAACGGTGCTCGCACAGAGCCCCAGCGCGGGCACGTTGCTCGCGCCGGGCAAGACCGTGACCATCACCGTGGCCACCGAACCCCCGCCGCCCACGCCGTCGCCCACCGTGACGCCGAGCCCGTCGATCTCTCCAAGCGACGCCTAGGTCCCGCCTCAGTGAGCCGCCTTCAGCGACCCACTACGGGGGCCAGTCCGACGGATCTTTGGAGAGCTTGAGGGTCCCCGCACACCGTGAGCCAGTTGGCGAGCAACCGATGTCCACCTTCGGTGAGAACTGACTCGGGGTGAAACTGGACCCCCTCGACCGCCAGCGACCGGTGGCGCAACGCCATGATCACCCCGGAGGCGGTCCTCCCCGTGACCTCGAGCTCGGCCGGGACACTGCCGGGGGCAACAGCCAGGGAGTGGTAGCGAGTCGCGACAAAGGGATCCGGGAGGCCCGCCAGGACCCCGACCCCGAAGTGCTGGACCTCGCTGGTCTTGCCGTGCAGCAACTCGGGGGCGCGCTCCACGACAGCTCCGTACGCCACCCCGATCGCCTGATGCCCCAGACAGACGCCAAGAACTGGCACCCGCCCCGCCGCCGCGTGGACCATCGGCACACACACCCCGGCCGCCTCGGGGACTCCCGGGCCCGGGGACAGCAGCACACCGTCGAAGTCGAGGGCATCCTCGGGAGCAACCTCGTCGTTGCGTCGGACTACTGGATCGGCGCCCAACTGGGCGAGGTACTGGACGAGGTTGAAGACAAAACTGTCGTAGTTGTCCACGACGAGGATCCGTTGCACGGGCTACCTCCTCAACCGACCGGGCCAACCTCGGGGCTGGCGGGTGGCTCGTCCGAGGTGACTCCCGAGTCTTCCACGGTCACCTCAGTGAAGGGCAACCGTGGCTCCGCCCAAGGGAAGACGACGGTGAACAAGACCAGCACCGCGCAGGCAACGAGGAGCAGGGACCACAAGACCTTGAGTGGCGCCGGACCGGGCAGGCGGCGCCACAACGCTCCGTACACCCGGATCAGCCCTTCACGAGGAGTTCCGGGGGCGGCCCTTCCGCCCTGGTCCGGGTCTCGGTCAACGCGCCGTAGGTGATCCACCGTTCGTACGACGCCCAACGCGGGTTGCAGGTCGTCAAGGTGATGATCGCCTCAGTCGGCTCAACCTTCGGCTTCTTGGGGACCGGAAGAATCACCTCGACCGCTGAGGGCGGCACGATCTCGGTGCTGCCGATCGTGTAGATGTACCACGCGTCTTCGGTCTGGACGTACACCTTGTCCCCGGCCTTCACCCTGGGCAGGTCACGGAAGGGCTCGCCATTGGTTGCACGGTGACCGGCGATGGCGAAGTTTCCGATCTCCCCCGGCATCTGGGTGCTGGGGTAGTGCCCGATGGTGCCGCGTAGGTCCGCAAGGGTGACTCCCTGGACGATCGCCTTGGCCCAGTTCTTCCCCAATGCCGGTATGTAGAGGACGGCGAACGCATCACCGGGTGCGACATCCGCCTTCGGCAAGGTCGCCGGCGCCCCGCTGGCAGGTGGACTGGGCGGGGGCTTGGACCATTGCTCCTCGAGTTGGTTGCGGGCCGTCGACTCGATGGCATTCGCCGACACGTTCGTCCAGACCAACTGGTAGACACAAAACAACAACACGATCAGACCGAGCGTGATCAGGAGTTCCCCGACGCCTCTGATCGCCGTGCGCACGCTCTCCATTAGGAACTCCGCGCCCAGGTCAACGCCGGCAATTCGGCGGCGGGCACGGTCAACTCATCCTGTACTTGCTCGCTGTACGTCAGGCCGGCAAGGGTCACGTAATCCCGGAAGAGCATGACGCCCGGCTCCTCAGCCAGGGCCGCCGTCAGATCCTCGGGGGGGCCGATCGCCGAAATGACGTACGGCGGAGAGTAGACGCGCCCGCGCAGGATCAGCGTATTTCCCACACAACGCACGGCCCCGGTCGTGAGCAGCCGCTGATCCATCACTTGGATCCCGCTGGCTCCACCGCGCCACAGCGCGTTGACCACCGCTTGCACGTCCTGCTGGTGCACGACGAGGTCGTCTGGCCCCAGCCCGTCCCTACGCTCCTCCGGTGGAAGAAGGGGAGCGTCGTCGAGCGTGACCCGCACCCCGGGGCCGGTGAGGGCCGTCAGCCCCACGCCTGCCTCCAGCCGTGCGGATGTCTCGTCGAGCTGCGTGCTTTCGCCCGGCACGACGTCGGGGGTCAGTCGCTGCACCTCGTTCTGAGCCCGATCCACTTGCGCCTGCGCCCCATCACCACGGTCCTCTGCGGCCCGGATGAGGGACGGCAGGTCGGTCCGGGTGCCGGCCCGTAGGTCCGTACCGCGGGCCGTGACAGCGCTGGTCACCAGAATCAGACCGGCCAGAACACCGATCGACAGCACGGCGAGGTGGCGTCCCCGGACCGTGGGAGCCACCACTTCTTCCTCGCTTTCTGGGTCGTTGCGCACGGGTGCGGCCCCCTTCGTCCCGCACCTGCCTGGGGGCGACGTGGCCGCGTAGGCACATTGTCACCTACGCTAACTGACGTCCCGGGAGTCACCTGGGGTTCCGTCGGAGGAGTGAGACCGGTGCCTAAGTCCCGGGTGCGTCGCAAGCAGGTCTATACCCCGCCCCCTCTCCCGCACGAGATGGTGGCCCCTAAGGAACGTCGCTGGATCGCCCCGTTGATGGTGACCTTGTTCCTCATCGGCTTGGTGTACCTGGTCATCTGGTACCTGGCCGGCAACGACATCCCAGTCATGTCGGACCTGAGTGCGCTGGCCAATGTCGCCATCGGCTTCGGGTTCATCATCGGAGGGTTCATCTGCGCCACCCAGTGGCGCTGACGCTCAATTACACCGGTGTGATTCGTTCCACAGGGGTTGTCCCCACTGTGGAGAACCCTTCGGCTGCCCTAGGCGCCGCGGAATCCTGAATCAGAGACGCTCAAGCACCGTGACATTGGCGAGTCCGCCGCCCTCACACATGGTCTGCAGCCCGTAGGTCAGGCGATCGTCGCGAAGACGGTGAACCAGAGTCGTCATGAGGCGCGCCCCCGACGCACCGAGCGGGTGGCCGAGCGCAAGGGCTCCCCCGTGAGCATTGAGGGTCGAGGGATCGACCTCGAACTCGTCGAGCCAGGCCAGCGGTACGGACGCGAACGCTTCGTTGACTTCAAAGGCGGCGATGTCCCCCAGCGCGAGGCCGGACCGATCCAGCGCCTTGCGAGTCGCGGGGATCGGTGCTGTGAGCATCATGACTGGATCAGCTCCGGCCACCACAGCGGTATGGACGCGAGCAAGCGGGGTCAGTCCCAGCGCGCGCGCTCGATCGGAGGTCGTCATGAGGAGGGCCGCTGCTCCGTCTGAGATCTGCGAGGACGTCGCCGCGGTGATGCGTCCGCCCTCCAGAAACGGGGTCTTCAGCCCGGCTAGAGAATCCAGGGTGCCGCCGCGCCGTACTCCTTCGTCCACAGATATGACCGCACCCCCCGGCACCGTGATGGGCGCGATCTGCGCCTCGAACGCACCGGAGTCGATCGCCGCCGCGGCGCGGGCGTGGGAGGCCAGGGCGAACTCGTCCAACCTCTCGCGACTGAGGGCCCAGCGATCGGCGATCAGCTCAGCCCCGACCCCCTGGTTGAACACCGGGACTCCGGCTGCTGCCAACTCCGACGCGTAGCGATCCAGGACGGTCTGCCCGAAAGGGAGGCCCCCGACGGCAGAGGACCCGAGAGCCACCCGAGACATCGACTCCACACCCCCGGCGACCACGACCTCGTATTGGCCGCTGACCAGACCGGCGGCCGCGAAGTGCACCGCCTGCTGGGACGACCCGCACTGCCGGTCCACCGTCGTCGCCGGCACTTCTTCTGGCCACCCGGCGGCAAGCACCGCACTGCGCCCGATGTTGAACGTCTGCTCCCCGACCTGGGACACACATCCCCAGATCACGTCGTCGACCAGCGCTGGGTCCACGCCGGTACGCGCCACGAGCGCTTGCAGAATATGGGCGGACAAATCAACGGGGTGAACGTCCTTGAGTACGCCACCACGCCGCCCCACCGGGGTTCGCACTGCATCGACGATCACCGCGTCGTGCCGATGCGTGGTCAACCCAGGTCCTGGAGTTGGCTCACGTACGGGCCGTAGATCGGGCTGTCAGCGATGGCCTGCGCGCGCCAACCAACCAACACCAAGCAAGTCACCAAGACGCTGATGCAGCCGATCACGGCTACGACGTCGCGATACTTCGGGGGCGGGTAGGCGAAGATCGCTCCGACCACGAGCCCCGCGGCCAGTCCGCCCAGGTGTGCACGCCAATCGATCAACCCGGGGACGAAGATGGGGATTGCGAGGTTGATCAAAATCACGACCGCCAACCCCCGGATGTCGTAACGCATCCGCCGAGCGACCACCAACATCGCGCCGAAGACCCCGAAGATGGCGCCCGAGGCCCCCACCGAGTACTGCAGAGGGCTGTTGAAAAGCAAGGATGCCACTGCACCGGCGAATCCGGCGAGCCCGTACAGAACGGCGAAACGCAGGTGGCCCAGCCAACGCTCGAGTACCGGCCCCATGACCCACAGGGCATACATGTTGACGGCGATGTGCAGGACTCCCGCGTGCACGAACATCACGGTCACCAGCCGGTAGTACTCCCCGGCCGCCACGTTGATGCCTCGCAAGGCAAGCTCATCGGTGACCGCATCCTTGCTGACCAGTTGGGCCACGAACACGGCCAAGGCCAGCCCGATGATGATCTTGGTGACCAGGCCGTCGCGGGTCGGGACTCGCCCGCCCGCAACCGTCCGTACCTGACGGACTGACTCGGCACCCTCGCGCACGCACTGCGGACATTGAAATCCGACCGACGCTGAGGTCATGCAGTCGGGGCAGATCGGCCGATCACATCGGGTACAGGAGACATAGGTCTCTCGTTCCGGGTGCAGATAGCACGTGGGAGGGGCGGTGACTCCCGGGTCCTCAGCCATGAGCGATGAAGGTCCTCGGCTCAGCCTTCGCGCCGCTCGACGGTCACCGAGTCGACGGTGACGGCATCCCTGGGGCGATCCTGGGCGCCCGTGGGCACCGCGGCAATGGCATCGACCACGGCGCGCCCGTCGGCGTCGGTGACCTCTCCGAAGATCGTGTGCTTGCGGTTGAGCCAAGGAGTCGCTGCGACGGTGATGAAGAACTGTGAGCCATTCGTCCCCGGCCCCGCGTTCGCCATGGCCAGGAGATACGGCCGATCGAAGGTCAGCTCGGGGTGGATCTCGTCGGCGAAGCGGTATCCGGGACCGCCGGTACCGGTGCCCAACGGGTCTCCGCCTTGGATCATGAACGAGGGGATCACGCGGTGGAAAACCGTGCCGTCGTACAGGCGTGCGGACGTGGGCTGCCCGGAACGGGGGTCAGTCCACTCCTTGGCACCGGTCGCCAGCTCCTCGAAGTTGCGCACCGTCTTCGGTGCATGGTTCTCGAACAGCTCGAGGGTGATGTCTCCGTGGTTGGTCTTCAGCGTGGTAAACAGCCGGTCGGCCACAGGGGGCTCGCTTCCATCGATGGTTGAGTGCGTCGGACTGTGGAGACGAGGGGAATCGAACCCCTAACCCCCGCCTTGCAAAGGCGGTGCTCTGCCAATTGAGCTACGTCCCCTCGGGACTGGACCAGGGTAGCCCGCGACGCGACACGGATCGAAACCTGCCGCCCGCGGGGCTGCGGCCTGACAAGGTTCCGCCCATGGCAGTCATCGAGGTCGTCGGCGCGCGCAAGACCTACAAGCGGTGGCGCAAGCCGGCCGAGCGAGCGGTCGACGGCCTCGATCTGCTGGTCGAGGAGGGTGGGGTGCACGGGTTCCTCGGGCCCAACGGGTCCGGCAAGACCACGACCATCCGCATGCTCCTCGGTCTCATCCGCGCAGACGGCGGTGACTTGTCCGTCTTCGGGCGCCCGGTCCCCAGGGCCCTGCCCGAGGTCGTCGGCCACGTCGGCGCCTTGGTCGAGACCCCGCTGTTCTTCCCGACCTTCACGGGCCGGCTCAATCTGCAACTGCTCGCCGACGTCTCCGGGGTATCCAAGGCGCGGGTGAATGAGTGCCTGGAGATCGTCGATCTCCAGGCCCGGGCGGACGACCGGTTCAAGGGGTACTCCCTCGGCATGAAGCAGCGCCTGGGCATCGCCGCCGCACTGCTCAAACGGCCGCGCCTGCTCATCCTGGACGAGCCAAGCAACGGCCTCGACCCGGCTGGGATCAGGGACGTGCGAGAGCTGCTCAAGCGGCTCGGAGCTGACGGTCACACGACAGTCTTCCTCTCCAGCCACCTGTTGGGGGAGGTTCAGCAGGTCTGCGACCACGTGACGATCCTCGCGCGAGGCAGGCGGGTCGCCCACGGTCCCGTATCGGAGGTCCTGCAGACCGCCGCCACCGCAGACTTCCGACTACGTGTGGCTGACCCGCTGGGCGGACAAGCCGTCCTCGAGGCCGCTGGGTATCGGATGACCTCACTGGGTGACGCATGGGCCGTTCATGGCGTGACCGACTCTTCCAGTGTCACTCGCACGCTCGCTGAAGCAGGGCACTACGTCAGCGAGCTGACCCCCATGACCGCGGACCTGGAGAGTGTCTTCTTGGATCTCACCTCGCAATCCCCGCCCGCAGACCGGCCGCCGAACGCGGCCACCGCCAGCGAAGACCAACGATGAGCGTCGTTGCGGCCGGGCCGCCGGACCTGAACTCGTCGGCCGACCGATCCCACGGCTCCCTCCTGCGCGCGGAGTTGCGACGGATCACCCACCGCCGCTTTATCCGGTGGCTCGTGGTTCTCGGCGCATTGGGCTACGCCCTCGTGCTCGCCATCAGCTACAACCAGTACGCGAACAAGTCCGCCGAGACCTTGGCCGAGGGGCAGGCCAAGATCCAACAGTTCGTGGACGAGCAGAACGCCTATCGCGAGGTCTGTCTCACGGAGGTACCCGCGACAGAGGCCCCCGAGAACTACTGCCCTCCCGTCGCAACCGCCGAGGACTGGGGAGACGCGGCGGACTACGTGTCCAAGCAGCCGTTCAGCATGAATGACGATCTGCCCGGGATCGCCGTCGGGATTGCGGTGATGGTCGCTGGCCTCTCGTTCCTGGTCGGCGCGACCTGGATCGGGGCCGAGTGGGCCCAGAAGACTCTGGCTGCCCTGCTCTTCTGGGAGCCCCGGCGCTTACGCGTGTACTGGTCCAAGGTGGCTGTGCTGGCGGCAGGAGTCATGCTCGTCGCCCTCGCCGCCCAGGCCGCCTGGCTGGCGTTTGGCTTCTTCCTGGCCTCCGCCAAAGGGTCGACGGCGACCGAGGAGGGCTTGTGGGGCGACGTGGTGGCACTCGAAGCTCGGGCCATCGGGCTGGCGCTGATTCTGTCCCTGATGGGGTTTGGGATCGCCACCCTGATCCGTAACACGGGGGCGGCCCTAGGGGTCGGTTTCGTCTACTTCGTCGCTGAGGTGATCGCGCAGGGAGTGCGGCCCGAATGGCAAGAGTGGTACCTCACGACCAATGTCGGCGCCTTCCTGATTCCAGGCGGTCTTGAGGTGTCCATCCCGTCTGACGACTTCTCGCTCGACGAGTACGGAAACTTCACGCAAGGCACGACCCTGACGTTGTCGAACCTCCACGGCGGCCTCGTTCTGGGGGGTGTGGCCGTCGTGCTGATCGTGCTAGGCCTGTGGCAGTTCAGGCGACGCGACCTGACCTGACGCCCGGCTAGCGCAAGTCGAGCGACTCGTCGGTCGTAGCTTCGGTCCACAGGTCGGCCTCGTCTTGGTCGTCCTGCATCTTCTTGTACACCAACGCCCCTACTGCGGCAGCGATGACGGCGAGGAGGAGAATCTTCTTCACGGTCTGAGGCCCTTCAGTCGGGGGATCGTGCGTTGGCCCGTAGGGACCGTTGCGTGGGCCTAGGAGGACTTGAACCTCCGACCTCTTCCTTATCAGGGAAGCGCTCTAACCGTCTGAGCTATAGGCCCTCATGAGCCGTGGCAGCGTACCGGACGGTCAAGCACGCCCACAAAAGCGTCCGGCCGGTCATCCGGACGCGTCAGGAATCTTCGGCCAGCGTTACGTCGAGGCCGCCAACCATTCCCGCGGCCAGGTTGTAGAGGAAGGCAGCCAGCGTCGCCAGAGCGGTAATCAACACGATCTGAATGACCCCGAGCATCATCGCGATCCCCATGACCCGCCGAAGCGAGAAGAGGTCGACGACCGAGATCGACGATCCCGACCCGGTGATATCGCCCACGGTCCGGTCGACGGAGACGAAGACCTCTCCGCCGGCAAGAAGCAACCACAGCAGCCACACGGCCACCAAGGTGATGATGCCGATCGCGATCGACAACACGAAACTGATCTTCATCACCGACCACGGGTCGACCTGGGTCAGACTGAGCCGCACCTTCCGAGGGGCAGGCGCTGGCTTCGCGCCAGCGGGCGCGACGATCGCACCGGGCACGCCGGACGGCCTACTTCCCGCCTCCCGCCGAGCGGGTGTGGGCGCGCGCCGCTCGGCGGACGTGGCCGAGGCAGCCCCGCCAGCAGCGCCGGGGTTCGACGTGGGCTTCGGCCCGCTCGAATCACCTGCAGGTGGACCTGGGCGAACCGGCGGTTGGGGCGCCGTTCGGTCTTCGGGGCGATCCTTCGTCGGGGCACCGGTCGTGGAGTCGGTTGGCCTCGGGTCGCTGGTCTTGGATCGCTCGGGCGGAGGTTTCGCGGGCGGAGGTTTCGCGGGCGGAGGTTTCGCGGGCGGAGTGGGGCGAGCCGGCGCACGGCCGGGCTTGCCCGCCGGCGTGGGGCGGCCGGGCGCGGAGCGATCTCCGCTCACGCGTCCTCCTCAACCGGCCCAACGTCTGGACCATCCGTGGGCACCTGGGTCTGACCAGCATCCTCCTCTTCGACGTCGATCTCGGTCAGACCCGCCGTCTCCGCGTTGCGCGCTACACCGACGACCGCGTCACCTTCGGCAAGAGCCATCAGGCGTACCCCCATCGTGTCTCGTGCTCGGCGTTGCAGTGCGTCCTCGCTCACCCGAGTCCTGATGACGCCGCCGCTCTCGGTGATCGCGAGCACCTCGTCACCGTCTTCGACCACCATCGCGCCCACCAGCGAGCCTCGGTGCTCGGGCAGCTTCATCGCGATCATTCCTAGACCGCCTCGCCCCTTCGCGGTCCACTCGGACAGCGAAGACCTCTTCCAGAAACCTCCATCCGTGAAGGTGACCAGGTCGGCTCCCGCGCGCACCACGTCGAGAGCGAGCAGTTCATCGCCCTCGCGAAAACGCATGCCGATGACACCCGAGGTGGCGCGGCCCATGGGGCGAAGTTGCTCATCAGTGCCGTGGAACCGGATCGACTGCCCCTTGCGGGACACGAGGATCAAATCGTCTGCCTCGCTCGTCAGTCGAGCAGCGATCAGCTCGTCGTCCTCCCGCAGATTGATCGCGATCAGCCCGCCCGTGCGCGGAGAGTCGTAATCCCCAAGACGGGTTTTCTTGACCAGCCCGAGGCGGGTCCCCAACACGAGGTACGGCGCCACCGCGTAGTCGCGGAGGTCGAGCACTTGGGCGATCTTCTCCTCCGGCTGGAACGCCAGCAGGTTGGCCACGTGCTGTCCGCGAGCATCGCGGGCCGCCTCCGGGAGTTCATACGCCTTCGCCCGATAGACCCGTCCCTTGTTCGTGAAGAACAAGATCCAGTCGTGCGTGCTCGTCACGAAGAAGTGGTCGACGACGTCGTCGGTCTTCAGCGCGGCTCCCCTCACGCCCTTGCCCCCGCGCTTTTGCGATCGATAGAGGTCAACCTTCGTGCGCTTGACGTAACCGCCCCGAGTGATCGTGACGACGACATCCTCCTCGGCGATGAGGTCCTCCATGGACATCTCGCCCTCGGCCGCGACGATGCGGGTCTTACGGTCGTCCCCGTACTTCTCGACGATCTCGGCCAGTTCCTCGCCGACAATCCGGCGCTGACGCAGCTCGTCGCCGAGGATGTCGTTGTAGTCGGCGATGCGTGCCATCAGTTCATCGTGTTCGGATTGGAGTTCCTGTCGCTCCAGAGCCGCCAGCTTGCGCAGTTGCATGTCGAGGATTGCTCGGGCCTGCAGTTCGTCGATGTCGAGCAGTGCTGTCAGCCCACCCATCGCGGCGACAGCCGACTCACTCGCCCGGATGAGCGCGATGACCTCGTCGATCCGATCGATCGCCCGCAGCAAGCCGGTGAGGATGTGCGCGCGCTCTTGCGCCTTGCGTAGGCGGTAGCGCGTGCGGCGCTGGACTACCTCGACCTGATGGGTGATCCAGTGCTTGACGAACTCATGCAGCTTGAGTGTTCGCGGCACTCCATCGACCAGGGCCAACATGTTGGCGCTGAAGTTGTCCCGAAGTTGGGTGTGCTTGTACAGGTTGTTGAGCACCACCTTGGCCACGGCGTCCCGCTTGAGCACGACAACCAGGCGCTGGCCCGTTCGACTACTGGAATCGTCACGGATGTCGGCGATGCCTTGGACCTTGCCCGTGTTGACTAGGTCGGCAATCTTCAGGGCCAGATTGTCGGGATTGACTTGGTACGGTAGTTCGGTGACGACGAGGCACGTCCTGCCCTGGATCTCCTCGACCTCAACGACCGCGCGCATCGTGATGGAGCCACGCCCCGTGCGGTAGGCGTCCTCGATGCCGCGGTGTCCCACGATGAGGGCTCCCGTAGGCAGGTCCGGGCCCTTGATTCGCTCCATCAGGGCTTCCAGAAGCTCCTCACCGGGCGCGTCCGGGTGGTCGAGGGCCCACTGCACACCGGCCGCGACCTCGCGCAGGTTGTGCGGGGGGATGTTGGTCGCCATCCCGACCGCGATCCCGGCGCTGCCGTTCACCAAAAGGTTCGGGAAACGGCTCGGCAGGATGAGTGGTTCGAGGGTCTTGCCGTCGTAGTTGGGCTGGAAGTCGACGGTTTCCTCGTCGATCTCGCGCACCATCTCCATGGCCAACGGCGCCATCCGGCACTCGGTGTAGCGCATAGCCGCGGCTGGATCGTTACCCGGCGAGCCGAAGTTGCCCTGACCCTGGGCCAACGGATAGCGCAAAGACCACGGCTGAGTCAGCCGAACCAAAGCGTCATAGATGGCCGTGTCGCCATGTGGGTGGTACTGGCCCATGACGTCACCGACGACCCGGCTGCACTTATTGAACCCGCGGTCCGGCCGATAGCCGCCGTCATACATCGCGTACAGCACCCGGCGGTGGACGGGCTTCAGCCCGTCCCGGACATCAGGGAGCGCACGGCCCACGATGACGCTCATGGCGTAGTCGAGATAGCTCCGGCTCATCTCCGACTGCAGCTCGACCGGCTCGATCCGGCCGCCGGAGCCAGGGTCGAAGGTGTCGGTGGTGTCGGTCACGTGATGCCTTTCGTTGTACGGCGGGGTGGCCGCGGGCGTCGTACCAGAAGGTGGGGTGCCTGGACCTAGATGTCGAGGAAGCGGACGTCGCGAGCGTTGCGTTGGATGAAGCGGCGGCGCTCCTCGACGTCCTCACCCATCAACGTGGTGAAGAGCTCATCGGCTTGCGCGGCGTCGTCCAGGGTGACTTGCAGCAGGATTCGATGAGCCGGATCCATCGTGGTGTCCCACAGCTCGTCGGCGTTCATCTCTCCGAGGCCCTTGTACCGCTGCACCGGGTTTTCCTTCGGCAACTTGCGGCCAGCCTCCAGCCCCTGCGTGGTCATGGCGTCGCGTTCGCGGTCTGAGTAGACGAACTCGTGGTCGGCGTTGGACCAGCGGAGCCGGTACAGAGGCGGCTGGGCCAGGTAGACGTGACCCATCTCGACCAGGGGGCGCATGAACCGGAACAGGAACGTGAGAAGCAGAGTGCGAATGTGTTGGCCATCGACGTCGGCGTCGGCCATCAGCACGATCTTGTGATAGCGCAGCTTGTCCAAATCGAAGTCGTCGTGGATGCCCGTCCCCAGCGCTGAGATCAGGGCCTGAACCTCGTTGTTGGCCAAGATCTTGTCGATCCGCGCCTTTTCGACGTTCAGGATCTTGCCGCGAATCGGCAGGATCGCCTGGGTACGCGGGTCGCGACCACCCTTCGCCGACCCGCCAGCGGAGTCTCCCTCGACGATGAAGACCTCGCACTCCTCGGGGTTGGTCGACTGGCAGTCGGACAGCTTGCCCGGCAGCCCTCCGCCACCCAACAATCCCTTGCGATTGCGCGCGAGGTCCCGGGCTTTACGGGCAGCAATGCGAGCCGCGGCAGCCGCCGAGGACTTACGGGCGATGTCCTTGCCTTCAGCTGGATTGGCCTCGAACCAGCCGCCGAGTTGGTCGAAGACGAGCTTTTGGACAAAGGCTTTCGCTTCGGTGTTGCCCAACTTGGTCTTGGTCTGCCCCTCGAACTGCGGCTCACCAAGCTTGATGCTCACGATCGCCGTCAGTCCCTCACGGATGTCTTCCCCGGCAAGGTTGGTATCCCGGTCTTTGAGGATCCCCCAATCGCGAGCGAACTTGTTGACCAACGTGGTCAACGCCGCCCGGAAGCCCTCCTCGTGGGTGCCGCCCTCGTGGGTGTTGATGGTGTTGGCGAAGGTGTAGACGGACTCCGAAAAGGAGGTGTTCCACTGCATGGCCACCTCAATACTCATCGGAACCCCGGAGGCCACGGCTCCCTCATCCGCATCGAAGGAGATGATCGAGCGATGAGCCTCGCCCTTGTGGCCATTGAGGTGCTTGACGTAGTCGATGAGCCCGTCCTCGTATCGAAACGACACCTCGCGAACCCGTGCCGACGTGCCCTCAAGTTGGAGCTCCTCGGTAGCCGCGTCGCCGTCGAAGCCCTCATCCGACACGTCCTCGTGCTCCGGACGCTCGTCACGCAGCGACAGGCGCAACCCCTTGTTAAGGAAGGCCATCTGCTGGAATCGCCGAGAGATCGTTTCGAAGTCGAAATCGGTCGTCTCGAAGATGTCCGGGTCGGGCCAGAACGTGACGATGGTGCCGGAGTCGTCGACCGGCGCGCCCTTGGCCAGCGGAGCAACCGGGCGAGACCTGTCATAGGCCTGAGTCCAGACGAATCCATCGCGGTGGATTTCCACCTCCAGGCTTCGTGACAGTGCGTTGACGACGGAGACGCCGACGCCATGGAGGCCACCGGACACCGAGTAGCCGCCCCCACCGAACTTGCCGCCCGCGTGGAGCACTGTGAGAACGACCTCGACGGCAGGGCGCCCCTCCCCCGCGACATCGTCGACGGGAATGCCTCGACCGTTGTCAACCACCCGGAGCCCACCATCGGGCAGAATCGTCACAGCGATCGTGTCGCAGTGTCCCGCGAGAGCCTCATCGACGGAGTTGGCGACCACTTCCTCCACCAGGTGGTGCAGGCCGCGCTCCCCGGTAGAGCCGATGTACATGCCGGGACGCTTGCGGACCGCGTCCAGGCCCTCCAGCACCTGGATGGATGAGGCGTCGTACATCCCGTCAGCGATGTCTCCAGCGCCGGCGGCCGCCTCGGTCCGGAGGGCGTCGTCGACGGCGGGCGGCGCGGTGGGCTGGTCGGATGCGGTGGTCACGTGGCTCCTAGCCGTACGGTTGTGCATGAGGCGCGCCGAGGGTGGGCACGGATCAGGCCGCCTGAGAGGCGGCCCGTGTCCGTTGATTCTAGCCCCCAAGACCCCCAGGAATGGGCCCCCACGCGGCTCTGGGGATAGTCAGGAGCGCCGAACAGGGGGGTTCCTGTGTCCCCCCACGCGGGGTGCCCGTCTCCCGCGCTCTCCACGGCGTTTTTTCCCCGCACTCCAGGACCGGCGGGCCAGCACGGCCAAGCCGCCTCCACGTCGCCGGCACCTGGTTAGCCGTAGGTGTCGCGCGGGCCCCTGCCGCGCACGCTGCGCGGGCCGCGCACCCAACTGGGTGCGTTGGGGCCACGCACCTCCACCCGAAGGACCCGCCCGTCGCCGACCTCCTCGGCCAACCGCTTGACCAGATCCGGGGCCAGCAACCGCACCTGGGTGGCCCAGGCCGTCGAATCGGCGCGGACCGTGAGTACGCCCTCGGACCATCCCTCTGGGGAGCAGTGGGCAGCGATCTGCGAGCCGACAATCGCGCCCCAGCGCCCCATCACCCCACCCACTGCGACGTCGTCCTCCCAGCCGTACTCGCTCACCAGGCGATCGACCGCTCGGGTCAGCGGCTGCGGATCGCGTTCATCCGGGTGTGACCCGGATCTGGAGTCGGCCCCCGATTGCGCTGCTCGTCGGGCCGCGTGACCACCTGGTCTTGGCCGAGACTGGATGCGGCCGGCCCCGGAGGCTCGCGCGTCGGATTTGGCCTGGGCCAAGAGAGCCTTGGCGAGGTCGATGCCCTTCGGTTGCGCCTGGCCGTCCTGCGACCCCGAGATCTCCTCGGCTGCCGCGAGGGGGTCCTCGACCGGTTCAGCCGGCACGGTGAACCTCCCCCGCCCGGACATCGAAACGCTGGCCGCTCAGCTGGCCGGGAACATCCGCCGGCACGGCCGCGGTGATCAGCACCTGTTCTGCGGGAGCCACCCGTGCAGCCAACCGCTCGCGGCGCGCGGTGTCGAGTTCGGCGAAGACGTCGTCGAGGATGAGCACCGGCTCGCCGCCGTCGCTGGTAAGCAAGTCGTAGGAGGCCAGGCGCAGCGCCAGCGCATACGACCAGCACTCGCCGTGGGAGGCAAACCCCTTCGCGGGCGAGGCCCCAAGATCTAGCCGAAGGTCATCTCGATGCGGCCCCACGAGGGACACGCCGCGATCGATCTCGGCCTTCCGGGCCTCACCCATCGCTTCGAGGAGTGCCGCGGTCAAGCCGGCACGATCGGGAAGGAGAGTGCCGTGCTGTTCCAGAGCAGATGCGTAGACCAGCGCCGTCAATCCACCATCCGGTGCCACGTCGGAATAGGCCTTCGCCACCAATGGCTCCAGATCGGCAACCAAAGCCAATCGGGCTTCGAGCAACTCCCCACCGCTGGCCGCCAGGTGACTGTCCCACACGTCGAGCGTGGACAGATCGGCATTCGCGCGGGCCCGCATCGCCTGACCCGCCGACTTCAACAAAGCGTTGCGCTGCTTAAGGATCCGGTCGTAGTCAGCACGGACTCCTGCCAAGCGTGGAGTCCGCGTCACGACCAGTTCATCCAGGAATCGTCGCCGTTCGCCCGGATCACCCTTGACCAGCGCCAGGTCTTCGGGCGCGAAAAACACACAACGGAGCAGCCCCACAGCCTCTCGCGCGCGAGGCACCGGTGATCGGTTGATCCGCGCGCGATTGGCTCGTCCCGCGTTGATCTCGACCTCGATCAAGGTGGGGCGCTCGTCGCGGACCACTGACACCCGAACCACAGCTCGCTCAGCACCTAGACGCACCAGCGGTGCGTCCGTGGCCACCCGATGACTGGACTGTGACGCTGCGTATCCCACAGCTTCGACCAGGTTGGTCTTTCCTTGACCGTTCGGACCCACGAAAGCGGTCACCCCAGGGTCGAGCGGGACCTCAACCGCGGCATAGGACCGGTAATCGGTCAGCGACAGGTGCGCGACGTGCACGTCAGCCTGACAGGCGAACAGGCATGATCAGGTAGCGGTAGGACAGGTCGGCTTCTTCGGCGTCTCCCGACCGGCCGGTCAGGACCGCTGGCTTCGTAGACGTGGTGAAAGACAAGACAGCGGTGGGCTTGTCGATGGCACCCAGACCATCGAGAAGGAACTGGGGATTGAACGCGATCGTGATCGCCTCCCCCGTGAGCGTTGCATCCAACTCCTCACGGGCTTGAGCATCCTCTCCCGTTCCAGCCTCGAGCTCGACGCCATCGGCGGTGAAGTTCAGCCGCACTGGGGTGCTCCGCTCAGCGACTAGCGAAACCCGTTTCACCGCTTCGATGAACGAACCCGTGTCTACCGTCGCCACCGACAGAGACTCAGCTGGCAGCAGGGATCGGTACTTTGGGAACTCCCCGTCCAGCAGCCGTGTGGTGGTTCGCCGTCCGCCGCTTTCGATCCCCAGCAGCCC
Organism: uncultured Actinomycetota bacterium; assembly: GCA_963851405.1. Lineage (GTDB taxonomy): Bacteria > Actinomycetota > Actinomycetes > DATJPE01 > DATJPE01 > JANPBY01. The sequence goes on along the minus strand of CAWKPB010000007.1, from coordinate 116,192 downwards.
CTCCCCGACCCCGCCGGACGCCAACGCCAGCGAGACCTCATCGCCGCTGTCCAGTGACCGGGCGGTGTCAGCCAACGTGCGCGCAGGAACGAGCGCCACGGCCTCTGATCCCGCAGCCGAAGGCTGCCAAGGCAGTTCCCGTACGGCCAGCCGATACCGGTCGGTGGCGGCCAAGGTCACCGTCTCTCCGGCGATCTCCATCCGGATCCCGGTGAGCACCGGAAGGGTGTCGTCGCGGCCGGCGGCAACAGCGACCTGCGCGACGGCCTCAGCAAACACGGCCCCCGGGAGCGCCCCGGTCTGTACGGGCATTTCCGGAAGGGTCGGATACTCCTCCACCGGAAGGGTGGGGAGCGAGAACGTCGAAGAACCGCAGACCATTTTTACCTTCGCGCCCTCGGTGCTCAGGGTCACGGGCTTGTCGGGCAGCGCCCGCGTGATTTCGGCCAACAACCGACCCGACACCAAGACCACGCCCGGCTCATCGACTACGGCGTCGACGGCCATCCGGCCGCTGACCTCGTAGTCGAATGATGACAAGCTCACGTGATCGCCCTCAGCCTCGATCCGGAGGCCGGCCAAAACGGGAACGGGCGGGCGGGCCGGAAGGCTGCGAGCCGTCCAGGTCACCGCCTCGGCCAAGGTGTCTCTTTCGACCCGGATGCGCACGGGTAGTCCCTTCGGTGTGCTTGTTTTGTCGCTCGTGTAGCGCCTAGGCGGAGCCTATTAGGTGTGACCCTTGAGAATCGTCGTCCCCAGGGTGCAGGGGTCAGATGTTGAGCAGTGTTCGGTCTAGTAAGAATCCTTAGTGATCGTCTTAGGGGCAGTGGATGATGTGGACAACATCATCTCTGCGCAGGTGGGAAGGCTTGTTGTCATCCACACGAGCCGTGGACGAAAGCTGCGGATCTGTGTGTGCTGGGGGCCGTAGTCGTTGGGGTATGCCCTGCGCCCGCACGGGGATCGGCCGTTGGGGATGACGACGACGAGTTATCCCCAACGGGGACCCAGGTCACGTCCGGGCCTGCGACTTGATCCGGTTGGTGAGCTCGGTGACCTGGTTGTAGACACTGCGCCGTTCCGCCATCAGAGTGCGGATCTTTCGGTCTGCGTGCATCACCGTGGTGTGGTCACGGCCACCGAATTGTTGCCCGATCTTGGGCAGCGAAAGATCAGTGAGTTCACGGCACAGGTACATCGCTATTTGGCGAGCGGTGACGAGAACCCGGGAGCGAGAGGACCCGCAAAGATCCTCCATGCTCAACCCGAAGTACGCGGCCGTCTGTGCCATGATCGTGGCCGAGGTGATCTCCGGCCCGGCCGTATCGGTGATGAGGTCCTTGAGAACCACTTCGGCGAGCGCCAGGTCGACCGGCTGCCGGTTGAGACTGGCAAAGGCGGTGACCCGGATCAGCGCTCCCTCCAGTTCCCGAATGTTGGTTGCGATCTTGCTCGCGATGTATTCGAGGACCTCCGGCGGGGCCGAAAGCCTTTCCTGAGCCGCCTTCTTGCGCAGAATCGCGATTCTGGTCTCGAGGTCGGGGGGCTGGACGTCGGTGATGAGTCCCCATTCGAATCTGCTGCGCATGCGGTCTTCGAACGCGGGTAGTTGCTTGGGCGGCACATCGCTCGTGATCACGATCTGCTTGTTGGCGTTATGGAGGGTGTTGAACGTGTGGAAGAACTCCTCCTGCGTCTGGACTTTTCCCTGGAAGAACTGGATGTCGTCAACGAGCAGGATGTCGACGTCGCGGTAGCGCCGTTGGAACGCCGCGGCCTTGTCGTCGCGGATTGAGTTGATGAAGTCGTTGGTGAACTCCTCGGAACTCACATAACGCACGCGCAGTCCGTTGTAGAGACTGCGTGCGTAGTGCCCGATGGCATGCAGGAGGTGGGTCTTGCCAAGACCGCTTTCGCCATAGATGAACAGAGGGTTGTAGGCCTTCGCCGGCGCTTCGGATACGGCAACGGCCGCGGCGTGGGCGAACCTGTTGCTCGAGCCGATCACGAACGTGTCAAAGGTGTACTTGTCGTTGAGTCGGCTCTGTTCGGCATCGCGGCGGGTGCTCGGTGACCCGCCACCGGGACGCCCTGGGGGCTCGTAGATGTCCGGATCGGTCGCGGCCGGCTGGGCCTGAGCTGCCGGTGACTGCGTGAGCGCATCAAGCTGGTAGGCGAAGGTTGCATCGGCCACCTGGTCGGTGAGGTCATCCAGCGTGGTGGTCGCCGGATCCAAGCCACCTCCCGCCGCGTCGGGATCCACCGTGACGGCGATAGCCACCTCACGGCCCAACTCCGCGGAGAGCGCTGCCGTGAGCGTGGTGCGTAACCGGTTCTCGAGGACATCGCGGGCGAACTCATTCGGAGCGGCCACGATCACTGCGTCGCCCACCACAGCCATGGGCCGGGTCAACCGCAAGAAGGCGCTGTGTTGCACGGAGACGTCCTGCAGCCCCGCCAAGGTATTGGTCCAGACCTGCGCGAGCGCGGTATCGGTGTCGATGGGATCGGTGCGCAGCTCGGGCCGAGGCTCAAGAGTTGCGGTGCCGGATGACGGTGGAGTGGCGGGTGGCACCGATTGCACCGTGGATCCCCCTTCTGAAGTTGCATGGTCGTGGCGTCGTGCGGGCTGCTGCGGCTGTGGTGGGGGAATTCGTCCACATGGTCGTCCACAGGGTGTGCATGGTCTCGAAGGCCTTGCGGAACTCGAGGTTCGTCACTCCCGTCCGGTGTCATCCGGAGCCGCGACCCTAGTCATCGAAGCCGCTGGTCGACAAGCCGTTGTCCACAGATCGTGGCCCGATCCTCGACCTCCTCGGCGTGTCGCCGCACAGTCGGCGTGCCGAATTGGGACACTTATTGGTTGTTCTAGGGGTTGGCTTGCCCGGAGGGGCGCGGTCGAGCGGTTTGACCTGTCCTCCGCCCCGCCGTACCGTGGTTCGTCGGCTGTTTCCTGCTCGACGCTCGGCCTTGTGGCCGCGGCTGGTGTCGTGGGTCCGTGTCGCCGCTCCACCCTTGGCGGGTGAGTGCGACTCGCGGACGTTCGTCGGCAGCCGCTGTCGCGCAGTCCGGTCATCCCGACCTTCCCACCCCTTGTGTCCTGGAGTCCTCGTGAGCAAGCGCACCTACCAGCCCAACACCCGACGGCGGGCCAAGACCCACGGTTTCCGGTTGCGCATGCGGACTCGGGCGGGGCGTTCGATCCTTGGCGCCCGTCGCCGCAAGGGTCGCGCCGAGCTTTCCGCCTGACGGTCGAACCGTCGACGACTCGGGTTGGGACCTGCGTGCTCCCCTCCGCCAATCGCATGACCGCCTCTACGGATTTCACCCGAGCGGTCCGGGGCCGGCGCGCGGCGGCGTCCACAGTGGTGGCGCACCTGAGTGTGGTCGAAGGCAGCACCAGACCGCCGCAGGTAGGGCTTGTCGTTTCCAAGGCGGTGGGGAACGCCGTGACCCGCAATCGAGTGAGCCGAAGGTTGCGCCATCTCATGCGTGAGCGCCTCGGGGGGTTACCGGTGGGAGCTTTGGTGGCCCTTCGGGCCACGCCCGCCGCGGCTGGCTCCACCACGTGGGCGTTGGCGGCGGACCTTGATCGCACCCTGAAGCGCCTGGGCGTCATGAGCCAACCGGGCCAAATCGGTGTAAAGCGGATGAATTCGCCGGTGTCGTCGTGACTGTCCAGGAGGCTGGACGCCGAGCGGCGCGGGCGCCCTTCTTGGCTCTGATTTGGGCGTATCAGCGGATCGTGTCTCCCTGGACCGCTAGTTCCTGTCGGTACTACCCGTCCTGTTCGGCCTATGCCTATACGGCCATCGACCACCATGGAGTGATCCGGGGGACCTGGCTGGGTTTGCGGCGCCTGCTGCGCTGCCATCCGTGGGCTGCCGGTGGCCCTGACCCGGTGCCGCCCGCTCGACAGCCCCTGGTCAAAGGAGCCTGAGTATGGAGACGATCTACGGTCTTTTCGGGCCCCTGTATGACGCCGTGTCGTGGGTGCTGCTGCGGTGGCATGATTTTTGGAGCCTGATCTTCGCGCCGACCAGCGGCGCTGCCTGGGGGCTGTCCATCGTCGGCCTGGTGGTTGTCCTTCGGATCTTGTTGTTCCCGCTCTTCGTGAAGCAGATCAAGGCTCAGCGGGGGCTGCAGGCGCTTCAACCGCAGATGAAGGAAATCCAGAAGAAGTACAAGGACGACAAGGCCAAACAGTCCGAAGCGATGATGAAGCTATACAAGGACACCGGGACCAATCCGTTGTCCTCGTGCCTGCCGATCCTGGTGCAGGCCCCGTTCTTCTTCGCCCTCTTCCATGTGCTGAACGAGGTCGCCCAGGGCGACACGGTCGGCGTCATGAACCAAATCCAGGTCGACTCGATGCGCAACGCGACGTTCTTCGGCGCGCCACTGTGGGAGACCTTCACTCGGGCCACGAGCTTGGACGTCAAGATCGTCGCGGCACTGATGATCGCGGGTATGACGGCGAGCACCTTCATCACCCAGCGCCAACTGATGGTCCGGAACATGCCAGCGGGTCAGGACAACCCGATGGCCCAGCAGCAAAAGATCCTGCTGTACGTGTTCCCGGTGATGTTCGCGGTCTTCGGGATCAACTTCCCGATCGGCGTCCTCATCTACTGGCTCACGACCAACGTGTGGACCATGGGCCAGCAGTTCTGGGTGATCCGGCGCAATCCGACCCCCGGCTCCGCCGCCTGGGATGACTTACAGGCCCGCAAGGCCGCGCATGCAGTTGCCCACGGCCAAGCCCCGGTGATTGAGTCCATCCCGGAGGAGCCGGCGCCGGTCCGTACGCAGCCCAAGCGGTTGTCCAAGAGTCAGCGCAAGGGTGGTTCGCGAAGCGGCCAACCACCCTTGGCAGCCTCCTCCGACCCACCCCCCGAACGCATTGAGCCGACCAACCTCGACGATGCCGGCCCCGCCGGCAAGGAGACCTCGTGACCGAGCAAGCAACCGAATCCACTGAGACCGACGAGGCGTTTGAGGCGCCCGAGGTGGCTGGGACTCCTGGGACGAGCGAGACCGCTGAGAGGGAAGCGCGACCTCGCGTGACCCTCGAACAGGAGGGCGATATCGCGGCCGACTATCTCGAGGGCCTGCTGGACATCGCCGATCTCGACGGTGACATCGACATGGACGTCGAGGGGGACCGGGCCATGGTGTCCATTGTGGGCGACGGCCTTGATGAGTTGGTGGGCCGAGACGGTCAGGTGCTCGACGCGCTTCAGGAGCTGACCCGCCTTGCCGTGCTGCGGGAGACGGGGGAGCGGAGCCGTTTGATGCTTGACGTGGCCGGCCACCGGGCTCGGCTGCGCGCCGAGCTGACGGAGACGGGCCGGCTCGCGGCCGAGAAGGCCAAGACCTCGGGGGAACCGGTACGGATGGAGCCTATGACCCCGTTTGAGCGCAAGGTTGTGCACGACGCAGTGGCCGCCGCCGGGCTGCAGAGCGAGTCGGAGGGCGTGGAGCCGGGCCGCTATGTCGTCGTTCTTCCCGGGTGAGCCGTTTCACGTGAAACATCCGGACGTTCGTCCGCCCGACCCGCCGGACCAGGCGGAGGCGGTGTTCGGGACCCACCTCGATCAGGCGCGGGCCTTTGCCGAGCTACTCGCGGGGCCGGGAGTGGAGCGTGGTCTCCTCGGGCCCCGCGAAGTGCCGCGGCTGTGGGATCGCCACCTGCTGAACTGCGGCGTCCTGGCCCCGATGATCGCGGCGGAGACGACGGTGGGCGATGTAGGAAGCGGAGCCGGTCTGCCCGGTATCGTGCTGGCCATCGCTCGACCCGATCTGCATGTTGTTCTCGTCGAGCCACTGCTGCGGCGGTGTCAGTTCCTCAACGAGGTGGTGGCCAACTTGGGTCTTGCCCAGGTGGAGGTGTGCCGGTCGCGCGCCGAGGAGTTGAAGGGTCGCCAGTTCGGTGTCGTCACGGCCCGGGCGGTCGCACCCCTCGAGCGACTGCTCGGCTGGACCCTGCCCCTCGTGGCTTCGGGCGGGGAGCTGTTGGCCATGAAGGGTGCCGGCGCGACCGATGAGTTGCGAGCCGCCCAGTCCACGCTGACCCGATGGCCGAGGGCGACCGCTGAGGTGGTCGTCGTCGGCGAGGGACTCGTCGACCCCGCGACGACCGTGATTCGGATCCGCCCATGACTTCCGGATCGGGGCGACCCGAGTTCGTTTCACGTGAAACATCGCCGACTGAGCCTCGAGGGGCTGATCATCACCGAGCCGATCTTCAGGGGGCCGATGCGGAGGACTTCGACGCGGGGGACACGCCGATCGGCCGGGCGGCGGAGGCCGCAGCGCACGTACGGGCCGGTTCGCTGAGCCCGCTCCCGAAACCTGCTCGGACTCGCCTGATCACGGTGGCCAATCAGAAGGGCGGCGTCGGTAAGACCACGAGCACGGTGAACCTGGCTGCGGCCCTGGCCCTGTCTGGTCTCGATGTCGTCGTCCTGGATCTGGATCCGCAGGGCAATGCATCGACGGCGCTGGGCGTGCCGCACCAGGCGGGGGTTCCCAGCGTGTACGACGTGCTGGTCGACGGCCAGGCCCTGGCACCGGTTCTGGCTCCCGCGGTGGATCTGCCCGGACTGCGCGTGGCGCCGGCGACCATCGATTTGGCTGGGGCCGAGATCGAACTGGTTCCGATGGTTGCTCGCGAGTCCCGTTTGCGACGGGCTCTTCGGGACTTGCTCCTGGCCGAGTCCCTGGCCGGGCGGCGCCTCGACTACGTCCTCATCGATTGCCCCCCGTCGTTGGGTCTGCTCACGGTCAACGCACTGGTCGCCGCCGAAGAGGTGCTGATTCCCATTCAGTGTGAGTACTACGCCCTTGAAGGTCTTGAACAGCTCGTGCGCACCATCGATTTGGTCAAGGCCCATCTCAATCCGCGGCTGCATCTGTCCACGATCCTGCTGACGATGTTTGACGGACGGACGAAGTTGGCGGCGCAAGTGGCCGACGAAGTGCGCCGTCATTTCGGCCCGATCGTGCTTCCGACCGCCGTCCCCCGGTCGGTTCGGGTCTCGGAGGCGCCCAGCTACGCCCAGACGGTGCTGACCTATGACCCGGGATCGACCGGAGCGTTGTGCTACCTAGAGGCCGCTCGCGAGGTGGCGCGAACCGAGGTGGCACGACCGGTCCAGCTGAAGGACACCGACACGAGCGAACAGTTGATCTCATCAACGGACGAGGAGTACCGGTGAGCGGACGAACGAGCGGCCTCGGACGAGGGCTGGAGGCTCTGATTCCCGGGCCGAACCGGACGGCCGGGGCTGGGGAGGACGAAATATCCCTTTTGTCTGCTCCGATGACCGTGCCCGGACTCCAATTCGCGGAGCTCCCGGTGGCCGCGATCACCCCGAACCCCCGCCAGCCCCGGCAGGTCTTCGAGGAAGAGGCGATGGCTGAGCTGGTGCACAGCATTCGCGAGATCGGCCTGCTCCAGCCCGTCGTCGTGCGACCCATGGCCCCCGGCCGCTATGAATTGGTGGTTGGTGAGCGACGCTGGAGAGCGTGTCAGGCCGCGGGACTGCGCCTAATCCCGGCCATTGTTCGCGAGACCGGCGACGAGGTCATGTTGCGCGATGCGCTCCTGGAGAACCTGCACCGCAGTCAGTTGAATCCGCTCGAGGAGGCCGCGGCCTACGACCAACTGCTGTCCGACTTCGGGTGCACCCACGACGAACTGGCGGCTCGGATCGGCCGCTCACGTCCGCAGATCACCAACACGATCCGGTTGCTTCGGCTCCCCCCGACGGTGCAGCGCCGCGTGGCCGCGGGCGTCTTGTCGGCGGGGCACGCTCGGGCCCTGCTGGGCCTCAATGACGCAGCGGCCCAGGAGCGGCTCGCCACGCGCATCGTTGCCGAGGGGCTTTCGGTGCGATCCGTGGAAGAAATCGTCTCGGTCGGTGCGGATCCGGAGGAGGCCAGCCGGCGGGCCCGCTCTCGACGCCCCGTGGCCCCCGGCCTCACTGAGTTGTCGGACCGGTTGTCGGAGCGGCTAGAGACGCGCGTACGGGTACAACTGGGCAAGACCAAGGGCACCGTCACCATCGACTTCGGCAACCTCGAAGATCTCGACCGGATTGTCTCGATGATCGAGGGATCCACGACGGGACCTCAGCAGGCCTAGGCCGTGGCGGCGCTGGCGGAGGCACCAGCGGCGAGCGTTCGGCACACCTCGCCGAGGTCCATCGACGCTGCGGCGACCGACTGGGGCAACAGCGAAGTCTCGGTCATTCCGGGGGAGACGTTGACCTCGAGGAACCACGGCTGACCCTGGGCATCCACGATCAGATCCGAGCGTGACAGGTGGCGAAGACCGAGAGCGCGATGAGCGGTCAGAGCGGCCTTCTCGCATCGTTCAATGACGTCGGGTGGCAGCCGCGGAGGAACGAAGAACTCCGTCGCACCCGCGGTGTAGCGAGCCGCATAGTCATAGAACCCGCTGTCTGGGACGATCTCGACCGACGGCAACGCCTTGGGACCGTCGCCTAGATCGACCACAGACACCGCCACCTCGGCGCCCAGGACCCGAGCCTCGACCAGGGCCGTGTCCGCGTAGGCGAAGGCAGCAACCAAGGCGGCTGGCAATTCCGAATCCGAGGTGACGACGCTCGCACCGAGCGCCGACCCGCCGCGTGCGGGCTTGACGACCAACGGCAACCCCAATCGCGTCACCAGAGCGCTGAGGACGGTTTGCGCACCGAGCTCTCGAAAAGTGGCATGGGGCAGCACCACACCAGCAGGCACCTGAACGCCTGACGCGGCAACCACGGACTTGGCAATGGACTTGTCGAAGGCCCAGCGGCAGGCCGCAGGTCGGGATCCGACGTACGGCAGGCAGAGGAGCTCGAGCACATCTCGGATGGCGCCGTCCTCGCCGGCCTGGCCGTGCAGCAGCGGAAAAACGACCCCGGGCGGATCCTTCATCAGGGCGGGGATCAAGCTGGCGTCCGCATCGAGAACACGAACGTCGACTTGGGCGCCGCGAAGGGCGTCCGCGACTCGGCGGCCGGAGCGCACGGAGACCTCACGCTCGTGAGAAAGCCCGCCACAGATGATGGCGACGGTGGGGGCCGCTTCCTCGTGGATCTCGGTCATGCCAGGTCCGGTGCTGGTGAGTCGCCAAGAGAGGCCGCCTCGATCGGTATCGATGCGGTGCCGAAGGTCTGAATCAAGGTGAGCTCCTCCTCGATGACGGCGGCAAGGCGACGTACTCCCTCGCGGATCCGGTCCGGTTCTGGGTAGCAGTAGGACAACCGCAGCGAGGAGCGGGCCGCCGTGGTGCCGCGCTCTGCTCCAGCGAAGAATGCAGTACCCGGGACATAGGCCACGCGCGCGCTGACCGCGCGCGGCAACATGGCGGTGGCGTCCAGGCCCTCCGGCAGCGACAGCCACGAGTAGAACCCACCCGCTGGCGTCGTCCAGGTGGTGCCCTCGGGCATCTGGGTGGGCAGCGCCCCGAGCAGGGCATCTCGCCGCTCGCGGTACAACGCGCGGAAGGTCTTCACCTGGTCCAGCCACGGTTCGGTCGCCAAATAGGTCGAGACGGTCAACTGGCTGTACGCCGGGGGACACAGCACCGAGGCCTCGGCGGCAAGGACCAACTTCTCGCGCACCCCGTGGGGGGCCACGGCGAAGCCCACCCGAAGTCCCGCGGCGAAGGTTTTGGAGAAAGACCCCAAGTAGATGACTCCGTCCGCGTCTTGGGCGCGAAGTGCCTGCGGGACGACCCCGTCGAAACCGAGCAGCGCGTACGGGTCATCTTCGAGCACCAGGAGGTCGAGTTGCTGAGCCACCGCCAGCAGCTCGGCTCGACGCGTGGGTGTCTGCGTGACACCCGCGGGGTTGTGAAAGCTCGGAACCGTGTAGACGAACTTGACCGTACGGCCGCTGGCCCGTACCGCGCGTACGGCCTCGTCCAAGGCCGCGGGGTGGAGCCCTTCGTCGTCCATGGGGACATGGACGACGTCCACCTCGTAGGCAGCAAACGTCGACAACGCTCCGACATAGGAGGGTGCCTCGACCAGGACGACGTCGCCGGGGTTGCAGAACACGCGGGTCACCAAATCCAGCGCCTGCTGCGATCCGACCGTGACCACGATGTCGTCTGGGTGCGCGGTGATGCCGACCGTCGGCAACACCGCGGTGCTGATCTGCTCACGCAGGCCCTCATCGCCTTGCCCGGACCCGTATTGCAGGGCCTGGATGCCCCGTTCTCTGATCAGGCGTTGGACCGTCTCGGCGACCACGTCCAACGGCAGTGCGGCGACGTATGGCATCCCTCCGGCGAGGGAGACGACCTCCGGCCGCGAGGCCACCGCGAACAAGGCCCGGACCTCCGAGGCGGTCATGCCCCGCGTTCTACTGGCGTACGCGCTCACCCAGGGGTCGAGCCGCGAGCCGCGATTGAGCTCGTGGTCACCTCCGTAGCGCATGGGCCTACGATGCCTCATGCCCTAGCGGGGTCACCGCCGGGGACCGCTGTTGTTCAAGGAGGTACGACAATGCGCGTATTGCGCTTGTTGATTGCGGCCCTGATCGCGGGTGCCGTAATTGCGTTTGTGGTCCGGATGCTTGCGCCTCGCCGAGGAATCGACGACCTGATTGACCTGGATGAACTCGCCACCGAGTACGTCCCGCCCGTACCGGCGGATGACGTCACGGTGACCGTGGAGACCGAGGCCCTGATCGAGGCCCTGATCGAGGCCGAGGACTGATCGTCGGTGCCGACGACCAGTCGACTCAGGCCCACAGTGGTGCTCTGCCCGACCGGGCTGTCCTGACCCGGCGGAGGTCGGCGGTCTAGCTCACCAGTTCTGGAAGCCGGAGCATGCCCGTGGGGTGGTCGTCATCCGGCGGGAGGTAGAGCCGCTGGACTGCGACGGCCACTGCCTCGGCCACGACATCTCTAAAAGACGGATCAGCCAACCGTGCCGCGTCCTCGGGGTTGGTCAGATACCCGAGCTCAAGTCGGACGCTAGGCATCTTGGTCCGTCGCAGGATGTCCCACGTCTTTCCGTGCGTTCGGCAGTCCAGGAGCCCCGTGCGGGCGACCACCTCGCGTTGAACAAGGTCGGCGAACTCCTCACCGACGGCGGAACGGGCTCCCGCCCCGCCCACGCCGTAGTAGTAGGTCGCGACCCCGCGAGCCAGCGGATCCGAGGCTCCGTCACAGTGCAGGGAGATCATCAGGTCGGCACCGGTCGCGTTGGCGAAGTCCGCCCGTTTCGGGTCATCCGGACCTGGTTCGTCAGCACTCAGCCGGCCCCTGGTGAGGTAGGCCGCCACTCCAAGGGCAACGAGCCGGCCCTCGATACGAGCAGCCAGATCCATGGTGACGGCTTCCTCCGTCAGTTCGCCACCGCACTGACCGACGTCGGACCCCCCGTGTCCGGGATCGATCACGACGATCTTGCCGACCAGCGCCGGGCCGCGACTGCGGATAGTTTCGGTCTCGCGCAGGGCCTGTGGCGCACCGCCGGTCACCGTACGGCTGAGGCGATCCAAAGCCTTGAACGTCTGTGGACCGCAGACCCCGTCGGGGGCGCTCCCGACGTTCATTTGGAACTCGCGGAGAGCTTGATCGGTCTGGCGCCCGAGGATGCCGTCCACGCGGCCGGCGTTGAAACCCATGTCCAGCAAACGTTGCTGCAAGCCGGCTACGTCGTCTCCGGACATCAGGTGCCCCACCACATAGTGGAGGACTCGATCGCCAAGTCGCCACCGGGCCTCATCGAGAAGCCGCCAGGTGATCGGGCCGACCATGCCGTCGACCAGAGTGCCGCGTTGCTGCTGGAAGTGTCGTACGGCCTGGTCCACCGATTGATCGAAGAGGTCCGAGGGCTCGTCGCTGAGCAGGTTCAGCTGAACCAGGTGCGCCCGGATGTCGGCGACGGCCGGCCCGGAATCGCCGCGTCGATACACCTGGAGCACCTCGGGTCAGAACCTCTCGGCTGCAGAAACTGCGTGTCGTGTACGAATAGTGCACGCGCTCGCGATGCTAGCGATCGTAGGTCACGGCTCCCAGCAGGAACAGCGCTGGCGTGCCGCTCGATCAGGCCAGGTAGGGCTCGAGGTCGCGGAGCAGAGCCGACTTGGGCTTGGCCCCAACAATGGTCTTCACGACCTGGCCGCCCTGGAAGACGTTCATGGTCGGGATCGACGTGATGCCGTACGACGCCGAGACCTGGGGGTTCTCGTCGACATTGAGTTTGACGACGGTGATCTTGTCGGCGTGCTCTCCGGCGATCTCCTCCAGGATCGGCCCGACCTGTCGGCACGGGCCGCACCACTCGGCCCAGAAATCGACGAGGACGGGCTTGTCGCTTTGCAGCACGTCTTCGAGGAACGAGGCGTCGGTGACGGCTTTGGTGTTGGCTCCCACGAGGGGTCTCCTCTTCGTTTGTGTCGCTAGGGCGGGTCGGGCGTTTCTGGGGTTCGCCGGTCCTCAGATCAGGACCGACAGGGGAACTCAGAGCGAAACTGGAACGGGGCTACTGGTCGCGGTTGCCTGGTCAGCAAGGTCGGCGAGGTGACGCTCGGCGTCGAGCGCCGCGGCACACCCCGTGCCAGCAGCGGTGACTGCTTGCCGGTAGGTGTGGTCGACCAGATCCCCGCACGCGAACACCCCAGCGATATTGGTTTGCTGGGTACGGCCTTCGACGAGGACGTAGCCCTCGTCGTCCAGGTCGACCTGTCCGGCCAGCAACTCCGAGCGGGGGTCGTGACCGATAGCGACGAACAGGCCGGTCGCCGCCACGTCGCGCTCAACGCCGGACACGGTGTCCCGAAGCCGTACTCCGGCCACCTTGTCCTCGCCATGGATGGCGATGACCTCGCTGTTCCAAGCGAAGGAGATCTTGGGATTGGCCAGGGCGCGATCCTGCATGACCTTCGAGGCTCGCAGGCTGTCGCGACGATGGACCACGGTGACCGAGGAGGCGAATCGGGTGAGGAAGGTGGCCTCTTCCATGGCTGTGTCGCCGCCGCCCACGACGACGAGGTCTTGATCCCGGAAGAAGAAGCCGTCACATGTGGCGCACCACGAGACGCCGTGGCCGGAGAGGCGTTTTTCGTCGGCCAGCCCCAGCTCGCGATAGCCGGAGCCGGTCGCGAGGATCACCGTGTGGGAGCGGTGCACGTTCCCTGAACCATCGGTCACGCTCTTGACGGTGCCCGTGAGGTCGACGGAGGTGATGTCATCGGTGACCAGCTCGGCTCCGAACCGCTCCGCCTGCGCGCGCATCTTGTCCATCAGGTCCGGACCCATGACTCCGTCGGGAAACCCGGGGAAGTTCTCGACGTCGGTCGTGTTGATCAAGGCTCCGCCAGCGGTGACCGAGCCCTCAAACACCAGGGGCGCGAGATTGGCCCTCGCGGCGTACACGGCAGCCGTATAGCCAGCCGGCCCTGAGCCGATGATGATCACGTTACGGATGTCGCCGGTCACTTCTGTCCTCTCCGTCTGCACTCTGCGTCTGTGCTTTGGCAGTCCGAGCGCTGGCAGGTCGGTGCCTGATGTGTTACGCCCTCAACACCAGGGTAGGGGCCTGGCATTCCGGGCCGGAGATCGGCGCGGTGCGCCGGCCGCTGGTGTCAGGGATGCGGAACAAACGCGAAGTAGAGCAAGTGAGCGTCCAGGTCATTCGGGTCCGCGCACGATGGTTGTACGACGTAGACCGCGACCCGGGTGGCGTCGTCGCCCGGGAGCACGACCACGGCGGCCGGGGTCGAACGCGGGGGCGTCGCGGCTTCCGTGGAGCCCCTCCAGGCGCCAGCGTCGATGGCGATCGGTTGCTGCCCGGCGGTCTCGACCAGCTTCGCGACACAGGTAAGCCGGGCGTAGGCCTCGGTCACCACGTCGGATGCAGCAAACGACGTCGGCGCATCGGGGCCGGGCGTTGGGGCGGCGGCGGGCTCGGTGACCGTCAGCGGCGCGCCAGGCGCCTCGGCGGCGGAAACGAGCCCGGCAACTTGGGTCGTCAGTTCGTCCTTGGAGTAGGTCGCTCCAGAGGTGGTCAGCAGTGTCGCTGGGACCGCTCGAGGGCGGGTGGAGTCGGCGGTCTCTGATCCGGAACCGGCCGCGTCTGCGGTCAGGTTGGCAGCGGGCTGGTCGGCCTCGAACAGCGACGCACCGACTGCGACGGTTCCGACGATCAGGGCGACGACAGCCGCGGCGGACAGCACCCGGGTGTTTCGTCGAGAGCGCCGCTGGTCGCGCTCCTGCCGAGAGGGGAGCACCGAGACGTTGTCCGAGCCTCCGACCGCCCACGCGGGAGCCGCACCCGAGAGGGGGGTTTCATCGGCCAAGGCGGTGGCGATCCGGGCAGCCACGTCCTCGGGCATCTCCAGATCGGGAAGATCCGCCAACAAGGCACAGATGGCCGTGTCGTCTTCGGGCGGGATCAGGGGAGAGGTGACCTCAACCTCGGGCGATTCAGGCATCGACGGCACCTCCCTGGGTCGCGCTCTCTGGCGGTTCGGTGGCCTGCGTCACAGGCCCGGTCTGCGTTGGGACGTCGGGATCGGCCCTTCGGTTCCCTCCGGCGGCAGACGCAGCGCCGGGCGCCGTGGGCTTGCGGAGGTGGGCCACCAGGGGTGCCAGCTTGGCGCGCCCGCGAAAGCATCGGCTCTTGACGGTGCCTGGCGCGCAATCGAGGACCCGCGCCGCGTCATCGACCGACCACCCCTGCACGTCGACCAGGACCAGGGCGGCGCGCTGCTCGGGCGGGAGGGTGGCGAGGGCTTGTTGCACCTCGAGGCTGGTCTCCCGATCGTCGATCGCGTCCCCCTGGGCGGGGATCCGGTCAGCGTCGTCGGGAAGAGCCACCGCGGGTCGAGCGCTCTTGCGGCGGAGCAGATCGAGGCTCGCGTTGACCACGATGCGATGCAGCCAGGTGGTGACCGCGGCGTCGCCGCGGTAGGAGCGCGCGTTCCGGTAGGCCGAGATCAGCGCGTCCTGAACGGCGTCGGCCGCGTCTTCACGGTTGCCGGTCGTGCGCAAGGCGACGGCCCACAGGCGATTCTGGTGGCGTCGAGCCAACTCACCGAACGCTTCGGTGTCTCCGGTGACATGAGCAGCGAGCAGCGCACGGTCATCGCGCTGGTCATCACCGGCAGGCAGGCTCACGACCGGTCAGCCTAGGGGGTCAACGATCGTCCGACGGTCAGGCGCGGGCCGCGGTGATCTCGGCGATGCCGCCGCGGTAGGTATCGCCATTTGACGGAAGGCCCTTGAGCCAGACCAAGATGTACCGGGCCGGTACCGGGGCGGGGCTACGCAGAGCCACGATCTGCCCGACATTGCGTCCGGAACCGTAAAGGGTGAAGTCCTTGCGGCGCGTGCCGAGCGTCTCAGACACGCGAACCTCGAGGGTGGTCCCAGCTCCGACCAGGTTGAGGCGTACGGCTCCGAGGTTCTGGACGGACCCGAGATCGAACACGACACCGACGCCGGGCTTAGGTGCGAGGTCCTGCTGCTGGTACAAAACCGTCCGCCACGCCGTCGCCAAATTGCCGTCATAGGCGAGCGGCACCAGGTCCGGGGACTCCTCGCCATTGCCGGCGGGGTCGAAGTCAGTTCCGTCGACGACCGGGATACGCCCGCTGGTATCCGTTGTCGGGGTCGTCGATGGCGTCGTTGGGGACGGAGTGGCGGTCGGGTCAGTGCTCGGTGAGGCGGAGGGGGCCGACGCGGACGGTCCGGAGGGGCTGATCAGTTGATAACCGATCGCCGCGGCGGCCACGAGTGCCACGACAGCTGCCACGCTAAAGAACCGGCGCCACCGGCGGCCAGCCCGCTGGCCTTGTCGATCCGAGTGGTCGTCAGTGGCCCGCCGACCCAGGCCGATGCGTACCCGGTCGAGGGTGAGGCCCACATCCCAGGGATCCTCGGGCGGTTCTTGAAGGGCCTGCGCGAGGGCTGCGTCGAGGGAGCGTGGAACACCGGCCCGCACCTGTCTGGGCCGTGGCGCTGGGTCGTTCTCGGTGGCCCCGGCCAGCCGATCCCGGCTGCCGATGGGCCACCGGCCCGTGGCAGCCGCATAGGTCACAGCAGCCACGGCCCAGCTGTCAGAACGGGGTCTATCGGGAGGCTGGAGGGCCGATCTGACGCCGAGCCCGCCGATCTTGATCCGCCCGTCCTCGGTGATCACGATGTCACCGGGTCCGAGGGCATCGTGGGTCACTCCCATGGCGTGCGCGGCTGCCAGGGCGCGAGCCACACTGATGCCCAGGGTGCAGGCTTCGTCTGCAGGCATCGGGCCGTCAGCGAGTCGATCGACCAGGGAGGATCCGGGTACCCACTCTCGAACGATGACGAGAGCGCCGTTTGCACCCTCCTCGACGTCATAGACGTGCAGGAACTCCTGTTCGGAGACACATGCGGAACTGCGCGCGGCCGCAGCGACCTCCTGCTGTCTGGGGTGAGTTGACTCGACCTGGAGCACCCACACGTGTCGGCTCAACACCAGGTCTGTCGCGCGCCACGACGACCAGTCCGGCCCATCGTCGACTCGGTCTTCGAGCCGGTACCGGTCCTCAGTCACGAGTTCGAGCGTAAGCCGTGCGGCGAGGATCGGCCGGGTGGCCGAGCTCAGCCAGCCGAACCGTTGGGCCGAGTGGCCCCGATGTAGCCATCAAGATAGATCTGGGAGTATCGGACCACCTCGCCCGTGCGCGGTGCTTCCAGCATCCAGCCGGATCCGACGTACATCGCGACGTGGTGGATCGTGGCGGGATCATTGATGTTGTTGGCCCAGAACAGCAGGTCCCCGGGTTGGAGTTCGTCCAGTGCCGGATGGGGCCCGACCCACCATTGCTGACGTGAGGTCCGGGGGAGCGACAGACCTGCTTTGGCGTAGGCCCACGAAGTGAGGCCGCTGCAGTCGAAGGTGTTGGGGCCGCTGGCGCCGTACACGTAGGGCACGCCCAGAACGCTGTCGGCAGCGCGTAGCGCGGCCCCGACCGTCGTGTCCGCCGACGGTAGCTCGGTCGGACGGGGTCCCGATCCGGCGAACTGGGTGACAGCCCGGCGAGCGGCGGCGGCTTCCTGCGCCTGCCGCCAGGCCTCAGACAGTCGGGCCACCTCACTGCCGGCCTCCGCAAGCGCGGTCTCTCGAGCGCTGAGCAAAGCGTTGATGCGCTGGGAGGAGGTTCGCGCGGTGGCCTCAAGTTCGATCTGTCGAGACGACAACGTGGTGAGTTCAGTCTGGAGTTCTGCGGCATCGGCGAGTGCTGTGGCGTCAGCCAAGGCTCGAACGCGGTCTTGCTGCAGCACGCGATCGATGGCGTTCATCCGGGCGAACACTTCTCCCAAGGAGCGCCCGTCGAGCACCGAGGCGTAGAGCCCAGTTTGGCCGCCACTCATGTACAGCGCCCGGACCCGTTCGGCCGACGCCGCTCTGCTGGCCTGGGCCCCGTCGGACAGCTCTGCGAGCCGTTCTGCGGCGGAAATCTCACGGGCGACCACCTTGCCGAGATCGGCCTGCGCGGCCGCGAGATCTTCGCCCAGCACTCCCGCTTCGATCTCAAGGCGATCAACTTCGATGGCCAACGCCTTGGCTTTGGCCTTCGCGTCCGACAGGGAATCGGGTTCGGCGTGGGCCATCGAGGGCACAGCCAAGGTGGCGGCCATCACAGCCGCGACCAGGAGCCCAGCCACGGCAGCCGGTCGCGTGCTGGTGACGCGCGGGCGGATTGAGGTCATCGGGTCGGCATCAGGAGCGTGGGGCCGCGGACTGGGTGACAACCTCAACTTCGATCACGGTCAGTTCTCGGGTCAGGCCGATCCGATGCGCAAGGAAGGTCGGCGCGCTGCCGGTCAGGCGAAACGAGACGGTGTCCGTCTCGGGCTCAATGGTGAACGTGGCGGGGTCTATGACCTCACCGGTCGGATCGAGGGCCGCCTGCGCGGCGTCGTAGGCCGCTTGGATCTTGTTGGCTTCGCGCCACACCTGCCCGGCCTTGTCAGCTGCTTCCTGTCCGTGTTGAGCGACCGACAATTGGGCGGAGAAGATGGCGATGCCGTCGTAGGCGACCACGCCTACTACGGCAAGAAGTACCAGGAGCTTGGTCAGCCCGCCCACCACGACGCTGCCGCGCTCCGAACGGAGGGCGTTCATGGGCTAGTGGTCGGCGCCGAATCCGCCGTGCTTGAGGCGCACAGGGGTGGATGTGTACGGGGCCTACCCGCGCACCCGACCATTCAGCACCGAGAGCAGGTCGGTGACCTCATGCACCCGCATGCGTCGGGCCAGCCAAATGAAGGTCACGGCCCCCACGATGAGCGCGGCTGTCACCTGCGCCAGGACCGCCGCGTTGGACGAGCCCAGCCATCGGGTGAGACCGACCGCTACCAGGTAGGCGGGGACACAGGCGATCACCGCGGCGATGGTGATGCGGACCAGGCTTCTTACGGAGTGCCGCGTGTCGAGGCCGCCGAGCCGGACGCCGAGGCGCTGCCAGGTGAGTCCCGCGGTGAGCACGTACGCCAACGAGTAGCCAAGGGCGAGCGAAGGGACCTTGAAGCTCAAGGGGACCAGGGCGAACAGCGCCAAGGCGAAGGTCGCGTTGAGCCCATTGAGGACGAGATTGAGCAGGAAGGGCGTCTTGGTGTTTTCGAAGGCGAAGTAGGCGCGAAGGCAGAGGTAGAAGACCGTGAAGGGAACCAGCCCCAGGGCGAACATTTGGACCACGCGACCGATCTCCGCGCCCTCCTCAGCACTGGTGTTGCCGTAGGCGGTCAGCACCTGGGTAATCCGAGGGCCCAAGATCAGGAGCGCGGCCGCCGTCGGCACGACGAAGGCTGAGGCCGTTCGAATCCCCCGAGTCACATCTGCGGCCACCGTGCGCGCGTCGCCGGCGTGGGCCGCCGCGGACATCCGCGGGAGCAGGGCCGCGGCCAGCGACACGGTCACGACACTGTGCGGAAGGATGAAGACCAGGTGGGCGCGCAGGTAGCTGGTCAACCCCGAGGACACGGCTCCACTGTCCTGGGCGAGGACGTTGGCGGCGTTCGCGAGGTTCACGATCACCAGATAGGTCAACTGGTTGATGGCGACGAATGCGATGGTCCACCGGGCAAGCCGCCACGCGTGACCGAGGCCGTGCCCGCGGAAATCGAAGCGTGGCCGCCAGTGGTATCCGACCCGCCAGGCGAAGGGGACCAAGACCAGCGCCTGCACGGCGACGCCCAGCGTCGCGCCGATCCCGAGAACGGCGATCTCAGAGGAGGAGATGGTGGCCGTCGTGGGGTTCGCGCCCGCCGCCCGAAGGAACATCACGGCAGCTATGGACATGACGACGTTGTTGAGGACGGGCGCATAGGCCGGTGGCGCGAAGGATCCCCGGCTGTTCAAGACCTGGGTGAGCATCGTGAAGATGCCGTAGAACAGGATCTGCGGAAGGCAATAGCGCGCGAAAGCGGTCGACACCGCAAGATCGGTTTCGGAGTACGAGCGGGCGTAGAGCTCGATCAGCCACGGCGCAAGCAGGACAGCCGCAGCCGAGATGGCAATGAGCACGAGCCCGACCAGTGTCAGAAGTCGATCCGCGTACCCGTCCCCGCCGTCCACGTCGGATCGCGCATGCCGGACCAGCTGCGGGACGAAGACCGCATTCAGTGCTCCCCCCACCGCGAGGATGTAGATGATGTTGGGGATGGTGTTGGCGGTGGAGAAGGTGTCGGCGAGCACACCGACTCCGAGCGCGGCGCTGATCAGCAGATCTCGCACGACGCCGCTGAAGCGGGACACCAGCGTCCCCAACGCCATCCCACCGCTTGCGCGCAGGACTCCTGCTTCGACGCCGGCAGCGGCGCCAGATTCGGCGTCGGCCTGAGCCCCCGCCTGCGGATCCTGCTCGGGCCCGACGCCTCCCGTCGCACCCCTTTCGGTCACGGCTCGAGCGTCTCACCGTTGGCGCCTCGGGCGGCGCGGATGCGCCTCGCCACGCGGAGGACGACTGCGAAGGCCAACAAGACCAAGGCGCCCCCGACCACGACCCGGGCCACTTGCCCGTATCCGGTGGCCCGGACCGTGAAGGTGACGGGCTCGCCCAGCGCACCGCCTTGATCGGTGATCAAGGTCGCGACAACCGGGAAGGTGGCGTCCGCCGTCGCCACCGCAGGAACGTCGACCGACGCCGTTCGTCCGGCGGGGACGGTGACGAGGGCCGAGGGCGGGCTGCGAAGGCGCACGGAAGGCGATGAAACCAACTTCACCCGGATCTGAACGTCTTGATCCAGGCCGTTCTCCACGGCCAGCGGAATGATCCCGGCCCGACTCGAGAGCGTCACCTGACCCCGTTCGAGCAGCCGAACTGAGGTCACGGTGTCCGTGACGTCCTTGGTCAGGACGGAGGTGTATGCGCGCCCGGCGCGGCCCTTGCTTCGCCACGCGGTGGACTGGGTGCTGAGCACCGAGCTGGAGTAGCCGGCGAGGAAAGCCTCGGGGTCGGCCACCGCCGGCGCGAACTGCTTGAGCCTTTGAACGTCAGTGGCGACGGTGCGCAGCTGGCGCTGGGAGACCTCCGCCGCCCGCGCTGCCGGCGGGTACGGGCCCAGGATCCGTGGTGGGGAGTCGCCTGGCTCGCGGGCCAGCTGATCGACCGTGACGGGTGCGATCCACGGCGCCGTCAGGTCAGCGACCGCGGCGGCCCAATCGGCTGGTGCCTTCCAGCGCCTGGGCGGGGCGCCGATGACGCTGCGTGGATCGGAGGGCCGCTCGGCCGCGATCATGGCCGCCTCCGCCAGCAGCCGCTGGCGGGCCAGTACGGTGCCGCCGAGCTTGTTCGGCCCCGCCGCCAAGATGGCGGACAGCCCGGCGTCCACGGTCACAGCAGTGACGTTGGGGAAGGCCGGAAGTTGCGTGAAGGCGTCGGGGGTTGCTGCGAGGTCGGTCTGTGGGGCCAAGTCGTCTGAGGAGATCAGGACGCGGCGTGCCCCTGCCAGGTCCACCTGACTCAAGGTCGCGCGGTTGATCATCCCGCCGCCGGGCCACCGAGGGGACGGGGGAACGGGAGCCCCGAGCAGCATCGACGTCGTGTCCACGCCTTTGGCCTGGGCCGTTGCGAGATTGAGCAGGCCCGCACGCTGGCTGGCTACGAGGTCGGGGTCGGCGAACGGAAGTGCGGACAGATCCGTCCCCGGCCGGCCGCGTTCTACGGCGAGCGACTGCAGCCAGGTGCCAGCCGCGGGGTCGGGCTGTTGGTCGGGGGCCAGACCGTTGCCGGTGGCGAGGCTGTGCACGTCGGAGAGCAGGGCGCCGTCGACCAGCCAGGTGACGGGGCGCCCTACGCCCGCTCGGAGCAGACGGCCGAGTCGGCCGTCTGGCGCCACGGCCTTGGCCAAAGACGTGGCGGCTCCGGCTGGAAGTACCCCGTTGGGAGCACGCCCGGGAGTGCCCACCAGGGGCCAGATCCAAGCGACCCGAACCGAGGGCGAAAAATCCCCGACTTGCCTGACGACCAAGGTGCGGGCCGATCCGGCCGTACGACGAACGCCTGCGGTCTCGGCCACCCGCAATTCCAGGGTCAGCGGATGCACTCCGAAGCCACCGAGCAGTCCGAGGTCGGCTTCTGGAACTTCGATCCGAAGATCGGCGGTCTGGCCTGGTGCGAGCTCAGGTGTCACGTCAACGAGTGAGGCCACGGGGACCGTTCCCACCTCTGCGAGCCCCGCTGATCGTGAGAAATCCGCGACCTCAGAGCGCGTGATCAGCGGGAACACGCCAACACGCAACCGGGCCCCTACATCGACCAGCGTCTGAGTCGAGGCGTTGACGACTCGAGCAGCGATCACGAGCGTGCTTTGGGCGGTGAGAGCGACTGGTGCGAGTTCGGTCACCGTGATCCGGATATCGCTGGTGCCGGTCGGGTCCACGAGGGCGCGGTCGCCTTGGGGTGCCGCGATCCCGCTGGGCGACAGCCAGGCGAGGAGCCCGAACGCGAGGGTGGTCAACACGAGCGCCCTCGCAGGAGACCAGCGGGTGCTCGCCGTGCTCACGCGCTCTCGCTGAGCAAACGCCTCGCTTTGTCCACCAGAGTCCGTTCATCTGCGTACGCAAGGCGGCTGGAGACTTCGCTCAAGGGCACCCAGGCAACCTCGACGACCTCGATGTCCTCGTCGCTCAACTCGCCCCCGATCGCCTGGAGCAAATGGTGATGCACGGTCTTGTGAACCCTGCGGTCCTCAGCGACGAACCAGAAATCGATCGTCCCCAGGGGGGAAAGGATCCGCCCGAGGATCCCGGTCTCCTCCTCGACCTCGCGCACGGCCGCATCCTGTGCGGTCTCGCCCTCTTCCACGTGGCCTTTGGGTAGGGACCACACCAGCCGCCCCTTGCGATCGTGGCGGGCGATCAACGCGGCACGAGGCTCTCCGGGGCCTTCGAGATCGACCACCAGTCCACCGGCCGAGATCTCACTGACGGTTCGAAGCCGTGGGCGTGGCGTGCGCGGGGGCCCGGGTACGGGGCGCGGACGATCGGCCATGTCGCCAGGGTAACCACGCCTTCCAGGGGCTGCCCCTTTGGTCGGGCCGGGCGACCGGCCGGCTCAATGCGCGTCGCCCCATCCGGCTTCGCTGGCAGACTTCCTAGACTCACCGCCATGTCCCACCACGAGGAGGCCGCAGATGCTGGCCCCAACGCGCTCTCGCAGGCTCAGCGACGTGCGGTGCGTGAACTCCTCCGGGTGGCACCCGTCGTTGACCAACTCGGCGCCCGCTTCGAGGCGGCGGGTCACCAGGTCGCTCTGGTAGGGGGCAGCGTCCGGGATGCACTCCTCGGGCGGCTCGGCAACGATCTTGACTTGACGACCGATGCTCGCCCGGAGGCCGTACAGGACTTGTTGCGTGGGTGGGCCGACTCGGTCTGGGACGTGGGAATCAAGTACGGAACGATTGGCGCTCGCAAGGGTGATTTCACCATCGAGATCACCACCTACCGCGCGGAGTCCTACGACGAAGGCTCGCGCAAGCCCGACGTCATCTACGGGGAGACATTGGAAGAGGACCTCGTTCGGAGGGACTTCACCGTGAACGCGATGGCGGTCCGGCTTCCTGGGACCACGTTCGTGGATCCCTACGGAGGTCTGATCGATCTCGCGGGTGCCACGCTGCGGACGCCGGGGGCGGCCGAGGACTCCTTCACCGACGACCCTCTGCGGATGATGCGGGCGGCTCGGTTCGCGGCGCAGCTGGGGTTTCGTGTGGCGCCAAAAGTCGTCGAAGCGATGACCGCCATGGCGGAGCGCATCACCATCGTCAGCGCAGAGCGCATTCGTGATGAACTGGTGAAGTTGATGTTGGCCGCCGATCCGCGGGCCGGATTGACGCTGCTGGTCGACACCGGCCTGGCCGCTCAGATCCTCCCTGAGGTGCCGAAACTTCAGTTGGAGATCGATGAGCATCACCGGCACAAGGACGTGTACGAACACACGTTGACTGTGCTCGAGCAAGCCATCGACCTGGAACCGGGAGAGCCAGATTTCGTGCTCCGATTCGCTGCACTCATGCACGACGTGGGCAAGCCGAAGACACGACGCTTCGAAGCCGGTGGGGGCGTGAGTTTTCACCATCATGACGTCGTCGGAGCGAAACTGACGAGGAAGCGGATGAAGGCGCTGAGGTTCCCCAACGACGTGGTTGACGACGTCTCCGAGCTGGTCGAGTTGCACCTTCGATTTCACGGCTATGGGGACGGAGAGTGGTCCGACGCCGCCGTGCGTCGCTATGTGCGGGACTGCGGGCCGCTGTTGCCGCGCCAGCACATCCTGACGCGAGCCGACTGCACCACGCGGAACCGACGCAAGGCCGCCGCCTTGTCGGCTGCCTACGACGATCTCGAAATTCGGGTGGCCCGGCTCGCGCAAGAGGAAGAACTGGCCTCGATGCGGCCCAGTCTCGACGGCAACCAGATCATGACGATTCTTGACCTGCCGCCGGGACCGGTCGTTGGAGAGGCCTACGCATTCCTGCTCGAACTTCGGCTGGATCTCGGTCCAATGAGCGCCGAAGACGCCGAGACGGCCCTAAGGGCCTGGTACGCCGCCAGATAGCGAAGGCGGACTCGCCCGATGAGCGGCGAGAGAGTGCCACGCCGCCCCGATGCACCAGCAGGCCGCGGCCACCCAGATGACAGTCAGGGAACGGCCGTCCGGGGGAAGAACCAGTGCCGCGAGCAAGCCGCCCAGCACGAAGGACACGTTGAAGACGAGGTCGTAGACGGAAAACACTCGACCCCGGTACACGTCCTCGATCCCGGTTTGCACCTCGGTGTCGACGCAGATCTTCAGGGATTGGCCGGCGGCCGTGACGAAGAACGCTGAGACGAACAAGGTGGTCTCAGTGAAGCGCGGCCCAAGTGTGACCTCCGTTCCTGCGGCAACGAGCAGCGCCGCCGTGACAACCGCGACCGTCCCGAAACGGCGGGCCAGCGCTGGGGTGACGAGGGCCGCCATGAAGACCCCGAGTCCGCCCAGAAGGAACGCCGTGCCCAAGGACGCAAGGCCAGCGTCGGGGTCTGCGGGGTCGTTGTAGGTCTGTCGAATCAGCAGGATGCCGTGGACGGTGACCATGGCCCAACCGAGGCGGTAGAGACCCAAAGCCCCGATCGCGGCGCGGACCGGGGGGATCGCCCCCAGGTGCTGCAGGCCGTGCAACGCCCCGCGTCCGACTGAGGCAAGGGCGGCGCGAACACCCATCTGGATCGCTACGTCTGGCCCGAGTTGCCACCGTTGGATGGTGGTTGCGGCCACGAGGGCGGCGCCCGCGTATCCGAGAGCCGCCACCACCACGACTGGCGCCAGTCCCGCGTCATCACCTCCGGTAGCCAGTCGCAGCAAGACGCCCACGCCGATCCCTGCGACCGTCGCCAGCGTCCCGACGGTCGTCGACACGGCGTTGGCTGTGACCAACCGCGACGGGGGCACCACATGGGGCAGGGCCGCGGACAATCCCGCAAGGATGAAACGGTTGACCCCGATGGCAGCGAGCGCTGCGGCAAGAAACCAGACGTTGTCGTGCCCCAGCCAGACGAAGCCAGCGACCACCAGTGCGAGTCCGGAGCGCAACAGATTCGCGAACGAGAGCACGCGTTGGCGACTCCAGCGGTCTAGTAGGACCCCGGCGAACGGGCCGATCACGGAGTACGGAACCAAGATCACCGCGAAGGCGATGGCGATCCTGGTGGCGCTGGTCTGCCGCTCCGGTGAGAAGAAGACGAAGGAAGCCAGCGCAGCTTGAAAGCAACCATCCGCTCCTTGTCCGATGATGCGGACGCCAAGCAAGCGCCGGAATCCGGAGCTGCTCAGCAGTGAGAGCAGCGACGACTCAGGGCCCCTCAGAACGGCTCGTTCCTCTCAGGTTGAGGTCATGCGAGCACGGGCTCGGGTGCATCCGAGTCCGTGGGCGGTGGCTCGCCCGGCCCCTCGTCTGATCCCCCCAGGTCAGCGTGCACGGCGGCTGCGGCGAGAACGTCGATGAGCAGCCAGGACAGCCCAGCAAGGACCACGCTGATGAGGACGGTCTTCCAGTTCGCTTCGCCGTACAAGAGGAATCCAACGATGACGACCGCGAGCAGCACACCGCGCAGCGCTGGCCGCGCGCCCCGACACCAGTGACCGAAGGTGGCCAGGGGGTGCCAGCGCCCGGCCGCTTCCCCCAGCGCGGTTGTGGCTCGTGCTTCGAGATCACGCAGCCAGGCAGCGGGTGCCGAGGGCCCCCCTGCCCAAGCAAAGAAGGCCATGACCAAACCGAGTACGGCGATGGCTCCCATGGACCCCACCAAATAGCGAACCATGGTGTCGTAGAACGCGGTGATCGCGGCGCCGTATTGTCCTGATGAAGCGGAATCCACGACTCCCGTACGGACGAGCGACAAGGCGATGGCCAGCAGGGCCATACCTACGAAAACAGTGAGGCCAGCGATCAACAGCATCCGCCTCCGGTTGGGCGCCAGGAGGATCGCGCCCAGGTAGAGCAGGAAGACGATCGGGAGCAGCCAGCGAGCGATGGGGTCGGTGTAGGTCCAGATGTTCTCCGCGGCCGCGAGTTGAGAAGATGTCAGGAGCACGATCTGGCTGCCGGTGCTGGCCGGGATGGTGACCTTTTCCAGCACGGTCAGACCCCGCTCGACCAGCCGCTGGCGCACCGTCTCGATGACGACCGTCAAATCCAGCGTGACCGTCCCGTTCTGAACCTGGACCGCGCCGGTGGTGTCGCCGTTCAAGGCCCGAACGAGTTCTTCTTGGATCTTGACGTTGACGTCGAGCCAGAGTTGATCGAAAGCATCGCTGGCCAGGAACTTGTCGATCGAGGTCTCAACGAAAGTCTGGACGGCCCCGCTGAGCGCTGGAGCGAGAACCTGAGCCTCGGGTGGCAGGTATTCCTTGAGGTAGGCGTCTACGTCAACGCGGGTCAGCAACTGGACCGCCACCTCGTCGGCCACGGCCTGCTGGATAGCGCTGTTCTGCGCGAGCGGGGCGACGGTTTCGAGGTACCGGTTGGCGTTGACGATGGTTTGCCGGCCCCAGAACCCGACCAGCGCCGGGGGCGTGAGTAACGCCGCGACAAGGAGGAGGACGACTGCGCCGATCCATCGTCTGCGTTGGCGCGGGGGCCGATCCAAAACCATGGTGTCCTGCTGGCGGAGCCGCTCGTTCTCACGCTTCAGAAGGGCGATCTCTTCGACGAGCACATCCGGATCCGGCGTGCTGTCATCGGTGGACTCGCTGCGTGGACTGTCGGACATGGATTCGCTCCCGGACGTTTTCGCGGCCCGCATGGGCAGGTCAGGAGGAACTCTAGGGGTCTGGCCACGGGCTGGCCTCCCTGTGTCGAACGCAGAACGGCTCCCCTCAACGGGTGTGAGGGGAGCCGAGCCGCAGGTGCAGTGGTGGGCGGTGACTACTCGCCGACGATGAAGTCCTCGACGGCCTGTCGCGCCTCGTCATCGTTGTACTGCACGGGCGGGCTCTTCATGAAGTAGGAGCTCGGGCCGAGCAGAGGGCCGCCGATGCCACGGTCCATCGCGATCTTCGCGCACCGGATGGCATCGATGATCACCCCGGCCGAGTTCGGCGAGTCCCATA
The DNA here is from genome assembly GCA_963851405.1 of uncultured Actinomycetota bacterium. Taxonomy (GTDB): domain Bacteria; phylum Actinomycetota; class Actinomycetes; order DATJPE01; family DATJPE01; genus JANPBY01. The sequence goes on along the minus strand of CAWKPB010000007.1, from coordinate 89,081 downwards.
CCTCGAGCTTGTACTCGAGGCTGAGCGGTACGTCCCCGAAGGCCCGACCCTCAAGGCGGACGAATGCCCACTTGCGGTCGTCCAGCCAGGCCACGTAGTCGGACGGCCCGATGTGAACGTTGCGTGCCCCGATGTCACGGGTCAACTGCGAGGTGACCGACTGGGTCTTGGAGATCTTCTTGGACTCCAGGCGCTCACGCTCGAGCATGTTCATAAAGTCCATGTTGCCGCCCACGTTGAGCTGGTACGTGCGATCCACCGTGACTCCGCGGTCCTCGAACAACTTGGCAAGCACGCGGTGCGTGATGGTGGCGCCAACCTGGCTCTTGATGTCGTCGCCGACGATCGGCAGGCCAGCGGCGGTGAATTTGTCTGCCCACTCCTTGGTACCGGCGATGAAGACCGGAAGGGCGTTGACGAATCCCACGCCGGCATCGATGGCGCACTGGGCGTAGAACTTGGCCGCGTGCTCCGAGCCGACCGGCAGGTAGCAGACCAGAACGTCGGCCCGCGCCTCACGCAGCGCAGCGACGATGTCCACCGGCTGGTCGTCGGATTCAGTGATCGTCTCCCGGTAGTACTTCCCGAGTCCGTCGTAGGTGTGACCGCGCTGCACGGTAATGCCCGTCGGCGGCACGTCGGCGATCTTGATGGTGTTGTTCTCCGAGGCGCCGATGGCGTCGGACAGGTCGTGGCCGACCTTCTTGGCGTCCACGTCAAACGCAGCGACGAACTCGACGTCGCGCACGTGGTACTCACCGAGCTGGACGTGCATCAGCCCGGGGACCTTGGTCTGCGGATCGGCGTTCCGGTAGTACTCGACACCTTGCACAAGCGACGCGGCGCAGTTACCCACGCCCACGATGGCGACTCGAACCTGACCCATGTCCGGCTACTCCTTGCTCTTGGTGGTGCCGGGTACGCCCCGGTCAGCCTTGATCGGGGTGATGATCTGACGATCGTGCGATGTGTTCTGGGGCTCGCTGTCCTGCGTCGAATGCGCGCGGTTCTCGCGGTTGCGCTCGTCGTCGATGAGCTCGTTCAGCCATCGCACTTCGCGCTCCACGCCCTCGAGGCCGTGCTTGTGCAACTCCGTGGTGTAGCCGTCGAGACGCTCCCTGGTGCGGGAGAACGACGCCTTGACATTGGCCAGGCGTTCCTCGAGGCGGCTGCGTCGTCCCTCCAGGATCCGAAGCCGGGCGGCCTCATCGGTCTGGCCGAAGAACGCGAAGTGCACGCCGAAGCTCTCGTCCTCCCAGGCCGCCGGACCCGACTGGTCCAACAAGTCCTGCAGGTGCTCCTTGCCTTCGGCGGTGAGCTTGTAGACGATCTTCGCGCGGCTCCCGGCAGCGGGGGCACCGTGTGAGGGGTCTTCGGCGATCAGGCCCTGGGCCAGCAGTTCCTTGAGGCAGGGGTAGAGCGAGCCGTAGGAAAAGGCGCGGAAGGTGCCGAGCATGGCGTTCAAACGCTTGCGCAGCTCATACCCGTGCATGGGTGCCTCGTGGAGCAGCCCGAGGACGGCGAGCTCCAGCACACCGGCACGCTTGCTCAACAGGACTCCAGGAAACGCGGTTTCGATGTATCGAACTGATACATCTCGACGATAGACCGAATCGGCTGGAATCAGCAAATCGACGCTCCGGGACACCCCGCGACCTGGATCGAGCCGGTGGATGGCCGGTCCTAGCGGGCGCTAGCGACGTAGGGTCGCCGCATGTGGTCCCAGCGGGCTGTGGTCGATTACACGCTGCACAAGCGCGCCACGCTGGCAGCGTTTCGGACCGGATTCGCCACCACGACCGACGTCTGCGATCCCGACCCCTACACGTTGAGGGCAGCCAAGCATCATGGGCAGCCGACTGAACGGGTCTGCCCGCTGTGCCGGCGAGAGCCGCTGATCGAGCTGGGATACACCTTCGGTGACGAACTTGGTGCCTACTCGGGTCGGATCAAATCACCGACCGAGCAGGCGGTCATGGCCCGCGAGCACGCAGAGTTCACGGTCTATGTGCTGGAGATCTGCACCGGGTGCGGGTGGAACCACCTGCACCGCTCGTACGTCCTGGGAGATGGAGTTCCTCGCGAAACGGGCCGCCGACGTCGGGCGGTGGACGAGGCCTAGGGGCCGCGGCGGCCGAGCCGAGGGGCCGCAGCGGAGGCGAAGATCACATCTCGTGTGGGCGAGACCGACGGCCACACAGGACACACTGGAGCATCGTGAGGATTGACTACCCCCGTCGGGGGCGTACCGGGGTGCGACGGTTCTGGCCGTCCTGGCGCCAGTGGCTGGGCATGGCGGCCCTGGGGTTCGGGGTCCTTGTTGCGGTTTTCGCTGTGGCTTACACGATGATCGACGTTCCTGCGCCGAGTGAGCAGGCGACCGCGGAGTCGACCAAGATCTACTGGAACGACGGCACCACGCTGCTCGCAACCATCGGCACGGCCAACCGGACGCTGGTGGCCTTGTCGGAGGTCCCGGAGGCGACGCAAAAGGCCGTACTGGCGGCCGAGGACCGCGGCTTCTACGACCACGGCGGCATTTCCCCTCGCGGGATTGCGCGGGCCTTTTGGAACAACGTCCGCGGCGGCGACCAGCAGGGTGGCTCGACGATCACCCAGCAGCTGGCCAAGAACTACTACCTGAGCCAGGACCAGACGTACTCCCGCAAGATCCGAGAGGCCGTCGTCTCGCTCAAGATGGAACAGACGCTCAGCAAGGACCAGATCCTGGAGGACTACCTCAACACGATCTACTTCGGGCGCGGTGCCTACGGGATCCAGGCGGCGGCCTCCGCCTACTACGACAAGGACGTCTCCGAACTCACGGTGTCCGAAAGTGCGGTGCTGGCAGCCATCATCCGTAGCCCCGGGTACTACAACCCTGAGGACAACCTCGATCGGCTGGAAGCACGGTGGGCCTACGTCCTCGACGGAATGGTCAGCGAGGGGTGGCTCACCGACGAGGAGCGGGCCGACCTTGAGTTCGTGGCGCCGATCGTCCGGCGAGAGACAGCGACCTATGGCGGCACCCGCGGGTACCTGATCGATGCCGTTGAGCGGGATCTCGAGCGAATTGGCTTCGACCAAGACCAGATCGATCAGGAGGGACTGCGTGTGGTCTCGACGTTCGATCGCCAGGCCCAGAGGGCGGCGGTATCCGCTGTGCGTGCGAACCGCCCTAAGGAAAAGGATGTGCGGGTCGGATTGGCGACGGTAGACACCGCGAGCGGCGCTGTTGTGGCGATGTACGGCGGCCCGAACTACCTCAAGCAGCAGTACAACGACGCGACCCAGTCGCGGGCCCAGGCCGGCTCGACGTTCAAGCCGTTCGCGTTGGCGGCGGGACTCGAGGCAGATATCGGGCTGAACTCGGTGTGGAACGGCGCCAACCGGCAGACGTTCAGCAACCCTGGTTGTGAGGATTACACCGTCAACAACTACGGGGCCGAATCCTTCGGTTCGATCACGTTGCTCCAGGCCACGGAGAAGTCCGTCAATGCCGTCTATGTGCCCATGTCCATCGAGGTCGGCACCAAGACGGTCGCCGAGACCGCCCACCGCCTGGGCATCCCCGACGACGTACCGATCGACCCCTGCTCTACGGTCGCGCTCGGGACGGCTTCGCCAACGGCGCTTGAGATGGCGGGGGCCTACGCAACGTTTGCCAGCGGCGGGCGGGTGTTCGACCCGTACACGGTGACGTCGGTCTCGGGGACTAACGGTGGGGTCTTGTATGCCGCCGAACCGGTCGGTCGGCAGGAGCTCACCGCGGATGTGGTGGCCGACGTCGATTACGCCCTTCAGAAGGTGGTCACCTCCGGTTCCGGCTTCGAGGCCCAGGCGCTGGGGCGGCCGTCCGCGGGCAAGACGGGAACGACCAATGACGGCCTCTCGGCGTGGTACGTCGGCTACACCCCGCAGCTGTCGACGGCCGTCGTGTTGTTCCGACCCGACAAGAACGGCACTCTCACGTCGCTCGACGGCGTGGGCGGACTGGCGACCGTCACGGGGGGGTCCTACCCGGCGCGCATCTGGACAGCGGCCATGCGCGAGTCGCTGGTGGGCGTGAAGGTCGTTGCCTTCCCTCCGCCGGCCAATATCGGCGGGCAGCCGGCGACGTCACCGAAGCCGAGCAAGAGCCCCAGCCCGTCGGCGTCCCCCACACCTTCGAAGTCTGCTCCACCGACTCCCACGCCGACGCCCGAGCCAACCCCGACTCCCACGCCGACGCCCGAGCCAACCCCGACGCCTACGTCATCGGGTGGCACCGGGGGCGGCCAGGGAGGCGACCCTCCCGAGCAATAGCAGTGGTTCACCGGCTTTGAGGCCAAGTCAGGGCGAGCGGTGTGCCGAGTGGATGCGGCGCCTGAGACGATCAGGCCGTGCTCAGGCCGGTCGACCAGGTGTGCCTCGTCTCGCCCACCCGTGAGGATCCGGTGGCACGGGTGGCTAGCGAGGCCGTCGGTGGCCCGGCCGGCAGCCGGGTGCTCCCCGCCTCTGGGTGGTGGACGCCGGTCCGGGTGGCCCTGGCACTGATGGCCGTGGCGTGTGTTCTCGGCTTCGCCCAGAAGGCGCCCTGCCGCGCTGATGCGTTCGCGGAGAACGTCTACCCCCGCGGGTGCTACACCGATATCGCCCCACTGTTCGATGGGCGGGGATTTGCCCAGGGTGCCTGGCCCTACATCGACACCGGCGACTGGCCTGCGTTGGAGTACCCCGTGCTCACGGGGGCCTTTATGACGGCCGCGGCCGCCTTGACCCGGGTGATGGCCGTGGCTGGGAAGCCCGACTACGTCACGTTCTTCGACGTCAATGTCTTGATGTTGGCGGCGTTCGCTCTCCTCGGCTGCTGGTTCGTGGCCCGCACGCACCGGCGGCGGCCCTGGGACGCCGTGATGCTGGCGCCAGGGTTGGTGTTGACGGCGTACATCAACTGGGATCTGTTGGCCGTGGCGTTGCTCGCTGGGGCGCTCTGGGCCTGGGCGCGAGACAAACCCCTCGCGGCCGGGGTGTTCATCGGGTTGGGGGCGGCCGCCAAGCTGTACCCAGTTCTGCTGCTTGGTCCGCTGCTGCTCTTGTGCTTTCGGGCGAAGCGGATGTCGCTGTTTGTCCGCGTGCTCCTCGGTGCACTGTGGACCTGGCTGATCGTCAACCTGCCGGTGATCGTGGCGGCCCCCGACGGATGGGCTGCGTTCTACGTCTTTAGCCGAGAGCGAGCGGCCTCATTCGGGTCGGTTTGGTACGCCCTCGCTAGTCACGAGGCGGGGATCCCGCCGGACCGGCTCAACCTGGTCGGCCGGCGGGCTCTTTGTCGCTGCGTGCCTGGGCATCGCCTGGTTGGCCTTCGCCGCACCGGTGCCCCCGCGGCTGGCGGCTCTCACCTTCCTCGTCGTCGCGGCTTTCGTTCTGACGAACAAGGTGTACTCACCGCAGTACGCGCTGTGGCTGGTGTTTCTCTTTCCGCTAGCGCGGCCGGTGTGGCGAGGATATCTGGCTTGGCTGGCGTGCCAGACCGTCTACTTCCTGGCCGTCTGGTGGCACCTTCAGGGACTCACCAATCCCGAGCAGGAGATCCCGGTCTGGCCCCACTCGGCGGCCACGATCCTGCATGTGGTGTCCACGTTGGTGGTCTGTGGGCTGATTGTTTCGGAGGCGCTGAGACCGGAACGGGATGTCGTGCGCGACCGGCCGGATACCGAGCTGGGAAGCATGGGCACCGACCCTGGCGGCGGGCTGCTGGTCGGTGCCCCGGACCGCTTCGCGAACCGGGGTCACGCGGCCCACGTCAGCCGCGGGAGGCCTCGATCTGCGCCTGCCCGTACCTGACGGCAAGCAGCTGCTGGACGCGTTCGCGGCCGAGGAATCGTTCGCTGATCGCGTTCATCGGGTCCATCGTGTAGCCGTAGGTGCGCACGAGGTGATCGCGCTCCCGCAAGGCGGCTCGCGCCTGCGTCGGAACCGGACGCTCCTTGGTGGCTTCTTCGACCCAGCCCAACCAACGGTCGACCCGCTTGGTCGCGACCTCGCGGAGGACGTCGATGATTTCCGGCGAGCGCGCGGCGGTGTAGGAGTGGGCGACCGGTGAGTTGAACGCCCGCATGTACGTTCCGTGGGACACCGACCAGGTGAATCGGTCGTCGCCGCGCAGGGCGAGGAAATCGGCGTCCTCTTCCACGTAGTAGCGCGAGAGGTAGTCGATGTCGACCATGAGATCCGACCTGGGCACCAGATCGGAGTAGAAGAAGATGTCAGGGATCGTCCCGAAGACGAGCACCAGGTGGGGGACATCGATGGACTGGTCGAGCCAGACCTGCAGATTCATGTCGAGGATGGACGCCTTGCGGTTGCCGACCCACGAGTGCGCCAGGTGCTCAACGCCCGGTCCGGTGAAGGTCGTCAGCGAACCCTCGAAGTCACCCGAATCCGTCGCCCAGTAGTCCAACCCGAGGGAGGCTTCCTGGCGCACCAGGTCAGGGAAGCGAGCGTCGACCTTAGCCTTCAGATCGGTCAGAATCCCGAAGAGCGCCGCGTGGGTCGCGGTGACATCGACGTCGGGGTTCTCGGCGAGGTACTCGTGGATGGTCTTGGTTTGGGTGCCAGACATGGGGTCAGAGTAGCGGGCCGGTCCACATGACGGAACAGTGTTCCGATTGCGGACCTAGACCGCGCGGTCGTCCTGGTCCGGAGCCGGACCAGGGTCCGAGTCGTCATCCCAGGACATGTCCGAGAGCGCGATGCGCTCGAAGGTCGACGTCGTGTACCTGACTTCGCAGCCCAGTTCGTCACCGATCGACACGGCGACATCGTCGGGCACGAGCAACATTGAACACTGCATGTGCGGAGGTTCGGCGAACCATCGGTGCTTACCGCCAGCCATGAAGGGGGACAGCACCCGACCGGCCGCTTCGAGTCCGCCGAGAGCGGCGACCTTTCCTCGGGCCACGACTCCTGAGACCGGCTTCGGCGCTTCCAGGCCAACCCCATGGGCCGTACCGCCGCTGACGACGATGAGCTGCATTCCGCCAGGCGCCCGCTTCTGGCGGTAGCCGTACCGCTGTCCTCGGCTCAGTGCGTGAACGTCGAGCACTGTTCCGGTCGTGCGCAGGCAGGTCCGGTTGCCAAGCCACAATTGAGTACCGATTCGAGGTCGGATCTCGATGTCCGGGTAGGCGGTGCGTACGGCCTCCATCTCGGCCGTCGCGAGATGGGAGACCCACAGCCGATCAACCTGTAGGCGAGCGCCCCAGAGACGGGCGACTGCGGCCTCGGTCTCCTCCACTCGTCCGAGTACGGGCGGAGCCAACGGCAGGTGAAGGGCGAACCCCTCGAGTGTCACCGCGCCCGCGAGGGCGGGCAACTCGCTGAGGCGCTGGTGCGGAACCCCGTGGCGGCACATGGAGGTGGCGATCTCAATCACTGCCCGGACCTTCGGGTCTCCACGCCGAGTCCGGTCGTCGAGCGCCTGGAGGGCCTCCACCGAACTGATGGTGCGAATGATGGATGGATCCGAGGCCGGAGCTGGCTCGCCCGTGGCCGGGTGCCAGGGCGTGAGCACCAAGATCTCACCGTCGAAGTTCTGGCGGGCGAGGGCAATCTCAGAAACTGTGCCGACAGCGATCAGGGGAAAACCGAGGCGCTGGGCCTCCTGGCCGAGCAAGGCATGACCGAAGCCGTACCCGTTCCCTTTGGCCACGGGGACGAGACCAGCAATGTCGTCTCTCGTCGCGGCGAGGTGCTCACGCCACCGCGGCCCGTCGATATGGAGCGTGAACGTCATCTTCGCCTCAGATACGTCGTAAAAGCTTTGTACAGCAGCGGATTGAGCGGGAAGTCCCATTCGCCGACGAACTCGACGGCATCACCACCGGTGCCCAGCTTGAACTGGATCAATCCGAACAGGGGGTCGTCAGCGTTGAGAGTGTCCGAGATGCCCCGCATGTCGTAGGTGTCGGCGCCCACGTCCAGGGCCCCGCGAATCATGGCCCATTGCACGGCATTGCTGGGTCGGACCTCGCGTTTGTGGTCGCTGCTCGCGCCGTAGGAGTACCAGACGTGGCCCCCGGACCGGACGGCTGTGGTTGCGGCTAGCACTTCGCCCTCGTGGCGCGCCAGATAGAGCCGTATCCGATCGTCGTCCTCGGCGGTCATGGCATCCCACATCCGCTGCATGTACGACAACGGACGGGGCGTGAACCCATCGCGCTTGGCGGTGACGACGTACACCTCGTGAAACGCGGGGAGGTCGTCGCGCCCCCCCAGGGACACCTCAACTCCGGCCTTGTCGGCCTTCTTGATGTTGCGGCGCCAGAGCTGGTTGAACCCGCTGAGAAGGTCAGCTTCAGTCCGGTCTGCCAAGGGGAGCTGGAACACGTATCGGGGCTGCACATCTCCGAACCCAGAACCCGGGTCCGCGGTCTGCCGCCAACCAGCGGATCGCAGGTCCTCCACAAGAGAGCGCCCAAGCGACGTCTCTACATCTGGCGTCAGGTCAGCGAGGCTCATCGCGGAGCCAGCAGCGATGGCCGCTTTGATCGTCGGCGCATGCCAGCGGCGGACCGGTACCTGAGGTCCGATCTTCACGGCGAAGGCCTTGCTCTGTTTGAGGAAGTCGGTCAGTGGCCCGAGCACATCGGTGACGCTGTGGTTGGCCCAATCCACGACCGGCCCTTCGGGGAGATAGGCCAGGTAGCGCTCGATGCGCGGCATCTTCCGCATGAGGATCAACCCGACACCGACCAATTCGTCGGAGTCGTACCAGCCAACCGCCTGGTGACCCCACTCCGCCTTGACCCCTGCCCAGGATGGGAGTTGCAGGAACGAGGCCGACCGCTCCTCGACGAACGCCCGGTGGGCGGGTGCGGCGATTGGACGCACGTCGAGCGGCATCTGGTCAGCCTAGACAGCAGTCGGTTCCGTGCCATCCTGGCTCGGTGACGTCGGGTGAGTGTGTCGGCGGAGCAGACGCTGAAACGCCCGCTGCGGTTGGCCACCGGCATCGCCACTCCGAGTTCGGCTGGCTCCTTGTGATCATCGCTGGGGAACTGGCCGTAGCGCTCGGTGCTTGCTTGCTTTTCGCCATCATTTTCGTGCACGGGATGTCTGTGTGGGCGGCCCAGGGTTCAGGGGAACCCCCCTTTCCCTGGTCGTGGGTGCTCGTGGCGGCGGCCGCGGCGCTGGCTCTTGCGGCGATAGGTTCCGTGGGCTTCGCGTTGATCGGGGGGCGCAGTCGGCTCCGTGCGATCGCGCTCGGCCTCGTAGTTGTGGGATGCGCAGTTGTGCTTGCGTGGGTCGTCTTCCCGATGCTCGTGGTCGTGAACCGGGTGCTCTGAGGTCTACCTGCCCCCGCCGGTTCAGCCATCGGAGCACAGGGTTTATGCGGCCAACTGGTCGCACCAGTCAGAAGGAGAGGTCGACCACGACCGGTGCGTGGTCGCTTGGACCCTTGCCGTCCTTCACGCTGCCCTTGCGGGCTTCCCGGTCCACATACGCGTCCGTCACGGCGGCCGCGAAGGAGTGGTTGGCGTAAACCAGGTCGATCCGCATCCCGATGTTCTTGTGGAAGTTTCCGCCGCGGTAATCCCAATAGGTGAACGGGTAGTCGTGCTTCAGCGGCCGTGGGAAGACATCGGTCAGCCCCAGGTCGCGGAGCGCGGCCAGGGCCGCGCGCTCGGGCTCGGTCACATGCGTGGAATCGACGAAGGCCGCCGGGTCCCACACATCGGCGTCCGTCGGGGCGACGTTGAAATCCCCGAGAACCGCGAAAGGCGCTTCGTCGAGGGCCTCAGCGGTGATCGTGTGGCGCAGAGCCTCGAGCCACTCCAACTTGTACTGGAAGTGCGGGTTAGCGGGTTCGCGGCCATTGGGGACGTAGACCGACCACAGTCGTACGCCTCCGCAGGTCGCGCCCACCGCCCGCGGTTCGGTCCCGCCGTCGAACTCCGGCTGGTCGGTCAGTCCCAGCTGCACGTCGCGCAGACCCACGCGGGACATCACGGCGACGCCGTTCCAACGTCCGCTGGCGTTGATCGCCGACTCATAACCGAGGGCCAGGAACTCCGGCTCGGGGTATGCCTCGGGGGCGTTCTTGAGCTCCTGGAGGCACAAGACGTCGGGTTCGGTTTGTTGCAGCCAGTCCAGCATCTTGGGGAGCCGGATGGTTACGGAGTTGACGTTCCAGGTAGCAACGCGCACGGCCCGACCTTACGACGCCGACGGGTGACTCAGCGGAGTGCCTGTCGGTCCTGTTCGAAGGTCAGCGATCGCTGAGCGGAGCGAGGGCTCAGAATCCGCCATGCGCGATGGACAGGCCCAGACCGAGCGCTGCGGCGCCGGTGCCGAGGATGTCCATCCAACGCTGGCTGGTGTTCTCAGAGGTGAACTGGGTGTAGAACCCAAGAACGACACCGATGGACCCGACGATCGCGCCTGCGACATGCGCACTGGCGATAAAGCCGAGCACCAAGGCTGTGACGCCGATCACCAAGGTGGCGACTGTGAGCACCTGCTGGCGCTGATGGTGCGCGGAGGGCGTGTCGGTCGCGGAGTGGCCCAGCAACTTCGGGTCCTCGGGCAGAACTGCCCAGGTGCCGTCCGTCGGTTCGGTCGGTTCGGCGAAGTCGCGGTCGGTCGAGGGGTCGTGGGGCGGTTGGGTCATGGCTCGGAGGGTGTCGCTATCCACCGCGGATTTCAAGGGGGCGCGCGCTGTCGGGTAGCCTGACCTCCGTGTTCAGGTGCCCTTGGGCGCTGGTTCACGACGCTGAGCAGGGCCACGTTGGCCTGCTGACCCTCCTGCCACGGACCTTCCGTGGCCGCCGAGTCCAAAGGAGGTGGGTTCCCGCATGCGTCGTTATGAGTTGATGGTCATCCTCGACCCTGATCTCGAGGAGCGCACGGTCGCTCCGTCGCTCGACACGTTCTTGAATGTGGTCCGCACCGATGGTGGCACCGTCGAGAACGTTGATATCTGGGGCCGCCGCAGGCTGGCCTATGAGATCAACAAGAAGCCGGACGGGATCTACGCAGTCGTCGACTTGACCTGCGAGCCCGCCACGGTCAAGGAGCTCGACCGGCAGTTGAACCTCAACGAGTCGGTCATGCGCACCAAGGTCATCCGCCCGGACGGGAAGTAGGTCGGCCATGGCACAAGGCGATATCCAGGTCACGATCGTCGGCAACCTCACCGCAGACCCCGAGTTGCGGTTCACGCCCAGCGGTCAGGCGGTAGCCAACTTCACCGTCGCGTCAACCACACGGTTGTTCGACAAGCAGACCAACGAATGGCGAGACGGCGACACCGTGTTCATGCGGTGTGCGGTCTGGCGTCAGTACGCCGAGAACGTTGCCGAGTCGCTCACGCGCGGCTCTCGCGTCATCGCCACTGGCCGGCTCAAGCAGCGCTCGTTCGAGACCAAGGAAGGCGAGAAGCGCACCGTCGTTGAGATGGACGTGGACGACGTCGGCCCCGCCTTGAAGAACGCCACGGCCAAGGTCACCAAGGTGGCTCGCCAAGGCGGCGGCGGCTTCGGCAGCGGCGCCCCGGCCGAGGACCCCTGGTCGACGCCGGCTCAACCGAGCCAGGCGGCTTCCGGGTCCAGTTCCGGGTCGTCTGCGTCCTACGACGAACCGCCCTTCTAGCCGAGCCCGACCTTCCTTCCTCACCTACCGACCTCAGCACCGAAAGAGAACCCACGCGATGGCTAAGCCTCCGATCCGCAAGCCCAAGAAGAAGAGCAACCCCCTCAAGGCCGCAAAGATCGAACACGTCGACTACAAGGACACCGCGTTGCTGCGGAAGTTCATCTCCGACCGGGGCAAGATCCGCGCCCGTCGGGTCACCGGTGTGTCTGTCCAGCAGCAGCGGGAGATCGCCAAGGCGGTCAAGAACGCTCGAGAGATGGCACTCCTTCCCTACACCTCGACCGCTCGCTGAGCAGGAGACCTCCGATGAAGCTCATCTTGACCCAAGAGGTCACCGGCCTGGGAGCCCCAGGCGACGTCGTCGACGTCAAGGACGGATACGCACGCAACTATCTCGTCCCTCGCGGTGCCGCCATGCGGTGGACCAAGGGTGGCGAGAAGGAGATCGCTTCGATCAAGCGCGCCCGGGAAGTTCGAGTGATCCACGATCTGGGGCACGCGCAAGAGATCAAGTCCCAGCTGGAGAGCCTGAAGGTGTCCTTACCGGCCCGCGCGGGCGAAGGCGGCCGGCTCTTCGGCTCGGTCACCGTCACCGATCTGGCTGCAGCGATCATGGCCGCCGGCGGCCCCGATGTGGACAAGCGCCGTATCGAGGTCGAGTCCCCGATCAAGACGGTGGGGGTACACCCGATCACCGTCCGGGTCCACGCCGATGTAGTGGCGACGGTCGATGTCGACGTGGTCGCGGGCGACTGACTCACCCGCGGTCGAACGTACCGTTGTCCGGGCTATCCGCGGACGGCGCCGGTGATCATCCACGCCCCGGCGCGTTCGCGGTAGGTCAGCAGCGCTAGCCGTACGAGCATGAACCACAGCAGAGCCACCCACAACGCGACCAGGCCTTGGGTTCCCTCGAAGAACACTGGCACAGCGAGGGCTAGGGGCGCGTAGGCCGCAAGCATCACTAGTTGTGCCCCCGCCAGCCATCGGCCGTCGCCGGCTCCGATGAGCACGCCGTCCAGAACGAACACTGGTCCGGCGATCGGCTGGTGGACGGCTACGAGCAGCAGTGCGGCGGCCAACGCGCTCGTCACCTCCGGCTCGAGGCCGAACACGGTGTCGAACAGGGGTCGGAGGAGGAGGACGACGAGAGCGAGGACCACGCCGGCCCAGATCCCCCACTGGATCATCCGATGGACGGCATGTCTGGTGGCCCCGACGTCGCCCGCGCCGAGGCTGCGCCCGACGATGGCTTGGCCGGCGATGGCTAGCGCGTCGAGGGCCATGGCCAGGAGGATCCAGGTGAGGAAGGCCAATTGATACGCGGCCACCTCGACGTCCCCGAGGCGAGCAGCGACGGCCACGCTCAGGACAAAGACCGCGCGCAGCGCGATGGTCCGCACGAACAGCGGTCCGCCCGTTCGAGCGGCCCGTCTGATATCTGCGAGGCGCGGGCGGAGGTCGGTGGACGTTCGACGCGAGTCCCGATGAATGAGCACGAGGTAAACCAACGCTGACCCAGTCTGCGCGATCACGGTGGCCCACGCCGAACCGGCCACTCCGAAGTCGAGGATCAGCACGAACACCGCTGCCATGGCCAAGTTGGCGATCGCGGCCGTCACCGCGACGAGCAAGGGGGTCTTAGTGTCTTGAAGGCCGCGACGGACGCCGGTCCCCGCCAGCACGATGAGCATCGCGGGAAGCCCGAGCGCCGAGATCTGCAAGTACGTCACGGCGTAGTCGATGGTGGAGCTCGAAGCGCCCACTGCAACCGAGAGCGGGTGGGCGGCCAGGCTCAGCCCCAAAAGCAGCGCCAAACCGACGGCAGCACCGAGCCACAGGCCGGCAACCCCGTCGCGAACGGCCCCCAGGCGATCTCCTGCACCGAGCCGACGGGCGACGGCCCCGGTGGTCCCGTAGGCGAGGAAGATGCACAAGCCGACTACGGTTCCGAGGATGGTCCCAGCGATGGCCACTCCCGCGAGCGCCTGGGTACCCAGGCGCGCGACGACCGCCGCATCGCCCAGGAGGAACAGCGGTTCCGCGATGAGCGCGCCGAAGGCGGGGATCGCCAACCGGAGGATCTCGCGGTCGCGGGGGTCGAGGCGCCCACGGGCCCCTTGTCCCCAGCCTTTGTCCACAGGGCCTGACGGTAGCTCGCGGGACTGTTGAGGGTCGAGGGGTCTCACCGACTGGACACGCCCGGAACCAATTTTGGCCAACAGCCTATGGATAGACATCGGTGCAGGTCAGAGGTCTTATCGCGGACAAATCGGACCAGATGTCCCCAGGCTCGTCCACAGGTGACGGGGCCGCGTCAACACCGGCCCCGGCGCGTCACGCACAGGCTGACCCACAGTTGTCCACAGTTGTCCACAGCCAGGTTTGTGCGTTCCTACCTCGGCCACCTACGTTCGCGAAGAGCCCGTACCAGGGACCGAACTGTCGGTGCCGTGCGGTTAGTTGAGGGATCGAGGCATCGGGTCAAGCGCCCCGGCGCAACGCCCCTCGGTCGCCGCAGCGTGAGGACTAGGAGGTCCGGTGAGCGTCACGGATCTGCGTGGCCCCGACCCCCGCGTTGAGGAGTCTCGTTCCTTCGACCGGCAGCCGCCGCAGGACCTGGTGGCCGAGCAGTGCGTGCTCGGCGCGATGTTGCTGAGCAAGGACGCGATCGCTGATGTGGTCGAGGTCCTGCGCCCGGGCGACTTTTACAAGCCTGCGCACCAGACGGTGTATGACACGGTTCTCGATCTGTACGGCCGCGGGGACCCGGCTGACGCGATCACCGTGTCAAACGCCCTACAGACTCAGGGCGAGATCGCGCGCATCGGCGGAGCCCCGTACCTCCACACCCTTCTGGCGTCGGTGCCAACCGCCGCGAATGCCGGCTACTACGCGAAGATCGTTCGCGAGCGAGCGATCCTTCGGCGACTGGTCGAGGCCGGCACACGGATCGTGCAGATGGGGTACGCCGCAGACGGTGGGGACGCCGACGACCTTGTCGACCGAGCGCAGGCGGAGGTCTATTCGGTCACCGAACGCCGTAGCTCGGAGGACTACCTTCCGCTGGCCGAGATCATGGAGGGCACCCTCGATGAGATCGAGGCCATCTCCAGTCGCGGTGGCGCCATGGTGGGGGTGCCCACAGGTTTCAACGACCTCGACCAACTGACCAATGGCTTGCACGGCGGCCAGATGGTTGTGCTGGCGGCGCGGCCAGCGGTCGGCAAATCGACCCTGGCTTTGGATGTGTGCCGATCGGCGTCGATCAGGCACGGGTTGACCTCGGTGATCTTCTCCCTGGAGATGGGACGCAACGAGATCACCATGCGATTGCTGTCCGCCGAGGCCAAGGTTGCGCTGCACAAGATGCGCTCGGGGCAACTGGGCGAGACCGACTGGAATCACCTGGCCCGCACCATGTCCTCCGTGGCCGACGCTCCGTTGTTCATCGATGACAGCCCGAACATGTCGATGATGGAGATCCGAGCCAAGTGTCGACGCTTGAAGCAGCGGCACGACCTTAGGCTCGTCGTGATCGACTACCTGCAGCTGATGACCAGTGGCAAAAAGGTCGAGTCCAGGCAACAAGAAGTGTCGGAGTTCTCGCGCTCGCTGAAGCTGCTGGCCAAGGAGCTCGACGTCCCCGTGATCGCCGTCAGCCAACTCAACCGTGGCCCGGAGCAGCGCACCGACAAGAAGCCACTGATGTCGGACCTTCGCGAATCGGGATCGATCGAACAGGACGCTGACATGGTCATCTTGTTGCACCGGGAGGACCAGTACGAGAAGGAGTCCCCGCGTGCAGGCGAGGCCGACTTCATCGTGGCCAAGCACCGCAATGGCCCGACGGCCACGGTGACCGTGGCCTTCCAGGGACACTACTCACGCTTCGTCGACATGGCCCAGGTGTGAGGACCCTCAAGGAGATCCGCTGTGACGCCCATGACTGCTGAATCAGCCCTGCTCGTCTCGTCCCTGAGGGCCCAACGGCGGCACATCCTCTCGGCCGTCGATGGACTCAGTCCAGAGGACATGCGACGCGCCGTTCTGCCGTCCGGATGGAGTTGTGTGGGCCTGGTCCAGCACCTCGCCCTGGAGGTGGAGAGGTTCTGGTTCCCCGGTGTGCTCGGCGGTGACCCGACGGTGCTCAAGGGCCTCGACGATGCCTGGCAGGTCCCCGAAGACGTGCAGCCCGACGACGTGCTCGATACCTACCGCCGCGAGGCACAGCGAAGCGATGCCATCATCGAGACCGCCTCGCTTGATGCACCCCCTGCCTGGTGGCCGGACTTCTTCGGCGAGTGGCGGCTGGCCGACGGCCGCTCGGTCGTGCTCCATGTCATCGTCGAGACGGCCACCCATGCGGGCCATCTGGACGCCGCACGCGAACTCATCGACGGCAAACAACATCGGGTCATCGGCTAGGCGCCTCCGCCGAGTGCGGAGACCAGGACCTTCGTCGGGACACAAGGCGCCGCGTCCCCCTGCCGAATGCCGCGAAGAAGACCAAGTGCGGAGCGAAAGGAGTCCCCTTCGCGGCATTCGGCAGGGTGGGGGCCCGGTGGAGGGGCGCCACGGGTCCACGATGTGACAGCCTTCGGCGGTGACCGATCCTTCGGACTACCAAACGATCAACCGCCGTTCCTGGGACGAGCGGGCGCCTGCGCACGCTGCCTCCCCCGACTACCGAGTCGCCGAGCTCATCGCCAACCCCGAATACCTCAGCGAGGTCGTGACCTTCGACCGACCGAGGCTGGGTGACATCCGTGGACTGCGCGGAGTTCACCTGCAGTGTCATATCGGCACGGACACGCTGTCCTTGGCTCGGCTGGGCGCGCAGATGACAGGGCTGGACTTCTCCCCGGCGGCCCTGGAGCAGGCGCGTCGCCTGTCCGCGGAGGCGGGGCCCGAGGTCGACTACGTCGAGGCCGAGCTCTACGACGCGCTCACCGTGCTGGAGCCGCACAGTTTTGACTTGGTCTTCACCGGGATCGGAGCCCTCTGCTGGCTGCCCGAGATCGACCGCTGGGCTGAGGTGGTAGCGGGTTTGCTCCGACCGGGAGGTCGGCTGTTCCTCCGCGAGGGTCACCCGATGGCGTGGGCCATCGTCGACGACGCCGCGGCGAGAGGACTGCTCGTCGACCTTCCGTACTTCGAGACTGAGCAGCCCGACATCTGGACCGAGGGCGGCACCTACGTCGAGACCGACGTGGATTTCGTGCACAACACCACGCACTCGTGGAACCACGGTCTCGGCGAGATCGTGACCGCCCTGCTGGATCATGGCCTGGAGTTGACGATGCTCGTCGAGCACGACAGCGCGGCGTGGGATGCACTCCCCGGGCTGATGGAACGCGGAGCAGATGGGGAGTACCGGCTGCGGGAACGCCGCGAGCGGCTGCCGTTCACCTACACCCTGCAGGCCGTACGTCGCTGAGCACCGGACTCAGCGGTGCAGAAAGCGCCCTACGGCGTCGGCAAAGGCGCGGGCCTCGGCTTGCCTGAACCTCTTCTTGCGCATCAGCGAGGCATCCTTGGGGTGGCGCATGTTGCCGGTCTCGACGAGCACTGCGGGAGCCACGCTGAGGTTGAGGGTGCCCAGGTCGCGTCGGAAGACGAGTCCGTCGCCGCCCCCTACATAGTTGGCGATCGGCATCGGTGTTTCGGACCGCAGCGCCGCCCTGACCATCCGGGCTAGACGATCGCTGGCCTTCGTGGCCGAGGCGGGGCCAACCTGTTTGGTCGAGGCGATCACATGAAAGCCGCGTGCGTGGCGCGCGGAGTTGCCGTCGGCGTGAATCGACAGCAACAGGTCGGCGTGCTTCTTGGCGGCGAGGGCGGCGCGAGCGGGTACGCATGGGCCGACGCCCCGGTCATCGGAGCGGGTGAGCCATACTTCCGCCCCGCGCGCCCGAAGCACCTTGGCCGCTCGACGGGCGACGTTGAAGGCGTACGCGCTCTCGCGGTAGCCCCCCGCCGTCTCGGTGCCGGTCGTGTTGCACGCCTTGTAGACGCCGTTGCCCGCATAGATCCGTCGGTTGATGATCTCCGGGTGCGCCCAATTGCGTCCGTTGTGCCCGGGATCGAGCACCACACGCACGCCAGCCAACGGCGGCCGCGACGCCACTGACGGGGCCTCCGCTGGGAAGAAGCCCGTGAGGCCCGTGACTGCTACGCCCCAGATCCCCGCGGCGGCGAGCAGGCGGCGGCCCCTTCCGGGAGTACGGCCGGCCGGTGGGTTGCGCATGCGTGCCAGCGTAAGCCGGGACGAATCGAGGGTCAGTCGTGGTTGGCGGCGGCCAACGCGGCCACCTGGCCCGGCGTGAGTTGGCTATGCCAGACGGCGACCTCGTCGATGGTCCCGACGGGCACCTGGCTGGCCACGGTGACTCCCGGCCAAGCCGCCGTGAGCAGGTCGTAGCCGACCCGCCAGCGCCCGGTGTAGCCGGTCCGCCCCTGCGTGATGGCGGAGTTGGTCTGCGCCTGCAGGACGCCGTCAACAAACAGCCTCATGCCGGCAGGGCCGAGGGTCGCAGCGATGTGATGCCTGGCCCCGACGATCGGGTTGTTGGAACGGATGGAGTAGTAGCCGTTGGCCGGCGCTCCGCCCCAGTTCTTGCTGATCCCGAAGCGGAGGTACCCCGCACCGTCGACATAGAGCACGCGGTCTGAGGTGTTGTTGTTGTTGTTGCGCGAGAAGCCGAGCAGACGGCCCTGCGAGCCTTGGATGTCGACCCAAGCCGTGGTGGTGAGGGTGGCAGGTCCTGCCACGGTGGCGCCACCGGTGCGAGCCAAGGGAGCGCCGGTTCCGGCCAATCCCAAGGACGTGCCAGGGCCACAATCGAGCAGTCCGGGGCTTCCCCAAACGTGCCCCGTTCCCTGGCTCAGACCGGTCGGCGCCCCGGGCGCAGAGTCGGCCACGAAGGCCACGAGCCCGGTTTCATCGAGTTGGAGATAGTTCCGCGGGCCGCCGGCGGTCGCTAGGACGGTCGCGGGGTAGACGTTCGTGCCGCACCAGCTGCCGGTGGTGAAGGCCGAACTGCCCACGGTGGCCGAATCCGTGAAGGTGGCCCCGGTCAGCGCCGGCCCCTGGACGAGGAAGGCGAGTGCGGTGAGCAGGCCAACCAAGGTCAGGCGGCGGGTCTGCTCACGCGGGAGTTGCGAGCGCATCGCGCTTCCCCCGGGTTGGCCTCGAAGGGAGTGGTTCGGGTTCTGGGCGGCGGCGCCAGGAGAGCATCTCGGCAGCGAGCAGCAGGATCAGCGCGGGCGCGAACACCAGGAAACGCCCGATCGGGGAGTGGGCGTAGCCGAGGAAGTATCCCCATCCGGGCTTCACCCCAGCCACGACACCGCGCACGTTGCTGACCGGCGTCAGGTTGGGGTCCGGTGCACGGTTGCTGTCACCCTTGGTCCGGATGTATTCGACCATCACCGCATTGTCGTTGCGGTCCACCAGGGGGGCGCCGGTGTTGTTTTCGAGTTGGGGCCGCTTGACCAGATCGATGATCCGGTGGGTGGTCAGGTGTCGCTCGACCTCGGTGTCCCCAACGGTCACTGTCTTGGCCTCGGTGTCCCAGTAGGTGACCACCTGGCCGATCTGGAGCTCCGTTGGCGCAATCGGGGTGATCACGACTGCGTCGCCCGCGTTGAACTGGCCCGGTTCGACGGGCTGGTCGGGCTGGCGCGCCATCGACCCGCTGGTCACGATCAAGATGCGCTGACCCTGCAGGTCGTACCAGAGCGGGATCCCGTAGGACAGGAACGCGACTCCGAGGAAGAGGAGGAAGACGGCGCGAAAACTCCACCGCTGGGCCCCTCGACCCCAAAGAACGCTGAACCTGCTCACGAGATCCCGCCCCGGGTCGACTTAGTTGTTCTTGGTCTGCTCTGCGTCGAAGGTGAACGTCACCGTCGTCGTAGCGTTCTGGAACGCGTTGCCCGTCGCTAGCGGCAGGGTTGCCACGAAGCACAGGTCCTCGTTGGCGGCCGCGGACAGCGTCCGGTCCCCGGCATCCGCGCCAGGAGCTGAGTTGCCGAACAGGGTGCGCCCGGCCCCGATCGGTGCGGATGCGTCGATCACGGTTCCAGCGCCAAGGTTTCCGTTGCCGCAGGCAACAGCACCGACGCCCGAGTACACCTCGAAGTCCAGTTGGGCACGGAGCCCCTTCGAGTCCGGATCAGTTGCCGTCGCGGACGCTGAATAGCGCAGCGCCAACGTGCCGCTGTTGTCGACATTCAGAGCGCCGTAGACGGTGTCGCCGGGCGCCATGTTCCCCGCGTTGAAGTCCACGGGCGTGGGCGAAGCGGTCAGATCCAGCGTGCCGGTGACGAAGGCCCCGCTGTTGGCCGAGTCGGTGTCCGTGAACAGCGCGTTGGTCGTGAGACCACCGAGTGTCACGAGCGAGAGCCCGGCGATGCCGAAGGCGGCGAACAGCCGTCGTCGGCGCTGCTTGTCTTCAGGCGTTTCCTGACGCGGCCGCTCAAATTCGGCTAGCAGGTCGTCCATGGTCTGGTTCCTTCCCCCACAGTGTGATGACAGCAATGACAAAGACAGGGCGTTGCCGGGCGTGGATCGACCCCCATCACTTCTTCGGCTGGCTCCAGCCCCGCCTTGAACGAGCTCTACGCTGTTGTGGTGTCTTCACCTGTTCGGCTGAGGCCGGAGATGGCTGGCGTGCCCGACTATCGAGCTGGGCGGCCGGCGCCGTCGGGCGCGTACAAGATCTCCTCCAACGAAAACCCCTATCCCCCGCTGCCCAGCGTGGAGGCCGCGTTGGCGCGGGCGGCGGAGAGCATCAATCGGTATCCGGACTTCGCCTCATCCGCCCTGGTCAACCGGTTGGCCGAGCGCTTCGACGTCCCGGCTGGCCACCTCGCCGTCGGTACCGGGTCGGTCGGCGTTTGCCAGCAAATCGTTCAGGCCGTCGCTGGACCAGGCGATGAGGTGATCTTCGCTTGGCGCTCCTTCGAGGCGTATCCGATCATCGTCCGAATCGCGGGAGCGACGGCCATCCAGGTAGCCCTCGCGGATGGAGCAACCCACGACCTCGAGGCGATGGCGGCGGCAATGACCGAACGAACTCGGTTGGTCCTCGTCTGCAATCCCAACAACCCGACGGGAACGGCAGTCGCCCGAGGGCCGCTTGAGGCGTTCCTGGACGTCGTGCCGTCGGATGTTCTGGTCGTGATTGATGAGGCGTATCGCGAGTTCATCCGCGACCCGTCCATCCCCGATGGGATCGACCTCTACCGCGATCGCGCGAACGTTGCGGTCCTTCGGACGTTCTCCAAGGCGTACGGTCTGGCCGGCCTGCGCGTGGGCTACGCCATCGCGCACCCCCCGGTCGCCGACGCGCTGCGTAAGACCGCGGTGCCGTTCGGAGTGAGCACGCTCGCTCAGGAGGCGGCGATCGCGTCCCTCGATGCTGAGGCTGAGCTGTTGGCCCGCGTGGACGCCCTCGTGCTGGAGCGGGATCGTGTCGTCGCGGCCCTGAGCACCGCTGGATGGGACCTCGCCCCCACGCACGCCAACTTCGTCTGGCTGCCGCTTGGCGATCGCGCCGTCCCTTTTGCGGAGGCGTGTGCGTCCGCCGGCGTGATGGTCCGCCCCTTCGCTGGGGAGGGCGTTCGCGCCACTATCGGCGAGCCGGAGGCGTCCGATCGGCTGATCGAGGTCGCCCGAAGCTTCGGCTGAACTCAGGGTGGAGTCGGGGTCGGCGGACGTTCGCCCCGGACCACCAACATCACGCCGGTGACGACGATGGCTCCCCCGAACACCGTCCACCGCGTGACTGGCTCCGACAAGATCGCGGCGCCTAGCAATACGGCCACGATCGGATTCACGTAGGCATACGTCGAGGCCAGAGACAGTGGTGCATGTCCGATCAGCCAGACGAAGGCCGTAAAGCCGACGAGGGACCCCACGAAGACCAGATACATCCAGGCCGCCATCGATCGCTGGGTAAAGGCGGACGCGTCGATGGTTTCGCCTCGAAGCAGGCCGCCGAAAACCAGGATCAGACCGCCACAGATCATCTCGTAGCACGTGAGGACCAGGGCGTTCCTCGGGAGCGCGAGCTTGGGCGAGAGGAATGACCCGAGCGCCCAGCAGACAGTGCCTAGGAGCACGATCCCCACGGCTGCCAACTCGGCGCCGCCGGTAAACCCGCCCGGGAGGACAAGCACCGTGATGCCTGCGAACCCCACGACCACGCCCGCGATGGTCGACCGAGCCGGGTGGTCACCGGCCAACCGGCGAATCACGACGACCCACAGCGGCATGGCGGCCACGAGTAGAGCGGCGAGCCCTGAGGGGATGTACGCCTCCGCCAGGGTGACCCCGCCCAGGCCCATTCCCAGCAACAAGAAGGCGATCAGGCTGGTCGCGGCCAGCTGGCGGGTGGTGATGCGCAGAGCCTGTCTCCCGCGGCGGACGGCGACGAAGGCCGAGAGAAGGGCACCCGCCGTCAGGAATCTGGCTCCCATCGAGGTGAGCGGTGGCATGGACTCGATGAGTACGGCGATACCGAGATAGGTCGAACCCCAAACGACATAGACGACCGACAAGGCCGTCCACACGTGACCGGTGCTGGCTGGTGCGAGCCCGGTGGTACCCGTCACGCGTCGTCGGCATTCGCACCGGCAAAGGCGACGATCTCGCGAACGAAGGCCGCGGACCGTTCGAGCATGGGCATGTGCCCGGCACCGATCATCACGACGACTCGAGACCCGGGGATCTGCTGGTTGACCGTACGAGCAACGCGGGGTGGCGTCAGGTGATCCTCGGCGCCCCACAGGATCAGCGTGGGCTGGGTCGGAACATCTAGCGCTGGAACCGATTCGAGCGCTGTCTGGCGCATGCTGGCCACGAAGGCCTCGGCATCGGCCGCCATCCGGGTGCGCAACTCGGCCGTCAGGGTGGCGGGATTGGCCACCATGCGCTCGAGCCCGCGCGGGGAGTACGCGATGCCGCGGATGAGATCGAACACCGGGTTCAGTCCGGACGCGGCGATCAGCGGTGCGGTCCAAAGCGGGATCCGCGGGATCAACCCGCCATCGGCGAGGACGAGGGCGCCGACCTGCTCGGGGTGGTTGGCCGCGAGGAGACGCGCCAAGGCGCCGCCGAAGGAATTGCCGACCACGGTGGTCGGACCATCGGCGCCCAGGGACTTCAGGAGATCGCTGGCGAAGGTCACGAGGTTGGCGAACGAGCTAGGGGTGATCGCTGGGCTGGCGCCGAAACCAGGGAGGTCGGGTGCCACGATCGTGAAGTGGTCCGCCAACGAGGTCCAGACTCTTTCCCAGTGGACGGCGGCGTCCCCGCAACCACCGTGGAGCAACAGAAGCGTCGGCCCGTGCCCGCCCGTCCACACGCGTGCGTCTCCCACGCACGTGGTCACGACGCGATCCCTGATGACTGGCATGCCGCCACCTTCGCACGGTCGCTGGGCCCCGCTGCCGCGTGGTCATGCGTCGGGCCGGTCGCCCCGCCACCTGCACTGGTGCCAGGATGGGATCGACAGCCGTGCTGGGCGCGCCCACGATCGCGCGCGACGCGCGGATGCCGATGGCCAAGTACCCGGCGATCCCGGGGATCGTGGATGTGACCAGGAGGCGAAGTGTCCGACATCGTTGGGGATGGGCGCGTCGAACTCGTCCAGTTGCTCACGCCCGAAGGCGAACGCGTCCATCATCCCGACTATGAGTTGGACCTCGCCGACGAGGACTACCGATCGCTCTACCGGGACCTGGTACTGACCCGCCGGGTCGATTTGGAGGCCACGGCCCTCCAGCGCCAGGGAGAGCTCGGGCTTTGGGCTGGCTGCTTGGGACAGGAGGCCGCCCAGGTCGGGTCCGGCCGAGCGATGTCCGGGGACGACTTCGCGTTTCCGACCTACCGGGAGCATGGTGTGGCACTCACGCGCGGCGTGGACCCGCTGTCGCTGCTTGGCCTCTTCCGCGGGGTGAGCAACGGAGGATGGGACCCGCACGAGCGGAACTTCGCCCTCTACACGATTGTCATCGGGAACCAGTGCCTGCACGCCGTCGGTTATGCCATGGGTCTGCAGATGGAGGTGTCGCGCGCCGGTCAGTCCGATCAGACCAGCGCCGTCGTCGCCTACTTCGGTGACGGAGCGTCGAGCCAAGGCGACGTCAACGAGTCCTTCATCTGGGCCAGCGTCTTCAATGCCCCGGTCGTCTTTTTCTGTCAGAACAACCAGTGGGCCATCTCCGAACCCCTCGAGAAGCAGACCAAGATCCCCTTGTATCGCCGGGCGCACGGCTTCGGCTTCCATGGGGTGCGCGTGGACGGCAACGACGTCCTCGCGGTGCTCGCCGTAACCAGGCGCCACCTGCAAACAGCCCGCGAGGGCGGTGGACCGACGCTCATCGAGGCCTTCACCTACCGCATGGGCGCGCACACGACGTCGGACGACCCCACGCGGTACCGGCTGGCCAGTGATCTAGAAGCGTGGAAGCTCAAGGACCCGATCGAGCGGGTGCGGTCATTTCTTTGGAAAAGCCAGATCGTGGATCAGGGTTTCTTCGATGAGTTGGACGAGGAGTCAGAGGCGCTGGCGGTCCGACTCCGGGAGGGGTGCCGCGCACTGCCCGATCCGGATCCTCTAGAGATCTTCGATCACGCGTATGCCGAGCCGCATGCCCTGGTCGCGGAGGAGCGCGCGCAGTTCGCGGAGTACTTGTCATCCTTTGAACCGGCGAGCGGCGGTGCCCGGTGACCACCTTGACGTTGGCGAAGGCACTCAACCTCAGCCTACGGCGCTGCCTGGAGTCCAATGACCGCACGCTGATCATGGGAGAGGACGTCGGAAAGCTCGGTGGTGTCTTCCGGGTCACCGATGGCTTGCAGAAGGATTTCGGCGAGCAGCGCGTCATCGACACGCCCCTCGCGGAGAGTGCGATTCTCGGGACCGCCATCGGTTTGGCGATGCGGGGTTTCCGCCCGATCGTGGAGATCCAGTTCGACGGTTTCGTCTATCCGGCCTACGACCAGATCGTCAGTCAGTTGGCGAAGATGCACGCCCGGTCTCGCGGGCAGGTGCCCATGCCAGTGGTCGTGCGCATCCCATACGGCGGAGGCATCGGCGCGGTCGAACATCACAGCGAGAGCCCCGAGGCGTATTTCGCCCACACACCGGGCCTGCGCGTCGTCACGCCGTCGCACCCACTCGATGCGTACTGGATGCTCCGGCAGGCCGTCGCTTGCGACGACCCTGTCATCTTCTTCGAGCCCAAGCGGCGCTACTGGGACAAGGCCGACGTCGATGAAACGGTCGAGCCGACCCTGCCGCTTTTCGCGGCACGAACAGCCCGGGCCGGCACGGATGTGACCGTGGCCTGTTACGGCCCCATGGTGCGGACCTGCCTGGAGGCGGCGTCAGTTGCTGAGGAGGAGGGCCGCGATCTTGAGGTGATCGACCTTCGCTCGCTTTCCCCGGTCGACTTCGATTTGCTGTGCGCCTCCGTCGAACGAACGGGACGGCTCGTAGTGGTTCATGAAGCGCCGGTATGGCTCGGGGTGGGTTCGGAGTTGGCGGCCCGCGTTCACGAGCGGTGCTTCTATTCGTTGGAGGCGCCGGTCATCAGGGTCGGCGGTTTCCACGCGCCCTACCCGCCGTCCAGGATCGAGGAGTACTACCTCCCCGATCTCGATCGCGTTCTTGACGCTGTCGATCGAGTGTTGGAGTTCTGATGGGCACCCTGGCCGACTTCCGGCTTCCCGACGTGGGGGAAGGGCTGACCGAGGCCGAGATCCTGACCTGGTACGTCGAAGTCGGCGACTCGGTCGTCGTCAATCAGACGATCGTCGAGGTGGAGACCGCGAAGGCCGCCGTGGAGCTCCCCTGCCCCTACGCGGGGAGAGTGAGTGCGCTTCATGTGTCCGTGGGGGAGACGGTCGACGTGGGCACCGCGATCATCACCATCGACACCGATCCGGGCTCGATCGGGGGATCCCCAATCACCGAACCGGCAGCCCCCATGCGGGAGCCGAAGCCCCCAGGACCCGCTGCTCCTCCCGATTCAGCCGAGCTGGGCGCGCGGCAGAGCGCGGCCGAGTTCGTCCCAGCCGCCCCCAAGCGCGAGGCCGTGCTCGTCGGGTACGGCGTGCGCGAGTCCTCGGTGCACCGTCGCCCGCGGCGGCCGGCCGGTGGGTCGACGAGGCCCGTGCAGCCGACCCGCCATGGTGGTCTTGAGGTGGGGCGAGCGGTCGAGGCGGCTGTTGCGCGACAAGGTCAGGTCCGGGCCAAGCCCCCCGTTCGCAAGCTCGCGAAGGACCTCGGTGTGGACCTCCCTTCGGTCCCGCCGACCGGACCGCAGGGCACCGTGACCCGCGAAGATGTGCTCGAGGCCAAGCGCCGCGCTACTGGGCGGTCATCAGCGGCGCCAGTGCTCGAGGGTGAGATCGCAACGGTTGAGGCCTCGGCGGTCGTCTTCGCAGATGGCGAACGACGGGAGCCGGTCAAGGGAGTGCGCAAACACATGGCCGACGCCATGGTGAGAAGCGCCTTCTCGGCGCCGCATGTGACCGAGTGGGTCGAGGTCGATGTGACCCGCTCGGTCAAATTGGTGCGGAGGCTGCGCCACACCCCAGGTTTCGCGCAGGCGCGCGTGGGGCCGCTTCTGCTGGTGGCCAGGGCCGCCTTGCTCGGGATCCGCCGTACTCCGGATCTCAACGCCTATTTCGACGGCGCGACCAATGAGGTTGTCTACCGCGACTACGTGAACCTGGGCATAGCGGCCGCCACCCCCCGGGGGCTGATGGTGCCCAACGTCAAGGGCGCCCACCGGCTGTCCTTGCCGGAGCTCTCGGAGGGCCTGGACGACTTGGTGAGCACCGCGCGAGAAGGCCGCTCCACCCCAGCAGACCTGAGTGGCGGAACGTTCACCATCACCAACGTGGGCGTCTTCGGTGTCGACGGCGGCACGCCGATCATCAATCCCGGGGAGGGAGCCATCCTGTGCGTGGGTGCCTTCCGGCAACGTCCGTGGGTGCACAAGGGGAAGGTCAAGCCCCGCGTGGTCGCCCAACTCACCGTGAGCTTCGATCACCGACACATCGACGGAGCTCTCGGCTCGCGCTTCCTAGCCGACGTCGCGGCTGTGCTTGAGGACCCGGCCGCCGCAGTTGCCTGGTGACCGTTGGGGGGTTCCGGACGGCGAAGCGAGCAATGCTTAGCGAACCTTCAGGACTAGGGTACGACTGTGGTCAGCGGTGAACGTCGGCCCGTTCACCCGCACTCGCCACTTGAAGTCAACCTTGGACTTCGCCTTCCAACCCATGCTGTATTTCCCGGCCTTCGGCGTCTCTGACCGCTTGGTGATCCATTGACCGGACTGTTTGCGTTGGAGTTTGACCACGGTGGCTGACTTGGGCCGAACCTTGCCGTAGAACGTGACCGTGGTGCCGGCGCGAACGGACTTGTCGTCGAGGTGGATCCAGGCTTTCCCACCGACCGCGACCCTGGTGGTGTCGCTGTCCACACCACTGCCCGCGGGGCCGGTCGATACGTACCAGTCGGAGGTGGCTGAGGGTCCTCGGCTGAAGGCAAAGCTGCCGTTGGCCTTCGTGGTCGCTCGAACACCTTTGTCCACAAAGCCGACTGTTCCCTTCACCTGCCCGAACAGATGGATGGGGACTCCTGCCTTGGGCGCGCCGGTGGCGCCATCCGTGACCGAACCGGTGACGGTGAAGTCGTTGCCGACGACGACCTTGGATGGGCTGATCTTGGCCTCGACGAAAGGACCGGAAAGACCCTTGCTGATCGACACGTAGTCGATGTCACCGGAGAAGTAGTCACACGTCACGTTCTCCTGGTTGCAGATGATCTTGCCGCCGATGGTCACCTGCTGGCTGTTGTCGATCACTCCGGTCTCACGGTTCTTGCGGCTGCGGAACTCACCGTCGACGTACAAGGCCACCGAAGACGGGGTCTTCACGCAGGTGAGGACGTGCCACTGGTTGTCGTTGATCGGCGTGAGCGCGCCGGTGGCGGCCCGGCCGGCCGGGCCCTTGAACAGGCAGGAAGGGATGCCGCCGGGTGCCTGCACCTTCCACTGCCCACCAGCGCTTTGCGCCTGGCCCTTCTGGATGATGTTGCCGAACCTCTCCTTGGTCCGGTAACGGATCTCGATCGTGAAGATGCCTCCGCCGGCATCAAGCGAAGGATGGTCAGGTATCTCGATGATTCTCTCGGGCGCCAGCGGAAGCGAGTTGGGGTCTTTGCGCACCCAGTGGTAGCCGGTCGCACCCTGAGAGGAATAACCGCTGGTCACCCCGAGCGGGTTTACGGTCCCGTCCAGCTTGAGCGGCCCAGAGTCCTTCATCACGGAAGTCCCCGCCAGTTCGTTCATCTCCCAGCGAATGGTGACCGTGGCCGCGTCCTCGGCTACTACCGGGACGGCGAGCGTCCCCGCGGCGATAACGGCACACCCCAGCGCAGCCGCGAACGGCATCCGGCGCATGACGGACTCCCTGAACAGACCAAGTGGCGGCGAATCACCGCATGAGTCCACTGTACGAAAGCCAAGGCCGCTCGTCAGTCGCCCGTTCGGTTGGTCAGGTGACGCTGAGCGGGTAGGCGCTGACGCTCGCATCGTCGGTCTGAGCCTGAGCGGCAGCTCGGATGCGAGCATATGAGCCGTGAATCAACGGACAGGGGACGGAGAGCCGCCGACGTTGCCCGCGGCGTGGGTGCAGCGCTGGCGGTCCACCCCGGGCGCGACCGTCTTGGTGGATCCCTCCGGCGTGCTGGTCACGGCAGGGATGTTGCTCGACTGGTCGGCCGGCGCAGCGCGGCGTCTCTCGGCCGCGGGTGTGCGAAGCGGGGAGCGGGTCGTCCTCTCGGCCGAGCCGTCGATCGATGTCGTTGTCGTCTACGTCGCGCTCCTCCGTCTTGGGGCCGTCGTTGTTCCGGCGAACACCTCCTACACCGGACCGGAGCTGGCCGACCTGGTGGACGATGCGGCGCCCGCGCTGGCTGTGGTGGACGACCCGGCACGCTGGGTCGAACGCGGACTGCGCGTGATGGCGCCGGATGTGCCGGGTCGGGACGACGGCGCCGTACGCCTCGACGAATCCGATCCGGACGATCTCGCGTGGATTTGCTACACGTCCGGCACGAGTGGGCGACCCAAGGGGGCCATGCTCACGCACGCCAACCTGCTCGCCGGCGCTGATGCCCTGGTCGAGGCCTGGCGGTGGACGTCAGCCGACCGGCTCGTGTTGGCCCTTCCGCTGTTCCACATGCATGGCCTCGGCGTGGGCATCAACGGAGCGCTGCTCGCCGGGTCGCCGGCCGTGGTGCTACCCCGCTTTGATGTGGATGCGGTGCTGGATGCACGGCAGCAGTTCGCCGGGTCCCTGTTCTTCGGCGTTCCGACCATGTATGCCCGGTTTGCCGAGTCCCCGCGGTTGGCCGAGCTGGGCGAGTTTCGGCTGTGCGTGAGTGGGTCCGCTCCGCTGGCGCCCGAGCTGTGGCATCGGATCCGGGAGGGGGCTGGCGTGGAGGTACTCGAGCGGTATGGCATGACCGAGACCGTGATGCTCTGCTCCAACCCGATTGATGGCCCGCGCGTCCCCGGAGCCGTGGGTCGCCCGTTGCCCGGAATCGATGTGCGACTGGGCGAGGACGGAGGCATCGAGGTGCGTGGGGAATCCGTCTTCACCGGCTACTTCGAGCGCCCGGAGGCGACGGCTGAGGCCTTCACGGGTGACGGTTGGTTCCGTACGGGCGATGTCGGCGCCTGGTCCCCCGGGGGCCTTCGGCTTGTTGGCCGGACATCGGAGTTGATCATCACGGGTGGCTACAACGTCTACCCGCGAGAGGTGGAGGACGCGGTGCGGACTCATCCGTCAGTGGCGGACGTCGCGGTGATCGGCCTCGCGGACCCCACCTGGGGCGAGACAGTCGTGGCGTTCCTCGTTGCCCGTCCAGGGACATCCCCTGAGGCGTTGCCTCCCGATGCCGAGCTCGACGCTTTGGTCGCCGAACGCCTCGCCCCGTACAAACGGCCACGCCGATGGGTCTGGTCGCGGCAGCTGCCGCGCAACGCCATGGGCAAGGTTCAGCGTGACCGGTTGGCCACGCAACGGTCCGATCAGGTGAGAGGCTGACGACTGTGCGGATCGACCTCCTGCAACTGGCACCCGACTACAGCCTCGAGATCGCCCAGCGTCGGGCGGCAGTGCGCAGTGCCACGTTGGCTCGGCGCGGGGCGGATCTGGTCGTCCTTCCTGAACTGTGGCCGCAGGGAGGCTTCCTGTACGAGCAGTGGGACGAACTGGCTGAGCCACTGGACGGGCCAACCGTCGCGTTGGTGTGTGAGGCGGCGGCGGCGCTCGGCGCTTTCGTGCACGGCGGATCGTTCATCGAGCGTTCGGCAACCGGAGAGCTGTTCAATACCTCGGTGCTCGCCGGTCCGGATGGATCCGTCGTGACGGTCTACCGCAAGATCCACCTCTTCGGCTTCGCGGAGGGGGAGCCCAAGTGGCTGTCGGCGGGTCGTGAGGTTGTCGTGGCGCATACCGTTCTCGGTCCGGTCGGCCTGGCCACCTGCTACGACCTGCGCTTCCCCGAGATGTTCCGCCAGCTGGTGGACGCCGGGGCCGAGATGGTCGTCGTCCCCGCGGCCTGGCCGGCGGCCCGCATCGGGCACTGGTCCCTGCTGGCTCAGGCCCGGGCCGTGGAAGACCAACTGGTCGTGGTCGCGGCCAACACGGCCGGTTCGCAGGCCGGCAAGGTGATGGGCGGACGTTCGCTGGTGGTGGATGCCCGCGGGGCCGTACTCGCCGAGGCCGGACCGGATGCGGCCGTGCTTACCGCCGAAGTGGATCTTGGAGAGGTCACTGCCTGGCGGCGGCGCTTCCCCGTCCTCGACGATCGCCGGCTCTAGCGATCGGCGGGGCGCGGTCGCCCCAACTCCGAGGGATGGCGCGTGAACCGTCTGAGGCTCGGCATACGACAGGGGGTTGTCAGCTCCATCAACGA
Organism: uncultured Actinomycetota bacterium; assembly: GCA_963851405.1. Taxonomy (GTDB): domain Bacteria; phylum Actinomycetota; class Actinomycetes; order DATJPE01; family DATJPE01; genus JANPBY01. Next base: position 58,431 of record CAWKPB010000007.1, on the reverse strand, counting down.
ACGGAGCCCCTCTCGTGCCTGTTTCGCGAACCATCCGGCTGGTACTGGCCGCAAGCGTTGTTCCGGCGCTCGCCCTGAGCATGGCCCCGACGGTGCAGGCTCACGTACCGCCCTTGCGGCACATCGCCGCATCCGGCGTTTTCGCCGCACCCGCCGTCGCGACCAACGCCTTCGACTACACAGCAGACGCGACCGACGAATCCCCGGACCTCGTCCCGGCCGGTGCCTCCGCCCGGGTACACGCGTGGTACCCCCGCAACGGCCGGACCTACGTCCTGCTTCGCGTCCGCGGGCTGCTCCCCAACCGTGAGTACGGCGCGCACGCGCACACCACGGCGTGCGGCGCCACGGGCGCCGAGGCCGGGCCGCACTTCCAGTACGAACCGCAGGTTCCTGCTCCCTCGGCAGAGGTTCCGGTCGACCCTGCCTACGCCAACTCGGCCAACGAGATCTGGCTGGACTTCACGACCGACGCCATGGGTCGCGGCTGGGCGTTCTCCCGGCAGGACTGGCAGCCGTCGGCTGACCGTCGCCCGGCCTCCGTGGTGATCCATATTCAGCACACCGCTGACGGCACCGTCACGGGCTCCCCGGCCGGTTCGGCTGGCGCTCGCCTCGCCTGCCTGACCGTCGGCTTCTAGCCAACCACCGCACCAAGGAAGACAGTGGCTCCTATGACCGCCTCCACGCCGTCCGGCGAGCGGACCGACGCCGACTTGGCGCGGGCCCTCGCGGACGGCGATCGGACGGCCCTGGAGTCGCTGTACGGCCGTCACGCGCCGTGGCTCCTGCTCCGCCTCCAGCGGCGCTGCGCCGATCAAGGATTGGTCGATGAAGTGGTCCAAGACACCTTCGTGGCGGCCTGGCGGTCGGCGGGCGCGTGGAAGGGCGACGGGGAGTTCGGGGCCTGGCTGTGGGGTATCGCGATCCGGAGGTTGATCGACGGTCTTCGCAAGTCTCGTCCGGCGGCTACCGGAACCGGGGTGCTCGGTGAGGGAGTTCTCTCGCCCGTCGAGTCCGCGGAGGATCGGGTCCTGGTCGGCGTCGAGTACGGCGACCTCGGAGGTGCCCTCCAGCGGTTGAGTCCTGAGCTGCGAGCCGTGGTCGAGGCCACGGTCTTGGACGGGCTGACCACGAAGGAAGCCGGGCGGCTGTTGGGGATTCCGACAGGAACCGTCAAGACCCGGATGATGCGTGCTCGCGCGCAGTTGAGGGAGGAGCTCGCATGACCGGCTGGCACATCGACGCAGCGGCTGGCGCACGACTACGCGACCGGGGAGTTGGCGACCCCGCTGGCGGCATCCCTCGAAGCCCATGTGGTGGGTTGCCCGCGATGCCAAGCCACCCTGCGGCCGGCGGCCCCCGAACAACGGCTGGATTCCTTGTGGGCGGCGGTCGTGGACGAGATCGATGCCCCTCGTGCCGGGTGGGTTGAGCGCGCGATCCGTCGGGTTGGCCTGTCGGACGGCGACGCTCGGCTGGCGGCGTCGGCGCCGGCGTTGCGCGGTGCGTGGCTGCTGTCGATCGTGTTCCTGCTGGCGTTCGCGGTCCTCGCCTCGGGGGCGCCACGCATGGGCCCGGATCTGTTCCTGCTCCTGGCTCCGGTGCTTCCCGTCCTCGGGGTGGGGTTGGCCTATGGGCCTTGGGTGGATCCGACCTATGAGACGACACTCGCAGCGCCGTACTCCTCGGTGCGTTTGATCGTCGTGCGCACCGGCATCGTGCTCGTGCTGACGACCGTATTGGCGGCGCTGGCGAGCGTGTTCATCCCCGGGCACGGCACGGCGGCGGTTTGGTTGCTCCCGGCGGCCGCGCTGGTTGCGTCGTCTCTCGCCTTGGCCGTATGGCTGCCGGTCCTGGTGGCTGCGCTCCTCGTGTCCGGGCTCTGGGTCCTCTCGGTCTACTCGGTCTGGCTGAACGACAGAACCCTCGATCCGCTGTTCTCGCGCGACGCGCAAGTCGCCGCGCTCGTTTTGCTCGCCCTTGCCATCGCTATCTGCGCGGGAGCCCTCCGGGCTCACGCGTACGACTTCCGGAGGTTCATGTGACCGCAATCCGCCCGGCCCTTGCGATAGAGGACCTCACCAAGAGCTTTGTGCGTCACCGCGCCCTCGACGGAGCGAGCTTTTCCGTCCAGGGGGGTGTCGTCGGGTTGCTCGGGCCCAACGGAGCCGGCAAGACCACGCTGTTGCGCATCCTCGCGACGGTTCTAGCGCCAGATGGCGGGACGCTTCGGGTCCTCGGCCTCGACCCGGCACGGTCCGACGAACGACTTCAACTGCGTCGCCGCCTCGGCTACCTCCCCCAAGACCCGGGCTTCCAGCGCGGCTTCACCGCCTTCGAGTTCGTGGACTACGTCGCCATCCTCAAGGAGTGGGGCGACCGGAGAGCGCGTCACGACGAGGTGCGCCGCGTCCTGGACGTGGTGGATCTTGGTAAGGAATCCGGCCGCCGCATCCGCAAGCTGTCCGGCGGGATGAAGCGTCGGGTCGCCCTGGCCGCCGCGCTCATCGGCGACCCGGCGTTGCTGATTCTGGATGAGCCGACCGTCGGCCTCGACCCCGAGCAGCGCTTGCGCTTTCGGGACCTGCTGTCTCGCGCCGGAGAGGGCCGAACGACGCTGCTGTCGACCCACCAGACCGAGGACGTTACGGCCATGTGCGGCGAGGTTGTGGTGCTCCACCAGGGCGGCGTTCTCTTCCAGGGCAGCCCGCACACGCTGGCGGCGATGGCCGACGGGCGCGTGTGGCTGGCCGCTGAGCGCGACCCCCGCGCTCAGCTGGCCTGGCGCACTGGTGATGGTCAGCACCGCAACCTCGGAGATCCGCCGGCCGAGGCCCAAACCCTCCCGCCCACGCTGGAGGACGGATACCTCCTGCTCGTGGGCACCGAGGCAGAGGCTGTGCCGGCATGAGTGCGGACCTGGTCGAGGCCCGCGCGATGGCCGGCTCGAGCTCGAACGTGGCCGATCTGATTCCGCTGGCACGGCGAGAAGCGCGGCGGATCATGACCTCCCCGGCGATCCTTTTCGTCGGCGCCTATGTGCTGCTGCTTGGCGGCGTCGGTGTCGACCACGGAGAAGACTTCTCGCGGGCAGCCCTAGCGGAGTTCTCCGGCTACATCGGCGTCTTCTTTGGGATCGCGGTCTTTCCGGCCGTGCATCTGACGGCCACCTCGGCTCGGCGGTCCGGGGCCGAGGCCCAGCTATCGGCTACAGCGCAGACCCCTCTACGGCGTGACCTCGCGCTGTGTCTGGGGGTCATGCTCGGACCTGGCCTGGTGGCCCTCGCGATTGCGCTGATTGGAAAGTGGGCGGCTGGTAGCGGTATCGAGGACGTGGCGAACGACCTCAGCGTTGAAGCGTTCACGCTGACCGACGTTCTGCAGATCCCAGCGATGGTCGATTGGCGCCGGGATCCTGGCCGTGGTCGTCGCGCGCTGGTTGCCCTTCCCGGGCTCGTTGCTGATCGGCCTGTTCGGCATGATGTTCTTGACGCTGGCGGTCGCTGACCAAGGCCGGTTCGCGTGGCTTGCCTGGTTCCACATCTCCTTGTCGGGCGTGGACACCCTTCTCGTCGACCCGTCCTCGAATCTCGCCTGGCACACCGCCTATTTGTTCGCGTGGTCCGCCCTGGGAGTGAGTGCTGTAGGGATCCGGCAGGCAGACCGCAAGCGAGGCTGGTTCATCGGGTTTGCCGCCGCGCTGATGGTCGTTGTGGCGACTGGCCTGCTCCAGCTCCCGCCCTATGACGTCGAACTGTTCGGCTGAGCGATGGACACGGCTCGAGCGGTCTCAGCGGTTGGCACCCGCGCTCCAGCTCCGCCCGCGGGGACGGGAACGCACCGACCGGTGGTGGCGCACGGCTCGGTCGATTCGTTGGGAGGCGCCGGCGATCGCGGCCGGAGTGGTGCTGGTGCTCCTGGTTTGGAAGCACAACAGCCTTTCTGAGGGTCCCGTTGCGCTCGGCTGTGATTCGCGCCGCAGGCGTGGCCCTCGTCGCTGGCTCGCTGGCCCTGCTGGACGACACCGGATTCAGTCAGATCGGAGCTGTTCCCACCCGGCTATGGAACCGTGAGCTCCCGCGGCTGGCCGTCATGACGGGCCTGGTCCTTGGCCCGGTGGTGGTCCTGGCTTGGGCGACCGACCTACCGTGGCGAGGAGTCGTGATCGAAGTCGCCGCGATCCTCGCCTTTGGGTGCTGCGACCGCTCTGGTCCTTCGGATCCGGCTCGGTCACTTGGAGCCGTCGATCCCTGTGTCCATCGTGGTCGTGGTGTTCTCCGTCGCCCTGGTGACCGCGCCCGCGCGCTACCCGTTCTGGGTTGCGCCCGGCCAGGACTGGGTTGATGCTCACCGACGTTGGGCCGTGCTCCTGGTCGCCAGCCTCATGGTGGTCGTCTACGCGCTGCGCGATCCTGCCGCCCGGGCTCCTTGGCGCTCGCTGATGCCTAGGCGTTCGAGGGCTGCCGTCGGCACTGCGAGACGAGTCGTCTGAGGCTGGCGTGGGTGGCGTCGACCACCTGGGCCGGTCGTGCTTGGACACGCCGCGCGTTTGACCTGGCTGGAGAGGGCACACGTACTCTGAGCGGTCGATTACCGATGACGAAGGGCTTCTCTGTGTTGACGACGGCGCCACGAGTGCTGGGTGGTCACCCCCGGACGCTGATGGCTGCGGCAGCGACCTTGGCGCTGGGAGTGTCGGCGCTTGGCGCGCTTCAGCCACCCCCCGCGGTGGCCGGCGTGCTCAAGACCCAGGCTGTGAAGGTTCGGACCCTGTCGGACCCAGCGATCAAGGAGTCGAGTGGACTGGCGCGTAGTTACTACCAGCCTGACCGGCTGTGGACGCACAACGACAGCGGTGGCGGAACCACGATCTTCGCTCTCGGCAAGTCCGGCCGGACGACGGCCAAGTACGAGCTGAAGGGCGCCTCGCACAAAGACTGGGAGGGCATGGCCCGATCTGTGGTGGCTGGGGTCAGCTACCTCTACGTCGGCGACATCGGAGACAACGGCAAGAAGCGCCCGAGCATCTTTGTGCACCGGGTGAAGGAGCCGAAACCTGGCAGGTCGAAGCGCGCGCTGAAGTTCCGGACCTATGAATTCCGGTACCCGGACGGAAAGCACAACGCTGAGGGACTGATGGTCCGTCCAGGCAACCAGCGCATCTACATCGTCAGCAAGGGGAAGAAGGTCCCCGGCGCGATCTACCGTGCTCCGCTGAACCCCTCCACGACGAAGGTGAACAAGCTCAAGCGGGTATCCACCGCACCCGCCGGCATGTCCGACGCCGTCTTTACCTCCGGTGGTCAATTCATCCTCAGGGGTTACGTGAACGGTTGGCTGTACAAGTCCATGGGCGCCAAGCCCGTCGGATTCGCCCTGCCGATCAAGGGTGAGAGCATCACACACGCGCGCAACCGCAATTACGTGTTCGTGGGCAGCGAGGGCCGCAACTCCCCGATTTGGCGCGTCCGACTTCCTTGAACCTGATTCACCTGACTCGTGCCCAGACTTGAACCTGTAGAGGATCCCGATTAATGACGCTCGCCCCGAGGACCCAGCGCCGTACAGCCCAAGCGATCGCCGCCGCGGTCGCGGGCGTTCTCGCCCTAGCCGTGGCCGCAGCACCCGTCGTCCCGGCATCGGCCAAGGTCGCGGTGACGCCGTCGACCAAGGTGCTCACCCTCAAGGACCCGGCGATCAATGAGTCCAGCGGGCTCGCGCGTAGCGGGTACAGCAGCAGTCGGTTGTGGACGCACAACGACAGTGGCGGCGGGACCACGCTGTACGCGATCGGCTCCGATGGCCGCACCACGGCCAGGTTCGAGGTGGCGGGTGCGTCGCACAAGGACTGGGAGGGGATGGCTCGATCGGTCGTTGGCGGCGTCAGCTACCTCTATGTGGGCGACATCGGCGACAACGGCAAGAAGCGCCCGAGCATCTTTGTGCACCGGGTCAAAGAGCCGCAGCCTGGCGTCAACGGAGGCTCGCTGACGTCGGACACCTATGAGTTCACCTACCCAGACGGGCGCCACAATGCCGAGGGGCTCATGGTCGATCCGCGCACCCAGCGCATCTACATCGTGACCAAGGTCAAGGGGGCTAATGGCGCGATCTACGTGGCCCCATCGAACCCGTCCACGTCCTCGGTCAACAAGCTGACCCGGGTAGGAACCGCACCGGCCGGGATGTCCGACGCCACTTTCCTCGATGACGGTCGGTTCGTGCTGCGCGGCTACGTCAACGGCTGGTTGTACGCCTCCGTCGGTGCGGCGCCCGTCGGGTTCGCGTTGCCCCTCAAGGGTGAGAGCATCACCCAGGACTGGAGCTCCGGCTCTGTGCTGGTCGGCAGCGAGAAGCCGTTCTCGAGCATCTGGCGCGTGCAGCTTCCCTGACGAATGACTGCGTCGCGGGAAGTTCAGGCGACCCAGACCGTCTTGAGGTTGCAGAACTCGCGGATCCCGTGGGCGGACAATTCGCGGCCGTATCCGGAGCGCTTGGTGCCCCCGAAGGGTAGTTCGTTGAACGACGTCGTCATCCCGTTGATGAAGACGGCGCCGGCGTCCAGGTCGTTGATGAATCGGGCCTGCTCGTCTGAGTCATTGGTCCATGCGTTGGAGCCCAACCCGAACGTGGTCGCATTGGCCAACTCGACGGCCTCGTCGTAGGAGCCAACCCGGTAGAGGCCAGCAACCGGCCCGAACGTTTCCTCGGCGTACATCCGCATGTCGGTCTTTAAGTCCGCGACGACGGTCGCGGGGTAGAACCAGCCCGGCCCGTCGGGCCGTACGCCTCCGCACAGAACAGCGGCGCCCTTGGCGCGCGCGTCCTCGACGAGCTCCTCGACGTCGACTCGGCCGCCCTCGGTGGCCAGCGGGCCGAGATCGGTGGCGTCATCCATCGGGTCTCCGAGTCGAAGGCCGGCCATCCGCTGCACGAAAGCAGCGGCGAAGGCGTCGTAGACGTCGGTGTGAACGATGAAGCGTTTGGCCGCGATGCAGGACTGCCCATTGTTCTGGCACCGAGCGGTCACGGCGACCTCGGCTGCTCGCTCGATGTCGGCCGAGGGCATGACGACGTACGCGTCAGCTCCTCCGAGCTCCAGGACCGTCTTCTTGATCTCGTCTCCGCAGATGGCGGCGACTGACTGACCGGCCGGCTCAGAACCAGTCAGGGTGGCCGCCCGGACCCTGGGGTCCCGGAGCACAGCCTCGACGTCGCGGGCGCTGATCAACAGGGTAGAGAAGGCGCCATCGGGGAATCCCGCTCGCCGGAAGAGGTCCTCCAGGTAGAGCGCGCACTGCGGCACATTCGAAGCGTGCTTCAGCAGGCCGACATTGCCGGCCATCAGCGCCGGGGCGGCGAACCGGACGACCTGCCACAGCGGGAAGTTCCAGGGCATAACGGCGAGCACGATGCCTAGGGGGGCGTATCGCCCGTACGCCTTGGAGGCGCCCACCACGTCCGGTGTCGTGTGCTCATCGGCGAGGAAGGCCTCGGCGTGCTCGGCGTAGAAGCGCATTCCCTTGGCACATTTGGCGGCCTCGGCGCGGGCAGACTTCAGCGTCTTGCCCATCTCGAGGGTCATGATGGCGGCGATCGACTCGTTGTCCTCGTCCAGCAGGTCTGCAGCCCGATTCATCAGCGCGGACCGTTGGGCGAAGCTGGTGCCCCGCCATTCCTGGAACGTCGAGTGGGCCCGGGCGATGATGGCGTCGACGTGTTCGGGCGTGTGGGCCTCGAACGTTTGGACGGTCTGGCCGGTGGCAGGGTTCTGGGTAGCGATGGGCATAGGGACCATCCTGCCGCAGCCTGGACGCTGCGCGCGCGCCGCGGCGGCACATAGCCCCGCGGCAACTAGCCGCCAAGGACATCGACCGGGATGCGGCGAGGACGCCTAGAAGGCTGCCTCGGGCAGCTCCATGAGCGCGTTGTCCGTCGCATCGGTGATCAGTCGCTGGGCTGACAGCAACGGAAGCACCTGTCGGGCAAAGAATGTGGCCGCGGCCACCTTGCCCTCGTAGAACAGTCGGTCCTTCTCCGACACATCACGGCCCAGCGCCCTGAGCGCCACCTCGGCCTGACGCAGCAGCAGCCACGAGCAAACGAGGTCGCCGAGGGCGTAGAGCAAACGCGAGGTGTTCTGGCCAACCTTGTAGACGTTGGCGATTTCGTCCGCGGCCGAGGTGAGCTGACCCACCATGGCGCCGACGATGCCCTGGACGTCTTCCAGGGCCTTGGCGAGAAGCTCCCCTTCGAGGGCCAGCTCGCCGTCGCCGGCATCGCCCTTCGCGAAGTCCTGAACATCGGTGAGCAGTTTGGTCAGCGCCGCGCCCTTGTCGCGCACGATCTTGCGGAAGAACAAGTCCATCCCCTGGATGGCCGTGGTCCCCTCGTACAGGGTGTCGATCTTCGAGTCACGAACGTATTGCTCGATCGGGTAGTCCTGGAGGTAACCGCTCCCGCCGTAGCACTGCAGCGATTCCTGACCGATGAGCGAGTACGACTTCTCCGAGCCGTAGCCCTTGACGATCGGGAGCAGCAGGTCATTGAGGCGTTCATCGAGGTCGGCGTCTTCGCCTGCGGCTTCCTTCATCTTGACGTCGTCCTGGATAGACGCCGTGTAGAGCACCAGCGCGCGCATCCCCTCGACGTACGCCTTCTGCGTCATCAGGGAGCGGCGGACATCTGGGTGATGAGTGATCGGGACCCGTGGGGCGGTCTTGTCGGTCATCTGCGTCAGGTCCGCGCCTTGGACGCGGGTCTTGGAGTACTCCAGCGCGTTCAGGTACGCCGTGGACAAGGTGGCGATCGCCTTGGTGCCCACCATCATCCGGGCGAACTCAATCACCTTGAACATCTGCGCGATGCCGTCGTGGACCTCACCGACCAGCCATCCCACGGCGGGTATGTCCCCGCCGAAGGTCAACTCGCAGGTGGTGGAGACCTTCAGGCCCATCTTGTGCTCGACGTTGGTCGCCCAGACTCCGTTGCGCTCGCCCAGCTCCTCGGTTTCCCAGTTGACGTGGAACTTGGGAACGATGAACAGCGACAACCCCTTGGTGCCGGGGCCGCCCACACCCTCGATGCCCTCGGGCCGAGCAAGCACCAGATGGATGATGTTGTCCTCGAGGTCATGCTCTGCGCTGGTGATGAACCGCTTGACGCCTTCGATGTGCCAACTTCCGTCCGGTTGCGCGACGGCCTTGGTGCGTCCCGCCCCAACGTCAGAGCCAGCATCCGGCTCGGTCAGAACCATCGTGGCGCCCCAGAAGTTCTTGGCCCAGACGCCGGCCCACTTCTTCTGCTCGTCCGTGGCCAGAGCCCAGAACACGTGCGAGAAGGCAGGTCCGGAGGAGTACATGTGCACGCCGGGGTTCGAGCCGAGGACCATTTCCGACATGGCCCAGCGCAGAGAACTGGGGGTCGGCGTCCCGCCGTATTCAACGGGGACATCCAGGCTGGTCCAGCCGCCGGCCTTGTAGGCCTCGTACGACGCACGGAAGTCGTCGGGCATGGCGACCGTCTTGGTCGTCGGGTCGTACACCGGGGGCACGCGGTCGGTGCTGAGGAAGCTGTCGGCGAGCTCGTGGGTGGCCAGCCGCTCAACCTCCGTGAGCATCGCCTTCGCCGTGTCCACGTCGACGTCTGCATACGGGCCGTGCCCGAGCACGGCTTGGCGGTCGAGCACCTCGAACAAGTTGAACTCGATGTCGCGGAGATTGGCTTTGTAGTGCCCCATCGCCGTGCCCTTCAGGTCGTGGCCGCAGAGTCCGCGCGCCGAACCGTACTCACCAGTAACTTCCATCATGCTACTGGCGAGTAACATTGGCAAGCCGACGCCGGCCGCGAGGTCAGGCCAAAGCGTGATCCAGGTCCGCCAGGAGATCGTCAGGGTCTTCGAGGCCGATGGAGAGCCGGACCAGATCTGCGGCTGGCCGGGCGCCCGCCGCCACTGGTCGGTGCGTCAGCGCCGCCGGGACCTGAAGCAGCGAGTCAACGCTTCCCAGCGAGACGGCATGCGTGAACAGCCGAACGCGGTCGGCAAGGCGGGCCGTCTGGGCCGGCCCACCCCACAGCCGAATCGCGATCATCGCTCCAGGCCCGCGCATCTGCCGCCCCACCAGCGCCTGCGGATCGCAGCCGGGCAGGCCCGGGAAGTGAACCGCCGAAACGGCAGGGTGAGTGGTGAACCAGGCGGCGACCTTCTCCGCGCCCGCCTGTTGTGCGCGGATCCGAATGGGAAGGGTGGCAAGTCCACGGTGCAGCAGCTGCGCTCCCTGCGGATGCAACAGCCCGCCGGTGACCGCGCGTACGCGGCGCAAGCCGCTGGCCCACTCGGCCTCGCACGCGACGATGCCCCCCATCGCGTCGCCGTGCCCACCCAGGTACTTCGTCGCGCTGTGCAGGACGAGTGCAGCTCCGTGCGCGGCGGGATTCTGCAGGATCGGTGTCGCGAAGGTGTTGTCGACCAGGACCGGTACGTCTCCGGCCTGCGCCACGACGGACTCGATGTCAACCAGGTCAAGGGTCGGATTGCTCGGCGTCTCGAGGATGACCAGGCAGGTGTCAGGTTCCAGGGAGGCGGCCACGGCGCTCGGCGAACAGAAGGTCACGCGCGTGCCGAGCAACCCCGACGCCAGCAAATGGTCGCTGCCGCCGTACAGCGGCCGAACCGCGACGATGTGGTCGCCGTCACTCGATTGTTGGGCCGCCAGGATCGTGGCGGAAAGCGCCGCCATCCCGGACCCGAAGGCCACGGCCTCGCTCGTCCCTTCGAGGGCGGCCAACGCCGTCTCGAACCGCGCCACCGTCGGGTTCCACAGGCGCGCGTACACCGGGCCGCCGTCTTCGGGGTGACCCCCGCTGGCCATCGCCTCATAGGAGTCTCCGCCCGCAGCGACCGAGGGGAGCGGATTAGTCGTGGACAAGTCGATGGGCAAGGCGTGCACGCCCAGGGAGCCGAGATCGGCGCGGCCGGCATGGACCGCGATGGTGTCCGGTGAGTAGCCCATGAACAAACTGTGGCAAGATCTTCGACTGCAAACAAGATGTTCCGAAGAAGTCACTGTCGAAGCGCGTTAACGACGAGGAAAGCGATGAATCAAGCGTCTCGAGTTCGGCCGGAGTCGAATGATCCGCGGCCCACGGTGGCGCTGGACTCAACCGACCTTCAGATCATCACCGAGCTGGTTGCGGATGGGCGGATCACGAACGCTGCCCTGGCTGGTCGGGTCGGGATCGCCGAGTCGACCTGCGTGCACCGCGTGCGGGCGCTGAAGGCCAAAGGGGTGCTGGTTGCCGTGCGGGCGCAGGTTGATCTAGCTGCCTTGGGGTATCCGTTGCAGGCGGTGATCCGGGTCCGGCTCGGGAGCCACAACCGGGAGCATGTCCGAAGCTTCCACGCCACGCTTCCCGCGATCCCCGGGGTGCTCACGGCGTTCCACGTGGCCGGCGAGGACGACTACCTCCTGCATGTGGCGGTGGTGTCCCCCGAGGCACTGCGGGACCTGGTGCTCGAACACATCACGGTGCACCCGGCAGTTCGGCACACCGAAACGCAGTTGGTCTTTGAAGTCCTCGAGGGACAAGGCGTGCTGGATCAACCAGCCGTGCGAGCGAGCACATCCCGACGCTGAACGACGGCCGGCCGGTTGGCCGGGACCGTCGCCTCAGTTGCGCAGGGCCTGAGCCAACTCCGTGAACTCCTCGACCAAGATGCCCATGTCGGCACCGGTGTGCGCCAGCGAGACCAGCCACTGCTCGTCCAGCCCCGGAGGCGTGAGCACACCGCGGTTGACACCCCACAGCCAAGACAACTCGGCCACACCGAAGTCGGTGCGCTTGTAGTCGCGGTAGTTCCGTACGGGTGCTGGGGACCAGGTCACGGCACCCTTGACGCCGAATCCGACCGTGTGAGCTGGGAGCTCGTTCGAGGCGATGATCGAGTTCATCTGCTCCAGGGCGTCGACGTTGAGCGCCTCGGCCTTCGCCAGCGCCTCGGGAGTCGCGAGCTCGTCGACGGCGACGGCCGCGGCCATCACCAGCGGATTGCCGTTGTAGGTGCCGAAGTGTGCCATTCGATCATCGCTGACGCAGGCCATCACTTCCGCGCGTCCACCGAAGGCAGCCAGTGGCAGTCCACCCCCGATGCTCTTGGCCAACGTGACCAGGTCGGGCTTCACCCCGAGGCGTTGAGAAGCACCCTGATGTCCCGCGGTGAGCCCGGTCTTGACCTCGTCGAAGATCAGCAGGACGCCGTGGTCGTCGCACAGGGCCCGAACCCCGGCCAGGTAACCCTCGTCGGGGAGCACGATGCCGATGTTCTCGAGCACGGGCTCCATGAAGACGCAGGCCACCTCGGATGCGTGCTGGTCCAGGAGATAGGTGAGGCGATCCAGGTCGTTGTAGGGCACCACGTAAACGGTGCCTGCTTCAACGTCGAAGGGGACCTGCGGGGTCGGCGCGTCCTCGGGACCCACGTCGGCCACGTTTGGCTTGACGGAGACCTGCAGCGCGTCGTACCCGCCGTGGTACCCACCCTCGATCTTGATGATGGCCTTGCGCTGGGTGTATGCCCTCGCGATCCGCAGGGCGTACATCGTGGCCTCGGTACCGGAGTTAGCGAAGCGCAGTTGGTCGAGGGCGAATCGGCGCTGGAATCGCTCGGCGGCGTCGGTGGCGGAGGGAGAGGGGGTGACGAACAGGGTCCCCGTCTCCAAGGCCCGCTCGACTGCCGCGACGACCGTGGGGTTGAGGTGTCCGGCCAGCATCGCACCGAACCCCATCGACAAGTCCAGCACACGTCGACCATCCACGTCGGTGAGCCATGCTCCCTGTCCACTGACGATGGCGACGGGATACGGGTCCCAGTACTGGAAGGAGGACGTGACGCCGAGCGGGAGCGACCCCAAGGCGCGCTTGTGGTGATCGCCTGACCGGGGAGTGGTCTGCGTGAACCGGTCCCACTCCGCGGCCAACAGGGTTTGAATCCGGCTTTCATCCAGCGGTGTTGAAGTGCTCGGAACGACTCGGTAGGTCTCTGGGTCGTTCTTCGCCATCGCGTGGTCGGTCACGTCGTTCTCCTCGGGTCACCGGCGGCGGGGCGCGCGCGCCGTCCAACGAGCGTAGTGACCCGATCGCGCGAGGGGGCATGTTTCTCCGACAGAGAGATGGGCCGCGCCTGACGGCCTTCTTCGGGCCGGCGCGCTCACGGCGTCGATGCCGCCTTCCGCACGTGGAGCAGCGGCTGGTGGGGTGGCCAAGGCGAACGTTCCCCCGTGGCGGTCGGCGGCCGGGAGATTACTCATCCACACGTGGTGTTTCACGGTGGTGGGGTGTGGGCGGGCTGAGGCATAATCGTTCATACGTTCGCACCCGATGAGTGGCCTTGGAGCCCGTTGATGCGGCCGGGGTTTCCCCGGTTCGGCGCTGATAGGCCCGTTGATTGGTCGGTTCGGTGCCCTACGTTGCCCCGACCACCCCGACCACCCCGACCAAGGTCAGCACGGTTCCGTCGAAGATGGCTCGGGGCATAGGGCGACCCCCGAGCGGTTCGGATCCGAAGGGATCCGGTGCCGGGTCGGACCAGCGCCGGCGCTCGGGGGTCGGGTGGCTGCCGTGGTGTCGCCGCCGAGTCCGGCGGGACGAGCAGTCGTCCGGTTGGACAGCGGCTAGCGGGCCGCCACCTCACAAGTCCGATAAGAACTCATTGATCGGACCACCTCCTTCCCGTGTCCAGCCAGGGTAGGACGAACCACGGCGGAAGGCACGAGGATTTTCGGAGCAATCGCGGTCGTGTCTAAACAAGCTCAAAGAGAGCGCCCCCCAGCCTGAGGGCTGAGGGGCGCGGGTTGGTCTCTAGTCGTTCCAGGGACCGTAGTCGTCCTCGTACATGAGGTACTCCTTCCATCCGGCCACCGGCGACGTGCGCATCAGCGCGACGTCTGCGGACGGCAGCCGCTTGTTGCATCGGTGCTTTCGGGGGCCAGGTTGAGAACCAGGTACTCGAAACCGGTGCGGCGGCGGCCCCTTGGGGGCTCAAATCACGCGCTCCGGACAGCCTCTTGGCGGGCTGCTGATCGAAAAGTCTACCGGAAGATCGGATATCTGGCGGATGGGGGAACTTTCGCGGCCCGGGAGGGCGACAGTTGAGTCGTGCATGCATCATCGGATCCGCGCCGTGACGCGGATCTCCTGGCGGCCCTGGGCCAGGGTGATTTGAGCGCTCTGGGGTGCTTGTACGAGCGCCACGCTCCGTGGCTGTCGGTACGGCTGTCCCGCCGCTGCAATGACCGTGAGGTTGTCGCCGACACCCTGCAGGACACATTCACCGCGGTATGGAAGAGCGCTGACCGATTCACCGGTCAGGGGGAGGTGGCTGCCTGGATGTGGGGGATCGCGATTCGCCGCCTTGTGAGCAGGCTGCGGGGGCGCAAGGACGTTGTCCTGATGGATCCCGCGTCGACGTACGCCGAGGGGAATCCGCTCTCCCCCAGCGTTGAGGAGGAAGTGCTTCTCGGGGTGGAGTACGGCGACCTGGGCCATGCCCTCGGCCGGCTCTCGCCCGAGATGCGGGCGGTCGTACAGGCAACCGTCCTGGACGGGCTCACCACCAAGGAGACCGCGCGCTTGCTGCACGTGCCCGAGAACACCGTGAAGACCCGGCTGCACCGGGCAAAGGCTCATCTTCGTGACGATCTGGCAGGAGAACGGGCATGACCGCCGCAAACCCGACCTGGCATGTCGAACAGGAACTCCTCCGCAGTTGGGTGGATGGTTGTGCGGGGCCGGTGCAGGCTGCCTCGGTGGAGCAGCATGTGGCCCGCTGCGGTGTCTGCCGCGAACGCGTCGCCGACGCGATCTCCGTCGACGCACCATCCACGCTTCCTGATCTCGGGCTGGTCTGGGCGGGAGTCAGAAACGAGATCGAGCTCCCGCGGCCGGCGCGAAGTCAACGAGTGCTTCGGCGCGTCGGCTTGAGCGAGTCAGATGCCCTCTTGCTTGCCTCCGCACCCTCCATGCGGGCCGCCTGGCTGAACGCGGTCGCTTTGGTTCTCGCCTTTGTCTTGGTGGCTGGCTCGTACGGTGACACCAAGAGCGTCTTTCTCTTCTTGATCTGCGCGCCCTTGATACCGATGGTTGGTGTCGCACTGACGTACGGCTCCGGCACGGACGTCGCCTTCGAGCAAGAGGTCGCGACGCCGTACTCCCCTCTGCGGCTCGTCCTGCTGCGAACCGCCGCGGTCCTTGGCACCTCGATCCCCCTGGTGCTGCTTGGGGGCCTGTTCAAACCCACTGGCCTCGCCGTCGCGTGGTTGGTGCCTGCCCTGGGATTCACCGCCCTAATCCTGGCGGCGTCCAGCTGGATCGACCCCGCTCTGGCCGCGGCCACCCTCGGCGCGGGCTGGATCGCTGTCGTCCTCGTCTCTGCGGCAAACGGTGCCGTTGCGGGTGTCTACGGTCCGGTGGCGCTGGCCGTATACGCGCTCATGGGCGTCCTTGCCGCATTCGTCTTCGTTCACCGCGTTCGTCGCACCGGCACCCTTGGAGGTCTCCTGTGAACAGCCAGCTCCCCTCGACCGTCGAGTTGACCAACCTTCGGAAGTCCTTCAAGGCGACCACAGCCCTCGATGGTGTCGACCTCACCTTGTCCCCTGGCATCACCGGCCTGCTGGGTCCCAATGGCGCCGGCAAGACGACCTTGCTGCGGATCCTCGCGACGGTGCTGCCCCCCGACCACGGAGGGGTACGGCTGCTGAACCGGGATCCCAGTGAGGCCGACGCCCGAACCGACATCCGGCGGCGGCTGGGCTACCTCCCTCAGGAACTTGGATTCCCTCGGGGGTTCTCTGCTTTCGCCTTCGTCGACTACATGGCGGTGCTTAAGGAGTGGAGCGACGCGGAACGGCGGCACGCTGAGGTTCGTCGTGTTCTGGCCCAGGTGGACCTGGACGCGTTGGCGACCAAGAAGATTCGCACCCTCTCTGGCGGACAGCGTCGGCGGGTCGCGCTCGCCCAGGCACTCTTGGGCCAGCCCGAGCTGCTCATTCTCGATGAGCCGACTACGGGCCTTGATCCTGAGCAGCGTGCCGCTTTGCGCGGCGTCTTGGCTGAGACTGCGCGGACGTCCACGCTGGTGATCTCGACTCACCAGACCGAGGACGTCGCTGCTTTGTGCGATCGGGTCGTGGTCCTCGACGCCGGGAGAGTCCGCTTCGATGGGGCGGTCACTGACCTGGTCGGGCGAGCGGCGGGCAAGGTCTGGATGGCGGACGGCCCCGACCCAGCGGCTCATGCGTCGTGGCGAACCGGAACAGGTCGGTACCGAAATCTTGGCGAGACAGCGCCAGCCAGTGTGGAGTTGGTCGATCCGACGCTCGAGGACGCCTACTTGTTGCTGCGCGGGGCGACCGAACCGGACGCCGCGGAGGTGGCGGCATGAGCACGGTGACCGCACCCGTTGAGGTCCGGGTTGAGAGCCGCTCACTGAGGACGCTGGCCAGGGTCGAAGCTCGCCGCTACGCAAGAAGTCCTGTCTTCTTGGTCTGTGCGGGGATTGTGCTTCTGGTCACCGTCACCAGCAAGGGTGACGATGGCTCCACCACGTCCGCCGGATTCCTCGCCGCACTTCTCATCGGCGTGTTCGGCTGTGTGCTGGCCTACCGGCTGACCCGTTCGACCGAAACCTCCGCCGAAGCCATGGATTGCGCGCCCGTACCGATCACCCGCCGCACGGCGGCTCTGTGTTTGGCATGCCTCGTACCCGTGACCTTTGTCGCCTTGTGGTCGGTGCTCTTGCTCGTCATGCTGCGGCTCTCACCGGTCCCCGCCTGGGCTTATGCGAACACCACTGGCGTCGAGCGTTTCATCGTGCTCGTGGGCACGACCGTGGTGGCTTGCTTGGGCGGGCCGCTGCTTGGCGTGGCGGCCGGTCGCTGGCTGCGCTTCCCCGGCGCGGGCTTTCTCGTCGCTGTTGGTCTCGTGGCTGTGACCATGTTGAGCTTCGTCGGTCGGTCCACCGCGACTCCGGATGCGGTCTGGTCCACGGCGATCCGGTTGCTGAGTCCCTACGCCTTCTTCACCGAGACTGGCGGTGAAGCCGCGCTGACCCAGGTGTTGCGCTACCCCGGATCACCGTACGGCTACCTGGTATGGCAGCTCGCCCTGTGCGGTCTCGCCGCGGTCGCTGCAATGCTCTACGGCGCCGATCGAGTCACCCGATCGCGGCTGCACCTTTGGGGAGTCGGGCTCGTCGTCGTTGCCATCGTCGGCTATGGGGTAGCGGTCTTTGCGGGTCCCGACCACTCGACTATTTACCGCGACGACGGAACGGTGACCGTCGGCTGGTCTACATCGACCTCTGGGTAGGCACCAGATGACCCTCGGCGCTGTCCGTGGAGTGCCCTGGCCACCGCTCGTCACGGGAAGCACGGTCGCGGCGCTGCTGATGTCGTGCTGGGTGTTTTGGCCACAGATCTCGGTGGGCGCGTCTTTGTTCGCAACCGGGTTCGCTGTCCTGGGCGCCACCGCGGGGTTCGCCCTGGATGAGGCGGCGGCGGACGCCGTCGACGCATCGCCAACCACCTGTCGAGAACGAACGGCGGTCCGCGCCTTCTCCCTCGCCTTGCCGGTGGGCCTGGGTCTCGCGGCTGCTGCTGGGCTGAAGGTACGAGCGCCCGCCACCCCGGTGTGGGGGCTCGCTCTGGAAATCGTTGGGTGCGTGGCCGTGGGACTGACTACGGCCGCCGTACTTCGTTGGCTGGGCTTGCGCTGTCCTGGCGACGCAGCAGCGTCCGGGGCCGGGGTCATCCTCTTGATCGGCGTGGGTGAACCGTTTTCTCGCTGGTTCCTGGTTCTCCCGCTAGAGCCGTACGACTTTTGGGCCCGCACGGTGGCCTTCTGGCTCGGTGTTCTCCTGGTCTGCGCTGCGGCACTCGTGGTTGCTACGCGCGACCCCCTGGCAGGTCAGTCCAGAACGGCGCTGGCTCCAACGAACTGGGCGTTGTAGAGATCCGCATACGAGCCCTCACGCGCGAGGAGTTGTTCGTGCGTGCCTTGCTCGACGATCCGTCCGTTCTCCATCACCAGAATCAGGTCGGCGTCCCGGATGGTCGAAAGCCGGTGCGCGATCACGAAACTCGTTCGGTCAGAGCGAAGTGCGGACATCGCCTTTTGGACGAGGACCTCGGTACGGGTGTCCACCGAGCTGGTGGCCTCGTCCAGGATGAGTAGCGACGGCGCGGCCAAGAACGCCCGAGCGATGGTGATGAGCTGGCGCTCCCCGCTACTCAGGTTGCTCGCTTCGTCGTCGATCACGGTGTCGTACCCCTCGGGGAGGGCGTGGACGAAGCGATCGACGTAGGTCGCTCTGGCGGCTGCGAGGATTTCTTCTTCGCTGGCATTTGGGCGGCCATACGCGATGTTGTCTCGGATCGTGCCGCCGAACAACCACGTGTCTTGGAGCACCATGCCGATCTCTGCGCGTAGGTCGTCGCGGGACAGGTGTGCGATGTCGACCCCGTCCAGCCTGATTTGGCCCTCGTCCAACTCATAAAAGCGCATGACCAGGTTGACGAGGGTGGTCTTGCCGGCTCCCGTGGGTCCGACGATGGCCACGGAGTGTCCGGGGGCGGCCACGAGCGACAGGTCCTGGATCAGGGGGGTGTCCGGAAGGTATTGGAAGGAGACGTGGTCGAATTCGACTCGCCCGCGGGGTTCGCCGACACGCTCGGGGAACGCGGGGTCGGGGAGCTGCTCCGGTGCGTCCAGCAGCTCGAAGACTCGCTCGGCCGAGGCCACTCCTGACTGCAGGAGATTGGCCATCGACGCCACCTGGGATAGCGGTTGGGTGAACATCCGCGAGTACTGGATGAACGCCTGGACCTCGCCCAGGGACATGGTTCCGGAGGCGACGCGCAGCCCGCCGATCACCGCGATGAAGACATAGTTGATGTTTCCGATGAAGTTGATCGCGGGCATGATCATTCCGGAGAAGAACTGCGCCCCGTAGCTGGCTCGATAGAGGGCTTCGTTGCGCTCCTTGAAGACCTCCTCAGCCTCGGCCTGGTGGCCGAAGACCTTCACGAGGGCATGCCCGGTGAACACCTCCTCGATGTGTGCGTTGAGCCGTCCCGTCTGGCTCCATTGCTGGACGAACAGGGGCTGGGAGCGCTTGGCGATGACCGCGGTTACGCCCATGGACAACGGCACGGAGATCAGCGTCACCAACGCGAGCAGCGGCGACAGGTAGAGCATCATCGCAATCACCCCGACGAGCGTGAGCAGGGAGTTGAGCAGCTGGCTCATCGTTTGCTGCATGGTCTGTTGAATGTTGTCGATGTCGTTGGTGACTCGACTGAGCAACTCACCTCGGGGCTTGGTGTCGAAGTAGCCCAGCGGCAACCGATGGAGCTTGTCCTCGACGTCGCTCCGCAGGCGCCGCACGGTGTGCTGAACGACACCGTTCAGCACGTAGCCCTGAGCCCACATCGCGACTGAGGCCAGCACGTAGAGCACCAACACCACGACCAGCACACGACCCAAGGCCGTGAAGTCGACGCCCTCACCTGGCATCAGCGTCATCCCCGACAGCAAGCTGGCCAACCCGTCTTGACCCTGGGCGCGCGCGTCATCGATGGCCTGCTCCTGACTGACTCCCGCCGGGAGCGCTTGGCCGACCACGCCGGCGAAGATGATGTTCGTGGCCCGGCCGAGCAGCAGCGGTCCGATCACATTCAGGCCGACGCTGAGCATGGTGAGGGCGACCACGACGAGTGCCCCGCTGCGCTCGGGTCGGAGTTGCCCGAGCAGGCGGCGTGCCGAGGGCCAGAAGTCGAGAGATTTCTCCGCGGGCATACCGGCGGCCATCGCAGCGTGCGGGCCTCGCATCGGCGGACCGGCGGGGCGCCGTGGCGGGGAATCCTGGCTCATGCCGCCTCCTCCGCCGGGCGCTGCGAGAGAACGATCTCTGCGTAGGTGGGACAGGTTTCGAGCAGTTCCGCGTGGGTTCCCTTCCCTACGATCCGGGCGTCGTCCAGGACGAGGATCTGATCGGCGTCGACGATGGTGGATATGCGCTGGGCGACCAGGAGCACCGTGGACTCGGCGATGGTCGGTCGAAGTGCCGCCCGAAGGCGCGCGTCGGTAGCCAGGTCGAGCGCGGAGAACGCATCGTCGAAAAGGTAGATCTCCGGCTTGCGGACCAGAGCCCGTGCGATAGCCAGCCTCTGGCGTTGTCCCCCCGAGAAGTTCGTCCCGCCCTGGGCCACAGGCGCATGCAGACCCTCCGGCAGAGCGCGAACGAAGTCCTCCGCCTGCGCCGTACGCAGGGCTTGCCATAGTTCCTGTTCGGTGGCTTCGGTCTTCCCGTAGCGCAGGTTTGTGGCGATGGAACCAGTGAAGAGAAAGGCCTTCTGGGGGACCAGGCCGATGCGCGCATTCAACAGGTCCGGATCCAGGGCCGTGACGTCGACCCCATCCACCAAGATCGCGCCGGAGGTGACGTCAAACAGGCGGGGAACCAACGAGAGCAACGTCGTCTTGCCGGCTCCGGTGCTACCGATGATGGCGGTGACCTGCCCCGGCCCAGCCGTGAATGAGACGCCTCGCAGGACCGGCTCTTCGGCGCCTGGGTATTGGTAGCTGGCGTTTCGCATCTCCACGGCGCCGCGGCCGAGGACCGCTGTAATAGGCAGGGCCGGGGGCGCGACCGAGGACGAGGTTGACAGCACCTCCATCAGGCGCTCGGCGGATACGGCGGCGCGCGGGACGAGGACGAGCATGAAGGTGGCCATCAGGATGGCCATCAGGATCTGCATCAGGTAGGCGAGGAACGCCGTGAGCGAGCCGATTTGCATCTGGCCGTCGGCCACCCGGTGGCCGCCGAACCAGAGCACGGCGACGCTGGTGACGTTGAGCACCAACAACACCGTGGGAAACATGAACGCTTGCAGCCGCCCGACCCGGAGAGCGGTATCGGTGAGTTCGTCGTTCGCACCGCCGAATCGTTGCCGCTCTGCGGGCTCGCGGACGAAAGCCCGGACGACTCTGATCCCGGTGATCTGCTCGCGGAGGACCCGGTTGACCACGTCGATGCGCCGTTGCATCCGACGGAACTGGGGGATCATCTTCGAGACGATGACGGATATGGCGGCGACGAGGACGGCAACGCTGACCACGATCAGCCAGGCCAGCCCGAGATCCTCGCGCAGCGCCATGACCACCCCGCCCACAGCCATGATCGGCGCGGTCACCATCAGGGTTGCCGTGAGCAAGACCAACATCTGCACCTGCTGCACATCGTTGGTGTTGCGGGTGATCAGGGACGGGGCACCGAAGTGCGCCACCTCACGGGCGGAGTAGGTGCCCACCTGATGAAACACCGACCCGCGCACATCCCGGCCGAACCCCATCGCCGTACGAGCACTGAAGTAGACCGCCACGATGGCGCAACAGACCTGGACCAGGCTGACTCCGAGCATGATCCCGCCCACCCGAACGATGTACGCGGTGTCACCGGTGGCTACGCCGTTGTCGATGATGTCCGCGTTCAGGCTCGGTAACAGGAGAGCCGCAAAGGTGGCCCCCAGCTGGAGCACGACGATCGCCACGATCGTTTGGGCGTAGGGGCGAAGGTAGGTGCGGAGGATCTCGATCAGCATCGATGAACTCCACTGCGCACTCCTGGAGGCTAGTTTCGCTGGTTGTCTCGAGCAAAGTGGGTTCGTCGAGGCGGGAACCATCGGGCCCGCTCGGGGTGACAGTGGAAGCGTGCACCCAGACGCGCAGGGCCAACGCGATAGGCGTCCGAACGACGCCCTGATCTCAAGCGCTCGGGGATGGGACATCACGCGGCTGGGGAAGCTCCATGACCGGCACGCACCCGCTTGAGGCGCACCAAGCCGGTTCTGCGGGGCTACCCCACCGACCCGTCCATGGAAACCGTGATCACGCGGCGCCTCGACACTGACACCCTGCGAGGTTGGGCGGTCGGTCTGACGTGCCTCGCCGTGGTCGGGTTGGGCTGGCCATGTTCGCTGGATCCAGCCACTTCGTGGTCTTCCACAAGGACGGCACGGCACTCAGGGTTGCAGCCGACCTGCGCTCTATGCGTCCTTGTGCCCCGGTCTGAATGACTGTTCAATCAGGTTGTACGCCATCGCTGGATACCAGGACTTATGAACCCGAAGGCCAGGGCCTCCAAGGAGAACCCACCGTGACGCGGACCTATCCCAAGGTAACCACCGAGCTGCCCGGACCTCGGTCGAAGGAGATCTTCGATCGGCAGGCGGAAGTCTTTTACCATCAGATGCACCTTGGCCCGAGCTGCCCTCTGATCCTGGATTTCAAGTCCCCGGACGAGCTGCTGCACGACGTCGACGGCAACACGTTCGCCAATCACCTCTCCGCCTGGGGGGCCGCGCCCTATGGGTCGTTCCCGCCGGAGGTTCGGGCGGCCACGATCGAGGCCTGGGACAGGTACGGCATGGAGATCTCCTGCTTCGTGCAGTCCGAGCCGGTCGTCGAGCTGGCTGAGCGCCTCGTCGCCCTTGCGCCGGGACGTATCACCCGGGTCGCGCCGACGGTCACGGGTACCGAGGCCGTCGAGGGGGCCATCAAGATCGCGCGGGAGCGGACCGGCCGACCGATGATCTTGGCCTTCCTCGGCCAGTACCACGGTGAGTCCACGTACCTCACGGCGAGCACCTCGACTGAGCTGCCCTCAATCAGTACCGGCAATGCGGCGTACGCACCTGGGCTGATCTTCGCCCCGTACCCCAGCACTTACCGAGCCCCGTTCGCCTCTGGCCCCGGTCCGCACGACGACACGGTAGTCATCGACTACATCGAGCAGTGGCTGCTGCGTCATCAGGTGGAGGCGTCGCAGATCGCGGCGGTGCTCATCGAGCCGATCGCCGGCGAGCTCGGGGTGTACGCCCCGTCCCAAGCATTCTGGGATGGGCTGAACCGGCTGTGCCGCGAGCACAGTTGGCTGCTGATCAGCGATGAGATCCAATCCGGGCTGGGTCGCTCCGGACCGGTGTGGGCGGGTGACCTATGGGGTCTCGAGCCCGATCTGCTCCTGACCGGGAAGGGCCTGGCCGCCGGCGGTCAGGCGATGGCGGCGATCCTGGGCACCGACGATCTGTTGGCTGAGACGCACGTCTACACCACGGGCACCTACGTATGGGAGCCCGCAGCCGTCGCTGGGGCGCTTGCCGGGCTGGACCTGCTCGAGCCCGCGATGCTCAACGTCAAGGAGCTCGATCGGATCGGGCACGAAGTGCTGACGCCCCTCGTCGAGCGCCACGAGCAGATTGGCGACGTCCGACAGTACGGGGCCTGGGCCGCTGTCGAGTTCGTGCAAGACAAGGTCTCGCAGGAACCCAATTTCGCTGCACAGAGCGCCTTCCACGATGCAGTGCTCCGCAGGGGAGTGCTTGGGATCAGCGCTCCGGAGAAGTGGGTCTACCGCATGCAGCCGGCGCTGACGATGGACCCAGACCTCTTTCGCTGGTCATGCGAGCAGGTCGTGACCGCGGTGGACGAGGTGCTGACCGGCTAGAGATCGCGCACCGTGACGCGTGATCCTCTCGCGAGGAATCAGACGGCTTCGCGATAGTCGGGTCCAGGCCGGGGGACTATCGACTCTTGTCGATGGGCCACAGGTCGTGTTCGCTGGCGTCGTACACCTGACTTGGGGAGAGACTATGGCTGCCGATGAGCAAGACTGGCGCTTTGACGAGCTGAAGGCGATGTTCATCAATTGCACGCTGAAGCCATCGCCTGAGTTGTCTCACACCCAGGGTCTGATCGACTCCAGCGCTGCCTTGATGAGGGGCCGCGGCGTCGAGGTAGGCGTGATCAGAGCCGTCGATCACGACATCGCGACCGGGGTGTGGCCGGATATGACCGAGCACGGGGTCGCTAGCGACGACTGGCCGGAGTTGTTCCCGCGGATCTTGGCCGCGGACATCTTGGTGATCGCCGGACCAATCTGGCTCGGCGACAACTCCTCGGTGACCAAGAAGGTCATCGAACGGCTGTATTCGTGCTCAAGTCTGTTGAACGACGCTGGTCAGTATGCGTTCTACGGGCGGGTCGGTGGCTGCCTGGTCACCGGGAACGAGGACGGCATCAAACACTGTGCGATGAACGTGCTCTACAGCCTGCAGCACTTGGGCTACACGATCCCGCCGCAGGCCGATGCAGGCTGGATCGGTGAGGCTGGGCCGGGTCCGTCGTATCTGGACGCTGGGTCGGGTGGGCCGGACAACGATTTCACGAATCGAAACACCGCGTTCATGACCTGGAACCTGATGCACGTCGCGAAACTGCTCAAGGACGTCGGGGGAGTGCCGGCGTACGGGAATCAGCGGGCAGCCTGGGATGCCGGGGCTCGGTTCGACTACACGAACCCCGAGTACCGCTGAGCCGCCAACCTTCAGGATGTAACCCGCGGCGGAACAGGGGGTTACGAGAAGAGAACGGCTCCCATGAGTCGGCCCTCGGTTCTCCAGACTGTCTGACGTGGAGTACCCCCCCAACGCGCTTGCTGCGGAACGAGCTCTAGCCGGCTGCTCCCTGTTCGCCGGGGTGCCGCAGGATCTGCTTGAGAACGAACTGCCCAAGATCGCGGTGCATCGCTACCGCGCAGGCCAGATGCTCAGTTCGTCCGGCCGCCCCCTTGCGAGTCTCGGTGTTGTGGCTTCTGGGCGCGTTCGGGTTTTCCGCTCGCTGGCGGACGGCCGAACCATGACGGTCCGCATCTGCGGCATCGGCGAGATCTTCGGGGAAGAGGTGTGGCTGACGCAGCCGCCTCCGGGCAGTCACGCCCAAGCGATGGAGGCGTGCACTGTGGCTCTGGTCGGGGGAGACGTCCTGCGTCGTCTGGCGGGTGCAGATCCCGGGCTTTCCGTGAGGGTGATCGAGCTCCTCGTCTCCCGGGAAAACCGCTTGGCAGCCCGGCTGCAGGATGCGGCGTTGCGCTCGGTTCCCGCCCGGATTGCTCTGGCGCTCGTCGAGTCCGGATTGACCCGCGAGGGCAGCGGCGGCGCGGTCAGGCTCACCCACGAACAACTTGCCGATCTCGTAGGTACCTCGAGATCCAGCGTGACCAAGGTGATCGCGGCGTTCGTGTCCCGCGACCTGGTGATCGCGCGACGAGGGCGTGTGGTGATCTTGGACCCGGCCCGACTGCAGAGCCTGGGCGAAGACGATCAGCTCACGGTCTCGACCGGGGGCTCTCGCTCCTAGGCCCGCGACGCTGTTCGGACCGAGCTCGAAAGGCCCGGTCCGAACAGCGTGTGGTCACGAGACTCGAGTGACCGTGACCTGAGCTACCGGGTTGGTCCAGCCATGGACTGCTGGATCGAGACCGTCGGCCGTCCCAGAGATCCCGGGGTGACGCTTCACGACTGAATTTTCGGCCAGCGCTGGATTGGTGACTCCGGTCCCGGCCGGGCCGGTTGCGCCGATCAGGCCCTGACAGGGCGGAACGATGTCGGCGAACTTCTCGGTGTTGACCTCGGTGCCCGCGTCGTACGCCTTGGCGAATCGGGTGGTTGAGGTACCGAGTTGGTGAGGCAACCGAATCGCGTCCACGCCCGTGAACCCATCGTTGCTGCAGATCAACATGGACACCCATGACAGCCGCTTGACCCCGCGATCGGCGGTCACCTCAAAGGTCGTGGCGTTGGGGAAACCTGTGGCAGACACTCGGCCCTCCGGAACAAGCGGTACCCCGCCGACCGTGACATCCGAAACCCGACGGTTGGCCTCGAGCGAGGTCACCAGCGGGGTCAGGTTGCCATTCTCGGCGATCTCTTGCAGCCCGATTCCGGCTGGCTTGCCCACCGAATACAGGTCGGCGCGCCAACGGTGCGTGGTGACCAACGGCGGCGTGAAGGCCTGGCCATCTGTGAGGTTGACGATCGTGACGCGATAGGTCCGTTCGTTGCTGGGGTAGGAGTCATCTGTCGCGGTCGCCGCGGGAGCGGCGGCGACCAAGAGCCCGGCGCTGAGCACGCCGGCTCCGATGGCTAGAACTTTGGACATAGTTTCTCGTTCCGTGGAAGACGGGCAGGGACCTACCGGACGCTAGGAAATCCCTGGCAGGTGCTGTGTGGGCCAGCACACGTTCAGTCCCCGCGTAACGACGACGAAAGAAGTCAAGGCCGCGCCCGCCGGTGCCCGTTTGATCCAGACGGTCAGGTCGTCGTCACCTGAAAGCGAGCTAGGCCAGCGTGGTCTTACCTGGACGCTTGGGCGGTTTGGCCGGCTCGGACAGCGCGAACGAGACCCCACGGCC
Organism: uncultured Actinomycetota bacterium; assembly: GCA_963851405.1. Taxonomy (GTDB): domain Bacteria; phylum Actinomycetota; class Actinomycetes; order DATJPE01; family DATJPE01; genus JANPBY01. The sequence goes on along the minus strand of CAWKPB010000007.1, from coordinate 32,120 downwards.
GACCCAGTTCTCCAACGCGGAGGGGTCGGCGATCATCAACCCATCGACGCGCACCATGCCGCGCATCGGCCGGCCGGTGAAGTCCATCTCTCTGGCACCGTCGGCCAACGCCTGCTCGTACTGGGCTGCGCCCACGCGCACCATGAGGTCATCGCCCATCAACCCACAGGCCATGTGGGTGTTGACCATGAACGCGAGGCCACCAAACATCTTCTTCTCTTCGTACTCAGCGCGTGCGCCGATGAGCTCGGCCACTCGTGCGGCCAACTCCTCGTTGTATGCCATGGTGCATCGTGACCCACGCGGTCACTGTCGCCAAGGCCTGGCCGGGCCATGGACCAACGGGAGGACCATTGGGGCTCTACGGGAATCAGATCCTGCCGCGCGTGATCAATGTCGTTTGCGGGACCGAGTCAGGGGGTGAACAGCGGGCCAGAGTTTGCGCGGGTCTCTTCGGTGAGGTTATTGAGATCGGGTTTGGATCGGGACACAACGTGGCGCACTACCCCGGGGCCGTCACCAGCGTCGCTGCGGTGGAGCCGTCGGACGTGGCGTGGCAGCTGGCTGCTGACCGTGTGGCGTCCGCGCCGATGGGAATCAGTCGGGCCGGACTCGACGGCCAGGTTCTGACCTTCCCGGACGGCACCTTCGACAGCGCGGTCTCGGCGTGGACGCTGTGCACCGTCGCCGACGCTGCCGCGGCCCTGGCGGAGATCAGGCGGGTGCTGAAGCCTGGTGGGAGACTGCATTTCCTCGAACACGGTCTCGCGCCCGACGCGTCGGTGCAGCGCTGGCAGCGCCGCCTTGAGCCAGCCCAGAAGCGCCTCGCCGGAGGATGTCACCTGACTCGGCCGATGACGCAACTGATCGAGCGGGCTGGCTTCACTATTACCGAGCTTGACCTCTACTACGAACCAGGGTCACTGCGCGCGCTGGGGGCCATGTCCTTGGGTCAAGCGCGGGCGCCGCGCGCGCAGGACGACGAATAGGCCTTGCGCAGCAAGGGGAACACGCGCGGAGCGGGTGACGAGAATCGAACTCGCACTGTCAGCTTGGGAAGCTGATGTTCTACCATTGAACTACACCCGCAGATCTATCGATCGCGACGATTGTAGTCGGCCCGTCCGGGCTTGGGTTCAGCGTGGGCGCTCTCGCGGTGAAGGTCGCGACCGCCGCACTAGGCGCCTAGAGTCGGGGCGCGGTCCGCGCCCCTCCCGCGAGACCGACGGAACTACTTTCGACGCGTAGCGGAGGCGCCACCATGGCCCGGATCGAAGTGAGCCCAGTCTCGTCGGATTCCGCAGTCGCGCACGCTCGCCCGGCCGCGGACCTGGACGTCGCCGCCATTTGTCGGGTGCTCACCGGAAAGATCCGTGGGCGCGCGGTGGCCGTCACGATCTTTCGCGATGAGATCCATCCGGCCTATGCCTCCCGAAGGGTCGATGCGTGCGGCGTCCTACGCATCGCTCGCGACGAGGGCATCCCCGTCCATGTGGGCCCTACCAATCACGAGTGCTCGCATGGTGAATTCATCACTGGCTTCAGCGATGGCACCGAACTGATCAGCTCGGGCCGTCTGCTTCCGGTGTTCATCCCCGCCTACACGTTGGCGGCGGGGATCGCGGTGAACTCCGGGGACTTCGTGCTGCCCAAAGACTCCATCGCCGGGATCGGCGCTGCGCCCTTGGACGAAGTTCCGAAGGGAGCGGCGATCGAGTGGATCGTCGTCGTGTGCCAGCCGGTCTGGGCCGGCCAAATCGGTGCGGCGCGGGCGGTGGAGGACGGGGTGCAGCCGAGCACCGCGGCCGGGTCGTCGTTCTGCACCGATGCCTTCGTCACGCCCCTGTTGAAGGAGAACGTCATCATCAGCACCGGCGACTTCGGCGGGCGCATGGTCAACAAGCTCCGACCAGACGAGATGTTCGTCATCGTGCCGGCTCGCTGGGCCAACAACCTGGTCAGTATTCTCGGAGACAGCCCAGATGTGAAGGGGCTCTTTGAGGCCACGCGCACCGAGGATGCGGAGTACTGGACCCGCAAGGCCGAGCGTGAGGCCAAGGCGCAGGCTGGGTCCTCCGGATCTGCTGGCGCGGCGAAGAAGCGTGGGCTCAGCGTCAGCATGGAGTGGGACGACGAGGCGCTAGACATGGTCAGCAAGGCGCCGGGCTTTGTGCGGAAGTTCGCGGTCGGCAACGTCGAGGACTTTGCGAGCAGCAACGGATACGACCGGGTGACAGCGGCCGTGGTCCGCGAGCAGATGGAGAACGCGGGCGTAGGGGGAATGACTGCCGGCTCCAAGTTGCGTGGCCTGGGGGCGACCCTGCGTCGCTCGGTACGGCGGCCGCGGAAGGAGTAGCCGGGCGGATCAGGGCCGAGGCGTCGGCCCGATTCTGAGCAGCCGCGGACGTACCACCACAGCGAGTGCAATGGACCCGACGAAGACTCCCAGGGTCAGCCCCCACGACCAGCCGGTGCCGGCGGCGGCCCACTCGATGGCGAGTGCGACAGCGACGACGCTGAGCATGTTCACGCCCGTGGTGAAGCCGTGCATGACTTGCTGCCGGGTCCGGATGAGCACGTCCAAGCAGTAGACCGTGAGGAAGACGCTCAAGAGGGCCAACAGGAGCACCGGTTGGTCGAGGGCCCGGTAGAGGAGCACTGTCGCGGCAAGCCCCGCGGCTGCCTGAAAGGGCTCGATCGGCCAGCCGGCCAGGTAAGCCACCGGAAACATGACCGCCAGGATGACCGCCACCCCAGCGACCCATGGTGTGGTCCCGGAGGCGGCGAGCGCCTGGAGGCATAGCGCGCCAACGATGAGCCAGCTAAAGAACAAGTCGAGCAGCGTGCGGGGAGTCCCCGTGAGGTACCACCGGTCCAGTGTGTTCTGGGCGCTTTCGCAGACGCTGGCGACCACGAGCGCGATAGCACTCAGACTGAGCAGCCAGGGGTAGTCGAGGACGCCCGCCAGATACGAGCTTTGGCGTTCGACGACCAGCACGATCAGCGCCGGCGAGGCGATCGTGATCAGGTGAATCGCCAGCACCCACCACGCCGTGGCGGTGGGCAACTCGATGGCCGAGCGGACATCGTGCCAGGGCCGCACGGCCGTCGACGTCTCTGACATCCGGACTCACTCCTTTCCACGTCGCGTGGCCGGTGGACGACGTCGGCCGCTAACTCCATGATGGCGGTCGCCTCGACCCGGGCTGCAGGCCCTCCCCCGGCGCTGCCGGTAGCCTGCGCGGGTGCTGCTCTCCGATCGCGACCTACGTGCTCTGTTCGACAGCGGTCGTGCGCGGCTCGAGCCGTACGACCCTGGCATGGTGCAGCCGTCGAGCGTCGATGTCCGGCTCGACCGATACTTCCGGGTCTTTGAGAACCACCGCTACCCGCACATCGATCCCGCGGTTGACCAGCCCGACCTCACGCGGCTCATTGAGCCCGAAGGAGATGAGCCATTCATCCTGCATCCGGGTGAGTTCGCGCTGGCCAGCACCTACGAGGTGATCTCGCTCCCGGACGACGTGGCTGCGCGGGTCGAAGGGAAGAGTTCAATCGGGCGACTCGGCCTGCTGACCCACGCGACCGCCGGTTTTATCGATCCGGGCTTCAGCGGTCACGTGACCCTCGAACTGTCGAACGTCGCGACGCTGCCGATCAAGCTTTGGCCGGGGATGAAGATCGGCCAGCTGTGCCTCTTCCAGCTGAGCTCGCCCTCGGAGTTCCCCTATGGATCCGAGAAGTACGGCTCCCGCTATCAAGGCCAGCGCGGGCCGACGCCGTCGAAGTCGCATGTGAACTTCCACCGCACGCCCATCCCGCCATCCGGCTAGCAGGTCGGTCGAACCAGGCGGTTCGACAACGTGGGGGGCGAGCTCAACGCGTCAGACCTTCAGGCCCGCCACCCCGTCGAGGACGTCTTTGCCGTCGTTGTGCGAGTGGGTGAACCCGCGGCGGCGTTCCTCGGCCACAGTCGCATGGCTCCGAAACGCGACGATGTAGGCCCGCCGCCAGGAGTTGTTGGTCCGGTTTCCGCCCGACCCGTGCAGAATCCCCTCGCTGTGCACGGTGACATCGCCGCGGGCGATGGGCACCGCTCGCATCTCGTCGGTCGGGAGCAACTCGGTGACCAGCGTGTGGCTTTGCGACCGGTCCCCGTGCAGCGGATGGTGGGGCCGAACCGGTTCGAGGTGACTGCCAGGTAGGAACTGGAGGCAGCCGTTGTCGATAGTCGAGTCGTCGACGGCCAACCAACAAGTCGCGGTGCGGCGGTCGTCGGTGTCGATCCAGTACGCCTGGTCCTGGTGCCAGCCGAACACCGCATCGTCGCGACCGGGCTGTTTGGCGAGCAGTTGGTCGAAATCAAGGGCCATGCCCTCGCCGCACAGCTGTTCGGCGATTCTCGCAGCGCGGAGCTCGAAGACGTTGTCCACCCATTCGGGAAAGTACCGTCGCGGCAGCATCACGTTGACGATGGCATAACCGGTCGGATCCGTGCCGTGCTCACCAGTGGTCATGTCGTTGAAGTCCTTGCCAGCGACCTCGATCTCACGCCGCATGAATCGGTCGTAGACCGCTTCCAGGTCGGCCATCTCAGGCGAGGACAGGACTCCATGCAGATGTACGTAGCCGTCGCGGCCGAAGGCCTCGATCTCTTCCGCACTCACCACGTAGTCGCTGCCCCGCCGCCGGTCCGCTCCCAGGTCCATGGGCGGAGCCCACCGCAGCCAAGGCCCCCTGTCAACGCGGTGAGCCGCGCGACTAAGCGGGTGGACAGTCACCGGTGCCAAGGGACGTTTGGCTCTGCCGGTTTCCGAGGGCTCCAGTCACACTCCAAGGGGGTGGACATTCGTTTCGCTGACAACGGAGGAGTCATGAACGGCAAGGCCATCGTGGTCGGCTATGACGGCTCGGCCGGGGCTCGAGACGCACTTGAGTTTGCGATCGAGACGGCGCGGCCGCGCAAGGCGGCGGTGGAGGTGGTGCATGCGTGGTCACCGCCACCGCCCTCAGACCGGTTCGCGGCTGAATTCTGGGGCACCCAGGACCAGGAACGCCAAGAGTCCGGCGACCGAGTGCTCGCTGACGCGGCCGAATACGCCAAGAAACTCGCCCCTGAGGTTGAGGTTCGCGCGAAGCCGGCAACGGGCGGCGCATCCAAGGCCCTTCTCGAGGAGGCCAAGGGCGCGCGCATGCTTGTCGTCGGCTCCCGAGGGCTGGGGGGTGTGAGCGGGCGACTCCTGGGATCTACGGGGGTTCAGGTCGCTCTGCATGCCCCGTGCCCCGTGGTAGTGGTCCGGCCCTCGGATTCCGCGTCGACGGCCAGCCCAGAAGCGGGTCGAGTGGTGGTCGGCGTCGATGGTTCGCAATTCTCCGAAGCGGTGCTTGCGTTCGCCTTCGAACAAGCCTCCGAGCGCGGGGTCGGTCTCACTGCCGTCCTCGCCTGGGATGTCGACTATCTCAACGTCCCCGGCCGGGTCGGCTCCATTCCCGCGGAGATCCTCAAGTCTGGATCCGACCATGCGAGCACAGTTCTCGCCGAGGCTCTGGCTGGTTGGCAGGAGCGCTATCCAGACGTGGATATCAAGTCCCGCATCGACTTCGGCCAAGCCCGATCCTCACTCGTCGAGGCCTCCGCTGGCGCCGCTTTGCTGGTGGTGGGCTCGAGAGGGCGTGGGGGGTTCGTCGGGCTCCTCGTTGGCTCGGTCAGCCTGGCTGTGCTCCACCATGCGCACTGCCCCGTTGCGGTCGTCCATCAGGCTCGAACTGACTGAAGGCACCGGCGCGGGTCGGCGGCGTCAGCGGCCGGCGCTTCGCTCGCTAAGGCGTCGGCGGAGGGACTTCTCGGCTCCAACGGTGAAGGCCACGACGACGGCGACGGCGACGATGCGGACCCATGCGAAGCCTTCGATCGGGGCGGACTCGAAGATGGTGTTGAGCATCGGCGAATAGGTAAACATGATCTGGAGGCTGATCATGGCCGCCATGCCGGCGAGCAGAGGGGGGTTGCTGAACAACCCGATCTGTAGCACGGACTTGGTCAAGGACCGGCAGTTGATCAAGTAGGCCGTCTCGACCAGGACGAACACATTGACCGCCACCGTACGAGCCGAAGCGGTGCTGGCGCCCATGGCGAGCTCGTACTCGAAGAGCCCAAAGGCACCCACGAGCATCAATGCGGAGACCAGGACTATCCGCTGGAGTAGCACCGGGGTCAGGATTGGTTGTCGCGGATCTCGCGGCCGACGGTCCATGATTCCCGGCTCCTTGGGCTCGAAGACAAGCATGAGCCCGAGGAGCAGCGCTGTTGTCATGTTGATCCACAGCACCTGCACCGGCAGGACTGGCAGCGTCACGCCGAGCAAGATCGCGGTGAGGATGACCACGCCCTCGCCCAAGTTGGTCGGAAGGGTCCAGGTGATGAATTTGGTGACGTTGTCGTAGACGCCACGGCCTTCTTCGACAGCGGCTTCGATGGTGGCGAAATTGTCGTCGGTGAGCACCATCGCGCTGGCGTCCTTGGCGACTTCGGTGCCGCCGCGGCCCATGGCGATTCCGATGTCGGCTTGTCGTAGCGCTGGAGCGTCATTGACGCCGTCACCGGTCATGGCGACCACGTGGCGCTCGGCCTGAAGCACCTGGACGAGTCGCAATTTGTCCTCGGGCGTGACCCGCGCCAAGACGTTGGCAGAGGCTGCCATGGTGGCGTACTGCTCGGCCGACAGATCCCGGAGTTCCGCGCCGGTGACGGCGACTGGTTCGGAGCCGTCGCCGGTTAGGTTGATCGCGACTCCGATCGCGCGCGCCGTCGTCGCGTGGTCACCAGTGATCATCTTGACCTCGATGCCGGCGCGGTGGCAGGAGCGCACGGCTGCGACCGACTCGGGTCGCGGCGGGTCATGCATGCCGACGAGCCCCAGCAAAGTCAACGGTAGGCAGTCGAGATCCCGAGGCTCGATGCGCCCCATCTCGGGCGGTACCTCGGCGCTGGCGACCGCGAGCACGCGCAGGGCTCGGGCGCCCAAGTCGTCCACCGTCGCGCGAACGGCGCCAGCATCGATGGGGCCATCGTGTCCCATGGCGTCGCGTGCCGACCGGCACAGGGGGAGCACGACCTCGATGGCTCCTTTCACGATGACTAGGCCGGGTACGCCAGCAGCGCTGCGGTGCAGGGTGGTCATGCACCGCGCCTCCGCCGTGAAGGGGACCTCATCCACTCTCGGCAGCCGTCCGGGCAGTTGGCTGCGATCGATTCCAGCCTTGTCTGCGGCCGAAAGCAGCGCGACTTCGGTGGGGTCACCGACCGGGCTCCACTCACCGTCGTGACGAATCAGAGCGGAGTCGTTGCATAGCGCTCCTGCTCGAAGCGTGTCGTCGAGCGCCACGTCCTGCCCGTCCTCCAGTCGATGCCCATCCGAGGTGAGAACCCGCCCCTGTGGGGCGTAGCCGGTCCCGGTTAGGCGGTAGCACCCGCTGGCTGTGGCGACGCTGACCACGGTCATCTGGTTCTGGGTCAGGGTCCCTGTCTTGTCGCTGCAGACCACCGTCGTCGCGCCGAGGGTCTCAACTGCAGGCAGCCGTCGAACGATCGCGCTGCGGCGGGCCATCCGGGATACCCCGATCGCCAGGATGATCGTCACCGCGGCGGGTAGGCCCTCGGGGATGGCACCCACGGCCAAGGCGATCGCCGCGGTGACCATGTCCGAGGCGGCCTCGCCGCGGGCGATGCCGAGCACGAAGGTCAGTCCGGCAAGGACCAAAATGAGGATGGTCAAGAGCCGACTAAACGCAGCCAACTTCAGCGTCAGTGGGGTCTGGACGCCGCTGGCCTCGCCCACCAGGCGGTGGATCAGGCCAAGCTCGGTGTCCCCGCCGGTCGCCACCACCACGCCGGTACCCATGCCGCCAACCACGAGCGTTCCCGCGAAGGCCATGTTGGCCCGGTCGGCCAACTCGGTACCCTCAGCCACGGTCATGGCGTGCTTGGTCCCTGGCACCGACTCCCCGGTCAATGCCGACTCGTCGATGGCAAGACCACGAACTCTGAGCATCCGGATATCGGCCGGCACCTTGGCGCCGGACTCGAGGAACACGACATCTCCAGGCACCAGATCAGTGGAGTCAACCTGTCGGCGTTCCCCGTCGCGGACCACATCGGCGAGGGTCGATGTCATGGCCATCAGCGCCTCAAGGGCCCTTTCCGCGCGTTCTTCCTGCAGGTATCCCACGACGACATTGACCAGGACGACGCCGGCGATGACTGCAGCCTCGATCCAGGCTTGCAGCGCTATCGCCAGAACCACTGCGACCAGGAGCACATAGACCAGAGGATGGTGGAAGTGGCTGAGCAGGCGGATGACGCGACCGCGCCGCCGCGGCGGTGGAAGCACGTTCGGCCCGAGGCGGATCAAGCGGGCCCGCGCTTCCCGGTCGGTCAGGCCACGCGCGAGGTCCGTCTCGAGCAACAGCACCAACTGGTGCTCGGGCAAGGCGTGATGTGAACGGCTCGCGAGGATTTCCGGCATGCCGGCATCACTCGCGGGTCTCGTCGTCGAATGGCATCGGACTTTCGCCGCCTAACTCAGCGCGCAACCGCCCGGTGGTGGTCGCGCACACCAGAGCAGAGCCGGGCATACCTGAAGACTGCCGACCAGCGGCTGGCGGCGATAGGGCCAACAGGCCCGAAGCGAACGGCCGTTCGCCGGGTCAGTCCGACGCTGGGGCGGTAGGCGCTGGAGCGGATGATGAGGCAGCGTCTGCCTTGACCGAGCGCAGCAACAGCTGGGACACATCCATGACCTCGACGCCCTCCGCAGAGCCGTCCTGTTGAAGTCCGGTGACGCCGTCGCTGATCATCACCCGACAGAACGGACAACCCACGGCAACCGTCTCCGCTCCTGTCGCGACGGCCTCCTGCGTTCGGTTGACGTTGACCCGCGTGCCGAGGGTTTCCTCCATCCACATGCGTGCTCCGCCGGCGCCGCAGCAGAACGACCGCTCGCGGTTGCGCGGCATCTCGGTGAGCGTCAGACCCGGGAGTGACTCGATGAGCTCACGAGGTGGTGAGTAGACCTTGTTGTGTCGTCCCAGGTAGCAGGGGTCGTGGTAGGTGACCTTCTCCTCGACCGGCTTCACGGGGGTGAGCCGACCCTCGCGCACCAGACGGTTCAGCAATTGGGTGTGGTGAACGACCTCGTAGGTCCCGCCCAGTTGGGGGTACTCACGGCCCAGGGTGTTGAGGCAGTGCGGGCACGTCGTCACGATTTTCCTGGCGCCGATCTCGTTGAGGACCTCGACGTTTTGCTGCGCCAGCATCTGGAAGAGGAACTCGTTGCCGGAGCGTCGGGCAGGGTCCCCCGTGCAGGTTTCGCCCTCCCCCAGCACCATGAACTCGATGCCCGCGAGGTGCAGGAGCTCCGCCGTCGCCTTGGTGGTTCGCTTGGCTCGGTCCTCAAACGCTCCGGCGCAGCCGACCCAGAGCAGCCACTCGACGTCGTCAGGAAGGGCACTCTCTCCCTCGGCGCCGAAGACGCGCACTCCGAAGTCGACCTCTGTGATCCATGCGTTGCGGCCCGAGGCGTTCATGCCCCACGGGTTGCCCTTGTTCTCCAGGTTCTTGAACAGTCCGTTCAATTCGGTCGGAAAGGCCGTCTCGATCATCACCTGGTAGCGGCGCATGTCCATGATGTGATCGACGTGCTCGATATCGACGGGGCACTGCTGGACGCAGGCTCCGCAGGACGTACAGGACCACAACACGTCAGGGGTGATGACCCCGCCGTCCTCGAGTAACCCGACGAGAGGACGCTCGGCTTCGGCTCGTACGGCCTCCGGCAGGCCCTCCCGCTTATCTTCGGCGGCCAGCAGGTAGGGGGCCTTGGCGAAGGCGTGATCGCGCAGGTCCATCACCAGCAACTTGGGCGACAAGGGTTTCTCGGTGTTCCATGCCGGGCACTGGCTTTGGCAACGTCCGCACTCGGTGCACGTGGAGAAGTCGAGCAAGCCCTTCCACGTGAAGTCTTCGACCTTGCCGCGGCCGAAGACGTCATCCTCACCGGGGTCTTCGAAGTCGATCAGCTTCGTCCCCGAATACATCGGCAGCAAGGGCCCAAGGGCGTTGGGGCGCCTGGAGAATCCGACGTTGAAGGGAGCTAGGAAGATGTGCAGGTGCTTGCTGTAGACGACGAGTACCAGGAAGCCCAGGATGACGGCCACGTTCAGCAGGAGAAAAACCGTCTCAATGATCTCGTTGGCTTCGAGTCCGCTCGGCAGGACGTCAGCCACCCAGTTCGAGGCGAAGGCCCAGTTTGAAGGGTATGGGAAGTTGCCGGTGTTGATCTGCGCGCCGCGGTAGACCAGCAACGTGGCGATGACCCAGAAGATCATGAAGAGCACGAGCCAAGCGGCTCCCGTATGCGAGCCATAGAAGCGCGACGCGCGACCGAGCTTTTTCGGATTCTGGGCGATGCGGATGATCGTGAACACCACGAGCGCGATGAGCACCATGACCGCGAAGAAGTCCTCGACCCAGGCGACCCACGCCCACTGGTCGAGGATGGGGATGCTGAACTGGCGATCGATGAGCGCACCGAAGGCTTCAAGAATGGTGAGCCCTAGGACACAGAATCCCCAGAAGGCGAAGGCGTGCGCCAGGCCGGGCACCGTCCAGGCCAACAACTTGCGCTGACCGACGACCTCCACGACCTCGGCCTGGGCTCGTACTCCTACCTCGTCGGTGCGGCCGACGGCCGGCTGCCCGCTACGGAGCAGGCGCCACAACCACCACAAACGCCGGATGGCCACCACGCTGGCGACGATGAGGATCAGCAGGAAGACGATCAGGCTCCAGTCCACAGAGGGATCCCTTTCATCGTGCGGCGTGACGTATCCGCTGTCATCCTCTCAACTGGCGGCGGGCACGTGGACAGCGCGTACCTCGGCGGCGCGACCGTTTCCCCCGACATGGGCCTGGGGTGCGTGCTCACGGCCAGGTGAGGGAGTCTGCCTCGAACCGATCGCCGGTCTGGACGGGAACGACGCAGAAGACCAGGCCACCCGGGTCGGCCAGGATGGTGAAGTCGTCCATCACGCGTACGACCGTGGCTCCAAGGCCGACGACGCGCGCGATCTCGGCAGCGACATCGTCGGTCTCGATGTCGAAGTGCACGCGCGCAGTCGTGCCTGAGCCGACGCGCTGCCCTTCCAGATGGACCGAGCCGATCAGCCCGATCCGGGCGTACGCGTCGTCGTCGACCATGACCTCCGACTGGACGCCTTGAACCCCGGCCCAAAACGACAGCGCAGCGTCGTAGGTCTCGACGGGATGATCGATCAAAGCGATGCCAATCCGTGAGCGATGCATGCTCAGACGCTAAGGCCAGAGGTCGTTCGCGTGAACATGAGTGAGATCGACTCAACTCAGTTGACAGACACGCACCCACATAGCATCATGGACCCGGACGTAATCATCTCGGTTCCCCTTCCCAGCACTCTCGGAGGTTCTTCATGGCACGAGCGGTCGGCATCGATCTCGGCACAACCAACTCGGTGGTTTCTGTTCTCGAAGGTGGCGAGCCCACCGTCATCGCCAACGCCGAAGGCGCTCGCACCACCCCTTCGGTGGTCGCCTTCGCCAAGACGGGAGAGGTCTTGGTCGGTGAGGTCGCTAAGCGTCAGGCAGTGACCAACGTCGACCGAACGATTCGCTCCGTCAAGCGCCACATGGGGACCGACTGGCACGTCGACATCGACGACAAGGCCTTCACGCCGCAACAGATCAGCGCCTTCATCCTGCAAAAGCTCAAGCGCGACGCTGAGTCCTACCTCGGAGAGAACGTCACCGACGCCGTGATCACTGTCCCGGCGTACTTCAGCGACGCGCAGCGCCAGGCGACGAAGGAGGCCGGCGACATCGCGGGCCTCAACGTGCTTCGCATCGTCAATGAGCCCACGGCCGCGGCCCTGGCGTACGGCCTCGACAAGGGTGACAAGGACCAAACGATCCTCGTCTTCGACCTCGGCGGTGGCACCTTCGACGTGTCGCTACTCGAGATCGGGGAGGGCATCGTCGAGGTCAAGGCGACCTCCGGTGACAACCACCTCGGGGGCGACGACTGGGATCAGCGGGTCGTCGACCACTTGGTCAAGCAGTTCCAGAATGGACACGGCGTCGACCTCTCGAAAGACAAGATGGCCCTTCAGCGCCTGCGCGAGGCCGCGGAGAAGGCCAAGATCGAGCTGTCGTCCTCGGCTGAAACCACGATCAACCTGCCGTACATCACGGCCAGCGCCGAGGGCCCGCTCCACCTCGACGAGAAGCTCACGCGCTCGCAGTTCCAGCAGATGACCCAGGACCTGCTCGATCGATGCAAGGCGCCGTTCGCGAACGTGATCAAGGACGGCGGCGTCTCCGTCGCGGCCATCGACCACGTCGTGCTCGTCGGTGGGTCCACACGGATGCCCGCGGTCACCGATCTGGTCCGCGATCTGACCGGCGGGAAGGAGCCCAACAAGGGAGTCAACCCCGACGAGGTCGTGGCGGTGGGGGCCGCACTCCAAGCCGGAGTCATGAAGGGCGAGGTCAAGGACGTCTTGCTGCTCGACGTCACCCCGCTGTCGTTGGGCATCGAAACCAAGGGCGGCATCATGACCCGCCTGATCGACCGCAACACCACGATCCCCACGAAGCGTTCCGAGACCTTCACGACGGCCGACGACAACCAGCCGGCCGTACAGATCCAGGTCTTCCAAGGTGAGCGCGAGATGGCCGCCTACAACAAGAAGCTCGGGATGTTCGAACTCACCGGGCTCCCTCCTGCACCGCGCGGCGTCCCGCAGATCGAGGTCACCTTCGACATCGACGCGGATGGCATCGTCCACGTGTCGGCCAAGGACCTTGGGACCGGCAAGGAGCAGTCGATGACGATCACCGGCGGCTCGGCTCTGCCGAAGGACGACATCGAGCGGATGATGCGCGAGGCGGAGGAGTACGCCGAGGAAGACAAGCGCCGCAAGGAAGAAGCGGAGACCCGCAACAGCGCTGAGCAGCTGGTCTACCAGACCGAGAAGTTCATGGCTGACAACGCCGACAAGCTTCCGGACGATGCGAAGAGCAACGTCGATGGGCCGCTGTCCGATCTGAAGAAAGCTCTTGAGGGCGAGGACGTCGAGGCCATCAGCACAGCGACCGCTGCTTTGGCCACGGCCAGCCAGTCGCTGGGTGAGGCGCTGTATGCCAGCGCCCAAGCGAGCGCCGAAGAAGCCGGCAGCGAGTCAGCGGGCGAAGGCGCGCCGGTCGATGACGAGTCGGACATCGTGGACGCCGAGGTCGTTGACGCTGAGGTCGTAGACGAAGGCGACACGGACAGCGAGTCGAAGTGAGCACTGAGAATCCGGACGAGGCGGCGCCGGTCTTCCGTGACCGGCGTCGGATCGACCCGCAGACCTATCAGGTGCGCGAACCGAGCCCCTCTGCTCCAGCCGACCCGACGGTCGACCACCCGGGCAATCCGGGGATCGGCACCGGGGAGCTGGGGGAAGCGCCGGACTCGTCGTTGCTTGATGCCGACCTAGCCGAATTGACGAGTGACCTCCAACGGCTGTCCGCGGAGTACGCCAACTATCGGCGGCGCGTCGAGCGTGACCGTGATGCCGTACGTGAGGGGGCGGTCGCTGGGGCCCTGGCTGAGTTGCTGCCAGTGCTGGACGACATCGGCCGGGCTCGCCACCACGGTGAGCTCGAAGGTGCGTTCAAGTCGGTCGGGGAGTCGTTCGAGGCGACCGTGCTGCGGTTGGGGCTCGAGCCCTTCGGCGCCGTCGGGGAGGTCTTCGATCCAGCGCTCCACGAGGCACTCAGCGCCGTTCCAACGCCCGAACCCGGTGAGCCGATTGTGCTCGAGGTCTTCCAGCCCGGGTATCGATATGCCCAGCGCTTGGTTCGCGCCGCGCGCGTCGTGGTCTCTCAACCCGCTCATGTGCCGCCGGAGGGCGGCGCCCCCGAGTGAGTCGGGAGGCAGGCCATGTCGGCGAAGGATGATCTCGAGCGTGACTATTACGCCGATCTCGGTGTCTCGTCCACGGCGTCCGGGGCCGAGATCAAGAAGGCCTATCGCAAGCTGGCGCAGAAGTTCCACCCGGACAAGAATCCGGGAGACGCCTCGGCCGAGTCCCGATTCAAGGAGATCTCGGCGGCCTACGACGTGCTCGCCGACGAGAAGAAGCGCGAGGAGTACGACGAACTGAGGCGGCTTGGGGCAACCGGTTTCAGGTTCCCGGGCCAAGGCGGAGCCGGTGGAGGTGGGCGCTCGTCGGGTAACCCCTTCGGGGCCGGTCGACCGGGTGCGGGAGACCTCGGCGACTTGTTGGGCGGTTTGTTCGGGCAGCGCGGCGGTCGGGCCTCGGCCAGTGCAGGCCCTCGTCGCGGTGGCGACGTCGAGTCGTCCGTGACCGTGAACTTCCGACAAGCGGCCGAGGGGGTCACGATCCCCCTTCGGCTGACGACCGAGGGTGCGTGCTCCACCTGTCGCGGGACCGGTGCCAAGCCAGGAACGACGCCGCGGACGTGTGCGACCTGCCACGGGTCCGGACAGGTGTCGCGTAGTGCGGGTGCCGGCTTCGCGTTTGCCGAGACTTGTCAGGAGTGCCGCGGTCGCGGCGTCCACATCGACGATCCGTGCACCACCTGCCGTGGAACGGGGCGGGGAACTACCTCGCGCACGATCTCCGCGCGGCTGCCGGCAGGCGTCGCCGACGGTGCCCGGATCCGATTGAAGGGCAAAGGAGCCGCCGGGGAGAGCGGGGCACCCAACGGTGACCTCTACATCGACGTCCACGTCGACAAGCACCCGGTGTTCGGGCGGCGCGGCCAACACCTGACTCTGACCGTCCCCGTGACGTTCCCCGAGGCCGCCTTCGGGGCCAAGATCCCGGTGCCGACCCTGCTCGGCGACCCCGTCACCGTCCGGATCCCGGCGGGCACCACGACGGGTCGCACCTTTCGCGTGAAGGGCAGGGGTTTGGCTGGGAAGGGCGGTGCCGGTGACCTCCTGGTGACGGTCGAGGTGGCCGTCCCCCACAAGGTCGACGGCGCGGCGAAGCAAGCGTTGGAGGCTTACCGGGAGGCAACGGCGAGCGACGATCCCCGGGTCGGCCTCATGGACCTTGCCAACGAGTAGGCGAAGCGATGCGTAGAGAGGAGCCATCGATGCGTGAACCACTTGAGCTCACCGAGGATGCACCCGTCTATGTGATCTCGGTCGCCGCACAGATCAGCGGACTCCACGCTCAAACGCTTCGGCAGTACGACCGGCTCGGTCTGGTGACGCCGCGCCGGACTCCGGGCGGTGGTCGGCGGTACTCCCGTCGTGACATCGCGCACCTGCGACAGGTGCAGCAGCTGTCTCACGAGGGCGTGAACCTCGAGGGAATCAGACGTGTCCTCGAGCTCGAGTCCGAAGTCGTACGGCTGCGCGGCCGGCTGGCACAGCTCGAGTCGCAACAGCGCAGCGGTGCGTTGGTCGTGTGGCGACCTAACGCTCGATCGACTCGGCGGTCCTGAGGTCAGTGACCGCGACCATGGAAAGAGATGAGGGCCTGGGATGGACCTGACCACGAAGTCACAAGAGGCGATCGGTGCAGCGCAGCAACGCGCGGTGCGAGATGGCCACGCGCACCTTGAACCCGTCCATCTGCTGGCGGCCTTGCTCGAAGCCCCCGACGGGATCCCGGTGGCGCTGCTTCGTGCCGTTGGCGCGCAGCCCGAAGGAGTACGAGCGGACGCGGAAGCCGCCGTCTCATCGCTGCCCAGGGCCGCTGGAGCAACTGTTGCTGCCCCGCAGGCCTCGGGCGCCTTTCAGCGGGCACTCGCCGATGCTCAGGCGCGGGCCACAGCGCGCGGTGATTCGCACCTTTCCACCGAGCACTTGCTGCTGGGCCTAGCCGTGGCGGGTGGCGAAGCCTCGGAAATCCTGGCGCGACACGGCGCGAACGGTGCCTCTCTCAGTGACGCGCTGACCCGAGTTCGGGGGGACTCGCGCGTGACCGGTGCTGATCCGGAAGGCAGCTTTCAGGCGTTGGAGAAGTACGGCGTCGACCTCACTGCGAGAGCGCGCGAGGGAGCGATCGACCCGGTGATCGGACGAGACTCCGAGATTCGGAGAGTGGTCCAGGTGCTGGCCCGCCGAACGAAGAACAACCCGGTGCTGATCGGCGAACCGGGGGTGGGCAAGACGGCAGTCGTCGAAGGGCTCGCCCAGCGGATGGTGGCCGGTGATGTCCCAGAATCGTTGCGCGGTAAGCGCTTGGTTGCTCTGGACCTAGGCGCCATGGTCGCAGGAGCCAAGTATCGAGGGGAGTTCGAGGAGCGACTGAAGGCCGTACTCGACGAGATCAAGGGGAGTGACGGCGAAGTCGTCACCTTCATCGACGAATTGCACACCGTGGTCGGAGCCGGAGCCACCGGAGACTCGGCCATGGATGCCAGCAACATGCTCAAACCGATGTTGGCGCGCGGCGAGCTGCGCATGGTCGGCGCTACCACGCTGGACGAATACCGAAAGCACGTGGAGAAGGACCCGGCGTTAGAGCGGCGCTTCCAGCAGGTTTACGTGGGCGAGCCGAGTGTCGAGGACACGGTGGCCATTCTCAGGGGCTTGAAGGAACGCTACGAAGCCCACCACAAGGTGGCGATCAGCGACGCCTCCCTGGTTGCCGCGGCCCAGCTCTCAGATCGCTTCATTGCCGGTCGTCAGCTCCCCGACAAGGCCATCGACCTGGTTGACGAGGCAGCGTCTCGGCTACGGATGGAGATCGACTCCTCGCCGGTCGAGATCGATGTGTTGCGACGCGCGGTCGATCGTTTGCGCATGGAGGAGATGGCGCTGGTCAACCAGACCGATGCTGCGTCAGTCGAGCGCCTCGAGGTGCTGCGCAAGGAACTCGCGGACCGCCAGGAGGAATTGACCGCACTTACGTCACGGTGGGAGCGCGAGAAGGCCGGCCTCAACCGGGTCGGGGAGCTCAAGGAGCAGCTCGATGCCTTGCGCATCGAGGCGGAGCGGGCGCAGCGGGAGGGTCATCTCGAGCGCGCGGCAGAACTCTTCTACGGCACGATCCCCAAGGTCGAGGCCGAGCTGGTCGAGGCGGCGTCTGAGGAGAGCGGTGGCGGGATCGGCGCGGACGCGCCCATGGTCAAGGAAGAGGTCGGTCCGGACGACGTGGCTGAGGTGGTTGAGGCCTGGACGGGCATTCCTGCGGGGCGGCTACTCGAGGGAGAGTCGATGAAGCTGCTGCGGATGGAGGACGAACTCGGGCGACGCCTTGTGGGGCAGACAACCGCCGTCGGAGCCGTGTCTGACGCGGTACGCCGTTCCCGGTCGGGCGTTGCGGACCCGGATCGGCCGTTGGGCTCGTTTCTGTTCCTCGGCCCCACGGGCGTGGGCAAGACCGAGCTGGCCAAATCCCTGGCGGACTTCCTGTTCGATGACGAGCGGGCGATGGTCCGCATTGACATGAGCGAATACGGCGAGAAGCACTCCGTCGCACGCCTCGTCGGTGCGCCCCCTGGGTACGTCGGGTACGAAGAGGGCGGCCAGCTCACCGAGGCGGTCCGCCGTCGGCCGTACACCGTCGTTTTGTTCGACGAGGTCGAGAAGGCCCACCCGGAGGTCTTCGATGTCCTATTGCAGGTCCTTGATGATGGCCGGCTGACGGACGGGCAGGGGCGAACCGTGGACTTCCGCAACGCGATCCTGATCCTCACCTCCAACCTCGGTTCCGCGTTCCTGGTCGACGATTCGATGCCGAGTGCGGACCGCGAGGCCGCCGTCATGAATCTGGTGCGGGCCACCTTCAAGCCGGAGTTCCTGAACCGGCTGGACGATGTGGTGATCTTCGACCCGCTGAGCACCGACGAGCTGGCGCGCATCGTCGAACTGCAGGTGGACCGGCTCTCGCGCCGCCTCGGCGATCGTCGCATCAACTTGGACGTGACCGCAGCCGCTCGTGAGTGGCTGTCGCTCGCAGGGTATGACCCGGTGTACGGCGCCCGCCCTCTTCGTCGGCTCATCCAGACTCAAATCGGCGATCAACTGGCCAAGGCCCTGCTGGCTGGCGAAGTGAAAGATGGTTCGACGGTTGAAGTAGATGTGAACGCGGACTCGTCCGGTCTTGCTCTCTCCTGACCGGCGGGCCCTGCTGACTGCCGGGTGGGTCAGGCGAAGGCCGTACGAAGTCGCTGGACCGCTTCGTCGAGGACCCGGTCCTTCTTGCAGAAGGCCCACCGAACGAGCGGCGCCCCCGTTGCTTCGTCGTCCCAGAACGGGGCGTGGGGAATGGCCACAACCCCCGCGCGCTCGGGAAGGTCCCGACAGAAGGCCCACCCTTCGTCGTACCCCAAGGGCCTGACGTCGGTGGTGGCGAAGTAGGTCCCGCGGGGCCGATGGACCGCCAGCCCCACGTCCGCGAGACCGTCGCAGAGCCGGTCACGCTTCGACGCGAGACCGTCGCGAAGTCCGGTGAAGTACTCGTCGGGCAGTCCTAATCCGACGGCGATGGCCGGCTGAAAGGGCGCGCCCGAGGTGTAGGTGAGGAATTGCTTGGCCAGCCGAACGGCTTCGATGAGTTGCGGGGGGCCCGTGACCCACCCGACCTTCCACCCCGTGAAGGCGAACGTCTTGCCCGCGGAGCTGATCGACAGGGTCCGCTCGCGCATCCCGGGAAGGGTGGCGATGGGGATGTGCGGGCGATCGGCGTCGAACACCATGTGCTCGTAGACCTCGTCTGCCACGACCACCAAGTCGTGCTCGATCGCGACTTCGGCGACGGCCGTCAACTCGTCAACAGAGAGCACGGTACCCGTGGGATTGTGAGGAGAGTTCAGCAACAGCATCGTGGTGCTTGGGGTGACGGCCTGTCGCAGCGCGTCCGGGTCAAGCGCGTAGTCAGGCGGACGCAACGTGATCGGTCGGCGAGTCCCTCCGGCGAACCCGATGCCGGCCACGTAGGAGTCGTAGTAGGGCTCCAGAACGGCGACCTCGTCGCCGGGGTTGACCAGGCCGAGTAGGGCCGCCGCGATGGCCTCGGTCGCTCCGGTCGTTACCAACACCTCGTCAGCGGGGTCGTACTCGAGACCAGCGAATCGCTGGCGATGGCCCGCGATCGCTTGGCGCAGCGTGAACACGCCTGGCCCAGGGGCGTACTGGTTCTGGCCACTTCTGATGGCCGTCACAGCGGCTTCGCTCACCTCGGGGGGGCCGTCCTCGTCCGGGAAACCCTGGCCGAGATTGATGGCCCCCGTGGCAGTCGCAAGCGCCGTCATCTCCGCGAACACGGTCGTGCCCAACCCCTGCACCCGCTTCGCTGGCCGCTGCATGCTCAGCAGGCTAGGGCTAGTTCCGGCCGACGGCCCTGTCAGTCGAGGATGGTCCCCGTCAGGTAGCCGGAGTCATCGGTCAGGAGGTACTCCTCAGCCGGATCGAGGGCGAGATTCACCGACTCGGGACCCTCGGCGACGAAGTCCTCTTTCGTGGGGACCCGGATCGTCACCTCCGTGACGCCCGGATCGAGGTAGGTGAACAAGAAGACCTCAGCGTCGGACAGCGGGCGATCAGGTTGGGGGCGAGCGCCCTGCTTCCGGAGCCAATTCGCGGAGACATCAACAGTGGTGGCCTCGGGAGGGCTTCCCGGCTTGGCTGCGACGAAGGTGATTGGGATGAAGATCCCGAGATCACTCGGTTCTGACAGACTCAACGTCCACACGAGCGCCTGGCCTTCGGCAGCCTGGTCGCGAATGGCGGTCGCGGTGAGCGTTGGCGCCGGGTCGTCATCGACCACGGTCACACCGCCCGCGTAGTCGCCCACAGTCAGCCCGTAGACCGGTTTCACGGCAACCACGTACTCCGTCTCCTGGGCGTCGTCGCGGGCGTTGCCTGCAACGGGGACCTCGATCACCATCCGGCGGGTGCCTCGTGGGATGTCGATCACTGAGGTGGTCGGCGCGTCGAAGGAGTTCGGATCGATCACGGTCACCCATAGCCGGCCGTCCCGCGCCGGCGACCCGGGGGTGGCCCGAACGCGCAGCGGTACGGCGACGGTCTGCGGCAGGTCTCCTTCATCCACGCGCAGATGTGCCACGTCGACACGCGGCAGGCCGGGCGGTGCCGGGGCCGCGAGCCCGTCGTTCCACCCCCAGGCGTCAAGAACCCAGATCCGCCCCGTCCCGGAGACCGGCAGGAGGTCGACGCGCGCAATCCGGGTGAGATCGAGTCCCGAGCTCGAAGCGATGGTCGCGAGCGGCCGCGATACGTTCTGAGCCCACGTTTTGCCGCGAAACCCGCGTCCCCCGCTGTCGCCGGGCAGCGGCCGCGCAGCCAGCGCAGGCAGCGTGGCCGCCACTCCATCCGCGTCGATCAGGCGCACGGCGAAACGGCTGACCGGGTCCCCCGGCCGGGCAGCGACGCGCAGGTCGAACCGAGCGGCCACCGAAAGATCCACCGGCCGGGGAAGCTCGAGGCGAGCGAAGCCGCGCGCGGTGTCCCAGCCGATCTTGACCGCGCGTCGGCTGGGCTCGCCCTGGATGCCGAAGAGGGGCAGGAAGTGAGGGGCTGACCCTGCGAACACGTTGGCGACGCACTGGTGACTGCGGTCCGTGGATTCGGCTGTACGGCAGCGCCGAGCCGTGACGGCGCCGCGCGATCCCACCTCGAGGCGGGTGTTCGGGAGCAGCGCGCGGGTGCGATTGCCGCCCAACGCCTCGCTGCGGACGGCTGCTCCCCTGGCCGATGCGGCTTCGGTGTGACGGCCGTCGAGCATAGGCAGCACCGACTCGTCAGCGCGCAGAAACAGCGCGGCGGCTGCTGCGCTGTAAGTCGCGCCGACTGCGCGCTGGTCTGCGGGAGACAGCCGGGTGGGGGAACGAGTCCCGCACGTGGAGTCGCTGTCATCCCACCAGTCGTCCCACGCTGGGGCGGCCGCCTTGCCGGGCGTCCACTCAGCGTTGAAGAAGTTGTGATTGGCGCCCAGGACCATGACCGCGCTGCGGAGAGTCTGGTCGTCGCCTTGCTCGCGGGCGGCATCCACATACGCCTGTCCCTGGAGGTCGTAGACATCGCCGTCGCAGTAGGGAAGCAGCACGACGACGGGGACGCCTGGCGCCGGGTTCTGCCCGAAGGCGGTAGGTCCGATGTGCACCAGACCGCGGATCCGCCACGGGGCCCGCGGACTGGTGAGGCTGTCCAGGGCTGCTCGGTTCACTCCTTCGCCACCACGGGAGTGCCCCACGAGCAGGACCCGACCGACGTCGGCAGGCGTGATGTCGGAGACGGCTGAGGGTGCCGCGTCATGGGCGGCTTCGGTCGCCGACCACTGGGACCACAGCCGTAGGTGGTGGCGGACCAGATGCGAGCGGGCGGCGGCCCCTCCGTCGGACAGGAAACTGTCCTGACCGTTGATCCCGTTGGCCGAGATGGAGACGGTGACGTAGCCCTGGGAGGCGAGCAGGCGCTGGGTCTTCAGGTAGCCGCGGTTGCTCGGGATGGGCGTCCAACCGGACGGGCACGGCCAGTCGCTGCTGTCCTTCTTCGCGCCCCGGTAGCACGTGGAGTGTCGCCCGTGCAGAAGCAGGACCAGAGGTGCGGGCTCGGTCACGTCGGTCGGACCGACCACGACCGCACTCACTTCAACCGGCTCAGCCAACCCATCCACACCAATGCTGGGTCGGGTGTACGTGCCCTGCATGAAGGGATGCTCTCCGGGAGTGCCCGGGTCGCGCTCGATCAGGCGACGCAAGCGGTCGGGCGCACCAAGCACCCCCGGTCCGTCGACTCTGGGTGCTCGAGGGATCCCCACTCCGGGCGAAGGTCTCGACCCGGCTGGTGTCGACTGATCGATGCGGCGACCCCCGGCCCAGACCGCCAGATCGTCGAGGGCGTTGGGTGCCAACCGGGCCACGCCTTCCGCCGTGAGCACGCTCGAGACGCGTCGACCGTCCCTGCTCAGCGTCGCCGGGCCAAGTGACAGGCTCCCGATGCGGATCTCGAGGCGCGCGTCCCCCGTTCGGATGCGGCTGTTGGATGACCAGCGGAGCACGACGCCGTTGCCGCTGGTCCTCGACGGCTCAGCCGTCCAACCCGCGGGAAGCCGGTCCGGATCAACCGGGGAGTACGCGCCCGTCATCGTCGAAAGCGTGCCTGTCGTCGCGGGTCCAGGCGCCGCCTGCGCCTCGACAGGTTGGGTCACGGCCAAACCGGCAAGCAGCACGCTCGTCACGATCGTGCGACCGAGTCCCGAGATCCCCGGACCCGCCATCGTGCCTCCGTCCGCCCGTGTCGGGACCTCCCCGCGCCGCTGGGACGCTAGCGCCTCCCGAGCGGTTCCTCCGGTTGCCAGTCCGACCGAGATACAAAGGTGACTGAAGCCGGGGCCAGACGTGCCCGCTGCAGCTCGCAGTGGGGTCGTCTGCCAGGGTCGCTGCATGACGACTGCGCTGATCACGGGTGCCTCGGCTGGGCTTGGCCTTGCCTACGCTCAGCGCTTGGCGCAGGACGGATATGACCTCGTGCTGGTGGCGCGCGACGGTGCTCGGCTGCAGCAGGTTGCGGACGATCTGGCGCATCGGTTCGACGCGTCGACGGAGGTGCTGTCGGCGGATCTGTCGACCAGGGAAGGATTGGCCCTGGCCGAGCGCCGCCTGGCGGACCCGTCTTCGCCGGTCCAGGTGCTGATCAACAACGCGGGCTTCTCAACGAATCAACCCTTCGTGTCCGGAGACCTCGCACTCGAACAGGCCGCCCTGGACGTCATGGTCGTGGCCGTGGTGCGGCTGACGCACGCGGCGCTCGCGGGGATGGTTGAACGCCGTTCGGGGTCGGTCATCAACGTGGCGTCTGTTGCCGGCTGGCTGCCCTCAGGGACGTACGGCGCCGCCAAGGCCTACGTGATCGCGTTCACTCAGGGCCTGCGGGGTGAACTGCGCGAATCCGGGGTGAGAGCCATGGTCGTGTGCCCCGGGTACACCCACACCGAGTTTCACGAGCGCGCGGCCATGGACGTGTCGTCGCTGCCGGATTGGCTGTGGCTGGATGCGGATCGCGTCGTGGCCGACAGCCTGCGGGATCTGGAGCGCGGCAAGGTCGTGAGCGTTCCGTCGCTGGCCTACAAGGCCATCGGCTTCGGCTTGCGGCACGGCCCGACACGCTATCGGCGCGGCCGATGGCGCCCGCGCGGACGCACCTGACGGTGCGGCGATCATGGACTAGCGGCCCCCGGGGTGGGTCGATAGTTTGACCGAACCGTCTTGTTCTCGCTCCTGGAGGTCGTGGTGGCCCAGACCAAGCCGAACATCCTGGTGATCTGGGGTGATGACATCGGGATCTCGAATCTGAGCTGCTATAGCGACGGCCTCATGGGATACCGCACCCCGAACATCGATCGCATCGCGGACGAAGGGGTGCGCTTCACCGACTACTACGGGGAACAAAGCTGCACTGCTGGCCGGGCGGCCTTCATCTGCGGGCAAAACCCCGTGCGGACCGGGCTCACCAAAGTCGGGCTTCCTGGCGCGGACCTCGGCTTGCAGGACGCTGACCCGACGATCGCTACGGCGTTGAAGGCGAACGGCTACGCCACGGGCCAGTTCGGCAAGAACCACCTGGGTGACCGTGACGAACACCTACCAACCATGCACGGGTTTGACGAGTTCTTCGGCAACCTCTATCACCTCAACGCCGAGGAGGAGCCCGAGCTCGACGACTACCCCACACCCGAGGACTTCCCGGACTTCCGTACGAAGTTCGGCCCGCGCGGTGTCGTGCACACCTGGGCGAACGCCGACGGCACTCAGCGGATTGAGGACACAGGTCCTCTGACGAAGAAGCGGATGGAGACCGTTGACGAGGAGTTCCTCGAGGCGGCGAGTGCTTTCATCAAGGACAAGGCGGCCGCGGAGACGCCGTTCTTCGTGTGGTTCAACGCCACCCATATGCATTTCCGCACCCACATGAAACCCGAGAGCAAGGGCCAAGCTGGACGTTGGCAGTCGGACTACCACGACACGATGGTCGACCACGACAAACTTGTGGGGGAGCTGTTGGCCCTGCTGGACGAACTTGGGCTGGCCGACGACACGATTGTTGTGTACTCCACTGACAACGGACCGCACATGAATTCCTGGCCGGATGCGGGGATGACCCCGTTTCGAGGGGAGAAGAACTCCAACTGGGAGGGGGCCTACCGCGTCCCGTGCGTGGCCCGCTGGCCGGGACACCTCCCCGAGCGCAAGGTCCTCAACGGAATCATGAGCCACAACGACTGGTTCCCGACTCTCCTAGCAGCTGCGGGGGTTCCCGACATCGTGGCCCAGTTGAAGGCCGGAGCCGAACTTGGGCACAAGACCTTCAAGGTCCACCTGGACGGTCACGATCAACTGCCGTACCTGACCGGCAAATCCGAGAAGAGTCCGCGCAACTTCTTCTTCTATGTCAACGATGACGGCGACCTGACGGGCCTACGGTTCGACAACTGGAAGATGGTTTTCCTTGAGCAGCGAGCTCAGGGCACGCTTCAGGTCTGGGCCGAGCCGTTCACCATCCTGCGCGTTCCGAAGATCTTCAACCTCCGCACCGATCCCTATGAACGTGCCGACATCACGTCGAACACCTACTGGGACTGGATGCTCGACCACGCGTTCCTGCTGGTGCCGGCCCAGGCGTTCGTGGCTCAGATGCTGGCGTCGTTCGTGGACTTCCCCCGTCGCCAGGAGTCGGCGTCCTTCTCAATCGATGACGCACTCGCGAAGATGCAGGCGGGCTTGCCTAGCGCATGAGTGGACCGGGGCAGTCTCAGCGCATCGGTGAGCCGCCCACGGGCGACTTCGTGTGGATCCCCGGTGGGGTGTTTCGGATGGGCTCTGAAGTGCACTACCCCGAGGAGGCTCCGGCCCGCGACGTCGAGATCAGCGGCTTCTGGCTGGCTCGGACGACGGTCACCAATGCCGAGTTTGGGTCCTTTGTCGAAGCGACGGGCTACCAGACGGTGGCGGAGCGTCCGCTGGACCCGGCGGATTTCCCGGGGGCTCCCGAGGCGAACCTGGTGCCCGGATCGATGGTCTTCAGCCGGACGAGCGGACCCGTCGACCTGCGGCACCTCAGCCAGTGGTGGACGTGGACTCCAGGTGCCTGCTGGCGTCATCCGGAGGGACCGGGGAGTGACGTAAGCACCCGGGGCGCTCACCCGGTCGTTCAGGTGGCTGCGGAGGATGCGATGGCGTACGCCGAGTGGGCTGGGCTCGTACTCCCGACCGAGGCCCAGTGGGAACGAGCCGCTCGCGGCGGCTTGGAGGGTGCGACGTACGTCTGGGGCGACGGGCCGGAGGATGCTGCCGCTCCGCGCGCGAACTACTGGCACGGGGACTTCCCGTGGCGGGCCGATGACGGCTACGGCACGACCGCGCCGGTCGGCAGCTTCCCGGTCAACGGGTTCGGTCTCGCCGACATGGCGGGCAACGTCTGGGAGTGGACCTCGGACTGGTATCAGGAGAGCCGTTGGCCGGACACCGCCCCCTGCTGCATCGCACGCGACCCGCGGGGCGGGACGTCCGAGGACAGCCTCGACCCGAACCAGCCGCAATTCAGGGTCCCGCGCAAGGTCATCAAGGGGGGGTCGTTCCTCTGTGCCGACAGCTATTGCCTTCGCTACCGCCCGGCCGCCCGGCGGCCACAGATGGCGGACACCGGCATGAGCCATATCGGATTTCGGCTGGCCGCCTGCCCCTAAACGGGGCGGTGGGCTCACGTCGAAGAGATGGTGAGCACCCCGAGCAGGAAGACGTCTTGCTGCGTTGAGACGGTGACCTTTGCGGTGTCGTTGGCGAAGGCTGCCCCGGCCAGCGGCTTCACGTCAACCCCGAATGTGTTGGCGTACTTGGTGCCGTTCGCGAAGGCATCCGCGACGTTGTTGCCGTCCTGGTCTCCGACCGCCGGGACCAGCGTGCGCCCGTCGAGGACCAACTGATCGCCCTTGATCCCGGCGTCGCCCTCCCACATAACCATCCCGATCCGCGCCTCGAGGCCCTCTGTGCCGGGGAGGGAGAGGGGCAGGGGCTCAGTGGGTGTCACGGACGAGAATCCGTCGACGACTGTCACCCGACCCTCGGGTAACGCGTCATCGGAGTACACGACGACCAGGGACCAACCCGCGTACCGGCCCAACCCGGTTTCGAGGGCGGCATCGGCGGCCCACCAGAGGCCCTCGCCACCGGCTCGTACCTGGTTGGTGACATCGGCGAAGGCCTGGTAGGCAGGGCCGCGCCCGGTGGAGGCCCCGGTGTCGACTCGCTGCGCGGTCACGTCGAAGTAGCCATCGTCGCCCGGGCCGCCCAGGGAGATACGGCCGAGTGGGTCCGTACCCACCCCATCTGGGCGGTTGGCCGACCAGTAGAGGCCGGCCCAGGCGACTGTGGCCCCTGTCGGGAGATCGAGGACTGCGCTCGAGGACAGTTGAGTGATCGGGTCGGTGTCGTCATCGATGCCGGTCATGGACCAGGTGTCGTTGTTCAGTTGGGAGCCTTCGCGGGCGCGGGCCTCAAGGCAGCCGTTCAGGTCACTTCGGCACGAGAGCAAGGGCGCCCCCACCTCGACGACGGCCAGGCTTCCGCGGTCGGCGAAGGAAGCCGCGTGGCCAGCGGCGGCGACCCCCGTGGTTCCCGTCACAGTGACTGGCGAGGTATCGGGCGCGGTGACCGTCACCGACACTGGCGTTGATCCTTCGGATCCCGGGGCTGCAGTCACGTCGAGGTAGGCGGTGATCGACTTCCCAGCGTCGACATCGGGGCCACGGCAGGTCGCCCCGACAGCGGTGGCCGTGCATGACCAATCCTTGGAGACCGCGAAGGGGGCCACGGATGGGACGCCGGGGCCGAATCGGCCGCCGGCACGCAGCACGCTGGTGCCGGACAGGCTCACGCCGGGCGGCAAGGTGACGTCGGCGGTGATGCCCTTCGTTGCCGTGTCGCCGGTGTTGCTTGCGGTGAAGCCGATGACCCCGGACCGGCCGGCGACGAGGTCGCCCAGCGGTTCCAAGGAGACGGCGAGCAGTGGACCGATGGGCTCGGGGGTTGGTGTCGGTGTCGGCGTGGGTGTTGGTGTGGGCGAGGGGGAAACCGTCGCGCTGGGCTTCGGGGTTGGCGCGGTCGATGGCGAGGTGTTGGGGCCGGGACTTGGAGTCGTCGTCCCACCACCGGCGGACGTTGGTTGGGCAGCGCGCGGCGCGGGCACGCCCGCGACGTCCACGGCCGGGGTCGGGGCGGCTGGGTCCGGTGGGGCGCTGTTGGTCGGGGAGGGGCTCGGCGTTGATTGGGGTCCGAGGGGCACTGTCACCCCGGGTCCGCCCAGGGCCTCGGGAGGTCCAGCCGTCGGACCCTGACCGCCTCCGATCATGGACAAGGCTATGGCTCCGAGACCGACGACTGCCACGAATGCGGCGGCCGCGCTCGCTGCAGCCGCCGGGTTGATGCTCCAGCGAGCCGCTGCTCGGGCAGCTGCCCCACCGGCAGCGGCACCGACGCCGGCCGCGCCACCGCCTGCTCCAGCCGAAGCGAGCTCCGCGCCTGCCACACCAGCGGCTCCTCCCGCCCCCGTGGAAGCCGCGCTCGTGGTGGTGGTCTCCGAACGCGTTGCGACCCCGACCGCCGCTCCGGCAGCGGCCGCGCCACCAAGGAGCCCGCCGCTCTTGAGCAGGCTGATTCCCACAACCCCGAGCACCAGGGGCGCAATCACCGCGCGCATGCCGTGGTTCACGTCCGCTAGTTCCGCCACCAGGGCACGGCAGTCGCGGCACCCTGCCAGGTGGTCTTCGACCTGTTGGGTCTCCCGTCGGGACAAGCCACCGCGCGCGTAGGCGCCCAGCTTGTCGTTCACCGCCGCGCACCCCGTCTCCTGCGGCATCGCCAGGTGCTGCTGCAGGTAGGCCTGACGCAGTCCCTCGCGGGCGCGGTAGGCGAGCGCGGAGACCCCGTTCGCGGTCAGGCCGAGGATGGGCGCAATTTCGGCAGGGGAGAGTTCCTCGACCTCCATGTGCCACAGGACGGCGCGCCAGCGTTCGGGGAGCGTTGCATATGCGGAGGCCACGAGCGTGCGCTCGAGTCCCTCCAGGGCGGGGTCGACGAACGGCACCCCGGGGTCGTACGCGGTGAGGTCGTCGGTGAGCTGGATCTTGGAGCCAGCGCGAGTGCGGTCATAGGCAACCCGGCGCAAGGTGGTGAACAGGTAGGCCCGAAAGGCGACATCCGGGCCGCCGCCGGCCTGCAGGATCGCAAAGACCTTCGCGAACGCTTCAGCCACCAGATCGTCGGCATCGGCGTCATTGCGTGAGTGCTGCCGGGCCAGATTTCGGGCGGCCGTCCCGTGGCGCTCGAACAGCGCCCCGTAGGCCTCGGTGTCCCCGCCCCTGACGGCGGCGATCAGCTCGCCGTCGCTCGGCCCGAGGGCCGATGCGTCGAGCTGGGTCGGGTGCGTCACGGGTCCTATCCTCGCCGGGCGTTGGCGTTCTCTCGTCAGATCATCGGCGAAACTCACCCGCCACCTGACCTCTGACGCTCGATCGGGTCGATCGTGACGAATTCGCGATCACGTGGCGAGTTGCATGCGGGGCCACACCACGGCGACGTTCACTCGGTTGGAGCAGCGATTCCCGCGTCACGGGGCCCGGGGTCGTCCGTCTTCGAGGCATGACCAGCACCGGGACTGCCGCGGACGCGCTCCGCGAAAGGTGGCGCGATCGCAGTGCTCGCTCCACCTGGGCTCGCCCCGAGGACTGGTACGTACCGGCCGTTGAGGCACTCGCTGAGGCTCTCGCCGAGGAGGTGGTCGAGTCTCGGGGCGTCGAGGCTGCTGCCGACCGCCTCGGACGACAGCGCGCCGACGAAGGTGTCGGTCTTGGCGAAACCCTGGACGACCTGACGTCGCTCTACCTCGCAGCGGGGGTTCTTCAACCCCCGCTGCGGGTGGTGCGAGCGTTGGCCGAGGGCTGGGCCGACGCCGGCGTCGCGCCGGTGCGAACGGCTGGCTGTGAGGACGCGCTCACGGGGCTGGCAACCCCCGCGTATCTGCGCACGCGACTTCGTGAGACGTACGCGGCTGCGACGGCTGCGGGTCGCGTCGCGAGCGACACTTCCTGCTTAGTCGTCCTGGACGGCTCGGTCTCGCCCGTTGACCCGTGGCAGCGGATGGGCCGCGGGGTGGTCCTGGCGGCAGCGTTGGCCGAGGTCTTCGACCGCGGCCAGCCGCTCGCATCCTTGTCCAGTGGGCGCGTCGTCGCGCTCGTTGATCGTGACGCCTCGCTCGGGCCTGCCATCCGGCAGCTGCGCGAGACCGTCGAGGCCCGGGTTGCCCGGGCTGGCTTGGCGGCAGCCGTACGCCGCCCCCCGCGCGTGTGGGTCGAAGGCCTGCCGGTCGACCACACGAGCGCCGTCGCACTACTCATTGAACTCGAGCGCTGACGGCGCACCGGACGACGGCCGCCTCTTGGAGGGGAGAGGCGGCCGCCGTACCGGAATCCATTCTGTCGCTATCCCGGCCGCTTGCTGGGTTGCCGCAAGGACACAGATTCACGTCGTGATCGGCCGGAGCAAGTCGGCAAGAGCCTCGGCCGTGGCGCCCGGATCAACGAAGCCAGGGAAGTGTCCGAGGTTCACCGTGGTCGTCGGCCACCCACGAGCCCGAGCCAACCGAAGCGCAGGGTCGTACGGCCCCGACGTGCGCAGGTAGACGCAGGGGGCATCCGGCCAGTCCGTCGGCGTCGGGAGATTCTCGGTCCAGAACGCGAGCGCACGGGGGCGCAACGCCGCGACGATGGTCGCGCGGTCCGCGAGGTCGGGAACGTCGTCCAGGTCGTCGACCTGCCACTGCGGGTATGTCTGACCGCTCTCCAGCCACCGCCTCAGTTCCGCCGCGGAAGCCGGATCCTCACGTGCGTAGGCGTCGAGCCGTGACTGTGGCCGCGCGTGCGGTAGTCCGGCATCGACGAAGGCGTAGGCCCCGATCGGTCGGTGCGCAGATCGGAGGGCAAAGCCCACCTGGGCGAGAAGCGGTCCGGCCCCGCTGTGGCCGACCAGCACGACGGAACTCGCAGGAAGTCGGGCAATTTCGTTGGCGCAGGACGCCACCCATCTCGCTGCGTATGGGGCGCAGTCCTCGTCCTGCGGCTCGATCAGGTGCGACTCGAGGGACAGCTCCCCCAGAGCGTTCGGGAGTCGACCCCACGCTGCGGACGTGGTGAGGGGCGAAGGCAGAAGCACGAGCGGGGTCATGGCACCCAGTCTGGCGCTGGGTGCACTCGTGACGTGCCCGCAGGTGGCGTTAGCCTCGGCGCCGTGACCGCACGCGAGGAGCTTCTGACCGAGATCGTCAACAAGGCCGTCGTCCATGGACGCGTGGTGCTGTCCTCTGGCCGGGAGGCCGACTACTACGTCGATCTCAGGCGGGTCACCCTGGATGGCACGTCGGCGCCGTTGGTCGGAGAGGTCATGCTCGACCTCACGGAGGACCTGGGGTACGACGCGGTCGGCGGGCTCACCCTTGGCGCGGACCCGGTGGCCGCCGCGATGCTGCACGCGGCCGCCCAACGGGGCCGTCGCCTCGACGCGTTCGTCGTTCGCAAAGAAGGGAAGGCGCACGGGCTTCAGCGCCGGATCGAGGGGCCGGACGTCGCTGGCCGACGGGTGCTGGCGGTAGAGGACACGTCGACGACGGGCGGCTCAGTCCTTGCGGCCGTGGAGGCCCTTCGGGAGGCCGGTGCGGAGGTCGTCGGTGTCGCCGTGATCGTCGAGCGGGGCGCCGCACCGACGGTCGAAGCCGCGGGTCTGGCCTATCGGGCCGTGTACTCGACCGACGACCTCGGGCTCTAGCGCGAGCGTCATCGAGTCGAAGGTCAGATGTGGCCACCTTTCCGCTTTGGATCTTCGCGCTCGGCGCGCTGGTCGTCGGTGGGCTGATCGCCTATCAGGCGGTCGCTGATTCCAAACGCCGAGAACGACTGTTCGCTGCTGCCACGATGCGCGGCTGGACCTATCAGCCGGAGCGCGCCGATTTGGTGGGCCGGTGGCACGGCCGGCCGTTCGACCAGGGGGATACCCGACGCACGCGC
Organism: uncultured Actinomycetota bacterium; assembly: GCA_963851405.1. Lineage (GTDB taxonomy): Bacteria > Actinomycetota > Actinomycetes > DATJPE01 > DATJPE01 > JANPBY01. The sequence continues at coordinate 986 of CAWKPB010000007.1, read as the reverse complement.
GATGTGGTCGAAGGAGTGTGGCAAGGCCGCGCCTTCGTGGCGTTCACCTACTCGTATGAGACCCATTCCACCGACACCAAGGGCAACCGAACCTCAACGACCCACCGCCATGGCGTGGTGTGTCTCGAGTTGCCGGCCTGGTTGCCGAGGCTGGAGGTGGCGCCGGAGTCGTTCTTGCACCGAGCGTCGGCCGCGGTGGGGCTTGGTAGCGACATCGAGTTGGAGTCGGAGGAGTTCAACCGGGCGTTCCAAGTGGCTGCCGGCGATGCCAAGTTCGCCTCCGACGTGCTCACCCCACGCACGATGGAGATGCTGTTGCGGGCCCGTCGTGAGCCGTGGCGCATCGACGGGGCGAGCCTGCTCAGTTGGGATGACGGTCCGCTGGACCTCGACGACATAGACGCGCGCTTGAGCACACTTCAGGCGGTGACCTCCTCAATCCCTGCCTTCATTTGGAAGGACCATGGCTACGATCCTCAACAGGAGACGGGCGGGGCCTAGGTCCCTCCGTCGGAATGGGAGGCGTTGACCGTGTCGGTGTGGGGATGGGTGGTCCTCGGGATCCTCGTCGTCTTGGCGATCGCGGTGGTCGTCTCGTACAACCGGTTCGTCCGTCAGCGCAATGGAGTCGAGGAATCTTGGCGCCAGGTCGACGTTGAATTACACCGCCGCCACGACCTCATCCCCAACCTGGTGGAGACGGTCAAGGGCTACGCCTCGCACGAGCGCGCGACGTTGGAGGCGGTGACCGCCGCCCGAACGGTCGCAGCTGCGCCGGGGAGCACGCCAGCGGAGCAGGCGGCACAAGAGAACATCCTGCAGAGCGCCCTTCGTCAGCTGTTCGCTGTCGCGGAGGCCTATCCCGACCTAAAGGCGAGCGAGGGTTTTCGCGACCTGCAGCGCCAGTTGGCCGAGACCGAGGATCGCATCGCAGCGAGTCGCCGCTTCTACAACAACAACGTCCGCGGGTACAACGTGCGGATCGA
>CAWKPB010000006.1:0-440022 GCA_963851405.1 uncultured Actinomycetota bacterium | reverse complement strand
TCGCTGCCATGCAGGCAGTGACGCTCGTAGGTTTTCCCGAGGGACAGATCATCCTCGCCCAGGCGGTCATTCACCTCAGCCTGGCGCCCAAGTCAAACGCTGTGGTCACCGCTATCGTGCCGCCGTCGAGGATGTTCCGATCCGGACTCGGCGGGGCGGTGCCTGCCGGCTTGCGCGACTCCCACTACGCCGGAGGAGCTCAAAGCCCGGCCATGGGACCGGCTACCGCTACCCGCACGATGCTCCGCACGGTGTGGTGGAGCAGCAGTACGCCCCCGATGCCGTCGTTTCCCGGCGCTACTACGTCCCCAGCGACCATGGAGCCGAACGTGAGCTGGGCCTGCGGGCAGAACGGCTGCGCACGGTCGTCCGCGGTGAGACTCCCGAGACCACCGCGAATCCAGATGCGCCTGTGACTCCAAAGGTCACCGGGCCTGGGCCATAGCCAACTAGTGGCAGAAGTGTCCGAATGTGGCGCACTCCCCGCCGCTGGGAGCGTCCGAATCGGACACTTCTGGGCCCGGCCGCGGTAGTTCGCCAGGGTGATGAGCCAGTTTCGGCCCCCTGCTGGGTCTTTGATCGTGACCCAGCCGTGTGCGAACGAATCAGGAAAAGCGAGGTCGGCGGATAGGCTGACCGACCGGGCGGCCGTCTTCGCGGACTGTCTATCTGCACGCCCCGAAGCCGAGAGTTGGAGAGGACACACCGTGGAGACCGCTGAGATCCGCAGTCGCTGGCTGCGCTTCTTCGCTGAGCGCGATCACACGGTCGTTCCGTCGGCTTCGTTGTTGCTCGATGACCCCAATTTGCTGTTCGTCAACGCGGGCATGGTTCCGTTCAAGCCGTACTTCCTTGGCCAGGAGCAGGCGCCCTGGCCGCGAGCGACAAGCGTGCAGAAGTGCGTACGGACCCTCGACATCGAGGAGGTAGGCCGGACCACGCGGCATGGGACGTTCTTTCAGATGAATGGGAACTTCTCCTTCGGCGACTACTTCAAGGAACGAGCGATTGAGCTGTCATGGGAGCTCGTGACCCGGCCTCAATCCGACGGCGGGTACGGCTTCGACGAGTCGCAACTCCTCGCCACCGTCTACGAGGATGACGACGAGGCGTTCGGCCTGTGGAAGCGAGTCGCTGGGTTGTCCGAGGACCGGATCTTTCGGCTCGGAAAGAAGGAGAACTACTGGAGCATGGGCGTGCCTGGTCCTGGCGGGCCGTGCAGCGAGATCCTGATCGACCGAGGACCCGAATACGGCGCCGAGGGCGACGTCGAGGGAGCCGGGGACCGCTACCTCGAGTTCTGGAATCTCGTTTTCATGGAACACGAACTCAGTGCCGTGCGCAGCAAGGACGACTTCGACATCGCCGGCGAGTTGCCGGCCAAGAGCATCGACACCGGCATGGGGCTGGAACGAGTGGCCTTCCTCCTCCAGGGCGTCGACAACCTCTACGAGATCGATGAGGTGCGGCCCGTACTCGACCGTGCGGCCGAACTGGCGGGCAAGCAATACGGGCGCGATCACGATGACGACGTGCGGTTGCGGGTGGTCGCCGATCACGTCCGCAGCGCCCTAATGATCATTGGCGATGGGGTGACGCCCGGCAACGAGGGACGGGGCTACGTTCTGCGGCGCGTGCTCCGACGCGCGGTGCGATCGATGCGGTTGCTAGGTGTCGATGAGCCGACCTTGCCCGAGCTGTTGCCGCTGAGCATGGACTGGATGAGTCGGTCGTACCCGGAGCTGGGCACGGATTGGGAGCGAATTTCGAGCACCGCGTACGGCGAGGAAGAGGCCTTCCGCCACACCCTGCGCGCTGGCACTCAGATGTTCGAGATGGCGGCGACAGCCGTGCGTTCCACCGGCTCGACCACCCTGGCTGGCGACGAAGCGTTCAAGCTGCATGACACATACGGCTTCCCGATCGATCTCACTTTGGAAATGGCCTCCGAGGCCGGCCTCAAGGTGGACGCGGAGGGCTTCCGGCGGCTCATGAACGAGCAGCGGGACCGAGCCAAGGCCGACGCGCGCGCCAAGAAGACCGGCCATCATGACCTGTCCGCCTATCAGAACGCGGCCGCCTTGGGTGCCACGGAGTTCACGGGCTACACCGAGACCACGTCCGATTCCACGGTCGTCGGGATCCTGGTGGGCGGGGTCCCAGTTGGCGCGGCGTCCGATGGCCAGGAAGTCGAAGTCGTACTCGACCGGACGCCGTTCTATGCCGAGGGTGGCGGACAACTCGGTGACACGGGGACCATCACCTTGGACCACGGCGCGGTCCTCACCGTTCGAGACGTCCAGGCACCGATGCCCGGACTCATCGTTCACCGCGCCGTCGTGCAGAGCGGGGAGGTGCTGGTTGGCAGCTCCGGCCACGCAGATGTAGACCGTGAGCGCCGGATGGCGATCTCCCGTGCCCACACTGCGACCCACATGGTCCACAAGGCTTTTCGCGAGGCTCTGGGTGAGACGGCAACCCAGATGGGCTCGGAGAACTCACCGGGTCGATTGCGTTTCGATTTTCCAAATCCGTCCGCGGTCCCCGCGTCGGTGTTGGGTGACGTGGAGGCGAGGGTCAACGCGGTGCTCCTTGATGACCTCGCGGTCACCGCGGAGTTGATGTCGCAGGAGCAGGCGCGCGAAACCGGCGCCATGGCGTTGTTCGGTGAGAAGTACGGGCACGAGGTCCGTGTGGTCTCGGTGGGGGAGTGGGCCCGTGAGCTGTGCGGGGGAACGCACACCAGCCGGACCGGACAGCTCGGTGTCGTCAAGCTCCTCGGGGAGTCCTCGATCGGGGCTGGGATCCGACGCGTTGAGGCGTTGGTGGGCACCGATGCCTACCAGTTCTTGGCCCGCGAACACGTGCTGGTCCACCAGCTCGCCGAGGTCTTCAAGGCACGCCCTGAGGAGTTGCCCGAGCGAGTCCACGGCGTCCTGACTCGGCTGAAGGATGCTGAACGCGACCTGGACAAGCTGCGCGCTGGGCAGGTTCTTGCGGGCGCAGCGGCCCTCGTCGAAACTGCCCGCGACGTGGGGGGTACGGCCCTGGTGGTCCAGCAGATCCCCGACGGCACCGGCGCGGACGATGCTCGCGCGCTGGCCTTAGACCTACGCGATCGGCTTGGTGAACAGTCAGCAGCCGTTGGGCTCGTCACGGTTCCGGCCGACAAGCCCATCGTCATCGTGGCGGTCAACCAAGCGGCGCGTGACCGGGGGGTCAAGGCCGGAGCGCTCGTACGCGCAGCAGCTTCGGCACTCGGTGGGGGAGGCGGCGGGAAGGATGACCTCGCCCAAGGCGGTGGGTCCGACCCGTCGGCGATTCCGCAGGCCTTGGCCGCCATCGAGTCGGCCGTCCTGGCTGCGAGCACGTCGAATGGTTGATCGAGCGATGCGCCCTGGGGCGCGCTTGGGGATCGACGTGGGAAGCGTGCGCATCGGGGTAGCGCGCTCCGATAGGGATGCCCTGCTGGCCACGCCCGAAGAGACGGTCGCTCGCGGTCCCGGAGATGTCCAGCGTTTGGCTCGGTTGGTCCACGAGTTTCAGGTGATGGAGGTCATTGTCGGACTGCCGCTGCATCTGTCCGGAAAGGAAGGGGCGGCCGCGGCCGATGCGCGGTCCTTCGCAGCTGCTTTGTCCAAGACCCTGGGCGAGATCCCTGTTCGTCTGGTCGATGAGCGCCTCACGACGGTCACCGCGCAGCGGGACTTGCAGGCGGCGGGGGTGTCTGCTCGCTCCGGTCGCGACCGGATCGATCAGGCGGCTGCCGTGGTGATCTTGCAGGCGGCTCTGGACGCAGAGCGGGTGGCCGGCCGGCCACCCGGCGTGCTGCTGGCTCCGGCCGCGACGCCCGGCCACCCGGTGGCGGTCGAATGAGTCAGGTCGGACTCGGACTGGCCGGCCCTCCCTCCGGGGCCCCTAAACCGAAGCGGCGACGAGGGTTCATCTCCGTCGTCATTGCGCTGGTGGTCGTGGGGGCGCTCCTTGCGGGCGTGGTTTACCTGGCCTACGGCCTGCTGGGATTCGGGGGTACCGATGACTACCCCGGGCCCGGCTCGGGTGAGGCCACGGTGGTGATTCCCCCGGGAGCCACGCTGACCGCGATGGGGATCTTGCTGACGGATGCGGGGGTGGTGGCCAGCCCGGAGGCCTTCGTGCAGGCAGCCACCGCGAACGAGCGGGCGGTCCAGATCCAGCCCGGGACGTACTCGCTGCTCTTGCAGATGCCAGCCGCGGATGCCGTCGTCGCGCTCCTCGACCCAGCCAACCGCGTTGAGGACAAGGTGCTCATCCCCGAGGGTCGGCAGGTTTCCGAGACTGTCGCCCGCCTCGCCAAGAAGACCCCTTTGACACTGAAGGCGCTAGAGAAGGCCCTCAACCGGCCCAAAACGCTGGGGCTGCCGGACTACGCGGAGGACAACCCCGAAGGGTTCTTGTTCCCGGCGACCTACATCGTGCAGCCCGACACCTCTGCCGAAGAGCAGCTGCGGGCGATGGTGAAGCGCTTCGATGAGGCCGCGGCTGCAGTCGACCTGGAGGCTCGCGCCGAACTGGCTGGCCTCACCAGCTACGAGACGGTGATCGTCGCGAGTTTGCTTGAGGCTGAGGGTCGGCCGGATACCTTCGCCAAGATCGCCCGCGTGATCTACAACCGGCTAGATGCCGGCATGCCGCTTCAGCTGGACGCCACTGTCAACTACGCGCTCGGGCGCAGCGATATCCGCTTGTCGACTGACGACCTGACGGTGGACTCCCCGTACAACACCTATCTGTATCCAGGTTTGCCGCCAGCGCCGATCAATAGTCCCGGTGAACAAGCTTTGGAGGCTGCCCTGGCGCCCGCTGATGGTCCGTGGCTGTATTACGTGACGGTGGACCCGGCGACTGGCCTCACCAAGTTCACCGACTCATACGCGGAGTTCCTGAAGTTCAAGGCTGAATTCAAGGCTGGCCAATGAGCCGCGCCCGTCGGGCGGCCGTTCTCGGGCACCCGATCGGGCATTCGATGTCCCCGCGGCTTCACCGCGCGGCGTACGAGTTCCTTGGATTGGACTGGCACTACGAAGCCGTCGATGTCGACGAGATGCAGCTTCCTGGGTTCGTGGCATCACTTGGCCCGGAGTGGGCGGGGCTGTCCCTGACGATGCCGCTGAAGCAGGCGGTCCTGCCCTTGCTGGACTCGGCAGACGAGGTGGTCAAGCTGGTTGGAGCGGCCAATACGCTGGTGTTTACGGACGGGCGTCGGAGAGGCGCCAACACCGACGTGCCGGGGTTCGTGGCGGCCATGAGAGACCGGGGTGTCACCGGCAGCGAGGCCACCATCCTCGGGGGAGGAGCAACGGCGCTCGCTGCTTTGGCCGCGTTGAGTCAGGTTGGGGTCGGTCGCGTGCAGGCGTTCTTGCGCAGTCCTGCTGCAGGATCGTCGCTCCAGGACCTAGCAGGACGCCTGGATCTCAGCATTGATGTGGCTGACTGGACCGACGCCCAACAGGGGATGTTGGCCCCGATTGTTGTCTCGACGGTGCCCGCAGGGGTCACCGACCTGCTGGTCCACGCAGTCCCGACGTTGCCTGGGGTGCTTTTCGACGTGGTTTACGACCCATGGCCAACCGCGCTCGCGGCCCAGTGGGCGGTTCGGGGTGGATCGGTGCTGTCAGGGCATGACCTGTTGGTGCACCAGGCCGTGCTTCAACTCAGGTTGATGACCGGCCGGGACGTTCCCGTATACGTACTTCGCGAGGCGCTTGCCCAGCCTTGACGCTGCTGGTCAGCACGTCTCCAGAGGTTGGTACTGCAAGTCGACAGGCCAACACGACTGCGTACCAAACGGCTTGAATGGGACCTCCCGGTCACGCGGACCTGCGTGGCCATCTGCTCCACGGCCGGCTCTAAGCGTGGCCGCTTGCGTACTTCCAGACGGGTTCTGTCGAAAGTGCCTCCTGGGGACTTCGTCGGGGCTACCGTTCGCCCATAGTCGCAGGAGTTCCCTGCCTCTTTGTGTTGTCGGGAGGCGCAGAATGGGGATCCGTGGCACGAGAACACTTGCGGTTTTGATCGCGGGTGTCAGCATCGCCGGCGGCTCGTGGGCGTTGGGTAGCGCGTCCGCAAATTCCGCCGCCGCGGCCGAGGCAGGGACGAGCAGCGAGACAACTCCCGTGGTTCTCGCTGCCGGGGCGCAGACGGCGTTGAGCCCCCAGTTGGCTGCGCTCAAGGCAGCCCCGGTAGTGACCAAGGCCTGCGCCAACAAGAAGACCGGTGCGCTATCGGTCAAGGGCGCAGGTACTAAGAACGTCCGCTGCAGCGCGAAGGAGAAGGCCGTTCGCTTCGCTTCTGCCTCGCTCTCCACGAAGGGGACGCTGCGGTTCACGAGCTCGAACGGGCTCTACACGTTCGCGCTCACCAACACCGGAGTGGGAATGCGAGGGCCCGGGGGCAGCATCATCATCGACGCGCGGCGGGTTCAGACTCTCGGCCCAGGTGGGCAGCCCCAATGACTGAGATCTCGCGCCGAGCTTTGATTGGCGCCGCCGGTGCGTTCGCTGGGCTTGCGACGGGACGGCTCGGCGGTGATCAGCCCACTGTGGGGGCGGAGCAGCTGAGCCCAGCCGACCTACCTGCCATTGCCGTGCTGCCAACCACTTTGCGAAGCCGCGACGTGCGGATCGCACGGCCGGGTGCTGAGTTCGGAAAGCGCCCCGAACGTGGCGCCCCCGCATTGCCTCACGGGAGCCTCCAGGCATCAAACGGGGAGACCGTCGGCCGGTTCGACACGAGCCACGTCGTTGGCGGGCGGGCCCCGATCCACCTGCAAACGCTTGAGTTCAATGGCTCTACGGTGGTCGGCGTCGGTCCAGCCAACACCGAAGGAACATTCACCATCGTTGGCACTTCAGGCTCTCTCCAAGCGCGCGGTTCCTACACCGTTCGCCGAATCGACGAAGACCTTGAGTTCACTTTCCACACAGAAACAGGGGCCTAGAGCATGGCTGGAACTTGGTTGAGCATTGCCGGGCTATCCGGCCCCACCGATATCACCGACAGTGTCGAGGCCCCGCCGGATTTGCCTGCCGGCGTCCCGTTGACGGGCCTATTCAGGAACGACGGTTGGTGGTTGGGCGTCTCGTCCGCCGCCATCTTCGACGCGACCACGGCCAGCGGGCAGGGGACGGCAAAGTCGCAACCGCAGCCCCTCGATGTCGGCATCCAGGCTGGATTCTCGACTCCCAAGATGTTCGGCTGGGCAGCCACAGGGAAAACGATCCCCACAGTCGCGGTCATCAGCACCGACTTGGGCACTGGCGGCATCGCCAAGGACTGGGTGGTCGCCTACTGGCTGCTTAAGAACTGCAAGATCACGTCCATGCAGACCTATGCCGACCGGCCGCCTGGAGCACATTCCTTGTCCATCGGCTACCAGATTGCGACGTTCGCCGAGTACGCCACCCCGCAGGGCGGCCAACTTGGTAACGCATCCGTGGTGACCTACGACTGGGCGAAGGCCCAATTGGTGTAGTGACGGTGGCGCCAGGAGTGTGCCCCTGGCCCACCGAGGTTCTCTTGTCTCCATCGATCAGAAACCGCGCGAGGCGATCGACAAGATCGGGCGCATGGTGGTGAGTTGCGTCGCCTGGACTTCGAAGTGCCACGCACCCCGACGGACTGCCTACTTACGTGGGGTGCAACTAAGGAGTCATGCGGCAATCGCAAGAGGACTGCCAACCCACTTGACGGCAACCTTTAGGAGTCCATAGGAGGATCTGCCGACCTCCGTGTGGCCGAAGCCCCCGATTTGCACCCAGTACGTGGCCCCGCAATGGTGTCGAACGCCGAATGTCGACTTGGCCGTGGCCGGGTTTGGCGGGAGGCCGAGCACCGCGAGGCGGAAGGAGGCCGACGGACGCCCCCGACCACCCGACGTCGGCGAGATTGTGCGTCGGCCGTTCTCGGACCCGACTCCCCAGCAGAACTCGAGCGACGCGGGGGCTCGTTGGAGTTCAAGCCCTCGGGCGAGTCAGCCGATGGGGAATCAGGGCGCCGAGACCGCGGCGCGTGGGGTGGAAGGGTTCCCGATGTCGGATCTGCTTGTTGGGCGATCTGCTCAGCTTGATCGTGTGTTGTCTGACCTTCTTCGCCAGTCGCCGGAGGTCGAGGCCGCTTCGGTGGTCTCTTTCGACGGTCTGCCGATGGCTTCGGCCCTGCCGGCCGCCATGGATGAGAACCGGGTCGCGGCCATGAGCGCCGCGCTGCTCTCCCTTGGTGAGCGTGCCGCCGAAGGGCTCGGTCGCGGTGAGCTCTCCCAGGTCTACGTCGAAGGCGAGTCGGGAACGGTATTCCTGGTCTCCGCCGATGATGAGGCCGTTCTTGTTGCTGTTGGCGCCCGTGGTGCCAAGGTCGGGCTGCTGATGTACGAGATCCGCCGCGCAGCCTCCGCTGTGGGCGGCGTGCTCCGTGCTGAGGACGACCAGGTCGAAGCGGAACCGCCGCACGCGGACACCTGGGACCTGGAACCGATCAGCGAGCTTCCGAGTGCCGCACCGAGCGACGATGCCTCAGTCGACCACTCAGTCGAAGACGCAGAGCACATCAGTGAGGACCAGGTCTACGCAGATGAGCCCGCCATCGATGAGGCTGATCCGCTAGGGCTGGGTGCCGAAGAGACGGGCCAGTACGACGAGGAAACCGACGAGTCAGGCCCCGAAGCAGAGCGGGCAATGGCTGGCGTGACCACATCCAACGCGTCTCAGCTCACGCCCGACCTCGGTGCCTGGGCGAGCTTCACGCCCGGTGGATCCGACTCGGACGCATCGGACTCCGAAAGGTTCTCCGACGACGGCTGGTCCTGACGAACAGATTGCCTTCCACATCCACCAACCGCGCGTGACGACCAGATGAGGAGTTGAGGTGAAGCTCGAGGGCTCGCTCGACGCGTTCAGCCTGCCCGACATCTTCCAGCTACTCAGCTTCACGAAGAAGTCGGGGGTCTCCGCCTGCACCAGGGCACGGGAGATGGCGTCGTCTACTTCTCCGACGGCTTCATCACCGGCGCAGCGGCGGACGGTCCGCGTCAGTCCCTCGCGCGCCGTCTCATCGGCTCCGGAGTGGTCGACGATGAGTCTCTGACAGCCGCCGTTGCTGCTGCGAGTGACGCAGGTACGGCCTCCGGCATCGGTGCGCTCCTGGTCGAGTTAGGTGCGGTCGACTCGGAGTTGATCCGCCAGGCCGCCACCGAGCAGACGATGGATTCAGTTTTCGACTTGTTGCGCTGGCCAGAGGGGGACTTCGCCTTCGGCGTGGACGCGAACAACCCTGAGGACGTGGGCATCCGGCTCACACCTGAGTCAGTAGTCGCTGAGGCCGCTCAACGCCAGGGAGCGTGGGAGCTCATCGCAGCGGTGATCCCCGGTCCGGACACGGTGCTCACCATGCCGGTCGTCCTTGCTGCCGAGCCGCTGGTGACCAAGGATGAGTGGGCGCTGCTTGCCCTTGTGGATGGCCGCCGCAGGGTCGGCGACCTAGTCGAGCTCACCGGCTGTGGTCAATTCGCGGTGGTCTCGAGCCTGTCCTCCCTGGTGGATCGCGGGCTCCTTCAGGTCAAGGGCGAGCACGACCACGTCACCACCGTGACCAGGCGGCAGGCATTGCTCGAGCCGCTGGAGCGCCGTACTAGCGGTCCCGAAACTTCCACGAGCGAGCCAGTGGCCCGTACGGACGACACCTCGCCGGTGGCCCCCGACGAGGCCGTGGAGCAGGTCGAACCCGCTGCGGGCCAAGAGCCGGCAGAAGACTTTGAGCCCCGCGGGCCGAAGGATGCAAAGAAGGCCGAGCCCAGCGACGAGGCTGATGGCGCGCAGGAGGCTGCCGAGCCCCCCACTACGCCGAAGGTTGCTGAGGCCAGCGAGTCAGCTGAGGCCAGCGAGACGACCGAGTCAGCACAACCGGCATCAACGGGGGGAGCGTCAGCCGACGTCCAGAGCGCTGCGGCTCCGGCGGCACGGCCCGAGTCGGACCGGGTCGGTCAACCGGCGGCGCGAGCAGCCGAAGGACGCCGGATGGGCGATGTCGTCCCTCCGAGACCAGAGCCGTTCCGTCCCGCTCGTCGGCCTGATCACCCCGAGCCAGCAGTCCCCCCGCGCCTGCAGGGCGTCCCGTCGACGCCGCAGACCTCAGGGGCTGCTGCGATCGCTACCGATCCAACGGCGTCCACGCTCATCGAGCGCGACCCGAGCGTGAACCGAAGCCTCCTCCTGAGGCTCATTGCCGGAGTAAGGGGACTCTAGATGGCTACGGGCAGAACTCGGCGTCGCCATGGCGGTCAGGCGGTCAAGGTCGTGGTCACCGGACCGTTCGCGGCCGGCAAGACGACGCTCATCCGCACAATCAGTGAGATCACCGTGCTGTCCACCGAGCGTGGAATCACCGACTCGACCAAAGCGCGCAAGAACGAAACCACCGTGGCCATGGACTTCGGTCGGATCACGATCGACCGCGACCTCGTCCTCTACCTGTTCGGTACACCCGGGCAGGAGCGGTTCGACTTCATGTGGGAGATCTTGGGCGAAGGCATGCTCGGGTACGTCCTGCTGGTCGACGCCGAGCGCGACGACTCGCTGGCCGAATCGATTGGCATCATGGATGCCTTCCGTCGCATGGCGCGCGTTCCGTACGTGGTTGCGCTCAACCGGGCCGATGCCTTGGACCCCGCGGCGGAGGAACGACTCAGAGACGTTCTGCAGCTCGGCCCTGAGATCGCTGTCCTGCCCTGCGATGCGACGGACAAGGACTCCGTAAAGGCCGTTCTGCTTGCCCTGCTCTACGCCGTCCTCGAAGAGGTCGAGGCAGAACGCGCGTCGGTGTAGGCGGGCATGAAGCTGTTCGGGCGCAGACGTCGGCCACCGGGACGCCACGCGCTGTCGCTGTCCGGTGCATCGGTCACGGTTCTAGCCGGGCTGGATGGGCCAGCCGCCGGCGCTATCCCCGCGCGTTCTCTTGCTGGCCCTGATGTGCCCGACGTTCTTCCGGCTGCGGCCGCGCCGCCGCCCGGGGACGTCGCGGGTCCGATGGAGAGCTCATCTCAGGCTCGCGAGACCCCTCCGTTGATTGAGGGGCCGCCGGGAGTACCGGAACCAAAGCGGCCGCGTGTGGGCCTGTTCTTCGAAGACGGGAGCCAGGTGGTGCTCGAGGACGGCGATCCGCGGGCGTCTGCTTTCGCTTCGATTGCTGATCGTCTCAACCCCTGAAGCAGCTCCCCGGGGGCCGCTTGGCGCTCAAGCCTCCGCCTCAGGCGCCGATGACACACGGGGGTCACCGCGTGGAGGGGAAAACGTGAAACAGCTTGGGGACATCCTCGTTGAGGGGGGACTGGTCACTGCCAGTCAACTGACGACTGCCTTCGAGGAGCATCAGCGGCTCGGCCGCTCGTTGGGTCGTGTACTCGTTGATCAAGGCGTGGTCACCGAGGGCCAATTGGTCGCGGCCCTGGCCACGCAGATCGGCATGCGCTTCGTCGACCTCAGCGACACGGTCATCGACCACTCTGCGGCCGCCTTGATCTCCGCGGAGCTCGCACGCCGATCTAGCATGCTTCCCTTCGCCTTCGACGAGGGGAAACTTCTGGTCGCAACGGCCGACCCCGCGAACGTGATTGCCCTCGATGACGTCCGCATGCGTACCCAGCTTGAGATCAAACCGTGCCTAGCAACGCCGGCAGATATCAGCGCAGCCATCGACCGCATCTACCGGGCAGACTCCGAACTCGATGAGCTGACTTCGGCGCTCGACAACCAGGACGAGGAAGTCGACCTCGCGTCGGTGCACGATGCCAGTGACGATGCGCCGATCGTGAAGTACGTCAACGCCTTGATCGTCCAGGCCATCCAGGATCGAGCGTCCGATATTCACCTTGAGCCAACTGAGAAGGATCTTCGGATCCGGTACCGCATCGATGGTGTGCTGCACGAGATCATGCGTTCTCCCAAGAGCATCCAGTCGGGGGTGACCAGCCGACTCAAGATCATGTCTGACATCAATATCGCCGAGCGACGGATCCCTCAGGATGGGCGACTGTCGGTCAACGCGAACGGACGCAAGATCGACCTTCGCGTCGCCACGCTCCCGACGGTGTGGGGCGAGAAGGTTGTCATGCGAATCCTGGACAACTCCACGGCGAGCTTGGATCTGTCAGATCTCGGCTTCAGCGACAACAACTTCGAACGCTTCTCGCGCAGCTTCACGAAGCCGTACGGGATGATTCTCGTCACCGGGCCGACCGGCTCCGGAAAATCGACCACGCTGTACGCCACGCTGAACATCCTCAATAAGCCTGAAGTCAACATCATCACCGTGGAAGACCCGGTTGAATACCGGCTCGCGGGCATCAACCAGGTGCAGGTCAACAACAAGGCGGGCCTGAGCTTTGCCTCGGCGCTTCGATCCATCCTGCGCTCGGACCCGGACATTGTCTTGATCGGTGAGATCCGCGACCACGAGACCGCTCAGATCGCTATTGAGGCCGCGCTCACAGGTCACCTGGTGCTTTCGACCTTGCACACCAACGACGCACCCAGCGCAATCACCAGGTTGATTGAGATGGGGATCGAGCCCTTCCTGGTCGGCTCCGCCGTGGACTGTGTGTTGGGGCAACGCCTCGCGCGTCGCTTGTGCAGCAAGTGCAAGGAGGCGTACACGCCGACCGCCGAGGCCCTGCTGACCGCGCGCTATCCGTGGAAAGACGGCGACGAGCTCCCTACCTTGTTCCGGTCCGTTGGCTGTTCGGCGTGCTCCAAGACCGGGTTCAAGGGACGGCTGGCGCTGCATGAGGTCATGCCTGTCAGTGAGGAGATCGAACGGCTGACCGTGGAGCATGCCTCCTCATCGCAGATCTCAGACGTCGCCAAGGCCGACGGAATGACGTTCTTGCGTGACGACGGGATGCACAAGGTGGCTCTTGGGGTGACCTCGATCGAAGAAATCATGCGCGTCGTGGTCTGAGGTATCGCCTGCGCGCTCAAGGCGCGCCCGAACTCGACCGATGGCAGGACGAGGGATCCGCACCGTGCGGTCCCTGACGAAAGGGGCCAGTGTGGAGACCACCGGATTCGGCGGGTCCGCGCCCGAGCCTGGAGATCAGGACTCGGCGCAGAATGCCGTTGCGGCGTTCGCGCCCTCGCCTCTCGACCCTGAATGGAAGCCCTCGGCCGACCAAGGGGTCGTGGTGAGCACCTCGGCGCCCACGACGACTCAGCCCGAGACCGCCCCTGTCGCGCCCCCACCAGCTGCTCCGGCGCCGCAAGCCGCTGCGCCGTTGGTCGTACCCGGGCTCGCACCGGCCGACGCACCAGCGCCGCAGCCTTCGGCCCCTGCGACCGAGGCGCCAGAAGCGTCCACTGGGACCACCCTGAGCGTGCCCCTAGCGCCAGTCGCCGACGTGGCCCCAGCTCCCGCTCCAGTCCAAGCCCCGACTCCGGTCCCGGCCGCGACCCCTGCCCCATCGCCGGTGGCCGAGCCGGCTCCCGTCGCAGCGACACCGGCCGAGACAACCACTCAGCCCTCAGCCGGTGCCGACGCAGGCCAGGTCGAACTAGCGGAGACCGAGGCTTTCGAGGGCGCGTATGGCCGGACCACGACCGAGGAGCGCCCTAGCGAGGGCGAGCTAAACCTGCACGAGCTCTTGTCGATCGTCTTGGATCGCCAGGCATCTGACCTGCACCTGACGACGGGGTCTCGGCCCCAGTTGCGGCTGCACGGGCACCTGACGCCCCTCGAGGACTACCCCGAATTGACTCCGTCGGTCATCCAACGCCTCATGTACGCGGCGATCACCCAGCGTCAGCGGGAGAAGTTCGAGGAAAACCTTGAGCTGGACTTCGCCTACTCCGTTCCCGGTAAGGCTCGTTTCCGGGTGAACCTCTACCGGCAGCGTGACTCGCTCGGCGCGGCTTTTCGGCTGATTCCCTTCGAGATCAAGCGGCTGGAGGACCTAGGTATCCCGCCGTCGGTGGCCAATTTCGCCATGCTGCCTCGCGGATTCGTGCTTGTCACGGGACCCACGGGTTCCGGGAAGTCGACCACCTTGGCAGCACTCGTCGACCTGGCCAACCGGCAGCGGCGCGATCACATCATGACCGTCGAGGACCCGATCGAGTTCCTGCACCAGCACCAGTCTTGTGTGGTCAACCAGCGCGAGGTTGGCGAGGACACCCACTCTTTCTCCAACGCTCTCAAGCATGTTCTGCGCCAGGACCCAGACATCATCCTGGTCGGTGAGATGCGGGACCTCGAGACCATCTCCGTCGCGCTAACTGCGGCCGAGACCGGCCACCTGGTCTTCGCGACGTTGCACACCCAAGACGCCGCCCAGACGATCGACCGTGTCATTGACGTGTTCCCCCCGCACCAGCAGCAGCAGGTCCGCGTTCAGCTGGCCGGTTCGCTGCAGGGAGTCGTGTGTCAGACCCTGGCCCGCACCGTCGACGGTCAAGGGCGGGCAGTGGCGACCGAGGTTCTGGTGGCCACCCCCGCGGTCCGCAACCTGGTCCGAGAGGGCAAGACCCACCAGATCTACTCGGCCATGCAGGCCGGCGCGCAGCACGGCATGCACACGCTTGACCAGCACCTGGCAGAGCTCGTCAAGAAGGGGAAGATCACCTACGAGGTCGGCCTCGAGAAGTGCCACCACATCGAAGACTTCAACCGGCTCACCGGCCGGGGCTGAGAGGCGAAGCCATGACAGCGACCGCGACGTACCAGTACTCAGTCCGTGACCGCCAGGGCAAGATGGTCTCGGGAAAGATCGACGCTGACTCCGCCAGTGCCGTGGCTCAGAAGTTGAAGTCCATGGGGTATGCCCCGGTGACGATTTCCGAGGTCAACAACTCCGGGATGTCCACCGAGATCGCGATCCCGAAAATGGGTGCAAAGGTCAAGCTCAAGGACCTTGCCGTCTTCTCGCGCCAGTTCGCCACCATGATCAACTCCGGCCTGTCCCTGCTGCGTGGCTTGTCGATCCTTGAACAGCAGACCACGAGCAAGGAGTTGGCCAAGGCGCTCACTGCGGTTCGCCAAGACGTCGAAGAGGGCACTGCCCTCTCGATGGCGATGGGCAAGCACCCCAAGATCTTCCCGCCGCTGATGGTCAACATGACCCGCGCCGGCGAGATCGGTGGCTTCCTCGATTCGGTCATGCTGCAGATCGCGGACAACTACGAAGCCGAAGTCAAACTACGCGGCAAGGTCAAGGCCGCCATGACCTACCCGGTCGTCGTCTTCGTCATGGCAATCCTTGCTGTGGTGGGGATGTTGATGTTTGTCGTACCCACGTTCGCCAAATTGTTTTCCGACCTTGGTGGAACACTCCCGGCGCCAACGCGCGTATTGATCTTCATGTCCGAGGTCCTTCGGAACTACGCGCCCTTGGTGATCGTCGTCATGATCGCCGTGGCGATCACCTGGGCGAGAGTGCGACAGACCGAACGGGTGCGACGGTTCGTTGACCCGCTGAAGCTCAAGATGCCGGTCTTCGGGCCCTTGTTCCAAAAGATCGCCCTCGCGCGCTTCTCGCGCAATCTCGGGACGCTCATGCACTCTGGGGTGCCCATCCTGCAGAGCCTGGACATCGTGGCGGACACGACGGGCAACGTGGTGGTCGGCGATGCAGTTCGCGATGTCGAGCAGAGTGTTCGTCGGGGTGAGAGCATCTCCGCGCCGTTGGCTATGCACACGGTGTTTCCACCCATGGTGGTCCAGATGATGGCCGTTGGTGAGGACACCGGGGCGCTGGACGCCATGCTGCACAAGATCGCCCAGTTCTACGACCAGGAGGTCGAGGCGACCACCGAGTCGCTGACCGCCCTGATCGAACCGCTGATGATCGCCTTCCTCGGTGCGGTTGTGGGGTCGATGATCATTGCGCTGTACATGCCGATCTTCAAGATCTTCGATCTGATCAAGTAGCAGTCCCTAACAAGTAGCAGTCCCTCAGGCCGGCCCGGTCGTCACCCTCGGTGACGACCGGGCCGTTCCATTGGGTGTGGACCGACCGGGTGAACCGGTTCGTGACAAGCAATTAGTCGGGCTGGGCCCTCAAGTCCTGACTCCGGGTGACCGAAATCTCAACTGTCAACGAGCTCCACGGCCAGAAACGGCACACCCGTCGAGAGGCGGGGTCGCAAAACCAGGGGACCTGCGGGCGTGCAGGCCAGCCCAGTTGCCTCGGTCGAGAACCAGCGCCAACGGTTCTCAAGAGGGGGGATCTGCCGGTGTGGCTCACCGAACCGTTCCGAAGGGGAACACCAAGCATGATCACTCGCATTCGCAAGTCGATCGAGGAGAAGGACGAGGGCTTCACCCTCATCGAGCTCCTGGTCGTCATCATCATCATCGGTATTCTGGCCGCGATCGCGATCCCGGTCTTCCTCAACCAGCGCAAGAAGGCTGTTGAGGCCTCCATGAAGTCCGACCTCCGTACCGCGGCAACGCTGATGGAGACCGACTTCGTCGACACGCAGGACTATGGCTCGGCCACCGCGGCTGCTGCTGTCGCGGCCGCTGCGTTCTCGGCGGACAACGCGGTGACGGTCACGTCGGCCGACACCTCCTCGTTCTGCCTGGACGTCACCACGGCTCGCCCGTACGACAACGACTGGTCGTACGACTCCTCAGCCGGCGGCCTGCTCCAGGGCACCTGCTAAGTCACGCTCAACCTGACGGCCAGGGCCGGGATCCCATCAGGGGTTCCGGCCCTGGCCCATGTCTGGAGAAGCGAACGCAGAGGGAAGAAGGTTTCGGCTTCCTCCGATCGGCCCTATTCAGTTGTGGCCCGTGAGGTCGATCACTTCAAAGACCTCATACCCGACCACCGAGGGGAGTCACCATGCCGACCCGGGGAAACCCGGGCCAGGGGGACGGATCACAGGACGAAGGCTTCACCCTGATCGAGTTGCTCGTCGTCATCATCATCATTGGCATTCTGGCGGCGATCGCGATCCCGGTGTTCTTCAATCAGCGAGCGAAGGCTTTCGACGCCGCGATGAAGTCCGACATTCACACCCTGGCCCAGTTCGAAGAGGCGTACCTCGTCGACGCCGACGTGTACGGCACGTTTGTGCAGCTCACGGCCAAGAACTTCGACGTCCAGCCGAGCCGAGACGTGACCGTCGTGCTGACGACCGACGACGCGACGGGTTACTGCCTGATCGCGTCACACCCGGGCTCTACCGACAGCTGGGTGTACGACAGCCAGGCCGGTGGCCTGCAGGACAAGGGGATCGTGGCGTGTCCGGTCACCGCGGGGGCAGCTGGCGGCACGGTGACCGGCTGACAGAAGACCGGTTGCGCTCAAGACCAGGTTGGGGCGCGCCGAAAAGGACATGCAGAGTGCTCGACAAGGCAGAGGGTGGGACATGCACGCATTTCGGAACGTGAGGTCCTCACGGTCCTCCGACGAGAGTGGCTTCACCCTGATCGAGGTCGTCGTGGCCCTGGTGTTGTTGAGCCTGATCATGAGCGCGGTCACTACCTTGTTCATCCGCACGATGCAGTCCTCGGCTGGCCTGCAGGATCGCCAGGCGGCAGTCCCCGTGGCCACGCAGGCGATGGATCTGGCTCGCTCTATCCCGCCGCAGCGCGACGACGTGGGCAACAGCACTCTGGTCAAGGGGCGCACTCAAACGGCCGTGACCGCTCAGTGGGCCAGCGTCGCCGGCTTGAGCGGCGTGGACCTCAGCGACACCTACCCGACCTGGGACACCACGGCTACGGGCGCGTCGACACCGACGTTGCCCATGTCGACGACGGTCCTCGTCTCTGGCAAGGCGTACTCCGTGAACACGCTGGTAGGCCTTTGCTACCGCGCGGACGTGGACAGCGACTGCGTGAAGCTGAGCGGACAGACTTCAGCCCCACTCGTACCTCCAGCTGGCCAGGTTGCCCTCTACCGAGTCATCGTGGTCGTTTCTTTCGAGACTCCGGATGGTGGCTGCGCCAGCGGCTGCACCTACGTGTCGTCCACGTTGATCGACCCGTCTCTCGATCCGACCTTCAACACCAACGACGTGACCATCCCACCCCCGGTTGCCGTCGGAGACTCGACCAGCTTCAACGCCGCCAACCCCGGGGTCACCACGGTGATCAACGTCCTCGGCAACGACAGCGGCACGTTCGGCACCTACCCCGTAGTCATCGCCATCCCTCCGTCCTTGGGAACAGTGACGGCGTCCGGGACAGGCATCGTCACCTATGCCGCGAACAACGGGGTCTCGGGCACCGACTACTTCACGTACTACCTCAAGGACGCGACCGGTCGGACGTCCACGGGAGCGACGGTGGCGATCACCATCAATCCGAGGGCGTCCGCCGATGGGTTCACCACCGGTCGAGCCCGAGCGGTGACGTTCAACCTGAAGTCGAACGACATCGGTACCTTCCCGGGGTCAGGCACCTCGTGCATCACAGTCACCAGCGCGCCCGCCAACGGTTCGGTCTCGCTGGGCACCTGCGGGGCGATCACCTACACCCCGTCGGGCAGTTTCACCGGCACGGACACCTTCAAGTACATGATCACCGACACGTCCTCGCTCGACTCCAACGAGGTGACCGCCACGGTCACGGTCTACGCGCCGCCGACGGCGGTCAACGACTCGACCACGACCAACGCCACTGTTCCTGTCACTGTCGCCGTGCAGTCCAATGACACCCTCCCCGCTGGCAGCGCGACGACCTCGATCGTCTCTGGCTCCGCGAACGGGTCGACCTCTGTCAGCGGCAACAACATTGTGTACACGCCGTCAGCGAACTTCTCCGGGACGACGACATTCACCTACCGGCTGACCGACGTCTACACCAACACGTCCAACACCGCGACCGTGACGGTGACCGTGCGTCCGACCGCGTCGCCGCTGCCGGCGACGGGCACGGGAGCCGGCAAGTCTGTCTCGAGCTCGGTGGCTGCGTACGCCAAGGGATCCTTCTCAGGTAACTACGTCTCTGGGACTAGCGCCTCAGGGAGCACCGTGACGGCCAGTGGCGGGACGCTGACTTACACACCCAAGGCCGGCTACACCGGTTCGGACACAGTCACCTACACCGTGACCGACACCTCTGGACAGACGGCCACCTCAACCTGGGTGGTCTCCGTGGCTGCGGCGCCGAGTGCGGTCAATGACTCGGCATCTGTGGCGAGCGGCAATTCCATCTTGGTTGGGGTCACCAGCAATGACTCCGTACCCGGGGGCATCGCCTCGGTCCAAATCACGTCCGGGCCGAGCAGCGGCAGCGCGAGCGTGAGCGGGACGAGTATCTCGTACTCGTCGTCGTCCAGCTTTTCCGGGACGGTGACCATCGGCTATCGGGTCACGGACCTCTACGGCAACAGCGACACCGCGACCCTGACGGTCACAGTGACCCCTGGGCCACCGACCGGAACCGATGACTCCGTGACGCTGAACAGGAATACGTCGATCAACATCGATGTCCTGGCCAACGACAGCGTTCCGGGTGGGATGGGAAGCATCACGATCGTGACGGCCCCTGCTACCGGTACCGCCGCAGTGATGGGGTCTGGCGCCGGGTCCTACATCCGCTTCACAGCCGCCAACAGCGGCACGGACCGTTGGCTGACGTATCGAATCACCGATTCGCTCGGCCAAACGTCCGCGCCGATCCGCGTCAACCTGAAGGTCAACTGATGAGCGGGCCAATGCGCGGTCGAACCCTGGTCGGTCTGCGAGCGCGCGCTCGCTCCGTCACTGGTGCGAGCGAGCGCGATGCTGGGATGACCCTGATCGAGATGTTGGTGGCGATGGGGTTGTTCGCGATCTTGCTCGGAGTATTCATGTCGGGGATCTCCGCGATGACCAGCATGACCGTCCGGGCTCGAGCGGCGGTGGACTCCAGCGATGAGGTCCGGCGGGCCTATCAGCGCATGGACAAGCAGATTCGATACGCATCCGCGGTGAACCGGCCAGGAGTCGTCGGCGGCAATCAGTACATCGAGTTCATCACCACCGACCCAAGCGATTCCACGGCGATCACCTGCACTCAGTACAAGTTGAATGCCACCGCGGACACGCTTGCGTTCCGTACCTGGCCCGACGTCGATGGTGCAGCTGCCAGCAGCTGGGTCGTCGTGGCAAGCCGCGTGCAGAACAACCCGGCCACCGACCCGGTCTTCACCTTCAAGGCGACCGACGGATCACACAACCGGCAGCGGGTCACCGTCTACCTCAATGTCGAGACACCCCAAGGTGACGGCGCCGAGTTGCGCAGTGAGTTCGTGGCCGTCAACACGACGCCGACGACCAAAACCAACCAGTCCGACGCAGGGGGCAACAGCAAGTACCCCGTGTGTCAGCAAGTGGCACGGACATGACCGAGCAGAAGCGGAGCCGACCGATGGGACCGTTTTCGTCACGACGGCCGAAGAACGACGACCAGGGCACGGCCATGTTCATGGTGCTGATCGCCATGCTCGTCGCGTCTTCGCTGAGCGTCCTGATCCTCGGACTGCTGTTGGCCCAGGTGACTCCCACGCAGTTCGAGCGCAAGAACGCCCGGACCCTGACCGCGGCCCAGGCAGGAATCGATGCCGCGCTCGGTGAGCTGCGCGGGGCGACCTCGGTTGACATCGTCTCGGGGGACACCTACGGGGACAGAAACAAACTGACCTGCGACCCCATCGAGGGAACGGTCGGCGGGCAGCCCGGCAATCCGGCGTACATCGTTCGGGTTACGTACTTCAGCGATGATCCATCCGGACAGAGCGACGCCTGGCTAGCAACCAACCAGATGGACTGCAACGCCGGTTCAGGGCCACCTCTAGCCCCGAACTTCGGCTTGATCCAGTCGGCAGGTGCGGCGGATGGCGTACCGGGGCTGTCCAGCACTGCAGGCGACCGGTCCTTGGTCACCACGTACACCTTCAAGCTCACCAACGTGAACGTCTCGGGTGGATTGATCCACAACTACGACGACGGCAACGGCGCAACGAAGGCGCTGTGCTTCGACGCACACTCTGATGCGCCAGCCGCCGGTTCCCGGCTCTATCTGGAGGATTGTGACCCCGGATCGGCCGACCAGTTGTTCGCCTACCGGACGGACCTCTCCATTGTCTTGGCGGCGACCCAGACCGTGACACCGCTGACCGGCATGTGCGTCGAGGCCCCGCAGAACGCCAGCACGGCAGTCGTGGTGCCAGCTGTCTTCGCGCCGTGCGTGTCGGGGACCTACTCCCAGGTGTGGAGCTTCGACGACAGCGCACACTTCCAAGGGTCAACGCCGGGCGGCAGTCTCAATGGTTGGTGTTTGCGGGGTCAGGCGGACAACACCGCGGGGACTCCTGTGGTGCTGGTGCACCGGAGCATCGACAACACCCAGAGTTGCAACGACGGCTACAACCGCCGCGACACCTGGCGTCCGGAGCCGAAGGTAGGTGCTGGAGCTGCGGGCGCCGGGACCCAGCAGCTGGTCAACTACCTCGAGTTCGGTCGTTGCTTCGACATCACGGGCCAGAACGTCAACTCGGCGTTCATGATCGCGTTCCCGTGCAAGCAGGCGCCCAACCCTGCGGACATCGCCTTCAACCAGCGCATGGTCTACAACCCGACGACGCAGTGGTTGTACACCACCAAGAACGGTGAGAACCGCTGTCTCACGACGTCCACGGCCAGCCCGCCTTACGTCAAGACCCCGGTCTGCTCGCTGAGCAATCCGCTGCAGCGCTGGAGTCTGATCTACGACACAGGGGACTACGCGACCAGCTACGTGATCCACGATTCGAACGGGAACTGCCTGGGCTTGGGCGCGCCGGGATCGGCCAGCGCGCCGTTGAACCAGTGGTCCACGATCGTGAGCGCTCCGTGTACCGGTGAGGCAGACCAGAAGTGGAATGCGCCGCCGAACTTGATCGATGCCGTCCTGAAGAACACCGGAGAAACCACGGCGGGTTGACGGGAACAAGGGATTCTGGTGGCTAGTCTGCCGCGGTGACCGAACTCCTGGTGGGGGGCTGTGCGCTCCTCGGGCTGTTCATTGGTTCGTTCCTCAACGTGGTGATCTACCGCGTGCCGAGGGGCGAGTCGGTGGTCAAGCCACGCTCGCGGTGTCCCGGATGCGGCCATGAGATCGCGTGGTTTGACAACCTGCCGGTTCTCAGCTGGCTACTTCTGAGAGGCAAGTGCCGGGCGTGTGCGGCGCCCATCTCCGGGCGGTACCCAGCGATCGAACTCCTGACAGCGTTCGTTTTCGCTGCTCTGGCGTGGGCCCTACTGGAGCAGCCGCTCGCGTTGCCGGCTTACCTATGGGTCGCGGCCGTCGGCGTGGCGCTGGCGGCCATTGACATCGACACCAAGCGGCTGCCTGACGTGCTGACGCTGCCGTCCTACCTTGTCGTTCTGGCCCTTCTCGTGCTTCCTGCGATCGCGTACGACGCCTGGTCGTCGTACTTCGAGGCCGTCGGTGGCGCGGGTGTGCTCTTCGGTTTCTATTACCTCTTGGCGTTCATCAAGCCGGGAGCCATGGGATTCGGCGACGTGAAACTTGCCGGCGTGCTCGGGCTCGTCTTGGGCTGGTTGGGGTGGGGTGTCCTCATCCTTGGCGGATTTCTGGGGTTCCTGCTCGGCGGAGTCCTCGGGGTCGCTCTGATGGTGGCGGGGAGGGCCGGCCGTCGTTCCAAGATCCCTTTTGGCCCCTTCATGCTCGCGGGCGCTCTGATCGCCGTGCTCTGGGGCTCCAGCCTGGTTTCGGGCTATCTCGACGTCATTCGGGGCTGACCGCGCCGCCTGCGGGACAGGTTCACCTGTTCGCCGTACACCTCGAACGCTCAAGCACCCGGCGTTCTCGTCCGATGCCTGTCATTGACATCGCCTGTGTGGGCGACCGGCGCGGCCTCGGCCGCCTCGCGGAAGGTTGGCGATCGTGGCAGGACGAACCGCCATTGGGCTCGACATCGGTACGTCGGGCGTGCGTGCGGCCGAAGTGACATTCGGCAAGGGGGAGATCACCCTCGCCAAGTTCGGCCAGGTTGCGCTCCAGGATGGAGCCGTCAGGGACGGCGAAGTCATGGACGTCGACGCGGTCGGCCAGGCGATCAAGGAGCTTTGGGCTCACACCAAGTTCTCGAGTACCAAGGTCGTGTTGGGGGTCGCGAACCAGAAGGTTCTCGTGCGCCAGATCGACCTGCCGTATCTCGAGGGTGACGAGCTGAAGCGATCGCTTCCGTTCCAGGTCGGGGACTACATCCCGATGCCCGTCGAGCACGCCGTCCTTGACTTCTATCCACTCGAAGAGGTCATGGATGACAACAACCGGTTGCTGCGCGGCCTTCTGGTCGCCGCCTCCAGGGAGATGGTCCTGAACTCGGTGCACGCGGCTCAGAAGGGTGGCCTGACACCGACCACCGTCGACCTATCCTCGTTCGCGGTCCTTCGCTCTCTCGGGCGCAGCAGCATGCTGGGCCTCGGGGGCGACTCCGAAGCTCTCGTGGACGTCGGTGCCAAGGTCACGAACATCGTCATCCACCAGGGCGGCTCTCCGCGCTTCATTCGTATCCTGCTCATGGGTGGCCAGGACCTCACCGAGACCGTTGCCGAGCGGATGGGCGTGAGCCTTCCGCAGGCCGAGACGTTGAAGCAGCAACAGGGCTTGGACGGCGACGAGAACGACCCAGCCGGCCGAGTCCTGCAGTCTGGGGTGGCGACCTTCCTGGACGAGGTACGCGGCTCGCTCGACTACTTCCAGTCCTCCCAGGCGGCCCCCCGTATCGGGCGCATCCTGCTTACCGGCGGTGGCAGCCGACTGACCGGGCTGGCGGCCAAGCTTGAGCAGGCCACTCGAGTTCCAGTCGAGATCGGCTCGCCGTTCGAGTCGATGTCCATGGGCAAGACGGGCCTGAGCACTGACCAGATCAACTTCGTCGAGCCGCTGGCCGTCGTGCCCGTCGGCCTGGCCCTCGGAGCAGCCTGATGAGTACCGCAACTGCTGTCCGCACCCAGGACTTCCCCCGCGTCAATCTGCTCCCCCCGGAGATTGCCGAGGAGCAACGCTTCCGGGCTCTTCGCGCCGTCATGCTGCTCGTCGTTGTTGGCGCTGTGGTGTCGGTCGGCGCCCTCTGGTACGTCGCCGCACAGTCGGTGTCCTCCGCGGAGGACTCCTTGGCGGCGGCGCAGGCGCAACAGACTGTTCTTCGGGCCGAGGCAGCGACGTACGCCGAAGTCCCCTTGGTCTACGCGCAGGTCGCAGCGGGTGAAGCTGCGCTCGACCTCGCAATGGGGAACGAGATCCGGTACTCCTTCGTACTCAATGACCTCTCACTGACGATTCCCAACGACGTCTCCCTGTCCACCATTGTGGTCTCGCAAGACATCGACGGGGCTACGCCGGTGACTTCGGCGCTGGGCAATCCGGCAGTCGGGACGGTCACTTTCACCGGCCTCGCGTACAAGCACAACAACGTCGCGAAGTGGTTGTCCTCCTTGACCAAGTCGGACTACTACGTGGATCCGTACTTCAGCTCCTCCACAGAGGGCGAGATCGTGAACAACAAGCAGCTCATCGAGTTCAACTCGTCGGTCTCGATGACCGACCTGGCCTACTCCAACCGCTACACGACCTCGGGGAGCTGACATGAGTCGCACGCGAACGTGGACTTTGGCCACCGCAGTCGTGGCTATCCTCGTGCTGGTCGCCGGATGGTTCCTGCTGATCGCGCCAACGCGCGCAAACGCAGCGGACATCCAGGCCCAGACCGTGGACCAAGAGGCGGCGAACATTCAGCTGGCCAGCAAGATCGAGCAGCTGAAGGTTCAGGCTCAGGACATCCCCGCCATGGAGGCGGAGATCGCCAAGTTCCGCCAGTTGATTCCGGCGCAGCCGGCGCTGCCGTCCTACATTCGGTCCCTGACCGATATCTCGAAGGCGGCGAGCGTCACCCTGGTGAGTGTCGAGCCGCAAACGCCGGCCACCGTCACCGAGCCAGAGGTCGTGACCAGCGCACCCACGGGACCGGTGGACTCCACCACCGGCGAGGCAACCACGGACACCTCCGGGTCAGCCCCGGTGGCAGGCACAACCGGACCGAGCGTCCAGTACGTGCAGGCCCAGGTCACGATCCAGGGCGGCTACTTCAACACCGAGCAGTTCTTGGCCAAGCTCGAGAAGCTGAAGAGGGCCTTCCTCGTCACTGGGTTCGACATCAGCGCGGACTCCAGTCCCGAGGCTGCGTCTGGCGACGTGGTCACGAACCTCCAGGTCCGGATCTTCTACGCACCGGCCACCGACTCCACCGCATCCGGCGCGACCAGCTCTGCTGGTTCGACGACCGCGACCAACTAGGGAGAGCAGCATGTCTGAGGAGAACTCCTTCGGGGCGGTCGCCATCCAAGCGCCGGCCGAGGCAGTCGCGGCCGACGAGGTGTCGGGTCGCAGCTCGCGCGCACTGCTCATCGCTGGCGGAGTCGCGATCGCGGTTCTGGCTGTGTTCGCCTACCTGCTCTTCTTCCGCGGCGGTGGAGAGCCGGAGGCGACCGGAGTCGTCGTGATTGGCGGTGGCCCTGCCGCAGTTGCGCCCGAGACGCCGGATGAGGCGGTGACCGTCAAGAAGACCAAGGTCACGAACGTCAAGGGGACCAACCCCTTCGTTCCGATCGAGGTCGAGGCCGTCGACACAGGTGGCGCGGACACGGCGGCGAACACCACGACAGACACGACCGCGACCGACACCACCACTAATCCTGAGGCCGGAACGACCGGTGGTACGGCACCGCCTCCCGCCACGTCGCCGTCCGGTCAGACCGTGACCGTCAAGCTGGTTTCGGTCAAGGGTGACCTGGTGGCGACCAAGGTCGGCACCGTCAACTACACGGGGCTGGCTCCCGGAGACACCTTCGGTACCAACTTCCAGGTGTATGCGATCTTTAACAACTCCTGCGCTGGGTTCCTGTACGGCGACGAGTCGTTCGCGTTGTGTGAAGGCAAGAGCGTCACGCTCCCCAAGTCCTGACACCACAGCATCCGCGACACAGCCGGGTCGTCCCCTCAGCGGGGCGGCCCGGCTTCGTCGTGGGAGGATCTGCCTTGTGCTGCGCTGGCTGACCGCGGGGGAGTCCCACGGACCGTCCCTGGTCGGGGTCCTTGAGGGCATGCCGGCCCAGGTAGAGATCACCACGGACGTGGTGGCCAGCGAACTCGCCCGTCGGCGGCTCGGCGTCGGCCGCGGGGCCAGGATGGCCTTCGAACAAGATGTGGTCACCTTTGTCGGCGGCGTACGGCACGGCGCGACCATGGGCGGGCCGATCGCGGTTCAGGTGGCGAACACCGAGTGGCCGAAATGGGAGACCGTGATGTCGGCCGATCCGGTCCCGGCTGAGGTTCTCGAGGGGCTGGCCCGCAACGCTCCTTTGACCCGTCCTCGGCCTGGCCACGCGGACCTCGTCGGCATGCAGAAATACGGTTTCGACGACGCGCGGGCGATCTTGGAACGGGCCAGTGCCCGGGAGACGGCCGCCCGAGTGGCTCTCGGTGCCGTGGCCAAGGCCTTCTTGGACCAGGTCTTAGGGGCCATGGTCCTCAGCCATGTGGTCGAGTTGGGCGCAGCCGCGGTGCCCTCTGGGGTAGTCCCGGCGCCGGGCGATTTGCCCGGGATCGATGCCGACCCCGCACGCTGTTTCCACGCCGCCAGCAGCGAGGCCATGCAGGAGGAGGTCAAAGCTGCGCACCAAGACGGAGACACCCTCGGTGGTGTAGTCGAGGTCGTGGCTTTCGGTCTTCCGCCCGGCCTGGGCAGCCACGTGCACTGGGATCGCCGTCTTGACGCGCGACTGGCTGCGGCCCTTATGGGCATCCAGGCGATCAAGGGCGTCGAGGTGGGAGACGGGTTTTCCTTAGCCCGCACCCGAGGCTCACTCGCCCAAGACGAAATCGAGCCAGCCGGCGAGGGGATCCGCCGGCGGACCGGGCACTCAGGCGGCACCGAAGGGGGCATGACGACCGGCGAGGTGTTGCGCGTTCGGGCCGCCATGAAACCGATCAGCACCATTCCGCGGGCCCTCGACACCGTCGATACGTCGACCGGAGAGGCAGCCAAAGCAATCAACCAGCGCAGCGACGTGTGCGCCGTCCCCGCGGCGGGAGTGGTGGCGGAGGCGATGGTGGCCCTGGTGCTTGCAGATGCCGTGCTCGAGAAGTTCGGAGGCGATTCGGTCCCCGAGACCCGTCGCAACGTCAACGGGTATCTCGACGCGTTGTCCATCCGGTGAGCCCCGTCCTGGTTCTGGTGGGGCCGCCAGGAGCGGGGAAGACCACCGTGGGAACCGCCCTGGCCGCGGCCCTGGCTGTTGACTTCCGGGACACCGATGCGGATGTCGAGCGGATGACCGGGAGTACCGTGGCGGAGCTCTTCATCGACCAGGGCGAAGCGACCTTCCGAAGTCTCGAGCGTGAGGCGGTGGGTGTCGCGTTGGCTGAGCACGAGGGAGTACTCGCCGTCGGGGGAGGGGCGATCCTGGACGCCGGGACTCGTACTGCGCTCGGGCCAGAGCACGTGGTTTTCTTGGATGTCGACCTCACCGACGCGGTCGACCGGGTGGGGATGGCCCGCGATCGACCGCTGTTGTTGGGAAATCCGCGCGCGCAACTTCTCGCGCTGATGCGCGATCGCCGGCCGCTGTATCTCGAGGTCGCTTCCAGCACGGTCACCACCACCGGACGGACCCCCGAGGCCGTAGTCGATGAGATCCTGGCGGCGATGACATGACCATTCACGATCGAATTCGCGTGGCGGGCGACAGCCCCTACGACGTCCTCATCGGATCGGACCTAGCCGGCCAGGTCCCGGCGCTGCTCCCTAGCGGCACCCGGAAGGTGGCCGTGATCCATCCAGCCGCTCTCGGGGCCAGGGCCAGTGACCTCGCAGGCCTGTTGGCGGCGCAGGGCTCCCAGACCTTGCTCATCCCGGTCCCGGATGGTGAACCCGCCAAGTCGGCGCAGGTCACGCACGAGTGTTGGCAACTGCTTGGCGCCGCGGGTTTCACCCGAAGCGACGCCATCATCGGTTACGGCGGGGGAGCGACCACCGATCTAGCTGGTTTCGTCGCGGCGACGTGGTTGCGCGGCATTCCAGTGGTCCACGTCCCCACGACGCTCCTGGGCATGGTCGATGCCGCGGTCGGCGGGAAGACCGGGATCAACACTGCGCAGGGGAAGAACCTGGTGGGCGCTTTCCACCCCCCGGCGGGTGTCGTGTGCGATGTCGCGGCGTTGACCACTCTCCCGCGGGAGGAGATGGCGAGTGGGCTCGCCGAAGTGGTCAAGTGCGGCTTCATCTGCGATCCCACGATCTTGAGTCTCATTTCACGTGATCCCTCAGCCGCTCTGGACCCAACGGCCGCCATCCTGCTGGATCTCATCACTCGAGCCGTCCAGGTCAAGGCGAGTGTCGTCGCCGGGGACCTTCGGGAGCAGAACCCCGGGGCCTTGGGCCGCGAGGTCCTAAACTATGGCCACACGTTTGGTCACGCGATCGAGCAGGTCGAGCACTTCCAATGGCGTCACGGCGAAGCTGTGGCGGTTGGCATGGTGTTCGTCGCCGAACTCGCCCGTCTCGTAGGCCGGCTGTCCAGTGACGTGGTGACTCAGCATCGGGACGTGCTGACCGCTGTAGGGCTGCCAACCTCCTACCCCGAGGGTCGATGGTCTGAACTGCACTCGGCGATGCGCGTGGACAAGAAGTCACGAGGGGACGTGTTGCGGTTCGTCGTGCTGGACGCGGTCGGTGCCCCTGCGGTGCTGGAAGCGCCCGCCCCCGACCTGCTCACCGCTGCCTATGCCAAGGTGCACCCATGACCCGAGTTCTTGTTCTCAATGGTCCAAACCTCGGCCGGCTCGGATCGCGAGAGCCGGAGATCTACGGCTCGGCCACGCATGATGACTTGGCCGCGTTGTGCGGTCGGGTCGGTGTGGAGCTGGGCCTGGACGTTGAGGTACGCCAGACCGACGACGAGGCTGAGTTGATCAGTTGGTTGCACGGCGCCGCCGACGCAGGGGAGGCGGTGGTCCTCAACCCGGCCGCCTTCACGCACTACTCCTACGCAGTGCGGGATGCGTGCGCGATGCGTACGGCGCCGCTCGTCGAGGTGCATCTGAGCAATCCGGCCGCCCGCGAGGAGTTCCGCCAGCGTTCGGTGATCGCCGCTGTGGCCGATGGAACGATCGCCGGGTTCGGGGTCGATTCCTACCGCCTGGCACTTGAGGCGATCGCGCGCATGGTGTCGGACGCGTGAGCGCCACCGGCCCCAACTACCACGACCGTCGCTTGCGGGTAGGTGAAGAGGCGATCAAGCGTGGGCTCGATGCCGTGTTGATCACGAATCTGACGAACGTGCGGTACCTCAGCGGCTTCACCGGGTCGAACGCCGCTCTGCTCATCGAGTCGGACGGCCGAGCACAGCTTGCGACCGACGGCAGATATGTGGAGCAAGCCTCAGCCGAGGCTCCCGATCTGACTGTGACGGTGGCGCGTTCGTGCGCGGCTGCTTTGCTGGAGGGAGCAAGCGGCGGCGGGCTCAGAGCGGGCTACGAGTCCCACCACGTCACCGTGGATGACCACGCCCAGTGGAGCGAACGACCAGGTCTTGTGCTTGAGGCGCTTGGGCCGATGGTGGAGGGGTTGCGCGTCGTCAAGGACGACTACGAGTTGTCCAGACTTCGCGAGGCGTGCGCTGTCGGCGATCGCGCGCTTGAGCAACTGCTCGAGACGATCGCCATCGGGCAGACGGAGCGCCAGGTTGCGCGGCGCCTTGAGTCACTGATGCTGGACTTCGGGGGCGACGCGATCGCCTTCGAGACGATCGTGGCGTCCGGGCCGAACTCATCGATTCCGCACCACCAGCCCACCTCTCGCCCCATCGATCGCGGCGACTTTCTGAAGTTGGACTTTGGCGCACAGGTCGATGGTTATCACGCGGACATGACCCGCACGTTAGTCGTCGGGGCAGAGCCCACAGGTTGGCAGCGCGAGCTCTACGAGCTGGTTGCGGCCGCGCAGGCGGCCGGGCGGCAGGCGCTCGGCGCGGGCGTTGACGTGTTGGCTGTGGACCGCGCGTCTCGTTCGGTCATCGAGGCAGCGGGCGTTGGAGAACTGTTTTCGCATGGCCTGGGGCATGGTGTCGGACTTCAGATCCACGAGGCACCGTTCATCGGGGCCACGGGGACGGGTACCCTCGAGCCAGGAACTCCGGTCACCGTGGAGCCAGGCGTCTACCACCCGGGCCGCGGCGGCGTCCGGATCGAGGACACCCTCGTGGTCACGCACGCAGACACCGAAACCCTCACCAAGACCACCAAGGAACTGCTCGTCGTCGGCTGACGTCGTGGCGCGCGCGGTAAAACATCGTCTAGGAGACGTACGTGGCTAGCACGAATGACCTGAAGAACGGCTTGGTCCTCGACATCGATGGCCAACTGTGGACTGTTGTTGAGTTCCAGCACGTGAAACCCGGCAAAGGTCCCGCGTTTGTGCGGACCAAGCTCAAGGGGGTCTTGTCCGGGAAGGTGGTCGAGAAGACCTTCAACGCTGGAGTCAAAGTCGAGACAGCCACGGTGGACAAACGATCGATGCAGTACCTCTACAAAGAGGGCAGCGACTTCATCTTCATGGACTCTGAGACCTATGACCAGTTGCACGTTTCAGCCGCGACGGTCGGTGACGCCGCGCGCTGGATGCTGGAGAACCAGGACGCGGTCGTGGCCACCCACGACGGCGAGCCGCTGTACGTCGAGTTGCCCACGTCTGTCGAGTTGGAGATCAGCTACACCGAGCCCGGCATGCAAGGAGATCGGTCGACTGGTGGGACCAAG
Organism: uncultured Actinomycetota bacterium; assembly: GCA_963851405.1. GTDB lineage: Bacteria > Actinomycetota > Actinomycetes > DATJPE01 > DATJPE01 > JANPBY01. Next base: position 409,182 of record CAWKPB010000006.1, on the reverse strand, counting down.
CCAGCGACGGTGGAGACCGGTGCGGAGATCCAGGTTCCCTTGTTCATCACCCAAGGCGAGCGCGTGAAGGTGGACACCCGGGACGGGTCATATCTCGGGCGCGTCAACTGATCAGCGCCAGCGTTCGCCGTGCGCCGCGGCCTACCCGATGACCGCTCGGCGCAAGGCCCGCAAGCGCGCACTCGACATCCTGTTTGAATCCGAGCAGCGCCGCGTCGATCCGCTGGACACGCTGTCTGATCGCCTCGACGAAGCGCCGGATCGCACCCTGAATCCCTACACGGTGACGCTGGTGCGCGGTGTTGTCGCGGAACAGACCACGATCGACGGACTCATCGCCGGTGCGGCCCGGGATTGGTCGGTCGACCGGATGCCAGCCGTCGACCGGACGGTGTGCCGCATTGCCGTCTGGGAGACCGTCTACGGGGACGTCCCGGCTGGCGTGGCTCTGGACGAGGCCGTCGAACTCTGCAAGGACCTGTCCACCGACGACTCCCCAGCCTTCGTGAACGGACTGCTCTCGCGCATCGTGGCCGACCGCCCCTGAGGCGATCGGCCACGGTCGGACGGGCGTGCCCCCGGTGGGATTCGAACCCACACTGGCGGTGGTTTGAGCACCGTGCCTCTGCCGGTTGGGCTACAGGGGCCGTCTTCGCGTGGATCCGAGGATAGAGGCCCCGGTTAGGCTCGTGCACATGCCGGGTCCACACCCACGGGTTGTCATCGCAGAGGACGAGCCACTGATCCGACTGGACCTGGCCGAGATGTTGGCCGAAGAGGGCTACGAGGTGGTCGGCCAGGCGGGGGACGGCGAAGCAGCCGTTCGCCTCACCGAGGAACTTGCGCCCGATCTGGTCGTGCTCGATGTGAAGATGCCCGTCCTGGACGGGATATCGGCAGCCGAGCAGATCACCGCCAGCCGTACGGCCGCCGTACTGATGTTGACTGCCTTTAGTCAGCGCGACCTCGTCGAGCGGGCTCGCGATGCGGGCGCGATGGCCTATCTGGTCAAGCCGTTCAGCAAGGATGATCTCGTGCCCGCCATCGAGATTGCACTGGCCCGTCACGCGGAGGTGTCGGCGCTTGAGCGGGAGGTCGAAGGTCTCGAGGAGCGTCTCGCAACCCGCGCCCTGGTGGATCGCGCCAAGGGTGTCCTCATGAACGACTACGGGCTCAATGAGCCGGCGGCCTTCCGCTGGATCCAGAAGACCGCGATGGATCGTCGCGTCAGCATGCGCGAGATGGCCCAAGAGGTGGTGACTTCCGGGCTCAGCGCCTCGGGAGGTCCTGTCAGCGGCCCGTGATCAGCGGCCCGCGATAGAACGTGTCGCGGTGCTAGCGTTCGGCGGTTCGGGGGTCGAGTGTCCAGACCGCGCGGGACATGCGCCCGTCGGGATCGAGAGCCAGGGGGTGGATGTGCGCAGGCTAGCCATGGCGGCCTTTGTGGCCCTGCTCCTGTCCTCCTGCACGTCCAGCGCGGGGGGGCCGGTCAATCCCACCCCTGCGACGGTTGATGTGGTCAACGGGTACGCCGACGGCTCGTTGTCGGGAGCCGAGCCGACCGAGGTCCAGCGCATGCTCGATCTCTATCTGAACGAGACGGGCTCCCGCACCGGTTCGTATGAGGTGCGTTTGGTGACCTCCGCTGGCACGGGCATTTCTGGCCCGCCTCAAGCGAGCGCGTGTCCTTTGTCGGCGTCCGGCGAGGTGGCCGCGGCCACTGTCGTCGCGGTCATCGGACCGAAAGACGCCTCCTGCACGCGTCAGCAAGTCCCCATCCTCAACGAGGCCGAGCCGGGACCGCTGACTCAGGTCTCGTCCGCGGTGTCCGATCCGGGTCTCACTCGCCCATGGCGCGAAGGTGACCCCGAGTCCCACTACCCCACCGGCCGCCGCAACTTCGCACGTGTCGTCACGACCGATCAGGAGCAGGGAGCCGCCCTGGCTGCCTATGCCGTGGACAGCCTCGAAGTGAACAAGTGCGCCGTGCTCAACGATGGCCAACCGACCAGCCAGCGGGTAGTCGTGTCGTTCGTCGAGGCAGCCGTACGAAACGGGATCGAGGTCCTGAGCAATGACGTGTGGGATCCGACCGCGCCCAATTATGTGGACCTGTTCACGCAGATCCAGGCAAAGAATGCGGACTGCGTGGTCTTGAGCGGAAGTGGGCTGCTCAACGGCGGCCAGCTGTTACGCGACAAGAAGGCCGTCCTCGGGGGCAACCGCGAAGTTGAACTTCTCGGCACGTCCAACTTCCTAGGGGCAGCGATCGCGCGGCTCCCCGACGCTCAAGGAGCCTCAGTGCCCGCCGTCGGCTGGTCCCTGCCCGCAATCGTCGCGGTCAGCCCCTCTGCCGAACGGCTTGTGGCCGCATACCGGCTTCGTTATGGAGAGTCCCCGAACTCGGCTGCGGGTGTCTACGCCGTCGCGGCGCTCCAAGTCGTCATGGAGGCGATTGCGCGGTCTGACGGAACCCGAGAGGGAGTCACTGGTCAGATCCTGGGAGGACGAGGGATCGTCATTCCTGAAGAGACCTCGGTCCTGGGCCGAGAGATCCGCATCGACCCGCGTACCGGCGATGTCAATCTGTTCGATCTGACGGTCTATCGCGTCGTCGATGGAGTTCCAGCCCTGGGCACTCCCGTGGATGCCTCCAACTAAAGCCGACCACTCTTCTCTTCCCGCGTCCCCGATTCAGCGAAGCGGCTTGCCGGAGTTGCTCTGGGGCGTTGATTGCGGGGAGATGCCGCCGGACCCCGCGGATCCGCGTACTGTGACCGACAGTGTCGAATGATCTCAAAGTGATCTCACCGTGACCTGATCGTCGAGGCCGGGACGATCCTCGCAGGAGGGGGAGCGCGTGCGTCACGCGGAGGTACTGGTTCGTCCAGCATGTGCAGACGATGTCGACGGCCTGGTTTCGCTGTGGGCCGAGATGCGGGAGCAGTCCGGTAGCACGGCCCACTTCACCGAGGCGCTGACGGTCGAGGGCGCCCATCGCGCCCTGTCCGAAGTCGACCGTGAAGGGGGCGCCTGCCTGTTCGTAGCCGTGACAGGGGAACGGCTCGTGGGGATGGCCTTGGCGCGAACGTCCGGCGGCGGCGCGATGAACCCCATCAGCGTCGTGGCCGTGGACTATCTGCACGTGCACGAGCAATTCGCCCGCCGAGGCGCCGGCAAAGCGCTGATGACGGCGATCAGCACGTTCGCCGATCAGCAAGGGAGCGACTACGTCGTCGTCAATGTCATTCCGACCGCCCGCGTCGCTCACCGATTCTTTGCCCGGCTCGGCTTCCAGCCTGTGACCACCCGCCGGATGGCCCCTCTTCCCGTGCTCAAGCGCCGCCTCGGGATGGACCCCGGGTCGTTCGGCCGTGAGGGTGGTGCTGCTCGGCGGCGGGCGGCCCTGATCGGACGACGCCCCCTCGCGTCAGCCCTCCGTCGTACGTCGTGACCCGGGAGTTCGGTCCCTGAGCAGGCACGTGATCCGTGCCGTGCAGATGAGACGCCCGCCCGAATCGTGTACTTCGACCCCCCAGGTACTGAGCGTCCGCCCCGCGTGGATGGGAGTAGCGACCCCCGTCACCGTCCCGGTCACAGCCGCGTGATGATGCGTGGCGCTGATTTCAATGCCGACCGCGATCCGGTCGGGTGCCGCGATGAGAGCACTGCCATAGGAGCCCAGGGACTCAGCAAGGACGAGAGAGGCGCCGCCGTGCAGCAGGCCGTAGGGCTGGGTGTTTCCCTCGACGGGCATCGTTCCCACTACGCGTTCGACCGAGTACTCCGTGACCTCGATGCCCATGCGTTCCAGCAGGCTGCCGTGCGTCATCCCCGCGGCGGCGGCCTTGTCCTCGCTCATCCGGTGGTTACCTGACATAGCGCGAGCGTATGGCACGCAACGGGCTGTCGACGGTGGGCACTAGGCTCGGCGATCGTGAGTGCGGACGACGAAAAACTCCTTCTTCTCGACGGCCACTCACTGGCGTATCGGGCCTTCTATGCCCTGCCCGTTGAGAACTTCTCCACGAGCACGGGGCAGCCGACTAACGCCGTCTATGGCTTCACGTCGATGCTTATCAATGCCCTCCGGGACGAGCAGCCGACTCACCTCGCGGTGGCTTTTGACTTGTCGCGGCAGTCGTTCCGTACCCAGGAGTTCCCGGCCTACAAGGCCACGCGCTCGGAGTCGCCGAGTGGATTTTCCGGCCAAGTGAGTTTGATCCAGGAAGTGTTGAATGCCCTGTGCATTCCTTTCGTTACGGCTGAGGGGTTCGAGGCCGACGATGTGATTGCCACGTTGACCTCGAGCGCCGAGTCGCACGAGATGAGCGTCGCTATCATCACCGGCGATCGTGACGCTTTTCAGCTCGTCAGTGATCGAGTGACCGTGCTCTACCCCAAGCGCGGCGTCAGCGAGATGACTCGGTTCACTCCCGCGGAACTCAATGCGAAGTACGGCCTGACCCCGGCGCAGTACGCCGACTACGCCGCGCTTCGCGGCGACCCTTCGGACAATCTGCCGTCGGTGCCGGGAGTGGGGGAGAAGACGGCTGCCAAATGGATTCTGGAGTACGGCAGCTTGGCCGCTCTCGTTGACCGCGCCGATGAAGTCAAGGGCAAGGTGGGCGACTCCCTGCGCGAGCATCTGGGGTCCGTCGTGCTCAACCGCCGACTCACCGAGCTGGTGCGGGACGTGCAGCTTACGGTCGAACTCGATGACCTGAGGGTTGCCACGTGGGATCGCGATGAAGTCGCCAAGGTCTTCGACACCCTCCAATTCAGAGTGCTGCGCGAGCGGTTGTACGCGACCGTGTCGAGCCCCGAAGCGGAATCCGACCGGGGCTTTGAACAGGAAGTCGACCTCCTTGCCTCGGGGGGTCTGGGTCGGTGGCTCGCAACGCACGCCGGTCCTGAGCAAACCGTGGGGATCGCTGTTCACGGCAGATGGGGGCGCGGCACTGGGGAGATCGTGGCTTTGGCCTTGGCCACTGCGGATGGGGCGGGCACCTGGATTGATCCAACCGAGCTGGAACCGACGGACGAGCAAGCTCTGGCTGGCTTCCTGGCGAACCCGGCGATCGGCAAGGTTATGCACGACGCCAAGGGCCCCATACTCGCTCTCCTGGCGCATGGGTGGGCGCTCGCGGGGCTGACATGCGACACGGCGCTGGCGGCCTATCTAGCGCTTCCCGGTCAACGTTCGTTCGATCTGTCGGACTTGACTTTGCGCTTCCTGGGCCGCGAATTGCGATCGGAGGGGCCGGCCTCTGATCAGTTGTCGTTCGACGGCTCAGCTGAGGCCGAGGCTGCCGAGACGCTGGCGATTCAGGCCCGGGCGACGCTGGAATTGGCCGGTTCCCTCGATCAACAGTTGGAGCAGCAGGGCGGGCGAGCACTGCTGCTGGACGTGGAGATGCCCCTGGTCGCCGTACTCGCCGACATGGAACGGGTAGGCATCGCCGCGGACCAGGAGCATTTGGCGGATCTGCACGCGCACTTCTTCGGCGAGGTGAGACAGGCTGCGTCGAGCTCGCATGCGGTGGTGGGGCGGGAGTTCAACCTGGGCTCTCCCAAGCAGTTGCAGGCCATCTTGTTCGACGAGCTGGACCTGCCGAAAACCAAGCGGATCAAGACCGGCTACACGACCGACGCCGAAGCCCTTCAAGGGTTGCTGTCGCAAACCGGCCACCCCCTGTTAGAGCATCTGCTTCATCACCGGGATATGTCGAAGTTGCTCGTCACGGTCGAGGGGCTGCAGCGATCGGTCTCCGAAGACGGCCGCATCCACACGACCTACAGCCAGACCGTGGCCTCGACGGGGCGGCTCTCGTCGACGGATCCGAACCTGCAGAACGTGCCCATCCGGACGGCGGAGGGACGCCGGATTCGGCAGGCGTTCATCGTTGGACCCGAGTTCGAAACGCTACTCACCGCCGACTACAGCCAGGTCGAGATGCGGATCATGGCTCACCTGTCGAAGGACGAGGCCCTGATCGAGGCGTTCGCCTCGGGGGAGGACCTGCATACGACGATGGCTTCCCGCGTGTTCGGCGTCCCTGTTACGGAGGTCACGCCGGAGCTCAGGGGCCGGATCAAGGCCATGTCCTACGGACTCGCGTATGGCTTGTCCTCCTACGGACTAAGCCAGCAGCTCGCTGTGTCACCCGAGGACGCACGTGGGCTCATGGATGAGTACTTCGAACGCTTCGGAGGAGTGCGCGACTACCTGCGCGGCGTAGTCGATGAGGCTCGACGCACCGGGTTCACCGAAACCCTGCTCGGGCGTCGGCGCTACCTCCCCGACCTCACCAGTGATAATCGGCAGCGACGCGAGATGGCGGAGCGCATGGCGCTTAACGCGCCGATCCAGGGCTCGGCGGCCGACATCATCAAGGTCGCCATGCTCGGCGTGCACTCGGCGCTGCACGAGGAGGGACTCGCGTCTCGGCTGCTCCTTCAGGTTCACGACGAGCTCGTGCTTGAGGTAGCTGCGGGGGAGTTGGCCCGCGTCGAGGTGCTCGTTCGGGAGCAAATGGGCATGGCCTACCCGCTCACACCGGTGCTTGAGCTCTCGGTGGGCTTCGGGCGCGACTGGGACTCAGCAGCGCACTGAATGGCGCGATGGAGCGCAGGAACGCCTCATTGAGCAAGGTCACGAACGGGCAACGACCCGGTACCAACGATGGCTGCGTTAGGTCTCGGCCCTCACACACATGATTGACTACGCCTCGAACCCCGTCATCCGGCGGGCGATCGGCAGTTCCAGTTCAGGGAGACCTGCATGATTCGACGTAATGCAACGTGGCGGCTCGTAGCCGTCGCAGGCGCAGCGGCTTTGGCCCTGGCTGCCTGCAGCAGTAGTGGAGGGGACACCGGGAGCGCGTCGCCCACCATCGGCAGCGAGACGGGCACGCCGTTGTACCTCGTGGACGGCAACATCGGTAACGGTCCGCTCGCCGAGCTCCCGGCCGGCACCCTCGATGGTGTCCCCGGCACCCTGCCCGGCGCCGAGATCGAGAGCGACTTCCGCGACCGGCTCGACGAAGTTGACCCGTCGCTTCCCGAGATCGGTTACTCCTATGGTCCCGAGACGTACGACTCGGTGATCCTGGCCGCACTGGCCGCAGCGCAGGGCAAGTCCGATGCAGGTAAGGACATCGCTGACAACATGCGCAGCGTCTCCGAGGGCGGCACCAAGTGCACGGCCTTCGAAGAGTGTGCCGGTCTGATCAAGGACGGCGAGGACATCGACTATGACGGTGTCTCCGGCGCGATTGAGTTCGACCAGTTCGGTGACCCGACGACCGCGACGGTTGGCATCTACACGTACAACTCCGAGAACAAGGTTCCCGGACTGAACGCGGATGCTGACCCGGCCTACCCGGTCGACTTCCAGGCAGGCGTCGTTGAGCCGGCCACGGATGAGGCACCGAAGACCACCAGCAAGGTGAACGCCGGCGCTGATGGCACTCTCACGGTCGGCGGCCTGCTGCCGATCACTGGCTCCCTCGCGTCCCTCGGGCCGCCCGAGGTCGCTGGCGCCAAGCTCGCCGTCAAGGAGATCAACAAGGCTGGCGGCGTGTTGGGCAAGGACGTGAAGTGGCTGCCGGGCGACTCCGGCGACACCACCACAGACACCGCCTCGCTGACCGTTGACAAGCACCTCAAGCAGGGTGTCGACGTCATCATCGGTGCGGCTTCGTCCTCGGTAACGCTGAGCGTTCTCGACAAGGTTGCGGGCGCGGGCGTTGTCCAGATTTCGCCGGCCAACACCTCTCCCGAGCTCACCACCTTCCCGGACAAGGGCATGTTCTGGCGGACCGCTCCGTCCGACGTCCTTCAGGGTCGGGTGCTCGGCAACCGGATCATCGCTGATGGTTTCCTGAACGTAGCGATCCTGGTTCTCCAGGACTCCTACGGTGAAGGTCTGGCCAACTACACCACCGTGTCGCTCAATGACGGTGGCGGCTCGGTCGTCGCGACGGAGTTCTACCCGCCCGACGCCCAGTCCTTCAGCAGCCAGGTCACCAAGATCGCGGCCACCGACCCGGAGGCGATCGTTTTGATCGGCTTCGACGAATCGGCCAAGGTCGTACAGGAACTGGTTCAGCAGGGCCTCGGCCCGAACAGCTAAACCGTTTGGTACAGCATCAGGCCCGGTCCTCTCGAGGACCGGGCCTGATGCTTGTTCGGGACCGGAGTGATCACACACGTCTGGTGCCCTAGGTCCAGGGCGCCTTCGCCCCCCGGTCGAGCCGGCCACGTCGGGACCGAACGACCGCCGGCAGCACCAGCCGCCGCGCCATCGACGACGGCGGAAAGCCACCGGCCCGGCCTTGGTAGAAGAACAGAACTGGCGTGCCCACCGAGGCGAGCGTCGGGTCGAGCCGCGAAGCGCGACTAGGTCTCGCTGGCGCCAGCCAAGGTACCCAGGTAGAGCTGGATCACCTTCGGGTCTCGGAGCAAGGACGCCCCGGTGCCCGTATAGGCGTTGCGTCCCTGGTCCAAGACGTATCCACGGTCCGCGATCTGCAGGCAGCGATTAGCGTTCTGCTCAACCATGATCACGGTGACTCCCGTGGCATTGACCTTCTTCGTCTGGACGAAGACCTCGTCGGTCATGACAGGGGACAGTCCCGCTGACGGCTCGTCCAGCAGGAGAACCTGCGGATCCATCATGAGAGCGCGGCTCATGGCCACCATTTGGCGTTCACCGCCGGACAGGGAACCAGCCACCTGCTTGCGGCGATCGGCCAGTGCGGGAAAGAGCTCACTCACGAACGCGAAGCGCTCGGCAAAGGACTTGGGGCGCTGATACACGCCCATTTCGAGGTTTTCCTCGATGGTGAGCGAGGGGAAGATGTTGTCGTTTTGAGGTACGAACCCGACGCCCATGGTCACGAGTTTGTTGGGTTTGAGGTTGGTGATGTCGTCATCGCCAATGCGCACATTGCCCTCATGGATGCGGACCAAGCCGAAGATCGCTTTGAGGAGTGTGGACTTGCCCGCGCCGTTGGGCCCGATGATTCCGACTAGTTCACCTTGGTTTGCGTACAGGTCACAGCCGTTGAGGATATTGACCCCGGGCAGATAACCAGCAACCAACTCGTGGGCGACCACGAGCGCGTCGTCCGCCGCAGCGAGATGCGCCGTGCGGTCGAGATGGGTCGCCTCTTCCCGGCCGCCAGCGATCTGCCCCTCCGCGCGGTTGATCTCGCCTGAGGTCTTGGAGTCGTCGTGCTCTACCACGTCGTTCTCCTGTCGGCGTCGTCTCCGCCTTCGATGATGTCGGTTTGGCCTGCCGGTTCGACCTCGGGCGCGGACTCGGTGGACGAGGCGCCGGCGGACGCGGCTTCGAGGGACACGTCGTGGTGTGCGCCGAGGTAGGCGTCGATCACTCGCTGGTCGCGCATCACCTCGTGCGGGGGGCCTTCGGCAATCACTTCGCCCTGGGCCATCACAATCACCCAGTCGGAGATGTCTCGGACCATGTCCATGTCGTGTTCAACGAACAGGACGGTCATTCCTTCGTCGCGCAGGGATTTGACGTGGCCAAGGAGGGACTGGGTCAGTGCTGGGTTGACCCCGGCCATGGGCTCGTCGAGCATGACGAGGGTTGGTTGGGTCATCAGCGACCGGGCCATCTCTAACAACTTGCGCTGACCCCCGGACAGCGACCCGGCGAAATCCTCGCGCTTGGCATCGAGCTTGAAGCGCGCGAGCAGATCGTCCGCTCGCTCGGTGTAACTCTTTTCCTGTGAACTCCACAGAGGTCTCAGAAACGCACGCCAGAAGACTTCCCCGCCTTGACCGCCCGCACCCAGGCGCATGTTCTCGATCACGGTCAACTTGCTGAGGGCCTTGGTGAGCTGGAACGTGCGGACCATCCCCAGTCGCGCAACCTTGTAAGCCTGCATCTTGGCCAGCGGCTTGCCTTCAAAAACCCACTTCCCTGAGTCCGGTTGGTCGAACCCAGTGAGCATGTTGAAGAACGTCGTCTTACCGGCACCGTTGGGGCCGATCAACGCCGTGATCGCGCCGCGCTGGATCTCGATGTGGTTGACGTTGACGGCGGTCAGGCCGCCGAAGCGTCTGACCATGTCGTCGGCAATGAGGATTGGGTCCGGCTTGGACGAACCTGGCTCTCGCGGGACGTCGGCCAGGATCTGGGTTACCTCGTCCTTGCGGCTGGCCAGCTCCGTCGGGGGCGCGGCGTCCGCTGGTTCAGCGCTCATCGAGGGCAATCTCCCTTCGGTCACCAAGGATGCCTTGTGGTCTGAAGATCATGAGCGCCATGAGGGCACAGCCCACGATCACAAAGCGGATCAATGATGCCTGTTCGGCCGTGATGATCGTGATGTATCCCTTGTTGACCGCCTCGCCGAGGGCGACGTCGGAGAACTGGATGACAAACCAGAAGATCAGCGTTCCGAGCACGGGGCCAAAGACTCGCGCGGCACCACCCAGGATCAAGATCGTATAAGCGAAGAACGTCAGGTTCGTACTGAATGTGTCTGGCTGAACAGCAGCGCGACCTAGGGCGAAGAGGAAGCCACCGAAAGCTCCGGCGGCTGCGCCCAGCATCAACGACTGCATCTTGAACCAATAGACGTTTTTGCCCAAGGAACGAACGGCGTCCTCGTCTTCGCGGATCGCCTTCTGAACCCGGCCCCAGGGGCTGCGCATGAGCAAGAAGGTGATCAGCAAGAAGATCGCGACGATCGTCCAGCCCACGATCAACAGGAAGGTGACGCGCTCGTTGAAGGTGACCGACCCGACGCCGTACGTGGTGTTCACCGGAAGCGGGTTGAGTTGGTAGAACGGTTCCGCGAAGTTCTGCAGCCCGTCCGAGCCACCAAAGTAGTCGCGCAACGTGACGGAGCGGAAAACGAGCCGGACGATCTCTGCAGCCGCAATGGTGACAATGGCGAGATAGTCAGCCCTCAGTCGCAGCGTGGGGACGCCGAGTAACAGCGCGAACAGAATCGCGGCGACGAGCCCGACGAGCATGCCAAGCCAGAAGCTGAGGCCGGCGACGGCCACGATGGATGCGAGACCGTATGCGGCGATGGCCAGGAAGCCGGCCTGGCCGAAGTTGAGTAGGCCGGTGTAGCCGAATTGGATATTGATGCCGATCGCGGCTAAACAGAAGACGACCGCCTCGAGTCCGATGGCTGACGACACTGAGGCTGAGAAAATGAAGTTCCAGTCCATGTCGTCAGCCCACCCTTCCCTGGCGGCCCAGCAACCCGACCGGTCTGATCAACAAGATGATGATCAGGATCCCGAGGGCCCCGACATTCTGTAGTTCGGTGGGGATGATGAGCGTGGACAAAGAGATGAACAACCCGACCACGAGAGAACCCACCACGGCACCGAACGCCGTCCCTAGGCCACCAAGCGTCACAGCGGCGAAGACGAGCAACAGCGTCTGTTGACCGATCAGGAACGACGCCTGCTGGCTCAGCGCGATGAGGAATCCGCCTAGGCCGGCCAGGGCGGCCCCAGCCACCCATACGACCCGGATCACACGCTCGACATCGATACCGGTGGTCGCGGCCAACGATGGGTTGTCCGAGACAGCCCGGGTGGCCTTGCCGACACGAGTCTTGAGCAAGGCGAGTCCAGCTAAGGTGAGGACGATGGCGGCGACCGCCATGCTGACCAAGTTCGTCGGCGTGATGCTCACCGGACCGAAGTCGATTCCGGCCTGTCCTTGGTATTCGGTGTAGGCCCGGCTGGTCGCGCCGAAGAAGATCTGGAACACACTTCGAAGCGCCAGAGCGAGTCCGATGGACACGATCATCATGGCGATGAGGCCCGTGCCTCGTTTTCGCAACGGCTTCCAGAGTCCAGCGTCCATCACGGCCCCAAAGCCACCGCTGAGGATCACGCCAACGATCGCGGCGAGGATCAGGCCCAAGCCGACACTCACGTTCAGCCACCAAATGATGAGGGCCCCGAACGTGACCAACTCTCCGTGCGCGAAGTTGGTGAGCCCGGTGGTGCCGTAGATGAGTGACAGACCAACTGCGGCCAGGGCAAGAAGTAGGCCGAAGCGCAATCCCTCCACAGTCAGTTGAGCGGCGCGATCCCAGATGGACTGCACATTGCGTTCACGCTCGCCGAGCACGAAGAGGACCGGTCGGTCAGTGCCCTTTCGAACGGTCGTCTCGATGGGGTTCTTGATGGGCGCCGCGATCCCGTCCGGGAGGGTGGCTTCATCAAGGGTCACCGTGTATGAGCCGGTTCCGGGAACGGCGATGGCCCACTTGCCGTCCGTCTGGGTGACGGTGGTCAAGGTGAAGGCCTTGTTGTCGGTCACGGAGATCGTCACCCCGGGGACCGGCGCCCGAAGGTTCGTGAGCAACGTTCCGACGATTGACTCGCCGTCTTCGGCTGGGGTGGAAGCCTGTGCGCTACCTACTCCGAAGAAGGCGGCGGCGCCCATAGCTAGGACCAAGACGGTAAGCGCTTTCACGGTGAGTCGGCTCAGCACACTTGTGCTCCTCACGTGTCGTCGGACCCCGCCCGGTTTCGGCTGGGCAGTCTTCGGAGCATAGCGACGATGCCACGGCGTGGTGGCGAATCCGAAAGACCACCTACATCGATTCACCGGCACGCGTCCGGTACCCGCTCCTGGCCGACCAGCCATACGGCAGCAGGACACCGAGTCCGCACAAACACGTGACCGCAATCAAGGACTCGGCATCCGTTACCGGGCCAACTGCGACGAGCAGGATCAGGACACCGAGCCCTATCCAAAGCCCGAGGGCTGCGTGGCTTTCGCGCCGGGCGATGGCGTCGTACAAGAAGACCTGGTTGAGAGCCCAGATACCACCTGCGACTGCAAACCACGGCAGCAAGGGAGCAAGGGAGTCATAGGCCGGGCCGCCGATGACCCGCACGATCAGAGCGTCGCTGACCACGGTGCCAGCGATCAGTGCCAAGAGCAAGATGGTGACCAGAGCCAGTGACCCTCGTAGTGCTGCCTGGCGGCGGGTGGGGTCCACGAACCGCGGGAGGGCGGTGACCGCGACGAACTGCGGAAGCCAGAAGGCCACCTTCGTCACGATCGAGCCGGCGGCGTAAAGGCCGGCCTCGTTGGGTTCTAGCACCGCTCTGGCCAGGACGACATCGACGTTGGCGCAGAGGAACAAAGCCAGGAGGGAGGTGGTGGCTCGGATCACCTGAGACAGGTCGCGGCGGGTGACCCACACAGATTTGTTGGAGGCCGTTGCCCCCGACGCCAGGGCGTACGCAGCCGCAAGGGTGGCTGCTGCGAGTGCCCCGCCGATGGCGCCGATTGCGCTTGGGAAGACCAGGACGCCAAGGATTGCACCGGTGGCCCGGCCTCCATTGTTGAGGGTGAGCAGCACCGCTAGCCGACCCAGCCGTTCCGCGCCCTGACTCAGGCCCTGGCTCCACCCCAGGACCACGAGGGGTGCGACAAGAAGCGCTACCAGGACGACACTGGCTGGGGCGGAATTCAGGATTCGTCCAAGGATCAGGAGGGGGATCAAGGCCAGACCCGCCACAAGCAAAGACAGCAATGCGACGCGGGAACGGGAAGTCTCGGTCCACCGGCCACTCTTGCCCTCGGCGACGGCCCGCGCGACGACCGTCTGTAGCCCGGTGGGCAAAACGGCCAGCACGATAATCACGGCGAGAAGTGCGCTCAGCTCTCCGAACCCGACCGGTCCAAGACGGCGAGCCGCGACGAGCGCCAAGGCATACCCCAGGACGTTGCCGACCATCAGCCCAAGGGCAACGGCCCCCTGTCCACGAACAAATCCGAGCCGGCCGCCCTCGCGGGTCACTCGCTGCTCCCTCGGTCGCGGTTACCCTGACGCCACAGCACCGCGGCCACCCTAATGGCGCCGGGCGGAGGTCCCTGGAGTCCTATGACGGTGATGGCAGCCCTTTCAGGGGGTCGGTGGGCGGTCCGGGCCTGGGTCGGAGCGTTGACTGTCGCTGTCGCCGCGCCGGTCCTACGCCCTGGGTACGTCTTGAGTTACGACGCCGTTGCGGTGTCCCGCCAGACGATGTTGCCCGACTCTCTCGGCGTTGGTGAGGCGCTTCCACGTGCGGTCCCAGCGGAGGCTGTGACGGTTGTTCTGGCGCAGATCATCGACGGCCAGTGGATCCAAAAGGGCCTGCTCGTAATTCTGCTGGTCGTAGCTGGCCTGGGAGCGGCCGCGCTGGTCCCTTCAGGTAGTCGACTCGTCGCTTGTATCGCGGCAACGGCGTACGTCTGGAACCCCTTCGTGGCGGAACGCCTCGTACTCGGCCACTGGTGGTTGCTCCTGGGGTATGCCTGTCTGCCGTGGCTGGTGATGGCTTCGGTACGCGTCGCCGGAGGGTCCTCAGGCGGCGTGCCAGCACTCGTGCTGCTTCTTGCCCTCGGCTCCTTGGTCCCAACGGCGGGGATCCTCAGTGCGACCGTCACCGTGATCGTCCTCGCCTGGTGCTTGGACTGGGCTCAGGTGTCTCGATCCGCCCGGCGCTTCGCTCTCGTGGCGGCGCTGATCATCCTCGTCAATTCCCCCTGGTGGCTCCCAGGACTGCTCCACCCGACGGCCGGTGACGGGCCGGCGGTCACGGGCGTAGCCGAGTTCGCTGCCCGGCCGGACTCGCCTTTCGGCGTCGTTGGCAGCGTCTTGGGACTTGGGGGAGTCTGGAACGGCGACGTAGTTCCGACCAGCAGAACCCTTCCCTGGGCGTTGGCTGGTCTGCTCCTCGTGCTTGGCGGGATGGCTTACGGCTGGCCGCTTCTGCGACAGCGGGTAAGCGGACGGAAGAGCGGGGCTCTCGTCTCCATCGGGGGCCTCGGACTGATGCTGGCTTTGTGGACGGCGACCCCCCTCGGCCAAGATCTGCTCGAGGCGCTGATCAGCACGACGTCGGCGTTCGGCCTTCTTCGGGACTCGAGCAAGTTCGTCGCGCTATGGGCTCTGCCGTTGGCCGTGGTCGTCGCTCTAGCCGCCGAGCGCCTCTCCGCGCTGGTGCACGACACCGCTGCGCGCCGGAGCGTGCTCACCGCTTTCGCCCTTGTCCCGCTGCTGGTCCTCCCTGATCTGGCACTCGGCGTCTGGGGTCGTTTGTCGCCGGTAGCCGAACCCGCAGCCTGGAGCGCTACCCGCACCGTTCTCGAGGACTCCTCCCACCCTGGGGACGTCATGGTCCTCCCGTGGAGTTCGTTTCGGGCGTTCTCCTTCAACGATGACCGGGTCAGCCTGGACCCTGCGCCGCGCTGGATTCCTCGACCGAGCGTCGTGGATCGTCGCCTGGTGGTGGTCAACGGCGACAACGGGATTTCGTTGCTCCCTGAAGAGTCTCAACGTTCGTCCGACATCGAACGTGTGCTTGCGGACACCGACTCCCAATCGACGGACCTGGCCAGACTGGGTATCGGGTATGTCGTCGTTGAACGGGACACTCCAGGGGTTGTTCCCGAGTTCGTGTTGGGCGGAGCCGTCCAGGTCGTGGACGACCCGTCGCTACAGCTCTGGCTCGTGCCCGGCCCGACACAAATGCCCGCTTGGGGGCCTCAGACCTTCTGGGTGGTTCTTGCCGATCTCTCGGCCCTCATGGGTGTGCTGCTCTCGGGACTGCTCGTGTTGAGGTCACGAAGTCGGGCAGCGTCCGGTAGCCTCTCCCCACCAAGACCGAAAGAGGGATCATGTTCGGCGGATTGATTGCTGCTGGGACGGGCGTTGTTCTCGCGCTGTTGATTGCGTTCACAGGCTCGGCCCTTGCGTCAGGCACCACAGAAGAGCCAATTCAGGCTCCACTGGTCGCCTACGGCGCGCGCTGATCTTCCGCAGACGCGGCGCGAACACCCCGACGCTCTAGGTGTGGTCGCTTGGCCCGCGTAGGACGACAGGCGTAACCGGCGCCGTACCCATGTTCGCTGGGCTGGTTCCGTCCCGGCCCTCGCACGGGAAGTACCCGAGCACGTGGGCCAGCAAGTCCTCGAACCGTTGGCCGGTTCGGGCCCAGGAGAACGATCGAGCCCTCACGCGGGCAGCTTCTCCCATGCGTCGTCGAAGCGGCGGGTCGGCGAGCAGCGACCTGATAGCCGCCGTCAGCTCGGTAGGCCCGCCGTCGACAACCCATCCGGTTTCGCCGGAGACGATTGACTCGCCAACGCCGCGCGCGTGTGCATAGCCCACGGACGGCACTCCGTAGCTGGCCGCCTCGAGGACGACCAGGCCCCAGCCCTCCTTGAGCGAGGGGATCGCCAGGAGCCAGGCCTGCGCTAGTTCGTCCGCCTTCTGCTCCGGAGACACGAATCCAGTGAACGTCACTTTGTCGTCGACGCCGAGGCTGCTCGCGTCGATGCGTAGCTGGTCAGACCACCAACCATCGCCGACGACGCGGAGACTGAGATCGGGGAACTGGCCCTGGAGGTCGCGAACGGCAATGAAGGCATCGGTGATCTGCTTGTGGGGCACCAGCCGACCCAGAATGACGATCGACGGTGATGAGGTGGGCCTCGTAGACGTGGGCAGCGGGGCGTCGACGCCGTTGTGGATGACTGTGATCCGCTCTCTGGCGACACCCAGTTCGACCAGTTCATCCTCGGTGGCTGCTGACACGGCCACATAGCGCGACCTCCGGTAAAGCCAGGGTGCGGCTCGGGACTCGACCCACCACCCGAATCGCGCCGCACGTTCCCCATACACCACGGGCCACATCTCGCGATGGACGTGATGCACCAAGGCGATCACCGGGCGCCGAGTAGCCAGCGGGCTGAAAAAGGGAACTCCGTTTTGAACATCAACGACTACATCGATGGCACCGAGTCTGCGAGTCACGAGGTCGAACCAGGCGCGGGGGAGAACGCTGAGCTTTCCTCCTCGACGCACGTAGTTCACCCCGTTGATCAACTCGTCCTTCGGGGCTTCCTCATGGGCAGCCGAGTACACGATGACGTGGTGGCCGTGGCTCGCCAGGGTGCGAGCGATCGACTCGACATAGAGCTCGGACCCCCCGCCCTCGGGGTTCGAGGTGTCCCTGCGGTTGAAGAAGACGATCCGCATGGGTCCGCGGGCCTGCCCCGTTCCAGGAGCCGCCGCCGTCCCGTGGCTCGGGGACGAGTTGCTGTTCATGGCGTCCATCACGGTAACGGAGGAGGGTTCTCGGGCTCACGCTCAGGTACCGTCCGCGTGTGTCCGGTCCGGCAAGCCCCGCACGCCTCGGCGCCACCCTGGGCCGCAGCGTCCGATTGTTTACCGCTTTTCGCAGTGAGCAATCTGATCCGGACCGGTTCTACACGGCCCTCGCAGCGGACTCAGTGCGTCAACTCCGGGCGTTCGCTGCCTTGGACGAGCAGCTCGTTCTCGATGTGGGTGGCGGACCTGGCTACTTCGCCGCCGCATTCGCTGACGTGGGTGCCCGCTATCTCGCGCTAGACACCGATGCCGGTGAACTGAGCGCCGCGGACCGCACCGGGGTCAATGCTGTGGTCGCTAGCGGCATGGACCTGCCGGTCCGTTCAGGGTCAATCGATGTTTGCTACTCATCCAATGTCCTCGAGCACGTGTCCGATCCCTGGCGGATGGCCGGCGAGATGGTGCGCGTGACGCGCAGCGGAGGGTTGGTCTTCTTGTCCTTCACCGTGTGGTGGGGGCCTTGGGGTGGTCATGAGACCGCTCCTTGGCACTATCTGGGCGGGCGGTACGCAGCCACCCGATACACCAAGCGTGTGGGGCACCCCCCCAAGAATGTGTTCGGGGAAAGCCTTTTCGCGGTCACGGTTGCGCAGGCCCAAAAATGGGCAGGCACCCAGCGTGGAGCGCAGGTGATCGCGGTCTTCCCCCGGTACCTGCCTGGGTGGGCGCATCCGGTCGTTCACGTTCCTGGCCTGCGCGAGGTCGTGGTGTGGAATCTGGTGCTCGTGCTCCGGCCGTGGTGAGTTGAGCGTGGCGCCCGACCGGACTCCACCAGCCTGGCTACGCGTCGTCGCCGTGTGTTCGGTGCTGACGGGTCTGGTGTTTCTGCAAGAGCCGGGCCGAATCGTCACTGACACCAAGCTCGATCTCACCGTCGACCCGGTGGGATGGCTCGGACGTGCTCTTTCTCTTTGGGAGCCTCTTGGGTGGTTCGGTCAAGTTCAGAATCAGGCATACGGATACCTGTTTCCTATGGGGCCGTTCTTCGCCGCGGGGGACCTGGCGGGGTTGCCCCCCTGGGTCATCCAGCGCTCGTGGACCGCGTTGCTGGTGTGCGCAGCGGTCGTGGGCCTCTACCTGTTGGCCCGCCGGCTGAAGATCGGGTCTCCGACGACAGCCCTTGCCGCCGGGGTCCTGTACGCGATGTCCCCGAGATTCCTCACGACGCTCGGCCCCATCAGCGCAGAAACGTTGCCGATGGCCTTGGCGCCGTGGATCGTCCTGCCTTTGGTGCCAGGAGGCCGCGCTTTCAGTATCCGGGCTGCGGGGGCACGTTCGGGTCTAGCGGTCGTGGCTTGCGGGGCGGTCAACGCGGTCGCCACGTTGGCCGTGCTCCCGCTGCCACTCGCCTATCTGCTGACCAGAGAGCGGTCGCGGATGAGGCTGCGGCTGCTCGGGATCTGGATCGCTGCGATTCTCGCGGCCTGCCTGTGGTGGCTGGTGCCCCTTGTTCTACTGGGTTCGGTCAGCCCCCCTTTTCTCGATTGGATCGAGAGCGCGCGGGTTACCACGCTGCCAACGTCGTTGGTCGAGACGCTTCGCGGGACCTCGCACTGGGTCGCGTTTGCGGCCGACAGCAATGGGCCCTTCTGGCGCGGCGGCTGGCAATTGGTCTCGAATCCGGTCGCGGTGCTCGACACGGTGCTTATCGCCGGTGTCGGTCTGTACGGGCTCTCGAGGGCGGATTTGCCCGAGCGCCGGTGGCTTGCTGTCACTGCCCTCATTGGCGTGGCCTTGGTGACCTTCGGGCACCTGGGGCCGTCGGCTCCACCCTGGGCAGGGCTGTTCCAATCGACACTCGACGGGGTTCTCGCGCCGTTCCGCAACGTGCACAAGTTCGATCCGCTGATCCGGGTGCCGCTAGCGCTTGCTTCATCGCACGCACTGTTCATCCTCGCCAGAGGCATTCGTCAACTGCGGTCGCCTCTCCTTCCGGTTGTGTCTTCGGCGCTCGGCACGGTGATCCTTGTCGGCGCGATGAGCCCGCTATTGCTGGGGACCCTTCCCCCCAAGGGTGCATTCGACAAAGTTCCTGAGTACTGGGCCGAGGCGGCCGAATACCTCCACGACCGTGGGGACGGTTCATCACTGGTGGTTCCGGCGTCCTCGTTCGGCTCCTACTACTGGGGGCAACCCCGAGACGAGCCGTTTCAAGCGCTGTCTCAATCCCCCTGGGCCGTCCGTGATGCGGTCCCGCTGGCTCCCGCTGCCACCATCAGGCTTCTGGATGAGGTCGAGCGCCGCCTAGGACGAGGCGAGGGTGGCCCCGGGCTCGCCAGCCTGTTGCAGCGTCTCGGGGTACGCCACCTGGTGGTGCGCAACGATTTGGACTACGCCCGCGCCGGGTCGGCACGGCCAGTGCTTGTTCACGAGGCATTGGCCGAGACCGCGGGAGTGCAGCGATCTGCCTCGTTTGGGCCACCAGTGGGGGGCGGGAGTCGGCCGGGTTTTCGTATTGATGCCGGATTGGATCTCCCGTATCCGGCGGTTGAGGTCTTTGACGTCGAGGGTGAGTCTGCCCGGGTCCGCGCGGTGCCAGTGAGCTCCGCGACCGTTCTTTACGGCGGACCCGAGTCGCTCGCGGCGCTCGCAGAGGCGGGCCATGGGGGTGTCGGCCCTGTCGTTCTTGCCCCCGATGTCCCGGACGGCTGGGGAGTCACGGACCCGCCGGCACAGACAGTGCTCACCGACGGCTACCGCTGGCGAGAGGTGGACTTCGGACGTGTCAATGACAACTTCTCTGGAGTGCTCACGCCGGATGAGCCCCTGCACCTCGGCAACCCAGCCCGTGACTACCTTCCCTGGGACCTGCCCCTCGCGGCCAGCGTGCGCGCTATGCGTGGAGAAGTGAGCGCGTCATCCTCGATGTCCGATGCCGGGACACTGGGGGGAGCGAGACCGCAGCAGCAGCCCCTCGCCGCGGTCGATGGCGACTTGGCTACCTGGTGGAGTTCGAGTGAAGCCGCCGGGGCTGTGGGCGAATGGCTGCAGGTGGATGCGGGTCGAGAGGTCATCGCGAGCGGGGCGCGCCTGGATCTGCGCAAGGACGCGTTCGGCACCTTTCCCAGTCGGCTCCTCGTGACGACCGACCATGGACAGACAGAGGTTCGGGTGGCCGACCCAGACGGCACCGTTGTCCTCCCAATCATCGGCGGTCGCACCACCAAACTGCGCGTTGAGCCGCTCGCCATGAGTGATGGGGGCCAGGGGCTCGCGTTCGTCGTTGCGGAACTGGTGGTACCGGGGGCCAAGCCGACCCGCCCGCTGGTCGTTGAAGCCGGGCCAACCGCGCCCGATGCCATCGTGCTGCAGGCGGACCTTGGGCGGCCCGGCTGCGTTCAGGTGGGCCGCCGACCTCTGTGCGCGGAGGGACTCGCTCGGCCGGCCGAGGAGCAGTCGCGAATCGACCGACTGGTCACTTCCGCGCCCGGAGTGTGGGCAGTGAGCGGATTGGCTAGCCCCCGGCCAGGCCCTGCTCTGGAGGCCAAGCTGGCTGAGGGGTCCGAGGTATCTGTCTCTGCCACCTCCAGCGCCGTGGCCGACCCTCGTGGGAGCGCGCGTACCGTGTTGGACGGTGACGTGGAGACCGGGTGGGTCGCTGCAGCAGGAGACCGGGCCCCGGCTTTGACCGTTGGACTCAAGGAGTCACGATCTATCTCAGGGGTGTCGATCACGCTCGATCCCGCGCTGGCGGCCTCGACCCCGACCAGCATTCGGGTCGCCGGCGAAGGGGGGGAGGTCCGCGGCGGGCTCCTACGAGACGACGGGACGCTCACGTTTGACCGCCCGCTTCGCTCGAGTTCGTTCGAAGTCGCGTTCTTGGGCATCCGCCCGGAGGCGAGTTTTGACCCCTACACCCGTCGGACAGACCTGTTGCCCGTGGGCGTCTCCGAGCTGGCGCTACTGGGGGCGGAGGAGCTGAGCACGGCGGTGGGCGTCTCCGCGCCGTTCGTGTCGGATTGCGGTGAGGGTCCTGAGCTCGTGGTTGATGGCCGGCGCGTTCAGACGACGGTAGTCACTGACCGGGTCTCGGTTGAGCGGCTGCAACCAGCTCACTGGCAGGTCTGCGGTGAGAAGAACTTGGTCCTCGCTGAGGAGTCGCGCGTCACCTTGGAGGCGTCTGAGTCCTGGCGCGGGATGTCCATGGTCTTGCGAGCCATCGATGGCGGTGCGCCCCCGGTTGGCCCGCTGGCGAGTGTTCCGACCAGGCTGGCTTTGGACGCGGCGAGCCATCGAACGGTCGAGGTCGGGGCTCGTACAGAAGTGACGTTGCTGTCCTTGCGCGAGAACGCCAATCGCGGCTGGGCGGCCACGGCGAACGGAGTGCGGCTCGAGCCGGTGATCGTGGACGGCTGGCACCAGGGTTGGCTGTTGTCGGCAGGCGGCCCTGTGACGGTGGACCTCGACTTCCGGCCTCAGCGGGCGTACGTCTTCGGGTTGGCTTTCGGGCTCTTGCTGGTCGTCGTCTTGTGCGTGGCCGCGCTCGTTCCTTCGGGAGGTCAGTCTCGGGGCCAGCTCGAGCCCGGGGCCCCTGGACGTATTGATCGCGCGGCGCACGCCGCCTTGATCGTGCTGATTGGCGGGGTGGTGGGCGTGGCTGTGGCGGTGCTGGCGTCGATCAGCACCGGTGGGCGCGGGGGCGGTGACAAGCGCTCATTGCGGCGGCTCCGTCCCGTCCTGGCCGCGCTGCTTTTTGTTGGTGCCGGAGTGGCCTTTGTGTTCCACCCCTGGGGGAGCGGGGCCGGCTACGCGGGCGAACTCTGGGGGCCGCAATGGCTCGCCTTGCTGGCGATCGGGCTCGCGACCGTGCCGCTTTCCCCAGGCGAAGTGCCTGAGTCGCTGGGCCGGACGCTCGATGAGGACCCAGCTCAGCCAGGCGGCGGCAAGGCTAACCGGCAGGGTGACCGCCAGGACGGTCCAGAAGTGGCCGGTGAACGGCTCGATTCCTAGTCCCCGGAAGGCGAAGTCGAGAACGATTACGTGCCAAAGGAAGAGCCCGTAGGAAATTCGTCCGAGCCACTGCATCGGGCGGGAGCAGAGCGCTCGATAGGTGACCGTGCCGGCGCCGAACGTTGCCGGGAGGACGATGAGCACCGCGATCAGGCCGTAGAGCGTGGTCTTTGCGATGGCCTGTCCTGCGGAGGAGAAGCTCTCCAAGCCACGTGGCCCAGCCAGGGGTGTGGAGGCGATGAGGAGCAGCCCGAAGCCGATCGTCCACAGGGTCCACGGGGCAACTGAAACCGCCCTCAGGAGCTCTGTGCCGCGTGGGTTTTGTCCGGCCCGACCTGCCACCACGACCAAGCCGATCGCCATCCCTGAGGCGAACCAACCCAGGTAGCCAGGCAACCACAAGATCGCGATCGAGCGGTCCAACAACGTGGTGGTCTCCACCAGAACGACCCACCCGAGGGACGAGAGGGCGAGCAGGCCGCACACGGCGAGAGCGAGCCAAAGGCCGCAAGTCCGGAGGGCGCGTGCCAACGCAATTCCGAGCAAGGGCAAAGCCAGGTAGAACGCGACTTCTGTGCACAGGCTCCAGGTCTGGGTCAGGCCGGGGACGAGTTCTCCTGGTTGGTAGATCTGGGTGAGCAGAAGGTTGGATCTGAAGGTCGAAGCCGGTTGTTGGGCATTGACCGGAAGGAGAACGAAGGCGGCAATGACAGCGACCCAATACGCAGGGAGGATCCGAACGGCACGGCGCCAGAGGTATGTGCGCACACCGGGTTGCCGGCGCAGGTTGTAGCCGTTCTCGAGCCACGGCAGGGCGAGCAGAAGACCTGAGAGGACGAAGAAGAGCGCGACGCCGACATCCATTCGGGCCAACAGGCCGCCAACGGAACCGTGAAGCGACGTCCCCGTCTGGAAGCCGACGTGGGTCAGGAGGACGAGGAGACTGCCGATGGCTCGAACAGCATCCAAAGCTGCCAGTCGGAATCCATCAGTCGACGGAGGTGGCCCGGCCCAACTTGAACGAGAGAGAGCCACAGGCGCCCTTTCATCGCGTGAGACGTTCGATGATCGCTGGTCCGAGTGTGCCGCACGCGAATGTCATAGACACTAATTGGGCCGTCATCGCGAGCGTTCAACTCACCAGCCCGGTCGATTTCCGCTAGCGTCCGCGTAGAAAGTGCCCCAGGCACGACGGTTGGGAGTGAGATGAAGCGCGTCTTCGGGTTCGTCCTCATTGGGCTGGGAGCCTTCCTGCTCGTGTTCGGTCCAGCCGTCAAGTGGGTCGTCGCGCCCGCCTTGGCAGTTGCGCCGTTGGCGTGTGACCCGGGGCCATTGTGCGATGACGGCGTAAGCCTCTCCCCGTCCAGCGGGGTTGCCCGGGTGCTCTTCGATCCCGGCACGCTGTCCCCCCGGACCAACGTCGACCTCCTCTCGGTTCGGCGGGTGAAGGCTGACGTGGAGGCCAGCGAGGGCGCGAACAATCAAACGGTCTACGACTCGTTCCAAGACGTGACCGATCCCGAGGGCGTCACCGTTACTGCCTCCACCGAGCGCATCGCGTTCAACGGGCACACCTCCGAGATGATCAACTGCTGTGACTCGGTGGAGGGCGACGAGCCCATCACGGACTTCGCGGGCATCGCGCCGTACAAGTTCGGATTTGGGACCCAGAAGCAGGACTATCTGTACTTCGACGGCACGCTTGCTACGGCGCTGCCCATGGTGTTCGACGGCACTGACGAGGTCCTCGGGCTGGAGGCCTATCGGTTCGTCCAGACGATCGAAGCGACTCAGTACGCCGAGCTTGAGGTGCCCGGCGAACTCGTTGATCAGCCGGATGAGGCCTCAGTGGTCGCGCCCCGGTTCTACGCCAATGTCCGGACCGTCTGGGTCGAGCCCACAACGGGGGCCATTCTTCGGGGCCAAGAGGTGCAGAGGCAGTTCCTGGCGGGCGCGGACGGGTCGTCCGAGGCGCTGCTGCTCCTGGATGCCACCTTGGCGTGGACGGACGAAAATGTGGCCAACGCGGTGGAGAACGCATCCGATGGCAAGAGCAGCCTGAACCTCATCCAGCAGACGATTCCGCTGGTGGCCGTGCTGCTGGGCCTCCTGGCCCTCGTCGGTGGTTGGTTCTTGCTCCGGCGTCCGGCTGGGGACGGCGCAGCCGCGGCCTGACTAGGCGCGTCGCGCGACGAAGACGGCGGTACCGGGAATGACTGCGCCGCGAAGCGGTGACCAGCCTCCCCAGGTCGTGGTCACGGTCGGGTTCCACTCCGGCTCAACGATGTCCTCGATCGTGAAGCCGGCGGCGCGCAGCGCGCGAATGTGGTGGCCGATGGTTCGGTGGTGTTCGGCATAGATGGGGCGGCCGTCAGCAGCCAACTCCACGTACGGCGTCTCGTCCCAATATGAAGACACGGCCGCCAAACCATCCGGGCCAGGATCGTCGGGGAAGCACCAGCGGATGGGATGGCTCACTGAGAACACCCAGCCACCGCCGGGGCGAAGAACTCGGGCTACGGCGACATGCAGGTCGTCGACCTCAGCGACGAAGGCAACGGCACCGTGGGCGGAGAACGCCGAGTCGAACGACGCACTCCGAAAGGGCAGGCGAAGGGCATCGGCCTGGACCACGGGTGTCTCGACCCCTTCGCCGTGGTCAAGAGCGCGTGCGGTCAGCAGTTGCTGGCCGGATAGATCCACGCCAACCGCGACGGCGCCCCTGGCGCGCACGTAGCGGCTTCCCTGCGCGCCGCCGCACCCCACCTCAAGAACGTGCTGGCCGCTCAGCTCGCCCAAGAGCCCAGCGGTGTCTTCGCGCAGTCCCTCAGGCCCCCACAGCAGCGAAGCCACGCCCAGGGCCGGACCATGCTCCGCTAGGTACGTCTCGGCCATCCGGTCCCAGCCCGTCCGGCTGGCTCGCGTGGCCTCGGACGTGGACATGGCGCGCCGTCCGGCCCAGCTCGGCTCGCCGGGATCATCGTCAATTGACCCGTTCACCTGCGCAAACGTAGACTGCAACGGCGCTGTGGGCCTTGCGTGTGTCTCAGACCGAGCAGGCTTGCGCTCGAACTTGTCTACGGTTGTTGTCTTCGACTCGACCCGGGCCGTCCGATCCACGGGTCCTCCGCGCGCCGTAACGATCATTGTCCATTGATGGTGCGAAGCCGCCCGGCGCCGTACCGTCCGATCCCTGTCCGCATCGGAGCAACCACCCGCATGACGTCCATCACTGAGCTCGCCCCCACCGCAAAGCCCACGCCCCAGGTTGCCATCAACGACATCGGCACCGCCGAAGACTTCATGGCCGCGATCGACGAGACGATTAAGTACTTCAACGACGGAGACATCGTCGAGGGAGTCATCGTCAAGGTCGACCGCGACGAGGTCCTCCTGGACATCGGCTACAAGACCGAAGGCGTCATCCCGTCTCGCGAACTGTCCATCAAGCACGATGTCGACCCCAATGAGGTCGTTTCCGTGGGCGATGAGGTCGAGGCGCTGGTCCTGCAGAAGGAGGATAAGGAGGGGCGTCTGATCCTGTCCAAGAAGCGTGCCCAGTACGAGCGCGCCTGGGGCTCGATCGAGAAGATCAAGGACGAGGACGGCATCGTCGAGGGCTCGGTCATCGAGGTCGTCAAGGGCGGGCTGATCCTCGACATCGGCCTGCGGGGCTTCCTACCCGCATCGCTGGTTGAGATGCGGCGCGTGCGGGACTTGCAGCCGTACGTCGGCCAAAAGCTCGAGGCGAAGATCATCGAGCTCGACAAGAACCGCAACAACGTGGTGCTGTCTCGGCGCGCATGGCTGGAGCAGACGCAGTCGGCTGTTCGCCAGAATTTCCTGACGACCCTGCAGAAGGGTCAGGTACGGCCCGGGGTCGTGTCCTCCATCGTCAACTTCGGGGCCTTCGTGGACCTCGGGGGAGTCGACGGACTGGTGCACGTGTCCGAGCTGTCCTGGAAGCACATCGACCACCCGTCCGAGGTCGTCGAGGTTGGCCAGGAAGTCACGGTCGAGGTCCTGGACGTCGACATGGACCGCGAGCGCGTCTCCCTGTCGCTCAAGGCGACTCAGGAAGACCCGTGGCAGCAGTTCGCCCGTACCCACCAGATCGGGCAGGTCGTGCCGGGCAAGGTCACGAAGCTGGTGCCCTTCGGGGCGTTCGTACGCGTCGACGAGGGCATCGAGGGCCTGGTTCACATCTCCGAACTGGCCGAGCGTCATGTCGAGATTCCCGAGCAGGTCGTTCAGGTCAACGATGATCTGTTCGTCAAGGTCATCGACATCGACCTCGAGCGCCGCCGGATCTCTCTGAGCCTCAAGCAGGCGAACGAAGGAACGATTGGCGAAGCAGTCGCCGGCGAGTTCGACCCCACCCTGTACGGCATGGCCGCCTCGTACGACGAGCAGGGCAACTACATCTACCCGGATGGGTTTGACCCCGAGACCGGAGAGTGGTTGCCGGGCCACGAAGAGGCTCAGGCGGAGTGGGAGCGGCAGTACGCCGTGGCCGCTCAGCGTCACGAGGCTCACCAGGTTCAGATCGTCGAGGCTCAGAAGGCCGAGGCAGTGGCTGCCAAGGAGGCAGAGACCGCATCGACCTATTCCTCGGAGACCGAGGCGCCGGCCGCCGAGGCGGAGGAGGCTCCCGCGTCCGAGGGGACCCTGGCTTCCGATGAGGCGTTGGCTGCACTGCGCGAGAAGTTGGCCGAGTCCGAATGACCCTCCCACCCCGCAGAGGGTGACGAAACGTACGCGGCGCGCCGCGTGTCGCGTACCTAACGTCACCCTCAGCCGGGTTGGGGCAGGGTGACGGGATGCTTCGGGTTGGCCTGACGGGCGGCATCGGCGCGGGGAAGTCCACCGTGGCCGAGCTGCTCCGGCGCCTCGGTGCCACGATCATCGATGCGGACCGTCTAGCCCGGGATGCCGTAGCGCCCGGCAGCGAGGGTTTGGCGGCGGTCGTGGAAACCTTCGGCGCCGAGGTCCTAGCCGCCGATGGCAGCTTGGACCGCTCCCGTCTTGCCGAGCGTGTTTTCGGCGATGCCGAGCAGCTTCGGTCGCTCAACGCCATCGTCCACCCGGTAGTTGCGGCACAAACGGCGGCTCTCGTTGCTGATCTACCCGAAGACGCGGTTGTCGTCTTCGACATCCCCCTGCTCGTGGAAAACGACATGGAGGGTGCCTATGACGTGGTGGTTGTCGTGGATGCACCCGACGAGGTCCGGGTTGAGCGGCTGTCGGACCGAGGGCTGACCGAGGCCGATATTCGAGCGCGGATGAGCCATCAGGCCAGTCGCACCTCCCGGTTAGCAGCCGCCGACTACGTCGTCGACAACGCCGTCGAGCTCGACGTCCTGGAGGGCGCTGTCGAATCCCTCTGGCGAGAGCTCGTCGCAGCCTCGGCCTGACGCGTGAGGCGACTGTCGGTGCGGAGTCGTACGGTGTCCGGATGAGACCGGTCAACGAGCTCGTTCGTACGGTGGCGCCCTTTGAGGTCGTGGCCGACTTCAGCCCTTCCGGAGACCAGCCCGAAGCCATCGACGAGCTTCAGCGCCGGATCGAGGCCGGGGAGAAGGACGTGGTCCTCCTCGGGGCGACCGGCACCGGGAAGTCCGCGACAACCGCGTGGCTCGTGGAACGTCTGCAGCGTCCCACTCTGGTGCTGGCACCCAACAAGACGTTGGCCGCCCAACTGGCCAATGAGTTTCGCGAGCTGCTGCCCAACAACGCAGTCGAGTATTTCGTGAGCTACTACGACTACTACCAGCCGGAGGCGTACGTCCCGCAGACCGACACCTACATCGAGAAGGACTCCTCGATCAACGACGAGGTCGAGCGGCTGAGGCATTCTGCGACCAACAGCCTGCTCACTCGACGCGATGTCGTGGTGGTCGCGAGCGTTTCTTGCATCTATGGGCTGGGGACGCCGCAGGAGTACCTCGAGCGAAGTGTCACCTTGCGGATCGGGGACACGGTGGAGCGCGACGCGCTGTTGCGGCGTTTCGTCGACGTGCAATACACGCGCAACGACCTGGCCTTCACCCGCGGGACCTTCCGGGTCCGCGGCGACACCATCGAGATCTTCCCGGTCTACGAAGAGCACGCCGTTCGCATCGAGATGTTCGGCGACGAAGTCGAGCGCCTGATGACGCTGCATCCCCTCACCGGCGAGGTCCTCACGGAGGATGTCGAGCTCCGGGTCTTTCCCGCGAGCCACTACGTAGCCGGCCCTGAGCGGATGCACCGCGCGATCGGCGGCATCGAGTCCGAGCTCTCCGAGCGGCTGGCCGAGTTGGAGCGTCAGGGGAAGTTGCTGGAGGCCCAACGGCTGCGCATGCGCACGACATACGACATCGAGATGATGCGCCAGGTGGGGTCCTGCAGCGGGATCGAGAACTACAGCCGGCACATTGACGGCCGGGGCCAGGGAACGCCGCCGCACACGCTGCTCGACTACTTCCCCGAGGACTTCCTCCTGGTCATCGACGAGTCCCACGTGACGGTCCCGCAGGTCGGGGGCATGTACGAGGGCGACATGAGCCGCAAGCGGACCCTGGTCGATCACGGGTTTCGGTTGCCGTCGGCCATGGATAACCGGCCGCTGCGCTGGGCCGAGTTCCTCGAGCGAATCGGGCAGACCGTCTATCTGTCGGCCACCCCAGGTCCCTACGAGCTGGGCCGCGGCGACGGCTTCGTCGAGCAGATCATCCGGCCAACGGGGCTGATCGATCCGGAGGTCGTCGTGAAACCGACCAAGGGGCAGATCGACGACCTTGTGCATGAGATCAGAGACCGGGCCGACAAGCACGAGCGGATCCTGGTGACCACGCTCACCAAGAAGATGTCCGAAGACCTCACGGACTACCTCCTGGAGCTTGGGATACGGGTGCGCTATCTGCACAGCGAGGTCGACACGTTGCGACGAGTCGAATTGCTGCGTGAGTTGCGCATGGGGGAGTTCGACGTACTCGTGGGCATCAACTTGCTCCGTGAGGGTCTCGATCTGCCCGAGGTTTCGTTGGTCTCGATTCTCGACGCCGACAAGGAGGGATTCCTACGCTCGGCCACCTCGCTGATCCAGACCATCGGGCGGGCGGCGCGCAACGTGTCGGGGCAGGTGCACATGTATGCAGACAAGATCACTCCTTCGATGGCCCAGGCCATCGAAGAAACGAACCGTCGCCGGGAGAAGCAGGTGGCCTACAACCTGGAGGCCGGGGTCGACCCGCAGCCACTGCGCAAGAAGATCGCTGACATCACCGACCTCATCGCCCGCGAGGACGCGGACACGGAGGCGCTGCTCGGTTCCGGGCGTTCGCAAAGTCGTGGGAAGGCTGTAGTCCCCGGGCTTGGGCGAGGGTCGGACGTGGGTCGGCACGCGCGCCAACTAGCAGAGATGCCTCGGGCGGATCTCGCCGATCTGATCCAGCAGCTCACCGATCAGATGCACGCCGCGGCCGCCGACCTGCAATTCGAGCTGGCTGCCCGGCTCCGAGATGAGATCGGCGAACTGAAGAAGGAACTTCGCGGGATGGACGCAGCAGGCGTTCGCTGACGTGCGGCTAGGGTGATCACGCCGGCCGCCTTGGCCCCAGATCAGCCGTGGAAGGACCGGATTCTTCGTGGACGTGAGCGTGGTCGTTTGGGTGGCCACCATCGCTGGCGCTTTCTTGATCATCGGCATCGACCTGCTGGTGTCGACCCGTCGCCCGCACGTCCCCACGATGCGCGAGTCGTCGTTGTGGGTCGCCTTCTTCGTGGCACTCGCGCTCGGCTTCGGCCTCGTGCTTTGGTCGACCTACGGACAGACCTATGCGGGTCAGTTCTATGCAGGCTGGCTGACCGAATACTCGCTCAGCCTCGACAACCTGTTCGTCTTTGTTCTGATCATGTCCCGCTTCCGGGTACCCGCGCGGGCGCAACAGACCGTGCTCGTGGTGGGCATTCTGCTGGCGCTCGTCTTTCGGGGAATCTTTATCGCGGTGGGTGCCGCCGCCATCGCGCGGTATTCGTGGGTCTTCTACTTCTTCGGGGCCTTCCTCATCTACACGGCGTGGAAGCTGCTCCGACACGGGGAGGACGACGAGGAGGACTTCCGGGAGAACGCGCTGCTTCGGCTGTCTCGACGCCTATTCACGACCTCACCGGACTACGACGGTGCCCATCTGCGGACGACCATCGACGGCGTTCGCATGTTCACGCCCATGCTCATAGTCATGGTCGCCATCGGGACCACCGACATCCTTTTCGCTCTCGATTCCATCCCTGCGATCTTCGGGCTGACGAAAGAGCCCTACCTCGTCTTCGCTGCCAACGCGTTCGCGCTCATGGGGCTGATGCATCTGTACTTCCTGCTCGGCGGCCTTCTGAACCGATTGGTCTATCTGTCTGTGGGCTTGGCCGTCATTTTGGGATTCATCGGCGTCAAACTGATCCTCGAGGCGTTGCACTCCAATTCCGTGCCGTTCATCAACGGCGGAATGCCCGTGTCCTGGGCCCCGGTCATCCCGATCAGCGTGTCGCTCGGGGTGATCGTTGGTGTGCTCGTGATCACCACGATGGCGAGCCTTCTGCGGACTGGGCGGAACCAGGCAACCAGCTAACCGCGGCCGATGTTCGGCGCTTCTGCTCGAGCAGAAGTGTCCGAATCGGCGATGCTCCGCGGCCTCGGGGGCCTTTCCTTTCGGACACTTCAGCCGCGGCCGACCGGACCGCCAGGTCGCCGTGCGCCACACAGACGTCGAGCGGGCGGTACTGCTGGATCTTGGTCGGGCTTGCTGATCCCTAACGGCGCTTACGGCGTGCCCCCTCGTCGGCAGGCGGTGTGTGTTCAAACCTCAGCGATCGCCGCGATGGACACCTTTAGACCGGGACTCGGACGGGCAACTTCGCGCCCTGACGCGCCGGCGGATCCGAGGGGAACCACCGGAGCCACTCCTCATTCATGCCAGCAAAGTCGTCTTCATCGGCGAGCACCACAGTGGCGCTGACGATCTTGTCCAGCGAACTGCCGGCCGATTCAAGAATGGCTCTGACGTTCATCAGACACTGCCGTGTCTGCTCCTGAATGGTCTCACCCATCAGGGCACCTGTGGCCGGGTCGGCGGGGGCCGTCCCCGAGACGAAGACCAGTCCCGCGGCCTTGACCGCTTGGCTGTACGTCGGCGGTGGCGCCGCTGCCTTGGGCGTGGACACGATGTCACGGACCATGTGGTGAATCCCCTATCGCATAGAAGCGCGACCTGGTTCCGGTCGCGATTGAGTATGGCTTCGATGCGAGCGGGCATGGTCGAAGCGGATTCTCTGAGCGAGGGCGTACGGCACTTCGGCGCGGGCGATGGGGCGCGTTCCGGTCCTCCGCCATCAACGGCGCATGTCTGCCTCTGGGATGTCGCCTTGTGCCCCAGATGAGATACGTGCGAGCCGTCAATCACTGAGCAAAGTGAGGGCGTTGACGAACGCGGTGATGTCGTTGCTGTCGTTGTAGTGGTGCAGGGAGACGCGAAGGCCGCCACCGCGAGGACTGACCACGACGCCGGCCTCGGCGAGGAGTCGCTGCACCGCTTCGGCACGGCGCGTGGCGTGCCGGAGGGAGATGATGTGGTGGCTGGAGGCGCTGGATTCCAGCGAACGGAAGGGCGCCCAGCCCAGCGGCGCGACGCGGGAGACCAGCTCGGATGCCAGCGCCGTCGGCGTGGTCGGCGATCGCCGGCATGCCGAGTCCCGCCAACACGGCGAGGGACGTTGAGAGGCTGATCGCCGAACCGTAGGCCATCGTCGAAAGCTCGAATCGTCGGGCATCGGGGGCCAGTGACAGCTGGTCGGCACGGAAGTCGAAGGGGTCAGCCGTTCCCTTCCAGCCGACGAGATGCGGCGTCTCTTGGGACAGCTCCTCGTCCACGGCCAGCAGGGCCACTCCGCCGTGCCCGGACAGCCACTTGTAGCCGCTGCACACCACGGCGTCTGCGCCCCAGTCGCGCATGCTCACTGGTGCGGCTCCCGCCAGCTGCGTGACGTCAACGATCACCTTTGCGCCGACGGGTGCGCCCGGCGGACAATCTCGTGGACATCGACGGCCGAGCCTGTTGCGTACTGGACGGCACTGATGCAGACCGTCGATGTGTCCGTCTGGATCGCTTCGAGCACGCCCGTGGTGAGGTCCGTCCGATGGTTGGTCATCGACCCACCGGATGCGTGGTGCCCAGGCGTTGCTGCGCGCCGAGCCAGGGGTAGGTGACGCTCGGGAAGTCCGTACGGATCAGGACGACCGAGCCGGGCCGCGGGACGCCAGGATCGCGGCCAGCTGCCCGAGTGCCTCGCTGGCGCCGCCCACGACCGCCACCGAGCCCGCCGGGGCGTCCAGAACGGCGGCGGCTGCAGCTCGCAGCTCGTCGAGGACGCGGCCTCCTGCGCGTCCGACAGAAGCGACGTTGCCGTGTTGTGCGACGTCGACAGCGAAACGCACCATCGCCTCGGTCGAGACCTGGGGAACAAGGCCCAGTGATGCCTGATTCAGGTAGACGGATCCCCGCAACGCTGCAAATGTCTCCCGCGGAACCAGCGAGGTCACCGTCACAGGTCACGACCCTTCCGGTTGCTCGAACTCAAACCTCTTCCGAGGGTCTGACGACGACCGGCACTCTGTCTAGGATCACGCGGCGATCTCGCCGCTGGGCCACTCTTGCACAGCGACAGACCGTCTCATCGACCGACGCAGGGAGGATGACGCCATGGTGTCAAGATCAGAGGGCGGCGCCACGTTCGTGAGAGCGGTTCGCCGGCGGGCCGACGCTCCGTCACGAGCTCGGGAGTCCGCTACGTGACGAGGCGATGCACGTACCTCAAGTATCTGGCCGCGCGACAGGGCACGTCCTGTTGAACTCGACGCCTCACCGCGGGCACCCCCGAAGCCGCAGCCGTCTCATGCCTTCTCGGCCCCATCGGCGAGTAGTCTGCGCCACCGACCTCCAGGAGCCCCTCATGATCTGTGCCCAGTTCATCTTCAAGCCCGGCACCTACGACGACGACTTCCATCGTCTCGACGAACAGATCGACACCTTCGCCCGTAGCCTCCCGGGCTTCGTTCGGGTTGAGAACTGGCACGCACCCGAAGGCGGGGTTATCAACGCCATGTACTACTTCGAAGACCAGAAGTCAGTCGCACAACTGGCTCGCTTCCCACAACACCGCGAGGCCAAAGGCCAAGTGCAGCGCTGGTACGACGGCTACCGGATCGTCATCAGCCAGGTGACTGCGACCTACGGCGACGATCGCCTCCCCATCTGAGCCGATTCATGCGGCAACCACCCACTAGGTCTGTTCGCCACCCCGAATGGCGAGCCCTATCGGCAATCCGCTTTGGGGGCTCTTTGGTTGCCCCGCATGTGTGAAGCCTCAGCGGGAGGCGGCGACCAGCAGTTCGGTCAGGCGCTCTGGCTGCTCGTGGAAGAGGCCGTGATCGGCGTCGATTTCAACGATTTCCGCGCCAACTGATGCTGCCATGACCCGCTGCGCGTCCGGTGGTACCAGCGTGTCGGCAAGGGTGTGGATGTAGGTGCAGCGGCGCGACGCCGGAAGTTCGCCGCGCCATTTTTCGCGCAGAACTGCGATGCCTTGCGGACGCTGAGTCTTGCTCAGGTAGGTGCGCAGTGCATCACGTTCGGCGGGCTCGGCTGCTTCGACGTAACTGTCGATGTTCAGTGCGCACAGCCCAGGTCCGGCGCTGAGTATCAGTCCACCGAAGGCGGCGATTCCTGCTTCCTCACCAGCCTCGAACGGATCACCACCGGCGAACAGGTCCATCACCGACGTGCCATCGCGCGGGATCCACCCCGCGACGAAGACGACGGGCAGGTCCGGATGCTCAACGGCAACCCTTGAGGCGGTGAACCCTCCGAACGAGTAGCCGATCAGCACGACGTCAGCCAGGTCATCGGGGAGCACGGCCCGGACGACGTCGGCGTAGTCGTCCAGCGTCGCATTGACGTTCTCGCACGGCAGATCGACGATCAGCGCATCATGGCCGACCGACGCCAGCGGCTGGATGATCGGCTCCAGCGCCGCGGGGGTGTCCCAGGCTCCCGGGACAATGACGTACGTCGACATCAGCCGCTCCTCCTCGAAAGCACCAGGACCATTGTTGCAGGCAGCCTCCGAACGCGAGTCGGGATGCCGGATCTTGTTCGGCGCTACCTAACCGCGCTTACGCCCGCCGACGGGTGGGTTTGCGCGAGCCATGTGCTGGGATGACTAAGTGCCACCAAGCGAGACGTGGGCCTCGTACTGCAACTCGATCGGAGACCGATCGGGGTTGTTCACTGCACTGGTAGCGGCGTGGCCGATCCATCGAGCCCTATACCCGGGGTCGTACCTCGACTTGTCGCCGTCAATGGCCATCCCTTCGGTCACCTACGTCGATACCGACCGGCGTGCGGCCAGATACTTCGGCGACCGTGATCTCGTCCGTGCGGACGTGAAACGCCACCGGAGCACGGGTGCTGCACCGGAGATCGAATTCGTAGCCGCCGATTACACCCAGCCCCTGCCCGTGCCCGAATCACACTTCGACCTGCTCATCTCCCTATATGCCGGTCCGGTCTGGCAGTACTGCCGCGTGTATCTGAAGCCGAGGGGCCTGCTGTTGGCGAACGCCAGCCACGGAGACGCGAGCCTGGCCGCACTGGATCCCGATCTGGAACTGGTTGCCGCCGTTCTTCATCGTGATGGCCGGTACCGGCTCGATGACACCGACCTGGACAGGTACCTCACACCAAGGAACCCCAAGGCCGCGGACCCGGCACTGATCCGTAGCCAAGGCAAAGGCATCACCTACACCAGGCCCGCCTTCGCGTACGTCTTCCAACAGACCTGAAGAACCAGAGACTGCTGCGCTTGCCTGAGTGGCGGAGAAGCGCCCGAGAAAGGCAGGTATTGATCACGGAGCAGCGATAGCCGCAGATGGGTGCGCGGGACTTCGAATCGACGCAAGAGGGATACCTTGCTGGGGATGAACAGGCACCATCACCATCGGAAGCTGAGGCGGCGCGGCCGCCCGCACGGTAGGCGTTCTGTGTGGTGACGAGGCGCGCAACCGGAGTGGCGGTGCTCGCGGCGTCGGCAGTCTCGCTCGGGGCAGCCCCGGAGGTTGTCGGCGGGTCGTACTCGTGGCTCCAACACACCACGAGCGAATCCGGTGCACAGGGTGTCAGCGGCGCGTGGTTGGCCCGTGCTGGGTTCGTGCTGTTTGGTCTGGCGGTCCTATGGATCTCCCACCAACGGCGGACAAGATGGCGTCAGCCTGCGGTCGCGTTCCACGTGACATTCGCGGTGTGCATGTTCTTGGTCGCGGCCTTCTCGTTGCGGTCCTGGCGACCCGGGGCACCCTACGACCCGACCGAGGACCTGCTGCACTCCATCGCGGCCACGGTGATGGGGTTCGCTTTCGCCCTCGGGGTCGCGGCAGTGGCCCTCCGGCTCCACTCAGTCGATCACCGTTGGCGGGTGCTGGACGCCGTGGCGGTCCTGGCGTCCGTGGCGCTCCCGGTAGCCATGGCCACTAACGGCGCTATCGACGGCCTGCTCCAGCGAGTGATGTTCGCGATCGCGTACGTCTGGTACGGCCGGGAGGCGTGGCCGGACACGCAAACAGGACCTACCGGCTCCTAGCGGCCCGCGTCGCCACAATCCGCATTAACGGACCCGCGCCGGGCGTGCTGGCCGCGCATACTGCCGGATCGCCGCTTCTTGAGGCGACGCAGGACGGCACCTCGGCTCGGCCCTTCACGGGCTCCCGGTCGGTCGTCGGTTCGGGCTTGAGCGCGGCAGAGCGTCAACCAGGTCGAGTGCGATGGCTGTGAGGATCTGTGCGTCCTCGCATGTGGTCAGGATCGCAACGGACACGCCAGCGTCTGGTTGCCGGATCGCCTTGGCGGACCACGTCGGCCATGAGCCACCGTGCGAGACAGTTCTCCGCCCCTGGTGCTCGAAGATGCGGATGCCCCAGGCGTAGTCGAGCGGTGTGCCGTCGTCTAGTTCGCCCGGTTGCTCGGCGAGCGCGTGGGCAGCGTCGCCGAGAGCACGGTCGTTCATGGCGTCGTTCCATCGGCGCAGGTCCCGCGTGGACAACCATAGGCCTCCATCGCCAACAGTCGCTGGGGGTGGTTGCTGCCCCGGCAGATCGCCGGGCATGGGTCCGCCCAGCCTCGCCGTGTTCATGAGGAGTGAGGCGAACAGATCGCGGGCCAGGCTCTCGACAGGCTGCCCGCCAGCGCAGCTCAGCACCTCGGCGAGGCAGACGTAGCCGACATTGCTGTAGCGGAAGTTGGACCCAGGCTCGGTCAGCAACATCGAAGCGCCGCGGAGTCGGGACAGGACTTCGTCGTTTCCCCGGACGGCGTTCGCCGACTCATCCATGACGACGCCCGACGTGTGGTGGATCAAGTGCCGGAGCCGCACCCGACTGCCCCAGGGGGGCAACCCGTCGATGTAGCGCGACACCGAGTGATTGGTATCGATCGATCCGTCCACCGCCTGTTGTGCAGCGAGTATGCCGATCACCTGCTTCGCGATCGAGGCGGCGTACATCACGGTGTCGACGCCTACCTCCACGTCTTCCACGAGGCAGTCACCGCACGCTTCGGCAGTCGATCCATCCGCGGCTCGAACTGCCACGGCAAAGGGCCAGGCTGCGAGCGGCGAAGCATCCACCAGGGCTCGCAGAATCCGCGCAGTCACCGAATCAGAATGCCTGTTGATCACCTCGCAAGGCGAGCGCTAGCGGCACTTCGGCGCGGGTAGCGAGCGGCACGCGGTCGGCACGTCGGGGGCGTCGCGGTGGGTCAGCGTTGCTCTTGGGCCGGGACGGGGAAGTAGACGGCCTTTCCGTTCTTGACTACGACTTTCCAGTCCAGCGGTTGTTTCCATCCGGGGTAGGAGCAAGTGATCCGGATGCCGCGGCTGATGTCGACCTTTCGGCACTCCACACCATTGCCTTGGTCGCGGGCAATTCCTGTGATGCGAATGAAGCGGCGAACGCTCACCGTCCGGTCGTACCATCCGTCGAGACCCGCCTGATTGTTCGCTCGCCATGCCTTATGGGCCGCCACTCTGGAGGCGGTGTCCTCGGCCAGGACCATCGCCCGGTGGCTGTTGTCCACGTTGGGCATGCGAATCGTAGGTGGGGTCCAATCGACCTCCTCCCGGCACCCATTGGTGTCCCGACTGACGAGCCGACCGCGGGAATCGATTTCCGCGACCAGTTGCGGAGACTCCTGCCAGGCTGGTTCCGCGAGGTCGCCGGTGAAAATCGTCGCCCCGTCGGGGCCAGGGCTTGCCGTCAGCGACACGAAGTCCGACCCGGTGTAGGCGGGGGTTCGGAGGTACTGCTCTGGGCCCAGACCGTTGGACGGCACCATGTCCAGCTCGAGGTACTGCTTGAGATCGTTCGCCGGCCCATACGGGTCGAGTTCTTTGTTGTCGTACGGATTCGCGGGGGAACTGATCCACTTCGGCGGAACGTGCGACGGATGGTGCAACGCCAGAGCTTTCCGGACCCAGGAAGGCACGAAGTGCGCGATACGGGTGCCGTTCCCGGTCTGGTAGCCGGTCAGAAGGCCAGCGGGACCTCTAAACAGAGTTCGATACCTCCCAACGGTTCACCTCGTACGGCGACGTTGGACCTGCGTACCGGACGGTGAGCCGGCTGTACACCTCGTCGGCGTCGAGCCGATAACAACGCTCGGTGAAGGTGCCCCCCTGGTTGGCATTCCACTGGTCATTCAAGTCCTGAAAAGCGGTGTTCAACGATTTCAGTGCCGCACTATCGCGCACGAACCCAGCGTCCACGACCAGAACCCCAGAAGAAGCCGGCGGAGCCCCAGGCGTTGCCGCCCCGGGCGTAGCAGCCCCGGGCGTAGCAGCCCCTGGCCCGGTGCACCCAGTGACAAGCGCAGCCGCCACAGCGACAAGCGCCACAACCCTCACGCGCACCTCCAAGCCGACATCCCCGAACCACCCACCGTACGACGCAGCAACCGTTCCAGAGGTTTCCCAGCATCACGATCCAACCCTCGCGATGCAACGACCAACCCGGCGAACCTAATGCCGGATATTTATCGCCACCGCTGGCGCGGGACGACCCCAGGTTTCACGACGCGTGCAGGGCAGCCGGGAGCCGCCAATTCGGTGACTACCAGCCGCGCGCGCGCCACTCCGCGAGGTGGGGGCGCTCGGCACCGAGGGTCGTGTCGTCACCGTGCCCGGGATAAACCCACGTCTCGTCTGGCAGCACATCGAAGACCTTGGCCTCAAGGCCATCCATCAACGAGGCGAAGGCTGACGGATCCTCGTGCGTGTTGCCCGGACCGCCTGGGAACAGGCAGTCACCGGTGAACACGTGCGGCGCGCCGTCGGGGTCGTCATATACGAGGGCGACGGACCCAGGGGTGTGGCCCACCAGATGAATGACACCGAGCTCGGCGGCACCGACGGTAACGCGATCGCCCTCCGCGAGGAGATGGTCGGTGGGTACGTCGATCCCGCCGGCGTCCTGCGCATGGGCAAACGTCGGAGCCTCGGTGGCAGCGGTGAGTTCGGCCAGGGCGGTCCAGTGATCCCAGTGCTGATGGGTGGTGACGATCCCCACCAACCCGGCGTCGCCCACCAGATTGAGCAGGCGATCGGGCTCGGCCGCCGCATCGATCAGCAATTGGGCGCCCGTCTTGCGACAACGCAGCAGGTAGGCGTTGTTGTTGAGCTCACCCACCGCCAACTTCTCGATGATCAAGTCAGTCAGCTCGTGGACCTGCGGGGGGCCACCGACCTGTACGCGCCCTGTGTACGTCATGGGGAGATCCTCTCAGAGCCGTTCAGGCCCATGCCGGCGCCGGAGGGACGTCCGATCGCCCGACCGGGGTGAGCCGCTCGCCGCTCGATCGCCCGAGCAGCCACGCCAGGAGGTCGTTTGCCGGGCCAGAAAGCGACGCGTCGCCGGAGCCGATCCGCCAGCTGGCACCCTCAGTGCTTCGCAGCCAGCCGAAGGGCATCGTCGGACGTGCTGAGAACCCAGAAGCGACTTGGTCGAGGGTGCGCGCGCAGAAGGCCGGGCTCCAGTCCTCAGGCCGGTAGCCGGCCGCGAGATCAACGTGATGGATCTCCAGCTCCCGGATTCGAACGAGCGGAAGCTCCCACGCCACGATGGACGTGCCGCTCCCGAGGGTGAGTTCAACCGAGTGTGCTGCGGTGGGGAAAGCGGCCAGAGCGTCGGCCAGTGCGTTCGAGGAGGCCCGGAAGTCGTCGCAGATTTCGGTGGCAGGCTGGTAGGCACCGGCTTCGATATCTCGCTGCCTGGCCTCGGGGGAGTCGTACATCGGGGTCTTCAACCCGGTCGCGGCCCAGGTCACGAGCCGACCCAACCCGTCGGCGTTGCGCGCCAGATGTGTGGCCACGTGCCCCCGGGTCCACCCCGGGAGAGCCGAGGGAGTTCGGAACGCGGCGTCGTCGAGTCCGTCGAGTCGCTCCAGAACCCGGTGCGTGGCGGCGGCCAACTCCGCTAGCGCCGGCATGCCGTCGCCCGCCTCGTGGGCCCCCGGGGTGTCCGCTGCGCGTTCCATGCCCAGACGCTACTCGGGCCACCTCGGGTGGTGAGGGAATGACTCCTGGCCCGCAGCCGAATGTGCGCGGCGGCGGATGTCGGAGACCGCGGCTAGCCTGGGAGACCAACAGACCCGTCGACCGAACCGCCGAGCAAAGGACCCTCGTGGCCGACCGACTCATCGTGCGGGGTGCGCGCGAACACAACCTCAAGGATGTGTCGCTCGACCTGCCCCGAGACGCCCTCATCGTGTTTACGGGGCTTTCGGGTTCAGGCAAGTCGAGTCTCGCCTTCGACACGATCTTCGCCGAAGGGCAGCGACGGTATGTGGAGTCCTTGTCGGCCTACGCCCGACAGTTCCTGGGCCAGATGGACAAGCCTGACGTCGACTTCATCGAGGGCCTGTCACCGGCCGTCTCCATCGACCAGAAGTCGACGAATCGCAATCCCCGATCAACGGTAGGAACCATCACCGAGGTCTACGACTACTTGCGCCTTCTGTACGCGCGCGCCGGGCGTCCTCACTGCCCCGAGTGCGGGCGCCCGATCGGGCGTCAAACGCCCCAAGCCATCGTCGACCGCGTGCTGGAGCTGACCGACGGCAGTCGCTTTCAAGTGCTCGCGCCTGTGGTGCGCGGGCGGAAGGGCGAATACTGCGAGCTCTTCAAAGAACTCCAGGCCAAGGGCTACAGCAGGGCCAGGGTGGACGGTGTCGTCCACACACTGACCGAGCCACCCACCCTCAAGAAGCAGGAAAAGCACACCATTGAGGTGGTCGTCGACCGGCTGCAGGTGAAAGCCTCGGCCAAGCGCAGACTCACGGACTCCATCGAGACGGCGCTCGCGCTTGGGGGAGGCCTGGTCACCCTCGACTTCGTCGATCTCCCCGACGATGACCCGCACCGCGAGCGGCAGTACTCCGAGCACCTCTACTGCCCCTACGACGACGTGTCGTTCGAAGAGCTCGAACCCCGGTCCTTCTCATTCAACAGCCCCTTCGGGGCTTGCCCTCAGTGCCACGGCCTGGGCACGCGCATGGAGGTGGACCCGGAGCTGGTCGTTCCCGACCCGCAGCTCACGTTGACCGCGGGGGCCCTTGTCCCCTGGAGTTCCGCACACACCAGTGACTACTTCGGCCGGTTGGTCGAAGCGCTGTCGGAGACGCTTGGTTTTCGCACCGATGTTCCCTGGCAGCGGCTCACGGCCAAGGCCAAGAAGTCCCTGCTACACGGACATCCCGAACAGGTCCACGTCCGCTACACGAACCGTTATGGCCGCGAGCGCTCCTACTACACCAGCTTTGAGGGCGTTATCCCCTACGTCCAACGCCGGCACACCGAAGCCGAAAGCGATGCCAGCCGAGAGCGCTACGAGGGCTTCATGCGTGAGGTGCCGTGCCTCGCGTGCCATGGGGCACGGCTCAAGCCCGTCTCTCTGGCTGTCACCGTCGGCGGTCGATCGATCGCGGACGTCGCCGCTCTGCCGATCGTGGATTGCGCGGATTTCCTGCGCGACCTCGACCTGGACCCACGTGAGATGCAGATCGCCGAGCGGGTGCTCAAGGAAGTCAACGAACGACTGCGATTCCTCCTAGACGTTGGCCTGGACTACCTGACACTTGATCGTCCGGCGGGGACGCTGGCTGGCGGCGAGGCGCAGCGGATCCGTCTGGCGACCCAGATCGGCTCCGGGCTGGTAGGCGTTCTCTACGTCCTGGACGAGCCGTCCATCGGGCTGCACCAACGCGACAATCACCGGCTGATCGAGACCTTGGTACGGCTACGTGACCTGGGAAACACGCTGATCGTTGTCGAGCACGATGAGGACACCATTCGCACCGCGGACTGGGTCGTGGACATCGGCCCTGGCGCGGGTGAGCATGGCGGACAAATCGTCGTCTCGGGGACGGTCGATGACCTGCTGGCGTCGAAAGACTCGATCACGGGGCATTACCTGACCGGCCGCCGCGACATCGCTGTACCGGCCCTCCGCCGACCGGTGACTCCCGACCGGCAGCTTCGAGTCGAGGGTGCTCGCGAACACAACCTCACGGGCGTCGATGTCGACATTCCGCTGGGGTGTTTCGTCGCAGTGACGGGTGTCTCTGGTTCCGGCAAATCGACCCTGGTCAACGACATCGTCTACAACGTCCTAGCTCGAGAGCTGAACGGGGCTCGTACCGTTCCTGGACGACATACCCGGGTGCGCGGCATCGAACAGCTGGACAAGGTCGTCCACGTCGACCAGAGCCCCATCGGCCGTACTCCTCGCTCCAACCCTGCCACCTACACGGGGGTCTTCGACCATGTGCGCAAGTTGTTCGCGCAAACCAGCGAGGCCAAGGTCCGTGGCTATCTGCAAGGACGCTTCTCGTTCAACGTCAAGGGCGGACGCTGCGAGGCATGCACGGGTGACGGGACGATCAAGATCGAGATGAACTTCCTGCCCGATGTGTATGTCCCATGCGAGGTCTGCCACGGGGCCCGATACAACAGGGAGACGCTGGAGGTTCACTTCAAGGGCAAGACCATCGCCGAAGTCTTGGAGATGCCGATCGAGGAAGGGCTTGACTTCTTTGGGGCCGTTCCCCCCATCGCACGCCACCTGCGCACCCTCAATGACGTCGGCCTCGGTTACGTGCGGCTGGGGCAGCCGGCACCCACCCTCTCCGGGGGCGAGGCGCAGCGGGTCAAGCTCGCCGCCGAACTACAGAAGCGGTCCACGGGGCGGACCATCTACGTGTTGGACGAACCAACGACTGGGCTGCACTTCGAGGACATCCGCAAACTCCTCGGTGTCCTGCAAAGCCTGGTCGACAAGGGCAACACCGTGGTGGTCATCGAGCACAACCTCGACGTCATCAAGACCGCGGACTGGGTTATCGACATGGGACCCGAGGGCGGCACGGGCGGCGGGACCGTGGTTGCGGAAGGGACACCTGAGGAGGTGGCGGCGGTCGCAAGCAGTTACACCGGCCAGTTCCTGCGTCGCCTCGTGACAGCGTCCGAAACCACGCAGGCCCCCGAGGATCGGCCCAAGCGAACCCGGACCAGCCGGGCCAAGGCGGTCCGTTGACCCAGCAGCAGGGCCAGGACGACTCGTCTGTCCCACGACCAGCATCTGACGAAGGAGCACGAAGTGACCAACCCGGATCGAAGGACTGTCTTGCGCGGCGCTGGAG
Organism: uncultured Actinomycetota bacterium; assembly: GCA_963851405.1. Classification (GTDB taxonomy): domain Bacteria; phylum Actinomycetota; class Actinomycetes; order DATJPE01; family DATJPE01; genus JANPBY01. Next base: position 366,275 of record CAWKPB010000006.1, on the reverse strand, counting down.
CGCTCGGGGCTGCGGCGCTCGCCGCTCCCGCGCTGAGTTCGTGCGCGTCGGATGGGGGCGCTACCACAGCTGGCGCGACGACGCCGACCACGGTGACCGTCCCCGCGGCCTCCGTGCCGTTGGGCGGCGGCGTGATCCAAGATCGAGTGGTGGTCGCGCAGCCTATGGAGGGTTCTTTCACGGCCTTCAATGCGGTGTGCCCTCATCAGGGGTGCGCCGTGGACAGCGTCGCCGATGACGTCATCACCTGTCCCTGCCATGGATCAACCTTCCGGACCAGCGACGGCTCGAAGATCAGCGGGCCGGCCACGACCGGCCTCGAGCCCTACTCGGCCGCGGTCGATGGATCCGACGTAGTCGTGACCACATGACGGCGGGGTAGCCACGCTCGTGTCAGATCCTTCGACCTATCGACCCGCGCCTGGCTCCGTTCCCGAGGCGCCCGGGGTCTATCGGTTTCGGGACAGCCACGGACGCGTGGTCTATGTCGGTAAGGCCAAGAGCCTGCGACCCAGGCTCGGCTCCTACTTCCAGGACCTCAGCGCCCTGCATCCGCGGACCCAATCGATGGTGACCACGGCCTCATCGGTCGACTGGACCGTCGTCGCGAACGAGGTCGAGGCTCTTCAGTTGGAGTACTCCTGGATCAAGGAGTACGACCCCCGGTTCAATGTGAAGTACCGCGATGACAAGAGCTATCCCAGCCTTGCGGTGACGGTGAACGAGGAGTACCCCCGTCTGCAGGTCATGAGGGGGCCTAAACGCAAAGGCGTCCGCTACTACGGACCGTATTCGCACGCCTGGGCCATCAGAGAGACGTTGGACCTGCTGCTCCGGGTCTTCCCAGCTCGCACCTGCAGTTCCGGGGTCTTTCGCCGTGCCGGTCAGGTAGGTCGACCGTGCTTGCTCGGCTACATCGGCAAATGCTCGGCCCCGTGCGTCGGCCGCGTGAGCGCGGACCAGCACCGGGAGATCGTCGCCGACTTCTGCTCCTTCATGGATGGGAGCACGGCGCCGTACGTGCGCCGTCTCGAGCGGGAGATGAAGGCCGCCGCCGACCTGGAGGAGTACGAGCGGGCCGCGCGCCTGCGCGACGACATCGGCGCCCTGACCAAAGCCATGGAGAAGAACGCGGTCGTGCTGGGCGACGCCACGGACGCGGATGTTGTTGCCTTGGCCGAGGATCCCCTGGAGGCGGCTGTTCAGGTCTTTCATGTGCGGGGCGGTCGCGTGCGGGGGCAGCGCGGGTTCGTGGTCGACCGGGTGGAGGATGTCGATTCGGCGGGGCTGATCGAACAGCTGCTCCTCCAGCTCTACGGAGCTGAGTCCGGCGACGCCGTTCCTCGAGAGGTGCTGGTCCCGGTGGTCCCTGCAGATGCGGTGGCGCTGACGGACTGGCTCGAGCAGCGGCGGGGGGGTCGGGTCGATCTAAGAGTCCCGCGGCGGGGCGACAAGCGGAGCCTGATGGACACGGTCACTCGCAACGCCGAACAAACCCTCGTGCTCCACAAGACCCGCCGGGCCAGCGACCTGACGGCGAGGTCTCATGCCCTGGCGGAGCTGCAGATGGCCCTTGAGTTGGATCAGGCTCCGCTTCGGATTGAGTGTGTCGATGTCTCGAACCTTCAAGGGTCCGAGGTGGTGGCCTCCCTGGTCGTCTTCGAGGACGGGTTGCCGCGCAAGTCCGAGTACCGCCGGTTCGCTGTTCGAGGCGTCGAGGGATCCGATGACGTGGCGTCTATCGCGGAGGTCGTCACCCGTCGCTTCCGTCGCTATCTGGAGGAACGTGAGGCTGCATCGGACCTCGAGATCACCGAAACCGAGGCCGATTCGGTAGACCTTCCGCCCGGTATCGACCCGGCGACCGGACGTCCACGACGCTTCTCTTATGCGCCCAACCTCTTGGTTGTCGATGGCGGAGCCCCCCAAGCGGCTGCGGCCCACCACGCTCTCGAGGCTCTGCAGATCGATGACGTTGCCGTGGTGGGTCTCGCCAAGCGTCTCGAGGAAGTCTTCGTACCCGGCCGACCTGACCCTGTCATCCTGGGGCGCACCAGCGAGGCGCTCTACCTCCTCCAACGCGTCCGGGACGAGGCCCACCGATTCGCGATCGCCTATCACCGGCAACGCCGATCCAAGTCGATGACTGCGAGCGCGTTGGATGACATCCCGGGTCTTGGCGACGTCCGCCGCAAGGCACTGCTTCGGCATTTCGGTTCATTGCGGGGCCTCAAGGCAGCCACGGTTCAAGAGATTGCGGAAGTGCCCGGTGTCGGACCACGGACGGCCGCCGCCGTGGCCGCGGCCCTCGCCCCGACCACTGGCAAGGCACGCTCCGGGCAGCCGTCGGTCAACACGGCCACGGGTGAGATCCTCGAGTAGGGAAGTCCACGAACGAAACAGGCATACAGCGCAACCACATCGCCCAGGAGACATGCGTGACTGAAGCCGAAGACCACCCAGACCTGTTGGCGCCCGAGTTGGTGATCGTGACGGGCATGAGTGGTGCCGGGCGGAGCACCGCAGGCGATGTCCTCGAGGATCTGGGCTGGTTCGTCGTCGACAATCTGCCACCAGGCCTGCTGCCCACGATGATGGAGTTGGGTGCGCGCGCTCAGGGGACCGTGCCGAAGATCGCGGCCGTCGTCGATGTTCGGGGGCGGTCCTTCTTCGCTGACCTTCGCGAAGCGCTGGAGGCTCTTGCCCTCACGGAGGCCAACCCAAGGATCGTCTTCCTCGAGGCCTCCGACGATGTGCTGGTGCGCCGTTTCGAATCGGTGCGTCGCAAACACCCGCTACAAGACGACGGGCGACTGACGGAGGGCATCGCGGCCGAACGCGTTCTGCTTGAAGACCTGAGGGAGAGTGCTGACCTCGTCATCGATACCTCGTCGTTGAACGTGCACGAGCTCAGGGCTGCGGTGGAGGACGCTCTCGCGGGTCCGGTCGAGCCGTCTCTTCGTGCGACCGTCGTGACGTTTGGGTACAAGTACGGCCTCCCGGCCGACAGTGATCTGGTGCTCGATTGCCGGTTCATCCCCAACCCACATTGGGTGCCAGAGCTCAGAGCACGCACGGGTCTGGACCTTGATGTCAGCCTCTACGTTCTCGGCCAGGATGGGTCCGAAGATGCGTTAGACCGATTCCGCGACCTCGTCGCGCTGATGACCCCCGGATACCTCCGGGAGGGCAAGCGGTTCGTGACGATCGCAGTCGGCTGCACCGGCGGCAAGCACCGCAGCGTGGCCATGGCCGAGGAGTTGATGGCCAGACTTCGGGGTGCGGGAATCGATGGTCGGGTCGTCCATCGGGATCTGGGTCGGGAGTGAGCCGACCGATCGTGGCCATGGGTGGTGGTCACGGGCTCTCCACCTCGCTGAGCGCGTTGCGGCAGCTCGAGGGTGAACTCACGGCCATCGTCACCGTGGCTGACGATGGGGGCTCAAGCGGGCGACTGCGCGAGGAGTTCGGCATTCTGCCGCCGGGCGACCTACGGATGGCTCTGGCCGCCCTGTGCCAGGAGGATCCGTGGGGGCTGACCTGGCGTGAGGTGCTCCAGCATCGATTTGGTGGCCATGGTCCTTTGGCCGGGCACTCGCTCGGCAACCTCCTCATCGCGGCACTGTGGGAGGCGCATCCGACCGTCGAGGGACTGGATTGGGTCGGACGTTTGCTCGGCGCCGAAGGCCGAGTCCTTCCGATGGCGAGTGTCCCTTTGCAGATTGAGGCCGAAGTCATCGACGCGGGAGAGCGCAGAATCGTCACGGGACAGGTGGCGGTGGCCACGTCTCCCGGCCGCGTGGTCCAGGTGCGCCTGATCCCCGTGGACCCTGCGGTGTGTCCAGAGACGGTGACAGCGATAGCCCAGGCGGACTGGGTCATCCTCGGGCCAGGTTCTTGGTTCACTTCCGTTCTCCCTCACCTTCTCGTTCCCGACCTGCGAAACGCCCTGACCGAGACCGAGGCCGGCCGAGTGGTCGTCCTCAACCTGCAGTCGCAGCCTGGAGAGACCGAGGGCTTCAGCCCAGAGGCTCACGTTGAGGCCCTGGTAAGCAACGCTCCGGGGTTCTCTGCCGACGTGGTTCTCGCCGATCCGCGGGAGGTTCAGGACCCGACTGCATTGGAACGTGCATGTCGTCGATTAGGTGCTGTTCTGATGCTGGAGCCGGTGGCTCTGGGCGATGGAACCCCTCGTCACGACCCAGTTCTGTTGGCGGGGGCGTTCACCAAGATCTTCGGGCGTGGCAGGATCGGGCTATGGCGATGACCTCGGCGGTCAAGGATGAGCTCTCCCGAGTCGTCGTGACCTCCCCGTCGTGCCGCAAGGCTGAGGTCTCGGCCATGCTTCGGTTCGCGGGTGGATTGCACATCGTCGCTGGCCGCATCGTGGTCGAAGCAGAGCTCGACACCGGTTCGGTGGCTCGACGTCTGCGCAAGGACATCGCCGAGATCTACGGACACGCCAGCGACGTCGCTGTGGTCGCGCCGGGCGGACTCAGGCGCGGAAGTCGATACGTGGTCCGTGTGGTCAAGGACGGAGAAGCGCTGGCTCGGCAGACCGGATTGTTGGATGCGCGCGGCCGGCCGGTGCGGGGTCTTCCTCCACAGGTGGTCTCCGGCTCGGTCGCTGACATCGAGGCCGCGTGGCGCGGAGCCTTCCTGGCCCATGGCTCCCTCACCGAGCCGGGTCGTTCGTCGGCCCTTGAGATCACCTGCCCCGGACCGGAAGCAGCGTTGGCCCTGGTGGGTGCTGCCCGGCGGATGGGAATCCCGAGTAAGGCGCGCGACGTACGCGGGGTCGACCGTGTCGTCGTCCGCGACGGCGATGCGATCGGGGCGCTGCTGACACGTCTGGGAGCGCACGAGAGCGTGCTCGCCTGGGAAGAGCGGCGGATGCGACGTGAGGTACGGGCTACGGCCAACCGCTTAGCAAACTTCGATGACGCCAACTTGCGGCGGTCCGCGCGCGCGGCTGTCGCCGCGTCCTCCCGCGTCAAGCGGGCCATGGAGATCCTTGGAGACGACATCCCCGAGCATCTGGCCGCAGCCGGACAACTGCGGTTGGAACATGGACAGGCCAGTCTCGAAGAGCTTGGGGCCTTGGCGGATCCGCCCATGACCAAGGACGCGGTGGCCGGCCGGATCCGGAGGCTGTTGGCGATGGCCGACAAGAAGGCGGACGAAGAAGGTATCCCAAATACCGAGGCCGGCCTGACCGCCGAGATGCTGCAGTCCTGACCCGAGCGCCGGCCTTGGATCGGCCGCGGACGCGGCCCCCGCGCCTCCTCCATCGAGCGATAGTCTGAAGTCTCCAGGCAGCACGGGCCGGGGACCGCGAAGCACGGATGTGTGCGGTCCTCGCCCGACATCAGAAGGGGACCCCAGTGACCGTTCGAGTAGGAATCAATGGCTTCGGCCGCATCGGCCGGAACTTCTACCGAGCGGTTCTGGCCGCGGGGGCCGATATCGAAGTCGTGGCCGTGAACGACTTGACGGACACCAAGACACTCGCACACCTGCTCAAATACGACACCATCTTGGGTCGCCTCGGCGGTGACGTCACGTCCACGCCGGACGAAATCAACGCTGATGGCAAGACCATCAAGGTGTTCGCGGAGCGCGAGCCATCCTCGTTGAAGTGGGCGGACCAAGGTGTCGACGTCGTCATCGAATCCACGGGGTTCTTCACCGATGCCACGAAGGCGCGGGCGCACATCGATGGCGGTGCGAAGAAGGTGATCATCTCGGCTCCGGCGAAGAACGAGGACTTCACCGTTGTCATGGGGGTCAACCACACCGACTACGACCCCGCCGTGCATCAGGTCATCTCGAACGCTTCCTGCACAACCAACTGCCTGGCACCGATGGCGAAGGCCATCAATGACGCGTTCGGCATCGAGCGGGGCCTGATGACCACGATCCACGCCTACACCCAGGATCAGAACCTTCAGGATGCGCCGCACAAGGACCTCCGGCGGGCGCGGGCAGCTGCGGTCAATATCGTTCCCACCTCCACCGGGGCCGCTAAGGCGATTGCCCTGGTGATGCCTGAGTTGAAAGGAAAGCTCGACGGTTACGCACTGCGGGTCCCCATCCCGACCGGTTCAGCGACCGATCTGACGGTGACGTTGCAGCGCGAAGCCACCGCAGAGGCTGTGAACGCGGCCGTCAAGGCTGCCGCAGAAGGTCCCATGAAGGGGTTCCTCCGTTACACCGAGGACCCCATCGTTTCCTCGGACATCGTCACCGACCCGGCGTCCTGCATCTTCGACGCCGGTCTGACCAAGGTTATTGGCGACCAGGCCAAGGTGGTCGGTTGGTACGACAATGAGTGGGGCTACAGCAACCGGCTCGTTGACCTGGTCCAGTACGTCGGCGCCTCCCTCTAACCCGGTGCTAGGACTGGACTCCGTCCTCGCGGGGGGCGTACGAGGTCGTCGTGTCATCGTGCGCTGCGACCTGAACGTCCCGCTCGCCGATGATGGTCATGGCGGTCGTCGTATCACCGATGACGGCAGGGTGCGGGCCAGTCTTCCGACCCTGCGGGCTCTGGTCGACGGCGGCGCATCCGTCGTCGTGTGCGCGCACCTCGGCCGACCGAAAGGTGAGGCTGTCCCCGCGCTTTCCCTCGCTCCGGTCGCGGATCGCCTCTCGACGCTCTTACGGGCTCCGGTGGCGTTCGCCACCGACTCCTACGGGCCATCCGCCCGCGCGGTTGTGGGTGCCCTTGGCGAAGGCTCGGTGGCTCTGCTCGAAAACCTGCGCTTCGAGCCTGCTGAGACGTCGAAGAACGACAGCGAGCGTCAAGATATGGCCCGGCAGCTCGCTGATCTGGCCGATGCGTATGTGGGGGACGGCTTCGGCGCCGTCCACCGCAAGCACGCGAGTGTCTTTGATCTACCCGCCCTGCTTCCCCACTACGCCGGGGTTCTGGTCACCACCGAAATCGAGGTTCTGCGGAGACTGACGGATTCACCGCTGCGCCCGTACGCCGTGGTTCTGGGCGGAGCCAAGGTCTCCGACAAACTCGGTGTGATTGGCAACCTCTTGACGCGCGTCGATCGACTTCTCATCGGTGGGGGAATGGCTTTCACGTTCTTGGCTGCGCAAGGTCACGAAGTCGGAAACAGCCTGCTCGAAGTTGATCAGCTCGATACCGTGCGCGGGTTGATCGAGCAGGCTCGGACCTCCGGCGTGGACCTGCTGCTGCCCAGCGATGTTGTTGCTGCGACGTCGTTCGCCGCCGATGCACATCACGAGGTGGTCGCTGCCGATGCGATCCCCGCTGACCGGATGGGGCTGGACATCGGTCCAGCTACGCGGGAGTCGTTCGCCAAGGCGCTTGCGAACGCACGCACTGTGTTTTGGAACGGACCCATGGGTGCCTTCGAACTGGCACCGTTCGCGCTGGGGACCAGTGCCCTGGCTGAGGCCCTTATGGAGGTCGACGGACTGACCGTTGTTGGCGGAGGAGATTCTGCTGCAGCGGTGCGCGCACTCGGATACCCGGATTCAGCGTTCGGACACATCTCGACCGGTGGGGGCGCGTCCTTGGAGTACCTCGAGGGCCGCGAGCTCCCCGGCCTCACGGCCTTGGAGGGCTGATCGATGACGACACCGTCGGCGCAGCGCCGTAAAGCCGGGGGGCGCAAGCCCTTGATGGCGGGTAACTGGAAGATGAACCTCAATCACCTCGAAGCGATTGCGCTGACCCAGAAGTTGGCCTTCGCTCTGACCGACGATGACTATGCGAGGGTGGACGTCGCCGTCCTACCGCCGTACACCGATCTCAGGTCGGTGCAGACGCTGGTGGATGGCGATCGGCTGGCGCTGGCCTACGGCGCACAGGACCTGTCCGCGCACGACTCCGGCGCGTTTACGGGCGAGGTCTCCGGGGCCATGTTGTCGAAGCTGGGCTGCACGTACGTCGCCGTCGGGCACAGCGAGCGGCGCGAATACCACCATGAAGACGACCGGGTGGTGCGCGCGAAGGTTGCGGCGGCGCTGCGCCACGGGTTGATTCCCGTGCTCTGCGTCGGGGAAGGACTGGTAGTCCGCCAGGCGGGAGAGCACGTCTCGCACACGGTCGGACAACTGGACGGGGCGCTCGAGGGTGTGTCCGCCGATCAGGCACGGGCGATCGTCGTCGCCTACGAACCCGTCTGGGCGATCGGCACCGGCGAGGTGGCCACCCCCCAAGACGCTCAGGAAGTCTGTGCTGCGCTGCGCACCAGGCTCTCGGAGTTGTACTCCGGTGACCTCGCTGATGGCGTACGGATCCTGTACGGCGGTTCCGTCAAAGGCTCGAACATTGCGGCCATCATGGCCGAGTCAGATGTGGACGGAGCCTTGGTCGGTGGTGCCAGTTTGGATCCCGAGGACTTCGTCCGAATCGTCCGGTTCCATCTCGAGCCAACCGACTAGGTACCATGCTGTAGCGCGGGAGTCGTTAGTCCGCCATCTTGATGCGTCCAGAAGGGATCTCATGGTTTACGCGCTGGGTGTTGTTTTGGTCGTGTCCAGCCTGCTGATGATCGTTCTGGTTCTGTTGCACAAGGGCAAGGGCGGCGGGTTGTCAGACATGTTCGGTGGGGGGGCGACCTCTTCGGTCGGGGGCTCGGCCGTAGCTGAGCGAAACCTCGACCGCATCACCATCATCGTCGGGTTGGTCTGGATCACCAGCGTGGTCGGTTTGGGCCTGCTCATCGCGAACAACACCTGAGAGGACGACGATGGCGAGCGGAAGCGCGATCAAAGGCAGTCGAGTCGGCGCCGGACCCATGGGGGAGGCCGAGCGCGGTGACGCGGCTCCACGCCGGCGAGTCTCATTCTGGTGTTCCAACGGGCACGAGACGCGACCATCGTTCGCAACCGAGGCTGCCATCCCGGAGCAATGGGACTGCCCCAAGTGCGGGTATCCCGCTTCCAGGGACCGAGCAAATCCGCCCGCGCCGCCACGCAACGAGCCGTACAAGACCCACCTGGCCTATGTCCGCGAACGGCGCAACGACGTCGATGGCGACGCGATCCTTGAGGAAGCTCTGGCGAAGCTGCGGGGCGCCGAGTAGGTCCGACACCTAGTTCCAAGACGTCGATCGGAAAACTAGAGGTCAGGGACTGGCGATCCGGTCAAGCCCTGACGGGAGTCGACTGGCTGCCGTCGTGTCGAGCAGAACCAGCGTCCGCCGCGTACCCCGCGCCGCCGACGCGGGCACCTGGAGTGCGCCTGCATGCTCATCGAGCATCAACCGCACGGCACCCGCCTTGGCGGCACCGGTGGCTATCAGCCAGACCTCGCGTGCGGCGCACAGCGCGGGAAGGGTCAAGCTGAGCCTTAGCGGCGGAGGTTTGGGCGAGCCGTGGACGGCGATGACCGACCTGTGACGCTCGTACAGTGCCGGCTGCTCAGGAAAAAGAGAGGCGACGTGGCCGTCTTCGCCGACTCCGAGAAGGGAAACGTCGAACGCGGGAACACCCGCGCGATCGTTCGGCCCCGCAGCCTGCAGCAGCTCGGCCGCGTACTTCTCGGCCGCTGTCTCCGGATCGGTCGTGCTGGCGTCGTCGGCTGCCGGCATTGAATGGACTCGAGAAGGATCCACGGGCACTCGGTCCAGAAGGGTGGCTCGGGCGGCCCGTTCGTTGCGATCCTGATCGGCTCGTCGGACGAACCGCTCATCGCTCCACCACACATCGAGGCGAGTCCAGTCCACGGCGTCTCGAGCAGGGGAGTCGGCGACAGCGGCCAGGACTGCCGTTCCGGTCCGACCACCAGTCAGACACAGATGGGCGAACCCTTGGGCGCTCTGGGCGTCAACGAGGGTGGTGATCAGACGCGCAGCGGCCGCGCTCGCCATCAACTCGGCGTCCCGGTGGACCGTCAACTCGTGCGCGGTCACGCGTGGGGTCCCACGGGCAGACCGGTCCAGGCGAGCACGTCGGCGTAGATCTCGTCCGGGTCGAGCCGGCGCATTTCCTCCGCGAGGATTTCTACGGTGTCGCGGGCATGGAGAGGTGCCTCGCGGGTTGGCTGTCCCGGCCTGCTGAGTTGGGCGACGCGACCGTCCGGGCGCTCAATGGCGATCGGGCCGTCCGCGGTGTGGATGATCACCGAGGTAATGCCGGGACCCTCCGTGTCCACCCTGGACGTCGGGACCTGCAGGCAGCGTTCAAGCCAGCGGGCGAGCAATTCGGCGCTGGGGCTCCCGGGCTCGCAGCCGACTTCGGCGTTGACCGGAGGGGCGTACGGCTGATCCAGCGCGGCGGCCAGAACCGTCCGCCACGCAGTGATCCGCGTCCAGGCAAGATCTGTGTCACCCGGCTGATAAGAGACTGCGCGCTCGGCTAGGACGGCGAGATGGTCCGGGGACTCGGCTGCATCCGTGACGCGGCGTCGAGCCAGTTGACCGACCGGATCCATGGCCGGAGTGCCCGGTGCCGGCCCTGGCCACCAAACCACGACGGGCGCATCCGGCAGAAGGAGGGGGAGTAGGACGGATTCGGCATGATCCGCGAGTGGGCCGTGAAGCCGCAGGATGACGGTCTCTCCGGGTCCGGAGTCGCCCAGGAATCTAAGCTCGGCGTCGAGACGGGCGGTGTCGCGCCCTGGCCTGGGGATCGCAACGAGAAGGCGCGCCGGGTGTTCGCGCGACATCTCCTGCGCCGCCTTGAGAGCGTCATAGTGGGCAGCCTCGTCCGTGACGATCACCAACGTCGCCACCATGCCCACGGCTTGAACGCCAGCTCGGTGTCGCGCCAAAACGATCGCGGCCGCCACCTGTGCTGCCGTCGTGTCAGCGAGGTCCTGGATCATGGCCTTCTCCAGATACGGCCGTCCGCAGCGATCATCGCGTCGGCCCCCGCGGGTCCCCAGGTTCCCGCGGCGTAGGGCTCCGGCCGACCCTGCCGGGCCCAGAACTCCTCGATCGGGTCCAGGATCCCCCACGAAAGCTCGACCTCGCGCTGCCTCGGGAACAGTGGAGCTTCCCCGATCAAGACATCGAGAATCAGACGCTCGTAGGCCTCGGGGCTGGACTCCAGAAAGGACTCCCCGTAGGAGAAGTCCATCGTCACGTCTCGGACTTCCATGGCCGTTCCGGGGACTTTCGATCCGAATCGCACGGAGATGCCCTCATCGGGTTGGACGCGGATGACTAGCGCGTTTTGTCCGAGCTCTTCCGTGGCCGTGGTCTCGAACGGAAGGTGTGGCGCGCGCCTGAAGACGACGGCGACCTCGGTGACTCGGCGCCCCAATCGCTTGCCCGTCCGCAGGTAGAAGGGGACTCCGGCCCACCGTCGCGTGTCGAGGTCCAAGCGCACGGCTGCATAAGTCTCAGTCGTTGATTGCTGGGGAATCGCATCCTCGTCGAGGTAGCCGGCGACCAACTCGCCGCCTTGCCACCCCGCGGCGTACTGTCCGCGCGCGGTATGGCGCGAAAGATCCGCGGGCAGTCGGACGGCGGACAGAATCTTCTCCTTCTCCAAGCGGAGGTCCGCGGCTTCGAAGGACACCGGCTCCTCCATTGCCGTGAGTGCCAGGAGTTGAAGCAGGTGGTTTTGCATGACGTCACGCGCAGCCCCGATGCCGTCGTAGTACCCAGCTCGTCCGCCGACGCCGACGTCTTCGGCCATGGTGATCTGGACGTGGTCAACGAAATGCGCATTCCAGACCGGCTCGAACATCGCGTTCGCAAACCGCAGCGCCAGGATGTTCTGGACGGTCTCCTTGCCGAGGTAGTGATCGATGCGGAACTCCGAGCCTGCGGGAAACACCTCCCGGACGACTCGGTCGAGTTCTTGAGCGCTGGCCAGATTGTGGCCGAACGGCTTCTCGATGACTGCGCGTCGCCACGCCCCGGGGGGACCGTCGGCGAGTCCATGGTTCTTGAGCTGGTTGACGACCTGGGGGAAGAACTTCGGCGGTACTGAGAGGTAGAACGCGTGATTACCGCCGGTACCTCGTTGTTGATCGAGCTCGAGCACGGTGTCGCGAAGCAGGTCGAAGGCTGCATCATCCGCGAAGTCCCCGGCGACGAAGCGCAGCCCTTGGCACAGTTGCGTCCAGACATCCTCGCTGTATGGGGTGCGAGCATGCTCCTTGACGGATGCGTGGACGACTTCGGCGAAGTCCTGGTCGGCCCACTCGCGACGGGCATAGCCGACCAGACTGAATCCGGGAGGTAGGAGCCCCCTGTTGAACAGGTCGTAGACAGCGGGCATCAGTTTCTTGCGGGCCAGATCTCCCGTCACTCCGAAGATGACCAACCCACAGGGCCCGGCGACCTTGGGTAACCGTCGGTCGCGCGGATCCCTGAGCGGGTTGTTCGAGAATCCGTCCATCATTCAGGCCCGCGTTGGCGCGGCTGCGAGCTCTCGTTGCACAGTCTCGAGAAGGGACACCCAGGAGTCTTCGAACTTCTGGACACCTTCCCTCTCGAGCACCTCGACCACGTCGTCCAGATCGATCCCTAGCGACCTCAATTCACCAAAGATCCGCTCGGCGTCGGCGTAGGTCCCTGTCACGGCATCGCCTCGTACTGTCCCGTGATCGGCGATGGCCAGCAGGGTGGCTTCGGGCATGGTGTTGACGGTCCCTGCAGCGACCAGGTCGACCACGTACCGGGTGTCGTCGTAGGCCGGGTCTTTGACGCCGGTCGACGCCCACAAGGGCCGCTGTGGCCTCGCACCGGCCGCGCTCAGCGCAGCCCATCGAGGACGAGAGAACTCCTCGACGTAAACGGCGTAGGCGAGGCGGGCATTGGCGATGGCCGCCTGGCCGCGTAGATCTGCTGCGTCTTCGCTCAATGCCCCTAACCGAGCGTCGACCTCGGTGTCGACACGGGACACGAAGAACGAGGCCACGGAGTGAATGGTCGCCAAGTCGATCCCCGCGGCCCGGGCGCGCTCTAGGCCCTCGAAGAAGGCCTCGATGACTTTGCGATAGCGGTCGATGCCGAAGATCAAGGTCACGTTGACGCTGATTCCCTCGCTGATCGCCTGGGAGATGGCGGGCAGCCCTTCAAGCGTTGCGGGGATCTTGATCAGCACGTTGGGTCGGTCGACGAGCCACCACAAGGCGCGGGCCTCGGCGATCGTGGTCGCGGTGTCGTGCGCGAGCCGAGGGTCAACCTCGATCGACACCCGCCCATCCACGTGCTCAGAAGCGTCGTAGACGGCCGAAAGAACGTCACACGCCCAGCGGACGTCGTAGGTCGTGAGAGCTCGCACGGCCTCCTCGACGGTCACCTTGCGCTGAGCCAGATCGGCCAGCTGATCTGCGTACGCCTCACCTTGGGCCAACGCGTTAGCGAAGATCGACGGGTTGGTGGTGACCCCGACGCACTGTCCCGCCGCGACGAGATCCGCCAGGCTGCCGCTGGACAGCCGGGTCCGGCTCAAGTCGTCGAGCCAAACCGCAACACCCTGCGCCTGCAAGTGCGAGAACACGTCAGCCATGGGCACCTCCGTTGGCCTGGGCGAGCGAGCTCTTTGCGGCGGCAACCACGGCGTCGGGAGTCAGACCGAATTCCTCGTAGAGCACGTCTGAGGCCCCGGAGGCGCCGTAGTGTTCGAGGCTGACCGAACGCCCGAAGTCGCCCACGATGTCTCGCCAACTGGCGGCCAGTCCGGCTTCCACGGAGACCCGTGCGCGAACCGCTGGTGGGAGGATGCTGTCGCGGTAGTCGCCGGGCTGCTCGTAGAACCACTCCAGGCAAGGCATGGACACCACACGAGTGGCGATCCCCTCGGCCTCGAGCATCGCGCGGGCGGTGAGCGCCACCGAGACCTCAGACCCGCTAGCCACCAGGACCAGATCGGGGCTCCCGGAATCCGCCTCCGCGAGGATGTAACCGCCGCGAGCGGTTCCTTCGGCGGCGCCGTACACCTCTCGATCGAGCACGGGGACGGCTTGACGGCTCAAGCACAAGCCTGCCGGCCGATGGGCGCGTCTCAAGACCGTGGCCCACGCAACGGCGGTCTCATTCGCGTCGCCTGGTCGAACGACGTCGAGTCCGGGGATTGCCCTCAAGGCGGTGAGCTGTTCGACCGGTTGGTGGGTGGGGCCGTCCTCGCCCAGTCCGATCGAGTCATGGGTCCAGACGTACGTGACGGGCTGGCCCATCAACGCGGCCAGTCGGACCGCGGGACGCATGTAGTCGCTGAAGATGAGGAAGGTCCCCCCGTAGGGACGGAGCTTGCCGTGCAAGGCCATGCCGTTCATCGCTGCGGCCATGGCGTGCTCTCGGATTCCGAAGTGGATCTGGCGCCCGCCAGAGATCCCGGGAAGGAAGGAGTCCGACCCCGCGATGGTGGTCATGTTTGATCCGGCGAGGTCGGCTGAACCCCCGAAAAGCTCGGGAAGAACCGGTCCGAGGGCATCGAGGACTTTGCCGGAGGAGATTCGGGTGGCCTCACCCTTGGCTGAAGCCGGGAACGTGGGGAGGTGCGTCTCCCAACCCGTTGGCAGTCGGCGTGCCAGCAATCGGTCGAGGAGGTCGGCCCGGTCTGGCTGCGCCGACCGCCACACCTGATAGGCGCGCTCCCATTCGGCCCGCGCGATTCGACCTCGGTCAGCAACCGCGCCTGCATGCGCGCGCACTCGGTCTGTAACGACGAAGTGCTGCCCGGGGTCGAAGCCCAGGATCTCTTTGGTCGCGGCGACCTCGTCCGGGCCAAGAGCAGAGCCATGAGACTTCGCGGTGTTCTGAAGATTAGGTGCTGGCCAGGCAATCGTCGTGCGGAGTGCGATGAAGGAGGGCCGCTCGCGGTCGGACTGAGCCAACGCCAAGGCCTCGGAGAGGGCCCGCACATCGATGTCACCATTGGGCAATCGGTCAACGTGCTGAACCTGCCAGCCGTACGCCTCGTAACGCCCTGCCACGTCCTCGGTGAACGCGACTTCGGTGTCGCCTTCGATAGAGATGTGGTTGTCATCCCAGATCACGATCAAGTTGCCGAGCTCGAGGGTTCCGGCGAGCGATGATGCCTCGGACGTGACGCCCTCCTGCAGGTCGCCGTCGGAGGCGATGCACCAGATCGTGTGATCAAAGACGCTGTCGCCCACAGGCGCTTCGGGGTCGAGGAGCTGGCGCTCATAGCGAGCCGCCATGGCCATTCCGACCGCGTTTCCCAGCCCTTGCCCCAAGGGGCCGGTGGTCGTTTCGACGCCTGCTGTGTGGCCGTGTTCGGGGTGCCCAGGTGTCTTGCTGCCGAAGGTGCGAAACGACCGCAGGTCGTCCAGCGTGACGTTGTAGCCGGAGAGGAAGAGCTGGATGTAGAGGGTCAGGCTGGAGTGCCCGCAGGACAGCACGAAGCGATCGCGGCCGATCCATTCTGGCTCAGACGGGTCGTGGCGAAGGAACCGCTGCCAGACAAGGGTCGCCGCCGGGGCAAGGCTCATGGCGGTCCCCGGATGGCCGTTCCCGACCTGTTGAACCGCGTCCATGGCGAGCGTTCGCACGGTATCGACGACCGCCTCGTCCTCCTCCGTCCATTCGAAGTTCACCGTCGAGGTCGAGGGGGTCACACGCGCCTGCTTTCATGGACGAGGAGGTGGGCCGAAGCCTAGCGATAGAGTCCTCGGGGGTCAGTGTGGTGCGGCTGGGACGGTTGAGTGAGGTGGACGTGACGGCGATCGATCCTGGCACTCGGGCGGGCACGACCACGTCCCTGGCCGGAACGGCGCGCGCCTACCTTGCGCTCACCAAGCCGCGGATCATCGAGTTGCTGCTGGTCACGACCCTTCCGACCATGATCCTCGCGGCGGATGGGTTGCCGGGCGCCTGGCTGGTCGCGGCCACCTTGATCGGGGGCAGTCTCGCAGCGGGCAGCGCGAACACGCTCAACTGCGTCTACGACCGGGACATCGATGCGGTGATGCACCGCACTCGCAGCCGCCCGCTGGCCACAGGTGCCGTGTCCGTACGTGCTGCCGCAGCCTTTGGGGTGACCTTGGGGCTCGTGTCAGTTGCGTGGCTCGCGGCTACCGTGAACATGCTGAGCGCGGTCCTTGCTCTCGCGGCGATCGCGTTCTACGTGCTCGTGTACACGATGCTCCTCAAGCGGCGCACGACGCAGAACATCGTGTGGGGTGGGGCGGCGGGCTGCATGCCCGTGCTGATCGGCTGGGCCGCCGTTACCGATTCGCTGAGCCTGACCCCGTGGGTGTTGTTCTTGATCATCTTCTTCTGGACTCCTCCGCACTATCGGCCCCTATCGCTTCGCTTCCGGGACGACTACGCCAAGGCGGATGTCCCGATGTTGCCGGTTGTCGCAACTCCTGCCGTCGTGGCCCGCAGCATCATCGGATACTCGTGGCTGATGGTGGCTGCCACGATCGCGCTGTGGGCGGCAGCTCCCATGACCTGGGCGTACGCGGCCGTGGCCATCGTCGCCGGCGCTGTCTTCCTCGGGGAGGCCTACGCGCTCCGTGGACGTGTCCTCGCGCGAGCGTCGGACGTGCGGCCCATGCGTCTGTTCCACGGATCGATCACGTACCTGACGATTCTCTTTCTCGCCATCGCCATCGACCCGCTACTGCCCTGGTAGCCAGCACAGCCACGTTCACTAGGCCGGTGAGAGCGCGACGGCCTCTGTCGGAGTCCTCTGTCTGGGCAGCCGCGTCCGAAGCGCGAACGGAACCATCAGGAGGCTGACCCAGACCGCGCATGCTCCAACCAGATGGAAAGCCACCAAGACCCACGGCACTCCGGTGAAGTACTGCACATAGCCGATCAGGCCCTGGGTCAAGGCCACGATCAACAGGACGAGCAGTCGACGGCGCGCCCGGTCCGGCCCGTTGGTCAATTTGACGGCCAGCCAGGCGCCCGCGGTCAACCCGACAAACAGGATCACTGCGTCGGCGTGCAACTGCGCGACCATGGTCGGGTTGAAGCCGAAACGCGGTGTGTCGGCGTCTCCGCCGTGTGGGCCTGTACCGGTGACGACGGTTCCGACCACGATGACGAAGCTGCCGAGCACGACCAGACCCCAAGTCAGGTAGCGGATCTCTGGGCGCACCAGCAGGCGTGGCCCACCGTCGCCTTCGTCGTAGCCACGCTGATGCAATGCGACAGCCGCGGCGATGAGGCCCATGGAGACCACGAGATGCGCAGCGACCAGGGTGGGGTTGAGGCCGGTCAGTACGGTCAGCCCGCCCAGCACGGCCTGGGCGACGACCCCGACAACGCCGAGCGCGGCAAGCAGGATCAAGGGACGGCGTCGCGGTCGTTGGCGCCAGGCTGCAGCGATGCTGGCCACGACGACCAGCAGGACCACAAAAGTCAGCAGGCGGTTGCCGAACTCGATGAACTTGTGAAATCCCTCGGACTGGCCAGCGACCGGCACCAGAGAGCCAGAGGCGCACTCGGGCCAGGTCGGGCAGCCAAGTCCGGAACCGGTGACGCGGACCAGGCCGCCAGTGACGACGATTCCGCATTGGACCCAGATTGTCGCCGCGAAGACCCGCCCCGCGCGGCGGCTCACCGCGTGCTCGATCACGTGATCAGGGTAGGCGGGGCGCGATCAGGCCGTAAGCGTGCCCCGAACCACGCTGTCGGCGGAGTGTGCCGGATTGCCGTCCAGCGGTTCGCGGGAGACGTCCACGACCGGAAACTCAGCGACATCGAGATCCGCGGGAATCTGAAACACGCCTGTGTCCTCTGCTCCCAGGTTACCGAGAGATACCAGTCTTTCGGCTGACTCATCGAGCAACCACACCTCGTAGAAGCCATCAGTAGGCGGCAAGCCACTCACATCCACCGTGAGCTTCCGGTCTTCCCCTATGACGGCGAGCTCCGCCGCACCATCTGCGGTTGGCTCGCTCAGCGGGGCCAGCGACGCGGATGCCACGACCGAAGGCTGTGGCGGTTGGTCGGCCACTTGGACGATCACTGCGCCACCAAGCAAGCCGACGACAGCGGCAGCGGCGACCGCGAACCAAGGGGCACCGCGACTAGCGCGCCTATTGATCGGAATGACGTCGGCCATGGGGGAGCGGGATCTGCGTCCTCGCTGGGGGCGGAGCGATCGGCGAGTTGAAGTTCCTCCGCGATGGAATCCCACACGGCGGCCGGGGGTGCTGCCGGGGCATCGTCGCGCCGTACGGACCTGGCTGTGGCCACTACGGCAGCCAACCCATCAAGCTGACCCTGACATAGCGAGCAGGAGGCCAGATGCGATGTATCAACGTTGGCGGTCGCCGCCGACTCACCCAGGGCAAGGAGGGACAGCCCTTCGGGGTCACAGTGCGACACCGTCGACCTCCAATCGTTGGCGCATCCGATCGAGGGAGCGCTTGATGTGGCTCTTGACGGTGCCCAGCGGGAGGCTGAGCAGGTTGGAGATTTGAGCGTGAGTGAGGTCCTGGAAGAAGGCGAGTTCCATGATCTTTTGTTGCGGTTGCCCGAGCCGCGCCAGTTCATCCGCGAGGATGACCCGGTCAGTCACTTGATCGGCATCAGACGGCACGGCCCGAGTGGCTTGCATGGTCGTCTCAACGGCATAGGCCGCTCGATCGTTCTTTTCTCGCGCGGACCATCGATCGGCGACCTTGTAACGCGTGATCCCGAGCAGGTAGGCCGGAAGAGCTCCGGCGGAAGGTGTATAGCGCTCGCGGCCCTGCCAGGCACCGACGAAGACCTGCTGCGTGACGTCATCCGCGTCATCGTGATTTCCCAGGGCTCGCAGGGCTACCCGGTGGACCAGCGGTGCCCAGCGGACATAGGCCTCCCGCAAGGCCAACTCGTCGCCGGCGCGAAAGGACTCAGCAACGTCGAGATCGGACAGCGCTTCCACACCGAAGACGGTATCTGTCGAGGGCCGGCGTTGCGACATGCTCAACGAAGCGTCGGATCGCGGAACATGAAGGGGCAAACTGCACGACGACCCGGACGACAGTTGAGACGCGGCGTTCATGGTCACGCTGGTCAAAGGAGGGTGCTCGCGAGGGAGCGGGACGTGGCGGGGCGCGACCTGAGTGCGTCCCTGAAGTGACCGCGACGCCACGGCGGGGGCGCTCATGACAGTCCCACCCGGGCATCGCGGCAGCGAGAGGCTGTGCGACGAGCCTTCGGCGCTGACATCAATACCTCGATTTCGTTCAGCCACGGTCGGTCCGCGTCTATGGGGATCTTCGGCCGCACCGTCGGGTTTGGATGCAGGTGCGGTGCGCGAAGTACAGGCAGTCGAGTGGCTTGGCGTTCTGTATTAGGGCACAATGGCGTTGTGAAAATCGCTCAGGACCCTGCCGGCCCGGTGGCCGTGGACCCCGAGACGACGCGTGACCGCATTGCGAGGCTGCTCCTTGAACATGGCCCGTCCACCGCGACCGTCCTGGCCGACCGGCTGAAACTCACGCCGGCTGGGATCCGTCGTCACCTGGACGCGCTAGTCGGCCATGGATTCGTCATCGTCACGGTCCGCCCTCCGTATGGGCCGGTCGGCCGCAGGGGACGAGGACGCCCGGCAAAGGTCTATTCGCTGACCGATGCCGGTCGCGGTCAGTTCCCTCAGGACTACGACACCCTGGCCGCTGAGGCGCTGCGGTTCTTGGCCGCGCAGTTCGGACCAGAAGCCGTCCAGGCCTTTGCCCGATCACGGATGGAAGCAGTGGTCGGTCAGCACCGTAGCCAGATCCTGTCCCTGGAGCCGGCCGATCGCCCTCGTGCGCTGGCCGCTGCACTGACGTCGGATGGTTTCGCTGCTTCGATCGAGCCGGCGCCCATCGGTTCGGGGGATCAACTGTGCCAGCACCACTGTCCGGTGGCCCATGTTGCGGCGGAGTTTCCGCAGTTGTGTGAGGCCGAGACCGCGGTGCTGTCGGAGTTGTTGGGCACCCACGTGCAGCGTCTAGCCACGATCGGCCATGGCGACCATGTGTGTACTACCTACGTTCCCCACCCCTCGGATGAAGGGCTTGTGTCATGACTACGACGCCAGAAGCGAGCACGCATCCGGAGTTGGACGGACTAGGGCGTTACGAGTACGGCTGGTCCGACTCCGACACTGCGGGCGCGAACGCGCGCCGCGGGTTGTCCGAAGATGTCGTTCGCAACATCTCCGCGCTCAAGAACGAGCCGGACTGGATGCTTGAGATGCGGCTCAAGGGCCTGCGATTGTTCGACAAGAAGCCGATGCCCGCCTGGGGCTCGGATTTGTCGGGGATCAAGTTCGACACCATCAAGTACTTCGTGCGGTCCACTGAGAAGCAAGCCACATCCTGGGAAGAACTTCCCGAGGACATCAAGAACACCTACGACCGGCTGGGCATCCCCGAGGCAGAGAAGCAGCGTCTCGTGGCTGGGGTGGCGGCCCAATATGAGAGCGAGGTCGTCTATCACCAGATTCGAGAAGACCTCGAAGAACAAGGCGTGCTCTTTCTCGACACGGATTCCGGGCTGCGCGAGCACGAGGATCTCTTCCGCGAGTACTTCGCCTCGGTCATTCCTGCGGGGGACAACAAGTTCTCTGCCCTGAATACCGCGGTTTGGTCCGGCGGATCCTTCATCTACGTCCCCAAGGGGGTCCATGTCGAGATCCCGTTGCAGGCCTACTTCAGAATTAACACCGAAAACATGGGTCAGTTCGAGCGGACGCTGATCATCGCCGATGAAGGCTCGTACGTGCACTACGTGGAAGGGTGCACGGCCCCCATTTACAGCTCGGACTCGCTGCACTCCGCGGTGGTGGAGATCGTGGTGAAGAAGGACGCGCGCGTCCGGTACACCACGATTCAGAACTGGTCCAACAACGTCTATAACTTGGTCACCAAGCGAGCGACTGCGGCCGCCGGGGCAACCATGGAGTGGATCGACGGGAATCTCGGGTCGAAAATCACGATGAAGTACCCGGCCGTCTTCCTGATGGGCCCGCATGCGAAGGGTGAAACCCTGTCGATCGCCTTCGCGGGCGAGGGCCAACACCAGGATGCGGGCTCCAAGATGGTGCATTGCGCCCCCGATACGTCTTCGTCCATCGTTTCCAAGTCCGTGGCGCGGGGCGGCGGTCGGACGTCGTATCGAGGCTTGGTCCAGATCCAAAAGGGTGCGTCCGGGTCCAAGTCAACCGTCCGTTGCGATGCCCTCCTCGTGGACGACATCAGCCGCTCGGATACCTACCCCTACGTGGACGTTCGTGAGGACGACGTCGCGATGGGCCACGAGGCCAGCGTCTCGAAGGTCAGCGAGGATCAACTCTTCTATTTGATGAGCCGGGGCATGACTGAAGAGGAAGCGATGGCGATGATCGTCAGAGGCTTCATTGAGCCGATCGCGCGTGAGCTCCCCATGGAGTACGCACTCGAGCTCAACCGCTTGATCGAACTCCAGATGGAAGGGGCTGTGGGTTGAGCGCCGGCACCACTTCTTCGCCTGTCGTCGACCGAGGGACGTTGGTCGCTTCGTTCGATCTTGCCGACCATCCGATTCCGACCGGCCGCGAGGAGGCCTGGCGATTCACCCCGCTGCGCCGGCTCCATGGCCTTCACGACGGGACTGCGATCGCTACCCCGGGTGGCCTGTCGTGCGAGGTCGCCGCGGCGCCCGGCGTTGACTTTGTCTTGGTGCCTTCGAGTGACGAGCGGCTGACGGGCTCCGGAGCGCCGGATGACCGGGTGGAAGCGCAGACGCTAGCTAGCACGCCCGAGGTTGTCTTCATCGATATTCCTGCGGAGTGGGTGGGAGCCGAGCCGACCATGATCCGGCTCCAAGGTGCGGGATCACCCGGCAGCACCGGCTATTCGCGCGTGGTCGTGAACGTTGGACGATTCGCTGAGGCCGTCGTTGTCGTCGACCATGTCGGCGATGGCACGTTTGGCACGGCCGTTGAGGTAGTCGTGGGCGACGGAGCCCGCGTCACCTTTGTCTCCGTTCACGACTGGGACGACGATGCCGTGCAGGTTGGCCGACAGCGATTCAGGCTCGGCCGCGATGCCAAGCTGAGCGCGTTCAATGCCACCTGGGGCGGCGACCTGGTGAGGATCTATTCGTCGGTCACTTATGACGCACCGGGCGGGGACGCGGAGTTGCTCGGCGTGTTCTTCGCAGATGCTGGACAGCACCTCGAGCACCGACTGTTCGTTGACCATGAGGCGACGAACTGTCGAAGCAATGTGACGTACAAGGGAGCGCTCCAGGGGGAGAAGGCCCGATCGGTGTGGATTGGCGATGTCCTGATCCGGGCCGAAGCGCATGGCACGGACACCTACGAGATCAACCGCAATCTGCTGCTCACCGATGGGGCTCGAGCGGACTCTGTGCCTAACCTCGAAATCGAAACGGGGGAAATCGTTGGCGCGGGACACGCGAGTGCCACGGGCCGCTTCGATGATGAACAACTCTTCTACCTGCAGTCCCGAGGAATTACCGAGGATGAAGCCCGTCAGTTGGTCGTTCGAGGATTCTTCGCGGACGTGATCGGTCGGCTGAGACTGCCAGCCCTGCAAGACCGCCTCAAGGAGGCTATCGAGCGCGAGCTCGACCAAGCCGGGCAGTTGTCCGCATGACCGGCCAACCGGTGGCCCAACTGTCTGAACTTCAGTTGCGCCAACCCAAACGCGTAGAGGTTGGAGACACGGCTATCTGCCTGGTTCGCACCGAGAGTGGTGTCCATGCGGTTGCCGATGCGTGCAGCCATGCTGATGTCTCGCTGGCCGAGGGCGACGTTGACGACTTGACCATTGAGTGTTGGTTGCATGGGTCGAGATTCGACCTGCGCACCGGTCAGCCATCCGCACTGCCGGCGACACAAGCTGTCGAAGTTTTTCCGGTGACCCTTGACGAGGACACGGTCCTTGTCGATATCGCCGCCGCACGACCCCCCCGATAACCGTTCAAACGCTTGGAGTCACACACCATGTCCACCCTTGAGATCCGCGACCTGCACGTCACAGTGGAGACCGACGGCGACGCTCGCGAGATCCTCCGCGGAGTGGACTTGACCGTTCGCGCGGGGGAGACGCACGCAATCATGGGGCCGAACGGGTCGGGCAAGTCGACCCTCGCCTACTCAGTTGCCGGGCACCCGAAGTACACCGTGACTCGCGGCACGGTCACGCTGGATGGAGCGGACGTTCTCGCCATGAGCGTGGACGAGCGGGCTCGCGCCGGTCTCTTCCTAGCCATGCAGTACCCGGTGGAAGTGCCGGGAGTCTCCGTGTCGAACTTCCTGCGGACCGCCGCGACTGCGACGCGCGGCGAAGCGCCCAAGCTCCGGCTGTGGGTGAAAGAGGTGAAAGCTGCCATGGAGGGCTTGGCCATGGATCCGGTCTTCGCCGAGCGCAACGTCAATGAGGGGTTCTCTGGGGGCGAGAAGAAGCGGCACGAGATCCTTCAGCTCGAGCTCCTCAAGCCCGCGATCGCGATTCTCGACGAGACCGACTCGGGCTTGGATGTCGACGCCCTACGTGTGGTCTCAGAAGGGGTCAATCGCGTGCGTGCCACGGGCGAGACCGGCGTCCTGCTGATTACCCACTACACCCGGATCTTGCGCTACATCCAGCCCGACTTCGTGCATGTGTTCGTTGATGGCCGAATCGTCGAAGAGGGAGGACCCGAACTGGCTTCCCGGCTGGAGGACGAGGGGTACGAACGGTTTAGCGCTGAAGTGCCGCTCCGGTGAGTATGACGTCGGCCGTCGGGAGCCCCCTGAGTCGGCAGCTCGACGCCGCGTCGCTGAAGGGCGATTTCCCCATATTGAGCCGGACCGTGCGGGACGGGAAGCGGTTGGTCTACTTGGACTCCGCGGCGACGTCGCAGAAGCCTCGCCAGGTGCTTGACGCGGAACGCGCGTTCTATGAGCTGCACAACGCCGCACCCCACCGCGGGGCCCACCAACTGGCTGAAGAAGCCACCGAAGCGTATGAATCCGCCCGATCACGGGTTGCTGCGTTTGTGGGCGCGGTCCCCTCCGAGATCGTCTTCACCAAGAACGCCACTGAGGGCATCAACCTGGTCGCCTACGCGATGAGCAACGCGGCTACGGCTGGGGTGGACGCCGAGCGGTTCCGTGTTGGCCCCGGCGATGAAATTCTGGTCACGGAGATGGAGCACCACGCCAATCTGGTGCCTTGGCAGGAGTTGTGTCGACGGACGGGTGCAACGCTTCGCTGGCTGGGGGTGACCGAGGAGGGTCGCCTGGACTTGAGTGCCCTGGATGAGTTGGTGACCGCGCGTACCAAGGTGGTCGCCCTGACCCATCAGTCCAACGTTCTCGGGACCGTCAATCCGCTGGTGGATGTGACTTCTCGGGCGCACGCTGTCGGCGCGATCGTGGTGGTAGACGCTTGCCAGTCGGTCCCGCACATGCCCATCGACGTCCATGCGACCGGCGCGGACTTCTTGGTGTTCTCCGGTCACAAAATGCTCGGTCCCACAGGAATCGGCGTGCTCTGGGGCCGCCGCGATTTGCTGGCCGCTCTTCCGCCATTCCTCACGGGCGGTTCGATGATCGAGAGCGTCACCATGGAACTGTCGACCTTCGCTCCTCCACCTCAGCGCTTCGAGGCCGGAGTGCCAATGACGGCGCAAGCCGTGGGTCTCGCCAGGGCAGTGGACTACCTCTCCGAGCTGGGCATGGCCGCGGTTGCGGAGCATGAATCGCGCCTCACCGAGCGGGCGCTGGTCGGATTGACGTCTATTCCAGGGGTCCGAGTGATCGGCCCCACGGATGCGGTCGCGCGCGGTGGAGCCATCTCCTTCGCCGTAGACGGGATCCATCCGCACGACGTCGGCCAGGTGCTCGACTCCGAGGGCGTGGCGGTTCGGGTCGGTCATCACTGCGCATGGCCGCTCATGCGTCGCTACCAGGTTCCCGCGACGACGCGGGCAAGTTTTTACGTCTACACCGAGGAATCCGACGTGGATGCCCTCCTGGATTCGGTGCACGTTGCCCAGCGGTTCTGGGGGACGGCATCGTGAAACTTGAACAGATGTATCAAGAGATCATCCTGGACCACTATCGCCACCCGCATCACCGTGGCCTACGGGACCCGTTTGACGCCGAGGTTCATCACGTGAACCCGACCTGTGGGGATGAACTGAGCCTGCGGGTGCTTCTCGACGGAGGAACCGTCAAGGATGTGTCCTACGACGGGCAAGGCTGCTCGATCAGCCAGGCGAGTACCTCGGTGATGGCCGACTTGGTCATCGGTCGGCGCCTGGATGACGCGCTGGCCATCCAGGAAGCGTTCCTGACCCTGATGCACGGTCGGGGCACCGTGGAGCCCGACGAAGAGGTTCTGGAGGATGCCGTGGCGTTCTCTGGCGTGGCGAAGTTCCCGGCGCGCGTCAAGTGCGCCCTGCTCGGCTGGATGGCATTCAAGGACGCGGCCATTCAGGCCGTCTCGACGGAGGCACGAACATGACGGCAATGACTGAGGAAGATCTGACTGAGGCGATGAAGGACGTCGTTGACCCCGAGTTGGGTATCAATGTCGTCGACCTCGGGCTGGTCTACGGGATCACCGTTGATGCGGAGGACGTCGCGGTCATTGACATGACACTGACATCTGCCGCATGCCCACTGACGGATGTGATCGAGGACCAGACCCACTCCGCCCTGAAGGAGCTGGTGTCCGGCGTCAGGATCAACTGGGTGTGGATGCCGCCTTGGGGGCCGGACAAAATCACCGACGATGGTCGCGATCAGTTGCGGGCGCTGGGCTTCAACGTCTGACCTGGATCCGAGCTCTGTGCTCGGCGCCTAGACTCCCCACACCATGATCACTGCCACCGGCGTGGAAGTACGCGCCGGCGCGCGGGTCTTGATCCACCCGACGGACTTTCGGGTCTCCTCGGGGGATCGCATCGGCCTTGTTGGACGTAATGGCGCTGGCAAGACGACTTTGACCAAGATCCTGGCGGGGGAGGCGCTTCCCGCGGCCGGACGAGTGACGCGGCGTGGTGAGGTCGGTTATCTGCCGCAGGATCCGAGGACCGGCGATCTCGACGTCCTGGCGCGGCATCGGGTTCTGGGGGCCCGCGGACTCGATCGGGTGACTCAGAAGCTGCGCGACGCCGAGGGTGGCATGGCTTCGGCCGATCCTGAGAGCGCCGAGGCGGCCATGGCTCGCTACTCGCGTCTTCATGCGGAGTTCGAGTCGCTCGGCGGATATTCGGCCGAGTCAGAGGCTGCGTCGATCGCTTCCAGCGTCGGACTGGACGAGCGTGCCCTGGGGCAACCGCTCGGGACGCTATCCGGGGGACAGCGACGGAGGGTCGAATTGGCCCGGATTCTCTTCTCTGGCGCCGAGACTCTGTTGTTGGACGAGCCAACGAACCATTTGGACGCGGACTCCATCGGATGGATGCGTGAGTTCCTTCGCCAGCACAAGGGTGGGCTGGTGGTGATCAGCCACGACGTCGGCCTGCTAGAGCACGTGGTGAACAAGGTGTTCGTGCTCGATGCCAACCGCGCAGCGCTTGATGTCTACAACGTCGGGTGGAAGGTCTATCTCCAACAGCGGGAGACAGATGAGAGGCGTCGGCGCCGGGAGCGAGCGAATGCCGAGAAGCAAGCGTCCGCGCTGCGGACCCAGGCGGACCGCATGCGGGCCAAGGCAACCAAGGCGAAGGCCGCGCAGAGCATGTCGCGTCGTGCAGATCGGCTGATGGCGTCTCTGAGTGAGGAGCGCACCGCCGACCGCGTGGCCAAACTCCGATTCCCTGAGCCAGTGGCCTGCGGTCGAACTCCGTTGACCGCGACCGGGCTGTCCAAGTCGTACGGGTCGCTGGAGGTATTCACCGACGTCGACCTCGCGATCGACCGCGGTTCGCGAGTGGTCATCTTGGGTCTGAATGGGGCGGGGAAGACGACGTTGCTGCGGCTACTGGCTGATGTGGAGCCAGCGGACACGGGCGAGGTACACCCTGGCCATGGTTTGCGCTTGGGCTACTACGCGCAGGAGCACGAGTCCTTGGATACCGAACGAACAGTGCTTGAGAATCTGCGTAGCGCAGCGCCCGACCTAGGCGAAACGGGGTTGCGGGGCGTGCTCGGATCCTTCCTGTTCAGCGGAGACGATGTCGAGAAGCCAGCTCGGGTGCTGTCCGGGGGCGAGAAGACGCGCCTCGCGTTGGCCCTGTTGGTCGTCTCGGGTGCGAACGTCCTGCTCCTTGATGAACCGACGAACAACCTCGATCCCGCCAGCCGTGCTGAGGTGCTCGGCGCCTTACGCTCCTACCAGGGAGCAGTCGTGTTGGTCACTCACGATGAGGGTGCGGTCGAAGCCCTTCAACCGGAACGCGTTCTCCTACTGCCCGATGGGGTCGAGGACCACTGGAGTCCGGACTACACCGATCTGGTGGCGCTGGCCTGATCAAGGGGGGCTGCATGCGAAGGTGTGCCATTCGGACCCGGATGACTCCAGTGAGGCGGCGCCGTATGTCCGATGCGTCGAGGCAGTCGGACCAGCCCACACATCTCCAGAGAGAGGACGCCCATCGATGAAGCCGGACGAGCGGATTCGCGTTGAGCGCGACGGGGTGGTCGTTGTCGTGACCCTGGCCAACCCGGATCGGCGCAACGTTCAAGATCCCGAATTCTGGAAGCGGTTGGCGCAGATTGGGGCCGACCTTGCTCCGGACGTTCGCGGTGTCCTGCTCCAATCCGACGGGATCTCCTTCTCGGCAGGGTTGGATAGAGCCCTCTTCGTGGCTTCGGAAGGCCAGTCCTTCTTGGCCGAGCTCGCTGGGCTGAATGACGACGAGATCGATTGCAGAATCGACGACTTCCAGAGCGCATTCTCGTGGTGGCGTCGTCCAGAGCTGGTCACGGTGGCGGCCGTCCAGGGGCACGCCGTAGGGGCAGGGTTCCAACTCGCGCTGGCCTGCGACCTGCGCGTGGTGTCACCCGACGCGCGATTCGCCATGCGGGAGACGTCACTCGGTTTGGTTCCTGACCTGGCGGGCACCTTTCCGCTGGTGAGCGCAGTGGGCTACTCCGCAGCCCTCGAGATGTGCTTGTCCGGTCGATGGGTCGATGCTCAGGAGGCCGTGAGACGCGGCTTGGCGCATTCAATGGTTGAGGATCGGCACCTTCGGTCGCATGCCCGCGAGATCCTTGAGTCACTCATCGAGCCGATGGTTGGAGCTGTGTCGGAAACTAAGGCCTTGCTCCAGGGCGCCGCCCAGCGGACGTACGACGCGCAGCGCGCTGCGGAACGGGCCGCACAGACCCGTCGGCTTCGTTCCTTCGTATCTGGAACGGCCGAGCCGGACAAGCGGAACATCTGAGCTCGCTGGGAGGTTGACCACTGCAGTCGACCATCGCCGCAGATAGGCGTCCGCGGCGTCCATCCCGAGGGCAGGAGTTCTCCGTTGAGCATGAGCGGCGGTCCATGGGCCGTGATGCACTCGTTCCGACAAGACAGCTCAGTGAAGTCGCAGAAGCTCAAACCCGGGACCGTACGGCGGATCATGGGCTTCTCACGCCCCTATCGCAGATCCATCGTCTGGTTCTTGATTCTGGTCGTCATCGATGCGGTCCTGGTCGTCCTCACCCCGCTCATCTTCGCGCGCATCATCGACGACGGTGTGACGGCGGGTAACTCGCAGGTGGTCACCTCTTTGGCGATCCTGGTGGCGATCATCGCCATCGCGAGCGCGGGCGTCGGCCTGGTGCAGCGCTACTTCTCAGCCACGATCGGTGAAGGGCTCATTTTTGATCTCCGGTCGCATGTCTTCGCCCACGTTCAGCGAATGCCCGTGGCCTTCTTCACTCGGACCCAAACCGGTGCCCTCATCTCCAGACTCAACAATGACGTAATCGGAGCGCAGCAGGCCTTCACCTCCACCTTGTCCGGAGTCGTTGCCAACTCCATCACAGTCGTGCTGGTGACGATCGCGATGCTCACGTTGTCGTGGCAGATCACGCTGGCAGCGCTGATTCTTCTGCCGGTCTTCTTGGTGCCCGCGAAATACGTCGGGCGGCAGTTGCAGGGACTGACTCGGCAGTCGATGCAGATCAACGCCGAGATGAGCACCATGATGACCGAACGCTTCAATGTCTCAGGTGCCCTGTTGGTCAAGCTCTTCGGGCGACCGAATGAAGAGGACGAACAGTTCTCCGGCAAGGCAGGGCGGGTCCGTGACATGGGCGTCCGAATCGCGATGTCCAACCGGGTGTTCTTCACGGCCTTGACCCTGGTCGCGGCCCTGGCCACCGCCTTGGTCTATGGGGTGGGCGGCAACCTGGTGATCGACGGCGCACTGACGGTCGGCACTCTCGTTGCGCTCGCTGGTCTTCTCGGGCGGCTCTACGGTCCGCTGACCGCCTTGTCCAACGTCCGGGTGGACGTCATGACTGCCCTGGTTTCTTTCGAGCGAGTCTTCGAGGTGCTTGACCTGCCCCCCATGATCGATGAGCGGCCGGGGGCCAGACACTCCCATCAGGCCCCACCGATATCGAGTTCGACTCAGTGGGCTTCCGCTATCCCGCTGCAGAGGAGGTGTCCCTTGCCTCACTGGAGTCAGTTGCGGTCTTGGACTCCGCGCCTTCGCAACAAGTGTTGAGCGATGTCTCTTTTCGGGTCGCCCCAGGGCAGATGGTTGCTCTGGTTGGTCCGTCGGGCGCGGGCAAGACAACGATCACGTCCTTGGTGGCCAGGTTGTACGACGTCACCTCCGGGGCGGTGAAACTGGGTGGGCAGGACGTGAGGGATGTCACGCTGGAGTCCCTGCATGACGTCATCGGGGTTGTCACTCAGGACGCCCACATGTTCCACGAGACGATTCGTAGCAACCTCCAGTTCGCGGCACCCTCGGCATCGGAAGCGGATTTGGTCGCGGCCTGCCGGGACGCGCAGATCTGGGATCTGGTCACCGCACTCCCGGATGGGCTCGACACCGTCGTGGGAGATCGCGGCTACCGTCTGTCCGGCGGGGAGAAGCAGCGGCTGGCTATCGCCCGACTGCTTCTGAAGGCGCCTGCGGTCGTTGTCCTCGATGAGGCGACGGCCCACCTGGACTCCGAATCAGAGGCCGCTCTCCAGCGGGCGCTCACCCGAGCTCTCGAGGGCCGTACCTCCTTGGTCATCGCGCACCGATTGTCGACGGTTCGTGATGCAGATCTGATTCTGGTGGTGGAGAACGGAACCATCGTGCAGCGCGGGAAACACCGGGAGCTGTTGGCGGCCGGTGGCACCTACGCGGACCTCTACCGGACCCAGTTCGCTGGCCAGGAGCACCAACCGGTCACGTGATCACGAGGGCGTAGAGGCTGCTGACGACTCGGCCTTCACATCGCGACGCAAGAGGATTACCCACCCGACCACGGCGATCACCGCGAAGACGAACCACTGAATGGCGTAGAGCGTGTGGAGACGGGCCACCGCCAGGAGGGCGCAGCGGCATCCGGGAGCTGGCGCAATTGGGCCGCTGGTGCCGGCGATGGCTTTTCGGAGGCGAGGACCAGCCAGCCGCCGTAGGTCGGGCGCCCGGTCAACTCGGCGATCTGCTGGGGTATCACGCGCTCGATCTGTCCCTCGGGCAGCGTCGCGGAGTTCCCCGTCGGCTCGGGGACCCGGATCCGGCCGGTGACTTCGACCGGGCCCGAAGGCACCGCAGGGATGGCGGCAGGAGCAGCTGCGGATGGCCCGGAAGGGATCCACCCGCGGACCACGACCAGGTCCGGTCCGGATTGGGTGATGAGAGGGACCACCACCCAATACCCGTTGGCGCTGTCGAGGGAGCGGTTTCGGACCAGGAGTTGCCCCTCCTCGTCATACACCCCGCGGGCAGTGACAGCGCGCCATTCGATGTCCGGGGCCGGGGGTGATGTGGTGAGCACGGAGTCGACCTCTGTTGTGTCTGCGGCGACGGCGGATGCCTTCGCAGCGTCGACGATGGACTGACTGGACGCCCGGCTCAGCTGCCATCGTCCGAGAAGTAGGAAGGTGGCCAGAAGGATCACTGCGAACAGGGAAAAGGCCAACCAGCGCGGTCGGCTGGCCATCCGCAGGTGGTCGAGCACGAGACGACGGTACCTGCGCCGGGTGGCGGCGCCAGTTGGCGTGCGTAGTCTGGACGTGTGCTCCTCGACACCTTGGCCGAATTGCGACGGATCTGCGCGTTTCGCTGACTGACCGGTGCAATCTGCGCTGCTCGTACTGCATGCCGGCGGAAGGGCTTGCGTGGATTCCGGGGCCGGATCTCCTGACCGACGAGGAACTGGTGCGTGTCATTAGGGTCGCGGTCGATCTGGGGGTCACCGAGGTGCGCTTCACCGGGGGAGAGCCACTGATCCGGCCGGGCCTGCTCGACATCATTCGCGCGGTCGCGCTGCTAGGTCCCCGACCCAATCTATCCATGACGACCAACGGCATCGGCCTAGAGACGAAGGTGTCGGCGTTGGCCGCGGCAGGGTTGAACCGGGTGAATGTTTCTCTCGACACCATCGACAGTGATCGGTTTTTCACTCTGACCCGACGAGATCGTCACGCCGATGTGCTGAAAGGGTTGGCAGCCGCCGCCCAGGCAGGGTTGAGTCCGGTCAAAGTCAACGCGGTCCTGATGCGGGGGATCAACGACGACGAAGCGCCAGCACTGCTGCGGTGGTGCATCGAGCGAGGGTACGAACTGCGCTTCATCGAACAGATGCCCCTGGACGCCCAGCACGGCTGGGACCGGTCATCGATGGTGACCGCAGCCGAGATCCTCGACCAGCTTGCGACCGAGTTCACGTTGGAGGCCGAAAGCGATAGCGAACGGGGGAGCGCGCCAGCCGAGTCGTTCGTCGTGGATGGCGGCCCGGGCGTGGTGGGTGTTATCGGTTCGGTGACTCGACCCTTTTGCGGCGCCTGCGATCGTGTCCGCCTCACGGCAGACGGGCAAATCCGCAATTGCCTCTTCGCTCGATCGGAAAGCGACGTTCGCGGCGTCATCCGGCAAGGCGGCGAAGACTCTGACATCGCCGCCGTCATGAAGGCCAACATCCTCGGCAAGCACGCCGGCCACGGAATCGGCGCCCCAGGGTTTGAGCAACCCACGCGTTCGATGAGTGCCATCGGCGGCTAGGGACAGAGCGGTGCCGGCCAGCCACGGGGGGAGCTGTCCGGCACCGCGTTAGAGGCTGCGACCGGGGGATCGCAGCGGCTCTGGCGCGAGTATGTCATCTGTTGGTGTCATGGTCTAGGCGCCGAGTCCCCGGGCAACCGCGGGCGCTCGGGACGCAGATAGAGGTCCGGTTCAGCCTTTCCGGTCCGTTCTCTGCCGGCGTTCGCAAACACCACGGCGAGGTACGGCAGGATGAGGGCTCCGGCCAGCAGAACCCATCGGAGCCAGCCTTGCGCGATCACGGCCCCGATGAAGCAGGCCGTGCGGATCGTCATCGAAATCAGATAGCGCCTTGTGCGCTCGGCCTGATCTTCGGCCAGTCCCCGCCGGACCCCGGTAATGCGATAGACGGGGTCTGAGCGTGAGTTCGCGGGATCGTGCCGAGGGGCGGCCACTCATCTACGGTACGACTCCGAAGGCGATGACGACAGTCAGGGCGCCTGACACCGAAGCTCTCGGCACGGCATGATCGGGGTATGGCCAATCGCACCTACCGCGTCTCCGAGCTTGTCGGCACCTCTAGCGACTCCGTGGATGACGCCATCCGGAACGGCATCCGTCGCGCATCCAAGACCCTCCGTCATTTGGACTGGTTCGAAGTGACCGAGATCCGAGGGCAGGTCTCCGAGGGCGAGGTCGAGCACTTCCAGGTCGGCCTCAAGATCGGGTTCCGGCTGGAGGACGCGGACTAGTCCGCCTGGACTGAGCCGGCGTCAGGATGCCTGGCTCACCGAGGACATGTTGAATCCGTCAACGAGCAGAGCCGGCATGGCCGCGCGGGTGAAGTAGTCCCCCCACTCGCGCGGGAGGCAGGTTCCCGTCGTGCTTGATCCAGCAACCCGGTCGAGCATCGCCACCGGAGCCTCGTTGAACCGGAAGTTCGGGACCGTGCCCACAACCTCGCCGCCCTCAACCAGGTGCACACCGTCTCGGGTGAGACCGGTCAGCAGCAACGTCTGAGGGTCGACTTGGCGGATGTACCACAGGCACGTGACGAGAAGACCCCGTTCAGTGCGGGTGATGAGGTCTTCGATGCCGCCTTCGCCGTCGAGGTCAGTCAGAATCAAGTTGTCGATGCCCGGGGTCACCGGGAGCCCCGTCAGTGCGGATGAGTGACGAGTCTGGAGCAGCGCACTGAGGACCCCATCGTCGATCCAGCGGGTGGCCGCCAACGGCAGTCCGGC
This sequence comes from uncultured Actinomycetota bacterium, assembly GCA_963851405.1. Classification (GTDB taxonomy): domain Bacteria; phylum Actinomycetota; class Actinomycetes; order DATJPE01; family DATJPE01; genus JANPBY01. The sequence continues at coordinate 333,046 of CAWKPB010000006.1, read as the reverse complement.
GTCAAAGACTGAGGAAACGTCGGAGGAGATCGTGTCGGTGACGAAGGGCGCGCACTGCAGCCCTGCTTGGTGGGGGTCTGAGGCAAGAGTGAGGCGCCTCGACGACAGCCGATCTCCCACTCGCGTACCGCCGCCCTTCTTGCTGAACACGCTCCGACCCTCGTCGGCGTCGCGCGCAGACATGGACCAGTACGCGTAGATCATCAGGTCGGCCACAGCTGTGGGGGGCAAGATGGTGTCGTACTTCCCGGGCGGCAGCTCGATTGTGTGGTCCGACCACCCGAGTCGGCGATCGATTTCGGACTCGATGGTCGCGAAGTCGACGTCCGTGAAGTCGCGGGTCGCAACGCCAATCCAGGTGGAGCGGCTTCGGTTATGGGATTTTGCTGTCAGGTCCAGGCGCCCGGTCGGCTGCTCGTGCCTGAGGCGCAAACCGGTTGACGTAGCCAGGTAGGTGGTCGTCACGGAATGTTCAGCAAACCCAAACAACTCTCGCCCAGCTGTTCCAGTCCGAGTGAACGCATCACCAAGGCGGGGCGCCAGCTGCGTGAAGGCTCCAGCACCCGTTTCACCTGGTGGTAGGTGCCAGTCCTCAGCCTGCGTCCCACTCAGCAGCGGCAGGGCGTCTTCCGCCGGCGAATTTGATCTGGCGGCTGCGAGGGATTCGGCGACGATATCGGCGACGGCTGCGTCGTCCACGCGGCTGGAACTGACCACACCGGCCGCCACGCCGCCGGTCGCACCGACCGTCGAAATCACCGTGAGGGACCGATGTCGGGTGAGCCCGTTGGTGGTCAGCGCGTTGGCCGCCCACCGAGTGTTGACACTCGTGGCTTCCTCCACGAGCACGAGGCACCCGTCGGCGCGGCTGAGGGACAGCGCGCGCTCGGCTATTTCTTGAGCACTCCGCGAAGTCACGATCCCTCCTGCACTGTGTTGAGGATCCGCACGGCCGAGAACACGGCGGAAGGAGCACCATGGCTTACCGCGGCGACCTGGCCGGGCTGGCCCTTCCCGCAGTTGACCGCGCCGCCCAACAGATAGGTTTCGGGTCCGCCAAGTGCCACCAAGGACCCCCAAAAGTCAGTGGTCGTCGCCTGGTAGGCAACGTCCTTGACCTGGCCCCGCAACTGCCCGTTCTCGATGAGGTAGAACCGCTGACCGGTGAATTGGAAGTTGTACCTTTGCATGTCAATGGACCAGGACTTGTCCCCAACGATGTAGATCCCTCGCTCGACGCCACCGATCAGCGATGCGGTGGAGGGACCGTCAGGGGCGGGCTGCAGCGACACGTTGGGCATCCGCTGAATGGGCACGTGGCCGGCCGAGTCGGCATAGGCGCAGCCGTTCGAGCGAGCAAACCCTTTCAGCGCCGACATGGCACGATCCAACTGGTAGCCCACGAGGACGCCATCACGGATCAGATCCCAGGCCTGCGCAGCCACACCCTCGTCGTCCCAGCCAACAGTGCTCAAACCATGTTCGACCACTCGGTCACCGGTGACATGCATCAGCGGGGACCCGTACACCAGTGTCCCGAGCTGGTCGTAGGTGGCGAAGGAAGTGCCCGCATAGTCGGCTTCATACCCAAGGGCCCGGTCCAGTTCGGTGGCGTGCCCGACGGACTCGTGGATGGTCAGCCACAGATTGCTCGGATCGATCACTAGGTCGTAGCGCCCGGCCTCCACGCTGGGAGCCCGCAACTTCTCGACGAGCAGCGCCGGGAGGTCTGAGATCTCTGTGTCCCAGTCCCATCCCGCTCCGAGCAGGTATTCCCAACCCCGTCCGACCGGCGGTGCCAGGGTGGTCATGGTCTCGAAGGATCCGGTGTCTGCGTCGATGGCGGTAGCGGTGACTTCGGGCGCGGTGCGTACCCGTTGCTGGGTGACTCGGGAACCCGCAGCGTCTGCGTAGAACGTGTTCTCCTTCACGCAATAGACCCTCGCGTCCACATGTGAGACACCCGCGGCAGCGAGCAGCTGTCGACTCCAAGTAGCGAGGAGTTCCTGCTTCTCGGAATCAGGAACCACGAAGGGGTCCAACTCATAGGAGGAGACATGGGACCCGACGGCTGTTGGTTCTTCGGCCAGGCGTACTGGTTCGGCGGACAGGGGGCGACTTACGTGCGCGAGAGCCACGGCGTCGCTTGCCGCCTGAGCTACGGCTGCGGGTGTGAGTTCGGCACATGACGCGAAACCCCATGCTCCCTCGCACAGGACCCGAACGCCAACCCCTAGGTCCTCGTCCCGGTTGTTGCCGAGCAAGTGACCATCACGAAGCCTGAGCAGTTGGCTCTGTACGCGCTGGACCCGCACATCTACGTGTTCGGCCCCCAGCTTGGTTGCCTGGTCCAAAGCGATCTCGATCAGGGATTCACTGGGGAGGGCCAAGAACTGGTCGTCGACGGGACGTTTAACGGAGTCGGGTTGGGTGCTGTGGGTCATCGGGCTCCGAACGGCGCTGCGGTGGGGTCCAGTGAGGCGAGGGGCTGTCTCTGCGTCCAGCCATCGCGCCCTACGACCCTAACAACTTCTTGGACACGCTAGCGTCGGGCAGACACGCGGGAGGTATCCGGCGTTCCGGTTTGTCCAAAGGGTCATCGAGGGAGGCTGTGTTGGGTCGAGTGGCGCTGGTCACGGGCGGCAATCGCGGGATCGGTCTCGCGGTGGCCAGGCAGTTCGAGAAAGACGGCTATTCCGTGGTCGTGACGTCGCGCTCTGGCGAGGCGCCGAAGGGTTTGACAGCGGTTGCCTGTGACGTGACTGACGAGGAATCCGTTGATGCTGCATTCGCGCAGATCGAAGAAACGCTTGGCCCGGTAGAAATCCTGGTCGCCAACGCCGGTATCACGCGAGACACCCTGCTGCTGCGCATGTCTCAAGACGACTTCGAAGCGACCTTGAACACCAACCTCAGCGGCGCATTCCGCGTCACCCGTCGCGCGTCGAGGGCCATGTTGCGCGCCCGCTGGGGACGTCTGATCTATATGTCGTCTGTCGTCGGGCTCCTGGGGTCGGCCGGCCAGGCCAACTACGCCGCGTCGAAGGCTGGTCTCATCGGCCTGGCTCGTTCCCTGACGCGCGAGCTGGGAAGCCGCAACATCACCGCCAACGTGGTCGCACCGGGCTTCGTTGATACGGATATGACCTCAGCTCTCACAGACCAGCAGCGCGAAGCGATCGTGAAGCAGGTTCCGCTTGGTCGCTACGCGGATCCCTCTGAAGTGGCATCGGTCGTTGGCTTCTTGTGTTCCGACGCCGCGGCCTACATCTCAGGTGCAGTCATTCCGGTGGATGGTGGGTTAGGCATGGGGCACTGACGAACAGCGAGGCCAGGTGACTGCATGGGCTTCCACGCCGTCGAGACCGATCGAGGAGGAGTAGAGATGGGCTTGCTCGAGGGGAAACGAATCGTGATCACGGGCGTGATCACTGATGCCTCGATCGCCTTTCATGTTGCACGCCTGGCCCAGCAGGAAGGCGCGACTGTCGTACTGACCGGTTTCGGGCGGCTCAGCCTCGTCGAGCGGATTGCTCAGCGGCTGCCGACTCCGGCGCCAGTGATTGAGCTCGACGTCACGGACGCTGGGCAGTTGGCCGGCCTATCCGAGCGACTCGGTGACCATCTGGACGCAGTGGACGGCGTCCTTCACTCCATCGGCTACGCGCCCCCCGGCGCACTCGGCGGGAACTTCCTGAACACGCAGTGGGAGGATGTCGCAACGGCGGTGCATGTCTCCGCCTTTTCGTTGAAGGCCCTCACGGTGGCGTGCCTACCGATGATGACCGGCGGTGGGTCAGTAGTCGGGCTGACCTTCGATGCATCGGTGGCCTGGCCCACGTATGACTGGATGGGCGTCGCCAAGTCGGCCTTTGAGTCCACGGCTCGGTATCTGGCGCGCGATGTCGGACCGAGTGGGATCCGCGTCAATTTGGTTGCTGCCGGACCAATCAAGACCATGGCCGCTCGTTCAATCCCCGGATTTGAAGCCTTCGACGAGGTTTGGGCGAAGCGGGCTCCGATCGGCTGGGATCTGTCCGATCCCACGCCGGCAGCCCAGGCCTGCGTTGCGCTGCTCTCAGACTGGTTTCCCCGGACGACAGGGGAGATCGTCCACGTGGACGGTGGAGTCCATGCCATGGGAGCGTGAGTCGGACGAACCGATGGCTGTACCGGGCATGATGACCTGATGGCCAACTCCAAGTCACTCGAGCGGCGTCTGGTTGTCCTACGCCACGCGAAATCCGACTGGCCTGCCGGGGTTCCGGATAAGGATCGCCCGCTGGCCAAGCGCGGCCGCCGCGACGCAGCGGCCGCGGGTGTGTGGCTGGCGGGGCAGCTGCCGACGATTGATCTGGTGATCCATTCCGATGCCGAACGGACCACGCAGACCTGGTCGCTGGTTCAACGGACATGGGAGTCATCGGGCGGGATTCTTGGTCAGGTCCGGCCTTCACCACGGGTGTACGAAGCCACATCTGCGTCTCTCGTCGAGGTGCTACGCGCCGTTCCGGACGACGTGAGGACCGTGCTCCTGATCGGTCACAATCCGGGCGTCCAGGATCTTGTCGTGCTATTGGCCGGAGGCAGCGCCGGCCCAGGGGCAGCCCTGGCGGCCGCGAAGTTCCCCACCTGCGGCCTGGCGCTCCTGGACATCACTGCGCCGTGGTCCGGGCTGCGCCCCCGAGATGCAGCTTTGATCGAATTCGTGGTTCCGCGCGGCTGAGAGCCAGAGTGTGTGGATCGTCGCGCAGCCGCTCTGCGGACGCGTCTAGACGCGTGCTCGGGGATGTACCGGAGGAGCGGGAGTCGACACTCCGGCTGCAGCGTCAGCCGCCTCGATCTCCTCGCGAGTCACTCCCAGCAGGTACAGGATCGCGTCTAGATAGGGCACGCTGAGCGCGGCGTCAGCCGCCTCTCGTACGGCTGGTTTGGCGTTGAACGCCACGCCAAGCCCGGCGCGAGCCAACATGTCCAGGTCGTTGGCCCCATCGCCGATCGCCACGGTCTGCGACACCGGCACACCCGCTAACCGTGCGAAGCGCTCGAGCGCCTCGGCCTTGCCCTTTCGGTCGATGACCGGGCCGACCAGGCGGCCGGTCAGGGTTCCGTCGACGACCTCGAGAGTGTTGGCAGCGGAGTAGTCGATATCGAGGTCCGCGACCAGGTGATCGGTGATCTGGGTGAAGCCGCCACTCACGATGGCGCACTTGTATCCGAGTCGCTTCAGGGTGCGGACCAGGGTTCGGGCGCCAGGAGCCAGGACGACGGCCTCTGACACGCGGTCGAGGGCGGAGGCGGGCAGTCCCGCCAACAAACTGACGCGCGCCTGGAGCGAGTCGGCGAAGTCGCGGTCACCACGCATGGCGGACGCGGTGATGCTCGCCACCTCGTCCAGGCGACCGGCTTCAGCAGCAAGCAGGTCGATGACCTCAGCCTGGATCAACGTGGAGTCCACGTCCATCACGATCAGCCGCTTGGCACGGCGATGAAGCCCCGAGCGCTCGACTGCGACATCGATGCGTAGAGACGCAGCTTCTAGAGCTAAAGCGAGCCGGAGGGCTGCCGGCTCGACGTCAGAGACTTCGAGCTCGATGGCTGTCACGGGGTAGGAGGCGAGGCGAACGATGCGGTCAATGTTGGCGCCGTGATCGGCAATTCGTTGTGTGATCGCTGCGATCGCCGAGGGCGTGAGGGGGTGGCCGAGGACCACGACATGCGCCCTGTCAGTGACGCCGACCGCTTCTTCGGTCTGTTCGAGGTCACCCGTCGTGACCGAAACGGTCATCCCCAAGGTGTGCGCGACTGGCAGAACGAGTTCCTCAACGAGAGCGCTGTCTTCCGCGCTCAGAAGCACGCCGAGGATCAACTGACCGCGGATGACCACCTGTTCGACGTCGAGGACGTCGGCTCCTGACCCGATCAGTGCGCCGAAAAGCCGGGTGGTCACACCTGGGCGGTCCGGCCCGGTCAAGGTCACGAGGGTCGTGGTTGCGAGGCTACTCATGACAGCCCTCAGGCTATCCGCCCTTCGAATGGCTCATCAGGATAGGTCTTCCGCGGGAACGTTGTAGGCGGCCATCAGGGCATACCGGGAGGACGTCTCGAGGCCCTGCAGACAGGCCTGGCGAGTGGCCATCTCCGCCGCGGAGACCGCTGCTCCCGGGTCGTCGGCGGCGAGGCCGACCGATTGCCGGACCGACCACGCACGGTCGAGTACCACCTGGGCGTGGGCGGGGTACCCGGGTGGGAGGCGGTTCGGCGGCTGGAGCTGATCGAGTTGGGCGCGCGTGCTTGGGGTGTGGCCGGCCACATCCAGAGCCGCGAGTTGTTCGATGGCATCGCGCAGATCCGAACCTAGGGCACGTTCGGCCTCCCGCAACCCGGGAAGCGTCAGCAGCTCAGTCGACTGTTGGTAGTAGCGCCAACCGCGCTCCGAGCCCCCGTCTTGGTGGGCCTGTGACCCCGCCTCGAAGGGCACAAGGCATCCGCCTAGGCCAACAATGGCCGCAACCGGCAGCGGTCTTCCTGCGCCGCCGAACCAAGGCCCGTCGGGGGGCAGTCCCACGGGGTCGCCAGTGACGGGGAGAAGGAGCCGCAACCCTTGTGCGCCAAGAGTGGCGAGTCGCCCGAGGGCTACCGCCGGCGCTTGGGAATCACCACCGGGCAACCCATGAACCCTCACGGGGGCATCCCCGGCACTCATGCCCTCGGCCGCGTCATCGAGTGAGGCGGATCCAGTGAGGAAAGCGTTGCCCCACGCGACAATGGCTGCGGCCTCCAGCGTTCGGACCGGCCAGGCCAGCGAGATCGGCACCAGGCCAGGGTAACCAGCCAGCCATTCGGTCGACCGGCTAGGTTCGCGGTCGTGAGCGACGAGGTGTTGGACCTCAATGCGGTGTCCGTCGTCCGCGGTGGGTCGGTCCTTCTGGACCAGGTGTCTTGGCGAGTTCACGCGGGCGACCGATGGGTGATTCTCGGTCCGAACGGGGCAGGGAAGACCACTTTGCTACAGGTAGCGGCGAGCTACATGTTTCCCAGCCGGGGGTCCGTCGACATCCTCGGCGAGCGACTTGGATTGGTGGACGTCTTCGACCTGCGTCCGCGCATTGGCCTGACGTCCGCCGCCTTGGCCGAAATGCTTCCCCCGGACGAGCGCGTGGTGGATGTGGTTCTGACCGGCGCGTGGGCGATGACGGGGCGTTGGCGTGAAAGCTACGACGAGAGTGACACAGAACGGGCGACTCGCTTGCTCGGACAGGTGGGCATGGATGAGCTGGCTGAACGGGCCTTCGGAACCCTCTCGGAAGGGGAACGAAAGCGCGTCCAGATCGCCCGAGCCCTGATGGCCGATCCAGAACTCCTTCTTCTGGATGAGCCTGCAGCGGGTCTGGATCTGGGCGGTCGCGAGGAGCTCGTCTCCCGGCTGGGCCGGCTGGCCAAAGATCCCCTAGCCCCGACGATGGTCTTGGTGACCCACCACGTGGAGGAGATTCCTCCCGGGTTCACTCATGGTCTCCTCATGAAGGACGGCCGCGTGGTTGTCGCTGGCACGCTCGAAGTGGTGCTTTCCGCGCCGGCGTTGTCGTACGCGTTTGGCCTGCCACTGTCGGTCAGTCGCCGAAGGGACCGATGGACCGCGAGAGCTCGGTAGGCCGGGCAGAACGGTCGGAATCCGACCCCTGAGTCGGGTTCGGCCTACGATCGACTCGTGGACTGGATTTGGTGGGTCATCCTGGCGATCGTGCTGTTTGCCGTCGAGATGCTCTCGTTGGATCTCATCTTCTTGATGCTCGCGATTGGAGCTCTCGCGGCTGCTGTCGCAGCGGGGCTTGGGGCGACGTTGGTCGTCCAGGCCCTAGTCGCAGGTGTGGTTGCCCTGCTCTTGATCCTGATGGTGCGGCCGATCGCGGTTCGACATCTTCATCCAGCCAGGGAGATCCGTACCGGGGCAGCCGCACTGATCGGCTCGACAGGTGACGTCATTGAGCGCGTCGACGCGCACGATGGACGGGTACGACTGGCGGGCGAAGTATGGTCGGCACGATCAGAGGCAAGCGGAAACTCCTTCGACCCGGGTGAGACCGTCCGGGTGCTGCGTATCGAGGGTGCTACGGCCATTGTCGAGCAGATGGAGAACTCATGACGAGCAGCCAGTTGCTGTACATCCTCGTAGCGCTTCTGCTTCTGACCATCGTTCTCATCACCTTGGCCAAGACAGTAAGAATCGTGCCGCAGGCGCGCGCGGGCATTGTCGAGCGACTGGGTCGTTATCAACGCACGCTCAATGCAGGACTCTCCATTTTGGTGCCGTTCATTGACCGGCTGAATCCGCTCATCGACCTGCGAGAGCAGGTGGTCAGCTTCCCGCCGCAGCCGGTGATCACCGAGGACAACCTCGTCGTCAGCATTGACTCGGTGATCTACTTCCAGGTGACCGACCCCAAGGCGGCGACGTACGAAATCGCGAACTACATCCATGCGATCGAGCAGTTGACGGTGACAACCCTTCGTAACGTGGTTGGGGGAATGGACCTCGAGGAGGCTCTCACCTCTCGCGATCAGATCAATGGAAAGTTGCGGGGCGTCCTCGATGAGGCCACGGGCAAGTGGGGCGTGCGGGTCAACCGCGTGGAGATTAAGGCCATCGATCCACCTCCCTCAGTGCAGGAGTCGATGGAGAAGCAGATGCGCGCGGAGCGGGAGAAGCGCGCCACGATTTTGACCGCTGAGGGTTTCAAGCAAAGTCAGATCCTGACGGCTGAGGGTGAGCGCCAGTCTGCGATCCTGCGCGCCGAGGGCGATGCACAGTCGGCGGTGATCCGTGCTCAAGGCGAGGCTTCTGCCATTCAGACGGTCTTCGGTGCCATCCATGAGGGTGACCCAGATCCGAAGCTCCTGGCCTACCAGTACATCCAGACTCTGCCCAAGATCGCTGAGGGTCAGGCCAGCAAGATTTGGGTGCTCCCCGCGGAGCTGTCCCAGGCCATGGGTGCGGTCGGCGCAGCCTTCTCCGGGCTGTCACTCGGCTCGGAGACCGACACTGATCACGGCGACACCGATCACGGCGACACCGGCTCATAGGGCGGCACCGGCGGCTCAGAGAATCGCTCAGCGATCTGGGCGGCGACGCGTAGAACCAAGGCGACATACCACTGCGCGTGGTTGTAGCGATAGATGGCACGACGCAGGGCCCCAGCGCTGACTCCTGCGCCGTTGGCGCACAGATACTTCGCTGCAGAGAAGATGGCGTCCGCTGGGTTACGGATGTCGGCGACGCCGTCCTGATCGCCGTCCACGGCGTAGGCGGCAAACGTGGATGGTAGGAACTGCATTGGCCCTTGAGCGCCCGCCGGGCTGTCATGGGGATTGCTTCCATGGCCGCTTTCGACCTGGCCGATGGCGGCCAGGACCGGCCAGGGCAAGTTGGAGCACGTGGCCGCCGCTGCCCGGTAGAAGCCCAGGAAGTCAACGGGGATGCCCCGCGCCTTGGCTGTCGCGACCGTGGACCAGCGCGCGGAGTCGGCCGCCTGTCGAGCGGCAGCAACCGCCGCCGCAGCAGCTTCGGCCTCTTCAAGTTGCCCGGCCTCCTTGTCCAGAGCGTCGAGCGTGCGTTGCGCCTCATCCAGAAGGTCGTTCAGCACTCGAAGCCGCTCCGCGACGTCCCCTACCGTCGCGGTACGTCGGTCGGATCTGGCCGCTAAGCGCAGAGCCAGAGCGGATGCAGCATCCAGCCTGGTCCCGGTGACACCCGCCCGGTCCTCATCGGTCTGGACCACGCGTTGAAAGGCCCCGATCCGGCGGGCCAGGTCAGCTGGTGAGGATGCGTCGAGCACAGTTGCTAGTAGCCCGGTTTCACCGCCACTCATGTAGAGGGCGCGCACCCTCATGCCGACGGCGCGGGAGGCGACATCATGAGCCGCTCGCGCGTCTGCGGCGGCCTCCTCTGCGCTGATTCCGGAGGTCACGTCGGCCGCGAGGCCATCCAATGCCTGCTCATAGCTCGCCAGGGCCAGCGCGACGCGGGGGGCTAGGGCATCCACTTCGCGCGCCGCGGCAGTCGCCCGGGCCCGTGCATCCTCGGCCGTGTCAGCCGCGACAGCAGGTGAGCCGAGAAGGCTGCCGGCAAGGGTCAGCGCCACAAGGGCAGCGGGGAACGCTGCGACGCGGATGGTCACGCCTAGTGATCGGCGTGGTTGAGCCCGTCCTTGATCGGCCGGCGCGGGGCCTTACGGTGCTGTTGTGACATCTGAGCCGCTTGGAGACTTCGTGGGACTCACGGATGTGGCGCTGCGCCGGCGCACAGAGCCCTCCGAGGGCGTGTTCATCGCCGAAGGGACCCCCCTGATTACGCGGGCCCTCGCGGCGGGCTGCCGCCCCATGACCATGGTGATGATCCCCGAGCGCGTTGAGCGCATGGACGTAGCCGCTGCGGCGCGTGGCTTCGGTCATCAGGGCGGTTCCATCCATGTCGTAGACGCCGAAGACCTACGCGAGACAGCGGGTTTCCACGCGCACCGGGGGGTCATGGCATCGTTCGCGCGGCCAAGGTTGCCCTCGGTCGCGGAGGTGGCCCGCGGGGCGCGCACCCTGGCGGTCTTCGAGGGCATCGTGGACCATACGAATGTCGGTGCGGCTATCCGGTCCGCGGCCGCTCTCGGAGTGGACGGCATCATTCTCGACCCCAGATGTGCGGATCCGTACTACCGCCGGGCCCTTCGGACGTCCATGGGGACGGTCTTTTCGCTGCGGATCGCGCGCTGCGCTTCCTGGCCGGCCGGAATCCATCAGCTTCGTGAGCTCGGATTCCGAGTCCTTGCCATGACGCCCGACGGCGCAGGCACCGACCTGGGCGCGATCCAGCTCTCGGCGACCGGAAAGGTCGCCTTGGTGCTGGGTTCCGAAGGACGAGGTCTCTCCAGGGCTGCGTTGGATGCTGCAGATTCCTGGGTTCGCATTCCCATGGGTGGTGATGTGGACTCGCTGAATGTCGCGGCCACGGCAGCGGTGGGCTTCTGGGCCTTGCGGGCGCGCCGTTTGGCGAACGACGCGGTGGGGCGCGCTCAAAGTCCGGCTACCACTGGTCATGAGGCACCATAGGGAGCATGCGAATGAGCGGGGCCGCGGGTGCGGGGGTTGCGCTGGCTGTTGTTGGCGCGATCGCGTGGGTGGGTTTTGCCGCGCCGAGTCACGTAGCGGAGAGCGGCACAGGCTCTCACGGCGGCGGTACGTCAACGGTCGCGGTCACCACATTTGACCCGTTGGAGCCAGGCGAGCGATGGCTGGACCTAGGCATCCCCGGTGGTTCCTACTCACCTCGTGCCGACGCGGGTGGAACCGACGACTACCGGTGCATGCTGATGGACCCCGAACTGGCAGTTGACACCTATTTGTCCGGGGTCGTTCTCGACCCCGGCGATGCAGGTCTGGTCCATCACGCCATCGTTTATCGGGCCAACCCAGACCAGGTCGATGCTGCGCGCGCCTTGGATGCGGCTGATCCGGACCTCGGCTGGTCCTGCTTCGGTGGTCCCGGGCTCCCAGACCCTGGGGGCACAGTGTCCGGCCTCGCTGCCGCACCGTGGGTCGCTGCGTTTGCGACAACCGGTGGCGAAAGGCGGTTCTGGCCGGGCACGGGCATGGAACTTCCGGCAGGAAGCGAGTTGGTGCTGCAGATGCACTACAACCTGCTCCACGGATCCGGGTCCGACGACAGCATTCTGAAGCTCCGCATGGCGCCTCCAGACGCGGAGCTCAAGCCGCTGAAGACGATGCTCCTCCCGGCGCCAGTCGAGTTGCCATGCGCTCCCGGAGAGGCTGGGCCGCTGTGTGAGCGTGACGCAGCCGTTTTCGATGTCATGACGCGGTTCGGCGATCGAGCCGGACGCACGGTGGCTGGACTTCAGTTGCTGTGTGACGGGTCCTTGACCGATCCGCGCCCCGGCCCCACCCAGTCATGTTCCCGTCCCATCGAGCAGACCATCGTGGTACGCGCCGTCGCTGGTCATATGCACCTGTTGGGTCGATCAATTCACGTGGATCTGGACCGGGCCAACGGTGCGTCTCGGACCTTGATGGATATACCGGTCTGGGACTTCGACGATCAAGCCGCCAAACCGCTCAAGAAGCCGGTCGTGCTGAAGTCTGGTGATGCCCTACGGGTCACCTGCACCCACGACGCCGCACTTCGACAACAAATTCCCACCTTGTCCGACTTGGCTCCCCGCTACGTCGTCTGGGGCGAAGGCTCGACCGACGAGATGTGCCTGGGCATCGTCACGTATACCGACTCCTGAAGGATCAAGCCCCAGCCAATCTCCAGTCGATCGGCGTTTCGCCTTGTTGGGCGAGGGCTTGATTCGCTCGACTGAACGGCCGTGACCCGAAGAAGCCCCGGTCCGCGGACATGGGACTAGGGTGCGCGCTCTCGATCAGCGGGTACCCACGCAGAATAGGCCCGACCGACTGGGCATCGCGGCCCCACAGAACGGCGACGAGTGGCTGATCGCGAGAGCACAGTGCTCGAATCGCACAGTCGGTCACCTGCTCCCAGCCGTGGCCGCGATGACTCCCCGGTTTCCCAGGACCCACCGTGAGCACCCGATTGAGCAGCAGGACTCCTTGCCTGGACCAGGGCGTGAGGTCACCGTTGCGGGGAGCTGAGACCCCCAGGTCATCGCTCAGTTCTCGAAACACGTTGCTGAGACTTCGGGGGAGTGGGCGCACGGTTGGCTGGACGGAGAAGGAAAGGCCCATGGCGTGCCCGGGCGTCGGATAGGGGTCTTGGCCGAGGATCAACACCTTGACCTCGTCCAAAGGCAGGCTGAAGGCACGCAGGATGTTCGGCGCGGGCGGGAGATATCCTCGGCCCGCCTCGACCTCGGCTCTAAGGAAGTCACCGAGAGTAGTGATCGTGTCACGAACCGGAAGAAGCGCCTCGGCCCACCCGCGCGCCACCAGGTCGCTGAGCGCGGAACGGGTCATCGCCAGCACCCTAAAGGAGTGACAAGGCGATCCGCGGGAACCGTTGGGCGGTCTGAGGGCGACAATCTCGTGAGTTGGACTAGTTCTCCCGGGTCATGCGTCGATGTCTTTGACCCGGCGAGGATCACAGCTATCGATCCCCGATCAGCCCGGCCCGATCTCTCGCTCCGAAGGAGTCTCCATGAAACGACTCGCCCTGTCCGTAGTCGCGGTGGCGGGCGCGACCGCGCTGGCGCTTGCCCTGCCGACGCAGGCTATGGCCGCACCCGCCCCAGAAGTCTTGGCCGACGGCTTCGCCGGTCCTCTACAGATCGATGTTGGATCGAACGGTCAGGTATACGTCACCCAGTCCTTTGCTGGCGTGCTGTCCAAGATCCGGGTCAACGGCGTCGTGAAGGACAAGGTTGTCGAGCCCGGCGAGATCTCCGGTGTCGCGTCCGACGGCTATAACCTCGCCTACGCGTTCAGCGGTGGCGACAACGAGAATCCGTTCGCCGAGCTCAAGTGGCGCTCGAAGAACGGGAAGACTCGCACCATCGCTGACTTGTGGGCCTATGAAAGTAAGCACAATCCTGACAGCGTCAATACCTACGGGTTCACCGATATCTCTCAGAAGTGTGCCGACCAGGTGCCGGAGGAAGTCGGTGGTGGGTCCTACCCGGGCATCACGGAGTCCCATCCCTATGCCGTGGCGAATGCACCCGGCGGTGGCTGGTTCGTGGCCGATGCAGCTGCCAATGTGATTTGGAAGGTCCATGCCAACGGCTCCATTCGGACCGCCGCGGTTCTGCCGCCTCAGCCCGCGATCATCGACGCTGGCACGGCGGCCATGTTCGAACTGCCGGACTGCACGATCGGGCACGCGTACAACTTCGAGCCCGTCCCCACGGATGTCGAAGTGGCGCGCAACGGGAAACTCTTCGTGAGTTTGCTGCCCGGCGGCCCGGAGGACCCGAGCCTTGGCGCCCGGGGCTCAGTCGTCAAGGTCAAGCCTTGGGACGGTTCCTCACGCGTCGTTGCGACCGGATTCCTCGGTGCCGGCAACCTCGCACTGGCGCCGCACGGAAAGATCTATGTCACTGAGATCTTCGCCAACCGGATCTCGGTGGTTCATCACGGAGTGGTGAGCCCGTTCGCGGACGTTCCGACTCCGTCCGGAGTCGAGTACGCGAATGGAAAGGTCTACGCGTCTATTGATGTCTTCGGTAATGGCTCGGTAGTGACGATCAAGCCCTAAGTCTCGGCGCTGATGGGGTCACTCGGCAGGTCCGGGTGACCCCATCAGCGGGTCAGGGGCCGGATTGACTCGCCCTTCGCGATACCGGCGGATCAAGGCGTTAGTCGACGTGTCGTGGTCGAGGGTGATATCACCGGCGGCCTCGAGTTCCGCAGTGATCCGGGTGGCAAGGACCTTGCCCAGCTCGACGCCCCATTGATCAAAGGAGTCAATGTCCCAGATCACTCCTTGGGTGAAGACACTGTGCTCGTAGAGCGCGACCAGCGCGCCCAGGGTGAATGGGTCGAGTCGTTCAGCAAGGATCGTCGTGGATGGGCGGTTGCCATCAAAGACCCGATGCGGGACCAGGACCTCAGGGACGCCTTCGGCCCGTACCTGATCGGCTGACTTGCCGAAGGCCAACGCCTCGGCCTGCGCGAAGACGTTCGCCATAAGGAGATCGTGGTGGCGACCCACCGGATTGAGGCTGTGAATGAAGCCGATGAAGTCGCAGGGAACCAGATGAGTCCCCTGATGCAGAAGTTGGTAAAAGGAGTGCTGCCCATTGGTGCCTGCTTCACCCCAGTAGATCGGCCCGGTGTCGACCGGGACAGGATCTCCGGCCAGGCTGACGTGCTTGCCGTTGGACTCCATGGTCAGCTGCTGGAGATAGGCGGGGAAACGCTTGAGGTACTGCTCGTACGGCAGCACTGCGGTTGACTGCGCGCCAAAGAAGTCGACGTACCAAACCGTTAGCAGACCCAGCAGGACGGGGAGATTGGACTCGAACGGCTGAGTCCGGAAGTGCTCGTCCATCGCGTGGAAGCCCGCAAGCATCTCCCGAAACCGCTCGGGACCAATGGCGATCATGGTTGACAGACCGATGGCCGAGTCCATCGAGTACCTACCACCGACCCACTCCCAGAACTCAAACATGTTCGCCGGGTCGACCCCGAAGGTGGATACCGCTTCGGCGTCGGTCGAGACCGCCACGAAATGACTGGCTACGGCAGACTCGTCGCCGAGGGCGCAGACGAGCCATTCACGGGCGGTTCGAGCGTTGGTCATGGTCTCGAGTGTGGTGAAGGTCTTCGAGCAGACGATGAACAGCGTCTCGGCCGGGTTCAGGTCCCGGGTGGCCTCGGTGAAGTCCGTTCCGTCGACGTTGGAGACAAAGCGCATGGTCAGCGAGCGATCGCTGTAGAACTTCAGGGCCTCGTAGGCCATGACCGGCCCCAGGTCCGATCCCCCGATCCCGATGTTGACCACCGCCGTGATCCTTCGTCCCGTGTGACCGGTCCATGCGCCCGACCGCACCGCATCGGCTAGGTCGGACATGCGATCGAGGACTGAGTGGACGGCAGTCGTGACGTCATTCCCGGCGCACCGGACTGACTTTCCACGCGGGGTTCGCAGCGCGATGTGCAGGGCGGCCCGGTCCTCCGTGACGTTGATCGGCTCGCCATCGAACATCGCGTCAATCCCCGCGCGGAGGCCACAGTCGCGCGCCAGACTGACGAGGAGTTCAAGGGTCTCGTCAGTGACACGATGCTTGGAGAGGTCCGCGAACAAACCCGCGGCGTGAAGATTCATCCGCTCTCCGCGAGTTGGGTCGGCTTCAAACAACTCAGCGATGGTGACCTGTTCCAGGTGGGCGTGATGGGCAGCAAGGTCGACCCAGGCGGTGCGTTCGGTGAGGTTCTCGGTCATGATCAGCGGTCCCATCGACGGGGCGGGTACACCGGTGGCGGCACTTCGGAGTCAGCCGGGCGAGGGACTAGGGCTGCTTCTCGTCGTGGCCACCGAACTGTTTGCGCATGGCGGAGAGCACGCGATTCGCGTAGTCGTCGAGGTCCCGCGAAGCAAACCTCGAGTACAAGGCCGAGGTCAGTACCGGCGTGGGTACGCCCTCGTCGATCGC
Source organism: uncultured Actinomycetota bacterium (assembly GCA_963851405.1). GTDB lineage: Bacteria > Actinomycetota > Actinomycetes > DATJPE01 > DATJPE01 > JANPBY01. The sequence continues at coordinate 316,925 of CAWKPB010000006.1, read as the reverse complement.
CGCGATCGCGGTCCAGCGTCCCTCGCCGGAGTCGGAGACGCGTCCGGCGTACTCGGCCAGGTCCGGAGATTCGGTCAGGGCCGCGGCCGTGAGGTCCAAGAGCCAAGAGCCAACGACACTGCCTCGCCGCCAGACCTCTGCAACTTCCGGGATGTCGATGTCGTATTGATAGAACTCCGGATCCGCCAGGGGCGCAGTCTCCGCGTCGTTGTCCCGGGAGGCCTTCCCCGCCCCCGCGTTGGCCAGAACGTTGAGGCCCTCAGCGTAGGCGGCCATCACGCCGTACTCGATCCCGTTGTGGACCATTTTGACGAAGTGTCCAGCACCGTTGGGGCCGCAGTGGAGGTAGCCCTTCTCGGCCATACTCGGAATGCCGCTGCGGCCGGGCGTACGTTCGGCGGCCTCCACGCCACTGGCGATGCTGGCAAACAAGGGCTCGAGGTGCCGAAACACCGGGCCTTCCGCTCCGATCATCAGGCAGAAGCCACGCTCCAAGCCGAAGACGCCGCCACTGGTTCCCACATCCACGTAGTGCTGCCCCTTGGCTCGCAGCGTCATCGCCCGTCGGATGTCGTCGCGGTAGTAGCTGTTACCCCCGTCGATCAAGACGTCGCCCTCGTCCATGAGGGCTGAGGCGGCATGCACCGTTTTCTCGGTGATCTCGCCAGCCGGAACCATCACCCAGATAGCCCGAGGCGGTTCGAGGGTGGCCACGAATTCCGTGAGGGTCGTGGCACCTACGGCGCCTTCGGACTCAAGGGATCGGACCGCTTCGGCATTCACGTCGTAGACGACGACGGAGTGGCCATCACGCATGAGTCGACGACTGAGGTTGGCACCCATCCGGCCGAGTCCAATCATGCCGAGCTGCATGGGGGAATTTGTGGCCATTGGATCCTCACCTCGAGCCGTGCCACATGGCGCGGATGGTCCAGACTAACGATCCGAGTCGACACCGCTCATGGGGTCGGGCCGCCCCGACTCGCCTTCGCTGAGTGCCTGTTCCGCGTCGATTCCCACGGGGGAGTCGAACTGTCCCTTCTGCCTGACGTGTGAGCTCTTCGCCACGCCCGACACAACCCGGACGACAGCGCCGAAGAAGATGAGGTTGCCGAGCATCTGCAGCATGGTCGCGGTTCTAGCCGCGACCGAAACGGGAGTGATGTCACCGAATCCGACTGTGGAGAAGACCGTGATGGCGTAGTAGCCGCCGCTGAATTTGTCCAAGGGCTCGGTGAAAGCGTCGGACGCGGCTGTAGAGAGCGCGGTGTATTCCAAGGCAAAGAGCCCAAGAAACAGCAGCACCAGGATCACCAACGCCTCGACCGCACGGTAGATCGGGTGCTTGGCCCCGGCGACCACGCGCACCTGCCAGATGGTGACCAGGGTGAATACCAGGACCGCTAGGAGGGCGACCAACCATCCGGCCAAGGCCGTCTCACCCGTCACCGGAACCAGGGAGTAGCACACCAGCACAACGGCAGCGGCCGCGAGGACACGCAGCGAGCCCCAAATCCCAGCACGTACGGAGGGTCGCGTCATCAGGCCGACTGGAGTGGACACGCCACGAGCGTGCCACATAGCCGTGATTGATCAAGGGACCGACGGTGGCGGATCACCCGCAAGGCCCACCAGAGTGCCTGGGATGATGCCGAAAACCGAGATGGATGAGCAGCCGGGGGGTCGGCTGTCGGGGAGGGGAACGTCATGACATCGTCATTCGGATTCGAGCCGTCGCAAGACACGGGGATGACGCCACCTGGGTGGTTGGCCACGCGTGTTCCACTGACGCTGCTGATGGACCTGGCGTGTATCGAGGAACCGACCTACCCAGCAGAGCTGGGGGCCGCGTTCGCGCGTGAGACGACTGGGTCCTCAGCCTGAGAAGATCACGGTTTGGGGTGGCCTCATCTCGCCCGGTCCTTGAGGGTGTCCGGATCGCCCCTTCGCGTCAGGGCGCGAAGATCTCATCCAGCCAGATACCCCGAACCAAGTGGGCATCGAGGGTCTTGGCCAGCCAGGGGAGAGCATCTTCCGGTAGCTCGCCGGGGCGAAACCATTCGACCTCTGCGCACTCGGAGACCGCGGCGGGCTCACCGTGCCAGCGAGTCGCAAGGAAGTACACGTCAACACCGTGGGTGTGGCCGTCAAGGTAGCGCTGGACCCCAAGCGCTCTCAGGTCGTCGACAGCGACGACCACACCGACCTCTTCTAGGGTTTCCCGAATGGCTGCCTCGGACCAGGACTCGCCGCGACCGGCGTGACCGCCAGGGAGGCCCCACAGCCCGTTCCCGTACTCCACACCGCTACGCCGAGCGAGAAGCACCGAGCGGTCCGGCCGTTGAAGCACCATCCATCCGCACAGATGGGTGACGACGGCCTGCTCGTTGCTCACGTGGGCAGCGTAGGGACGCAACCTCCTGGCCAACTCTGAATCGGTCGGGTTTCGTGGTGTCCGAGGGGGGACTTGAACCCCCATGCCCGGTAAAGGGCACTAGCACCTCAAGCTAGCGCGTCTGCCAATTCCGCCACCCGGACGAGTGCGCGGCAACTATACCCGCCGGTCGCAGTGACCAGACCCGGCGTCAGGGGCACTATGGGGTCATGAGCGCCAAGGCCAATGCTGACCCGAAGGACGAAGTCGTCGACATCTGTCGGGACCTGATCCGAATCCCGAGCGTCAACCACGGGGACGGCTCGGGCCCGGGGGAACGGGCGGCAGCTGAATACGTCCTTGAGAGCCTGGACGAGGTAGGTGTGCGAGGCGAGCTGTTCGAGTCGGCTCCAGGTCGTTCCAGCGTTGTGGCACGGATTTCAGGTACCGATCCAAGTCGCCCCGCATTGGTGATCCACGGACACCTCGATGTCGTTCCTGCGATGGCTGCGCAGTGGAAGGTGGATCCCTTCTCTGGCGAGATCGCAGACGGTTGTGTCTGGGGCCGCGGCGCCGTTGACATGAAAGACATGGACGCCATGATTTTGGCGGTTGTCCGTGCTCGCATGCGCACTGGCCGGATGCCTTCCCGCGACATCATCTTGACCTTCCTTGCCGACGAAGAGGCTGGCGGGAAGTTCGGCGCGCATTGGCTGGTCGACCACCACCCGCATCTGTTTGAGGGTGCCACGGAGGCGATCGGTGAGGTGGGCGGATTTTCGCTCACCGTCTCAGACGACCTCCGCCTCTATCTGATCGAGACCGCGGAGAAGGGCATCGCCTGGATGAAACTGACGGCTACGGGGCGTGCCGGTCATGGCTCAATGATCAATCACGACAACGCTGTCACCGAATTGTGTGAGGCCGTGGCACGGCTCGGGCGTCACGAGTTCCCCGTGCGAATCACGAAGACAGTGCGAACCTTCCTGGGCGAGGTATCCGACGCAATGGGGATCGAACTAGACCCTGACGATATGGACGCGACGGTCGCCCGATTGGGCTCTTTGGCGACCATCATCGGCGCGACGCTGCGCAACACGGTGAACCCGACCATGCTCGAGGCTGGGTACAAGCACAACGTCATCCCTGGAGAAGCGCACGCCTTCGTCGATGGCAGATTTCTTCCTGGGTTCGAGGACGAATTCTTCGAGCAGGTGGACGCAGTGATCGGACCCACGATCAAACGCGAAGAACTGATCCACGACATTGCGCTGGAAACTGACTTCGAGGGCGCGCTTGTCGATGCCATGTGTGCGTCGCTGCAGGCTGAGGATCCGGCGGCGCGGGCCGTTCCGTACACCCTCTCGGGTGGGACTGATGCGAAGGCGCTGTCGCGGCTCGGCATCCGCTGCTTCGGATTCGCGCCCCTCCAACTGCCACCGGACCTCGACTTCGCAGGGATGTTCCATGGTGTGGATGAGCGGGTCCCCGTGGATTCGCTTCGCTTCGGTGCTCGGGTCCTCGACCGGTTTCTGGACCTCGCCTGACCACCCACGAACTCTGCGGGGTCTAGGCGGACCTCAGGTCACCGCCTGAGGGTTGGCCCACCTCGCTCTTGGCTGTCGGATGGTACGGCGCCGTAGCCACACTCGCCTGGTGCCATCCGGATACAGGCGCAATCGAGCGAGCTCCCAGGAGCCGTACTCGGCTCGGTCGGTGAGCGCCCGGTGCGACGCCTCGCGGGAGGTGCCTCGAGGCAGGGTGATCTGAACGGTTTCGAATTCCACAGCGCTGCGCACCATGGTCCATTATGAGCGGCGTTGTCTGCGCCCGCCGACTTTCGACTAGGACCGCGCGTCGTCCGGATAGCCGATGGCCGGTGCTGACACCTCGTGGAGTACAGCGCGGATCTCGTCGGGCAACTCGAGCTCCTCGACGGTCAGGATCCCGCGCAGTTGAGCAGCCGTTCGCGCGCCGACGATGGGTGCTGTCACACCGGGGCGGTCGCGGACCCAAGCGAGAGCAACCTCGAGTGGAGAAAGCCCAAGTCCGTCGGCTGCGGTCGCAACGGCGGTGACCACTCGTTGCGCTTCCGGCACGAGGAACGGCTCCACGAAGGACGCGAAGTGTGGCGAGGCCGCTCGACTGTCGGCGGGGACGCCGCTGCGGTACTTCCCGGTCAACACGCCTCGGCCCAGCGGCGACCAGGGCAAGAAGCCCAGTCCCAGGGCAGCACAGGCGGGAAGCACCTCACGTTCGACGCCGCGCTGGAGAAGGGAGTATTCGGCTTGTATCGCTGCGAGGCGCGCACGGCCGGGCCATGCTTCCTGCCAGGTAGCCGCCCTCGCCGTCTGCCACCCCGAATAGTTCGAAACGCCGACGTACCGGGTACGGCCACTCGCTACTGCCGCGTCAAGAGCGGACAACGTCTCGTCCAACGGAGCGTGCGGGCTCCAGGTGTGGACCTGCCACAGGTCGACGTGGTCCACGCCGAGTCGCCGAAGGGAGGCATCCAGGCTGTCCAGGAGGCCCCGTCGCGAGGTGTCGACCTCTCGATGCCCTTCGGGCGACCGGGTGATGCCTGCTTTCGTGGCCAAAACGAGTTGTTCCCGATCCACCACGTCACCGAGAAGGCTGCCGAGTACCTCCTCGCTCATGCCAGCGCCGTACGCCGCGGCCGTATCGACGAGCGTGCCGCCAGCCTCCGCAAACAGGCTCAGCTGCTCGCGGGCCTCATGCTCGTCGGTGTCACGGCCCCAGGTCATGGTGCCGAGGCCGAGGCGGGACACCCGCAGGCCGGTCCGCCCCAGCATCCGTTGTTGCATGGATGCGAGGCTAGCGAGACCCGTGGCACTAGTGTCGCCGCCACACGCGCACCAGGGGAGAGTCCATGAAGCTCGGTTTGAACCTCGGCTACTGGGGAGCCGGCAACGATGCCGACAATCTGGTGTTGGCCCAAGAGGCGGACCGGTTGGGCTACGCGGTGGTCTGGGCGGCGGAGGCGTACGGCTCTGATGCGGCCACGGTCTTGTCCTGGATCGCAGCGCAGACGACCCGCATCGACGTGGGATCGGCGATCTTTCAGATTCCCGGCCGCACACCGGCCATGACCGCCATGACCGCCGCCACGCTCGACACCCTCTCCGGAGGTAGGTTTCGGCTGGGTCTCGGCGTGTCCGGCCCCCAGGTCTCAGAAGGCTGGCATGGGGTCGCTTTCGACCGTCCCCTGGGCCGCACTCGTGAGTACGTAGAGATCGTCCGACTGGCCTTGTCGCGGCGAACGGTGCGCTACGAGGGGGATCACTGGTCGCTGCCCCTCCCAGACGGCCCTGGCAAGGCGCTGCGGCTGACGGTCCATCCGGTGCGCGATGAACTGCCGATCTATCTGGCCGCGGTTGGTCCGAAGAACCTCGAACTCGCTGGAGCGATCGCGGATGGATGGCTAGCGATCTTCTTTGCGCCCGAACACGCCGAGGAATCGCTGATGCACATTCGGGCGGGACGGGAGAGGGCGGGGCTCACGATGGCGCACTTCGACGTCGTCCCGACCGTCCCAGTCGTGCTCGGCGACGATCTCGAGATCTGCGCAGCCCCGATTCGTTCCTATGCGGCGCTCTACATCGGGGGGATGGGGAGTCGGGAGCAGAACTTCTACAACGCCCTGGCCGTGCGCATGGGTTATGAGGACGCTGCCGCGCGAGTGCAGGATCACTTCCTGGCGAAGGAGTACGGCCAAGCCGCGGCAGCCGTTCCTCGGGACTTTATCGATCAGACCTCCCTCATCGGCCCCCGCGAACGCGTGCGCGATCGGCTTCATGCGTACGCCGAGGCGGGCGTGACCACCCTGACGGTGTCCACGTTGGCGGGATCGTTGGAGGAACGCCTGGCGACGCTCGGCACCTTGGTCGCCGAGCTCGAGAACGCCGGCCTCGCGACGTGATCAGTTGGTTTGAAGCTGTTGTCCTGGGGGTGGTTCAGGCACTTACGGAGTTCCTGCCCATCTCCTCCAGCGGACACCTGTTGGTCATCAGCGAGGCATTCGGCTGGGATGACCCGGGTGCGGCCTTCACCGCGGTCACCCAGCTGGGAACCGTTGGTGCGGTGATCGTCTACTTTCGCGCCGACATCGCCCGGATCCTGAGCACTTGGACCAAGTCGCTGTACCGCCCCGAGCTTCGAGGCGATCTTTCCGCCCGCGAAGGGTGGTACGTGATCGCTGGAACCGTTCCCATCGTGGTCCTCGGGCTCGCGTTCTCGCATCAGATCGAGACGGTGGCCCGGGACCTGCGCCTGGTCGGGATCATGATGATCGGTGTCGGCCTAGTGCTGGCCGTCGCCGATCGGATCGGTGCCCGGGCGCGGACGATGGAGGACCTCACTCTGAAGGACGGCATTCTGTTCGGCCTGGCTCAGGCCTGCGCACTGATCCCTGGCGTCTCTCGGTCCGGTGCCTCCATCTCTGCAGGGCTATACCTCGGCTACACCCGCGAGGCCGCGACGCGCTACTCCTTCTTGCTTTCCATCCCGGCCGTGTTGCTCTCGGGCCTATACGAGATGACCAAGATCGGTGAGCCCGGGCAATCCGTCGCCTGGGGGCCGACCATTGTGGCGACGGCGGTGGCATTCGTCGTCGGCTACGCCGTCATTGCCTGGCTCCTGCGCTACGTGTCCAACCACTCGTTCATGCCGTTCGTGATCTATCGAGTCGCCCTAGGCATCCTGATCCTGACGATGCTGGCTACGGGCACATGGTCGGCCACTCCCTGACCGACAGTAGGGTCGCGGCGTGACAACGGTTCTGCTCATCAGGCACGGCCGCACGTCGGCCAACGCCTCGGGCGTCCTCGCCGGCCGCGCCGCGGGGATCCACCTCGACGACGTCGGCCGTACGCAAGCCGAGAGTCTCGCGACCCGGCTGCGGGAGGTGCGCTTGAACGCCATCGTCACGAGCCCTCTCGAACGATGTCGCGAAACCGCCGGGCCCATCGTCGACTCCGGACCGCGGGGGAAGGGACGGGCTCACACGATCAATCATGTCGATGACCGGTTGATTGAGTGCGACTACGGCCAGTGGACCGGACGATCCCTGAAGTCTCTGACCAAGCGGAAACTCTGGGGGGCCATCCAGGTTCATCCGAGCTCGGTGACGTTCCCGGGCGGCGAATTCATGCCCGAGGTCCAAACTCGCGCCGTTCAAGCCGTCCGGGAATGGAATGCCCAGTTGGGCCCGTCGGCCGTATGGGCCGCGGTGACACACGGCGACGTCATCAAGTCCGTGGTGGCTGATGCGCTCGGCATGCATCTCGACCTCTTCCAGCGTATTCATGTTGATCCCTGTTCGGTGACCGTCATTCGCTACGGGGAGACCCGTCCGTTTGTGCTCCGGCTCAACGACACGGGCGGCTCCTTCGCGGGATTGGGTCGAGCGCGCCGCGGCCGCCGACCATCCGGTGATGGCGCCGTTGGCGGGGGAGCGGGGACGGACCCCGCGGCCTGAACTGGGCGTCTCGTAGGCTCAGTCCATGCCACGCATGGTGTTCGGTTTCGACCCTCCGGAGCGATTCGTCGCTGGAACGGTCGGTGAGCCCGGCCAAAGGACCTTCTACCTGCAGGCTACGGGTGCTGGGTCATCCACCTCGGTGTCCCTTGAGAAGCAGCAGGTAGAAGTCCTCGCCGAGAGAGTGAACGAGTTGCTCGATGAAGTCCTGCGGCGAACGACGGGTGCAGCACCGATTCCCGCGGTCGCGCCCGTCGATCTCGATGACGCGATGCCACTCGAGATGCCACTCACCGAAGAGTTCCGCGTCGGAGCCATGTCCCTGGCCTGGGACGCCGAATCCGAACGGGTCGTCATCGAGGCGGGTGCGGTGACCGGCGACGAAGAGGTTGATCTCGACGATGACGAGGGGGGTCCTGACCTTCTTCGGGTCACCCTCACCGGCGCGGCAGCTCGGGCTTTCGCCAAGCGTGCTCTGGCCGTAGTCAGCGCTGGGCGGCCGCCGTGCCCCTTCTGCGAACTCCCACTCGATCCGGAGGGCCACATCTGTCCTCGGGCCAACGGGTACCTCCGGCGGGCCTAGGCGGCCATCAAGGGACAGACTGGAGCCCGTGGTGGAGTCCGTGCGCGATCTCAGACGCGACCCTGGTCGAGACCTGATCTCCGAGATCGGGCGCGCACGCGTGGAAGATCTCCTACGAGATGGTGAGCTTCGGGTCGTTGGGCGCTTGGTGGATGCGAGCAATGCGACGCTGTTTTGTGAGGTTACTGACGATGGTTTGACCGCGGCGTGCGTGCACAAGCCGAGCGCAGGAGAGCGTCCGTTGTGGGATTTCCCCGATGGGACCTTGGCTCACCGGGAGGTGGCCGCGTATGTGGTCTCACAGGCCACTGGATGGGATCTCGTCCCACCCACCGTGATGCGCACTGGGCCATTCGGCCTTGGCATGTGTCAGTTGTGGGTTGATGCAGAGGAGGGCGTAGACCTCGCCGATCTGGCGGTGAGCGATCACCCCGATATCGTCCGCATGGTCGTTTTGGATGCGGTGATCAACAACGCCGACCGGAAGGGCGGGCATCTACTCCCGCGATCGGACGGTCGCGTCCAGGGGGTCGATCATGGGGTGACTTTCAGCGTCGAGGACAAATTGCGAACGCTCCTGTGGCAGTTCGCGGGGCAGCCTTGTCCCTCCGAAGTACTCGATAGGGTGCGTTCCTTGCGATCGCAGCTCGGAGCGGATCTGGACGGCCCGTTGGCGGAGGAACTGCTGGACTTGTTGACGCGCGAAGAAGTGGTAGCGGCGGCTTCGCGTATCGACCGGTTGCTCGACTCCAGGCGCTTCCCCGAGCCGGGCAGCGAGTGGCCGCCGGTTCCGTGGCCTCCCTTCTAACCGACCGGCGTCAGCCCGGATAGGCTCCCGGGGTGCTTCCCTGGCCCACTCCTGCTCGTCCCGCGCTCCCCGGGCATGGCCTACCCCTACGGTTGCATGACACGGCCCTGGGGCAGTTGGTCCCGACCGCTCCTGGTCCCGTGGCGACGATGTACGTCTGCGGCATCACGCCCTATGACGCGACCCACCTTGGCCACGCGAACACCTACGTGTCCTTCGACCTAGTTCACCGGGCCTGGCTGGACGCCGGTCATGATGTTCACTACGTACAGAACGTGACCGATGTGGACGACCCCTTACTGGCACGAGCCGCGGAGACCGGGCAGGACTGGCGAGTGCTAGCGCACCGTGAGACGGCCTTGTTTCACGAGGACATGACTGAACTTCGGGTCGTCCCTCCGCGCGTCTACGTCGGGGCCGTGGAGTCCATCCCTGCAGTGGTCGCTCTCGTCGAGAGGTTGCGGGATGAGGGGGCTGCCTATCAGGTAGACGATGACTGGTACTTCTCGGTGGGCGCCGACCCGAGGTTCGGAACCATCTCGGGTTTGGATCGCGCCCAGATGCTGTCGGATTTCGGCCAGCGTGGGGGAGATCCGGATCGGGTCGGGAAGAAGGACGCCCTCGACTGCTTGTTGTGGCAAGCGGAGCGTCCGGGTGAACCGGCTTGGGAGTCGACCTTGGGACCTGGTCGGCCCGGCTGGCACATCGAGTGCACGGCCATCTCGCTGGAACACCTGGGGATGAGTTTTGACCTGCAGGGCGGTGGGAGCGATCTGATTTTTCCACACCATGAAATGAGTGCCTCCGAAGCGCACGTCGTCACGGGCGAGTGGCCGTACGCGCGGACGTACGTTCATTCCGGCATGGTTGGCTTGGGTGGAGAGAAGATGTCGAAGTCCAGGGGGAACTTGGTACTCGTCTCAGTGATGCGCGCCGCTGGAGTAGATCCGATGGCTGTGCGGCTCGCCCTCATCGCCCACCATTACCGAAGCGACTGGAGCTGGACGGAGGGAGACCTCATCCGGGCTCAGGAACGCCTCGCGCGCTGGCGGTCCGGCGTATCCGCGCCAACCGGCCCCTCAGCCGAAGGCGCCCTGGCTGACATGCGCCGAGCCCTGGCCGATGATCTACAGGCGCCAAGGGCTCTGGAGATCGTGGATCGATGGTGTGAAGAACAACGACTGCGTGGCGGGACCGACACCGGCGGACCGGGGCTGATCAGCCGCAGCGTCGATGCCCTGCTGGGTGTCGCGTTGTGAGCCCTGAGGCATTCGAGACCGGGCAGCCGTCAGCGCGTTCGCGGGTCGGAGTCCCCACCGCGTCGGCGTAGATAACGCTCGAACTCCAAGGCGATGGCTTCGCCGCTCGCCTCGGGTAGATCCTCGGTGTCGCGCGAGTCCTCGAGCGCCTTCACGTAGTCGGCGATCTCCTCGTCCTCGGCTGCGAGCTCATCAACGCCTCGCTCCCAGGCGCGAGCCTCCTCGGGGAGGTCACCCAAGGGAATCGGCATATCGAGCAAGTCCTCGACCCGGCGCAGAAGTGCCAGTGCGGCTTTGGGGCAAGGCGGCTGGGCCACGTAGTGCGGCACGGCGGCCCACACGGAGATCGCCGGCACCCCGATCCGCTGGCAGGCATCCTGCAGGACGCCGACTATGCCCGTCGGTCCTTCGTATCGCGACGTATCCAGCCCGAGTGTTCGCGCAACACCCGGATCCGTGGCCGTACCGGTGACGGGCACGGGGCGAGTGTGTGGCGTATCTGCGAGAAGCGCTCCGAGCGTGACCACCTTCTCAACGCCGAGTTCGACCGCCAAGCCGAGGAGTTCGCCGCAGTAGCCTCGCCAGCGCATGCTTGGCTCGACTCCACGCACCAGTACGACGTCGCGTGCCTGGCCGGGAACTCGGGCGATAGAGATGCGGGTCTGCGGCCAGGTGATCTCCCGCAGGCCGTCCGCATCGACGGAGACGTAGGGCCGATTCACCTGGAAGTCGTAATACTCCTCGGGATCGAGTTCAGCGATCTGGTCGGCGGACCAGGTGGTCTCAAGGTGCTCGACGGCCTGCGTCGCGGCGTCGCCTGCGTCGTTCCAGCCCTCGAAAGCCACGATGAACAGCGGGTCAACGAGCTCGGGAACCCCGTCCAACTCGATCATCGTTCACCTCCCGTCGCTGGTCCCGCAAGCCTAGACGTCGATGCTCTCGCAACACGGTCGATACGCTGTCCCAGCCATGGACTCCCGCCTTCGTGCGCAATCCCTCAAGGATGCGCTGAGCGAGCGTGTCGTGGTCTGCGACGGGGCCATGGGCACGATGCTTCAAGCCCAAGACCCGACCCTTGAGGACTTCAACGGTCTCGAAGGCTGCAACGAGATCCTCAACGTGACCAGGCCGGACATCGTTCGCGCGGTCCACGACGCCTACCTGGACGTTGGGGTGGACTGCATCGAAACCAACACCTTCGGCGCCAACTGGGCCAACCTCGGGGAGTACGACGCGTCCGAGCGCATCGCAGAGGTCGCTCTCGCAGGGGCGCAGATCGCTCGCGAACGTGCAGACGCCTATTCGACGCCCGGGGCTCCCCGTTGGGTCTTGGGCTCCATCGGTCCGGGAACGAAGCTGCCTAGTCTCGGTCACGCGCCCTTCGCCACCTTGCGCGACGCCTATCAGGTGCAGACCGAGGCGATGGTGGAAGGAGGAATCGACGGAGTCCTCATCGAGACGGCGCAGGACCTGCTGCAAGCGAAAGCCGCTGTGATCGGTGCCCGCCGCGCGATGGGAACAGCAGGCTCCCCTCTACCGCTGATTGTCAATGTCACCGTGGAGACCACTGGCACCATGCTGCTCGGCAGCGAGATCGGGGCGGCGCTGACCGCGCTGGAGCCCTTGGGGATCGACCTGATCGGTCTCAACTGCGCCACCGGACCGACCGAAATGTCGGAGCATCTCCGTCACCTCTCGCGGCGTACGGCCCTGGGACTTGCTTGCATGCCCAACGCCGGGCTCCCGGTCCTGGGTGCGGCCGGAGCCCATTACCCGCTGACCCCCGAAGAGCTGGCAGAGGCTCACGACACGTTTACCCGCGAGTACGGGCTGGCACTCGTGGGCGGCTGTTGCGGGACGACTCCTGAACACCTTCGCCTCGTCGTCGATCGAGTCGGGGGCCGCGCCATTGCCTCGCGTCGCGTGCGAGCTGAGGCAGCGGCGGCCTCGTTGTATGTCAGCGTGCCCTTCCGTCAGGACACGTCCTACCTGGCGATCGGCGAACGGGCGAACGCGAACGGCTCCCGGGCGTTCCGGGACGCGATGCTCGCCGGGCGGTGGGACACCTGCGTCGAGATCGCCCGCGAGCAGACCCGAGATGGCGCCCATTTGCTCGATGTCTGCATCGACTACGTCGGCCGCGATGGCGTAGCGGACATGGCCGAGATCGCCGGGAGGTTGGCGACGGCGAGCACGTTGCCACTGATGCTTGATTCGACCGAACCGGCCGTTCTTGAGGCGGGGCTGGAACGCTTGGGTGGGCGTTCGCTGATCAATAGCGTGAACTTCGAGGACGGGGACGGCCCCACGTCACGATTCGGCCGGATCATGCCGATCGTCCGCGAGCACGGGGCCGCTGTTGTGGCGCTCACGATTGACGAAGAGGGCCAGGCGCGAACCGCTGAGTGGAAGATCCGGGTTGCCGAGCGCCTCATTGACAGCCTGACGAAGACATGGGGGATCCGGCTGTCCGACATCATGGTGGACTGCCTGACATTCCCGATCTCGACCGGGCAGGAGGAGTCACGTCGGGACGCGCTGGAGACCATCGCGGCGATCAGCGAACTCAAGGGCCGCTATCCGGATGTCCAGACCACGTTAGGCCTGTCGAATGTTTCCTTTGGGTTGAACGCCGCGGCGCGGCAGGTTCTCAACTCGGTCTTCTTGGCAGAAGCCGTGAAGGCGGGGTTGGACTCGGCCATCGTGCACCCTTCGAAGATTGTCCCGATGATGCGCATTCCCGATGACCAGCGTCAGGTAGCACTCGACCTCATTTACGACCGACGCTCCTCGGATTACGACCCGCTGCAGCGCTTTCTCGAGCTCTTCGAGGGGGCAGCCGCCATGGCGGCGGCTGCAACTCGCGCCGAGGAGCTCGCCGGACTTCCGCTGTTCGAGCGGTTGGAGCGGCGCATCATCGATGGTGAGAGAATCGGGCTGGAGACGGACTTGGCGCAGGCCCTGGACACACGTCCTGCTCTTGAGATCGTGAATGACACGCTGCTTCATGGGATGAAGGTCGTCGGCGACCTTTTTGGCTCAGGTCAGATGCAACTGCCGTTCGTACTCCAAAGCGCCGAAGTGATGAAGGCCGCTGTGGCCTACCTCGAGCCACACATGGAACGAACCGACGACGCGGGCAAGGGCACGATCGTCTTGGCCACGGTCAAGGGGGATGTTCACGACATCGGAAAGAACCTGGTCGACATCATTCTCAGCAACAACGGATTCACGGTCGTCAATTTGGGCATCAAGCAGCCCATCAACGCAATCATCGAGGCCGCGGATGAACATCATGCGGACGTCATTGGCATGTCTGGCCTGTTGGTGAAGTCAACTGTCGTCATGAAAGAGAACCTCGAAGAGCTGAACCAACGAGGCATCGCGACGCGTTGGCCGGTGCTTTTGGGCGGAGCCGCGCTCACCCGTAGCTACGTCGAGCAGGACCTGGCGGCGACGTACTCCGGGGAGGTCCGCTACGCGCGGGATGCCTTCGAGGGACTGCGCTTGATGGATGCTCTGGTGGCCCATCGCCGCGGATCTGATGGTCCGGCGCTGCCGCCGCTGCGCAGACGAGTGGTCCGGACCGTTGCTCGCCCCGAGGAGGCTGCGGACGAAGGGCCTGGGACTCGTTCGGATGTGCTCGCAGACAACCCCATTCCGACCCCCCCCTTCTGGGGGGACCGATTGGTCAGGGGCATCGCGCTGGGGGAGTACGCGCCCTGGCTGGACGAGCGGGCCCTTTTCGTCGGCCAATGGGGCCTGAAGCCAGGTCGGGGGAGGGCGGCGCGACCTTCGAGGAACTGGTCGAGCGGGAGGGCCGCCCGCGCCTTCGTGCGTGGCTCGAACGGGTCAAAACAGAGGCGATCCTGGAAGCCGCGGTCGTCTATGGGTACTTTCCCTGCGTCAGTGAAGGCAACGACCTCGTGATCCTCCAAGACGACGGCCGCACCGAGCGCTGCAGGTTCGCGTTTCCACGACAACGCCGCGATCGGCGGTTGTGCCTGGCGGACTTCTTTAGACCTCGCGAATCCGGCGAGGTGGACGTTGTCGCGTTTCATGTCGTCACCATGGGCCAACGGGTGAGCGAAGCAGCCAACGAGTTGTTTGGCGCCGATGCGTATCGCGACTATCTGGAGTTGCACGGACTGTCGGTGCAACTCACTGAGGCGCTGGCCGAGTACTGGCACGCGCGCATCCGCGACGAGTGGGGGTATGCGACCGAGGACTCAGCGCAGATGGAGGAGATCTTCGGACAGGGATATCGAGGATCTCGCTATTCCTTTGGCTACCCAGCCTGCCCCAATCTCGAAGACCAGGCGCAGGTCATGGACCTGTTGAGGCCCGAGCGGATTGGCGTCAAGCTTTCCGAGGAGTTCCAGCTGCATCCCGAGCAGTCAACCTCGGCTCTTGTGGTCCACCATCCGGATGCCAAGTACTTCAATGCCCGCTGAGCCTCAGAGACCGGGCCCGAGGGTCGCAGACTCTCACTCGGAACTCCAGGCCGTGCTCTTCGACATGGATGGGCTCTTCGTGGATACCGAGCATGCGTGGTTCGACACCGAACGACGGGTCATGGCGGTGCTGGGAGGTGACTGGGGCGAGGACGACGCGGCCGCTATGGTCGGCGGTCCCCTACGACGGGTCGCTCATTTCATGATCGAACGGGCCGGCCGAGGAGATCCCGCGGAGGTCGAGGCCCTGATCGTTTCCACCATGGCCGAATTGCTCAGCGCCGGCGCTGACCACCGGCCCGGCGCCGATGCCCTGCTCGACGATCTCGTGGCCGCGGATATCCCGTGTGCCTTGGTGAGTTCTTCCCCGAGGATCCTCGTGGACGCGGTGTTGGCGTCGGTCGGTGGGGATCGCTTCGAGTTCACCATCGCGGGCGATGAGGTCGAGAGAACCAAGCCGGCCCCGGACCCCTACCTGGAAGCCATGCGTCGTCTAGGGGCCGCGCCCAACCGGTGCATCGTCCTCGAGGACAGCCCGACGGGGGCCGCAGCCGGAGTGGCTGCGGGTTGTCTGGTGGTCGGGGTTCCCTTTGCCGCAGCCTTGAAGGCGCAGCATTCCGTGCTCCTCGCGGCGTCGCTCCTTGATCTGTCGGCCCTCGGGCTGCGATCGATGTTGGCCGACTGGCGATCGTGAGTTGGGCTACTCCGTCGTGACGGCCTGAAGAACATCCAGCCGCGCCGCCCGGCGGGCCGGCCACAGGGCTGCAAGGACCCCCACGCCGGCGGCAACGACGAGGAAAATCAACAGTTGGATCCACGGGACGCTGAGGACCTCGATCCCTTGGTCCGCGATCGATCGTTGCAGTGCCACTCCGAACGTGACCCCCAAGACAATGCCCAAGAGAGCACCGAACACAGCAATGACCACGGATTCGATCCGAATCATGCTCCGCAGTTGGCGTCGGCTGGTCCCCACTGCGCGTAGCAGGCCGATCTCTCGGGTTCGTTCGACGACGCTGAGCACCAGAGTGTTGATGATGCCCAGGATGGCGATCAGAACGGCCAGTGCCAATAACGCGTAGATGAGGAACAACAGCTGGTTGACCTGGCTACGGATTTCGTCCTTGAGCTCGGTTTGATCTTGGATCGTGACGTTGGGGTATGGGCCAAGGGCCGCGTCCAGCCCCGCCCGGACCATCGCGGTGTCTGCTCCCGGGGCGAGGACCACATACACCTGGGAGTCCAACGGGGGAACTCCAGCGGCGGTCAGTGTGTCGAGTGAGGTCACATATCCATTGAGGCCAGCATCGGAGGTGAACACGCCCACCACAGGCAGCGTCGCAGGGCCGCTGGTGAAGGTGACCTCGACCGATGACCCAACGGTGTAGCCCTCAGTGGCCGCGATCCCGTCGTCCACCAGGAGTCCGCCCTCCTTCAAAGCTGCAACCGAGCCGTCGGTCACAGGGATAGCGAACGCCGACTCAACCGTTGCCGGATCTACTCCCGCCACGGCTGTGACTTCTCCGTTGATTTCCGCTGGGGCGAGACGGACGGAGGAAACCACGCCCACCCCGTCGACCTCTCGCACCGCAGCGGTCGCTTCCGGACTGAACGGTCGGAAGTTGGCTCCCGTCACCAAGAAGTCCGCCTTGATGGTGTCATCGACGAGGGCATCAGTTGACGCGGTCGTCGACGCCCCGAGTACGCCGAACGCGCTGACCAAGGCCAAGCCGATCATCAGGGCCGCGGCGGTCGCTGCGGTACGTCGAGGGTTTCGGGCGGCATTGGCGACTGCGATCCGACCAGTGGCCGAACGTCGGAAGGGAGCACCGACGAACCGCACGACAGGGCCGGCTAGCGGCGCGGCCAAAACGATCGCCGCGACCAGCATCACTAGGGCGCCAAGTCCAACCAAGCTCGCGGCGCGCCCGCCGGAGGCCGAGGCACCTAGGACGAGCGCTGCCAAGCCGATGATGAAGAGCCCGGTACCCACCCACGTGCGACGGCGCATCGATCGAGTGGCGGGGGTCGCGTCATCGCGCATCGCTGCGACCGGCGGCACCCGGGACGCACGGCGGGCGGGGAGATAGGCGGAGACCACCGTGACCACGATCCCCAAGGTCATCGCTACGAGAGCGGTTCTTGGTTGCAGAACCAGGCTGCCGCCGGCATCCAGACCGATTTGCTTGAAGATCTGCCGCAGGCCGCTGGCAAGGGCAACGCCGAGAGCGAGGCCGAGCAAACCTCCCACGGCGCCGACCACGAACGCTTCACCCAGGACCGACCGTGTGACCTGGCCGCGGGTGGCACCCACGGCCCGAAGCAGGGCGAGTTCGCGGGTGCGCTGGGCGACCAGCATCGAGAAGGTGTTGAGAATCAGGAATGTGCCCACGAAGAGCGCGACGCCGGCGAAGACCAGTAGGAAGATGTTGATGAAATTGAGTGCTTCGCCAATCTGAGCGGAAGCCTCATCGGCAGCCTGCGCGCCGGTCTTCACAACGGCCTGCGGGCCGACTGCGGCCTGCACGGAAGCCGCCAGGTCCTCTTGGCTTACTCCATCGTCGGCTTTCACGTCGATGCTCGTGAAGGCGTCCGACCCGACGAGCAGGCCCTGGGCCGTCGCGGTGTCGAAGGCGACGATCGACGCCCCGGCGAGGTTGCCCGTCGTCCCAAATCGGAAGATGCCGACGACGGTTGGTTCGATGGTGGGACCAGGTGTCACCATCGTCACCGGCCCGCCGACGGTCAGCCCGGCCTTGGCGGCCGTCTGCGAGTCGACCACCACCTCGTTGCTGTTGGTCGGGGCCTTGCCCTCAGTCAGGCTGAAGGCGCTGACCGCGTCATTCGTCGGCCAGTTCCCGCCATAGGCGGGCGCGCCTTGGGTGTTAAGCACCTTCCCATCCGCACCGACCACCTGCACACCGTCGACCAGGATGGCGCCCTCCGCCACGGCCACACCCTCGACGCCCTGGACGGTGGTCACGACGGACGCCGGAAGGGTGGGCACCACGGCCGTCGGTATGTCGCCGCCTTGCGCCAACCCAGCGCCCGGCGGTTCGACGACCACGTCACTGGTCGTTTGGACGAACAGGTCATCGAAAGTCTTCTGCAGGGTGTCGGTGAAGACCAGGGTTCCGGCCACGAAGGCGACGCCGAGCACCACCGCCAGTCCCGAGAGCGTCAGGCGGAGCTTGTGCGAGGACAGGCTACGAAGCGTTGCGCGCAGCACTTCAGGCCGTCCGGCCCGCGCCGTCGAAGTGCTTGAGGCGATCCAGAACCTTGTCAGCGGTCGGTTGCGGCATGTCGTCCACGATGCGCCCGTCGGCGAGGAACAGCGCGCGATCGGAGAACGAGGCCGCATTGGGGTCGTGGGTCACCATGACGACGGTCTGACCGAGGTCGTCCACCGATCGCCGCAGGAATCCCAGGACCTCGTGCCCTGCCCGGGAGTCCAGATTGCCCGTTGGCTCGTCCGCGAAAATGACCTGCGGCCGGGCTGCGAGAGCTCGCGCCACGGCCACACGTTGCTGCTGTCCACCGGATAGCTCAGCCGGCCGATGCTTGAGGCGGTCCCGCAGTCCAATCGTGTCAATCACCGTGTCCAGCCACGCCTGATCGGGCTTGCGGCCGGCGATGTCCATCGGGAGCGTGATGTTCTCCAGCGCGTTGAGGGTGGGAAGCAAGTTGAAGGCCTGAAAAATGAAGCCCACCTGGTCGCGACGCAGCCTGGTCAGCTCGTTGTCGTCCAACCGGGTGAGGTCTGTGTCGCCGATGAGAACCTGGCCGGACGTGACAGCGTCCAGTCCGGCGAGGCAATGCATGAGCGTGGATTTCCCAGACCCCGACGGACCCATGATGGCGCTGAACTGACCGTCCGCGAAGTCCACGGTGACCTCGTCGAGGGCGCGCACCTGGGTCTCGCCCTCGCCGTACACCTTGACCAGATCGATCGATCGTGCCGCCGCGGTTGCCTGCGGCGTCGCTTCGGCGGGGGGCACTGTCACAACGTCTCCTCGATGGTCGGTGGGTCAAGCCTAGGAGCATCGTGCGCGTCCCGTGCCGGGCGGGTCGCCGCTTCAGTGGAGCCGGGTCCTACCCGAGTGAGTCGCCAAATCCGCGCGGCGACGGTGCCTCAGCGTCCTCGTCTGCATCGGCGGGCTGGGTCGGAAGCGGGGGAGGAGTCCCTCCCCAGGCGGGGCATAGGCCGTCCTTGAAGGAGCACCAGTCGCAGAGGCGAGAGGTCCGCGGCCGCCAATCGCCCGCCTCCGTAGCACGCCTTATGGCTTGCCAGAGCGCGTGCAATTTCCGCTCGGTAGCTCGCAGGTCGTCCTCATCAGGTTCGTAGCGCAAAACCTCACCGCTGCCGAGATAGAGGAGCTGGAGCATGCGCGGCACGTGTCCTCGCAGCCGCCAAAGAACCAGCGCATAGAAGCGCATCTGAAACATGGCGGAGGCTTCAAACCCTGCGCCTGGAGCCCGACCGGTTTTGTAGTCAACGACGCGCATGGCCCCGTCAGACGACACGTCGAGCCGATCAACGTAACCCCTAAGTGTCAGCCCTGAATCGAGGGTGACCGCCACGTGCAGCTCGCGCTCCGCGGGCTCGAGGCGGGTCGGGTCCTCAAGGGAGAAGTACCGCTCCAACAGCCCCTGGGAGCCCGCGAGGAACTGGGGAAGCTCTCCTTCGTGTTCTGCGTCGCTCAGCAACGAGCCCAGCGCGGCGTCAGCCTCCAGGAGCGCCAGCCACTCCGGTTGGAGCAGCGACTCCGCGGCCTGCTGGGTACGTTGGGCCGCGGGGAGGTCAAACAGCCGTTCGAGAACGGCGTGAACAACTGTGCCTCTCGTTGCCGCCTCGCTCGGGGGCTCCTCGATGCGGTCGATGACGCGCAAGCGGTACTTCAACGGACAACTTTGGAAGTCGCTCGCGCGAGACGGTGACAACGACATCGTCACGGAGATCGGATCCGAGACATCGTCAGCGACGGCGGGTACGGAGGGCTGCTTGGTCACGCCCGTGACCGTATCGGGGGACACCGACAGTGGCCGGCCGTCCGGCGATCGACGTCTACCCTCGAGGGGTGGCAGGTGAGGAGTCGAGCGAAGAGCGCCGGGGGAACGAGGTCCTGCTCGCCAGAATTCAGACGGTGCCTGTCTATGTGTCCCCCACGTGGTTCATCGTCGCCGCCCTGCTCACCGTGATCTTTGAACCAGTGGTTGCCGACTGGGTGCCCGGGCTAGGTGCCTGGTCGTGGGTCGTGGCCGCCAGTTTCGTGGTCCTTCTCTACGCCAGCGTCCTCGTTCACGAACTGGGACATGCGCTGGCCGCGCGCGCCTATGGGCTGCCCGTACACCGGATCACCCTTCACATGCTTGGAGGCGTGACGGAGATCAGCAGGGCCGATGTGACCCCCGGACGCCAGTTCGTCATCGCAGGGATCGGGCCTGCCCTGTCCTTAGCGCTGGGCGTTATCGGACTGCTTCTCGCCCAGGCGCTAGACCCCGGTTCGGTGGTCCATCTGCTCGCCGTTCAACTGGGCGCCGCGAACCTCCTCGTGGGTGTATTCAACCTGCTTCCGGGGCTGCCCCTGGATGGGGGACAGTTGCTGCGAGCTGCGGTCTGGAAGGTCTCGGGCAACCCCGGCCAGGCCACAGTCGCCGCCGCCTGGGTGGGCCGCGTCGTAGCTGTGGCAGTGGTGTTAGGGCCGGTCCTGTGGAGCATGGTCACGAATTCCGAACCCGACCTCCTGCTGATCATCTGGATGGCCCTCATCGGCGCCTTCGTGTGGACGGGAGCTACGCAAGCCCTCCGCAGCGAGAAGATCCAGTCGCGGTTGCGTGCGCTGTCCGTTCGCGGCCTGGCTCGACGTGCGTGGCCGGTTCTGGCTGACACGCCGGTGGCCGAAGGGCTCCGCCGGCTGACCGAAGGTGGGGCCAGGGCACTCGTGGTGGTGGACCACGAAGACAAGCCGTTGGCCCTGGTGAGTGAAGTAGCCGTCACTGCGATTCCCGTGGAACGGCGCCCCTGGGTCACCGTAGCCAGCGTTTCCCGGCGGATTGAGCCTGGTTTGATCCTGGCCTTGGACCTCGATGGCCCCGGGCTCCTGGATGCGATGCGGGCGTTGCCTGCGGAGGAGTACCTCGTTCTCGACGCGGAAGGTCGGGTCTTCGGAGTCCTCGCGGCTAAGGACGTCGATCGCGCTTTCGCGGGCGTCTAGCCCCGCCGCTAGCCTCACCCACCATGACTACCGGCGCAGAACACCGACGCGGGCCGTTCCGCGAGGGAGATCAGGTCCAACTTACCGATCCGAAGGGGCGCCACCACACGATCACCTTGACCGCGGGCAAGGAGTTCCACACCCACCGCGGTGCCCTCGCCCATGATGAGCTCTTGGGTGGCCCCGAGGGGGTGGTCGTTCGAAGTAGCGGCGGCACCGCGTACCTGGCCCTGCGACCGCTGCTCGCCGACTACGTCTTGTCCATGCCGCGCGGCGCCGCGGTTGTGTACCCGAAAGACGCGGGGCAGATCGTCGCCATGGCGGACATCTTTCCCGGCGCACGAGTACTCGAG
Source organism: uncultured Actinomycetota bacterium (assembly GCA_963851405.1). Lineage (GTDB taxonomy): Bacteria > Actinomycetota > Actinomycetes > DATJPE01 > DATJPE01 > JANPBY01. The sequence continues at coordinate 295,382 of CAWKPB010000006.1, read as the reverse complement.
GCGGGGGTGGGTTCGGGAGCGTTGACTTGCTCGCTGCTGCGAGCAGTGGGCGACGAAGGGGTGGTCCAGTCTTTCGAGCGTCGAGAGGACTTCGCCACGATCGCCAGGGCCAATGTCGAACGATTCTTCGGCGGCCCACATCCCGCGTGGCGGTTGAACGTCGGTGATCTTCAGGAACTGATGTCGTTTGACCCCGCCGCCGGTCCGTTTGATCGCGTGATACTGGACATGCTGGCTCCGTGGGAATGTGCCGACGTGGTCGCGGCGGCTCTGCTCTCGGGCGGCGTCGTCTGCTGCTACGTGGCGACGGCCACGCAACTTTCCCGCACGGTCGAGACGCTGCGTGCGCACGGGAGTTTCACTGAGCCCACCGCCTGGGAGTCCATGGTGCGGACGTGGCATGTGGAGGGGCTCGCCGTTCGACCGGACCACCGGATGATCGGGCATACGGGGTTTCTCGTGACCAGCAGGAGACTGGCCGACGGCGTCGAGCCACCGCTGCGGCGGAGGCGTCCCGCGAAGGGCGCGGTCTCGGGAGTGGCTGACGCAGTTCTCGAAGACGGCCTGCCATCGACGGGCGGACGTCGCAACTTGCCCTAAGAGGCGGAGGTTTGGTTCGGTCAACCGGCCATCTCCGGCGGTTAAGCGTCCTAGTCTCGGCCTCGTGGGATCCCGGCCAATCTCGTCCCTGATGATCGGGCGGCAGGAAGCACTCAGGTCGTTGGCTGAGGGGCTTGCGTTGGCGCGTGCGGGACACCTCACCCTTGTCCTGGTCCGGGGCGATGCCGGGATAGGCAAGACCAGGCTGATCACTGAGTCCCTCGGCACGGTCGGTGGTACGCGTGTGTTGCATGGCGGCTGTGCAGGTCCGGGAGCGCGGCGGCTCCCCTTCTCACCTCTGGTCCAGGCCTTCGGGGTCGACGCTGACCACGTGGGCCGTTCGTTCGGGTCCGGCCAGGCCAGCGGCCCGGCGCTTGACGGGATCGGCTCGAGGCTGGCCGCGGGACCCGCCGCTCCCGACGGGAGTGCCAGCCACAACCGGACCGAGTTGTTCGAGGATGTTGGTGAAGCATTCCGGCAGCTGTCGGCGAGTTCGCCGGCTGTGCTCGTCGTCGAGGACCTCCATTGGGCCGACCTCTCCACACTGGACCTGCTCGGCTTTCTGGCGCGGAGGGCTGCTTCTGCACATGCCCTAGTCATCGCCTCCCTGCGCTCGGACGAACCGCGCCTTGGTGCGGAGGTCACCGAGTGGCTCGCCGACGTGCTAAGACTCGACCTCAGCGTGCTCGTGGACCTAGTTCCCCTATCACGCTCGGAGCTCGCCCAGTTGGCTCAGGACATCCGCGGAGCGCCTCAGCCGCTCGCAGTCGTTGAGGATCTAGCCCATCGGTCTGGCGGCAATCCGTACGTGGCCAAAGAAGTGCTTTCGGCGTACGAGTCTGCGGTCGGTCACAAGGTCGTCTCTGGGGCGCCATCGGTAGCCGTCCTCGTTGAACTTCGTCATCAAGCCCTGAGCCGCCCCGCCCAGGAGATCGCGGAGCTCGTCGCCGTGTCCGAGCGCGGCTTGACGGAGCCTGACCTCGGCCGGTTGCTCCAGGAACCACCTGCCGGGGAGCTCCTGGACGAGCTAACAGGGGGAGGCGTCCTTCAGGGCTCTCGAGGCGACGCCTACGCCTTCCCGCACGATCTCGTGCGCATGGTCGTCTACGACCTCATACCTGAGCAACGAAGACGAGTACTGCATCGACGCCACGCCGAGGCACTGAGCGTTGCTGCAGGCGGCTCCGAACTTGAGGACGCTCTGGCTCGGACGGCGGATTCGTCATCTTCACCCTCGACGAAGGAAGTCCGACCGCCGCGGTGGTGCCGATCGAGGGCGGCGACGCAACGGTCATCGGCTCCACGGGCGTTATGACGCACACCCGCCTGCAACCTTCGTAGGACGCACACCCAAGGGGCCGATCTCCCGCGGATATCGGTGTGGTCACACCTTGGCTAGCGCCCTAGACACGCGGGCCAGATCGATTCACGGTGGAGTGGCGCTCAAGCCGGACGCAGATAGGGTCGAAACCGTCCGCATCGGTGAAGGTTTAGCCCAGACGGGTGAGCCGGGAGGTGAGCACCGTGCCTGGAAGCGACGAGGTCTCGACGGGCGCCGCGGATCGTGCGGAGCTGACTGAGCGACTTGTGACCATGCAGGACGAACTGTCGGCGGTGAGCGCCCAGAACCAGCGGCTGTCGACCACCTTGCGCGAGGCCCGCGATCAGATCGTCACGCTCAAGGAGGAAGTCGACCGGCTGGCGCAGCCGCCTTCCGGCTTCGGGGTCTTCCTGCTAGCCCACGACGATGGGACAGCGGACGTTTTCACCGGCGGTCGCAAGCTCCGCGTCGCGGTGAGCCCGGAAGTCCGAATCGAAGACCTTCGTCGCGGACAAGAGCTGATGCTCAACGAGGCCATGGTGGTGATCCGGGCGCTGCAGTTCGAAACAGTCGGCGACGTCGTCATGCTCAAGGAGCTGTTGGACGACGGCATGCGGGCGCTCGTGCTGAGCCATTCCGATGAGGAGCGCGTGGTCACGCTCGCTGGATCGTTGCTGGACCAGCCCTTACGGGCCGGTGACTCACTGCTTCTTGAGCCACGCTCGCATCACGTCTACGAGCGAATCCCGAAGTCGGAGGTCGAGGAACTGGTCCTGGAGGAGGTCCCCGACATCGACTACGCCTCGATCGGTGGGCTGTCCGCCCAGATCGAGCAGATCCGGGATGCGGTCGAACTCCCTTACCTCCACGCGGACTTGTTCCGCGAACACCAGCTCCGGCCGCCGAAGGGCGTGCTGCTGTACGGCCCGCCGGGATGTGGGAAGACGTTGATCGCGAAGGCGGTCGCCAATTCACTCGCCAAGAAGGTGGCTGAGGTCACCGGCCGGCCGGAGGGGAAGTCCTACTTCCTGAACATCAAGGGTCCCGAGCTGCTCAACAAATACGTCGGGGAGACCGAGCGCCACATCCGGTTGGTCTTTCAGCGGGCTAGGGAAAAGGCCTCGGAGGGAACTCCGGTCATCGTGTTCTTCGACGAGATGGACTCCCTGTTCCGCACGCGGGGATCGGGGGTGAGTTCCGATGTCGAGAACACCATCGTTCCCCAGCTCCTCTCGGAGATCGACGGGGTCGAGAGCCTCGAGAATGTGATTGTCATCGGCGCCTCGAACCGCGAGGACATGATCGATCCGGCGATCCTGCGCCCGGGGCGGCTCGATGTGAAGATCAAGATCGAACGGCCCGACGCGGAGGGCGCCCGCGACATCTTCTCCAAATACCTGGTTCCCGAACTTCCACTGCATGCTGAGGATCTCGCTGAGCATTCGGGTTCTGCGAGTGCCACGACTGCCGCGATGATTCAACGCGCCGTCGAGCGGATGTATACCGAGCTGGAGGAGAACCGGTTCCTCGAGGTGACCTACGCCGGCGGCGACAAGGAGACCCTCTATTTCAAGGACTTCAACTCTGGCGCCATGATCGAGAACATCGTCAGTCGTGCCAAGAAGATGGCGATCAAGGACCTCCTCGAGCACAATCAACGAGGTATTCGAGTGCAGCATCTGCTGGCCGCGTGCGTCGATGAGTTCAAGGAGAACGAGGATCTCCCGAACACTACGAACCCCGACGACTGGGCGCGCATCTCAGGCAAGAAGGGTGAGCGGATCGTCTTTATCCGCACCCTCATTCAAGGTAAGCAAGGCACCGAGGCGGGGCGATCGATCGACACGGTCGCCAACACTGGCCAATACCTCTGATAGGCGGAACGCGCCCAGCCATCGGTCGTCGGGACTCGCCATGGACGCGGGCTGGCGGTCGGCAGCCTGCGCCAGGTCTTTGCTGCGGGGTCGTACCCTCATTGGGTGAGCGTTCTACGAGTGATGGGGATCGAGACGGAGTACGGGATCTCGGTCGTCGGGCAACCCACCGCAAACGCCATGCTCGCATCAAGCCAGATCGTCAACGCCTATGCGGGCTCCGCTTTGCGGGGGCGCCGCCCGCGTTGGGACTACGACGAGGAAAACCCATTACGTGACGCGCGGGGATTTGACCTGGCCCGCGACCTTGCCGATGACAGTCAACTGACAGACGAAGACCTTGGTCTCGCCAACGTGATCCTCACGAACGGAGCCCGGCTGTACGTCGATCATGCTCACCCCGAGTACTCCGCCCCAGAAGTGACGAATCCACTTGATGCGGTGAAGTTCGACGCGGCCGGCGTGCGCGTCATGGCGTCTGCCTCGCAGCTGGCGTTCGAGGCTCTCGGCGGGCCGCTCATCACGCTGTACAAGAACAACACGGACAACAAAGGGGCTTCGTATGGGACCCACGAGAACTATTTGATGAGCAGGGCCACCCGCTTCAGCGACATCGTCCGCCACCTCACTCCCTTCTTTGTGAGCAGGCAGGTCGTCGCCGGCAGCGGTCGCGTCGGGATCGGTCAGGAGGGCCAGGAGCACGGCTTCCAGATCAGCCAGCGAGCCGACTACTTCGAAGTGGAGGTGGGCCTGGAGACGACCCTCAAGCGACCGATCATCAACACGCGCGACGAACCCCATGCAGACCCGAAGAAGTACCGACGACTCCACGTGATCATCGGTGACGCCAATCTCAGTGAGATCTCAACTTTCCTCAAGCTGGGCACGACCTCCCTCGTACTGGCCATGGTGGAGGCCGGGTTTCTTGGCGGCGATCTAGAGGTCGATCAGCCGGTCGGGGCGCTGCACGCCGTTTCTCATGATTTTGGTTTGCGGCATCTCGTCAGGCTGAAGTCTGGACGTCAGCTCAGCGCGGTTCAGCTGCAGATGGAGTACTGCGAGCAGGCGCGGAAGTACGTCGAGGATCGGTACGGGGCGGACATCGATCCGCAAACGGCGGAGGTTCTGACCCGCTGGGAGTCGGTCTTGGATCGGCTTGCCGATGACCCATTCAGGTGTGTTCGGGAACTGGATTGGGTGGCGAAGCTATCCCTACTCCAGGGCTATCGCGATCGTGACGGCCTCGATTGGGATGCGCCGAAGTTGCATGCCATTGACCTCCAGTACAGCGACGTGCGACCGGACAAGGGCCTGTACCACCGACTCGTCGCTGGTGGCCGAGTCGAGCGGTTGCTGACTGAGGATGAGGTCAGTGTCGCCGTGGATACCCCTCCGGCCGACACGCGGGCGTTCTTCAGGGGGGAGTGTCTGCGGCGTTATCCCGACCACGTCGCTGCTGCCTCTTGGGACTCGGTCATTTTCGACGTGCCGGGTGAGAACTCCCTCCAACGGGTACCCACCATGGAGCCTCTGCGCGGCACGCAAGCTCACGTTGGGGAACTCATGGACCGGTGTCCCACCGCCGCCGATCTGTTGGCCGCCCTGAGCTCGCGGTGAGCCTGCGCATGAGGCAGCCGTCTCTGGGTCACGGGGTCGTTCGCTGGAGCCTCTCGGCCTGATCGCTGGCGTGCATACTCCGCAGACGTGCCGCAAGGGCCGCGATCACGGTGAGCCCACAGAGCCCGACGATCAACGCGCCGGCGTTGTCGAGGTCGCTCCCGGTTCCTACTGCGTGAATCATCGCCATGGGCCAGGCGACGTATACGGCCTTGTGGACCGCCTTCCATGACGCTGGACCCAGGTGGATCCGCAGCAGCGCGGTCACGATGACGACCCCCAACACGTCGAAGGAGAGGGCAGCCATCCCCAGCCAGGCGGGGCGATATTCGGAAGCAAAGGGGATCACGACGTCGATCCAGTCGATGGGGACATAGTCGTCGAGAACCGCCGGGACGACGTGGACCACGCTCAAGGCCGCAGCGACCAGCGCGATCCTTCGATGGAGTTCGGGAAGGACGAAGCCGGGAAGGCGTCCGCGAGGCCCGCTGCGGCGCGCTGTTGCCGGGCCGGCGCGAGGGCGCGTGCGACGGTCGACGGCCGAAACGCCGAGAGTGGTCGCCAGGGTGAGCAGGATGAGCAAGACCAATCCGGCCGCGCGATTCACGTACCAAAGGAGGGAGGGATCCTCGAGGAGGCTCATGCAGCCCTCGGCTCCGGCCACCCGGCCACGATCTCAACGGTCCCGTTGCGACCCACCAAGCGACCGGGCAACTCGAGTCCAGCCAGCCAGCCCGCCGCGGCCGGGCCTTTGACGAGCGCCGCGGTGCTCGCCGCGTTCGCGTCTACGCACGAGGCAGCGCACACCGTGGCCGTTCTCCACCAGGGATCGACCGGCCGCGCTGTCACGGGGTCGAGGATGTGATGAGCCGCACCGTGAGCGGTTTGCCAGGTGCGGCTGGTCGTGGTGGACGTGGCCACTGCGCCGTCCTGGACGGTGATCCACGCTTGTCCGGGGTCATCTGGAGCCTCTGAGATCTCGACGAGCCAGGGTTGTGAGTCCGGCGGACCGGCCACGCGCAGGTCGCCTCCGATGGCGACCAACACCTGGCCACCGAGCACAGCGGCTGCACGCAATGCAGCGCGATCGATAGTGAGCGCCTTGCCCGTGGCACCGAGGTCGAGCAGGACCCCGGACGGCAGGGTCAATATGTCGCCGACGAGGTGGACGTCTTGCCACGACCCCTTGGAAACAACCGAGACCGCTCGTTCATGCGTCTTCGTTGGGGCCAGGGGCCGAACCCCCTTCCCTGGAACGGACCGCCCGGCGAGAACGGAGATATCCGCGTCATATCCCGCGGCGACGAGGGCGCGGCCCAGGGTTGGGTCTACAGCGCCATCGGTAGCTTCGGCGACGCGCAGCGCCACAGCAACCGCCTCAGCAAGAAGAGGCGAGACTCGGGTGGCTCGGCCAGAGGCGCCGGCCAACTGGCACACCTCGCTGTCCGGGCGGAAACGGTTGGCCGCAGCATCCATTCCCGCGATCTCCGACTCGACCACCCAGCGCGCCTCCATCAGCATCGATGGGCAGCGCACGGCCACGCGGACGCGAGTGGACCACTCACTCCACTCGGCCACAGTCTGAGCGAGCGCTGGGGGTACGGATCTCGTGGTCACGAGCCGCTGCTCTTCGTGGGATCGGGTTCTGGCGTCGGGTCAGGCACTGGGGTCGGGGACGGTTTGGGCTGACCGCTCTTGGTGGGCGCCGGAGGCTTGGTCGGTTGGGGCTGACCTCCATTCTTCTTCGACGGGGCCGAGTCCCGGTCCTTGGCCTTGGCGCCTCCGGCTGCGGAGGATTTGGTTGTAGACGCCCCGTTGCCACCGCTGGAGGGCGGCGCTGCCGTAGGAAGGGGCTCTCCGTTCCGGTCTTTGTCTCTCGCCCGGTCCTTGTTCGAGTCCTGTTCCTCCCGTGCCTGCTTCTTCTTCGACTGGTCTTTCGTCGACTGGGGGCGGGGTGCAAACGATGGCTTGGTGTCGGGCGGACGTAGCGAGCCCGTCTCCTGCGACTTGGCAGGGAGGCCCTGACCGGCAGCTGGGGTGGACCCAGCGTCAGGGGACGGAGACTGGGCCAACGCAGCGGTGCCGACCGTAGTCGCGACCAAGGCTCCGACGGCGGCCACCACCGTTCCTGCGTTGACCGCACGCCACCCGCTGCGTCTGCGGGCGCCGGCGGGATCGGCGCCCACTTTGGCGCGGGCGTGCCGTGGCTTGGACGGGCTCATCGGGTCGATATCGACATCGGCCATCCCCAACTCAAGCGCCCACGCGTGGCGAGATCGGGACCGAACCTGCCGATGAGTAGGGTCAAAGTGCGTTGCGGCGGTCCGGGGCAATCCGGGCGCCGAAAGCGACCGCGGGAAGGAGTCGGCCATGGGAGCCAAGGAAACGACCGGGGGACAGGAACGGGCCTCCCGGCGCGAACCAGCTGCCGACGAGGCAGTCGCTGAGGCGCAGGACTCGACAGCAGCCGAAACTGCCGAGCGCAAGGCGGTACTCGACGAGGATGTTGACGCGATCTTGGATGAGATCGATGAGGTTCTCGAGGTCAATTCGGAGGAATTCGTGCGTGGTTTCGTCCAGAAGGGCGGGGAATGAGCATCAACATCGGAGCGGGCGGGCGCCTGCCGGCGGCGTTCATGTCCGTGGGAACCGCGTCATTCAGCGAGTTCCTGGCTGACTTGGCTCCCGATCTCCTCCCCGGTACCCGGTCGCTCAAAAGCGGAGTCACCCTCGACGTGCCCCACGCGACGACCATCGTGGCAGCGACCTACCCAGGAGGTGCCGTGATGGCGGGTGATCGCCGGGCCACCATGGGCAACCTGATCGCCCAACGGGACATCGAGAAGGTCTTTCCCGCGGATGAGTTCTCATGCGTGGGAATCGCGGGGACCGCTGGCATCGCCGTTGAGTTGGTCCGCCTGTTCCAGGTGGAGCTTGAGCACTACGAGAAGATCGAGGGGACGACCCTCTCCCTCGATGGAAAGGCCAACCGTCTGGCGTCCATGCTTCGAGGAAACCTCGCTATGGCCATGCAGGGTTTGGCCGTCGTCCCACTTTTCGCGGGCTACGACCCGGAGTCCGAGTCGGGACGGATCGTGTCCTTTGACGTAACGGGTGGGCGGTACGAGGAGCGCGACTTCCATGCGGTCGGCTCCGGGTCCATGTTTGCGCGCGGGTCACTCAAGAAGCTCTACCGCCAGGACATGAGCTCGGATGATCTGATCGCCGCCTGTGTGCAGGCGCTGTACGACGCAGCTGACGACGACTCAGCCACCGGAGGACCGGATCTGACGCGGCGCATCTTCCCGGTCGTGGCCATGGTGAGCGCTGAGGGCTACACCCGGCTCTCAGACGACACAGTTGCCTCCGTGGTGCAGCAGGTCGTTGACGCAAGAAGCACTCGGCCCGACGGCCCGCTGGCGCCGCTCCGATGACACTCTGTCCAGACTGTTTTTCCTGGTGATGACCCCATCCGCCGAGAGAGGAGGACCCGATGTCCATGCCGTTCTACGTCTCACCCGAACAAATCATCAAGGACAAGGCTGACTACGCCCGCAAGGGCATCGCGCGGGGTCGCAGCGTCGTAGTCATTCAGTACGCCGAAGGAATCCTGTTCGTCGCCGAAAATCCGTCGCGGGCGCTCCACAAGGTGAGTGAGATCTACGATCGGATCGCATTCGCCGCCGTCGGGAAGTACAACGAATTCGAGAACCTACGGGTTGCGGGCGTGCGGCTCGCCGATGTTCGTGGGTATTCCTACGACCGGCGTGACGTCACGGGTCGAGGCTTGGCGAATGCGTATGCACAAACCCTTGGGACCATCTTCACCGAGACCAACAAGCCCTACGAGGTAGAGATCGTCGTTGCCGAGGTGGGGGAGTCCGCAGCCGAGGACCAGCTCTACCGCCTCACTTTTGACGGGTCCGTGGGGGACGAACACGGTTACGTCTGTATGGGCGGCCAATCCGACGCAATCTCCGAGGCGATGGCCGCGGTCTACACCGACGGGATGACCCTGTCCGGCGCGCTCGCCGAAGCGGTACGTCTGCTTGGTGAGCACGGCGCCGCGGAAGCGCGGACTCTAGAGGCGGCGCAACTCGAAGTCGCCGTCCTCGATCGAACACGTGAGGCGCCGCGGAAGTTCCGGCGCCTGACCAACTCACGCCTCACCGAACTCCTGAGCGGCTGAACCCGTCAGGGGTGCACTGTGGACCGTCGTATTTTCGGACTGGAGAACGAGTACGGCGTCACGTGCACGTTCAAGGGCCAACGCCGACTCTCCCCTGATGAAGTCGCTAGGTACCTGTTCAGGCGCGTGGTGTCCTGGGGTCGTTCATCCAATGTCTTCCTTCGCAACGGTGCCCGCCTCTACCTCGATGTGGGCAGCCACCCCGAGTACGCGACCCCCGAATGCGACTCACTCGTCGACCTCGTCACGCATGACAAGGCAGGCGAGCGCATCCTTGAAGGGCTACTGGTTGACGCTGAACGACGCCTGCACGAGGAGGGCATCCCGGGGGATGTCTATCTGTTCAAGAACAACACCGACTCGGCAGGCAACTCCTACGGCTGTCACGAGAACTATCTGATCGGCCGTAGTGGTGACTTCGGCCGATTGTCCGATGTCCTGATCCCTTTCCTGGTCAGTCGGCAGATCATTTGCGGCGCCGGAAAGGTCTTGCAGACCCCGCGCGGGGCCGTGTACAGCGTGAGTCAGAGAGCTGAACACATCTGGGAGGGTGTGTCCTCGGCTACAACGCGCTCCCGGCCGATCATCAACACCAGGGACGAACCGCACGCCGACGCGGAGCGCTACCGACGACTCCACGTGATCGTGGGTGACTCCAACATGGCGGAAGCGACCACCTTGCTCAAGGTGGGGTCCGCGGACCTGGTGCTGCGGATGATCGAGGCCGGGGTGGTCATGCGGGACCTCACCCTCGAGAACCCGATTCGCGCGATCAGAGAGATCAGCCATGACACGACCGGCCGCCAAACCGTACGGCTGGTCAATGGTCGCGATGCGTCGGCGTTGGACATCCAGGGTGAGTACCTCACGCGAGCCCGCGATTTCGCGGCGCGCAGGGGTCTCGATGAGGGCGTCACGAAGCGGGTACTCGACCTGTGGGAGCGAACGCTCACAGCAGTCGAGAGCCAAGACTTCTCACTCGTCGAGCGCGAGATCGACTGGATCATCAAGCTTCGCCTCCTCGAGCGGTACATGGCCCGACACGATTTGACGATGGATTCCCCGCGGATCGCTCAACTCGATCTGGCCTATCACGACATCGATCGGCGCCGCGGCCTCTATGCGCTGCTGGAGAAGCGGGGAATGGTCGATCGCGTCACGAACGACCTGTCCGTATTCGAGGCGAAGTCGCTCCCACCGCAGACGACCAGGGCCAGACTGCGTGGTGAGTTCATCAAGCGAGCGCAGGACAAGCGGCGGGACTTCACCGTCGACTGGGTCCACTTGAAGCTCAACGATCAGGCCCAGCGCACGGTCCTGTGCAAGGACCCGTTCCGGGCGGTCGACGAACGAGTCGAGAGGCTCATTGCCTCCATGTAGCGAGATCCACACAGCGCCGTGCCCTCGTCCTTGCGATTTCTGCTGACCACTCGGGCCGAGGTGGCGCCATCTGAGGGGGGCCTTCTTTCGCACCAGCCATGCCTGTGACGAAGGTCGCGTGGTAAGTGAGGGGTGGCCATTGCGCGCCGGGTTAGGGTGGCTGTCCCTTCAGACTGAGACGAGATCCCGGTGCCTCGCTTTTCCGTATGGGCAGCCAGCACTGTCGCGGCTGCTTTGCTCCTGTCGGCGTGCTCGGGATCGAGCGGCGCTTCCACGGACTCCAGTCCACCCGTGGACTCTTCACCCGTGGCAACCGCGGCCGGCCCGATCCCCGAGGTCGAGGGCGGCTTCGGGGTCAGGCCGACCATCACGGCCCCCGACGAGGACCCCGCTGATGCGTTGGTAACGAAGACATTGGTGACCGGTGATGGCGCGGTCGTGGCGTCCGGCGACCTGCTGGTCGTCAACTACTTGGGCCAAATCTGGGATTCCGGGACGATTTTTGACGAGTCCTTCGCGCGGGAGAGCCCGGCGTCCTTCGGGATCGGGGTCGGGCGAGTCATCGCCGGCTGGGACTCCGCACTTGTCGGTCAAACCGTGGGCAGCAGAATCGTCATGGCGATTCCCCCCTCGCTCGGCTATGGCGATCAGGGCAACGAGCAGGCAGGGATCGCGGGTGACGACACGCTCATCTTTGTCGTGGACATCCTCGCTGCCTATCCAGCAGACGCGACGCCGGCCGCAGGGGCCAGCCCGGCCGGGGCTGACCTGACGGGTCTTCCGTCCGTTGACGGAGACATCAACGAGCAGCCAGCGATCAAGATCTCGGCCTCAACCGATCCACCGGCCAAGAAGTCGACGGTTGTCCTGGACACCGGCGAGGGACCCGAAGTCGAAGCTGGATCCTTTGTGCTCCTGCAGTACGAGGCCGTGAGCTGGGACGGGACGGTGGTCGGGTCGACCTGGCAAGAGGGTCAGCTCTTCGGAGTTCTGCTTGGTCTGTCGGCCAACCCGTTTGACGGGTTGATCGGGCTCCCCGTCGGTACCAGGGCCATGATCTTGATCCCCGCCGAAGGCGACAACGACCCCGCGACTGACAGCATCGTCGTCGTGGCTGAGATCATCGATTCGATCCCGCCCGCATCCTGAAGGAGTTCCCGTGATGGAGAGCAGCGCCCAGCCCGAGAAACCCGAGATCGACTTCCCGGAGGGCGAAGCCCCGGCCGCTTTGGTGATCACCGATCTGATCGTGGGAACCGGCGCTGAGGCCGTTCCCGGCGGACAGGTCCTCGTTCACTATGTGGGTGTGGACTTCGCCGATGGTGAGCAGTTCGACAGTTCCTGGGACCGTGGAGAGCCAATTGAATTTCCTTTGCAGGGCCTGATCCAGGGGTGGCAGGAGGGCATTCCCGGGATGCGCGTGGGTGGGCGTCGACAACTCACGGTGCCGCCCGAGCTGGCCTACGGTCCTGCGGGTGCCGGTCACCGGCTCAGTGGGCAGACGCTGATCTTCGTCATCGATCTGCTCGGCGCTCGCTAACCCGGCCCGGCGGAAGCGCGGACTGGGCACAGTGGCTGCAAACAAGACCGAGCGATTGCTGGAGGTGTTTCTCTGCCTGTCCCAAAGCCAACGTCCGGTCACGAAGAGACAACTGCGCGAGGTGATCGAGGATTACGCCACCGCGACAAGTGACGAGGCGTTCGAGAAGACGTTCGAGCGGGACAAGGCTGAGCTTCGTGACCTCGGGGTTCCGTTGGAAACGATCAGCTCGGGCGACGACGAGGGATATCGGGTTGATCTAGCGACCCACATCCTTCCTCCTGTGCAGTTCACGGCGGCAGAGGCGGCCCTGCTTGGACTGGCCCGGCGGGTCTGGCATACGGAAGCCGCAGGTGCTGCGGATCGCGCGCTGCGCAAGCTGGAGGCGGCAGGAGCGTCGGTGGACCCGGGTGCTCTAACGATGGTTGAGCCCCGGCTCACCGGCGGAGAGCAGGCGTTCGGACCGATCGCTCAGGCAGCGTCACAGCGTCAAGTTGTCCGTTTTGAGCACCGGGCGAGCGGGGCGACAACGACCACGGCACGGCGCGTCTGCCCGTACGGTGTCGTGTCCCGCAACGGACGTTGGTACGTCGTGGGACACGATCTGGATCGGGACGATCGCCGAGCTTTTCGCCTCGATCGCATCGTTGGCCCTGTCACGAGTATCGGGCCGGAGGCGGCTTTCGAGATCCCCTCGGAGGTGGACGTCGCCTCGTTGGTCGGAGACCCGTCGGCCCCACACAACCCCCGGACCGCGGTGCTCCTTCTCCGGCGAGGCACCGGTCATGGCCTGCGCGCTGAGGCCGCTTCCATCGAGGCCCAGAGCGAGGTCTGGGATCGACTCACGATCAGCACGACTGGCGTCAGTAGGCTCGTTCGCGATGTCTTGTCACTGGGCGCCGACGTCGTGGTCCTCGAACCCGAGGACGTCAAGGACGCCGTGAGCGCCGCCCTCACGAGGGTGATCGGCGCAGGGACCCCCTGATGGCGTCGGCCTCAGATCAACTCACCCGCCTGCTCACGCTGATCCCCTGGCTGGTTGCGCACCCAGGCGTGACCAAGGCCGATGCGGCCCGCGCCTTCGACATCACCCCGGCGCAGCTGGAGCGCGATCTAGAGATCGCTGCTTGCGCCGAGGTCGGTCGTGACGCCCTGGCCAGTCTGGACATCGACTACTGGGACGACGAGATCACCGTGCTCGAGGCGCGCACGGTAGATCGCCCACTTCAGCTTCGGGTAGACGAGGCGGTCACGCTCCTCGTGGGCCTCAGATCGCTGGCGGCGGTGCCAGGACTGGCCGACCGTTCGGTCGTCGACCAGGCGCTCGCGAAGGTAGAAGAGGCGATCGGCAGCCTAGCCGGGACGGTCACGGAGGTTGAGAGGGAGGAGCCGCCCTCCTCGGAGATCTCCGACGAGGTGCAGCGCGGCCTTACGGAAGGGCGTCTCCTGCGGCTGAGGTATTGGACGCCCGCACGCGACGAGGTCACCGAACGGGAGGTGGACCCGATGCGGATGGTCACGGTGGGGAGAACCGGCTATTTGCAGGGCTGGTGCCACCTCGCGGAAGCCGTACGCACCTTCCGCCTCGATCGCATCACGGCCGTGGAGGTCCTTGAATATCCGGCGAGCCCGCCCAACGCGGAGAACCTGAGCGACGTGGCCCAGCCAGGGTCGGCGTGGATTGGATCGCCGGGCGACCACCGAGTGGTTCTTGACCTCGAACCGGACGCTCGATGGGTAGTCGACTACCACCCGGTGGATGAGGCTGTCGAAACCTCCGGCGGCGGATTGCGGGTCACCCTGAGGACGCCGGATCTCGCCTGGGCCCGTCGCCTCGTGCTACGACTCGAAGGCCGGGCGACGGTGGTCAGCCCCAATGAACTAGCAGACGAGGTCGTCAAGACCGCGCGGCAGGCGCTCGTTCCGTACGCATGACTCCCGGGTGAAGGGCCTTTCGGGTGCCGAATCGTTGGCCCGGATCTACCCACCCGAACCGTCAAGGTTGTGTCTGGCGATGCCGAAGCCCTGTTTGAGGACCACTGCGCCACCCTTATTGCACTTCATCATTGATCGGTCCTCATGGGGAGGACCCGTCATGACCACAATCAAGGCCTCATGCCCGATGTGCGGGGATGTCGATCTCAAGCCCGTCGACCTGCGCTTGGTCGTCTGCACCCGTTCCGAGTGGTCGACCTACGCGTTCGACTGCCCCGGGTGCACGGACGAAGTGAAGAAGCCCGCGGACGACGAAATTGTCGCCCTACTCGTCTCCGGCGGGGTCCGTGCCCAGCAATGGCACATCCCCGCCGAAGCCCTGGAGGATCACCAGGGCCCCCAGCTGAGCTACGACGATCTCCTGGACTTCGCGCTGTGGCTGCACAGTCACGACATCGTCGTGCCAGCGATCCAGCCGCTGCTCAACGTGCGCTAGGCGCGCGTGGATCGCTAGCCCACCGGGGTAGGCTGGAAGTCCTCCAGAGGAGAGGTTCATCCATGCCCAACTTGAAGCCGATCGAGATCATCCTGATCCTGGTCGTGATCGTGCTCCTCTTCGGCGCCAAGCGCCTCCCCGATGCCGCACGGGGGCTTGGCCGGTCGCTTCGGATCTTCAAGGCCGAGACCAAGGGTCTGCGTGACGACGAGGAGACTCCCGACACCACCACCGTCCAGCAGGTGGCGCCACAGCCGCTTCCTGCCTCGCCACCAAACGTCCCGGAAGTCCCCGCTCCCACCCAAGCGGCGCAGCCGCAGCCGGCTCAGGCCCCGCCGGCCGCGCCGACTGAACCCGGGACACCCTCCGATCGCTGACCGAAGCCGCACCCACGGGACGCGCGAACACAGTGGTCTCACTACGACGCGGGAGTAGCCGGCCACCGCGTGACCCCGAGGGGCGCATGACCCTGGGAGACCACCTGGGCGAACTCCGGCACCGGCTGCTCGTCTCCGGGATGGCGGTCGTCGTTGGCGCGGTGATTGGGTGGATCTACTACGACGAGGTCTTCTCCTTTCTGAGGCACCCTGCTGATGTCGCCGTCGCGGCGCTGCAGGCTCAGGGCCAGAACGTCGGGATCAGCGTTATCGGGGGTGTGGGCAGCGCCTTCGGTCTGCAGCTCAAGCTCTCCTTCTACGTGGGTCTGGTCCTCGCGTCTCCGGTGTGGCTCTATCAGTTGTGGCGCTTCGTCACTCCGGGCCTGCGAACGCACGAACGACGTTGGTCCTTTGGGTTCATCGCAGTCGCTGTTCCCTTGTTCTGCGCGGGGATCGCATTTGCCTACTGGGCGCTGCCCAAGGGGCTGGGAGTCCTGCTGGGGTTCACACCCGACCAGACCGACAACCTGGTTCCCTTGGACGATTACCTCACCTTCGTCCTGCGGATGTGCCTGTTCTTCGGCCTGGGTTTCCTGTTGCCCGTGCTGTTGGTGCTGCTGAATGCCGCCGGCGTCGTCTCGGGGCGGACGCTTTGGGGTCGATGGCGTGAAGTTGTTCTGGCCACCTGGATCTTCGCCGCGGTAGCGACCCCGACGGGCGACATCTTCAATCTTTCCCTGCTCGCTGTTCCGATCATGCTGCTGATCTTCATAGCGATGGGGATTGCGTCCCTCAATGACCGGCGTCGGCGCCGGCGGACCTCTGACTACGACGAGTGGGAGGACGACGAGACCTCACCGCTGGATGCGTCGCCCAGCCCGATCGACGACGATCCCGACGCCACCATGGAACGCGATCGGCATGAATGACACCCGCGCGTGACCCGTCCTTGGGGTGGTGAAGGTCTAGCGTTTGCCCCGTGGCTCGTGTCGTGTCTCTCTTGGTCAACCCGACTGCTGGTTCCGGGCGTGGCGAGAGCGAGGGACGTGCCGCCGCGGAGCGCTTGACTGCCTCTGGAATCACGGTCGAACGACTGGTCGGTCCGGATGAGGAAGGGGCTCGACGCCTCGGTCGCGAAGCCGTATCCCGGGGAGTTGATGCACTGGTTGCAGTCGGCGGTGACGGGATGGTCAACCTTGCCCTGCAGTGTGTAGCCGGGACATCAACGCCGTTGGGAATCATTCCGTCCGGAACGGGGAATGATTTCGCCACCCTGATGGGGATCCGACCCCACGATCCGATTGCGGCGGCGGACACATTGGTCGAGGGCGCCATGCGGACGATCGACTCGGCTCGAATCAGCGATGCCGAGGGGGGTCGCTGGTTCGCGGGGGTCATGTCCTCGGGCTTCGACTCCGCAGTTAACGAGCGAGCCAATGTCATGCGCTGGCCTAAGGGGCGGATGCGCTACAACGTGGCCATTCTCGCTGAGCTCGGAGTGTTCAAGCCGTTGTCCTTTCGGCTGACGGTGGATGGCAACGAGACTGAGCACGAGGCGATGCTCGTCGCCGTCGGAAACGGGGTCTCCTACGGCGGAGGCATGAAGGTCTGTCCTGGCGCCCGAGTTGATGACGGACTGCTGCACGTCACTGTGCTGGGTCGCGTGAGCAAGCCGGAGTTCCTCCGAGTCTTTCCACGGGTCTACAAGGGGACCCACGTCGAGCATCCCGCGGTAAGTGTGCTCACCGGACGCGAGATCCGCCTGGAAGCTGCGGGGGCGATCGCGTACGCGGACGGGGAGCGAGTGGGGCCGTTGCCGATCACCGCGACCTGTGTGCCCCGGTCTCTTCGCATGCTCGTGCCCGCCGGATCCACCGTCTCGCGTGGGATCGCCTAGCCTCGTGAACATGGCGGGACCGAAACAGCGTCCGGCTGGCGCGAACGACGCAACGGCTCCCGCTTCTCAACTCACGCAGTTTCGGGCGGCCTACGGGTTCGAGCTTGATGCCTACCAAGTGGCGGCGTGCCGTGCGCTGGAGGCAGGGGACAGCGTGCTCGTCGCCGCCCCGACCGGCTCGGGAAAGACGGTGGTGGGGGAGTTCGCCATTCGGCTTGCTCTCGCCGAGGGACGCAAGTGCTTCTACACGACGCCGATCAAGGCGCTGTCGAACCAGAAGTACGGCGACCTGGTGAAGAGCCTCGGGTCTGAGTCTGTTGGCCTACTCACCGGCGATCACTCAATCAATGGCGAGGCTCCCGTCGTCGTGATGACCACTGAGGTACTGCGCAACATGTTGTACGCCGACTCCGCCACCCTCGACGACCTTGGTTACGTCGTCATGGACGAAGTGCACTACCTCGCTGATCGTTTTCGTGGCGCGGTGTGGGAAGAGGTCATCATCCACCTGGCCGAGCCGGTCCGCCTAGTGTCCCTGTCGGCCACCGTGAGCAACGCTGAGGAGTTCGGCGACTGGCTGCAGGCCGTACGCGGGCAAACGTCGGTGATCGTGGAGGAGCATCGGCCGGTTCCGCTGTGGCAGCACGTCCTAGTGCGTAACCGCCTCTATGACCTGTTCGTTGGCGACGGCGTCGTCAATCCGGAGCTCGTTCGGACGGCACGAGATCAGGACCGCTACGACGGAGTCGGTGATCGGCGCCTCGCCCGCGGCGGCCGACGTCCGCGCCGCCACTCGCACCCCCATCGACCCGACGTCATCGAGCGGTTGGATCGAGAGGGCCTGCTCCCGGCCATCACGTTCATCTTCAGCCGGGTCGGATGCGAGGCGGCCGTCGAGCAGTGCCTGCGCAGTGGCCTGCGCCTCACCAGTCCGCAGGAACGTCGCACGATCCGCGCCTTCGTCGATGAGCGATGCGCGGAGATCCCCGACGAGGACCTCGCTGTCCTCGGGTATGACGCCTGGAGCGAGGGGCTGTCTCGGGGAATCGCCGCACACCACGCCGGGATGCTGCCGACGTTCAAGGAAGTGGTGGAGGAACTGTTCGTTCGCGGATTGGTTCGAGCCGTCTTCGCCACCGAGACCCTTGCTCTCGGGATCAACATGCCCGCCCGCTCTGTCGTTCTGGAGAAGCTCACCAAGTGGAATGGCGAGACCCACGCGGATGTGACCCCGGGGGAGTACACCCAACTCACGGGGCGAGCCGGTAGACGAGGAATCGATGTCGAAGGTCACGCGGTTGTCGTATGGCAGCCGGGAGTCGACCCCGCTGCAGTTGCCGGACTCGCCTCGACCCGCACCTACCCGCTGCGGTCGTCCTTCCGGCCGTCGTACAACATGGCGGTCAATCTCACCGGCCAGGTCGGTCGGGACCGGGCCCGCGCCATCCTCGAGTCCTCATTTGCGCAGTTCCAGGCCGACCGCGCCGTGGTGGGCCTGGCCCGCCAGGTGACCCGCAACGAGGAGGGCCTCGAGGGCTACCGAGCTGCGATGACCTGCGATCGCGGCGACTTCGCGGAGTATGCCGACATGCGGCGTCGACTCAAGGATCGAGAGGCGGAACTCGCACGATCGACTTCCGCCCTGCGCCGGGCCGAGGCGGTTCGATCTCTGGAGCAACTGAGAGCTGGGGACGTGATCCGGATTCCGGCCGGGCGCAGCGCCGGCCTCGCCGTGGTACTCGAGCGCGTCCAGGCCGCGGGCCCGGGCGACGGACCCCGACCGTATGTGCTCACGCAGGAACGCCAGGCGCGCCGACTGTCCCTCACCGACTTCCCCTACCCGGTCGAGGCTGTCGAACACCTGCGCATCCCCAAGTCGTTCAACCCACGCGACCCCCGCGCCAGGCGCGATCTCGCCTCTGCCCTGCGCGCCCGAGTCCCCGATCCGGGGAAGAGTCGGCCTAAGCGGCCCAAGGCGGCTGGCGCCGACGATGCGCAAATCGCTGAGCTCCGAATCGCTATTCGCGCCCATGCCTGCCACTCCTGCGATCAGCGCGAAGATCATGCTCGATGGGCCGAGCGCTACTGGCGACTGCGCCGAGAGACCGACCAATTGCGCTCCAGGGTCGACCGGCGCAGCAACAGCATCGCCCGCCAGTTTGATCGAGTATGCGACGTGCTTTCCGTCTTGGGCTATCTCGATGACGACCAAGTGACCGAAGCCGGCCATCAGCTGGGGCGGCTCTACACCGAGCTCGACCTGGTTGCCGCGGAGTGTCTGCGCGGCGACTTATGGGTCTCCCTGGATGCCGCTGAACTCGCCGCTTGCGTGTCGTCGCTGGTGTACGAGTCTCGCCAGCCCGACCATGCTCCGACGCCAAGGATTCCGACCGATCGTTCCCGGCGAGCATTGCAGGCGATGGTCGTTGTCTGGGGCGAGCTGGATGCCCTGGACCGGGAACACCAGGTGGACTCACTGCGCGATCTCGATGCGGGGTTTGCATGGGCGACCTGGCGCTGGGCCTCCGGTGCCACGTTGGAGACGGTGCTCGAGGAAGCGGATCTGACGGCCGGTGACTTTGTTCGGTGGACCAAACAAGTGATCGACCTGCTCGACCAGATCGGCTCGGCGGCCAGCCCCCACCTGCGGGCCACTGCCGCTGCTGCCACCTCCGCCATCTGCCGCGGCGTGGTGTCGTACAGCTCGGTTCGGCAGGTGCCGCAATGACCGTGCGCGGCGCATACGAGGCCGCATTGTTCTTGGACCCTACGGTTGCGTAGGTTACGCTCCCGTAACAAAGCAACGAGCCTGGAGGCCCGATGAGTGTCACCTCGCAGTACACGACCACCGAGTTGCTCCTCGAGCTCGAACCCTTGGTTGCCAAAGAGGTTGACCGGCATCTCGGGGTCGCGAAGGAGTGGTTCCCACACGCCTACATCCCCTGGTCCGAGGGAAGCGACTTCGACGGGCCGCTCGGTGGGCACGCCTGGGCTCCGGACCAGGCCAAACTGCCCGAAGCCGCCCAAGTTGCTTTGTTCGTGAACCTGCTCACCGAGGACAACCTGCCCAGCTACCACGCTCAGATCGCAGACATCTTCGGTCACGACGGAGCCTGGGGCACCTGGGTCGGTCGGTGGACGGCGGAGGAAGGGCGGCACGGTCAAGCAATTCGCGACTACCTCACCGTGACCCGTTCGGTGGACCCGGCCGCGCTCGAACGTGCCCGCATGGTGCACATGGAAACGGGGTTCCGCAGCGACTACGGCGACGACATGATCCGCGGGCTCGCGTACGTGTCATTCCAAGAACTTGCGACCCGCGTCTCCCACCGCAACACCGGGACCGCATCGGGTGACCCGGTTTGCGAGGCCTTGATGGCGCGGATCGCCACGGATGAGAACCTGCACATGATCTTTTACCGGAACATGATTGCCGCCACACTCGAACGCGACCCCAATTCCACGATGCGCGCCATCACCGACGTGGTGACGACCTTCCAGATGCCCGGCCACTCCATCGACGGTTTCTTGCGCAAATCGGTACTGATTGCCAATGCCGGCATCTACGACCTACGCCAGCACAAGGACCAGGTGTTGGTCCCGGTGCTCCGGCAGTGGAAAGTCTGGGATCTGGAAGGCCTCAACGCCGAAGGGGAGCAAGCTCGCCTGGAGCTCGACGTCTTCCTCGGCGAGCTTGAGACCGCTGCGGCGCGTTTCGAGGACCGCAAAGCCACCCGCGAAGCTCGCCTCGCGGCTCAGGCCTAGCCACCTGAGGCGACGGCCAATGCGTTCAGCACCCGGTTGATCGGCGACTCAAGGTTCCAGTAGTCGGAGAGCGCAAGCAGGGCTTCCGGATCACGGGGTTCGGCTGGCACACGGATGTCCACGTCCGGCAATGGGACGTCCGGCGCCACCCGAACGACTTCAGGGGCCACGGCGAGATAGGACCGATCGGCCTCGAGCTTGGCGCGGGCGCCCAACTCGGTCGTCGGTTCGTCCAATGCCGCCATGATGGCGTCCAAGGAGCCCCATTGGGCGATGAGTGCGGCCGCAGTCTTATCCCCAACCCCGCGCACGCCCGGCAGACCATCTGAGGGATCTCCACGAAGCGTGGCGAAGTCCGCGTAGGCACGACCGGGGATGCCGTACTTCGAGGCAACCCAAGCCTCATCAACGATCTCGAGTCTCCCGACGCCGCGGGCGGTGTAGAGCACCCGGACCGGCCGGGCGTCATCCACGAGCTGAAAGAGGTCCCGGTCACCGGTGACGATGTCCACCGGACCGGTCGTGGTGAGCGTGTACGTCCCGATCACATCGTCTGCTTCATATCCAGCCACCCCCACGGTGGCGATTCCCAGGGCGCCAAGCGTCGCCTCGATGACCGGCACCTGTGGACTCAGGTCGTCCGGGACCTCCTCCTCAACGGATCCAGGCTCGACCACTCGATGAGCCTTGTAGCTGGGAATTGCGGCTACCCGAAAGGCCGGCCGCCAGTCCGCATCCATGCAGGCCACCAGTTCGGTGGCCGGGTATTCACTCATCAACCGGGCGACGAAGTCCAGCAGTCCCCGAACAGCGTTCACCGGGCGCCCGTCCTTCGACCGAACCGTGTCGGGAATGCCGTAGAAGGCTCGAAAGTACAGCGACGCAGTGTCTAGGAGGAGCAGCCTTGAGCCTGGTCCCGGCGGTTGCATGCGTCCGATCATGACATGGGATCAGAGACCGGATCAGGGTCCGGCGTGGCCAAGCAGGGCGTCCACCTCATCGAGTGCTTGCTGCTGGTGGGCTACCAGGCGCCTCAGCTCGGCGACCTGTTCCTTGAGCTCGGTCTGCTCGGTCGCGGCCGGCCCCGATGGTGGGTCCGTGCCCTGCGCGGGTCTTGGTGGGTCCTTCCTCTTCGAACCGGACAGGAAGCTGTTCGCTAGGTAGCCGGTGAAGGTCCCGAAGATTCCCACACCGACCACGATGATCATGGCGCCCATGAGGCGCCCTGCCGAGGTGACGGGATATAGGTCGCCGTACCCGACCGTGGAAATCGTCACGATCGTGTACCAGAGCCCGTCGGCAGCGGTGGTGATCGTGGCCCCTGGTTGATCCGCCTCGATCGCAACCATGGTCAAGCTGCCGAACTCGAGGACGAGGATCCCTGCCAGCAGGAGGATGAACAGCGCACTGCCTGCGCGGTCGGCCACGAGGAGCCGGGTGATCTCTCGAAAGCCATACACCTTGAGTAACCGGTACACGCGCCAAAGGCGGAACAGCCGCAGGATCTTGGTCTGCGGAAACGGCAGGCTCGCCAACAAGTCGGCCCAACCGAAGCTGCGGAAGAAGTAGTCGGACTTCGAAGAGGCGGTGAACAAGCGGAAGGAAAAGTCAACGAAGAAGATCAGGCTCAGCAGTCCGTTCATCGCCAAGACGATTGGCTTGAGGGCCGCGTCCTCGGAGAAAACGATCAGCAGAACCAGATTGACGATTGACAGAATCGACAACAGCCCGACGAAGATCTCGTATCCCGGGTTCTTCAATTCCTTGGCGTCTGAGCGCTCGTCCGTCACGTTCTGGCCCCTTCAACTAGGACAGCATGCGCAGCCTGTCACGAGGGTGTGGTCAACGGCCGTAGGCTGATCCGCGTGGCCGGACTTCTCGTTGACCTTGATCGGCTGGGCCGGGCGACCGACTTGCTGGCGCGCGCCGGCATCGACGCGATGCTCATCTCCCCTGGACCAGACCTGCGCTACTTGTGCGGTTATGACGCGCTGCCGTTGGAACGGCTGACTTGCCTCGTTCTGCGGCCCGATCACTCGCCGATGCTTGTTGTGCCGACGCTGGAGCGCCCGGCCGCCGAGGTCTCCCCGATCGGTGCTGCCGACGTTGAGATCCTGGGCTGGAACGAGACCGATGATCCGTACGCGCTGGTCGGGTCTCTGCTCGGCTCCGTCGACCGAGTGGCCGTGGACGATCACATGTGGGCGGAGAAGGTCCTGGCCTTCCGGTCGATCATGGCGGGCACCGAGCAGGTCCTTGCCGGGAGCGTGCTTCGCGAACTGCGCATGCGAAAGTCCCCAGCCGAAGTAGCGGCCCTCGCCCAGGCAGGGGCGGCCATCGATCGGGTTCACGCCGACATGCATCAGTGGCTTCGGGCTGGCCGCACTGAACGTGAGGTTGGCGCGGACATTGCTGATGCAATTCTCGCGGCGGGACATGACATCGTCGACTTCGTGATCGTTGGATCTGGCCCGAACGGGGCGAGCCCCCATCATGAGCTCTCCGACCGCGTCATCCAGCGTGGTGATCCCGTGGTTGTCGACCTCGGTGGGACCACTCCGCTCGGGTATTGCTCGGACTCGACCCGCACGTACTCAATCGGTGTTCCACCGCAGCGCTTTCTGGACTCGTACGAGGTCCTCATGCAGGCGCAGGATGCCGCCTGCCGACACGTCAAGCCAGGAGTCAGCGCCGAATCCGTCGATCGGGTGGCTCGACAGGTGATCACCGAGGCCGGCCACGGTGAGCTGTTCATCCACCGCACTGGTCACGGCATCGGTCTGTCCACGCACGAGGAGCCATACATCGTCGAGGGGAATGCCCTGATCTTGGAGCCGGGCATGGCGTTCTCGATTGAACCTGGGCTCTACCACCCGCGAGAGTTCGGGGCCAGGATCGAGGACATCGTGATCTGCACCAGCGAGGGCGTTCAGAGTGTGAACCACCGTCCGCACGAACTAGTCGTCCTCGACCACTGACGGTGCGCCGCAGGAGCGGCACCGACTGAAAGGATCGCGATGGCCCTGTCCGTCGAACGCGAGCTCCCCACCGACGAGGCCCACGCGCTGCTCGAGCTCACCCGGGAGATCGCCGACGCCGAACTGGCTCCGTACGTCGCCGCCTTCGAAGCTGAAGCGCGTTTCCCGCGCGACACGTTCACCACGCTGGGCCGAGCCGGACTGTTGAGCTTGGCCTACCCTGAGGAGTTCGGCGGTGGCGGGCAGCCGTACGCGGTCTATCTCCAGGTGCTCGAAGAACTGGCCGCCTCGTGGCTCTCCGTCGGAATCGGCGTGAGCGTCCATACCCTGGCGTGTCACCCCCTGGCGATGTACGGCACGGACGAGCAGCGCGCGCGTTGGCTGGGCGAGATGCTCGGTGGGGAGCAGTTGGGGGCCTATTGCCTCTCCGAGGCTCAGTCCGGGTCGGACGCCGCTGCGCTAGAGACTCGCGCGGTTCTGCACGAAGACACCTATGAAGTGAGCGGCACGAAGGCGTGGATCACCCACGGGGGAGTGGCCGACTTCTACTCGGTGATGACCCGAACCTCCGACGACGGGCCACGTGGTATTACCTGCCTGTTGATCGATGCCGCGACTCCTGGCCTGTCCAGTGCGGCTCCGGAGCGGAAGATGGGGGCCAACGCCAGCCATACCGCGCAGGTCATCTTGGATCACGCCCAGGTCTCCCGTCAGAGGCGGATCGGGAACGAGGGGCAGGGCTTCGAGATCGCTCTGGCCGCCCTGGACAGCGGTCGTCTCGGCATCGCGGCGTGCGCGGTCGGTCTGGCCCAGGCTGCGTTGGACTCGGCCGTCGACTATGCGAAGCAGCGCCGCCAGTTCGGCCGACCGATCGCCGACTTCCAGGGGCTGCAGTTCATGCTGGCCGACGCGGCCACCGGGATCGCAGCAGCTCGCGCGTTGTATCTCGCAGCGGCCCGCCGCAAGGACGCCGGACAGCCTTTCGGCACCCAAGCCGCGATGGCGAAGCTGTTCGCCACGGACATGGCCATGCAGGTCACGACCGACTGCGTGCAGGTGCTGGGAGGTTACGGCTATGTCGAGGACTTCCCGGTCGAACGCTACATGCGCGAAGCCAAGGTGCTTCAGATCGTCGAGGGCACGAATCAGATCCAACGCGTCGTGATCGGTCGGTCGCTGACGAAGCCCGAGCCGCCACGCTAGATTCTTCGGTGTGGAAGACCTGGACCTCGAGATCATCCGGCTGCTTGGGGCCAACGGCCGAATGTCCTTCACCGACCTTGGTAAGGCGACCGGTCTGTCGACCTCGGCCGTTCATCAGCGGGTCCGCAGACTCGAGGAGCGCGGGGTGATCACCGGGTATGCAGCGACGCTCGATGCCGTCGCCGTCGGCCTCTCGGTCACCGCGTTCGTGTCCATCACGCCTCTGGACCCGGCGGAGCCGGACGACGCACCGGAGCGGCTGGCCGGCATCGCGGCCATCGAGGCCTGCCACTCCGTGGCGGGAGAGGAGTCCTACATCCTGAAAGTTCGGGTCGAGTCACCGATCGCTTTGGAGTCGTTGCTCGCGGAAATCAGGTCCACGGCTAATGTGCAGACGCGGACCACCATCGTGTTGTCCACTCCCTACGAAGGCCGCGTAGCCCTGCCCGAGCCCACGGCGAAGTAGGCGCATCGGATCTTGCGTGGGCTGTGCGGCGTTCAGTGCGCGGAAGCTGCCCGCGATGACGCTGCTGCAGCCGATGCGTCAGCGAGGGTCTGCTCGACCGACTCCATGCCGTGCTCGCGCCACCAGGCCTGACCCTCGGGCGGGAGAGTGTCGATCGGGTCGTAGTACTCATAGGTGCGGACCGTCGCATCAGGATCTGACGCCTCAATAGACGTCCGGTAGTTCTTGGTCCAGTAGGACACACCACGCGTTTCGTCGTAGGAGTCCAACTGGTGCACCCACCGCTTGCCGACGAAGGGCACGTCGCACACGATGCGCGGGGTCGCGAACCCAGGCAGATACCCCATCAGCCCGTGTTGGAGGTGTTGCGCCTCCTTGACGCTCACGCGCCAGTGCTCGGAGAACGGAATCATGTCGCACATGTAGAAGTAGTAGGGCATGATTCCGGCGCCGTCGAGTAGCGCGAAACACAGATCGAGCAATTGCTCGACCGAGGCGTTCACTCCCCGCATCAACACGCCCTGGTTGCGGACGTCGCGGACTCCGGCATCCATCATCGTCCGCGTCGCCTCGGCGACCAGCGGAGTGAGGGACTGGGCGGTGTTGACGTGGGTGTGAATCGCCAGTGAGACACCGCGCTCTCGAGCAGTCTCACCTAGCCGTGTCATGCCGGCCACGACCTCATCCTGCAGCCAGTGCTGCGGTAGACCCATCAGGGCCTTGGTCGCCAACCTGATGTCTCGGATGTTCTCGACTTCGAGGAGGCGAGCGACGAAGCTCTCGAGATTCTTCCATGGCAGGTTGGCCACGTCGCCGCCGCTGACGACGACATCGCGGACGCCGGGGCTGCGCCGCAGATACTCGATCATTTGATCCTGGCGGTCAACTGGCTTGAGATTGAACTTGAGCTTCGCGATCTGCGGCGTGGAGTTGCCCACGATGTCCATGCGCGTGCAATGTCCGCAGTACTGCGGACAGGTCGGAAGCAGTTCCGCGAGCACCTTGGTCGGGTACCGATGAGTCAGTCCTTCGGCCACCCACATGTCGTGCTCGTGCAGTGAGTCGCGGGTCGCATGCGGATGGGTCGGCCAGTCCGTACGGCGATCGGAGAACACGGGAAGCATGTAGTTGCGGACTGGGTCGGAGTAGAAGGCCCGGGTGAAGTCCTCCGACCGCGGTTCCCCAGCATCGTGCGAGCGGGGGACCATCGTGTTGAGCATCTGCGGGGGCACGAGCATCGACATGGTCGCTCGCTCAGCCTGGTCCCGCTCAAGGTCTGCGTAGAACCGATCCTCGAGTAGGTCTCCCATCAGCTCGCGAAGCTGTTTGATGTTCTTCACGCAGTGGGAGCGCTGCCACTGTGCGTCGCGCCACTGCGCCGCTGTGACGTCGGACCACGGCGCGAAGCGGGTCCAGTCCGGCTCGAGCAACTGCGCTGCCTGGTAGCCGTACGGCTGACCGACCGTGAGCGATGCGTTAGCGGTGCTGGCCACGGCGGATTGCGAGAGGATCTCAGACATGTGAGGAGGGTACTCGCAAACCTTCCCGTACTGCGACTCATTGACCATAAGATCTCCGGCCTAAGTGCGCCTTGTCGTGAGAGGATCCCGCCGTGACCTCCAACACCGCCGCCCCCCGAGCCTGCTCGCCCGTCGGATTGCACCGCGTGGTGGCTCCTCCTGGGGTCCTCCCGCAGGCCGCGGAGCGCCTGGATCCGAGCCCTGCCGTAGCCAGTGACGAGACCCGGGTGCGGGTCGAGCGGCTCAACCTCGATGCGGCCAGCTTCCGCCAGTTGTTCGACAAGCACGGTGGCGACGGAGCGAAGGTGCGAGAGGAAGTCCTCAGCATCGTGGCCACGCGCGGGAAGATGCAGAACCCAGTGACCGGGTCCGGCGGCATGCTGGTCGGAGTCGTTGAGGAGATGGGCCCTTCGGCCACGCTGCCGGTGGCTCCTGGAGATCGCATCGCTTCGTTGGTCTCCTTGTCGCTGACGCCGCTGGTCCTCGAGGACGGGCTGGCCCAGTGGGACGGGCTGAGCGAACAGGTGCCGTGTGAGGGGACCGCGATCTTGTTCGGACGATCGATTGCAGCCGTCCTACCCGCAGACCTGCCCAGCGAATTGTCGATGGCCGTAATGGACGTGGCGGGAGCACCGGCGCTCACGCAGCGGGTCGTGAGCGGGTATGTCGCGCGTGGGGTTGCTCCCCTGGTGGCGGTGATCGGCGGTGCCGGCAAGTCCGGGTCGCTCTCGTTGATCGCCGCTCGACGTGCCGGATCGAGGCGCACCGTCGGGATCGTTCCGGTGAGCTCCGAGGAGCAGGCTCTGTCCGCCTCCGGACTTGCCGACGTGACTGCGTTGGCCGACGCGCGCGACCCCGTGGCCTTGGCCGCTGCGGTGGAGGGGGCGCTTGGCGCTCCTGCCGACGTGACCGTCGTCTGTGTCGATGTGCCAGGGTGTGAGCACGGAGCGATTCTGGCAACGAACCCCTCGGGGGGCACGGTCATCTTCTTCTCGATGGCGACGTCGTTCAGCGCGGCCGCACTCGGCGCTGAGGGCCTTGCCTCGGATGTGACGATGCTCATCGGCAACGGCTTCACGCCTGGGCACGCGGACCTAGCCTTCGCCTTGGTCAGGGACGAGCCAGCAGTCCGGTCGCTGTTCGAGGGCCGGATCGCGGCAGACTGACCCCATGGCCACCAAGGCGAGCACCGCCGACACCACCGGCCACTCCACGCTGCTCATGGGCGGCCTGGTCTACCCGAACGATCCCCAAGCCGAGGGGACGCTTGAGGCGATGCTGATCGTGGACGGTCGGATCGCCTGGGTCGGTTCAGATGACGATGCCCTGGCGTGGGCGGATTCCACTGACGAGCGGGTCCAGCTCGAGGGCGCCTTAGTCACCCCAGCGTTCGTCGACCCACACGTGCATTCCACGTCCACCGGGCTATTGCTCACTGGATTGGACTTGACCGACTGCACGTCACTGCCCGAGGCGTTGGAAAGGATTGAGTCGTTCTGCCGGACCACCGGCTCGGCCGGGGTCGTCTTGGGCCACGGCTGGGACGAAACACGATGGCCAGAGGCGCGACCTCCGACCCGTCAGGAAGTGGACCGCGCCTCATACGGCGCCATGCTCTACCTCAGCCGGATCGACGTGCATTCGGCACTCGTGTCCTCAGCCTTGTTGGCTGTGCTGCCCGACCTCGCGGGCTACGACGGATTTGATCCCTCCGGACTTCTGACGCGCGAGGCCCACCACCGAGCCCGCGCCATCGCTCTTGATTCGGTCTCCGCTTCCAGCCGGGCTGCGGCTCAACGTGCGACCCGCCGCCACTGCGCGCAACGCGGGGTGGCAGCCATCCACGAGATCGGGGGGCCGGAGATCTCCAGCCCTGACGACTTCACCGGCATGCTCTCCCTCGCGGCCGAGGAGCCAGGACCCGAAGTCGTTGGCTACTGGGGTCAGATCGGCGGCGCCGCGGAGGCCGCCGCGCTCGGTGCCCTTGGCGCTGCGGGAGACCTGTTCGTCGACGGCTCAATCGGATCACACACGGCGAGCCTGCGCAGCGAATATGCGGACGCGCCCACGTGCGGCGCGGCCTACCTGAGCGTCGACCAGATCCGTGACCATGTGGTTACCTGCACCCAGCTCGGCATGCAATCGGGGTTTCATTCCATCGGCGATGCCGCGATGGATGCCGTAGTAGCGGGGTACGAAGAGGCCGCGGCGGTCGTTGGCGTTGAGGCGATCCGGGCAGCTCGGCACCGGATCGAGCACGCCGAGATGGTCGATCAAGACCTGATGACCCGGATGGGTTACCTGGGTCTGTACGCCTCCGTACAGCCGGCGTTCGACCCACTCTGGGGCGGGACCGAGGGGATGTACGCCGAGCGGCTCGGCCCCGATCGAGCCGTCACTCTCAATCCGCTCGCGGACCTACTCGCTGCTGGAGTTGTGGTCGCGCTTGGCTCGGACAGTCCAGTGACGCCCGTCGACCCTTGGGGTGGCGTCCGGGCCGCGATGAGCCACCACGTCCCTAGCCAACGACTGTCCTTCGCGGTGGCCTTCGACGCTCATACCCGTGGCGGGTGGCGGGCCGCTCGCGACGATGAGTCGGGCCGACTGTCCGTTGGGTCGCCGGCGACGTACGCCATCTGGGACGTCCCCCGGCTACCCGCCCTGGTCGACGGCGGCAAGCCCCCCGCCTGCCTGCGCACCGTGCTGAGGGGCCAAACGATTTTTACGTCCGAGAAAGGGCTAGCCACGTGACCGAACGTCGACCCAACAAGCCAGCCGCGCGCAGCCGCGCGGCCGCGCGGACGTCGCCAGCCGGCCAAGCTCTGAGCTTGGATCCCGCGGTGGTTCGCAAGGCCCGAGCCTTGGCCCGCAAGGCCGGGCGACCGGTCGTACGGATGGCTCAGACGCACACCACGGTGTCCGTAGAGCGAGCGGGCCTGCGACTTGCTGGACTGGCCGGGGCTGACGTGGAGGGTATTCCGTGGGTCAATCGGCTCACGGACGCCGTACGCGCGGATGTCGGGCTGGATCGCGGGGCTGCCCTTCCGGTCTGGCACGCGCTGCGTGAGACCAACTCCGCCGATCTACTGACGCTGGCGCAGAAGGCGGCGTCCGGTTCGGTCGTCTTCACCATGCCTACCGGACGTGACGTCGACCGGGCGCGGCGGGACGCGCGCCGGGCCGCGAAGGCCGGGATGGTTCGCATCGATCGGCAACGGGTGGCCCGCGAACGCATGGTCGCGCGGATCGGAGACGCCCCGCGCCGCCCCTGGATCTACCTAATCGTCGCGACGGGGGACATCTACGAGGACGTCCCCCAGGCTCAGGCGGCTGCGCGCGAGGGCGCGGACGTCATTGCGGTCATTCGCTCAACCGGGCAGTCACTACTCGATTACGTCCCCGAGGGTGCGACGCGCGAAGGCTATGCGGGCACCTACGCCACCCAGGAGAACTTCCGGATCATGCGAGCCGCCCTGGACGACGTAAGTCGCGAGCTGGGGCGCTATGTCCGGTTGACCAACTATGCGTCTGGCCTCTGTATGCCCGAGATCGCGACGTTGGCTGGCCTGGAGCGGCTCGACATGATGCTCAACGACTCGATGTACGGGATCCTGTTCAGAGACATCAACCCCGTGCGCACGTTTGTGGATCAGCGGTACTCCCGACAAATTCACGCTCGCGCCGGAATCATCATCAATACGGGCGAGGACAACTACCTGACCACGGCCGACGCTGTTGATGCGGCTCACACGGTCACGGTCAGTCAGTTGTTGAACGAGTACTTCGCCCGGGAGGCAGGCCTCGAGACTTGGCAACTCGGCTTGGGTCACGCGTTCGAGATCAACCCAGAAGTTCCCGAGTCTTTCCGCCTGGAGTTGGCGCACGCCATGCTCGCTCGACAGCTGTTCCCTGGAGCTCCCCTGAAGTGGATGCCACCGACCAAGCACATGACCGGTGACATCTTCCGCGGATACTTGCTCGATGGCTTCTTCAACCTGGTGGGGGCACTCACCGATCAGGGCATCCTTCTCGTCGGGATGATGACCGAGGCGGTGGTGACGCCGTGGCTGTCGGACCGCGATCTAGCCCTCCAGAACGTGCGCTACGTCCTGAACGCCGCTGGGGGACTCACCGAGGACTTCCACCCACCGGTCGACGGCTTCATCCAGACTCGCGCGCGGCAGGTCCTTTCCGAAGCTGTCGAGTTGCTCGAGGACATCGTGAACGAACCGGGAAGCGCCCCACTGCTGGAAGCCATCGGCGACGGCACGTTCGGGCTCATGAAGCGCCCAGCCGACGCGGGCAAGGGCCTTGATGGTGTGCTCCAGCGAGCTCCCGAGTACTACCACCCGGGCATCGACCTGCTCGCTGAGAGCCCCCCGTCGAAAACGCGCCCCAAGGCGTCCACGAGTCCCCGGAGTTCCCAGTGACTGCCGAAAAGCGAGTCCTGCGACCGTACGGCGACACCACCGGAGACGGAATGGTGCAGGTGTCGTTCACTTTGCCCATGTCGCACGACAAGCGCGCTGAAGGAGCGGCCGTTCAGCTGGCGAACAGGATGGGGATCGAGCCTGCCCTGCTCGTCCACGCCAAGGCCATGGGGCCGGACTTCACCTTCTTCGTCGTCTACGGGCCGGTGGCGCATCTGGTCGAACCGCACAAAGTCGTTGTCCTCGAGCGTGAGTTCCCGCTGCTGACGGCCAAGGAGGTCAACAACTCCATCAAGAAGGAGTTGCGCCGGCCGTTGGTGGTCGTGGGCGCCTGTATCGGCACCGATGCGCACACCGTTGGAATCGACGCGATCCTCAACATCAAAGGCTTCGCGGGAGAAAAGGGTCTGGAGTACTACAGCGAGATCGAAGTGCACAACCTGGGTGCGCAGGTTCTTGTACCTGAGCTGGTTGAGCGAAGCCGAGCGCTTGGGGCCGACGCGGTACTCGTCTCCCAAGTCGTCACCCAGCGAGATGCGCACCTGCACAACACGCGCGAGATGGCCGCGGCGTTCCGTGAGTCCTACCCCTCCGAGGAGCGTCCGCTGCTCATCGTCGGGGGGCCGCGCTTCGACGAGGGCGCCGCGGTGGAACTAGGCGTCGACCGGGTGTTCGGTCGGGGAACGACGCCCGGTGAAGTCGCCTCGTACCTGGTGCATGCCATCACGGTGTCACGCCCGGTCCTTGCCGAGGAGACGCTGCACACGGCCGACCCGGACTACCAGAACGCCGGAAGCACCAAGGGACGGAAGAAGGCCAAGAAGCGCAAGTGGGAAGGTCGCGCAACCGGCAAGGCACGTCAAGCCACGAGAGGATGACCATGACCCACGAGAAGCGGCTCGGGCTCAGCGTGACTCATCGACGCTATGTGCCATATGCCCACGCGCACTACGGGGGTGACCTGGTTGACGGCGCCTACGTCCTGGGTCTGTTCGGCGACGTCGCGACCGAAGTGTGTATCCGCACCGACGGGGACGAGGGCTTGTTCGCCGGCTACAGCGAGGTCACGTTCGAGGGACCCGTGCGCGCGGGTGACGTCATCGAGGTCACCGCCACCGTGACGCGCGTGGGTCGCCGCTCGAGGTCGTTAGCCTTCGAAGCCAAAGTGCTGGCCAGAGCCGTACCGGAGCGGTCTGCGTCCGCAGCCGAGGTGCTCGACCCGCCCCAGGTCTGCACCACGGCATCGGGCACAGTCGTCGTCCCCTGACCGACGCCGCCGCATACGCTCGCCCGGTGGAATGGATGCAAAGCCCGGGGGGGCGCCTGCTGCTCGCGACCCTGTCCGGGGTCCTACTGATGCTCAGCTTCGCGCCTTACGACGCATGGCTTGCCGCCCCGGTGTCCGTCGCCCTACTCACGCTTGCGACGCGCGGGGCGCGGCTGCGCGTCAGCGCGTTGAGTGGTCTCGCTGCCGGTCTCGGGCTCTTCGTTCCGCTGCTGCATTGGGCCGGGATCTATGTCGGCGCGGCCCCATGGCTGATTCTGGCCGTCTACCAGTCGTTGTACGTGGTCCCGTTGGCGATCGGCCTCACGCTGGTGCAGCGGCTGCGGGCGTGGCCGTTCTGGGTCGCCTGCCTATGGGTGACCGAAGAGGCCGTTCGGGGTCGCTGGCCGTTTGGGGGATTCACCTGGGGGCGGGTGGCCTTCGGACAGGCCGAGGGCCCGCTGCTCGACCTCGCGGTCCTCGGTGGAGCCCCGCTCATCACGTTCGCCGTTGGCCTGGCCGGAGCCCTGCTCGCCGCAGGCGTCGTGATCGCGGCCGGCGGAGCCAGCCGATGGGCGGGCGCCTCTTTCGCTGGTGCGGTGGGCGTGCTGGCGATCGCCGCCCTGGTGCCCGCCGCTTCGGCGACCGGCGCGTCCGTCACTGTGGCGATAGTCCAAGGCAACGTCCCCAGGCTCGGTCTGGACTTCAATGCCCAGCGCGAAGCCGTGCTCCGCAACCACGTCACGGGCACCGTTGCGCTGGCTGAATCCGTCGCTACCGGGGAGGAGGAGCAACCCGACCTGGTCCTGTGGCCGGAGAACGCGTCAGACGTGGACCCCTTTCGGAGCCCAGAGGCGGCTGCGCTGATTCAGGAGGCAGTCGACTCGATCGGCGTACCGACCTTGGTCGGCACTCTCACCGAGAACCCCTCCGATCCGAGCACCATTCTCAACGTCGGCATCGTCTGGGAACCGGCCACAGCGGATACCCCCGGGGGACCGGGGGAGACCTACGTCAAGCAGCATCCAGTGCCCTTTGCCGAGTACATCCCCTTTCGCTCGATCGCCCGGCTCATTTCGCCTGAGGTCGACCGCGTCGCACGGGACTTCGCGGCCGGGACCCAACCTGGGGTCCTTCAGGTAGGCCCAGCCCGAGTGGGCGATGTCATCTGCTTCGAGGTGGCCTACGACGGGCTGGTCCGATCCACGGTGGTCGAAGGTGCCCAGATCCTCGCTGTCCAGACCAACAACGCCACGTTCGGGTGGACTCCGCAGACCGAGCAGCAACTAGCGATGAGCCGCCTGCGGGCGGTTGAGCACGGCCGCTGGGTGATGGTCGCGGCGACGTCTGGTGTCTCTGCCAGCATCGCCCCTGATGGCACCGTCGTTCAGCGCGCGGACATCTTCACCGCTGATCGAATCGTGCAACGGGTCAACCTCTCTGATCAACTTACGGTCGCTGCTCGCGTCGGTGCAGCGCCCGAGGTCGTCCTGGCCATCGCTGGTTTCGGCGCCGCGTTGTGGTCCGGTACCGTCAGTTGGCGTCATCGCCGCCGGACCACGGACGGCACTCCCGCTCCCACCGACGAGGCCGCACTCCAGTGACCGAATCTTCCGTCCTCGTGTGCATTCCCACATACAACGAGGCCGCCAACCTTCCCCGCATCGTGGGTCGGGTCAGGGCGGCCGTACCTCATGCGCACGTTCTGGTGGCCGACGACAACAGCCCCGATGGGACCGGAAAGATTGCCGACGACATCTCGGCCGCGGACGATCAGGTTCATGTCTTGCACCGACCGGGAAAGGCCGGCCTCGGGGCGGCCTATTTGGATGCATTCGGCTGGGCACTAGACCGGGGCTACGAAGTGATCGTCGAGATGGACGCTGACGGGTCGCACAGACCTGAAGAGCTGCCCGCTCTGCTGGCGGAGGTCGATCACGGTGCGGACCTCGTCCTCGGTTCGCGCTGGGTGGACGGTGGAAGCGTCGTCAACTGGCCCCGGAGTCGGGAATTCCTCAGCCGGGGGGGCAACACCTACGCCCGCATGGCCCTGGGGATCCCGCTTCGCGACGCCACCGGCGGCTACCGCGCGTTCCGGGCCGCCACGCTCAAGGCCTTGGATCTCGAAACCGTCGGATCGCAGGGCTATTGCTTCCAGGTCGATCTCGCCCGGCGTGCCGTGGACCAGGGCTTTCGGGTCACGGAGGTTCCCATTACCTTCGTGGAGCGCGAGGCTGGGGACAGCAAGATGAGCCGCGGCATCGTTGGCGAAGCCCTGTGGCGCGTGACCGTTTGGGGAGCGCAGACCCGATGGAACCAAGCCCGGACCAAGACGCGCGGTCTGAAGCGCCTCGGCTCGCGCTCGTGAACGGGTCATGAACCCGCAGCGCGCATCCGGGGGAGAGCAATGAGGATTCTGGTCGGACTGCTGGTCCTTTTTGCACTAGAGATCGCTTCGATCGTCGCCGTCACCACCCGGCTAGGCGGCTGGGCCACTTTGGGCCTCATCGTGGTCGCCGCCGTCGCCGGCTTCTTGATCATGCGGCATGCCGGCCGGTCCTGGTGGGAGGGCCTGCGTACGGCCGCCGGCGGCCCCGACGCAAGGGGAGTAACCACCAGTCCGTCGCTACCAGATGGGGCTCAGGCCGCAGATCGAGGGCTGCTCTTCCTCAGTGGGCTCCTCATCGCCACACCGGGATTCGTCGGCGACGGCCTCGGCCTGCTTTTGTTGCTGCCCTTCGTTCGGACCCTTCTACGCACGGCGGCAGCCGCGTGGTTCACCCGACGCTTCATCTCGGTGACCGGACCCGGCGGGACTGTCGTGTGGCGCCAGGGCAGGGCCAGCACGGTGCACGTGACGCAGGTGGTCCGCGGTGACGTCGTTGAGGGGGAGCGGGGTCAGGAGCAGCGAGGGCCTGGGGGGCCTCGGAACTCGACCGGCCCTGGGTCGGACGACTCAGTGATCCGTGGGGAGATCCTGCCCGGCAAGGAAGAGTCAGGCTGAGCGACGGGCTTGCGGCTGCGCCCGGCGGCGTGGCTTGGACTCGGTGCCTGTGCGGTGTTCGGTATGGACGACCCGAGTCGCTCCACCAGCTCCGCGCAGCAGCGTGAGCCGCTCTTCGAGCAGTTCCTCGAGGTCTCCCACCGTACGACGCTCCACGAGCATGTCCCAGGGAGTGCGCTGCTTGCGCTTGGTCGCCGGTTCGGGCTCTTCAGTGTCGACGCGCAGTGCCGTTGAGCCACAGGTGCGGCACTCCCACAAGGCAGGAATGTCGGCTTCCACGCTGAAGGGCACCTCGGTGAGGTGGCCGGAAGGACACAGGAAGGACGTCGCTGATCGAGGCGCGAACTCCACGCCTCGGTCGTTTTCGTAACTCACAGCGCCGAGCTTGGTGCCGCGGAGCGCCTTGGCCATGGATACCGTCACCTGTCTTCGTCTGGGCCGATCCCCCAGGGAATCGGGGACCTGGCGTCATAACACTCGAGGGATCCAGCATGTTCCCGCTGGCGGGTGTCCCTCAGGTCATCGACGCTCACGCAAGCGGTCTGTAAGCCCATTGGGTGGATCCCGACCCGGGTCAGGCAGCGAGGATGGGGTGCAAAGTCCCAGGTCAGACGACTGATGGCACCTCGTTACCCGCCTGTCGAATCCCTCGCGGCACGTCGACTCGGGTGAGCAGGATCATGCCCACGATGAAGAAGACGACCAGCCCGAGGATGGCGAGCCGGTACGAACCCGTGACTTGAAGCGTCACGGTGATCATCAGTGACCCTACGAACGAGGTCGCGCGGTCACTGATCTCGTACAGCCCGAAGTACTCGGCCTCCCGGCCGCGAGGAATGAACTGGCTGAACAGCGAGCGGGACAGGGCCTGGGTCCCGCCCAACACGATGCCGATCGCGGCGGCTAGCAGATAGAACGCCAGCTCATCACCCGCGGGGATGAGCACCGCGTAGAAGACCACCAGGGTCCACACCACGAGTGACCCCACGATCGTGCGCTTGGCGCCGTAGAACCGGGCTATCCACCCCAGCAGCAGCGCCCCGCCAAAAGCCACCAGCTGCACAAGCAGGATCGCCTGGATGAGCGTGGCATCCGCTAGGCCGAGTTCTTCGCTCCCGTAGGTGGCGGAGAAGGCGATCGCCGCCTGAATCCCGTCGTTGAAGCAGAGGAACGCGAGCAGGAACCACAGGGTCTGTGGATAGTCCCGAAGGTCGGACACGGTGCGGACCAGCTGACGGAAGGCGCCAGCGACCACCCCACCCTCGGCGGACGACCCCGGGGGAGCGGCTGGGACGACGGCGACCGGCGGTCGGTCTCGGAGCCGTTTGAGGGGGATGAGGGCAAACAGGGCCCACCAGGTCCCGGCCGAAACCAGACAGACCCGTACCGCCTCGCCCTCGGTGAGCCCGAAGCTGTCGTGCAGAAGGAACAGCGCGAGGTTGGCGCCCAACAGAATGAATCCGCCTAGATAGCCCAGAGCCCACCCTCGAGCACTCACCCCGTCGCGCTCGTCGGGCGTTGAGATCTCCGGCAAGAAGGCGTTGTAAACCACGATGGACGCACCGAACGCGACGTTGGCCACGACGAGGAGCAGGCCACCGAGCTCGAATCGGCCGTCGCGCACGAAGAACATCGCCATGGTGGCGAAGGCCCCGATGTAGGCGAACAAGGCGAGGAGCCGTCGCTTGCTGGGAGCACGATCGGCGATGGCGCCAACAATCGGGAGGACGAACAACTGCAGCAGCACCGACACGGTGATCATCGCTGGGAAGAACGCACTGCTGCGGACCGCAACGCCGAGGACGCTGACGTAGCCGTTCGGGTCCGCGGCCGCCTTGGTGACATCGGTCAAGTAGGGGCCGAGGAAGACCGTCACCACGGTGGTCGAGAACGCCGAGGCCGCCCAGTCGTAGACATACCAGCCCCGTTGTTCTCGCCTTCGCTCCCGCTCGGGGATCTGGGATGGGTCGCTGGGCGCGATGGTCACCCGGGCATCATGGCGCGCGTGCGGGGCCTTTGGCGGGGAGACACCCGGAATGCCCCGCTCAGATCCGATCCCACTGCCCCCGGTCCAGCAGCACGGTTCGGAGCACGTCGGGACGGTCGGTCATCAGACCGTCGACCCCCAGATCGAGCAGCTGAGTCATTTCCACCGGGTCGTCGACTGTCCATACGTGGACCGGCTGGCCCTGCTCATGAGCGCGGTCCACGAAGCTCCGCGTAACGAGGCGAACGGGGCCCACTGCTACGGGAACCTGCAGGCAGTCTCCCCGGTAGGACTTTGGCGACGGACGGCCCAGGAACGAGGCGAGCCGGTGGGCCAGCACCCCGGCTGGCCCGGTGGAGGTGCACAACGCCGATCCGAAGCGCTGTCGCAAGTGGGTGAGTCGCGCATCGGAGAAACTGCCCACACAGACCCGGTCGAGCAGAGCCGGATTCGCCGCGAGCAACCCGCCCAACGGACCGACCGCGTCGTCAGTCTTGACATCGATGTTGACCCTGGCGGCGGGGAACGCGTCCAAGACCTCCACCAACCGGGGGATCCGCGCCCCGCCGGGCATTCGCGCCACCCCGACTTCGGCCCAGGGCAACTCGCTGATCAATCCGGTGTTCCCGGTCATCCGGTTCAAGCTGGCATCGTGGAACGCGACCAGAATGCCGTCGACCGTGGCCCGGACATCGGTCTCGAAATATCGATAGCCGGCGGCGACGGCCTGTTCGAAGACCTCCAGCGAGTTCTCGTCGCCTACTGCGGCGCCGCCACGATGGACGAACGGCACCGGGCCCACATGGTCGAGGAAGGGGTGGTACGGGGTCACTCCAGCAGCCTGTCAGGGTCTGCCGGCCCACGCTCACTCGTCATTCCGATAACGAACATTATGTCATTTGATTCAGATCAGGGAACCAGTCCCGAAACGCCAGGGCCTTCCCCACCGATCGCGCTCGAGCGCCTCTAGCTGGAAACCAGGCCAGCTCCCGCTCAGCAGCGGCCATCCCAGGTCGCACCCCAGAACGGGCGAGCACGCCACGCAGGCCGCCCCGTCGTACGGCTCTCGCCGCACGGCGGCAATCGGCCCAAGGAACGCGGCGGCCACTGCGGCGGACCGGGTAGGTCCTGGGTAGGCCCAGAGCCCGCAGGCCAAGGTCAGTGCTCGCATCAGCGACGCGCTGACGGGCCGGTAGGTCCGCGGTCACCAGAATGAAGGGGGCATCAAGGGCCAGATCGTCCGGATCGATCGAGGTTGGCGCGAGCAGTCGCACGATCTGGGCTCGGGCCGCCCCGATGGACTCACACAGGTACAGCGTGGGGCCATCCCCAGGGCTGTTCCACCGACCCCCCGCCTGATCGGCGAACGATGGGTCAAGCGGGTCTTCCCACGCCGCGTCCGCAACGCGCAACCACCGATGGTGGTCCGGGAGCGAGATCTCATGCGGGTCACCCACGTCAGGGCGCTACCCGCCGCAGATCGACCATCGCCGCGACGTTCAGCCGTACCGACTCCGTGTCACCAGCCTCCACGAGTTCGACCAGGCTGCGGCCGCCGAGCAGGTCCGCCGGGCGCCGAACCACAGCCGGTATGCGCTCCGGGCGCACGTAGCGCAACAAGACGTCGGTCGCCGCCCCGAGATCAGCGACTGCGGACGCGCGATCTGCGGGCACCCCATGACGGCGCCATTTCGCTACTGCTTGGCGAGTCACCCCGAAGATGCGGGCCACGCCCGCGGCAGGGACATCCCACGTCTGCATGAAACGCTCGAGGTCCCGCTCCCCCGGCTCGGTTTCGAGCTTGCTCTCGAGTTGCTTCAGGAAGGCACGCGCCCACGTAGCGTCAGCGTCTCTGGCTACCCGTTCAGCGGCCTGATCCGGGGGGAGCATCAAGAGTGCGGACTTGCGCATGACGCAACCCTACGTCAACCTCATGGTCACGCGCAACCATTCGTCAACCAGGTGTTGCGCTCGCCCGTCTCGCTGAGGTAGTCAGGCGGCCCGGCGGTTCGGCTTCAACGTCCAGCGCACGGTCATCTCCGCCGTTGGGGTCCCGGCTCGGTCCGTCAGGGCGACTTCGACGTCGAACTCCGGTCGGGCGCCGTTGGCCAGCTCATCCAGGACCTCGTGGGGCGCTCGCGCCATGGTGGCCGTCGCGTCAATCGGGCCGAGGGCGAGCGCCACGTACCGGATGGTCGCTTCGACAGCGAGGGGGGTGGCTCGGTCGAGTACCTCAGCGAAATGCGTGAGAACGAGCGTGCCACTCGCGGACTCCCCCAGACTGAACATCGCTCCCGCATGCGGGCCGCCGACGTGGTTTCGCTGCGACTCGACGTCGGGCAGACGGAGCACGGTCCGCTCCGTAGAGGACTCGACTTCTTCGAGCCCGAGGCTGCGGACGAACGGAACTGCGTGTTGCAGACCAGCGAATGCGTCGCTCATGAGTAGCGATGCTACCGGCTGGTAACTTGCGGGTGTGTCCGAGGAGCCGGCGCGCAGGCCGCTCGCCGTGATGGATATCGACGGCGTCGTGGCCGATGTTCGCCACCGTCTTGAATACCTGGATCGACGGCCCAAGGACTGGGAGGCGTTTTTTCGCGCCTGCGTGCGAGACCCGGTGCTGCCCGAGGGTCGTGCGGTCGCCGTCCGCCTGGCGTCGGAGCACACGTTGATCTACCTGACCGGGCGGCCCGAGCGCTGGCGGACAGAAACCGAGAGCTGGTTGGCGGCCGCTGGGCTGCCCGCCGGGGTCGTGCACATGCGCTCCGACACCGACCGGCGCCCCTCCGCTGTGGTGAAGGTGGGCGTGCTTCGCCGCCTCGGTCGGCAGACGCCGATTGGCATGGTGGTCGATGACGACCCGCACGTCGTGCGGGCCGTACGGATCGCAGGCTTCCCCGTGCTGATGGCGGACTGGATGACCCAACAACCCTCGCTGTTCGAAGCGCAGGAGATCGACGGCGCTACGTGATCTGCGACACCTCAGACCAGCGCTCAGGCCAGCGCGGCCACGGCGCTGTTGAACACAGTTGGAAAGGCTTGTGCTGCCGGGACCAGTCGAGAGCGAACCGGTCGCATCTGGGTGACTTGGAGCAGGCCCAACGTGATCAATCGAGACGGTCTCGTGACGCTCCGCCAGGCGATCTCATACGCCTCCGGCTCGTCCGCACACACGGCCTTGGCCAGCTCGGCCGCCTGGCGGAAGCCGACGGCCAGCCCTTCGCCGGTGATGGCATCGACGTAACCCGCCGCATCTCCCACCAGCAGGACACGTCCGGCAGTCCGGCGGCGCGTCCGCTGCTCAAGCGGCCCGGCGCCAAGAACAGCCGAACCGGCCGAGGCCCCGCGCAATCGCTGCTCGACCTGGGGAAAGGAGCGAACCCAGTCCGAGTACGTCTTCCCTCGAGTGCTCGTGAGGACCGCAACGCCCACCTCCCGCTCGGACACGGGTGTCACGTACAACTCCGCCTCGCTCGACCAATGGACCTCGACGTGGGTCGACCATGGGGCAACCCGCCAGTGTTGGCGAAGCCCGTAGCGCGGCTGCCCTCGTGGAGGCAAGCCCAGGCCCAAGCTCCGTCGGACGCGTGAGTGCAGGCCGTCCGCCGCGGCGACATAGCGCGCCAGACGCACGGTGTCGTCCAACTGGACCTCGACGTGAGTAGGGCGCACTGCGCCAAGACGGGCCGTCGAGGACACGACCTCTATCCCTGCATCCCTCACGGCCTTGGACAGCACCTCATGCAAGTGCAGGCGCCGAACACCGCGCCCCGCCTCACTTGGGAAGGCTGCTGCCGCCGTACGTCCCTGTTCATCGACGTAGGTGATGCCCTCGAACGGGTGACCCTCAACGTCGACTCCCAGGGCTTCGAGGGACGCGACGGCGGATGGCATCAGACCCTCGCCGCACGCCTTGTCGATGGGCGTCGGCCTCGCCTCCGCGACACAGACACCGAGCCCCGAGTGGGCGGCCCCGAGCGCTGTGGCTAGGCCCACCGGCCCTCCGCCGATCACGACGAGATCCACGGCCATCAGATGGTTCCCACGTCGGCTGATGGTGCAGTCCGAAGCGCCCGCTCTTCGTCGCGGAGGCGTACGGCCAGCAAGGGGATATTGAGCAGGGTGAACACCGAAGCGGTGATCCACGCTGAGTGCACGAGGGGAAGGGCG
The DNA here is from genome assembly GCA_963851405.1 of uncultured Actinomycetota bacterium. Classification (GTDB taxonomy): domain Bacteria; phylum Actinomycetota; class Actinomycetes; order DATJPE01; family DATJPE01; genus JANPBY01. Next base: position 253,369 of record CAWKPB010000006.1, on the reverse strand, counting down.
AATCCTTCAACCACGACAGCGACGTAATTGGGGTGGCGAAACCAGCGGTACGGCCCACGGGTGACCAAGGCCAGCCCGGGCACCACAATCACGCGGGTGTTCCACCGGGCGCCCAGGCTGGTGATACTCCACCACCGCAGCGCTTGGGCAGCGACAACCAACGCCAGCATCGACCAGCCCAGCAAGGGAAGAAACGGCGGGTCAGCGACCGCCACTTCGACTACGCATCCCACGAGCAGGGCCAGGTGCAGGACCACCATGAAGGGGTAGTGGGCTCGGCCGGTCTCGACACCACCGTGCCGGAAGGCCCATGCGGCATTGCGCTGGGACACCACCAACTCGGCTATGCGCTCGCACGCAACCAGAGCGACGAGGGCGACATACCAGCTCACCGACGTCATCGTGCGCCCGTCACCAGCGGAGCAGGACGAGCTCTGAGCAGAACCCCGGGCCCATGGCGAGAACCACACCGGGTTCTCGGCTTCCGGCCGGGGAGATGGCCAAGGTGTCGGCGAGCACGTGGAGCACCGAAGCAGAGGAGAGATTGCCGATCGAAGCCAACGACTCGCGGGTGGGCAGCAGGGCATCCTGCGGCAGCCCAAGCGTCTCGACGACGGCGTCGATCACCTTCGGCCCCCCAGGGTGGGCCACCCAGTGGCGGATATCCGCCACGTCCAGACCGTGATCGCCCAAGAATCCCTTGACGTCCGCACCCAGATGTCCTCTCACGACATCGGCGACGGTCGCCGCGAGCACGATCCGCAGCCCAGAACTGCCCACGTCCCAGCCCATGACGCGCTCGGAGTTCTCGTAGAAGCGAGAGCGAGACGCGACTACGTGGGGGCCAATGACGCCCATCGTCTCCGCGCGGCGTTCACCGACGAGGACCAAAGCTGCCGCTCCGTCCCCAAAGAGGCCCGACCCCACCAAATTGGCCATCGAGGGGTCGTCACGCTGCACCGTGAGGGAACACAATTCGACGGCAAGTAGGACGGCCACCTCATCCGGGTGGCCCAGGAGGTAATCGTGGACCCGGGCCAACCCAGCGGCCCCGGCCACACAACCCAGCCCGAACATCGGGATTCGCTTGACATCGTCACGCAATCCCAAGGGCTCGACCAGACGGGCATCCAGCGACGGAGTAGCCACGCCGGTCACCGTGGTGGTCATCAACAGGTCCACATCGGTTGGCCGGAGGCCGGCCAGGTCCAAGGCCTCGCGCACCGCACGCCCCCCGAGGTCAACCGCGCCCCGAATCCATGCGTCGTTAGCGGCTGTGAACCCGTCAAGCGCCGGATAGGCCTCGAGTGGGAGAACCAGGTGCCGGCTTCGGACCCCGGTGTTGGAATGGATACGACGCAGCAAAGCGGTCGCGGCGGGGTCGTCTCCCACGACATGGCGGGAAAAGCTGTCAGTGATCGACGCCTGGTCGTACCGATGGTCGCCGAGAACGGTGCCTACCGCCGCGATAACCGTCACTGGGCCATCGTCGCACGCCCGGCGCAGGCGGCTAGTCGGCGAAGGCTTCCACTGGAGGACACGAGCACATCAGGTGCCTATCGCCATGCGCTCCATCGATACGTCGGACCGGGGCCCAGTACTTGGCCCTGCGCAGCGAGGCCACTGGATATGCAGCCTCCTGGCGGGAGTACGGGTGATCCCACTCTCCCGCCAACTCCGCTGCAGTATGCGGCGCTTGCGCGAGGGGCGAGGAGTCACGATCCCACTCCCCCGCCGCGATCCGGTCGATTTCGCCACGTATCGAGACCATGGCCTCGCAGAACCGATCCAGCTCGGCCAGTCCCTCCGACTCGGTCGGTTCGATCATGAGCGTGCCGGCAACCGGGAAGGACAGGGTCGGCGCGTGGAAGCCATAGTCGATCAAGCGTTTCGCGACGTCCTCGGCGGTGACACCGGTGTCTCGCGTGATTTTCCGCAGATCGATGATGCACTCGTGCGCTACCAGGCCTCCACGCCCGGTGTAGAGCACCGGGTAGAAGGGGGAGAGGCGGTGCGCCACATAGTTTGCGGAGAGGATCGCGACCTCCGTCGCGCTGGTGAGGCCCACCGCTCCCATAAGCCGGATGTAGGCCCAAGAAATGGGCAGAATCCCAGCGCTGCCCCACGGTGCCCCCGCAATGGGCCCGACACCGGTTCCGGGGCCGGCCTCGGGGACCAACGGATGATTGGGAAGGAACGGAGCCAGGTGGGCGCCGACTCCGATCGGCCCAACCCCTGGACCGCCACCGCCATGCGGGATACAGAAGGTCTTGTGCAGGTTGAGATGGCTCACGTCTGCGCCGAACCTGCCGGGCCGGGCCAGTCCGACCAGCGCGTTGAGGTTGGCTCCGTCCACGTACACCTGGCCGCCCGCGTCGTGCACCAAGGCGCAGATCTCGCCCACCGATTCCTCGAACACCCCGTGCGTCGAGGGGTAGGTGATCATCAACGCCGCCAGCCGGTCTTCGTGCATGGCGATCTTGGCCCGCAGGTCGCCGACGTCGACATTCCCGTCTTCATCACAGGCCACCACGACCACCCGCAAGCCGGCCATAACCGCTGATGCCGCGTTGGTCCCATGGGCGCTGCTCGGGATGAGGCAGACATCCTTCTGGTCATGTCCCAGTGAGCGATGGAAGGCGCGGATGGCCAGCAACCCCGCGAATTCGCCTTGGCTGCCCGCGTTCGGCTGCAGCGAGACAGCGTCGTACCCCGTGATCTCGATGAGCATGGCTTCAAGCTGAGTGATCAGGTCGCGGGTCCCCGCGGAATCCTCCAACGGTGCGAAGGGGTGCAGGTCGGAGAACTCGGGCCAAGTGATCGACTCCATTTCAGTCGTCGCATTGAGCTTCATCGTGCAGGAGCCCAAGGGGATCATCGTCCGGTCCAGCGCGAGATCTGAATCGGCCAGCCGCCGCAGGTAGCGAAGCATCTCGGTTTCGCTTCGATCAAGGTGGAAGGCGGGGTGACTCAGATAGGGCGTGGTTCGTTCGAGGCTGAGGTCATGTAGCGGATCGTCGGTGATTGCATCGAGGACATTGATGTCGTGAGAGATCCCGAAAGACGCCCAGATCGCTTCGACGTCAGCGCGCGTGGTGGTCTCGTCGCAGGCGATGGCCACCGTGTCTCCGTCGACGAAGCGAAGGGCGATCCCCCGCTCCCGGGCTGCCGCCACAGCACCCGCGGCGCGACCGGGTGCAGTCACGGTCAGGGTGTCGAACACTCGGTGGGTGGCCGGCCTCATGCCCTCCGCCTCCAGGCCAGCGGCTAGGAGCACAGCCAGTCGGTGAGTGCGTTGGGCCATGCGCCGCAGCCCCTCAGGTCCGTGCCACACGGCATACATGCCGGCCATGACGGCCAGCAGGACCTGCGCGGTGCAGATGTTGGACGTCGCCTTCTCCCGTCTGATGTGTTGCTCGCGAGTCTGCAAGGCGAGCCGGTAAGCGGGGCGTCCATCGGCGTCCACGCTCACACCGACCAGGCGGCCAGGCATCGACCGTTCCAGACCAGCGCGAACGGCGAGGAAGCCCGCGTGCGGCCCACCAAAACCCAGGGGAACTCCGAAACGCTGGCTGGAGCCCACGACAACATCGGCACCCATCTCCCCCGGCGGGGTCAGAATCGTCAAGGCCAACAGGTCCGACGCCACCGCGACGCCGACTCCAGCGTTCTTGGCGGATTCGATGAGGGGACGCAGGTCGCGTACGGCTCCGGAGGACCCCGGGTACTGCGTGAGCAGGCCGAAGCAGTCCGTGCCCGGCCAGCCGGACGACAGATCGATCTCAACGATCTCGATGCCGAGTGGTTCGGCGCGCGTGCGCATCACCGCGATGGTCTGCGGGTGGCAATCAGCGTCGACGACGAAGACCGAACTCGATGACCGTCCGGCTCGGCGCAACAGCGTCATGGCCTCGGCCGCGGCCGTGGCCTCGTCCAACATGCTTGCGTTCGCCGTGGCCAGGCCCGTGAGGTCGGACACCACGGTTTGGAACGTGATCAAGGCCTCCAGCCGGCCTTGACTGATCTCGGCTTGGTAGGGCGTGTAGGCGGTGTACCAGGCGGGGTTCTCCAAGACGTTGCGCCGAATGACGGCTGGCGTGTGGGTCCCGTGATAGCCCAGACCGATCATGGCTTTGTGTGGGGTGTTCCTCGCGGCGAAGGCGCGCAGTTCGGCGATCACCTCTGGCTCGCTGAGGCCGGGGCCAAGGCCAAGTGGGGAGTCGCTGCGGATGCTCGCTGGAACCGCCTCGGACACCAGCGCATCGAGCGAGGGCCGATCAATCGCGCGCAGCATCGCGTCTCGGGCCCGGGAGTCAGGGCCCAGGTGCCGTTCCACGAAGGCAGACGCGTCCTCAAGGTCTGCGAGGCGGGCGGTCGAGGTCTGGGTCATTTCGAGAGCCTCCGGCTTGGTGCACGGCACTGAGGCACGCGCTGCCCCGGTGAGGCTCCCCCTCTGTCATCTTCACCTGAGAGGTTCAGGACGCCTTGCGACAGACAGCCGCAGGCGCCCTTTGCACCGTCGGTGGAACGCCGTCACTGCCGGATGGCAGCCGTACGTCCGCTTTCCAGAGTTGCCTCGCCCACGCGGTCCATCTCGCCTGAGAGGTTCTGGGGAGAATTGCTCCTTCGGCGCCCGACACTGGCTGTGGCGGATCTCTCCCGAATGGGGTCAACGACGGTTGGGAGTCTAGTCACCAGACCGTGGGCCTAGGGACCAGCCGCGCCGCACCCGCCTGACGCGCGCAGATCAGCCCGTCGCGCGTGACCTGCGTCGGCGAGCCAGCTCATCCGCGGGGTGGGCCGCCGGAGGACCCTCGGCATCCGGGCGCTCGCTTGGAAGCGCGGCCAAGGAGAACTCGACCTCGCGCCATACCCGTCCCACCGCGATACCGAATACGCCCTGACCGCCCTGAACCAGATCGACGACCTCATCGGCGGAGGTGCACTCATACACGCTGGCCCCGTCGCTCATCAGCGTGATCTGGGCCAGGTCTCCCACTCCGCGGTCACGCAGATGCTGCACCGCGGTACGGATCTGCTGCAGAGAAACGCCCGTGTCCAGAAGCCGCTTGACGATCTTCAGCACCAGGATGTCGCGAAACGAATACAGTCGCTGAGTCCCGGATCCGTGGGCCGGGCGAACGGTCGGCTCGACCAGTCCAGTTCGGGCCCAATAGTCGAGCTGTCGGTAGGTGATCCCGGCCGCTGAGCAAGCGGTGGGACCGCGGTACCCGACGTCGTCTGGAAGCGAACTGACCGCCGCCTCGAACAGCAACCCCTGTTCGCCGACGAGCCGGCGTGCGGACTGCGGGTCAGCCGCAAGCGGGCCGTCCGGGCTCTCAGGGGTCACAGCCAGCCTCCGGCCTACGGTTCGGACGCGAATGCGCCCGCGGATTCACACCTACGTGTGTCACATCGAGTGCGTCGCGCGGCCTCGTGCGGATCCGATTGGCGTCTGCCCTCGAACCACACGCATGGAACTTCATCCACGCAACACCCCTGACGCTAGAGACCTGGCCTCTCTGGGTCAATGTCCGAGCGCGCGACACGCCGGGCGCTAACTCTATATCTCATGTAGAGGGTTAGAGTCAGCTACTCGACGCGGTCGGCTCTTCAGGCGCTTCCCCGAGATCTTCGAAGTCTTCGGGAGTGATCTGGTCGAGGAACTCGCGGAACCGCTCGACCTCATCTTCTTGCTCGTCGGGGATCTCGATGCCCGCCTCATCCAGAACGTCTGAGGAGCCGAAGATCGTTGTTCCGGTGCGTAGGGCCAACGCGATGGCATCGGAGGGTCGAGCGCTGACCTCGACGCCCGAATCGAAGACCAGGACCGCAAAGAACACCCCGTCTTCCAAACCGGTAATCCTGACCTCGGTGAGCGTGTGCCCGAGAGCCACCAACAGGTCACGCATCAGGTCGTGGGTCAAGGGTCTGGTGGGAGCCACTCCCTGCTGGGCGAACGCGATCGCGGTGGCCTCGACGGCCCCGATCCAGATCGGTAGGTACCGCTCTCCCTCGACCTCGCGGAGCAAGACGATGGGCTGGCTGGAGGGCATCTCCACTCGCACCCCGACGACATCGAGCTGGTTCACGAGGTCAGCCTACGCCCGCGTCGCCAGACCGGACTTGACCAACGCTGCATGGAGGCGAACCGATAAGGCCGCGAGCTCGCGAACCATTTCTTCAGCCCGAGCTCGCGACTCGGCCCCCTTTTGCCCCTTCTGGTTCCGCTGAGGGACCACGATCTGCTCGACGAGACCCACTTCGCGATCCGCGGCTGCCTTGAAGGCCCGCAGATGCCGCGCCTCCAAACCGAATGCAGCCAGCTCTGAGACCGTCGAAGCGATCAGCAAAGCGTCACCGTCATAGTGGCTGCCGCGTTTGGAGACCAAACCGTAACCCTCGATCTGGGCCAACTGATCCTCGCTGATCGCTGCGGCCTCCAACAACTCGGTGCGGGAAAGGCGCAACTCCCCCGCATCCCGGCCGAACGCCTCAGGACCGGGCATGCCGTCCACGCTCACCAAGGACATTGGCACTCGTGGGGCGGCGCCCGCCTGCTCGGGCGGCTCGAGGCCACGATCCAAGGCCTCTAGATGGTCCTTGATGACCTTCAGAGGCAGATAGTGATCCCGCTGGGCCCCCAGCACGTACCGAAGTCGGACCACATCATCATGGTCGAACTTCCGGTAGCCGGACGGAGTCCGCTGCGGATGCACCAGGCCCTCGGATTCGAGAAACCGGATCTTGCTGATTGTCACGTCGGGGAACTCCGGGCGAAGCTTGGCCAGCACCTCGCCGATGTTCATGTAGGCGCGCGCTGGAACGCTCACGTGCCACCGCCGGAGACGGGTGCGGCCGGGAAATACAGGAGGCGGTATTTTCCGAACTGGATCTCATCGCCGCCCGACAAGAGCGACTCGTCCACCCGCTGGCGGTTCACGTACGTCCCATTAAGGCTCCCCACGTCCACCACCCGAAAGCCTTCGGGTTCTCGCCTCAGTTCGGCATGCCGGCGTGACACGGTGACATCGTCGAGGAAGACGACAGCGTCCGGATGCCGACCGACCGTGGTGACCTCGCCCTCAAGCAGGTACCGACTGCCCGCATTGGGGCCGCGTTGGACGACCAACAGGGCTGTACCCGGGGCAAGGGCGTCGACCCCCGATTCCTCGGCGTTTCCCGCCTCCGCAGCTGCGTCATCTGCGCCACCGCCCAGTGAACCCAGCGACAGGGTTGATGTTTCGTCAATGGGCACATCAGGCCCTGATCCGGGCGGGGACTCGGTGTCGCTCATGCGTTCCTCAACTCATCCCGCTCGGTCTCTCGAGGGGATGCGGAACAACCCTCGACCATGGCTCGAGGTGACACCTCAGCATGCGGTGGGCCTCGCGGTCAACCGGTTCCCACGATCCTGGACCGACCGGCCCACTCTCAACCTGAAGATGAGGTCGAAATCACGCTGATTCGGTCATGGCAGCGTAGGCCTCGGCCGTCAGCAGCAGCTCCAGCGCGGGCCCGTCTGCAACGGCGATCTCCACGAGCCAGCCCGCGCCGTAGGGGTCGAGGTTGACCTGCTCCGGGCCAGATTCCAGAGCCTCGTTGCGCGCCACGATGGTCCCGGTGACCGGCGCGAACAGCTCGCTGACGGATTTGGTCGACTCGATTTCACCGCATACCTGACCGGCCGTCACCGCTTGGTCGACCGCAGGGAGATCCACGTAGACCACGTCACCCAACTGCCCCTGCGCGAAATCGGTGACTCCCACGCGGACCACACCCTCGCCTCCGGTTTCCCGGATCCACTCGTGTTCCGCTGAGTAGCGAAGGTCAGCTGGTGTCTCAGGCATCCGGGCTCCTTGGTCCTTCCCGCGCTCACGGGAAACTCGTCACGACGCGGCCGGGCGAGCGTACTGAGGCCTTGGGACAGGGTGCAACGCGGTCACGTCGACGCTTGGCCGCTCGACGACGACCGCAGTGCCGTCCAGGGTGCGCATCCGATCGACCACTCCCCCGGGGATCTGCAGCGCGCCCGCCAGCGTTCGTGGATCGCCGATCGCGGTGATCGTGTACGGCGGCTCCTCCAGGGTCCCGTCGATGAGCACCCCCGGTTCGTCGGAGGCAGGATTGCCGAACCAGGTCGAAGCGACGACCCTCTGGTCGCCAATCTGGATCGCTTCGGCCCCGGCGTCGCGCAATTCCTGCACGGTATCGAGGAGGAGCACCGCGTCAACGGCGTCAGCCGGATCAAACAACCTGGCCACGACACCCGGCCCGGTAGCGGGAACCGTCCCCGCCAGGATCGACAGTGTCTCGATGCGGCGCCGAACCTCATCGAGGGCGACTTGATCGGCATCGGATGCGCTCGCGAGCCGCGCCCGTAGAGCCTCGAGATCTCGGAGTTCGGCCTGCAGCCGGTCCTCGCGCTGGTTTACGTCGTCCAGAATTCGGACCAGGTCCGATTCGTCGGTCTGTCCGAGATCCAAGGCGTCTCGATTGGCACCCACCTGGACCGCGATCGCGAACCCCAGGAGGACGAAGAGTGACCCCACAAGCAGCTGCGTCTTGGTTCGTCGCGGCGCCAAGGCCCGACGAAGGGAAACCTTGGGACCGAGGTCGTCCCCGGCTGGAGACTTGCGCGGAACGTCACTCACGCGCGGAACAGCCTGCGTCGGATGGCAGCCGCGTTGGCGAAGATGCGGACCGCAAAGACCACGATGACGCCTGTGGTCAGTTGCGCTCCGACCCCGAGTTGATCGCCGAGAAAGACAATGAGCGCTGCGACCAGAACGTTTGACAGGAACGAGACGACGAACACGCGATCGTTGAAGACCCCCTCGAGCAGTGCGCGCGTCGCACCAAAGACAGCATCCAGGGCAGCCACAACCGCGATTGGTAGGTAGGGCTCCATCCAGAAGGGGACCACCGGTTGCAGGAGGACACCCAAGACGATCCCGAGGACCAAGCCGATCGCGGCGATCATGGCTGAGCCACCTCGGCATATCGGAGGCCGACGCCGGGTTGTCCGGGGACGGTGATCTCAGACAGGACGCTCACTTCGTAGCGAATGCCGTAGGTCTGCTGGAGGACATCCAGCTCAGTGCCAGCCTGACCTGAGGCGAACCCGGGGGGCAGCGTGTTCGGGTCCCCGATGGCCGTAACGACGTACGGTCTGACCAGAGGGCGGTAGTTCACGAGGACGGCGTCCCCCGCCCCACGAATGGCAGTGAGACTGGTGAGCCGTTGCCCGTTGATGTCGATGGCCTCCGCGCCCGCCTGCCAAAGACCGTTCACGATGATCTGGAGATCACGGTCCAAGATTCGACCGAGATCCGGCTGGCCGTTCGCCAGAGCATCGTCGTCCACGGGCCCATCATCGATGGTGACCCGAAGCCCTGGTCCGGTCACCGCCCGGGTTCCGGCTGATTCCCCTAGCGCCGCAACCTCCTCCGTCACAGCTTGGCCCGCGCTCACCGAGTCCAGGGCAGAGCTCCTGAGCAGCTCCACGTCGGTGCCGACCGACGTCACCTGCTCTTCGACCCGATCGATGCGCACGCCTGCCTCTGAAACCGCAGCCCCGAGCTCGCTCTTGCGTTGATTGGTCTCTGGCTGTGTGGCTCGCAGTTGAGCGACCGCAAGCGCAAGAACTAGCGCGATGAGTGCGAGACCGAACGCGCTGAGGAACCATCGACGCGCCCCGTCGGTGGGTGGCCCGTGGCTGCCATTTCTCGTTGCCGCCGCGTAGCCCTCGTCCAGCGCGTCCGCGGCAATTCTTTCGAGCAAGGCGACAGCCGGGTCACTTCGTGGCTCGTCATGTCCCAGCGGGTCCGAACCGGTCGCTGATCCAGGGGCCGGGCGGACCATCATCGACCGGCGCTCTTGACCACGGCGACCCATTCATCAAGGAGCTCGTCGGCCTCAGCCTCCGAGTCTGCTTCGGCCCACACCCTGGTGACCGCGTCGGCAGGATCAGGAACGACTAGCGCCCAACGACCGTCGTCTTCGAGGACGCGAATCCCGTCCGTGGTATCGACGATCCGACCCACCGCCGCCTCCTGAACAGTCCGCATGACCTGACCCTTGGCCGCCCAAGGAGTCGCCACCTTGCGGCGAAGAACATGCGCCACCGGAATGCGAGCGTCGATCTGAGACAGCGACAGACGGGTGCGCGCGACCATGCCCAGCAACTTAAGAAATGCGGCATTCCCGTCGAGAGCCGGTCCGACATCTGGGCTGACGTATCCGCCTCGCCCGTCCCCACCGAAGGACAAGTCGTGATCGATCGCGCCGCGGACCAGATCATCGGCTGCCGTTCCGACCCAATGAACGCTGGCCCCGTGAAAGCCACACACCTGTTCTGCGACGCGAGTAGTCGTTACCGGAAGAGCCAATCGTGCGGTGGGGGATTCCGACGCCACCAGGTCGAGGAAGACCAGCAGCGCACGCTCGTCGCCCATCACCGATCCGGTGTCGTCAACGATCCGAATCCGTTCTCCGACTGGGTCATATCTGACTCCAAAGTCGGCTCCGGAGGACTCGACCAGGGAACCTAGCCGGCGAAGTCCGCTCCGACGCTTGGCTGAGGTTTCCGTGGGGGCATCGTCGTCGAGGCGTCCGTTCACAATCAGTACCTCGACGTCGACCCGGCCGAGCAGCGACGGAAGCACCATCGAAGCCACGCCCCCGGCGCAGTCGATCACGACCTTGAGTTTGGCTTCGCTGACACCCGACAAGTCGATGGCACTCATGAGCTCCTGCACATAAGACTCAACGGCTCTGGGCGGGAACGAGAGATCTCCGATCTCACCGGGGAAGGCGCGCCTGAACTCCTGCCGCTGGAGGACTCGCTCAAGTTTGCGTTGCGCTGACGGAGAAAGATCGAGCCCCTGCGAGTCCAGGAAGGTGATGTCCACGCTCTCGGGAATGCCCGGAGTGGTCCGAATCATCAAGCCCCCAGCGGCGCCCGCGCGAGTGGCCTCCAAGCGAGCGACGGAGGGTGGCGTGACCTCAAGGTCGCGGACGTCAATAGCGCTGGCCGTCAGCGCTGAGATCGCGGCCCGTTTCAGAGCGCGGGCTGCGCGAGAGTGATCGCGGCTGGTCGTCACCACGGCGCCCTTTTGCATGAGAGTCGCGAACGCTGAAGCGAGTCGTACGACCAGCTCGGGTGTGATCTCAACATTGACGATCCCGGACACCCCCCGTGGTCCGAAAACAGTTCGTTGACCGCGGCTCTCCCAGATGACGCTCTCGCGAACTCTGGCACCGGCCTCAATACTCTTGAACGGGTAGACCCTGACCCCGGCCGAAACGATGGCTTCTTCCTCGACGACGCACTCGTCCCCGACGACGGATCCTTCCTCAAGCCTGGCCGCCCGCATCAACTCGGTGTTTCGGCCCACGACACAGCCCCTGAGGTTCACCTGCGGGCCGACGAACACGTTGTCGTGAACGACCGACCGAGCCACGAAGGCACGCTCTCGGACGACAACGTTGTTGCCCAGGACCGAGTACTCCCGCAGCTCCGCGCGCGCTTCGACCTTCGCGTAGTCCCCGATCATCAGCGGACCGTGCAGGATGGCCTTGTCATCGATCTCGGCGCCCTCCCCCACCCAGATCCCCGGTGATACCTCGAAGCCCGGGATCTCGACCTCAACCCTGCGCTCGAGAACGTCCGCCTGGACGCCGAGGTAGGCCGCGTGTGTTCCCACGTCCGCCCAGTACCCGTCAGCGACGTACCCCTGGATCGGGAGCCCTTTGGCCAACAGCTCGGGGAAGACATCGACCGACCAGTCAACCGACACGCCCTTCTCGACGAAGTCGAGAACTTCCGGCTCCATGACGTAGATACCGGTGTTGACGGTGTCGCTGAAGACCTGGCCCCAGGTCGGCTTCTCGAGGAAACGCTGGACCGATCCGTCTTCTCCCAATTGGGTGATCCCGAACTCCAAAGGATCGGGAACCCGGGTCAGAAGAACCGTGACGAGCGCCTCCTGCTCGCGATGGTGAGCAATCAGGGCAGTCAAGTCAAAATCAGTGAGCGCGTCACCGCTAATGACCAAGAAGGTGTCGTCGCGCAGGGCGGCCTCAGCGTTCCTCACGCTTCCCGCGGTCCCTAGCGGGCGGTCCTCGGTGGCGTAGGTCAGCGACATGCCCATCTCTTCGCCATGACCGAAGTATTCGCGAACCAAGGCAGCGAGAAACTGAACCGTGACCACGTTGTCAACCAGTCCGTGGCGCTTGAGCAGATCAAGCACATGTCCCATCAGCGGCTTATTCACGATAGGCAGCAACGGTTTAGGCGTGCCCGCTGTCATGGGGCGGAGTCGCGTGCCTTCACCGCCCGCCATCACCACCGCCTTCATGTCAGCGCCCCCCCGAGTCGAGACCAGAGCCGACAGTGACTTTGGACGCATCACCCAAACCGCGTACCTGGATCAGGTAGACCACGGCAGCCCACCAGTACAGGAAGGTCCCCCAAATGAGCAGGCCCCAGCCAAGGGCGTTCCAGCCATCCGTGAGGGGCGTCTGGCTGGCTCCCAGGAGGAGTGGAGGGAACGCGGCGAGGAGACAGGCCGTGGCCGCCTTGCCCAGGAAATGAACCGGAAGTCCGACATAGCCCAGCCGCTTCAGTTTCGGCAAAGTCAGGAGGAGCACGAGGTCACGGGCAAACAACAGCGCCACCAGCCACCAGGGGACGATCCCCTCGATGCCGAACGCCACGAGCGCCGCGATCACGTACAGCCGATCCGCGACCGGGTCGAGCAGCTGCCCGACTCGAGAGATCTGATTCCACCGCCTCGCAACCATCCCGTCGAGGTAGTCGGTGAGTGCGCTCAGGATCAGGACGACTGCCGCCCACCCGTTGGCCTGCTCGCTCAGTACCAGCCACAGGAACAGAGGGATTCCAAGCAGCCGGAGGATGCTCAGCAGGTTGGGGACCGTGACGATGCGGTCGGTCTGTACCTGGGTTTGCTGGACGCTCACGTCCCTCCTTCCTGCGAACGGAGCTGCCACCCTGACCCGCCCAGAGTACGGCGCCGCGGGGGTCCGACCTGCCGCCAACCCGAGATGGCTGACGCATGGCCAGACGCTCAGATGTTCCTTGCCGTCGTCTACTCGGCGAGCAGCCAGTGGCCCACCACCTGTCCGGTCTCGGCCGGCCACCCCCGTGACCATGGGCCGGGAAGCTGGCCATGAAGTCGACGTGGGGGCCGATATTCCTCAGGTGCGGGAAGGCCGCGGCCTATGATCGTCAACACCCCGAAGCCCATAAGGAGTTGCCAGGTGGTCGAGTCCTCGGCGTCACAACCGTGGTCGGAGACCGAGGCGCTCGAGGTGATCGAGGCGCACCGGCATCAAGCGGGTCCGCTTCTCCCCGTTCTTCGTGCGCTTCAGCACCGTTTTGGCTGTGTCGACTCGCAGACGATTGCTGTGGTGGCTGCGACTCTGAACCTCTCTAGAGCAGAGGTGCACGGCGTCGCGACCTTCTACAGCGACCTCACCACGACCCCCCGCGGCAGAACGCATGTGCAGATCTGTCGGGCAGAAGCCTGTCAGGCGCGTGGAGCCTGGGCGCTGGTCGAGCACGCCGAACGCGTAGTTGGAGTTGACCTCGGCGAGACAAGTCCCGGCGGCGTCACCTTGGACGAGGTCTTTTGCCTCGGAAACTGCGCGCTTTCGCCCGCAGTCATGGTGAACGGTGAGACGTACGGACGGGTTGACAGCGAAACCTTCGACGAGGTTCTGTCCTCTTTTACTAGGCCGGCTACAGGTGAGCCCACTCCCCTGATTCGCGAGGAACCCGCAGAAGCCGGATCTGACTCGATGGCCGTGACGGTGTATGTCCCCGGCGACACCGCGGCACGTTCGGTGGGCGCGGATCAGGTGGCCACCGCAATCAGCCACGGAGCCGGCGCGCGCGGTCGTCACGTATCGATGGTCCGTAACGGCTCGCGGGGCATGCTCTGGCTGGAGCCTTTGGTTGAGGTCGTCACCGACCGCGGACGGCTGGCCTATGGCCCCGTCGGCGTGGACGATGTTGCTGGGCTGCTCGATTCCGGATTCCTGGACGGCGGGGCACACGACTTGCTCCTTGGCCCGACCGAAGAGATCCCTTGGCTCGCCAGCCAGCAACGCCTCACCTTCGCTCGCGTCGGGGTCATCGACCCGGTTTCCACGGCCGACTTCGTCGAGCACGGCGGCCTGGCCGGACTACGTCGGGCCATCACCCAGACGTCGACCCAAATCGTTGACGATGTCGTGGAGTCGGGACTCCGTGGGCGCGGCGGCGCGGGCTTCCCCGCTGGCATCAAGTGGCGGACCGTTCTCGACGCCCCAGGCGAGCAGAAGTACGTGTGCTGTAACGCCGACGAGGGGGACAGCGGCACGTTCGCCGACCGGATGCTCATTGAAGGTGATCCGCTGACCTTGCTCGAGGGCATGGCGATCTGCGGGCTGGCGGTGGGAGCAAGCGAGGGCTTCGTCTACCTCCGTTCGGAATACCCCGCAGCGGTGACCGCGCTGGAGCGAGCCATCGCGGCGGCTCGCCACGATGGCTGGCTCGGTCCCGATGTACTCGGTAGCGGGCGACCTTTCGACGTCCACATCCGGGTGGGAGCAGGCGCCTACATCTGCGGCGAGGAAACGGCGATGCTGGAGAGCCTTGAAGGTAAGCGTGGGGTGATCAGAGCCAAACCCCCGCTGCCCGCCCTGAAAGGACTGTTCGGCCAGCCGACAGTCGTCAACAACGTGCTCACGCTCGCGAGCATCCCAGCCATCATCTCCGAGGGAGCCGGGGCCTATCACGCGTTGGGGACCGGACGGTCGCGAGGAACCCAGGTGTTCCAACTGGGAGGGAACATCCAGCAGGGAGGCATCGTTGAGACGGCCTTCGGGACGACCTTGGGCGCACTCATCTCCGATTACGGCGGCGGGACCGCGTCGGGTCGTCCGGTGCGGGCGGTCCAGGTTGGTGGTCCACTCGGGGCTTACCTCGCGCCAGATCGTTTTGACCTACCGATGGACTACGAGGCATTCGCCGAAGCCGGCGCGATGGTCGGACATGGCGGAATCGTCGTCTTCGACGACACCGTCGACATGGCCGCTCAGGCCCGCTTCGCCATGGAATTCTGCGCAGTGGAGTCGTGCGGGAAGTGCACACCATGCCGCATCGGCTCTGTCCGTGGGGTGGAAGTGATCGACCGACTGGTCGCCGGAGTCGACCGGGCCCACGACCTGGCTGTCCTTGAGGATTTGTGCGAAGTCATGACTGATGGCTCGCTGTGCGCCATGGGCGGGCTCACACCGATGCCGGTGCGCAGCGCCTTGCATCAGTTCCCGCAAGACTTCGGGCTCGATCCTGTCGCCGTAGAGGAGGTCCCGTCATGACGCTCATCCGCGAACCCGATCTCGGTACTCCCGCGCGATCCGGCCCATCCGAGATCGAGGTCACCGTTGACGGTGCCCAGATTGCCGTGCCAGAGGGCACATCCGTGATGAGGGCGGCTGCCCTCGCCGGAATCGACGTGCCCAAACTGTGCGCCTCGGACAACTTGGAGTCCTTTGGTTCGTGTCGCCTCTGTCTGGTCGAGGTGGACGGACGCGCTGGTACTCCGGCCTCCTGCACAACACCCGTTGCAGCAGGCATGTCAGTCCGCACCCAGACCCCACGGCTCGAGCGGCTGCGTCGAGGTGTCATGGAGCTCTACATCTCCGATCACCCGCTCGACTGTCTGACCTGTCCGGCCAACGGGGACTGCGAGCTACAGGACATGGCAGGAGTCGTCGGGCTCAGAGACGTTCGCTATGGCGAGGGCGCCAATCACCTTGACGCGCCGACGGACGCCAGCAATCCGTACTTCTCCTTCGACGCAAGCAAATGCATCGTCTGTTCCCGTTGTGTTCGGGCCTGCGACGAGGTTCAGGGGACCTTGGCGCTGACCATCGCTGGTCGAGGTTTCGATTCCTCCGTATCCGCTAGCGCCGGTGAGACATTCCTCGACTCGGAATGCGTGTCATGCGGCGCTTGCGTCCAGGCTTGCCCCACCTCCACCCTGCAGGAGAAGACGGTCATCGACCTGGGCATCCCCACGCGCAGCGTCCTCACGACGTGCGCTTACTGCGGTGTGGGGTGTTCCTTCCGCGCCGAGATGAGAGGCGATCAGGTCGTCCGTATGGTGCCGTCCAAGACTGGTGGCGCCAATGAAGGCCATTCCTGCGTGAAGGGACGCTTCGCTTTCGGCTACGCCACACACCCCGACCGAGTGCTGTCCCCAATGATCCGGGAGTCGATCGACGAGGCCTGGCGTGAAGTCAGTTGGGACGAGGCCATCGAATACTCAGCGCGGCGGCTACTCGAAATCCAGACCAAGCATGGGACCCACGCCATCGGCGGCATCACCTCGTCGCGCTGCACGAACGAAGAGGTCTACGTGGTTCAGAAGATGATCCGTGCCGCGTTCGGCAACAACAACGTCGACACCTGTGCACGCGTCTGCCACTCCCCGACCGGCTATGGGCTCAAGCAGACCTTCGGGACCTCCGCAGGAACCCAAGACTTCAAGTCCGTGGAGTCAGCCGATGTGATCGTGGTCATCGGGGCGAACCCGACCGACGGGCACCCCGTGTTCGCCTCGCGGATGAAGCGGCGCCTGCGGGCTGGCGCGCAACTCATCGTCATCGATCCCCGCCGCATCGATCTGGTTCGCAGCCCGCACATCCAGGCTGCACATCACCTCCAACTACAACCCGGGTCCAACGTGGCCGTCGTCAACGCGATGGCGCACGTGGCCATGACCGAAGGCCTGATCGACCGGGCCTACATCGCGGAACGGTGTGAGCCCGGTGACTTCGCTCGCTGGGAATCGTTCATCGCGCTTCCCGAGAACAGTCCAGAGGCCGTCGAAGCCGTCAGCGGTGTCTCGGCCGAGGCACTCAGGGACGCGGCCCGGTTGTATGCGGGCGCTGCCAACGGCGCGATCTATTACGGCCTTGGTGTCACGGAGCACAGCCAGGGATCCACCATGGTCATGGCCATGGCCAACTTGGCCATGGCTACGGGCAATATCGGTCGTGAGGGGGTGGGGGTCAACCCGTTGCGTGGGCAGAACAACGTGCAGGGGTCGTGCGACATGGGTTCCTTCCCGCACGAGCTCCCCGGGTACCGACACGTGTCCGATGACGCTGTCCGCGAGGTCTTCGAACAGGTCTGGGGACGCCCCATCGAAGCGGAGCCCGGGCTGCGCATCCCCAACATGTTCGAGGCGGCGCTGGCCGGCACCTACCGGGCGATGTTCGTCCAGGGCGAGGACTTGGCACAGTCAGACCCGAATACCGCGCACGTCAAGGCAGCCCTCAGCGCGTTGGACCTACTCATCGTGCAGGACCTCTTCGTCAATGAGACCGCTGCGTTCGCGCACGTCTTCCTGCCCGGCACCTCGTTCCTGGAGAAAGACGGCACCTTCACGAACGCCGAAAGGCGCATCAACAGGGTCCGGCCTGTCATGGCCACCCGTACCGGTCGACAGGAATGGCAGGTTGCCTGCGAGCTGGCCACAGCCATGGGCTACCCGATGGACTATGACTCCGCGGCGGAGATCATGGACGAGATCGCTCAGGTCACTCCCACCTTTGCCGGCGTCTCGTTTAAGCGTCTGGATGAACTGGGGAGCATCCAGTGGCCGTGCAACGACGCCGCGCCGGACGGCACGCGATTCATGCATGTCGATCATTTCGTTCGGGGTAAGGGACGTTTCGTTGAGACGCCCTACGTGGCGACCGACGAACGGACCACTCGACGCTTCCCGCTGATCCTGACGACCGGAAGGACGCTCTCCCAATACAACGTGGGGGCTCAGACTCGCCGTACCGCCAATGTGGTGTGGCACGACGAAGATCTCCTCGACATCCACCCTCACGACGCCGAGGAGCGCGGGATCGGCGACGGTGACTGGGTACGGCTCACGAGTCGGGTCGGTGAGACCACCATGCGGGCTCAGTACTCCGACCGGATGGCCCAAGGAGTGGTCTACACGACTTTCCACCACCCGGTGAGTGGCGCGAACGTGGTAACCACGGAGTATTCGGACTGGGCCACAAACTGTCCCGAGTACAAGGTGACTGCCGTCCAGGTTGCGGTCACGTCCTCCCCTGTCTCCGTGCCCGTCTGATGACTGCGCCCGTCGCTGCTCCCTCCGCGCTCGTGCGGATGGTCAATCAGATCGCGGCCAACTATGGGCACCTCCCCGCCGATGAGGCGGCCGAGCGGGTGGCCGAACATCTGCGGCTGTTCTGGGCTCCGGCCATGCGATCGCAACTCGCAGCCTGGGTGCGGCAGGGCGGGGAAGGACTCGATCCGGTGTCCACAGACGCGGTGACGCGGGTCACGAACTGAATCGGCTCTGCGCGTCGCTTCCCAGTCGGCCACAACCTACGCTACCGTAAGTTACGTTCCCGTAGGTTGTGTTCAAAGGACTGGTCGACTTCATGCCTCACGCCCCCGTTCGTTCTCGTATCGACGTCATCCCGCCAGTGATTCAAGGGGGGATGGGTGTGGGCGTTTCCAGTTGGCAACTCGCCTCGGCGGTGGCTTCGGCCGGCGGCCTCGGCGTCATCAGCGGCGTAGGACCTGACCTCCTCGTCGCGCGGATGCTGCAGGACGGTGATGAAGGCGGCCACGTCAGACGGGCCATCGCGAACTACCCGGACCAGCGATTCGTCGCCGAGACGCTCCGTCGCTTCTACCGGTCCGGCGGCCGCGATCCTGGAACGCCGTACCGCCCCATTCCAAGGCTGGACCTCAACCAACGGATCAACGCCGTCCGTCTCAGCGCCTTGGGGGCCTATGCCCAGGTCTGGCTCGCCAAGGAGGGCCACGACGGCGTGGTCGGGATCAACCTCTTGGAGAAGGTCCAGTTGTGGACGCCCGCGGCGCTCCTGGGCGCAATGGCAGCCGACGTCGACGCCGTACTCGTAGGGGCTGGGGTCCCCGCACAGATTCCCCAGGTCTTGGATCGGCTCGCCGAAGGTCAGCCCATCACCTTGCCCATCGATGTGGTCGGCGGTCGCTCCGAAGACGGATATCAGATCACCCTGGACCCGGGACAGGTCCTACGAAGGCCCGCGGTGTCCCTACGTCGGCCTGCCTTCTTGGCCATCATCTCCAGTCACGTCCTGGCCGCCTATCTCCAACGGGACGAAGTGACCTCAGCGGACGGATTCGTGGTCGAAGGGCACACAGCCGGGGGTCACAACGCTCCCCCACGCCGACCTGGCGTCGATGAGACGGGTCAGACCCTCTACACCGAACGCGATGAGGTTGACCTCACGCGCATGGCAGCCCTAGGGCACGCCTTCTGGCTGGCGGGCGGCTACGGGACTCCCGAACAGATGCGTGCCGCACTGGAGTCCGGGGCTCGCGGAGTTCAAGTGGGAACTCCGTTTGCGCTGGCTCATGAGTCGGGCCTGCGCGCTGACCTCAAGGCTGCAGCTCGGCAGTCCATCGCCGACGGCACCGCCGAGGTCCGCACTGACCCACTTGCCAGCCCCACCGGATTTCCATTCAAAGTGCTCCCGCTCGAGGGCACGGTCGCGAACCAGGCCACCGACGCCCGTGAGCGGCACTGCGATCTGGGCTATCTGCGCACGCTCTATCGGCGCGACGATGCAAGCGTTGGCTACCGATGCCCTGCGGAGCCCGTCGGCGACTTCGTCCGCAAGGGCGGGGACGCCTCCGAGACTGAAGGACGACTGTGCCTGTGCAACGGACTCACTGCCTCAGCCGGCTACCCGCAGATCCGCCGCGACGGTGAGGTCGAGCCACCACTCGTGACCCTCGGAGCCGACCTCGCGGCTGCCCAAGAACTCTTGGCGCTCTACCCGGACGGCTGGTCTGGCGTCGATGTGGTTCGCTGGCTCCAGCAAGGAATCCCCGCGGCCTAGCCAGCGATCGACGGGCGGCTGAATCAGGAGCTAGATCGTGACCCAGCCAACGCATGAACTCATTGAAGGACGACCCGTTCTCATCGTCATCGACATTCAAGGCGGTGGAGCCGGAGGTTCTGGCGAGTCGGCGATTCCATTCATGCCGGGCTATCAGGACGCCATGGGCCGAGCCCCGTCGCTGGTCCGGTGCGCCCGCGATTGCGGGATCCCCGTGGTCTTCTTCCAAGAGGCACACCGCCGCAACCTGGTGGACTTCGGACGGGAGTTAGACGGCGCCGAGGACATTCACCTCCTCGAAGGCGACGCGGGCACCGAGATCGATCGGGACCTGGATGTACGCCCCGACGACTACGTCATCTGCAAACGTCGGTACTCCTGCTTCTTCGGCACCGAACTGGAGATCCTCCTCAAGGGCCTCGGCGCCAACACACTGATCTTGGTCGGCGGCCATACCGACGTGTGCGTTCACTACACATTCGTGGACGCCCATCAACACGACTACTTCTGCCGGGTCGTGGAAGACGTCGTTGCCGGGTCAAGCCTCGACGCCCACGAGGGGGCGCTTCGCGCGATGGAGTACCTGCAGACCGGGGCTCGCCGATCCTCCGACGAGGTATCCGCAGCCTTTGAGGCGTATGCCAAGTCCGGATCGGACTGACCGCCGGCTCGCTGGGCAACTAGCGTCGCAGTCGGGAACATAGGTCTACCCGGCTTCGACCACTTTGCTGACGATCCAGGCGTGCTTGCCGACCTGCCGAACTCGGCTGAACCCGTACTGCTCGAAGAGTTCCACGGTCGTACTGAAGAGGAATCGGCCAGGTGCCTTGCGGCCGATGGTCACCTCGGGGATGGCCTCGACGAGCCCACCGCCTGCCTCCGCGATCATGGCCAAGGCGCCCTCGAGAGCCGCTCGTGCGACGCCCTGACCGCGATGCGACTTGTCGACGTAGAAGCAGGTGATCCGCCAGTCGGGCACAGGCGGCGGCTCCTTGTCGTACTCCCGCTTGTGCTTAATGCCGGACAGTTCCTCCGGGCTCCCAAACTGACACCACCCTTGCGCGAGTCCCGTTTCGTCCAGCACGAGCGCCGCGTGTGCACGGCCGCCAAACACCCGGTCCTGCTTCACCTCGCGGTAGTTCAGCCCCTTCTGCCCACACTCCGGGTGGTAGCCGATACACCAGCAACCCCCGAAGATCCCGTTGTTGCGTTCAACCAGTTCCGCGAAGGCGTCCCATGTGGAGACATCCAATGGTCGAACGGTCAACGCCACAGTCAACTCCCTTCGAGACTCTGTCGGATCATCGTGGCCGTGGCCCCTGCAACTCGCGCACGTGGTCCGCGCAGTCGGAGGTCAGTTGGTGGGGCCAAGGAGCCCATCATCGCCCGACATACGCCGCGAGGTGCCGACCCGTGAGCGTGGATTGGGCGGAAACCAAATCACGCGGAGTCCCCTCGAAGACGACGCGGCCGCCATCGTGACCGGCGCCGGGGCCAAGATCGATGATCCAGTCCGCGTGCGCCATGACCGCTTGGTGGTGCTCGATGACCAGGACGGACTTGCCCGAGTCCACGAGGCGATCCAAGAGCGCCAGTAGCTGTTCGATGTCCGCAAGGTGGAGTCCCGCCGTCGGCTCGTCGAGCACGTAAACGTCGCCCGCCTCGGCCATCCTCGTTGCGAGTTTCAAGCGTTGGCGCTCGCCACCTGAGAGCGTGGTGAGGGGTTGGCCGAGGCTCAGGTAACCCACTCCGACGTCGACCAGCCGGTCCAGGATCTTATGCGCAGCGACAGAGAGCGTGGCGTCCTCGTCGAAGAATCCCTGCGCGTCCCTGATCTGCATCGCGAGGACCTCGGCGATGTTCCGACCACCGAGGGTGTAGTCCAGGACGGAGGCATCGAACCGCCTCCCTTCGCACTCCTCACATGTGGTCTCGACCGTCGCCATGACCCCAAGATCGGTGTAGATGACCCCGGCTCCTTTGCAGTTGGGGCAGGCCCCTTCGGAGTTGGAACTGAACAGCGCCGGCTTGACGTCATTGGCCTTCGCGAAGGCCTTGCGGATCGGGTCGAGCAAACCGGTGTACGTCGCCGGGTTACTTCGACGCGACCCTCGGATCGCGCCTTGATCTATGACGACTACGCCTTCGCGACCCTCGACGGAGCCTTGGATCAACGAACTCTTGCCGGACCCAGCTACGCCAGTCACGACGCAGAGCAGCCCACGCGGAATGTTGACGCTGACGTTCTTCAGATTGTTCGTCGATGCATTCCGGATCTCAAGTGAGCCAGCGCCCTCACGCAGGGACTCCTTGAGGCTCGCACGATCGCCAAAGTGGCGGCCGGTTGTGGTCCCACTTCTCCTCAGGCCCTCAACGGTCCCCTCGTAACAAACAGTTCCCCCCTCCGTACCGGCTCCGGGCCCGAGGTCGACCACGTGGTCGGCGATCTGAATCATCTCGGGCTTGTGCTCAACCACGAGGACGGTGTTGCCCTTGTCTCTGAGCTGCACCAGCAGGTCATTCATGCGCTCGATGTCGTGAGGATGCAGGCCAATGCTTGGCTCGTCGAACACGTAGGTCACGTCGGTGAGAGACGAACCCAAGTGACGGATCATCTTGGTGCGCTGGGCCTCTCCCCCGGACAATGTCCCTGCTGGCCGATCCAGTGACAGATAGCCGAGGCCGATCTCGCTGAAAGCATCTAGGAGACCCCGAAGGCCGGACAACAAGGGTGCGACCGACGGCTCATCGAGGGCATGAACCCAGTCGGCAAGGTCGCTGATTTGCATGGAGCAGGCATCGGCGATGCTCAGTCTCTTGATCCTGGAGGAGCGCGCACCCTCGCTGAGCCGCGTGCCGGCGCACTCCGGACAGACGGTGAACGTCACGACCTTGTCTACAAATGCCCGGATATGAGGCTGCAGCGCGTCGACGTCCTTGGAAAGAAAGGACTTCTGAATCTGTGGGATCAGCCCTTGGTAGGTCAGGTTGATCCCGTCAACCTTGATCTTGGTGGGCTCCTTGTAGAGCAAGTCGTTGAGCTGCCGCTTCGTGAAGTTCTTGATCGCCTTGTCGGGGTCGAAGAAGCCGCAGCCTCGGAAGATGCGGCCATACCAGCCGTCCATGCTGTAGCCGGGGATCTTTAGTGCTCCGTCGTTCAGCGACAGCGTCTCGTCGTACATCGCGGAAAGGTCGAAATCCGTGACTGAACCCATTCCTTCACATCGGGGACACATTCCCCCTGTGATGCTGAAGCTGCGACGTTCTTTGACCGTGCGGCCAGCCTTCTGAACAGTGACAGCGCCGGCACCGCTGATCGACGCGACGTTGAAGGAGAACGCTTGGGGAGAACCGATGTGTGGCTGGCCCAAACGACTGAACAATATTCGGAGCATGGCATTCGCGTCAGTGGCTGTGCCAACAGTGGAACGAACGTTTGCTCCCATCCTCTCCTGATCGACGATGATCGCTGTTGTCAGCCCCTCGAGGAGGTCAACATCTGGGCGACCGAGCGTCGGCAGGAAACCCTGGACAAAGGAGCTGTACGTCTCGTTGATGAGCCGCTGCGACTCCGCGGCGATCGTGCTGAACACCAACGAGCTCTTGCCAGACCCGGATACGCCCGTGAAAACAGTCAGGCGACGCTTGGGCATCTCGACGCTGATGTCCTTCAGGTTGTTCACCCGCGCTCCGTGGACGCGGATCAACTCATGGGAGTCAGCCGGATGCCGCTCGGAGTGCCGTGAACTCCCCACCCTGTTGCTCATCGCGTCCCCCTGTCCAAAACCGATAGCCCAGGACGGTCCAGCACGTCGTCATCGGAAGCATCGCGAAGACCCACGCAGTCGAACTCCCAGAAAGTGTCCGGGTAGACCACAGCGCCGGTCATCCATGTCTGATATCCCGGCAACCGGAGCAGTTGCAGCGCAGGCTCGGGGATCCTCACCGAAGGTCGCGTCACGCCGTGAGCGGCGGCTGGTTCGAATCCACTCCCCGAGTAGTACGCCGGGTCCCCTTCCAGGATGAGCAGGGGTGCTAAGAGCTCTGTCGCTCCTTCCACCGCGCGGCCAACCAAAGCCCGGCCCACGCCCCGTCTCTGCCACGCTGGAACCACGCTCAGCGGGCTAAGAATCAGGACGTCGATAAGTCGAGAGGGAGCATCGAGCCAGCCCCACGTCAGACGCACGTGGCCTACCACCCCTTCCGCCGATGCGGCCACGAAAGCTTTGCCCCGTCGCTGAGCCAGGGCAGCATCAAGGTCAGCAACCAGGCTTTCCCCGAACGCCTCCGCGACCGTTTCGTGGACCGCAGCCGCCTCTTCAGCGACCTGCTCGCGCAGAGTCACGCCGTCTGGAGGTCGAACTGTCGGGCTCATCCGGACATGGTGCCGGTGCGCGACCGGCTGTGGCGAGCCTAACCCGCACTTCTTGAGGTCTAAGCCTCCGGTATCGGATAGCGACACCCCCGGCGGGCATCATCGATGTCTGTCGTGTTCATCCACCCTGTAGGAGTGAGTACATCTTCCAGACGAGGACCCCAGCCCCCAACAATCTGCGGAAGGGGTTGACCCCGCGCAGCAGCTCATCCCCGGCCCACACCACCAGGGCCGCCGCTGCGAGATAGCCGAAAAGTGTCTGCGTCGCGCCGGTACTCACTGCAGACAAACCCGTGGCTACTAGCCACGCAATCAGCGGAACATTGGGGAACTGCCCGACAACGAACTTGCCTGTAGCCCGATCCCGGAATAGCCACTGGGCGAAGGCAACCAATCTGTTCACTGCGACATCCTCGCCCGAGAAGCGCAATTGGGCGCGACAACCAGACTCGGCCGACCGTGTCGGCCTCGACGCATGACCAGCCTCGACCCGTGCGCGCCCTGAGCGGGCGCACACTGTCAGAAGGGCCAGAACTTCGCAGCGTTGTCCTGCGCATCTGACTAGACATACGGTGGACGACCGCACCTCCGGGGGCCGCGCGGCGCGCTCTCCCCTAGCCCCACTGGCGCGGAACGGTCGTCTGATGAGCCCAGATGAATCACCACGCCGACCCTCACTAATCGCAGGCCGGGGTGCCTCCGGGCAGTCGGGTTCGGTTGGCCGCGATCGCGCTGTACACCCCCGCGGCCACCCAGGAGACGGGTGGATAGGAAGCGACAACACCCGCCACCCACGCAGCTACGCCGATCGCTCCACCTCGCTCGCGGCCACCGACTCGCAACATGGCAGTCACTGCCTGGGCACCGCTACGCTGGGCGCCGAAGACCGACGGGCTCCCGCGGTTCGCGACCCATTGCAACTGGGCCCGACACTGTTCCGTAGTCAGACCCAGTTCAGCAAGGTCGTTTCGCTGGTACGGGACTGCATCAAACGAGCCAACGAACATACGCGTAAACCAGTTGATGCCGGAGGTGCAGAAGCCGCAGTCCCCGTCGAAGATGACGAGGGGCCCGAACCCAGGTACGACGGCCATAGCCCGCTCTCTCTCTGTCTCTCTCTCTCTCTCTCTCTCTCTCTCTCTGCGCTTTCGGGCCCACGTGACCAGACCAGCGACACCACTTCCCTCATCCCATTGTGCCCGCATACATCCGAGGGAGAGGGCCAGCTGGTCACCCCGTGACGACAGCGATGGCGGCAGATCGGCTAGGCCTACGACGCCCATGTGTGTCGACGGTTCAGGCCGTCGTCGCACGGGCCTCGGCGACGACGAGTCGGTGACGTACCACCCTCCGGCGCAGAGTCGGCGAGGCAATCACCTCGTAGCCAGCGTCGAGGAAGACTTGCAGTAGCCCGACCGAGGCCTCGTCCCAGATCACAGCCTTGCCCTCGACCGGCTCCGTCGGGTAGCCCTCCAGGATGTGTGCGCCCACCTGGCCGCCGTATTCGACGGTTGCGGCGGCAAGCTCGTACATCAGGCCCTGCCGCCGGAAGCCCTTGCGGACGACGAAACAGGTGACCGACCAGACGCCGTCGAGTTCCGGGTCCATCCGCATCCACGGCTGCTTCCGGCTCCACAGCCTCGGGTAGTTCTCTCGGGGCTCGACCGCGACCCAACCGGCCGGGTCGCCGTCGAGGTACCCGATCAGGCCGGACGTGGGACCGTCGGTGCCGCATCCGGTCTGCTCCACCTGGGCGGCGTCCCGCTGCTCCTGGGTGCTGTCGCGCCAGATCCAGCCTTGGATCTTAAGCGCCTGGCAGCGGCACTTGCGGGCGCCACCGGCGTCGAACACCGCCTTGACGTCCTCGGTCGCTGCCTCGTTGGCCGGTCGCCAGGTGAACTCGGGCACACACCGCAGCCTAGCCAGGCATACGACAGCTGGTCCCCGGCTCATCTACGGGCAAGAGGACGGAAACATCTGTCCTGATGGGGAACGCTGAGGGTGGGCCACCTCGTGGGTCAGACGCGGAGTGCACCGCGGAACTGGCGACGGGTTACGGCAAGGAGTTCGACTTCACGCGCGTCGACATCTACCACGCCATGAACGGGAAGCAGGGAGACCAACCGCCGGGAGCGCTGACCGTGGACGGCATCCCCCCTCACAACTGGGCAACGACCTCATCGCCTCCCTCGTCCCGAGCGTATGCGGTCGTGTTTGGCCTATCGACTTGCAGTACCAACCTCTGGGGACGTGTGCTGCCCAGCGATACTGACACCCCTCTGTGTCAAGACGCCTTTGCTCCGGCGGGGATAGCGCTGTCGTTGAGGTCCGGGTTGTGGCTTGATCGAAGGGCCGGCGGTAGGGGTTGAGCAGGTCGCGCTGATCTTGGTCGCCCCCAAGTGCCCTCCCGGCCCCCGCTCGCCCGTAGTGTCGGCGATGGGTTGGTTGGTAGGTCGCGTCGCTGATTCGGCGTTTGAGGCAGCGTCTGGCTTCTTTGGCATGACTTCGCGAGTGAAGACGATCTGCCTCCCGTCGGGCGAGTACGCCGGCTCCCAGTCCGAGCCTGCGTCCGCCGCGCTCAGCAATGGTCGCTGGTTCGAGCCGTCGCTATCCATGACCCACAACGCGGCCGAATCCGGCTCGATGCTTGCGCCTGGTGCGTAGGCGTAGGCGATGCTGCCACCGTCGGGCGAGTAGGCGGGATCGGCGAAGAACCCCTCCCCCTTCGTGATCTGCGTGTAGTCGGAGCCGTCGGGACGCACCGTGGCAATGTGCTCGCTGCCGCCCACCTCGAGATCGAAGATCAGATGCGAGCGGTCGGGGCTCCACTCGATGTACCAACCGCGTTGTCCATCGCCCACAACCCGGGAGTCGCTTCCGTCGGCATGACGGTATCTACGATCTGACGAGACTCACCGCCAGCGTCCCGCACCCCGTTGCCGTCAGGGTTGCCGTCAGCCGTCGCCGGGCTTACCTGCCCTCTACGTTCTCAGGTCGCTGACCTGCGGTTATTCGGTCGGGCTGACAGGATTTGAACCTGCGACCCCTTGACCCCCAGTCAAGTGCGCTACCAAGCTGCGCTACAGCCCGCCGCCCTTGCGGGCGTGCAGAACTCTACCTGACGCGACGAGCGCGCCCTCGCGCTCACCACTCGGCGAAACCGTCATCAAATGCTCAGGAGCGAGAGCCTCGCTTCTCGCGGACCCGGACGTTCACCTCAATCGGACTTCCTTCGAACCCGAACTCCTCGCGGAGCCGTCGTTCAATGAAGCGGCGGTAACTCGCCTCGAGGAATCCACTGGCAAACACGACGAACTTGGGTGGACGCGTCGCGGCCTGGGTGGCAAAGAGGATCTTGGGCTGCTTCCCGCCACGAACCGGCGGGGGCGTCGCAGCCACCAAGTCCCCGAGGAAACCGTTGAGCCGACCGGTTGGAACACGTGACCCCCAGCTCTCCAAGGCCGTCTCGAGGGCCGGCACGAGACGGTCGACATGGCGCCCAGTCCGAGCTGAGACATTGACGCGCATCGCCCAGGGCACGCGGATCAATTCCCGTTCGATCTCGCCCTCGAGGTAGTAGCGCCGCTCATCGTCGAGCAGATCCCACTTGTTATAGGCCAGGACCAGCCCGCGCCCAGCCTCGGCAACCATCGAGATGATGCGCGTGTCTTGTTCGGTCAACGGTTGGCTCGCGTCGATAAGCACGATCGCGACTTCCGCCTTCTCCAGGGCCGCCTGCGTACGTAGCACGGCGTAGTACTCATGACCGGATGCCTCGTGGGCCCTTCGGCGTATGCCAGCGGTGTCCACGAAGCGCCAGACGACGCCACCGATTTCAACGAACTCATCGACCGGATCCACCGTTGTGCCGGCGACCGCGTCGACCACGACCCGGTCTTCACCTGCGAGTTGGTTGAGCAGACTGGATTTGCCGACATTTGGCTTTCCGAGCAGCGCGACCCGGCGCGACCCGCCGAGTCGTTGAAGGAGTCGACGGGGGCCTCGGGCAAAGCGTCGAGGATCGCGTCCAGCAGATCGCCACTACCCCGACCATGTAGAGCCGAAACTGGGTATGGCTGTCCGAGCCCAAGGTTCCACAAGGCGGCAGCCTCCGACTCCGTACGCTGGTCGTCAACCTTGTTGGCTGCGAGCACGATCGGCTTGCCTGCCCGGCGCAGCACACGGACGACTGCCTCGTCGGGATCGGTGATCCCCACGGTCGCATCCACGACGAGAAGCACAGCGTCGGCGGCGGCGACTGCGGCCTCGGCTTGGGCTGCTACGCGGCCCGCCATCCCCTCCGCGTCGGCTGCCCATCCGCCGGTATCCACGAGGGTGAACCGGCGTCCATTCCACTGCGCGTCGTAGGCGACCCGATCTCGCGTCACCCCCGGAACGTCCTCTACCACCGCTTCACGGCGGCCGAGAATCCGGTTCACAAGCGTCGATTTCCCGACGTTGGGGCGACCGACCACCGCTAGGACTGGCTGTCCGACCCCAGTCAGTTCCTCTTCCACGGCGAACTGGTTGTCGGCGTTCAGGAATTCATCCTGGTCACTCATGAGACTTCCTCGCCGGTATGGGCCTCGGCCAGGGCAAGCACAGCCGCGATCGTTTGATCCAGAGTCAGCTCAGTCGCGTCGACCACGACCGCGTCGGCCGCCTGGGTTAGTGGCGCCACAGCTCGCGACGAGTCCACCGCGTCTCGTCTGGCGAGGTCTGCCAAAGTGGCAGCTTCATCGGCGCCCTGTGTTCCCGCGCTGGTCAACTCAATGCTTCGACGTTGAGCCCGTACATCGGGGCTGGCCGTGAGAAAGACCTTGAGCTCGGCGTCGGGCCAAACAACCGTGCCGATGTCGCGGCCCTCGATCACGAGGCCGCCAGACCGAATGGCCTCCCGCTGAAGAAGGACGAGGCGAGCGCGCACTTCGGGGACCGCGCTCACCGCACTCACGGCCTTGGTCACCCGGGGCTCACGGATGGCGACCGACACATCCTGGCCATCGAGATGGATGGTCGGCGCTACCGGATCGAGCCCCGGTTCCAGAGCCGGCTCCCCCACCCGGGCCGAGACAGTGAGTGGATCGTCCACGTCGACGCCGTGCTCGAGCATCCAGTAGGTCATCGCCCGATACATGGCCCCGGTGTCCAGGTATCGATAGCCGAGCGCCACCGCGACTCCGCGCGACACACTCGACTTTCCCGAGCCCGACGGGCCGTCCACGGCTATGACGAGTGCGCGCCCAGCAAGTTCAGGCATGGCGCGGCTCCTGGCTGGGCTAGACGTCGGAAGGCGATTCAGGCTGGCGTGCAGCCTTTTTCGAGGTCGGCCGTTGGACCGACCCCTCAAGAGTAATGGCCGCGCAGCCCTGAATCAGCCGTGCACGTGCCAGCCACTGGCCTTCAGAGCTTGCCGGAGCTTGGCTGCCACGTCAGGTTTCACGACGAGTTCGACGACTCCGAAGGGGTGCCCGGCCGCGTGTTCGATCGTGACGTCCTCGACGTTCACACCGGCCGTATCTGCTGCTGCGAACAAGGTCGCGAGTTGGCCAGGCTGGTCGGATACGACTACCGGAACAGCGGCGTAGGTCGCGGGCCGACCGCCGTGTTTACCCGGCAACCGCGAACGGCCGGCCGCACCGCGCGTGAGCAACTCGGTCAGCGGAGCGATCTCCTCAGCGACGACCACCGGCCGTCCCGCGGCCTCAAGTGCCTCTCGGACAACCTGAAGATCGCCGATCAATCCCTCGAGTACGGGAAGAACTTCACTCGCATTCGCGGTCAAGATCTCGG
Source organism: uncultured Actinomycetota bacterium (assembly GCA_963851405.1). GTDB lineage: Bacteria > Actinomycetota > Actinomycetes > DATJPE01 > DATJPE01 > JANPBY01. Next base: position 223,263 of record CAWKPB010000006.1, on the reverse strand, counting down.
TCCAGAGACCAGCGTCTGAGGCTGCCACGCGAGTGACATCACGCACGCCCTGCCCGGCGAGAGCGGTCAGATCTTCGTCAGCACCCACCAAGCGTGCGGCCATGGCGCTCGATACGAGCTGAGGAGCGTGGGAGACCAAGGCCACCGCACGATCATGGCGATCTGGGGCGACGAACATCGGCTCTGCCCCGCAGGTAGAAACCAGGCTGGTCGCCAACCGAACGGCACGCTCATCGCTGGAACCGGTCGGACACAACACCCAAGGACGCCCCTCGAACAAGTCGGCCCGCGCAACCACCGCCCCCGACCGTTCCCGCCCCGCCATAGGGTGACCACCGACAAACCGGGCCCCATCCACCCTCAAAACCTCAAGGTCGAGGTGAACCTGAGTCTTTACTGATGCAACATCAGTAAAGCTCGCCCTGTTGAATAGTCGTTGGTACCTCTGGATGACTGGTGCGACCAAGCCCGGTGGAACGCAGACGACAACCAGGGCTGGGTCGGCATCCGCAACCAAGGGCACTCCGGCACCCAGCGCTACCGCTAGCTCCCGGGCATCAGGATCCGCGTCATCGATGGCCACGGGTACACCCGCGGCCCGCAGTGCCAGTCCGACGGACGTGCCAATGAGGCCGGCACCAACGATCACGACACCCGCGGCGAGGTCGGATGCAGCGCCGTCCCTCACTGGGCCAGGTCCTGGCGCAGCACATCGGCTCCACGGAGGTAGACGTGCGCGACCTCGGCTCTAGGCAGGGCCATCTCTGCGTGCACCATGACTCGCACGACGCGCGGCAGGGCTCCCTCAACGTCAAGCTCCTGCGCGCAGATCAAGGGCACTTCACCCAAACCCAGTTGGCGTGCAGCAGCGGCGGGAAATTCCGATCTGAGGTCCACCGTGGCCGTGAACAGCACCGAGACGAGATCATCGACACCGATCCCATTTCGGGACATGAGCGCGCTCATCAACTCCACCACCGCGTCGGTCATCTCAGCGCGTGAGTCCTGCCGAAGCTGAGTGGCGCCCCTGACAGCACGCAACGGCATGCCGAAACTCCTCACGAAAATGACCGGCCCTAACCCGAACTCCGCGAGCCTATCCGCAGCCTCCGGCGATGCCGGCGCACCGCGCCGGGTCAACTTTCCCCAATACTGCGCTATATCGACATATTGCTTGGTGAGCAATTGCGCGCCATCGCTATGTCGATATTTAACGACTGCGGCCGTACCCCTGTGCTTTCGTTCTCACGACTATTGCAGCCCCCTCACCAGGCACATTCGCCACGGATATCGACACATCGACTACGCACGAGGGTGCGTCTGATGCTCACGCCATACCCGATTTGTCGCTATTTGCGGTCGACTGGTGGCATCGGTGAATCGACTTCTCGGCCCGCCAGTTACATCCCCACAGTTGCGTACAGCGCCCCGACCTCGGGTCGGTTGAGCGCCCGGACTCCGCCCGATCGCAGTCCCCCCAGCAGGACGGGGCCAATGGCTGTACGCACGAGTCGATCCACCGGGCGATCTACCTCCGCCAACAGGCGACGGACGATGTGGTTGCGCCCCTCGTGCAGCACGACCTCGACCAGGGCGCGCCCTGCGGCCGAGGAAACGACCTTGAAGTCGTCCACGCGTGCCAGCCCATCCTCGAGTTCGACGCCATCCTTCAATCGTCGTCCCAGGTCTCGTGGGACCGGTCCGGGAATGTCAGCGAGGTAGGTCTTAGGAACCTCATGCGACGGGTGCATCAATCGATGGCCAAGCTCGCCATCATTGGTCAGCAGAATCAGCCCCTCCGTGGCTGAATCGAGCCTCCCCACATGGAACAACCGCTGCTTGCGACCTTCCACGTAGTCCCCCAGGCACGGGCGACCCTCGGGATCGCTCATGGTGCTCACCACGCCCACGGGCTTGTTCAGAGCCAGATGAAGCAGGTCCGGTGCAGTGGCCAAGCGGACTCCATCCACTCGAATCACCGCCTCGTCCACGACCACCCGCACACCCTGCTCGCGAATGATGCGGCCATCCACTTCGACGCGGCCCTCGTCAATCATCCGCTCACAGGCTCGCCGGCTACCGATGCCCGCCCGCGCCAAGACCTTCTGCAGGCGCTCCCCACGGTCGTCTGGCCGGCTTGGTGAGTCGGATCCGAGGTCACTCATGCCTAGTCAAGTCTTCTGTCATAGCTGTCTAACCCTAACGTTCAACTTAAGTCATCAACATTAGTAAGTGACTCAATATCGGGAATCATCGGACCTAGTTCGGGGAGTTGATCCAGCCCGTTGAGCCCGAGCCGCTCCAAGAACACCGACGTCGTTCGGTACAGCAGCGCTCCACTCTCAGGCTCGGCTCCGCACTCCTCAACGAGGCCGCGGGAGACCAGCGTGCGAATGACCCCGTCGACGTTGACCCCACGAATCGCGGAGATCCGGGCCCGATTGACCGGCTGCCGGTAGGCCACGACCGCGAGGGTCTCCAACGCGGCCTGCGTCAGCCTGGCTTGTTGGCCATCGACGACGAAGCGTTCAACGACAGGCGCGCACGAGGCTCTGGTGTAGAACCGCCAGCCGCCCGCGATCTCGCGAAGTTCGAATCCTCTCCCCGAGGCGTCATAGTCCGTCGCCAACGCCAGCAAGGCCCCGTCCACCTCCGCCACCGGTCGTTCTAGAACCTGCGCGAGGGTCACCGAACGCACGGGCTCGTCGACGACCATGAGGATCGCCTCCAGCGCAGCTGTCAGGGTCGGCGCCGCGTGGGAGGTCTCGACCGGCTCGGTTATGTCAGGCTGTTCAGGGGCCTCCCCACCTGGCCCTTCAGAGGCGCCGGCCAGGTGCTTGACGTCCTGCTCAACGGCCATGGCGGCCCCCTCATGCTCGGCCGCTGGCTCGGCAACGCCGTTCATGCGGATGTCTCCTGGGCCGGCAGCCCAGACGGGTGCTCCACCGCTGATGAAGGGTCGGATTCGTCGATGTCTGCCTCATCGGCGTCGAACTCATCTTCGAACTCCACGACACCCTCATCCGGGCCGGTCCATCGCACGTGTAGTTCCCCCAGAGTGTCGATCTGGTCAAAGGCGACCGCCCCGTCGCGGTAGAGCTCCAGCAGGGCCAAGAACCGCGCGACCACCGTGAGTGTGTCCGAACAGTCCGCGGTCAGGGACCGAAAGGTGGCCACGCGCACCCGCCGCAACCGCTCGATCAGCATCGTGGCCTGTTCGCGAACGCTGACCCGAGCCTCGTGCAGGTGGTCGACCATCACGACCGGAGTCAGTCGCGGCGTCATGGCCCTCCTCGCCATGGCTGCGAACTCCTCGACGCCCAGACCGAGCAGGACCTCGGGAAGCAGGCCAGTGAACCGCTCCTCCAGCCCGACCGCCCGTGGGAAACGGCTGGTTTCTTCATTCATCCGCACGGCCAGGTGCCCCGCCGCCTGCTTGTAGGCGCGGTACTGCAGCAGCCGCGCGAACAGGAGGTCGCGAGCTTCGAGCAGAGCCAGATCCTCCTCGTCCTCGACATCCGCAGCGGGCAGCAGTCGCGCTGCCTTCATGTCAACCAAGGTTGCGGCGACGACGAGGAACTCAGTGGCCTGTCCCAGATCCCAGCCACGTTCGGCTTCGTCGACCTTCAAGTAGGCCAAGAACTCGTCGGTGACCTGCGAGAGCGCGACCTCGGTGACGTCGAGCTGGTGCTTGGAGATCAAACGCAGCAGCAGATCGAAGGGGCCCTCGAACACCTCGAGGTGGACCCGGAATCCCGAGTATTCGCCTCCGTCAGCCTGGGAGCCGGCGACAGTCGACGACGCGTCAACAGCCGAGGTTGCCGTGGACGCAGTCACGATCGTCCACGGTAACGGAAGGGAGCCTCTTTCCGCGCTACGCCTGTCGGAGCCGCCGCACCAAAATGCTGGAGTCGCCCTTGGCCTCGAAGTCCGCAAGCACCAACGAGACGGCCTCACGCACGATTCGGCCCCGATCCACGGCCAATCCGTGTGATCCGCGCAGCAGCAACCGCGCCTGCTCGAGATCGAACAACTCATCCGCCGACACGTAGACGGTGATCTTCTCGTCGTGGCGCTCCCTGCCCGACGGGCCGTGGTCCTTGCCCGATCTCCTCAGGCTGGTACGGCGAACGGTGCCCGCCCTGGACTGACCTCGATCCTCGGGCTCGGTGCGCCGTTCGGGCACGGAGTGAACGGGCGTGCCGTCACCGTCCTGGTCCGGATAGGCAGGATCCTCGCCGGGTCCGACGTTGCGGAACAACTCCGCAGCCCCCGGCAGGCTCGCACGGCGGCTCATCGAGCCAACACCTCACGGGCCAGGGCCCGGTAGGCCTGGGCCCCGGCCGACGTCGAGGCGTAGGAAGTGATCGGCTCCCCCACCACGGTCGTCTCGGGAAACTTCACCGTCCTGCGGATCACGGTGTGAAACACCTTGGCGTCAAAGGCTTCCACCACGCGCGCCAGCACCTCACGCCCATGCACGGTGCGTGCGTCGTACATCGTGGCGAGAATTCCCTCAACCTCGAGTCGAGGGTTAAGCCGATCTTGAACTTTTTGGATGATATCCATGAGTAGGGCCACCCCACGCAGGGCAAAGAACTCGCATTCGAGCGGGATGATCACGCCGTCCGAGGCCGTTAGCGCGTTCACGGTGAGCAGCCCCAGAGATGGCTGACAGTCGATGAGCACGATGTCGTAGTCGGGAAGTACAGGAGCGATCACCCGAGCCAAGATGTGCTCGCGCGCGACCTCGTTGACCAGCTGCACCTCAGCGGCCGACAGATCGATGTTGCTCGGCATGAGGTCCAAGCCGGCGATGTTGGTCTTCAGCAGCACATCGTCCACAGAGACCGAGCGGTCCACGAGCAGGTTGTAGGTCGAACGATCAAGTTCGTGCGGGTTGACCCCCAGGCCCACCGAGAGAGCGCCCTGCGGATCGAAGTCGACCAGCAGAACTCGGCGACCGTACTCCGCCATGGCCGCGCCGAGATTGATCGTGCTGGTGGTTTTGCCCACGCCGCCCTTCTGATTACACATGGCGATCACGCGAGCAGGGCCGTGGCTGGTCAGCGTCGGTGGGACTGGGAAGTCGACGAGCGGTCGTCCCGTGGGTCCGAGCTCAGGTCCTAAGTCGGGAGCTGGGTCGGGAGCAGGGTCGGGAGCGCTCCCGTCCGGATCATTTGTCGACATAGACACGTAGATACTTACCCTTCTAGCGTTCTCGCGATTCCCAGACACATCGCTATGGCCGATCCAGGGGACGCACTCTAGGCCGAGTCTTTGCTTCCAGGCAAGACCTCAGTCACAGCGAGAAGTTGCCTCACGGACGGCTCTTACCCGAGGGCGCGCGGATGAGCTGCCGCGTAGACCTCACGAAGACGGTCCACCGTGACCAGCGTGTAGATCTGGGTTGTCGTGACCGACGCGTGGCCCAACAACTCCTGGACCACGCGAACATCCGCTCCCCCGTCCAACAGATGGGTGGCGAAGGAATGGCGCAGCGTGTGAGGAGACAAGGACGTCGAATCCAATCCGGCCTTCTCGGCCGCCTGCCGCAAAATGACCCAGGCGCTTTGGCGGGACAACCGGGTCCCGCGCGAGTTGAGGAACAGGGCGGGCGTGCCCCGCCCCTTCGCTGCGAGTGTGGGGCGGCCACGAACGAGATAGGCGGCCACCGCAATGCAGGCGTAGGAGCCGAGGGGAACCCGGCGGTGCTTTCCGCCCTTCCCGCGCAAGTCGACAACGCCATGTTGGGTGTCGATGTCATCGATATCCAGGCCGACGGCCTCGGAGATCCGGGCACCTGCGCCGTACAACACCTCAAGCAGCGCCCGATCCCGCAGCGCGCGAGGGGTCTGGTCAAACCCGGCCGCCTCGAGTAGTGCTTCGACCTCGGTCACGGGGATGGCCTTCGGCAGCGAACGCGGAGGTACGGGCGGGGTCACGAGGTGAGCCGGGTCGCTGGCAGCGAGCCCCTCGCGCAGGCAAAACCGGTGAAATCCACGCACCGCCGCGAGGGTTCGGGCCGCAGAGCCAGCAGCCAGCGGACGGTGATCGCTGGACCCGGTGCGCAGGACCGCCAAGAACTGCGTGACGTCCGATTCGCTCACCTCGGCCGGATCGTCGATGCCGAGCGCCGACAGGTACCTCGCATAGCGGGTCAGGTCGCGCCGGTAGGACAGCAAGGTGTTGGTCGCTAGCCCGCGTTCCACGGTGAGGTGATCGAGATAGGTGGCCAGGACACGCGTTAGGACCGAGGGCGAAGCGAGCGCGGTCGATTCGGTTGACATAACGTCCATGGCTGGCTCAGCCTAACGCCGGGCACCCCCGGTGGGCGCAATTCGCCCCACCGATCACCTCGGGCGCCGCAATCGACCGTGTCACACGCGGCGGTCCTCAGGCGAGCGCTTCGTCCAGCGACTGCCCGCTGAGGCCGTGCGCCTCGGCTACGGGGCCGTACGTCACCACTCCGTCATGGGTGTTGAGGCCGAGCGCCAGCGCCCGATCAGCGCGCAAAGCATCCCTCCAGCCTCGGTTGGCCAACTCCACGGCGTAAGGCAGCGTCACGTTGGTGAGGGCATACGTCGATGTGTGCGGCACCGCTCCCGGCATGTTCGCCACGCAGTAGAAGACTGCGTCGTGTACGGGGTACGTGGGATCTGCGTGCGTCGTTGGCCGGGAGTCCTCGAAGCAGCCGCCCTGATCGATGGAGATGTCGACCAGCACGGCACCCCTCTTCATCCGCGACACCAGCTCGTTCGATATCAGCGTCGGCGCCTTGGCCCCCGGCACCAGAACCGCCCCGATCACGAGGTCGGCATCGAGCACGGCCCGCTCGATCTCATAGGAGTTCGAAGTCACGGTCTGCATGTGACCCTGGTAGATCGCATCAGCCTGACGGAGCCGAGCCACGTTCCGGTCGAGCAACAGCACCTCCGCTTGCATACCGGAGGCGATAGCCGCGGCGTTCATCCCGGCCACTCCCGCCCCGATCACCACGACCTTGGCTGCGTAGACACCTGAGACACCACCCATGAGCACGCCACGACCCCCGTTGGCCCGCTGCAGCGTGGCGGCCCCAACCTGAGGTGCCATTCGGCCCGCGACCTCGGACATGGGTGCCAACAGCGGTAGGGAACGATCCGGGAGTTCGACCGTCTCGTACGCGATTCCGGTCACCTTGCGCTTGACCAGCTCCTCGGTCAGCGCATACTCCGCCGCCAGGTGCAGATAGGTAAACAACGTCTGACCTTCGCGCATGCGCGCATACTCCGAAGCCACCGGCTCCTTGACCTTCAGGACCATGTCGCCGGTCCCCCACACGTCGTCGGCCGTGGCCAAGATGATCGCGCCCGCGGCGATGTACTCCTCATCGGTAATCGAGGAGCCGACCCCGGCGTCGCGTTCGATGTAGACCTCGTGCCCGTTTCGCACCAACTCGTGAACGCCGGCCGGGGTGATGGCCACCCGGTATTCGTGGTTCTTGACCTCGCGGGGGATGCCGACCTTCATCGACGAGCCACGTCCTTCGATCCCGTGCGGTGTCGACGCCGTTGTCGACAACTGGACCGCAGCCCCAAACTGCGGGGCGCTTGGAACTCTACGACGCCCTGACTGCGCATGGTGACGAATCCGGTGTACGCGGGGGCGCACCGGCCAGGTCCATCCGCGACGTGATGTCCAACCAGAGATCTGCCTCAGTCGTGATCTCGGCGGGATTGGGCCAAGGCGAGCGTCCCGAGGACCAGAGACGGATTGCGCACGCGGCCTCCCATCACGGCGCTCAGCACCTCAGGGATCGGCCACCACTTCACCTGCATTTCCAGCTCTTCGCCTGAGGAGGGATGGGCCTGGTCCGCGGACTTGCGTAGACCTCGAGCCACAAAGATCACCAGACGCTCCGAAGAACCGCCAGGTGACAGCAGCACATCCAGCAGCGGATCCAGGGCCGAGGCCACGTACCCCGTCTCCTCCCAGAGCTCGCGGTGAGCCGTCTCCTCGAGTCTCTCGCCCGCGACGTCGCACAGACCAGCGGGCGGTTCCCAGAGCATGGCGCGAACGGGGTGCCGGTACTGCCGGACGAGCAACAAGCGATCACGGTCATCCACTGCCATCACGGCAACGGCGCCGGGATGGCGGACATAGTCACGGGTCACCGGTCCCGCTGCCCCCAGGTCGACAGTTTCGGTTCGCACGTCGAAGACCGAACCCCGAAACGGCGTCCGAGCGTCCACCAGTGGGAGCTCCACCGGATGGTCGGCCAGGAGCTCCGCCCCAGGTGTCACGTAGTCAAGGACACGACGTGAGGCGCCGAGACCGGGAGCTCGAGGCGAGTCTCCGCTTGGCGCTTCAGGGCCGCTTCGACGAGACCGGCAAAGAGCGGATGAGGCCGAGTGGGTCGTGACTTGAGCTCAGGGTGGGCCTGAGTTCCCACGTAGAACGGATGCACCTCGCGCGGGAGTTCCACGTACTCCACCAGTGTTTTGTCCGGTGAGAGACCGGAGAATCTCAGCCCAGCCGCTTCGAGTTGATCCCGGTAGTCGTTGTTCACTTCGAAACGATGACGATGCCGCTCCTCGGCGCGCGGTGATCCATACGCCTCGCGAACCAGCGAGCCCTCCGCCAGATCAGCTGGATACCTCCCCAGCCTCATGGTGCCGCCCATATCGCGCTCACCAGCGACCACATCGAGTTGTGAGTCCATCGTGGCGATGACGGGGTCGGGGGTCGCAGCATCGAATTCGGTCGAACCCGCTTGCGGCAGTCCGGTCTTCGACCGGGCGTACTCGATGACCATGCACTGCAGGCCCAGGCACAACCCCAGCGTGGGGATCCCATGCGTGCGGGCATAGGTCAAGGCCCCGAGTTTCCCCTCGATACCGCGAACCCCGAAGCCGCCGGGAACGCACATCGCATCGCACTCCGCCAGTTCTTTGGCAGCGCCTTCTGGTGTGTCACAGTCGTCCGACGCCACCCATTTCAGATGCACCCGCGCGTCGTTGGCGAAACCGCCGGCCCGCAGCGCTTCGGTGACCGATAGGTACGCGTCCGGCAGGTCGGTGTATTTCCCGACCAGCGCGATCGTCACCTCGTCGACCGGGTGATGCACGCGGCGGAGCAGCTCGTCCCAGGCCGACCAATCCACGTCTCGGAACGGAAGATCGAGGCGTCGGACGACATAGGCATCCAGACCCTCCGCGTGGAGCACCTTGGGGATGTCGTAGATGGACGGCGCGTCCACGGCGGCAACCACGGCCTCGTCATCGACGTCGCACATCAGGGAGATTTTCCGCTTGATGCTGATCGGCACCGGCCGATCAGCGCGCAGCACGATGGCATCGGGCTGGATCCCGATGTTGCGAAGAGCGGCCACGGAGTGCTGCGTCGGCTTGGTCTTCAACTCACCCGAGGGTCCGATGTACGGGAGCAGAGAAACGTGGAGGAAGAAGACATTGTCTCGGCCCACCTCGTGCCGAATCTGGCGTACAGCCTCAAGAAACGGCAATGACTCGATGTCACCAACCGTGCCCCCGACCTCGGTGATCACGATGTCGACGTCGGGCTCGGCCATCTGGCGGATCCGCGACTTGATCTCATTAGTGATGTGCGGGATCACTTGCACCGTGTCGCCAAGGTATTCGCCACGCCGCTCCTTGGCGATCACCTGGGAGTAGACCTGCCCAGTAGTCACGTTGGCAGAACCATGGAGATCGGTGTCGAGAAAGCGTTCGTAGTGACCGATGTCCAAATCGGTCTCGGCGCCGTCCTCGGTCACGAAGACTTCCCCATGCTGGAACGGGTTCATGGTTCCGGGGTCGACGTTGAGGTATGGATCCAACTTCTGCATCGTCACCCGCAGACCGCGGGCCTTCAGGAGGCTACCTAGGCTTGAGGCGGTCAGGCCCTTACCGAGGGAAGAAGCCACGCCCCCGGTGACGAACAGATGCTTGGTCGTCTGAGACGCGGCCAAGTGGAACTCCCGTGACTCGAGTGCGACGGGAAGACCCGTCCGTCCACGGGAGACCAGCCTAACAGCGCCTTGGCTCGGTGGGCCCCGGCACACCGCACGAGATTCCGGCTGACCGGGCGCACGGCGCCGGCTGACCGGGCGCACGGCGCCGGCTGACCGGCCGAACCGCGCTACTTGATCGACAGCGGCGGCATGGCCGCATCGGCGCCAGGACCAATGCCGTACTGGCCTGTGGTCCCGCCGGCCTGCTGCTGGAGCGCGAGCACAGTACCGATGACCCCGGACGCGACATCGGCCATGTCGTTGGAGGAAACGATGCGCCGTAGCGGACCGCTCTCGCGTAGGGCGGCCACCAGGCCTCCGGGCAACGATGATCCTTCCGCGCCCGCCAGGACCGATCCCAATCCAGCGTCAAGCGCCCCCACCAGCGGGAGCAGAGTACTCGCCGTGGTCCCGTCGTCGGGCTCGGCCGGGGCCGACGGTGCGACGACGAGGGCGAGTTGAGCACGCACCGCAGGGTCGCCGTTCACGACGATGAAGCCGCCTTCTTCGAACCCAGTCAGCAACGCGATGGACGTTTCGTCCGGCTGGTTGGACGGAAGGCCCTCATTGGTCACCAGCGCAGCGGCCAAAGCGGCGCCTGCACTCGCGTAGACACCTCCGGACGGCAACACGAACTCCTCGGGCGCCAGCTGCTCGGCCAGGCTCCCCAAGACCGTGCCTTGCTCGGGATCGACCCACGTCGGCAGGATCTCAACGACCCCGGTCAGAGTGCCGCCGGCCGCGCGAACGGCCGCGGTGAGTGCGTCGACCTGGGCTGGCGGGGTCCCGGGGGTCACGACCACGGCGACCGTACGGTCCTTGAGCCTCTTGGGCAGAACCGCAGGGGCGAGAGCGGCGGCGGCCGCATCATCGTAAGACACCCGCGCCTGCAATGCCTGCTCCTGGGCATCGCGAGCGGCCAGCTCGTCCTGAAGCTGGGCCACCGAGTCCGAGCCACCCGCTAGCTGAGCATCCAGCGGTCCAGCGCCCAAGACGACGCCGGCTGCAAGCGCGAGCAGCACCGCCGCCAAGGAAACCACGTGGAACCGAAAGTTGACCATTAGTTCCCCCACCCATCCAGCCAGTCCTGACCTACCGGCGTGACCAACACCGAAACGGCCAGTGCCAACAGGCCCGCAAGCACCAAGAACGCCAGCGCCCAGCGCGAGAGCCGGCTCCGATAGAGCTGGGCAACCCCACCGGCATCGACGAGCAACCCGCCCAGTCGCAGCCTGGTCATGACTGTCGAGGTCATCCCAGCGCGGTCCCGATCGAGCAACTCGACCAAGGAATCTGCGGCTCCGGCGCTCACCACCATCGACGCACCTCCGTGCAACGCCATGAGAAGCGCCAAGTCGTCGCTGGTCATGTCGGCCTCAAAAATGACCGGCGCCAACTGATGCACGCGAGCCCGGTCCAGACCTAGGGCACGGCCGTCGCGGTACCCGTGGACGACGAGCTCGGCCCCGCAGCGCAAGGCGTCGTCTGACACGTCATCCATGTCCCCGATCACCAGGTCGGGAGTGTGCCCGGCCCGCAGCAGTACGTCCGCACCAGCCCCAACTCCCACCAGCAGGGGCCGCTCCTCGCGAATCCACAGGGTCAAGGCCTCGAGGTCGGCTTCATCCCGAGGGCCCCGACTGACGACTAGAACGGGGCGTCCCTCGATCGCGGCCCGGATCGGCGGCAAACCCACGCCGTCCAACACCAAGGCTTGCTCGCTCAATAGAAAGCCTCGGCTGCTCCCGGCAAAGGCCTCGAGTTGGGCGCGCAGGCCGGACTGGGCGTCCGCGGTCGCCGCGGCCACTGACTCAGGTGTCTGGGCCAAACCCTCCGCAATCACCCGGTGTCCGACGCAGAGTTCTCGGCCAACCACGCGGACCACATCGCCATCGCTGACCCGTCCGATCACAGCATGACCTACGTCGTCCAGGAGGGGCACGCCTGCTTCAACAAGGCGGGCGGCCCCGAGTGCTGGATACCGCCCGCTAATGGATGCAGCGACATTCACTACCGCTCCGACTCCTACGCGGATCAACTCATCGGCGGTGACGAGATCCAGGTCGACGGCGTCGATCAGCGCGATGTCGCCGGTGTTGATCCGCCTGAGGACCTCGCGAACGGTTGGGCCGAGTCGGACCTGGCCCGTGACCCCGGGGAGGCTCTCGGGCGGCTCTCGGTGGAGCAGCGGGACCCTCATCCGCACCCTTGGCCTTCGTGCGTCGTCCTGCGAACGGGGCCATCACCGCGCGAGCCGAACCTCCTCGGCCTATGCGCAGAGACCGTGCCGACGGGGATGATGTGCATAACTGCTCCATCGTGCCATCGGCCGTACCCTGCATTGGGGAGGCTGCGCCCCGCACAGCCGGGGTTTTACCGCGTGGCGGCCACCAGGCCGGCCTGCCATCCCGGGGCGCGCCCGCCGTCGGGTGGCCGTACCCCAGTCACGGGCACTCCCGATGAAGCAAGTAGCCAAGCGACCAGCGAGTTCGAGTTCCACATGTCCCCGGTCCGCCGTTCATCCCTTCCCCAGGTGGCGCAGGGGAACTGCGGAACGAGCGCGACGACGCGGCGTACTGCTTCGGGGTCGGCTGTCACGGTCACAGGTCCGCCGACTGCTTCGGCTCGATCGGGGATCACGCCCCGGCGCCAAAGGCGCACCTCGTATCGAAACCAGGAGGATCGGCCCAGCACCGGCCATCCAACCGGACCTTCGGTAGCTACGCCTCGCTCGGTCGGCCCGCTTCCCCACGCGGGGGCCATCTCCACGACGTACGGAACCGCGTCCAGGCGCACGTCCAGGGCCGAGTGATACAGGACGCAGCGTTCCCGTCGCTGCCGCCGCGCGTGCCACGCTTCGTAACACCGGCCACTCCAACGGACGACCGGCGTCGTGGCGCCTGCCCCGAGTGGAATCCAGAGCAGATCAACTCGATTGGGCGATGGCTCTCCCGCGCAGATGTCTCCAGCCCCGTCCAGCACGGCTAGATTCTGCCCTCAAGGACCACGACCCCGCCCAAGGAAGGGACCCATGTCATGACGCTCCTCCAGGTCCTGCCGGCCTTCCTCGTGGCGGTCCTGGCGATTGCCTCGGTGCCTGGACCCGCCGTGGCACTGATTGTGCGCCGGTCCGCCGTTCACGGGGGCCGAGCGACGATTCCGTTGGTGCTAGGTGTGGAAGCCGGCCTCTTTTTCTGGGCGATTGCAGCGGCGCTGGGCCTGGCCACGCTGGTCACCGTCTCGGCCGTGGCCTACGAGCTCCTGCGTGTTGTCGGCTCGGCCTTCCTCGTGGTGCTGGGTGTGCTGGCACTTCGAGCGGCCTGGCGGACCCGCCGGTTGGGCGCCAAAGCCGTCCCGCATGACCTGCCTTCGGGGCGGCAAACGGACGCGCTCGCTGACCTCAGGGGTCACCGATCGACACTGTCTCCGTATCGAGCCTTTAGCGAAGGCTTCCTCACCAATCTCGCCAACCCCAAGGCGGCGGTGTTCATGGTCGCCTTCTTCCCGCAGTTCATCCCGTTGGGATACCCCGTACTTCCCACGACGATTGCTCTTGCCAGCGTCCAAGTCCTGGTGGAAACCCTGCTTTACGGCGCCCTGGCTCTCGGGGTGGGCCAAGCAGGCAAGGCCCTGGCTCAACCACGGGTCCGCAGCGCCATCGACGCCACCAGCGGCGGCATCTTGATAGCCCTGGGGCTGCGGATTGCGCTCACTCCCCGACCCGCGTGATCGACCGCGTCTAGCGGGCCTTCGCCAACGTCGCAGTCTCCAACAACTCCCGTGCGTGCTGCGCCCCGGATTCGGAGTCAGCCAACCCGGCCAGCATGCGGGTGAGTTCACGGACGCGCCCTGGCCCGTCCAAGGTGATGACCCCGCTGCTGGTCACAGCACCGTTCGACGACTTCTCGACGAGCAGGTGCTGATCGGCGTACGCCGCGACCTGAGGCAGATGAGTCACGACCAACACCTGGGCGGTGCGGGCCAGACGCGCGAGGCGGGCACCGACCTCGACTGCGGCCCGCCCACCGACCCCGGCATCAACCTCGTCGAACACCAGCGTCGGCACGGGATCAGCTCCCGCGAAAACGACCTCTACGGCCAGCATCACCCTGCTGAGTTCGCCGCCAGAGGCTCCACGAGCGATCGGGCGATCCGGAGCGCCAGGGTGGGCGGAGAGGAGGATCTCGATCTCGTCCGTCCCGTTCGGACCGAGTGTCGGCGTGCTCGAGACGGCCACGGTGACCCTCGCATCGGGCATGGCCAGAGCGGTTAGCTCGTCCGTGACCATCGTTGCGAAACGACCCGCCGCCTCGCGACGGGCCAGGCTGAGCCGAGCGGCCAGCTCGGTCAAACGCACAGTTAGGACGGTAGCTTCGGCTTCGAGCTCGGTGCTGCGACTGTCATCGGACTCGAGCTCGGCCAACCGTTCCGCTGACTCCTCGGTCCACGCCAGCACCTCATCGATCGTGTCGCCGTACTTGCGAGTCAGGGCACCGAGACAGGCGCGCCGATCCTCGACGGTGGCCAACCGGATCGGGTCCGCCTCCACCGACGAGGCGTACGACGCCAAGTCCGCAGCCACATCCGACATCAGGTAAGAGACCTCCGCCAGGCGATCAGCGAGCCCAGAAAGCTCACGGTCATGACCACGCACCGGCTCCAGTGCTCGCCGTGCCACAGCGACCAGGCCAGTCGCGTCAACGGATGCCGCTCCATCGGCTCCGTCGCCGAGCAGGGTGCGCTGCGCCTCTGCGGCGGCGGACGCCAAATCCTCGACGTGCCGGAGCCGCTCCGCTTCCCGCGCCAACTCGACGTCCTCTTCGGCGCTTGGCCCGACCGCCAACACCTCAGCGAGCCCATATCGAAGGAGGTCGGCCTCCTGGGCGCGCTGTCGACGCTGGGTGGACATCACCTCCACCTGAGCCTCGACCTCACGAAGCCGCGCGAAGTCGGCGCGATACTTGTCCAGATCGGCCGCCAGATCGTCGCCGGCAAAGCGATCCAACGCAGCACGCTGGCGCATGGGCTGAAGCAGCCGCTGCTGGTCGGACTGCCCGTGAACGGCCACGAGCTCGCGTCCGAGGTCCGAAAGCACGGACACGGGCGCAGAACGCCCTCCCACATGGGCGCGAGAACGGCCGGACGCCGACACCGTGCGCGCCAGCATCAAGCGGCCGTCCTCCAGATCTGCCCCCGCGTCGTCCGCCCGAGCCATCGCGGGGTGACCGTCAGCGAGGTGGACCTGCCCCTCAACCAGTGCGCGACCGGCCCCTTCGCGCACCACGCCGGCATCGGACCGTCCGCCGAGCAGCAGCCCCAGGGCGCTCACGATCATCGTCTTTCCAGCGCCCGTTTCACCGGTCACCACGGTGAGCCCGGGACCAAATTCGAGCCTGGCGTCTTCGATGACTCCGAGCCCGCTGATCCGAAGCTCCTCGATCACTGACCGCGCCACCCCTCGACGGGCAAGGCAAACTTGGCGACCAATCGATCCGTGAACGGCGCAGGATGTAGCCGGGCCACGCGGAGGGGTACGCGGCTTCGCCGTACTTCCACCCGATCTCCTCGTGTCAGGTCGAGTCGTCGCCGCCCGTCGCACCACGCCACAGCATCCGAACCCCCGACCACCTCGAGGGCTAACACCGACGTCGGAGCGACGACCAAGGGGCGAGCGAAGAGCGCATGGGCGCTGATCGGCACCATCAGAAGTGCCTCGACCTCCGGCCAGACCACCGGGCCCCCGGCGCTGAAGGCGTACGCAGTGGACCCCGTGGGGGTCGCGCAGACGACGCCGTCGCAGCCCCAGCGGGACAGCGGTCGACCGTCCACTTCGGCCACGACCTCTAGCATCCGGTCGCGCGACGCCTTCTCGATCGAAACCTCGTTCACCGCCCAGCCGGTGCGTTCTGCGGCCCCTGCCCGCGTGACCGAAACCTCGACGGTCAGCCGTTCCTCCACGGTGTAGCGACGATCCACCACTCGATCAACCACGGCCGCCAGGTCATCCTGCTCCGCCTCGGCGAGAAATCCGACATGCCCGAGATTGACTCCGACCACCGGAATCTGGTCGGTACGGGCCAACTCAGCGCCTCGAAGCAGCGTGCCATCCCCTCCGAGCACCATCACGAGCTCGCAACCTGTGCCTGGGGCCGCGGGATCAGCCGTCCTCGTTCCTGGAATCGCGAGTTCGCTGGACTCCGGGTCGCACAAAGCGACCTCGACACCAGCAGCCAGGAGACCTTCGGCGGCCTGAATTGCGCTCATCCGAGCTTGCTCGCGGCCCGTGTGGGCGACCAGAAGGACACGCCGACTCATTGCGGACCCTCCTCTACGGCTCGTGTGATGGCTTCGGCTTGCGGACGATCCGCCGAGGACCGTAACCACAAGAAGTATTCGACGTTTCCGGCCGGCCCCGGCAGCGGACTGGCCACGACGCCAGCGGTGCCGAGGCCAGACTGCCAGGCTCGTTCCGCGATCGTACGCACTGCCTCCGACCGGAGGGCGGGATCACGCACGACCCCGCCACCGCCCACGCGCTCGCGACCCACCTCGAACTGTGGTTTCACCATGAGAACCAGGTCCGCCCCGGTGGCACAGACAGCCATCAAGGGGTCGATGACCAAGGCCAGGGAGATGAAGGACAGGTCGCCGACCACCAGATCTGCTGGCTCACCGCCCAGGTCAGCCAAGGACAGCGATCGTACGTTCGTTCGGTCCAGGGTGACGACGCGAGGATCGGTCCGCAGTGACCAAGCCAGGAGGCCGTACCCCACGTCGACGGCGACGACTTCGCGAACGCCACGGCGAAGCAGCACGTCCGTGAACCCACCCGTGCTCGCGCCCGCGTCCAGCGCCCGACGGCCGCGAATGACCAGGCCCGCGGGGCCAAAGGCGTCCAGCGCACCGACGAGTTTGTGTCCCCCCCTGGATACGAACCCCGGCTCACCATCCGGAACCGCCACGACGATGGAGGTCTCTGGTTCGACCTGGGTGGCCGCCTTGGTGGCCACCGTGCCTTTGACGGAGACATGCCCCGACTCCACCAGGTCCTGCGCCTGCTGCCGAGACCGCGCCAAACCTCGGCGGACGAGCTCAGCATCCAACCGAAGGCGTCGAGCCATCAGCGCCCTCCCACCGAGGACCGACTCAGTGGATCCCGCTCCCATACGTCTCGCCTGGCGCCGACGTGGAACGTGCCACCAGGTCACCCACGGGTACGGGATCCCCCTCAGGGCTTTCGATCAATGCCGCATGTAGTCGACTCTGACTGTCCTCATAGAGGGCCACCTGCTGGTCGAGGTCGGCCGCATCCGTCGGCAGGTCGAGGAGGTGATGGAGTACGACGTCGACGTCGGGGACTCCGGTTTCTGCCGGAGCTGGCGATGGCAACACGCTCAGTTGTTGGCCGGGAGCCGCGGGCTCAACCGGGCCGCCGTCCTCGGTCATGATCGGCGGCTGGCGGTCTTGGTGGTCCTGGTGGTCAAGGTGGTCAAGTCCACCACCTCAACGGTCGAGCCGACCGGCTTCTTCGCCGCCGACTTCTTCGCCGCCGACTTCTTCGCCGCCGACTTCTTCGCCGCCGACTTCTTCGCCGCCGACTTCTTCGCCGCCGACTTCTTCGCCGCCGGCTTCTTTACGACGGGAGGTTGTTCGTCGGCTGCGGCTCCTGCTGGAGCCCTCTTCTTGAGGGGTGTGGACTTCCGGGCCCGGCTTGAGACCGGCGCCAGCGCCTCCCGCAGGCTCGAGGACTTGTCCTCGACGTGGGCCACAGCGCTCCCGACCGAATCGCGACCTGCAGGATGCAGGTCCTCAACTCGGGCTCGCAGGGCTTCAACCTCACCTTCACGCGCGACGCCGAGAACGGCGAGCAGCCGCTCGACCTCGGTTCGGCACACTCCGAACAACAGATCGCCGTTGTCCCGGGTGCGTGCCGTGAGGTCGTCCGCTGCCTTCTGCGCTCGCAGCGCGGCCGAAAGTGCGTTCGCGGTCGCCAGGTGCGCTGCCGCACCCAGCAACTCAGGACCCTGCGCGGCGAGCGACCGGCTCGCCGCAGTAGCCCGGTCCCGGGCCGCCCCTGTCACGCCACTGGCCAACTGCACGTATCCCTTGAACACATCCACAACCATGCCCCCAATCTACTCGGCTGCTGCGCTAGCGTCGCGCCCCGTGGCTACCGTCAAGGAGTGTCGCTCGGCACTTGAGCAGTTAGTCGAGCTCCTGGACTCCGCCGACGATCACGTGCGTTCCCACGCCGAGGACCGCTCCTTGAGTTGCTTCATCCCCGATCTGGACACCACATTCACCGCGCGTCTGCATGATGGGACGATCAAGGACCTGACCACCGAGCCGGCTCCGCGCGCGCAGATCCGAGTAACGGTCTCTTCAGACGACCTGATCGACCTCGTCGAGGGCCGCTTGCACTTCGCCTCCGCGTTCGCTCACGGGCAGGTTCGTATCGACGCGAGTCTGCGCGATCTTTTCCGGCTCCGCACTCTTCTCTAACGCGCAAGCCCTCAGAAGCCGGCCAAGCGCCGCTCCGCACGAGAGTCCAGCCGTGGCTGTCCACCCTCGTCGACCACCTCCCACGCAGCCGCGACCAGCGCTCGGAGTACCTGCAGGTCGGTCCCGCCCTCGGATAGCTCCAGCAGCCCATCGCTCCCGACCACTCGTGTTGGGCCACAGCCCCAGCCACCCGCGTACCGCACGACCGGCTCGTGGATCTCTGCGAGACCCCTCAGATTGGGCGAGACAAAAGTCGGCCGCTCATCAGGCCTCGCCGTGAGCAACTGACTCACCGAAGTGACTCCGGTGAGGACCAAAAGGCTGTCCAACCCTGCCGCCATGGCGCCAGCGACGTCGGTATCCAGTCGGTCTCCCACAGCCAACGCTGAGCGGCCGGCATCGGCTGCAGCGCCAAGCAAGATGTCGGGGGCAGGCTTGCCGGCTACCAGATCCGGTCGACGGCCCGTCACCTTCTGCAGGAGTTCGACGAACGACCCATTTCCCGGCGCGATTCCCCCGACGGTCGGCAACGTCGGATCGGCGTTGGTCACGATCCACAGGGCGCCGGCCTCCAGGGCGTAGGCGCCCTCGGCCAGGGTCCGCCAGTCCAAGCTCGGGTCCCAACCCTGAATCATTGCTGCGGCCTCATTCGCGGCCCAGACGGCGACCAGGCCCTCGGCTTCGACCGCGTTCGCGAGCGCCGGCCCCCCCACGACAAGCACCGCCGTTCCTGGGGCCACCTGCTTGGCCAGGGCTCGTGCGCCCGCTTGGGCTGAGGTGGTGACCTCGGACGGATCTGCTGCGACGCCGATGCTGTCGAGGTACCCGGAGACTTCGACCGGTGTCCGACTGGCGTTGTTGGTCACGAAGGCCAATCTCAGCCCGGACCTGCGAGCCTCGGTCATGGCTTCCGCGGCGGCCTCAACGCCTGCGCTCCCCCGATGCAGCGTTCCATCCAGGTCCATCAGGAGGACCGAATACCCGTCGCGAAGGGCAGTTTCGGTTTCCCCCAGAGCGTCACTCACGCGACTGCCTGCCGATGTCGATGGGGAGTCTGCTGCACCGCCCCACCGTACGATGCCCGGATGCGCTCAACGCAGGCGAGCCTGGTGCTTCGGCCCTTCCGGGGCCTGCGCTATCGGGCCGGACTTGACCTGTCTTCGGTGACTGCCCCGCCGTACGACGTGCTCGATAGGGCGGCCGCTGAGTCGCTGCGCGCCGCCAGTCCGTACAACATCGTCCGGCTGGTCCTACCGCAGGGGGACGCCAGCGCCTCGAGGGGTGAACGAGCCCGAGAGACGATGGATCGTTGGCGGCTCGATGGAGTGCTAGTCCCGGACGAGACTCCCGGCCTATACGTCTACGAGCAGCGGCGGGCCGCGGACGACACGGTGCTGCTCCGTGGGCTGATCGGCGTGATCGAACTGCGCGACCCGACAGCGGGAGTGGTGCTGCCTCACGAGGATGTGATGCCGGGGCCGGTCGAGGACCGGGCCGCGCTCCAGATGGCCTTACAGGCACATCTCGAGCCGATCTGGCTGGTCATCGACGGCGGCGGTGCCGCCACCGACGCTCTGGATGCCGCGGCCGAGACGAAAGCACTCCAGGACACAACAACGATCGACGGCGTCCGCCACCGGCTCTGGGCCATCACCGACCCCGACCAACTGGTGCAGATCCAGGCCGCACTCCGCGGGAGGGAAGCTCTCATTGCGGATGGGCATCACCGATACGCGGCGTACTGCCGGGTACAGGAGCAGTGTCGTACACAGAACCGCGGGGATGGTCCGTGGGATGCCGGTCTGGCACTGATGGTGGACCTCAGCGCCCATGGCCCCGACGTCGCAGCCATTCATCGCGGCGTTCACGGCGTCTCGCTGGATCAGGTTGAGAAGTCCCTGGTGTTTGGGACCCGGATGGATCGGATAGAGCCCGAGGATGCGGACATCGATGCCCTCGAAGCCGGGACGTTCCTCCTCGCGGACCCCGTAGGCGACTTCGCCGTACTTCACCTTCCGAGCGGACGCGACCGTGAGCTCGCGTTCGAGGCAAGCCCCCGGCTCGATGCCTCGGCGCGGTGGCTCCAGTTGGACACCGCCTTCCTGCATGAGGTCTTGGTTCCTCGGTGGGGGGTGTCCGAACCGGACATCAGCTACCACCACGACCCGGCCGGTGCCATCGCCTGGGCACGATCGGAGCAGGCTCTCGCCGTGCTGTTGGCGCCCGTGGACGTCTCGGATGTCCTCGTCCTGGCCGCTCAAGGTGAACGCATGCCACGCAAGTCGACGTCATTCGGGCCAAAGCCACGCAGTGGCTTCGTCATGCGAGCCTTCGTCGACGACTGACGACGTGGCCCGCTAGGTCACGTGGCCGGGCGCTCGCAACCGCCGCCGTGCCGATGAAACCTCTACCTCACACCGGCTGGCCACAGCCGCGCCCGGTCTCCAAAACCGCCGGCGCAGCGCCCCGATCACTTCGATCTGGTCACCGTTGTTCCACCTGCCGACTCGATGCCTGAGCCCGGCCTTCCAAATGGCACAGTCGATCGTGTCGACTGAGGGGCGAGGCCCAGGACGAGCAATCACCAGCCGGAACGTCAGCACCTCGTCACCGCTGGGCAGAGCTCGGCTCTCCGGGCGACCCGAGAGCCGGCCCTGCAGGTGAACCTCATTGATCGGGAGGGCCTGCGCTGGACCCTTCCGGGCGGCCTTGGCCGTCGTGGGTGAGTGTGCTGTCTTTGCCGTCGTTGCTGTCTTTGGTCCCGTGGCTGCGTTGGCTGACGGGGTTGATCGTGTCGGCATGAGGCCTCCTGATTCTGGGTACCGAGCCCCGACCGTGACAGCGACGCGGGCCAAACGACACACTGATCGCGGTCGCTGTGGATGCAGAGCGCCTGTGGACGAGGTTCGGGAGGCGGACATGGTTGATCGAGCCAGCCTGGATGACTCACTCGTGGCTATTGACACGCGCATGTCCGGATACGCCGGGATTACCAGCGCGTACGCACTGCTCACCGAACGTCCTTGCTTGGTCGAGACGGGGACCGCCACATCGGCCCCCACCGTCGTGGCGGCCCTCCATGACCTGGGCCTTGCTTCCCAGGACCTCGCCACGATCGTCGTCACTCATATCCATCTCGATCACGCTGGAGGCGTGGGAGACCTAGCCGCGGCCTTTCCTGCAGCCGAGATCGTGGTCCATGAAGCGGGGGCCCGGCACCTAGCTGAGCCAGAACGGCTGCTGGCAAGCGCGCGACGGGTGTTCGGCCGAGTCCTCGATGAGGTGTTCGGCCTGCTGCGCCCAACCGACCCGGCGCGGATCCGCTCCCTGGGGAACTCCGGTGTCATCGACCTTGGCGGCGGGCGGCGACTGGAGGCCTTCCACGCCCCGGGTCATGCGAGTCATCACTTGGGCCTGCTGGACTCCGAGACCGGCAACCTCTTCGTCGGCGACGCGGCGGGCATCTATGTCCCAGAGACAGCCGATGTTCGGCCCTCGACCCCACCTCCCGATTTCGACCTCGACCTCGCCTGTGCCTCGATCGAGCGCTTTCGCGACGTACGACCGACCCGGCTGTTGTTCAGCCACTTCGGACCGGTCGATGACGTCGTCGGCACACTCGAACGATCGGAGGAGGAACTCCGGTTGTGGGTCGAGATCGCGCGCGAGGCACGTCTGGACGGCCTTGACCTCGACCACGCGCTGGCTCGTGTGCGCGAGCAGACCTCCGAGCGCTACGCGGACTTCCTCGCCGACCCGGAACGAGTCGCGAGGTACGAGCATCTCAATGCCGACCGGGCCAATCTGGTCGGGATCATGCGCTGGCTGGACCGGGTTGACGCCGATGCGTCCTCGCCCTGAGTCGGTCATTCCTGATCAGGGGCTTCGTCCAGCAGGTCGACGTACGTCGTTCCTTCCAGCTCCTCGATACGCTCCGCGGCGTCAGTCTCCCCATCCTGGTCCACCAACGCCGATCGCTTGAACCAGTCAAGGGCCTCATCCCGACGGCCCGCCGCCAGGAGGGCATCGGCGTAGGCATAGCGCAAACGCGCCGTCCAAGGGTTGACCTGAGGACTCTTGAGTTCCGCCACCTGCAGGGTCAGGACGGCGGCATCGGCCTGCCCGAGGTCCCGACGAGCACCCGAGGCGACGATCCTCATCTCGATCCTGGCGGCCGGATCGAGACGCGCGGCCTCGGGACTGCCGGCCAGCGCGAGCGCTCGCTCCGGACGCCCCAACCCTCGCTCGCAATCGGCCATCACCGGCAGATGCTCGTCTGAGCCGCTCATCCTGCGCGCCGCTCGCAACTCCGCCAGAGCCTGCGGCCAGCGTCCGGTGGCGTAGGCGGCCATGCCCAGCGCTTCACGCGCAACAGCGACGCGCGAAGCGAGAGCCTGAGCCTTGGCGGCGTGCTGGTAGGCGCGGTCCGGATCGGTGTCCAACAACTGACCGACCATCACCAGGTGTCGGGCCACGTCCTCCGCCAAAGTCGCCGGCAAGGTCCGCAGCTCAGCGCGAGCCTCCTTGTCCAGCAAGTCTGGAGTCACGTCTACATCCGGCTCCGGCGCATAGGGAATCTGGCGCCGAGGCCGGCCGTCCGGCGTACGGTCGGCCTTCCAAGCACCCCCGGTTGCTCCCTCTGGGCGCGGGCGCGCCTTGCTCGGCGCTCCCCTGCTCGCCGCACCTTTGCCGCGTCCGCCGCGGGAACTGGCCGACGTGGGTCGCCCCCCCGACCGATCGGCCGGTGGTCGACGCTGCGGATCAGGACCCGAACGCGGTGGCTTCTCCGGTGCCATACGGTGCCTCTCCCTGTGCGAACAGCATGCCTGTCGTCGTGCTCTGCCGTCGTGCGAACATGCGAAGAGGGCCATCCCATACGGGATGACCCTCTTCGAAAGAATGTCCGGCGGCGTCCTACTCTCCCACCCCGTCTCCAGGGCAGTACCATCGGCGCTGAAGGGCTTAGCTTCCGGGTTCGGAATGTAACCGGGCGTTTCCCCTTCGCCATGGCCGCCGAAACTCTATGGAGATGTCAGCCGATTCCCGACCGTATCTCGGGAACCGCACAGTGGACGCGTAGCAAACCCAACATGAAGTTGGAAATGGTCAAGTCCTCGGCCTATTAGTACCGGTCGGCTGCATGCGTTACCGCTCTTCCACCTCCGGCCTATCAACCCAGTCGTCTAGCTGGGGGCCTTACCAGGTTAACCCTGTGGGAGACCTCATCTTGAAGCCGGCTTCCCGCTTAGATGCTTTCAGCGGTTATCCGTTCCGAACGTAGCTAATCAGCCGTGCTCCTGGCGGAACAACTGACACACCAGAGGTTCGTCCGTCCCGGTCCTCTCGTACTAGGGACAGCCCTTCTCAAGTCTCCTACGCGCACAGCGGATAGGGACCGAACTGTCTCACGACGTTCTAAACCCAGCTCGCGTACCGCTTTAATGGGCGAACAGCCCAACCCTTGGGACCTACTCCAGCCCCAGGATGCGACGAGCCGACATCGAGGTGCCAAACCATCCCGTCGATATGGACTCTTGGGGAAGATCAGCCTGTTATCCCCGGGGTACCTTTTATCCGTTGAGCGACGGCGCTTCCACAAGCCACCGCCGGATCACTAGTCCCGACTTTCGTCCCTGCTCGACATGTCTGTCTCACAGTCAAGCTCCCTTGTGCACTTGCACTCAACACCTGATTGCCAACCAGGCTGAGGGAACCTTTGGGCGCCTCCGTTACATTTTAGGAGGCAACCGCCCCAGTTAAACTACCCACCAGACACTGTCCCTGATCCGGATCACGGACCGAGGTTAGACATCCAGAACGACCAGAGTGGTATTTCAACGTTGACTCCACAAACACTGGCGTGCCCGCTTCACAGTCTCCCACCTATCCTACACAAGCCGTACCGAACACCAATATCAAGCTATAGTAAAGGTCCCGGGGTCTTTCCGTCCTGCTGCGCGTAACGAGCATCTTTACTCGTAGTGCAATTTCGCCGGGTCTGTGGTTGAGACAGTGGAGAAGTCGTTACGCCATTCGTGCAGGTCGGAACTTACCCGACAAGGAATTTCGCTACCTTAGGATGGTTATAGTTACCACCGCCGTTTACTGGCGCTTAAGTTCTCAGCTTCGTGCCCGAAGGCACTAACCGGTCCCCTTAACGTTCCAGCACCGGGCAGGCGTCAGTCCGTATACATCGTCTTGCGACTTCGCACGGACCTGTGTTTTTAGTAAACAGTCGCTTCTCCCTGGTCTCTGCGGCCGTCCAGCGCTTCGAGGGCAAGTCCCTACACGCTGTACGGTCCCCCTTCTCCCGAAGTTACGGGGGCATTTTGCCGAGTTCCTTAACCACAGTTCGCCCGATCGCCTTGGTATTCTCTACCTGACCACCTGAGTCGGTTTGGGGTACGGGCCGCTCAGTCCTCGCTAGAGGCTTTTCTCGGCAGCATAGGATCATCCACTTCGCCTTGATCGGCTCGGCATCGGGTCTCAGACACATGAGACGCGGATTTGCCTACGTTTCGTCCTACACCCTTACCCGCGGTCAACCATCGCCGCGGTTGGACTACCTTCCTGCGTCACCCCATCGCTTGCCTACTACCAGCTTGGTTCGCGCGACTCAATCGGCTCCCCCGAAGGGTCACCAATATCGCGGCACTTAGCATTACTGGGTTCAGCATGGGCGGACTTTCGCCGGTACGGGAATATCAACCCGTTGTCCATCGACTACGCCTGTCGGCCTCGCCTTAGGTCCCGACTTACCCAGGGCAGATTAGCTTGACCCTGGAACCCTTGGTCATTCGGCGGAGGGGTTTCTCGCCCCTCTTTCGCTACTCATGCCTGCATTCTCACTCGTGTGGCGTCCACGACTGGGTCACCCCGCCGCTTCACTCGCCACACGACGCTCCCCTACCCATCCACACGCCTGGACCTCCCGAAGAGAGGCCGGGCTATCAGTGTGAATGCCACGGCTTCGGCGGTGTGCTTGAGCCCCGCTACATTGTCGGCGCGGAATCACTTGACCAGTGAGCTATTACGCACTCTTTCAAGGGTGGCTGCTTCTAAGCCAACCTCCTGGTTGTCTCTGCGACTCCACATCCTTTCCCACTTAGCACACGCTTAGGGGCCTTAGCCGGTGGTCTGGGCTGTTTCCCTCTCGACTACGGAGCTTATCCCCCGCAGTCTCACTGCCACGCTCTCACTTACCGGCATTCGGAGTTTGGCTGATTTCAGTAAGCTTGTTGGCCCCCTAGACCATCCAGTGCTCTACCTCCGGCAAGAAACACGTGACGCTGCACCTAAATGCATTTCGGGGAGAACCAGCTATCACGAAGTTTGATTGGCCTTTCACCCCTACCCACAGGTCATCCCCCAGGTTTTCAACCCTGGTGGGTTCGGTCCTCCACGACGTCTTACCGTCGCTTCAACCTGCCCATGGGTAGATCACTTCGCTTCGGGTCTTGGACATGCGACTGAACGCCCTATTCAGACTCGCTTTCGCTACGGCTGCCCCTCACGGGTTAACCTCGCCACACACCGCAAACTCGCAGGCTCATTCTTCAAAAGGCACGCTGTCACGGCCGGAGCAAGCTCCGACGACGCTCCAACGGCTTGTAGGCACACGGTTTCAGGTACTATTTCACTCCCCTCCCGGGGTACTTTTCACCTTTCCCTCACGGTACTAGTCCGCTATCGGTCATTAGGGAGTATTTAGGCTTAGCGGGTGGTCCCGCCAGATTCACACAGGATTTCTCGGGCCCCGTGCTACTTGGGATACGTCTCGGGAGTCACTAATGTTTCGTCTACGGGGGTATTACCCTCTATGCCGGGCCTTTCGCATGCCCTTCGACTACATCAATGATTTTTTACTCCCTGTCGGGTGTCAGCTCCGACTGAGTCGTCCCACAACCCCGATTACGCAACGCCTGACAGCTATCACACGTGATTGGTTTGGCCTGTTCCGCGTTCGCTCGCCACTACTGACGGAATCACAATTGTTTTCTCTTCCTGTGGGTACTGAGATGTTTCACTTCCCCACGTTCCCTCCGCACACCCTATGTGTTCAGGTGTGGGTGACAGGACATGACTCCTGCCGGGTTTCCCCATTCGGAAATCCTCGGATCACAGCTCGGTTGACAGCTCCCCGAGGCTTATCGCAGCCTCCTACGTCCTTCATCGGCTCCTAATGCCAAGGCATCCACCGTGCGCCCTTAATAACTTGGCCACAAAGATGCTCGCGTCCACTGTGTAGTTCTCAAGGTACGGGCGGAGAGCCGGCCCCAAACCACCGCGTGCTCGAAAGAGTTCGAGTCGTTCAGTGGGGGTCGGTCCCGCAGAAGGCTGGGCTGTGTTCTCGAGATTCGAGAAGCCCGGTCCCTCAGGACCCAACAGCGTGCCTGGGCCACCTACTCCGCTTGACATCGTTTCCATCCACCGAGGTGGGCGTACTAAATGTGTTCGCGCGAGTCGACGGCCTACTGGTCAATGTTCCACCCTTGAGCCCCCTCCCAGGGGCAAAAGCCCTGGGCAGAGGTCTGGACCGAACAGCGAGGCTGTCCGGCCAGTGCTCCTTAGAAAGGAGGTGATCCAGCCGCACCTTCCGGTACGGCTACCTTGTTACGACTTCGTCCCAATCGCCGATCCCACCTTCGACAGCTCCCTCCTTGCGGTTGGGCCACTGGCTTCGGGTGTTACCGACTTTCGTGACGTGACGGGCGGTGTGTACAAGGCCCGGGAACGTATTCACCGCAGCGTTGCTGATCTGCGATTACTAGCGACTCCGACTTCATGGGGTCGAGTTGCAGACCCCAATCCGAACTGAGGCCGGCTTTTTGGGATTCGCTCCACCTTGCGGTCTCGCTGCCCTTTGTACCGACCATTGTAGCATGTGTGCAGCCCAAGACATAAGGGGCATGATGATTTGACGTCATCCCCACCTTCCTCCGAGTTGACCCCGGCAGTCTCCTATGAGTCCCCGACATTACTCGCTGGCAACATAGGACGAGGGTTGCGCTCGTTGCGGGACTTAACCCAACATCTCACGACACGAGCTGACGACAACCATGCACCACCTGTGCAGGACCCTTGCGGACCTCATATCTCTATGAGATTTCCCTGCATGTCAAGCCTTGGTAAGGTTCTTCGCGTTGCATCGAATTAAGCCACATGCTCCGCCGCTTGTGCGGGCCCCCGTCAATTCCTTTGAGTTTTAGCCTTGCGGCCGTACTCCCCAGGCGGGGCGCTTAATGCGTTAGCTGCGGCACAGAGGACGTGGAAAGTCCCCCACACCTAGCGCCCACCGTTTACGGCGTGGACTACCAGGGTATCTAATCCTGTTTGCTCCCCACGCTTTCGCTCCTCAGCGTCAGTATCGGCCCAGAGACCCGCCTTCGCCACCGGTGTTCCTCCTGATATCTGCGCATTTCACCGCTACACCAGGAATTCCAGTCTCCCCTACCGAACTCTAGTCTGCCCGTATCGAATGCAGGCTCGGAGTTGAGCCCCGAGTTTTCACATCCGACGCGACAGACCGCCTACGAGCTCTTTACGCCCAATAATTCCGGACAACGCTTGCACCCTACGTATTACCGCGGCTGCTGGCACGTAGTTAGCCGGTGCTTCTTTTGCAGGTACAGTCACCTTGCGGCTTCGTCCCTGCTGAAAGAGGTTTACAACCCGAAGGCCTTCGTCCCTCACGCGGCGTCGCTGCGTCAGGCTTTCGCCCATTGCGCAATATTCCCCACTGCTGCCTCCCGTAGGAGTCTGGGCCGTGTCTCAGTCCCAGTGTGGCCGGTCGCCCTCTCAGGCCGGCTACCCGTCGTCGCCTTGGTGGGCCGTTACCTCACCAACAAGCTGATAGGCCGCGGGCCCATCCCTGACCGAAAAACTTTCCACGCGACAAGATGCCAGGTCGCGTCATATCCGGTATTAGCACCGGTTTCCCGGAGTTATCCCAGTGTCAGGGGCAGGTTGCCCACGTGTTACTCACCCGTTCGCCACTGATCCACCCCCGAAGGGGCTTCACCGTTCGACTTGCATGTGTTAAGCACGCCGCCAGCGTTCGTCCTGAGCCAGGATCAAACTCTCCGTAAATGTCTTTGGGTGTGTCGGCGAACCGACACAAGACACGGAAAAGTGATGCTGACTTGAGCAGACGAGCTGATCGTATTCGTCTGTCAAACCAAAAGGAATTCCGTCCCGATGGCGCGCACGAAGCGATTGCTCCGCCGCCGACCCCGGGGACGGGGTTGTTTGGCATTGACTTTCGGCACGCTGTTGAGTTCTCAAGGAGCGGACGCGCACTGAGGCCGTGACCAATCGGTCCGGTTCTCAGGGCAACTGCTCAAATCTAGCGGAGCACCCTCAGCCGGTCAAATCCGGTGAGTGAGGGGCTCCTCACCCCGCGCGACAGGGCCCTCCTCCGGACTAATCCGGCGGAAGACGCGGTCAGCATTGGGGTGGCTCTTCGGATCGGCTACCTCACGGCCTCCGACTCCCTGACGAGCGAGGTGAACCGTACGCGAGGGCGGGCCCTTGGAGCAAATCGGGTCCCCCACCGATGTATTTTCGCAGGTCAGGAGGCTTATGGAGCAGTCCTTGGTGTGAACATCCGGACGGTGATGTCAGCCTCCGGGCCGGATCGCTCCGCCCATGGTGCGTTTGCCCCGCCGCAGGACGAGGTAGCGGCCGTGCAGCCAGTCGGATTCAGAGACGACGGCATCGACGCCTTCGACCCGTTGGTTGTTCAGGTAGGCGCCGCCCTCCTCGACGGCCCGGCGAGCGGCCGAACGCGACGGCACCAGCCCACTGTCCGCGAACAGCTCCACCACTGCCACGGAGTCCGCGTCTGCCACCTCCACGTGCGGTGCCTCGCGCAAAGCGGCGTCCAGCACGGCCGCGTCCAGATCACCCAGTTCGCCCTGACCGAAGAGGGCCTTGGCGGCGGCGACCGTCTGGGAGCAGGCGGCCGCACCGTGGACCAAGCTGGTGAGTTCCTCGGCCAAAGCGCGTTGGGCCTCCCGGCCGGCCGGCCGGTCCGCCGCAGCCTCAGCCAACGCCTCGATCTCCGCCCTCGAACGGGCCGACAGCACCTTGAGGTAGTTGACGACATCGCGGTCGTCGGTGTTGAGCCAGAACTGGTAGAAGGCGTACGGGGAGGTCATCGTGGGATCGAGCCACAGTGCACCGCCCTCAGTCTTGCCGAACTTGGTGCCGTCGGCGCGCGTCAGCAACGGCGTCGCAAACGCGTGGACGTCCGAGCCCTCGGTG
This sequence comes from uncultured Actinomycetota bacterium, assembly GCA_963851405.1. GTDB lineage: Bacteria > Actinomycetota > Actinomycetes > DATJPE01 > DATJPE01 > JANPBY01. The sequence continues at coordinate 193,484 of CAWKPB010000006.1, read as the reverse complement.
CGGTGAATCAGGTCGAGTCCCGCCGTGAGGTTGCCCCACTGGTCACTCCCGCCGAACTGCAGCGTGCAGCCGAATCTGCGGTTGAGCTCGAGGAAGTCCAGTCCCTGCAGAATCTGATAGCTGAACTCCGTGTAGGAGATCCCCTGCTCCGAGTTCAACCGTGCGGCCACAGCATCCTTGGCCACCATCTTGTTCACGCGAAAGTGCTTGCCGATATCGCGCAAGAACTCGATCGCAGACAGCGGAGCCGTCCAGTCCAGGTTGTTGACCATGATGGCCGCCTGCTCGCCTTCGAAGCTGAGAAACGGCTCGATCTGCGCCCGGATCCGGTCGACCCACGCCGCGACCACCTCGGGAGGGTTCAGGACTCGTTCGGAGTTCGGCTTCGGGTCTCCGATCAAGCCGGTCGATCCACCGACGAGCGCCAGGGGACGGTGACCTGCCCGCTGCAGCCGTCGGGCGGTGATGACCTGGACCAAGTGTCCGTGATGCAGGCTTGGCGCGCTCGGGTCGAACCCCACATAGAACGTGACCGGGCCCGAGGCGAACGCCGTCCGCAGCGCGTCCTCGTCGGTGGACACAGCGATGAGCCCGCGCCACTTCAACTCGTCGATGAGGTCGTGAGCGGGTGGCGGTTGCGCCGACGTGGGGTTCACGACCGTGATCCTCCCCTACGTCAGACCATCCCGTTCCCGCGACCCGCCAGCACCCCATGTCGCACCCAAGCGTCGCCGGGGTCTGAGCCGAAACCTCGCGCTCGGTCCCGCTGCGGCAGCTAGCCGGCGTTCTGGACCTGCCGACGCAACGTGGCGAGTTGCTCGCGGACGCGTACGGGGGCCGTGCCGCCGAACGTCGATCGCGCGTCGAGCGATCCCTGCACGGTCAGCACGGAGCGCACGTCCGGGGTCAGGTGCGGTGAGACCTGAGCCAGTTCCTCGTCGGACAGCTCGTCGAGTTCGACGCCCTTGGCCTCCGCTGCTTGGACAAAGGCGCCGGCGACCTCGTGGGCTACCGCAAACGGAACACCCTGACGAACCAACCATTCAGCCGCGTCGGTCGCAAGGGCATACCCGGTGGCTGCGGCAGCAGCCATGACCGAGGGCTGGAAACGAAGAGTGGCCACGCATCCGGTGAGCGCCGGGAGGACGACCAGCAAGGTCGCGATCGTGTCGAACGCACCTTCCTTGTCCTCCTGAAGATCCCTGTTGTACGCAAAGGGCAACCCCTTCAAGGCGACCAGCAGACCGGTCAGGTGCCCGATGACTCGCCCCGCCTTGCCGCGGGCCAGTTCGGCAATATCAGGATTCTTCTTCTGGGGCATGATCGAACTACCTGTGGACCAGGCATCGTCAAGCAAAGCCCAACCGAACTCTCGCGAGGTCCACAAGCAGATCTCCTCGCCCAGCCGAGACAGATGGACCGCCGTCAGCGAGGCGCAGAACAGGAACTCGGCCACGAAGTCACGATCGCTCACCGCGTCGATCGAGTTGGCGATGGCACCGGTGAACCCGAGTTCGTGAGCGGTCGCCTCGGGATCGAGCGGCAACGACGACCCGGCGAGGGCGCCCGCGCCCAACGGGGAGAAGGCCATCCGACGGTCCCAGTCCCGAAGGCGGTCGATGTCGCGGCCCAACGCGTGCACATGCTTGGCCAGCTCATGCCCGAAGGAGACCGGCTGCGCGTGCTGCAGATGCGTGAACCCAGGCGCCACGGCGTCGACCAGAAGCTCGGCCTGATCCAGCAGCGCCAGCTGCAGATCCCGTACGGCTGCTGACAGGAGTTGCCCGTGATCGCGCAGGTAGAGCCGAAGATCCGTGGCGACCTGGTCGTTACGGCTGCGCCCCGCACGTAGCTTGCCCCCCAAGGAGCCGAGTCGCTCGACCAGGCCCCGCTCCAGCGCCGTGTGGACGTCCTCGTCGTCCACGGTCGGTGTGAAGCTGCCTTCCTCAACGGCGCTCTCGAGGGCATCGAGGCCGCCGAGCATCGCGGTCAGCTCATCGTCATCGAGAAGGCCAGAGCGATGCAGGACTCGAGCATGCGCGCGCGAGCTGGCCAGGTCATAGGGCGCCAACACCCAGTCGAAGTGAACCGATACTGACAGCGCCGACAGCGCGTTCGCGGGACCGCTCGCAAATCTCCCGCCCCACAGCCGGGTCGTCCCCTGCTCCCCCGCCGTGCCGGGCGTCCCAGCCGCGGCGACCGGTGCGCCAGAGTCTGCCGGCTTGGATTCAGGCACGGGGCGCCTGGTCGAGGTCGCGCTTGGCGGCCATCTTGGACGGCAGGCCCCACAGATCGACGAAACCCTTGGCCAAGGACTGGTCGAAGCTGTCCCCCTCGTCGTAGGTGGCCAGGTTGAAGTCGTACAGGGAGGACTCGCTGCGTCGACCCGAGACGACTGCTCGCCCGCCGTGCAACACCATGCGCACGTCGCCGGAGACGTTCTCGTTGACCTCATCCACGAAATGATCCAGCGCCCGCTTGAGGGGGCTGAACCACAGCCCGTCGTAGACCAGCTCGCCCCACCGCTGTTCGACCTGCCGCTTGAACCGCGCGAGGTCTCGCTCGACGGTGACGTTCTCCAGCTCCGCGTGGGCGGCGATCAGGGCCATGGCGCCTGGCGCCTCGTACACCTCACGGCTCTTGATGCCGACCAACCGGTCTTCGACGAGGTCGATCCTCCCGACGCCCTGCGCTCCTGCTCGGGCGTTGAGCTCGACGATCGCCTCCAGCATCGTGACCTTGCGTCCGTCGATCGCCACCGGTGCGCCGCGTTCGAACGTCACGACGACCTCGTCTGGATCCCTGAGCACCGAGGGGTCGGCGGTGTAGGAGTAGACATCCTCAGTGGGTGCATTCCAGATGTCTTCGAGGAAACCGGTCTCGACCGCGCGGCCCCACACGTTCTGATCGATCGAGAACGGGTTCTTCTTGGTGGTCTCAATGGGCAGGTCATGCTTCTCGGCATACTCGATGGCCTTGTCGCGCGTCAGCGCCAAGTCCCGGACAGGAGCCAAGCACAGCAGATCGGGGGCCAAGGCGCCGATGCCAACCTCGAAGCGCACCTGGTCGTTTCCCTTGCCCGTGCAGCCATGGGCCACCACCTGAGCGCCGTGCTTGCGTGCCGCCGCCACCAGATGCTTGACGATCACCGGGCGCGACAGGGCCGAGACCAGCGGGTAGCGGTCCATGTACAACGCATTGGCTTTCAGGGCCGGCAAGCAGTACTCATCAGCGAACTCATCACGGGCGTCGGCCACCTCTGCTTCCACGGCTCCACAGGCCAGGGCCCGCTCGCGGATGACGTCGAGGTCTTCCCCCCCTTGGCCCACATCGGCCGCGACCGCGATCACCTCCGCGTCCGTGGCCTCGGCGATCCAACCAATCCCGACCGAAGTGTCGAGTCCGCCTGAGTAGGCAAGGACGACGCGCTGCTTCACGGCATTTCTCCTTGGGGCGTACGGCCGGAGGAAGGTCCTCCGACCAGGTCCAACATCTGTCGGGCGACTGCGGCGCCGCCCGTTGGTTCACGGGTCACCATGAAGATGGTGTCGTCGCCGGCCACAGTGCCGATGACGTCCGGAAGAACGGTGTGGTCGATGGCTGAGGCCAGGAACTGCGCAGCGCCCGGTGGGGTGCGCAGCACGACCATGTTGGCGCTGCTGTCCACGCTGACGAGTACGTCTTCGCAGCGACGCCGCAGGCGCTCGACGGCGCTGGTCTCCGCAGCCGCCGGGTGGGCCGTCGGGTCGCCGCCTTCACCGGGGACGGCGTACACCAAGGAACCCTCGCTGCTGCGCACGCGTACGGCGCCGAGCTCGTCGAGGTCACGAGACAAGGTGGCCTGGGTCACCGTGAACCCGTCCTCGGCCAGGAACGCGGCGAGATCGGCCTGAGACCGGACGGGCACCCGGTCGAGGGTGTCGACGATGCGCTGCTGACGTGCGGCTTTCGTGGGGAGCACGGTCACCCTCGGTCAGCTCCCGAACCATTGCTGCCGGTCACCGTGTCGAGGATCTGGGGCAGGGCAGCGGCGAAGCCCGCGGCCTCGTCGGCGCTGAGCACCAAAGGCGGGGCCAACCGGATGATGTCCGGGCGGACGGCGTTGACGAGGAATCCGGCCTCCCGGGCGGCGACTTCGACCACAGCGGCCAGCGGCCGGGTGAGCACGAGGGCCCGCCACAGTCCGACCCCTCGTTGGCCGGCAAGCAGGGCGTGGTTGATGGCGTCGAGACCGTCAGCCCACGTATCACCAACGGCCCGCACGTGATCGAGCAAGCCGTCGACCTCGATCGTGTCGATGACGGCGAGTGCGGCGGCACACGACACAGGGTTCCCGCCGAACGTCGACCCGTGGTCGCCCGGAGCGAACAGCGACCCAGCAGGCCCGAGCCCGAGGCACGCGCCGATCGGCAACCCACCGCCCAGACCCTTGGCCAGCGTGATGACATCGGGCTGTACGCCCTGGGACGTGGACGCGAACCATTCCCCTGTGCGTCCGATCCCGCTCTGGACCTCATCCACGATGAGCAGGGCGCCGACGCGGTCACACGCCGCGCGGGCGGCCGCGAGGTATCCCGCGGGGGGCACCACTACGCCGCTCTCTCCCTGGACGGGCTCAAGGATCACGGCAGCAACGGTCGCGTCGCACTGCGGCGGTCAGGGCGTCGGCATCCCCGTACGACACGAACGTCACTGGGCCCGGTAGCGGGGCGAAGGGCTCTCGCTTGGCCGGGATGCCGGTGACGGAAAGTGCGCCCAGGGTGCGGCCATGAAAGCCGCCGTGAGTGGAGACCACGCGCTGTCGACCGCCCGAGGGTCGAGACGCCGTCCATGAAAGCCGCGCCAACTTCAGCGCCGCCTCGTTGGCGGTGGCCCCGTCCTGGCAGAAGAAGACCCGAGCCTCAACCCGGGCAGGTCCCCCCGCACCAAGGCGACCAATCGCTGCGCCAGCCGTACACCCGGCTCGTGGATGGCCAGGTTGCTGGTGTGCCCGAGGGTCTCCACCTGCCGCTCACCGCCTCGATCCACCGCGGGGTGCGCGTGACCTAGAGAAGAAGCGGCAATGCCGCCCACGAGGTCGAGGTACTCCCGGCCGTCGACATCCCAGACGCGGGCACCCCGCCTCTGGTGAGGGCCACCGGCGGAACACCGTACGTCGGCATCATGACCTCGCCCCAGCGCGCAGCCAGGGCCGCGTACTCCATCCCGGCCCGAGAGTGCGGGACCGACACCACAGAGGCGGAGGACTGCGGGCTCATGGGTGCACCATGGTTCCCACTCCAGCCGCGGTGAAAACCTCGAGCAGCAAAGCGTGCGGTACGCGACCGTCGAGGACGTGCGCGCGAGCCACCCCACCGTCGACTGCTCGCAGGCAGGCCTCCATCTTCGGGACCATGCCCGCCGCCAGGCCTGGCAAGCAACGCCGACAACTCCACCGCCGACAACTCACTGATCACGTCTTCGCTCGCCGGCCAGTCCGCGTACAGGCCTTCGACGTCGGTGACCATCACCAGCTTGGTCGCCTGGAGAGCCACGGACAGTGCGGCCGCGGCAGTGTCCGCATTTACGTTGTAGACCGATCCGTCGCGGCCACGCGCGACGCTGCTGACGACGGGGATGAACCCGTCATCGAGCAGCCCAAGCACAAAATCTGGGTTCACTTCGACGATGTCCCCGACCAGACCGAGGTCGGTGAGGACGCCATCGACCAGGACGTCGCGGCGTTCGGCCGTAAACAAGTGGGCGTCCTCTCCGGATAGCCCGACCGCATGCGGTCCGTGCTCGTTCACGCGTCCCACGACCTCACGTTGCACCTGGCCGACGAGCACCATGCGTACGACATCCATCGCTTCCGGCGTGGTCACGCGATGGCCCCCGAGGAACTCGGTTTCGACGCCGAGCCGCTCGAGCATGGTCGTGATCTGCGGTCCCCCACCGTGGACCACCACCACCCGGATACCGACATGCCGCAGGAACACCACGTCCTCCGCGAACGCCTGCTTCAGGGCCTCGTCGGTCATCGCGTTCCCGCCGTACTTCACCACGATCGTCGTGCCGCGCAAACGTTCGATCCACGGCAGCGCCTCAACCAGCACAGCAGCTTTCGCGAGGGCCTCGTCGTGGCGGCTCATGTCGAGTACGCCGAGTTCTCGTGTACATAGTCGGCCGTCAGATCATTGGTCCAGATGGTCGCTGCCTGGTCTCCGACACCTAGATCCACCTCGACGGTGACCACCCGGCCACTCATGTCGACCAACTCGCGCGGCTCGCCCGACACTCCCCCCACGCAGACTTTGACCTCGTTGATGGTGACCGAAACCTGGTCTGGCTCGAACTCGACCGCAGTGGTCCCGATGGCGGACAGCACCCGGCCCCAGTTCGGGTCCTCGCCGTGAAGCGCACACTTCAGCAGATTGCTGCGCGCGACCGCCCTGGCCGCCAGCACTGCCTCGTCCTCAGTGGCGGCCCCATAGATCTCGATCGCGATGTCCTTGCTCGCCCCCTCGGCGTCCGCGACGAGCTGGGCGGCCAGGTCGGCGCACACCTCGTGTACGGCTGCGGCCAGATCCCCCGCCTGCGGCTCGACGCCGGACGCGCCGGAGGCCAACAGCAAGACCGTGTCGTTGGTGGACATGCACCCGTCGGAGTCAATGCGGTCGAACGTCGTTCGTACGGCCTTCCGGAGTGCCTCGTCCAAGACCGATGAGCTCGCGAGTGCGTCTGTCGTCAGCACCACGAGCATGGTGGCCAATCCGGGCGCCAGCATCCCGGCGCCCTTCGCCATCCCTCCGACCGTGAAACCGTTGGACTGGGAAGGTGCGGTGTCTCCATGACGTCCGTCAACAACCCCATTGCCGGAGGAGCCGGTCACCGACGACTGTTTGGGAACGGTGTCGGTGGTCATGATGGCGGTCGCTGCGGCGAGTCCTCCGCCGTCCGACAACTGCGAGTGGGCCCGGCTAACCCCTGGCAACAACCGGTCCATTGGGAGCGCCACACCGATGAGGCCCGTCGAGCAGATGGCCACCTCCCCCGCACCACACTCGAGCAGTCCTGCCACGTGCTCAGCCGTCTGATGGGTGTCCCGAAACCCCGCGTGGCCGGTACACGCGTTGGCGCCGCCGGAGTTCAGAACCACCGCCCTGAGCTCTCCACAGGTAAGGACTTGGCGCGACCACACCACGGGTGCCGCCTGGAAACGATTGCTCGTGAATACTCCGGCTGCGGCCTGGGCCGGCCCGTCGTTGACAACGATCGCCACATCCAAAGCGTTGGTGGACTTGAGCCCGGCCGCCACGCCAGCAGCCCGAAATCCCTTCGGGGAGGTCACTCCGGCCTTCACGGTGCCACCCCGTCGACGCTCAGCCCTGCAGTCTCGGGCAGCCCGAGCATCAGGTTGGCATTCTGGATGGCCTGTCCGGCGGCACCCTTGCCGAGGTTGTCTATGGCGCTGGTGACGATCACTCGTCCAGAGTCGATGTCGATCGCCGCCTGGAGATGGGCCGCATTGGAACCCAGCGTGCTCGACGTCCGAGGCTGGACGCCCTCCGGCAACACCCGCACGAACGGCTCGCCTTCGTAGGCCGCCGAGAGAACAGCTCGGATCTCACCGACCGTCACCCCGACCTGAGCGGGACGCGCCGTGACCGTGGCCAGGATTCCGCGTGGCATCGGCGCAAGCTGAGGGGTCAACGACACGCTGGCCGCACCCGTGGCCTGCTTGATCTCGGGAACGTGCTGATGAGCCCCCACTTTGTACGCAGTGAGGTCGCCCACGACCTCACTCGCAAGCAGCTGCGGCTTCGCGCTTCGACCGGCCCCTGTGGTCCCGCTGGAGGCCACGACGACGACGTCGGCCGGCTCGATGACGCCCGCAGCCACGAGCGGTGCCAGCGCGAGTGTGACGGCTGTCGCGTAGCAGCCCGGATTGGCAACCCGGCGGCTGGCTGCAATCAGCGTCCGACCACCCGGCAACTCCGGCAATCCATAGGTCCAGACGCCTGCGTGCGTCCCGCCGTAGTACTGCTCCCACAGGTGGGCCTCGCAGAGACGGTGGTCCGCTCCAAGATCCACCACAGGGATCGACGGGGGCAGGGTCGCGGCCAGAGCTGCCGACTCCCCATGCGGCAGGGCAAGGACGATCAGGTCGGATTCCGCCAACAAATTGGCCGACGTCGGCGCGAAGCATCGATCCGCCAGCGAAACCAGGTGCGGGTGCAGCGCAGTGATCGGCTGTCCAGCGCTGCTCGCGGCGGCAATCGGACCCAGCTCGAGCTGGGGGTGTGCGACAACGAGGCGGAGCAGCTCACCGCCGGTGTACCCACTTCCGCCCGCAACAGCGACCGACATGCCCATGGCACATGTATACAGCATCGTGCATGATCATGCGAAAGTAGGTCTCAGGTTCGGAGGACCGCGCCAACCCGGGTGCTGGCTTCGTTGCACGCCGCGTCACGAGCCGCCGACACTTCCTCGACCGTCAGAGTCCGGTCGGGCGCCCGAAACCGTAGCGCGTACGCCAGCGACTTGCGGCCAGTCCCCAAGCGATCGTCGCGATAGACGTCGAACAGTCGCAGCGACTCCAGCAGGTCACCCGCACCGGCGCGCAGCGCGGACTCGACATCGGCAGCCCTGACGGCCTCGTCGACAACCAGCGCCACATCCTGGTGCGCCACCGGGTAGGTCGACAGCGTCGGGCCGCGATCGAGCTCCTCGGCGTAGGCCGCGAGGCTTGTCAGGTCGATTTCGAACGCCACGCTGCGCGCAGGCAAGCCAAAGGCTTCGCAGACCTTGGGGTGAAGTTCCCCCGCGTGCCCGACATGCTGCACCTGCGAGCCGCCATCGACGAGCAGCTCCGCGCAGCGACCCGGGTGCCACGGTGCCCGCTGTGCGGGCCGTACGACCATCGGCGCGTCAATCGCCTGGGCCGTCTCACGTGCCAACTCGACCGCGTCGGCCCAGGTGACCGGGCGCCCGCGACCCCACCACCCATCGCTCTCGTGCTGCCCGGTCAGCACCGCGGCCACGTGAGCCGGCTGATCGGGCAGTGCCTCGTCTATGGCGGCCAACTCCTGCTGCGTTGGACGCCGGTCGACCGGCGGACGCGGGGCTGACTTCACCTCGGTCCGACCCAGGGCCACTCGACCGACCTCATACACCGCGACGTCCTTGAAGCCACGACTCACGTTGCGCTGGACGACTGGGATCAGCGCTTGCATCAGACCAGAACGCAGGAACGGCTCCTCATCGGACAAAGGGTTAGCCAGCCGGACGAGCCGTCGACGTTCGTCATCGGCAGGAATGCCCAGCGCGTCCAGGGTGGCCGCGCCCACGAACGGGTAGCACCGCACCTCGGTGAGCCCGGCCCCTGCGAGTGCCCGGGACACCATCAGACCGTGGCGCTTCTTGGCCGCCAAACCCCGCCCCGGCGGCGTTGGCCGCAACGTCGAGGGCACGCGGTCATACCCCTCGAGGCGGATGACTTCTTCGGCAAGATCGTTCGGGTCGGTCAGGTCGGGACGCCATGAAGGCGCCAACACCGTAAGCATCCCTGAATCGTCGGGGCCTTCCACCGCGCAGCCGACGTCTTCGAGCCGACGGATCACGATCTCGTCGGCGTATTCAAGCCCCGCGACCCGCCCGGGGTGCGTGACGGGAATGCTGATCCCGTCGGCTCTGACGCGGGCATCAACGTCGGTCGCGCCGACGTAGGTGGCACCGCCAAGCTCGGACAAGAGCTGGCAGGCACGCGCCGATGCGGCCGGTGGCAACCGCGAGTCCACGCCACGCTCGAAGCGGCGCGACGCCTCGGAGGACAACTTGTGCCGTCTCGATTGCCGCGCGGCCACGACGGGCAGGAAATGCGCAGCCTCGATGACGAGCTCATGGGTGCTTGCCGAGACTTCGGTGGCCGCCCCGCCCATCGTTCCCGCGAGCGCGATGGGGCCCGAGTCATCTGTGATCAACAGATCTTCGGGATCCAGGACGCGGTCCTGGCCATCCAGTGTCGTCAGCCGTTCACCGGCCGCCGCTCTCCGGACGACGATCGGCCCCGCGAGCTTCATGGCATCGAATGCGTGCAACGGCTGGCCCAGCTCCAGCATCACGTAGTTGGTCACGTCGACGGCAAGGCTGATCGGCCGCATGCCCGCTAGATGCAGCCGGTTGGCGAGCCAGGTGGGGGTCTTGGCGGCCGGATCGAAACCAACCACCCGGCGCAGCACGATTCGGTCCGCACCCTTCGGGTCAGCTAGGGCTACGTCGTGTCCCTGCTGGGCCGTCTGTGGCAAGTCCACCTTGGCCGGGTCACGGAACGGGAGTCCGTACGCCGTGGCCGCCTCGCGGGCTACCCCACGCAGTGAAAGGCAATAGCCACGGTCTGGAGTAACCGCGATGTCGAGAACCGATTCCGGCAGGCCCATCAGTTCGTTCGCGTCATCGCCCGGGTTTACGGCGTCCGCGGCGCCCGCCGGCACGACGTAGATGCCGTCATGCTCCTCGCCGACGCCGAGTTCCTTGACCGAACAGATCATACCGTCGCTGATATGCCCGTATGTCTTACGAGCCGCAATCGCAAACCCTCCCGGAAGTGTGCTTCCCGCCAGCGCGACGACCACCGTGTCGCCAACCGCGAAGTTATGGGCGCCGCAAACGATCCCCCGCGCCCGCTCCCCCGGTGGGTTGAGCGCCCCGACGTCCACCTGGCACCAGCGGATCGTCTTTCCGTTCTTCTGCGGTTCGTCAACGAAGTCAAGCACTCGGCCCACAACGAGCGGGCCTTCGACAGCGATGGTCTCGACGCTCTCCACTTCGAGACCAGCACGAACGAGACGCTCGGCGATGTCGCGCGCCGATTCAGTCAGTGGGATGTCGACGTATTCGCGCAGCCAACGCACGGGGATGCGCATCAGACCTCCATCCCGAACGCTTGGGTGAATCGGATATCGCCCTCGACCATGTCGCGCATGTCGCGGACGTCATTGCGGAACATCAACGTCCGTTCGATCCCCATGCCGAAGGCGAAGCCGCTGAAGCGCTGAGGGTCGATGCCACAGGCGATGAGCACCCGCGGGTTGACCACGCCGCATCCACCCCACTCGATCCAGCCTTCGCTCGAGCAGGTTCGACAGGGCTGACCTGGATCACCGACTGATGCCCCGCGGCAGACGAAGCATTGGAGGTCGACCTCGGCACTGGGTTCGGTGAAGGGGAAATAGGACGGCCGCAGGCGCGTCTTGATCCCGTCGCCAAACATGGCTGACGCAAAGTGATCAAGGGTTCCCTTGAGGTCAGCCATGGTGATGCCCTCGTCCACAACGAGGCCCTCGACCTGAGCGAACACCGGTGTGTGTGTCGCGTCCAATTCGTCCGTGCGGTAGACCCGGCCCGGGCAAATCACGTAGATCGGCGGCTGGTGGGTCAGCATCGTCCGGATCTGAACCGGAGACGTGTGGGTACGCAGGACCAGGCCAGCTTCCGGCGGATCAACGAAGAAGGTGTCTTGCATCGTTCGGGCCGGGTGGTCGGGCGGCATGTTCAAAGCGTCGAAATTGTGCCATTCAGACTCGACCTCAGGCCCGTCAGCGACTTCGTAGCCCATGGTCATGAAGACCTCTGAGATCCGCTCCATCAAGGTCGTGAGTGGATGGCGCGCGCCGCGGAAGCGTCGGTCGTAAGGCAGCGTGACATCGACGGTTTCCTCCAACAGCATCCGCTCATCACGCGCCGACTCGAGTTCTGCCTGCCGCGCTTCGAGCGCAGCCCGTACGGCCTGCCGGGCGGCACCGACCCGCTTGCCGGCCTCGGCCTTGGCCTGCGGAGGAAGCGCCCCGATCTCACGGTTTGCCAGTGCCAGCGGGCTCCTATCGCCACCATGCGCTAGCCGGACGCCCTTCAAACCCTCGAGATCACTGGCTTCTGCGACGGCTCGAAGCGCCGCGTCACGGGCGGCTTCGACGGCCTCGGGTTGCAGTGCGCTGACCTCGACCGGGTCATAGCTGCTGTTGGGTGCGGACACGACGCCGAAGTCTAGAGGTGGCCGCTCAGATCCAGCGAAGGCATTGTCGCGAGCCGAGGCGCTCACGATGGCTAATGGGGAGTCGACCGCTGGGCGCTGGCGCTCGCATAGAGACACACGGCCGCCGCGGCAGCCAAATTGAGCGACTCGGCGCGGCCGTAGATCGGCACCCGAACCACGGCGTCGCACAACTCCAGGATCTCCCGGGGCAAGCCCCAGGCCTCGTTGCCGAAAACCCACGCCGTGGGCGCGGCCAGAGCGCCGGATGCGGACTCCTGGGAGAGGTCGCGCGCGCCAGCGCCGTCTGCGGCCACGACCCGGAGTCCCGCGGCTTTGAGCGCGTCCACCGCCTCGATCATCGCGGCACCGCTCACGAGCGGTAGGTGGAAGATCGATCCCGCTGACGCCCGAACGCACTTGCCGTTGTACGGATCCACAGAGGACTCAGTCAGGATCACCGCCTCAGCCCCCGCGGCATCGGCCGCTCTGATCACGGTCCCCGCGTTGCCGGGGTCGCGAACATTGCTCAGTACGGCCACCAGCGTCGGGCGGACGGCCGCGGTGTCGCCGACGACGTCCATCAAGGCAACGTCGATGGAGCCGCACACCGCCACAACCCCCTGCGGGGTCACGGTCTGGCTCAGCTCAGCCACCACGGAGATATCAACCCGGTCCACCGGGCAGTTGGCCGCCCGAGCCGAGTCGATGATCTCGGGATGCCGCACGGCTGCCTCGTCGGTGACGAACAGCTGGCGAAGGAGCCCGGGCTGCTCCCGGGCGAGCGCGAGGGCTTCACGGACCGCTTGCGGACCTTCAACGAGGAACGTCGAGGTCTCAGTGCGAAAGCCCCGCTTGAGAAGCCGACGGGCCGCGGTCACCCGCTTGTTGCGCGGGGACAACGGCCCATCGATCACGTGTCAGTCGTTTGCGTCGACGATGCGACGAGGACTTAGGCGGCAGGCGCGTTGCGGTCGGCCGGCAGGGCAGCCTTCGCCTGCTCGACGAGCACCGCAAAGGCGGCCGGGTCGTTGACGGCGAGGTCCGCCAGCATGCGCCGATCAACCTCGATGTCCGCGGCCTTGAGGCCCTGGATGAAACGGTTGTAGGTCAGTCCGTTCGCCCGCGAAGCTGCGTTGATCCGCTGGATCCACAGCTGGCGAAAGTCACCCTTGCGCTTCTTGCGGTCCCCGTAGGAGTAGACGAGGGAGTGTGTGACCTGCTCCTTGGCCTTGCGGTAGAGCCGTGAACGCTGCCCGCGGTATCCGCTGGCCTGCTCGAGAACGACCCGGCGCTTCTTGTGGGCGTTGACTGCCCGCTTCACGCGTGCCATGACTGATGCTCCTGAAAGTGTGAGGGACGGTTGAGTCAGATACCCGTTGAGTCAGATACCCGCGAGTCAGATATCTGCGACTCAGATACCGAGGAGCCGCTTGATGCGCTTGGTGTCCGACGGCGCGACATCGACGTCCGCAGCAAGGCGGCGTGTGCGACGGCTCGACTTGTGCTCCAGCAGGTGACGGCCATTGGCCTGCTCACGCATGAGCTTGCCCGATCCCGTCACGCGGAACCGCTTCTTCGTCCCGCTGTGGGTCTTGTTCTTCGGCATGAGCCGTGTCTTCCTTCCGGTCAGGCCTCGACGGCAGTGCCGTCGGTGGCCGGTACGTCGGATGCCTGATCGTCAGCTGACTGGGCACCTGCTGGGTCGTTCTCGGCGGCCTCGCCCGCGCGCCGCGCGGCCTTCTCCGCCTTCGCCTCGGCCATCGCCTCAGCCTTCTTCTTGTACGGCCCCAACACCATCACCATGTTGCGGCCGTCTTGCTTCGGAGCGAACTCGACGAACCCGAGATCCGAGACGTCCTCGGCCAACTTCTGCAGCAAGCGGTAACCGAGCTCAGGGCGGCTCTGCTCACGACCCCTGAACATGATCGTGATCTTCACCTTGTCCCCCGCCTTGAGGAACCGGACGACGTGACCCTTCTTGGTCTGGTAGTCGTGCGGATCGATCTTCGGGCGAAGCTTCATCTCCTTGATGACCGTGTTGACCTGGTTCTTGCGCGACTCCCTGGCCTTCTGCGCGTTCTCGTACTTGAACTTGCCGTAGTCCATCAGCTTGCAGACGGGTGGCCGTTCGTTGGGCGCCACCTCGACGAGGTCGAGGTCGCTCTCCTGCGCGAGGCGAAGTGCATCCTCCACGCGAACGATGCCGACCTGCTCGCCGTTCGGACCGACCAAGCGCACGTCGGGAACACGGATCCGGTCGTTGATACGGGGTTCGACGCTGATGGGGCCTCCTCGGTCGGGACACTTCAGGACCGACCCCAGAGACGGAAATCGGGCCTCCGCTCCTGGTGCAGCGAAGGCCCACATCACCGGACAGGCCGCGCGACGCGCCCTCTCGGCTCGCCGAACATCCTGCGGATCCCGAAGGATCCTGACCGGACCCGACGACCTATGGTGCGGACGGACGGCGGGTGGGAGGTGGACCTCCACTTGCAGATCGGACGCCAGGCGCCCGATCGGTCATGGGTCAGCGTACGGCAGGCCGACGCTCGGGCCAAACCTGATCGTCCGGCGCGTCACGCCGCGGCTTCGTGGTCCTTGGCCAGATAGACGTAGATCACGGCGCCGATAATGCCGCCAATGATCGGGGCCACCCAGAACAGCCACAGCTGCCCGAGCGCCCAGGAGTCCCCTGAAACGGCCAGCGCAAGTGCTGGGCCAGTGGAGCGAGCGGGGTTCACCGAGGTGTTGGTGACCGGGATGCTGATGAGGTGGATCAGTGTCAACGACAGGCCGATGGCCAACGCTGCGAACCCTTTCGACGCCCGCCGATCCGTGACGCCGGCGATCACGATGAGAAAAACTGCGGTCAGGATGACCTCGATGAGAAGGCAGGCGACGAGGGCGTAACCGCCCGGTGAGTGGTCTCCATATCCGTTGGCCGCGAATCCTCCGCTGGCCAACAGGTCCGAGGTCATACCCACCCGGTTCACCGCGATGAGCCACAAAGTGGCCGAAGCGATGACTGCTGCGGCGACCTGGACCAGCACGTAGGGAGTGACGTCCTTCCACGGGAACCGCTTGGCCGAGGCCAGCCCGATGGAGATCGCGGGGTTGAAGTGCCCGCCAGAGATGTGGCCCAAGGCGTAGGCGCCAGCCACGACGGTCAGGCCAAACGCCAGGGACACACCGAGGAACCCGATGCCAAGGCCGGTGGCCTCCGCGCTCACCGGATCAACGAATTGAGCCGCCAAAACTGCGGCCCCCGTACCTCCGAACACGAGGACGAACGTGCCGATGAACTCAGCGCCGAGTCTCGGTCCCAACTTCATGACTGGTCCTCCTTGGGTCAGCAGGTCACTTCTCTTACACACACGAGCACGGGAGCGCCCGGCCAGACGCGCGCCGCCATCTTCGCCAACATTCCGCCACCTGACCGCCAGCGTCTGGTTCTGGGCGTGTCGGTCACTGCTCGCCCGGAGTCCGGCTGACCACGAGATCGAGTCCGCGCCCCAACCGGCCCCGAAGGACTGGGTCCGAGGAGAGAACACGGCCGAGCTCAGCTGCCCGGGTGGCTTCGTGAGTGCCCAGATCGTCGCCGTCGACGCTGAGTACGACGACGACGTCAGCATCCTCGCCCGCCGCAATCGAAAGATGGTCGAGTGACACTCCCACCGAGGCAGCGGCCGCCTCGATCGCATGCACGACCGCCGGGTCTTCTGCTGGCCGAATGAGCCGCCGGCCCTCAGCAAGAGCGCGCAGTGCCGGTCCGTCCACCGTCCGCCGCCGCGCGGTCCCGAGGTCGACAACCAGGGCATCGGCGGCTTCATCAAGAGCAGCGACGGCAGCAGCAGCCCCTGAGACGGGCACCGGGCGGGCCGCCCCGTCCCACGCGGCCATGGCCTGGACGCTGGAGAACGCGGGGAGCGCCACGCGGCCGCTAGGCGCCCGAATCGTGACCACGGCCATGTCTGCGCTGTTTTCGGTGAGGTGGCCGAGAGCGTTTGGCTCGGACTCCCCAAGAACGGCTACGACCGGCACCAGCACCCGACTGTTCAGCAATGCATCGACGAGGCAGCCGAGGTCACCAGAGCCCAGCGCATCGAGCAGGCCTGGCGGCGCGGATCCATCGTCTCCGGCGAATCCCGGATCCGGAATCGACCGCCCCTCGAACCCGCCCTCGATCCCCGTCACGGTTCAAGACCCTAGACACCCGGGGTCGTGACCGGGCTGTGCTGGGCGAAACCCCTAGCCTGCGGTGGTGAGAACTGAAGATCCGTCGCCGTCCACAGCAGGCCGCCAAGGCCCGTCCACCCTGCTGCTGGTCTCCGGAGTCATTGCCGTCGGGCTCAACTTGCGGACGCCCATTACGTCAGTGCCGCCGCTCATTGGCGCGATCCAAGCCGATCTCGGGCTGAGCGGGGCTGCGGCCGGAGCCCTCACCACGCTGCCGCTGCTGTGCATGGGCCTGTTCGCGCCGCTCGCGCATCGCCTGTCCGACCGCATCGGTCGAGAACGCTCCGTAGCGGTCTCGCTCCTGCTCATCGTGGTGGGCCTGCTGCTGCGCCTCGTCGGCAGCACCACGGTGCTTCTCTACCTCGGCGTGGTGATTGCCGGGGCGGGGATAGCTGTCGGTGGCACGGTGCTGCCCGGCATCGTCAAGGAGTTCTTTGCCGCCCGGGCGGGGACGATGACGGGGGTCTACATGGCCTCGATGATGACCGGTGCGACCGTCGCGGCCGCGTTAGCCGTACCCCTAGCGGACCGTCTGGACTCGTGGGAGCGGTCCCTCGCCTCCTGGTCGATCCTCGCGCTGATCTGTCTGGCGGTTTGGCTGATCGTCCAGCGACAGGTGCCAGCCCATGTTGAACAGCCGTCCAGCGGCCGCCTGCCGTGGCGCGACCGCACAGCGTGGATTGTGGCTGGATACTTGAGTCTCAACTCTTTCGTCTTCTACAGCCTGCTCGCCTGGCTGGCGCCATTCTTCGAGGATCGCGGAGCCTCTGCGGTCACGGGCGGGCTCCTGGTAGCAACTCTCAGTGTCGTTCAGTTGATCGCCGCGCTCGTCATTCCAGCCGTAGCCGACCTTCGCACCGATCGTCGACCCGTCTTCGCTGTCACGGTCGGCGCCGCCGTCCTCGGCCTGATCCTCCTGCTGCTGGCCCCTGGTTCCTCGGCCTACGCCATCGCGGCCCTGCTCGGGCTGGGACTCGGAGCGGGGTTCACCCTCGGCCTGGTGCTCCTCGTCGACTATGCACCAAACCCCGCCGCTTCAGCCCGGCTATCCGCCTTCGCCTTCCTGGTGTCCTACGTCGTCGCAGCCTTCGGCCCACTGGTTGCTGGGGCCCTGCGGGACCTCACGAGCGGCTTCACCGCGAGCATGCTCATGCTGCTGGCGGCCGCCACCGGTCAGCTGCTGCTCGTTCCCAGCCTGCGCCCCGGTCGGCTGGTGCACTGACCACATCGAGGGGAGGTGGCGGCGCAGACTCAAGCCATGGTCACCGTTGAAGACGTTCGTCGACTGGCCCGCACCCTGCCTCGTACCGAAGAAGCCCTGGTCCATGACCGGGTGAAGTTCCGGGTCCGGGGATTGGTGTACGTCTCATTCTCCCGCGATGAGACCTTCATGGGGTTCGGCTATCCGAAGGACCAGCGCGAGGCTCTCGTCGCGAGTGACCCGAACACGTTCCTGATGCCGCTGCCGTCCGACGAGCGGTTCAACTGGGCCCGCGCCCGCCTTGCGGTCCTCGGGCGGGACGAGATGTCAGAACTGGTCATCGATGCGTGGCGCATGGTGGTCCCGAAGCGAGTGGCCCTCGAACGCCTCGGGGAGTGACGTCAGCCGACCTGGTCGGCACTCCGATCGCTTGTGTACGGGCTGGCGAGTGCGCCGACGATGGTCTGTACGAGTTCCGGTGCCGCAGCAGCCGGCAGGCGAAAGGTCTGTAGACAGGTGTCGTCACGCCACAGACTCAAGACATAGACGCCTTCGGCTGGATGGAAAGCCACGCGCATGGAGCGCCCGTGTTCGCGCGCATCGAAGAACACCGAACCGAGGGTGGGCAACGGGGTGACCTCACGCATGAACGCAGTATCGGTCCCGCTGCCAGGCCGGGCAAGCCATCACTCAGGGTTGCTCGCCACGACAGCCGCGGCTAGAGCCCGCGCCTGGTCTCTGCCGTAGTCGCCGTCGGATCCCTGGATTCCCATCGCCGCCAAGGTCTCTCCATCGGCAAGGTCGAGCATGACCCACGGGTCGCCTGCGTCGAGTCGGACTCCGACAACCTGAGCCCAGGAGAGCTTCCGCACGTGCACCAGATTGACCACTCGAACCCCCTCGTGGTCCGCCTCCACCCGCACTGAAGCGAAGCGATGAAGCAGGTAGGCCACAACCGCGCCGGACCCGACAAGGAGAACACGGTCAACCCAGGTCGCCCCGCCGGAACCCTCGCCGGTGACGGCGAAAGCAACGATCACGAAGCCGACAAGCGCCAGCACGGCCAAGGCCTCCGGAATGATTCGCCCCTTGCGGGGCCGCCAGACGGTTGGGAGTTGCTCTCCTGCCGGGACACCCACCGGGACTACAGCCGACAGGCGTGGATATCGGTGGTCAGGATCCCGCGGGCGCCGAGTTCGAACAACGCATCCATGACGCGATTGGTATCCCGTCGCGCAACTAACGCCCGAACCGCCACCCACCCCTGGCGCTGCAGTGGAGAAACCGTTGGCGACTCGATTCCAGGAGTCAACGAGCAAGCGCGCTCAACCAAACCCACCGGACAGTCGTAGTCCATCATCACGAACGTTCGGGCCACGATGACACCCTGCAAGCGGCGTTCGAGTAGTTCGACTGCCGGCGTGAGGTCCAGCCCGGACCGGCGGACCAGAACGGCTTCTGGAGCGCAGAATCGGATCCCCGAAAATCTCGAGTCCGGCTTGACGAAGCGTGCTCCCCGTCTCGACGACGTCCGCGATCACGTCGGCGAGCCCCAGGCGAACCGATGTCTCCACCGCGCCGTCGAGCCTGATCACCTCGGCTTCGATGCCGTGACTCTCGAGATGGCCTCGCACCAGTCCGGGATAGGCCGTGGCTACGCGCAAACCGGATAGTTCGCGGACCCCGGAGGCCGTACCCGGCCGAGCCGCGAACCTGAAGGTCGAGGTGGCGAACCCGAGGGGCAAAATCTCATCTGCCGCCGCCGCGCTATCGAGCAGGAGGTCGCGCCCGGTGATTCCTACATCGAGCTGACCGGACCCGACATACACCGCGATGTCGCGGGGACGAAGAAAAAAGAACTCGGTCGCGTTGTCCAAGTCCTGAAGCACGAGCTCACGTGAGTCGCTCCGTTGGCGGTATCCCGCCTCGCGCAACATCTGGCTCGCGGGCTCGGCTAGCGAGCCCTTGTTGGGAATGGCCACCCGCAGCAGGGTCGGCTGGTCGGTCATCGACGAATCACAGCCGCTTGTAGACATCGTCGAGGGTCAAACCGAGGGCGACCATCATGACCTGGACGTGGTAGAGCAGTTGTGCGATCTCATCAGCGGCTCGGTCCGGGCCCTCGTGCTCGGCAGCCATCCAGACCTCGGCGGCCTCCTCGACCACCTTCTTGCCGATCGTGTGGACACCGCCTTCAAGCAGTCCGATGGTGACCGAACCCTGAGGGCGGACTGCCTCGATAGCGATGAGCTCGGAGTACAACTGCTCGAAGGTCTTCATGGCCGGTCAGCCTACGGCTGGCGGATCTGCCGCAAGGTCACGGCCGTCGCGACGGCAGCTTCCGCGGCCTCGCGGCCCTTGTCCTCGACGGAATTGGGGAACCCGGCCCGCATCCGCGCCTGGTCCACGAAGTCGCACGTGAGCAGACCGAAACCCACCGGTACACCGCTGTCCAGGGCGACTCGGGTCAGCCCTTGCGTCGCCGCGCTGCAGACGTACTCAAAGTGGGGCGTGCCGCCACGGATGACCACGCCCAGTGCCACTACGGCGTCAAACCGGGGCCGCGGCCCGTCGGCTCCGATCACCGTTCGGGCCAGTTCCCCCGCCACGACCGGCAGTTCGAAGGCGCCAGGCACCCGAAACAGACGCCAATCCACAACCCCCGCATCATCGAGAGCGCGCTCCGCCCCCGCGATCAGGCCGGACATGACCTCCTCGTGCCAACAGGCCGCGACGATTCCGACGCGCACGGTCTCGGCACCCACGAGCCGCACCCGCGCCGCACCCTCGCCACTCATCGTCCGGCCCAACCGGGCTCGCGAGGATCAGCGTGTTCGGTCATCCGCTCGTCGATGGGTTGCGCCGGGTGCTCTTCCTCGGCGGCTTCCCCTAGTCCGGGCAGTTCATGTCCCATCCGATCCCGCTTGGTGCGCAAATAGCGACGGTTGTATTCGGTGGCGGTCACCGGAAGTGAAACCCGGCCCACCACCGTCAGTCCGTAGCCCTCCAGGCCCGCGCGTTTGGCTGGGTTGTTGGTGAGCAACCGCATGGAACGAACCCCCAACTCGGCGAGCACCTGCGCACCCGTCCCGTAATCCCTGGCGTCCGCCGGCAAACCCTGCTGGAGGTTGGCATCCACCGTGTCACTGCCGAGATCCTGGAGCTGGTACGCGCGAAGTTTGTGCACCAGTCCAATCCCTCTTCCTTCGTGTCCGCGCATGTACAGCACGACGCCCCGGCCCTCTTGGGCCACCGCTGAGAGCGCGGCATCGAGTTGGGCGCCGCAGTCGCAGCGCAGGGAACCAAACACGTCCCCGGTCAGGCACTCTGAGTGCACCCGTACGAGCACGTCCTCACCATCGCCGAGATCGCCACGGACCAGGGCTACATGCTCGACGCCGTCGAGATGGCTGCGGTACCCAACGGCGCGGAACTCACCATGCGCGGTGGGCAAGACAGTGTCTGCCGCGCGTTCAACCAAGGACTCCGTGCGCCGACGAAACGCCACCAGGTCGGCGATCGAGATCATGACCAGCCCGTGCTCGTCAGCAAAGCGCCGGCAGTCCGCCGCACGCATCATCGAGCCGTCGTCGTTGACCAATTCGCACAACACCCCCGCGGGCGTCATCCCGGCTAGGCGGGCCAGGTCAACCGCTGCCTCCGTATGGCCGGGACGTCGAAGGACGCCGCCGGTCATCGCCCGTAGCGGCACGACATGACCAGGTCTGGTCAGGTCGTAGGGCTCGGTCGCGGAGTCGCTCAACACGCGGATGGTTCGGGCTCGGTCTTCGGCCGAGATGCCCGTGGATTTCACATCCCGGGCGTCCACTGTTACGGCAAAGGCCGTCCCCTTGCGGTCTTCGTTGATCAGCGTCATGGGCGGCAAACCGAGTCGGTCCAGGTCCGGTCCCTGCATCGGAACACACACATATCCAGAGGTGTGACGAATCATGAAGCCGACCAACGCGGGCGTGGCCCTGCTGGCCGCAAAGATCAAATCACCCTCGTTCTCTCGGTCCTCGTCGTCCACGACCACAATGGCTTCGCCTCGGGCCATGGCGGCCACGGCGAGGTCGACCGAATCCAACGGGATCCCGGCGTACGGCGTCATGCTCGCTCCTCCATCAGGCTTTCCACGTACTTGGCGATGACATCCACCTCGAGATTGACCAGATCCCCCTTGGTCTTGTGACCCAACGTCGTTCGTTGAAGCGTGGTCGGAATCAAGCTGACGGAGAACCAGTCCCGGCCGCGATCGGCCACGGTGAGAGAGACCCCATCCACGGTGATGGATCCCTTGACGACGACGTAGCGCCGCAGCTCAGGGGCCAGCACGATGCGCACGACCTCCCAGTGATCGCTCACCGTCCGGTTCACGATCTCAGCGCAGCCGTCCGACATGCCCCTGAACCAGATGTCCCCCCAGCCGCGTGGTCGCGGTTACCGCGCGTTCCAGGTTGACCCCGTGGCCCTTGGTCAGCTGACCGAGGCTCGATCGCTCCAGCGTCTCCCTCATGACGTCAAAGGTGAGGCGGTCTCCCGATGCTTCGACCGCGGTGAGACATACGCCGTTGACAGCCACCGAGTCCCCGGGTGCGGCGTCACTCGCCGCGATCGGTCCGCGGACCGCCAGACGTATCGCGTCGGGCAAGGTATCCAGCGATTCCACGAAACCGACTTCCTCGACGATTCCCGTGAACATCTCAGTCCTTCCTGAACATCGTGAGCCGCACGTCATCGCCGATCTGTGACACGTCGACCGTCCTCAGTCGCAGGCCCTCGGCCAAGGTGCCGATTCCCGCGTCGGCGAGGGCCGGCTGGCCGGAGCCGAGCAGCAGTGGCGCGACATAGGTGATGACCTCGTCGACCACCCCCGCGCGCACGAAGGCGGCCGCGACGCGTGGTCCACCCTCAAGCCAGACGTGGCGGATCCCTTCCTTGTCGAGCGCCGATAACGCCGCGAGGGGATCTCGGGTCTGAAGGTGAACGGTGCGGGCGGACCCGTCCCGCAGGTGAGTGTGATCCGGCACTTCGCGCAGGCCCATGACTACGCGTACCGGCTGCCGTGAGGGTGGCAACGGAACGTCGTCGGCATCCCGCAACGTCAGGTGTGGATCGTCGGCCAAGGCGGTCCCCGTGCCCACCATGATGGCGTCGCACTCGGCTCTCAACCGCTGCACATCACGACGCGCCGACACCCCGGTGATCCATCGGCTGGTCCCATCCGCCGCCGCGACTCGGCCATCCAGGGACACAGCGATCTTCCAGGTCACTACTGGGCGGCCCAGCCGCATGGCCAGCGACCAGAACGCATTGAGGTCGTGCGCGGCCTCCGCGAGGAGCCCGCCCTCGACCTCGACGCCCGCCCCCGCCAGGTAATCGGCCCCGCCCCGTACCTGAGGATTGGGGTCCACCTGGCCAAAGACGACGCGGGCGATGCCGGCCGCAAGCAAGACCTCCGCGCAGCGGCCCGGTCGGTCATCGCCATGACAGGGCTCCAGCGTGACGACGGCCGTCGCACCACGCGCCGCCTCGCCCGCCAACGCCAAAGCCGCAACTTCGGCATGGGCAGTGCCGGCCCCGCGATGGGCCGCCTCAGCGATGAGCGCGCCGGCTTCATCGAGCAGCACGCACGCAACCCGTGGATTGGGGTTCGGTGTGAAGTCCGCCGCCGCAGCCAACTCGAGCGCACGCCGCATCGCAGCGGTCTCGGTGTCAGTAGCCATGCTCGCCTCGGCTCGCTTCGGTCGAGCGGCCCGGAGCCGTACAGGGGGAGCATCGCAAGCTGTCCGCGAGCGCGACGCGATCGGTCACCTCCCGGACAAGCCCGCGCGTCGCCTCCCATCCGGACTTTCACCGTCGGTCCAGGAGTTCCACCTGGTCAACCGGCCGATGGCTTCGGCCGGGTCGCGGACTGTCACCGCCGGTTCGGAATTACACCGACCCCGGGACGCACGAGTTGAACGTTGTGACCGTCAGTCTGCCACGTCGGCCGTGGTCTGGTCCGCGAGACGTCGACCATCACCGGCATCCGCCCGTGCCTGCGCCGCCAGTTCGCGCAGGCGGTGGCAGGCCGCAGCCGCATCCTGAGCGCCATACACCGCAGAGCCTGCAACGAAGGTGTCTGCACCTGCCTCCGCGCAGGCTGCGATGGTTCGTTCGCTGACGCCGCCGTCGACCTGCAGCCAAACCTGCCCGCCGGATGCGGCGATCAACTCCTTGGCCCGTCGGACCTTGGGCAACATGGTCGCCATGAACGCCTGGCCACCGAAGCCGGGCTCCACGGTCATCACCAGCACCATGTCGACCTCGCCGATGAGATCTGAGTAGTGCTCGATGGGAGTTCCGGGCTTGACGGCCATCCCCGCCCTGGCGCCGGCTGAGCGCAAGGTTCGCGCCAGACGTACGGGCTCTGCGGCTGCCTCCACGTGGAACGTCACCGACCCGGCACCAGCCTCGGCATAGCCCGGTGCCCACCGGTCCGGGTCGTCAATCATCAGGTGGCAGTCGACCGGCGTACTCGTCACCGCCAGGAGCGATTCCACGACTGGGAGCCCTAGGGTCAGGTTGGGCACGAAGTGGTTGTCCATGACATCCACATGGAGCCAGTCGGCTGCGCCGGACACCCGTTCGGCCTCCGCCGCCAAGTGCGCAAAGTCCGCCGACAACACACTCGGCGAGATCCGAAGGCCCATGACCGCACGCTACCCGAGCGCGCCGGTCGGCTGAGAGCACCTGATTTCGCTCAAGGGGCGGGCGTGCGAAGCCTGACCGGACGGTTGTGGATGCTCCCCGTCACGACGGCCTTGGCGTTGAAGTCGTAGTCATTCCACGTGGCCTTGATTCGTCCGTCCCGACCCCCTGGCCCATCCACCGTGAAGTCCACGGTGTACGTGCCCGAATCGCGGTCCCAGATTGCACGGCCGTCCGCCGCCACATCGCGAACAAAGGCGTAGTCGCTCACCCGAAAACGCAGGATGTTGCTGCCCGTGTAGGAATAGGTGCCCCCCCGCAGTCCGACTCCATCGCCGGTGTAGTTGTTCCACCAGCGCGGCGCCAGATCCCCGGCGACCTGCAACGCCGCCGTCACCAGGCGCCGATCGTTCATCGAGGAGATGACGGCGCCGCCCTGCTTGGCGGGTTTCAACTCGGCCATCGTGCGCGCGAACACCGAAACGGTGCGCACGGGCGGGTAATCGACGGTCACGCACTCGGCGCCCGAGACCACTCCACCGGTGCGCACGAAGCGCCTGACGATGCCCTCGGCGCAGCCTTGCCGATCGCCCAACGCGGTCACATGACCCACGTTTGGCACCGACACGAAGGACGCCCCGGGGAATCGGTCAGCCACCAGCTGCCCACCCTCGGGCGAGGTGACCGAATCAAGATCCCCAGACAGCACCAGAGTGGGCAGATCCGGATACGTCGTTCCCGGGGCCTCCGGCAACACCTGATCCGTGGGGGACGGCCATTGCAGGCAGGTGCGCGCTTCACCCCAACCGCTGTTGATCCAGTCGTCACGCCGGAACGGGTCGAAGGCTTCAGGCTCGGCCAGGCGCAAGGCCATGCGGGCGTCCAGGTACTCCTGCTCGCGGGCCGGACCAGGAGGCAGCGAGAGATCCCACAAGGCTGGGTAGTCGTTGCAGATGGTGGCGATGTACTCGGCCGCGCTGTAGTAGTACGGCGAACCATTGTCGAGATCATCGGTGATGTTCTCCGCGACCAAACGCTTGAGCGGCTTGCGCATCCCCGCCTCGTAGGCTCGAACAGCCGCGTCCAACTCTCGGTAGATGGTCGTGCCGTACGTCGCATACGCCGTGACCAAAGCGAGGTTGACGCCGCTCAGCGTCACCCTCTTCTTAGCGCCCTCGGAGTCGTACGCCTGGCCCTTGACGGGATTGGCGTGCAATTCAGCACCGAGGTCGCGCAGCCGGGTGAGTGCGTCGCCCGGCTCGACCGAGCAGGCGGGGTCACGCACACACACCCTCGTGACCGCATCGGAAATCGCGCGGTTGGTGTCGCGGTACCAGGGGTCCTGGTCGGAAATCGGATACGCCGCGTCGAGGGTCAGGGTGCGGACTCGATCCGGATGCCGCACCGCGAAGGTCTGTGCGAAGAAGGTGCCGTAGGAATCGCCGTACAGGTCGATCTGGTCGATCGCGAGGGCATCGAGTACGACGGCCATGTCATCCGCGGCATACGCCGTGCCATAGGTGTCGGCGCGCTCTCCCAGACGTTTTCCGCAGACACCCACTGCGTCTTCGTATGGAAGCGTGCCGCGCTGCAGCGGTTTGCAGGCCAAGGCGTCGGATGCTCCGGTGCCGCGCTTGTCGACGAGGAGTACGGCTCGTCGGTCCATGAGCGGCCCGAACATGCCCAGGTAGTCGGCCCTCGATTCCGTTGATGGATACCCCGGGCCCCCTTCATGGGCGACCAGCGTCCCCCTTGAGGGTCTTGACTTGTCCTTGCGAGGGTAGAACTCAAAGCCAACGCGCTGCTTGCCCAAAGCGGGCCGCAATGGGTCAGCAAGGGTCTTGACATGGCCGCACTTGGCGCGCGCTGGGATGGAGCGGCCGCACTTCGTCCACACTACGGGCGGAGTCAGTTGTGCCACACGCACCTGACTAGAAATAGCCGACACCGTTTGGGCTGCCTCGGAGGTCTGGCCCGGCGCCGCCGTCGCAACCGGGACATTGATGAGGCTAAATCCCAACGACCCCACGGCCGCAAGAGACGCGACGACAAGCGAATTCCGGTTGGACACGGGCGGACCCTACTCCGAGATCCGGGCAGCGATCCGCGATCAAACCCCTCGTCGCACTCATCGACGACGCAGCAGGGCCAGATACATCGCGTCGGTCCCGTGAAGATGCGGCCACAGCTGCACGTCCGGCCCCTGCCCGAGAGGTAGGTCTTCGTGCGCCGCGGTCGCGACTGCTCGTACCTGCTCACGCGCGTCGAGGCGCTCCAGCCCCGGACGCTCGGCGAGGACACCATCGACCACCTGGCGCGACTCCTCGAGCATCGGGGAGCAGGTGACGTACGCGACGACGCCTCCGGGGCGTACGGCCTCCAGAGCAGCGAGGAGCAGGGAGCGTTGCAGCTCCACCAGCTGATCGATATCTGCCCGTTGCCGACGCCACCGAGCTTCCGGGCGCCGGCGCAACGCCCCGAGGCCGGAGCAGGGCGCATCAACCAGGACCCGATCGAAGGACCCGACTTCCCACGGGCCCCGACGGCCGTCGCCGACCACGATGTCGACGTCGGCGCTCACCGCTCTACGGACGAGATCGGCCCGATGGCTATGCGGTTCATTGGCCACCAATGTCGCGTCCCGCTGCGCTGATAATCCGTCGAGCAGGGCTGCCTTGCCCCCCGGCCCGGCGCACAGGTCGAGCCAGCGCTCAGGACCCTGAACTCCAACCAGCGGGGTCGCAGCGAAGGCTAGGGCGACCAACTGGCTGCCCTCGTCCTGGACACCGACTGCGCCAGTGCGAACCAGTTCAAGGCCAGCGGGGTCTCCCTTGGGAAGCACCGCGGCAAACGGTGACCATCGCCCTGGTTCTGCTCCCAAGGCCATCAACTCGTCCACCTGTGCACGACCGGGACGTACGGCGAGGGTGACTGGCGCCGGGACGTTGTCGGCCCTGAGCAGAGCTTCGAGCGCGGACAGTTCCGATGGGCGGTCGGACTCCGCGTCTAGCGCGTCCGCGAAGGCGTCCACTACCCAGCGCGGGTGGCTGTGCGCAACGGCGAGTTGTCCATGGGGGAAGCTTCCTCGGCGACGAGAACCGCGACCCACTCATCCAGACTTTGCGCACCGACCCGACGAAGTACGGCGTTGACGAAGCGGGAGCGCCCGTCGCCAACCACGGCGCGGGCCAGTTCGACGGTCTCCCCGACGGCTGCGTGGGTGGGAACTCGCATCCCCAGCAGTTGGTGGACGCCGAGCCGGAGGACGTCCAGCACTTCGGGGTCGACATCCGCCAGGGGCCGGTCGACACACTGGGCGACGACCAAGTCATAGGTGCCCGACCAGCGCAGGGTGCCGTACGCCAACTCAGTGGCAAAGGCAGCATCCCGATCGGCGATTCCCCGCTCGCGCAGCAGTCCCGGCAGCACCAGGTTGGCGTAGGCGTCATCGACGCGGACGGCGCGCAACGTGTCATAGGCCGCGCGCCGGGGAGCATCCGGTTTCGGCCGGCGGTAGGCAGCGGCTGGACGGCGGTCGGATCGAACCGGCTTCTGATTCACGAACCGAACCGCGCCTTGGCTAGTCGAGCGCCTCGCGCCCAGTCGGCTGCCGGCATGGGGCGACGACCCTCGGGAGCGACAGATCCCAAGACCACCGGGTATGAACCGGTCCCGACCTGGACCACCTCAGCGTGGACATGTACGTCGCCCGGCGCGAGTGCCACTGCGCCGTGGCTGCCCGTGGTAACTGGACCCAACTTCAACCGCCGCCCCCCGAGCGTTGTCCAGGCACCAGGTTCGGGGGTCATGGCGCGGATCCTTCGGTCGACGACGAGGGCAGGGGCGGTCCAGTCGATTTGGGCGTCGGCCGTGGTCAGCTTGGGAGCGAAGGAAACCCCATCGGTGCTTTGGACGACTGGACGCAAGGAACCCGACTCCAAGGCGTCAAGTGAAGCCACGAGAAGCCCAGCGCCGGATTCGGCGAGCCGCCCGAGCAGATCACCGCTGGTGTCCGTCGGTCGTACGTGTTCGGTCACCACACCCAGCACCGCACCTGTATCGAGGCCGTCGTCCAACAAGAAGGTTGTGGCCCCGGTGACCTCGTCCCCGGCGGCGATGGCGTGCTGGACCGGCGCTGCACCACGCCAGGCGGGGAGGAGGGAGAAATGCAGGTTGACCCACCCGTGAGGTGGCACGTCGAGCACGCTTCTCGGAAGCAAGGCGCCGTAGGCGACGACGGGACACGCATCGGGCCGCAGGGCCGCCAGTGACTCGACAAAGCCCGCGTCTCGAGGGCTCGCAGGCTTGAGCACCTCGAGACCGAGTTCCGCGGCAAGCGCTCCGACAGGGGACACGCGCTCGGCTCTCCCCCGGCCGGATCGAGCATCCGGGCGAGTCACCACGGCGACGACGTCGTGGCTCGACGCCAGCAGCGCGCGCAGTGACGGGAGCGCCGCGTCTGGGGTGCCAGCGAAAACCAGCCGCATCGCCTAGAACGCCCGCCCAGCGGAGGTCACAGGGCGAGCCCACCCGTGGGATGGGGGCTCACTTTGACCAGGGCCTCTGGCAGGCCGGACCACTCGGCTTCCCGGATCGCCTTCATGGCCAGTTTTCGCTGCTCACGATCAAGTCGATCCACGAACAAGATCCCGTCGAGGTGGTCGGTCTCATGCTGGATGCACCGGGCCAACAAGTCGGTGCCCTCGAGGGTGACTGGTTCCCCGTGCATATCGAACCCTCGGGCCACCACGCCATAGGCACGGATGCACGGGAAGGTGAGGCCCGGAATGGACAAGCACCCCTCGTCGCCGTCCTGCTCCTCCTCAGACAGGCTGAGGTCGGGGTTGATCAGGTGACCGACGATGTCGTCCACCCAGTAGGTGAAAACACGGAGGCCGACTCCGAGCTGCGGCGCCGCCAGGCCGACTCCGGGTGCGTCCATCATCGTGTCGGTCAGGTCTGCGACGAGGGTGCGCAACTCTTTGTCAAAATCGACCACCGGGGTGGCCGGGGTACGGAGCACAGGATCACCGAAGAGGCGGATCGGCTGTACGGCCACGTGGTGCTCCTGTCCGGGTCGGTGGGGCTTCATTCTAGGCGTGAGAGCGCAGCAGCTCGTTCGCGCTCAGCCGACCTCGACGGGGTCGATGCACACACGCACCGTTGATGCGGCTTTGCGTGCCGAACGGCCGGCTTGCCCGGTCGCCAAGGCTCCAGCCAACGCTGACGCCTGCTCGCGTGGTACCCGAACCACCGTGCGGACACGCCCGTCATCACCAGCCAAGGGCTGGGGCCCCAACACGTCTGCGCCAGACGGGAAGTCGGCGTCCGCCACCAGTTCGGCAACCGCCTCCGGCGGCCCGCTCAACTCCGCCAGACAGGTGAGCGGAGGAAAGCCCAGCGCACGGCGGTCGGCCAGTTCCCGGTCGGCGGACCCCGCGGGGTCCCAGCGCACGAGTCCTTGCACGGCACGATGGCTGGAGTCGGCCATCACGATGACGCGACCACCCGCGGCAGCGGGCTGCACCAAGGCTGCCGCCGCGAACCAGCGACGAAGCGCTTCTTCGTTGGCCCGCAGATCCGGCCGATCCAGAAGCGCCCAGCCGTCCAAGAGCAGTGCTGCGGCGTACCCACCTTCTGCACGGGGCTCCGCGCCGGGAGTTGAAACCACCAGGGCGGGAGCAGCCGACACCTGGTCAAGCACGCCGTCGCGACCGGAGGTGTGGATCGGAACCCCCGCAAATGCGCGCCCGAGCTCCTCGGCCGTTCGCCGCGCGCCCACGACCTGGGCTCGAAGGCGCGTGCCCCCACAGGATCGGCACTGGAACTGCCCCGTCGGCCGACCGCACCAGCCACAGTGGGGCACCGCATGGCCAGAGCTCAGCACCAAGGGACCCGAACAATGCAGACACCGACTTGGTTCGCGGCAAGTCGCGCAGGCCAGCGACGGCACATAGCCACGACGTGGAACCTGCACCAGCACGGGGCCGCGCATAAGGCCCTCGCGCGCGGCCGACCAGGCCAGGTGCGGGAGTCGGGCCGATCGCGCTCCTGGATCCTTGGCCAGTTCCGCGTCGGTACCCGCCGCCCGCACCAAGGGGGCCTTCTCCCGGATGGATGCTCGTGTCGGCGCCAAGGCACGAGCCTCGCCGGAATCCACCATCAGCCGTGCCTCAGCCGTCATGGCGTGCCCGCCCATCAGCAGGGCGGCGCCCTCCAACCGGGCCCGTTGGCGGAGTACCTCCCGAACATGCGGGTATGGCGCCCGCGGCTCGACGAGAAGGTCGTCGCCGTCGTCCCACATCACAGCCAACCCCAGGTCACGGACGGGGGCGAACTGCGCGGACCGGGTGCCCACCACGCAGCGAACCGCCCCACGGCTGACCGCCAAGAACCGGCGATAGCGGGCCGCCGGTCCGGCGTCGGCCGTGAGTTCGACATGCTGACCCGCGCCACACACGCGCTCAACAGCGCGCGACACCCGCGCCACATCCCGCGCGTCCGCCACGACGACGAGAGCACCTCGGCCGACGGTGAGCGCGGCACGGACGGCGACGGCAATTGAGCCCGGCCAGTCAGCGCCCGGCACACTGGTCCACACAGCAGCAGGCGCACGGCCGGCCGAGATCCCCGCGAGCAGCGCAGCGCCCGCCGGATAGTCGTCCCAGGTGCCGTCATCGGCGTACGGGGGCAGAGCGGGCGCCGCCGGGGACTCCGTCGCCTCCGTTCTGGCGTGACGAGGTGGGACGGCCAGGCGCAAGACGTCAGCAAGCACTCCCGCGTACTGGTCGGCCACCGCACGGCTGAGGCGTAGCACTTCAGGGGTCAGGACGACCTCGCTGGACGGCGCCCTCGCCAGGGGGGCCAACTCCCCCGAGTGCTGAGAGTCGACGCGACGCTCGACGACATAGGCGTCAACCAGGCGTCCGGAGAACCGGACGCGAACCCGGCACCCCGGTAGCGCTGCCGCGGCCATCGACGCGGGAACGGCATAGTCGAAGACCCGATCCAGGTGTGGGAGCGACACCTCCACCACCACGCGCGCCACCGGGTCGACTGGAGCCAACGGCTCGCGGCCCCTGGGCGTGGACGCGCGGACCTTCCGCCGAGCCTGGCGCACCAACTCAAGCTGCTCCGGCTCAACCACCATCGCCGCCCGTGGCTCAACCCCTCGGCTGGCCCCGCGTGGGTCCGCACGCTCGCTGAGCGATGGCACTGACCCGACCGGCCGGGTTGTGGACTTCACGTTCGGATCGTCGCAGACCCCACCGACCAGCCTCGTCGCAGACCCCCCGGCCGCACACCGGCCGCCCGCGCACGGTAGGAGGTGCGAAAGGCACTCCGAGCGAGCACCCGGCCTCCACCGCAACGCTGGTAGCGAATGCGTGGCGCGGTGGAGGAGTCGCTCAGGCGCCCGCGGCCGATCGCAGCGCGTCCATCCGATCGGTACGCTCCCACGTGAAGTCGGGGAGATCACGCCCAAAGTGCCCGTAGGCCGCGGTCTGGCTGTAGATCGGCCTCAGCAGGTCGAGGTCGCGGATGATGGCTGCTGGCCTCAGGTCGAAGACGTCGGTCACCGCCTGCTGAATCTGGGTATCCGGGACGACGCCGGTGCCGAACGTCTCCACGAACAACCCCACCGGGTGTGCCTTTCCGATCGCGTACGCCACCTGCACTTCGCACCGGGAAGCGAGGCCGGCAGCCACGACGTGCTTGGCCACCCAACGCATGGCATAGGCAGCCGACCGGTCCACCTTCGAGGGGTCCTTGCCCGAGAAGGCACCGCCCCCGTGACGGGCCATTCCCCCGTAGGTATCCACGATGATCTTGCGCCCCGTGAGCCCGGCGTCGCCCATCGGCCCACCGATCTCGAAGCGGCCGGTGGGGTTCACCAGCAGGCGGTAGCCGTCATGCTCGATACCCAGGCCCACCAGCTCGGGCTCGACCACGAATTCCTGGATGTCCGGAGTGAGCAGCGTCTCGAGATCGATGTCTCCCGCGTGCTGGCTGGAGACCACCACCGTGTCCAGCCGGACTGCTTGAGCGCCGTCGTACTCGATGGTGACCTGGGTCTTGCCGTCAGGGCGTAGGTACGGGATCGTGCCGGCCTTGCGTACCTCGGACAGCCGACGGGCGATGCGGTGCGCCAAGGCGATCGGCAGCGGCATCAACTCGGGGGTGTCCTCGCACGCATAGCCGAACATCAAGCCCTGGTCGCCAGCTCCCTGCCGATCGAGCGGATCCACCGAATGGTCGTGGCGCTCCTCGTAGGCGTCATCGACGCCCTGGGCGATGTCCGGCGACTGCGACCCGATGGACACCGAAACACCGCACGACAGCCCGTCGAACCCCTTCTTGGAGGAGTCGTATCCGATCTCCAGGATCTTCTCGCGCACGATTTGCGGGATATCCGCCCACCCAGAGGTTGTGACCTCGCCGGCCACGTGGACTTGCCCCGTAGTGACCAGCGTCTCCACGGCTACCCGACTGTTGGGGTCTTCCTTGAGCAGCGCATCCAGAACCGAATCGCTGATCTGGTCCGCAATCTTGTCCGGGTGTCCTTCGGTCACGGACTCAGAAGTGAACAGGCGACGCGACACGTGGAACTCCAAGCCATGGTTGGGGGTCGACGAACCTGACGAAAATCCGCTGCGGAGTCTACCGCCCGCCCCGCGTGGGGCGATGAGCCCGTAGTCGCCAACCGGTGAGTCAGCGGGTTTCGTTGAGGAGGGGGGTCACCAGATCCCAGATAGCGTCGGCCAACGCCTCTTTGGGGCCGAGCGGTACGTCGGTGGAGGACCCATCGCTGCCCAGAATGACAGCCGCGTTGTCGGCAACTTCAAACCCGCGCCCTGCACTCACGTCGTTTACGACGAGCAGATCACAGCCCTTGCGCTGCAATTTGGCCCGCCCGTGCGCGAGCGCATCGCCACTGGCATCGCCGGTTTCCGCCGCGAACCCGACGACAACCTGGCCGGGCGGACGTCGGTCCACGATCCCCGAGAGGACATCGGCCGTCCGCTCAAGTGCAAGGGGTCGCGGCGCGCCTTCGGTGTGCCCAAGTTTGATCTTGGCGACAGCAACACCAACCGGCCTCACATCAGCGACGGCCGCCGCCATCACCACTGCGTCAGCATCACTGGCGAGCGCTCGCATGGCTTCATCGAGCTCGGCGGCCGTCCCGACCCGCATCACCGTCGATCCGGCCGGATCCGGTAGCACCACGTTGGCAGCCACGAGGGTGACGACGGCCCCGCGTGCAGCGGCCGTTCGCGCCAGGGCCCAACCTTGGAGTCCGCTACTGCGATTACCCAAGAAGCGCACTGGGTCGATCGGTTCGCGGGTCCCACCGGCGGAGATGAGCACCCGGCGCCCGAGCAGATCCAGCGGTTGCGGTACCCCCGCTCGGGCCAGAACCCGGCGGGCCACCTCCACGATCTCCATAGGCTCCGGCAACCGACCGGGGCCACTGTCGGCACCTGTGAGACGACCGACAGCTGGCTCAAGCACCACGACACCCCGCTCACGCAGTGTGGCCACGTTGGACCTGGTTGCTTCGTGTTCCCACATCTCGGTGTGCATGGCCGGGGCGAGCACAACTGGGCACTTGGCGGTCAACAAGGTGGCCGCGAGCAGGTCGTTCGCACGCCCATGGACCGCGCGTGCCATGAGGTCCGCGGTGGCGGGGACCACCAGGACGAGGTCTGCCTCTTGCCCCAAGCGGACGTGATTGACACTTGGCACGTCGCTCCACAAGCCGGTGACGACGGGCCGGCCAGACAACGCCTCCCACGTTGGCGCACCCACAAACCGAAGGGCTGACTCGGTCGGAACCACGGTCACTTGGTGACCGGCTTCGGTGAGGCCCCGCAGGACCTCGCAGGCCTTGTACGCCGCAATGCCTCCACTGACGCCAAGGACGACGCGCGAGGACATGCCGGTAAGGCTAGGGGACAAATCGGGCCGGAGCCCGATCGGTCAGGACTCCTCGGTGCTTTCGACGTGCTCAAGGGTGAGCAGGCCAGCGTTGATCTCGCGCAGGGCCACCGAAAGCGGCTTCTCCTGGACGTGGGTGTCGATCAGCGGTCCGACGTACTCAAGCAGGCCCTCACTGAGCTGGCTGTAGTAGGCGTTGATCTGGCGAGCACGCTTGGCCGCGTAGAGAACCAGCCCGTACTTGTTGTCGACCGTGCTGAGCAACTCATCGATCGGCGGGTTGGTGATGCCTTCGGGGGACGCGACGGTGCCTGACACGCGGGGCCTCTCGGTGGGTCGGTGCTGGATCGAGCAGCGCCGATGGCGCTGAACTCACGAACTGGTCGAAGACCAGTCAGGAAATACCCATCAAAGATACCAGTTGGGCGCACACGTTCCCTACTTCGTCGTTGACGAGGGTGACGTCGAACTCGCTCTCGGCGGCCAACTCGACTCGAGCCACATCTAGCCGACGCGCGATCACCTCGTCATCCTCAGTTCCCCGGCCAACCAAGCGCTGCACCAGGTCCTCCCAGCTCGGCGGCTTCAGGAAGACCAGCAGCGCCTCCGGCATCGCAAGCCGTACTTGCCGGGCCCCGTTGAGTTCGATTTCCAGCACCACCGGCACACCGCGAGCCAGGTGTTCCTCAACCGGCTGACGGGGGGTGCCGTAGGAGTAGCCCGTGAACGACGCCCACTCGAGCAGCTCGTGTCGTTCGACCATGCCGGCGAAGTCTTGGGCCGACACGAAGAAATAGTGCTCCCCTTCGATCTCACCCGGGCGCGGAGGTCTGGTCGTCGCAGAGACGGACAGCCAAACCTGAGGGTTCTCAACCCGCAACGTGGCGACCACGGTGCTCTTGCCGACCCCCGAGGGGCCGGACAACACGGTGAGACGCGCTCCTGAGGTGGTCACGGGGCGGTGGGAGGACGCATGCTCAGGACGCTGGGAACTCGCGCTCGAGGGCGGCGATCTGGTTGACGCCGAGCCCGCGCACCCGTCGGGTCGAGGCGATGTGCAGCCGCTCCATGATCTGCTGTGCCCGTACTTTCCCGACTCCGGGAAGCGATTCGAGCAGGGCAGACACTCGCATCTTGCCGATCACCTCGTTGCTGTGCCCGGCCTCGATCACCTCACTGAGCGTGGCGCCGCTGTGCTTGAGCCGGTTCTTCACCTCGGCGCGTTCCCGGCGGGCAGCGGCCGCCTTCTCCAGCGCGGCGGCGCGTTGCTCGGGAGTGAGGGGTGGAAGTGCCACCGGTACCTCTCCTAGTCATATGCCGTCGTGTCGGATGCCATCGAGTCGAAGGCCATCGAGAGGGCAAGCGGGCGAGTCCCCCGGAACCTAGTAGGGCCCGGTGACCTGTGGCAACGCGCCCTACCCGAGAACTGCGAGGTTTGTGCATGCGGGTCGACCGGAAGCTACCTCGTCGTCAGCTGCGCGAGAGCTGCAGCGGCCGCCGCGGGGTCTGCGGCGCCGGTGATGGGTCGCCCGATGACGAGCAGATCAGCCCCGTCGGCCAGGGCCTGCTCGGGGGTGGCGACCCGCGTTTGGTCTGCGAGATCGGCCCCGGAGGGCCGCACCCCGGGCACGATCAAGGTGACGTCGGCCCCTACCTCGCGCCGGACCGCCGCCACTTCATGCGGGGAACAGACCAGGGCGCGGGCTCCGGCCTCGACGGCCAGTGCCGCGAGCCGGCGAACGGCATCCAGAGCTGACCCCTCCATACCAACGGTCTCCAGGTCGGCGTCCGACATCGACGTCAGCACCGTCACCCCAGCGATCCGCGTGTCGGGCAACTCCTCGACGGCGGCCCGAACCATGGCCGGGCCACCGCACGCATGAACGGTGAGGAACGCTGGCTCGAGATGAGCCACCGCGCGGGCCGCACCCGCGACCGTGTTGGGGATGTCATGCAACTTCAGGTCGAGGAACAGGTCGCATCCGTTGCTGGCGCGACGAACACCGTCCACGGCCTCGGCACCATGGCTCAAGAACAATTCGAGACCGACCTTCACCGTGGAAACCCAAGGTCCTACGGCGGTGGCCCAACCCAACGCCGTAGGGAGGTCCTTCGCATCCAGGGCTATGGCTACCGGAGCGACGCTCACCCGGCAGCCCCGGAGTCATCAAGCCCGGACGCGCTCGTCGCCGATCGCAGCTGCGCGGCGGGAGCGGAGTCCCGTGCGGATCCTCGGTGCGCAAAACCCACGGCGTCGGCCACGCTCTCGAACCCTCGCTCAGCGAGCGCGACATCGAGTTCCCTGGAAATGCGAGCTGGGGCGGCCGGATCGTGGAAAATCACCGTTCCCACAGACACCGCCGATGCACCGGCAAGGACGAACTCCAAAGCATCAAGCCCCGAGCGGATCCCGCCCATGCCCAGGATGGGGACATCAGGCAGGGCCGCGTGGACCTGCCACACGCAGCGAACCGCGATGGGACGGATGGCCGGCCCGGACAGTCCACCGGTGACCCCGGCGAGCGCCGGGAGCAATGTGTCGGTGTCGATGACCATCCCCAGCGTGGTGTTGATCAGGGAGACCCCGTCAGCGCCGGCGTCCACGACGCTGCGCGCCACCTCGACGATGTCGGTCACGTCCGGTGAAAGCTTGGCTAGAACCGGAACCGTCGGAGGCGTCGCGCGTCGAACTCCGTGAATCACCGCGGCCGCTGCAACCGGGTCGCAGGCGAAGACCTGCCCACGGTCCTCGACGTTCGGGCAGGAGATGTTGACCTCGATACCGGCGACGCCATCAGCGGTCCGAAGCCGCGTCGCCAGCCGGACGTACTCATCCACCGTGCCGCCGGCAATCGAGACCACGGCCCTGGCCCCCCGCTGGTGCAGCCACGCGAGGTCATGGTCGATGAACGAGTCGATCCCTGGCCCTTGCAGCCCGATCGAGTTGAGCATCCCGCTCGGGGTCTCGGCCATCCGAGGTGTGGGTCGCCCTGACCTGGGGTCCAGCATGATCGATTTGGTGATCACTGCCCCAATCGCACCCAGATCAAGGAACGGGTCCAGCTCGCGCCCGGCCGCTGCGCACCCCGACGCAGCCAACACCGGGTCGGGCAAGGTCAGCGGCCCCAGATGGGCACTCATGTTCACCGGTGGCAGCGTGCGGACAGCCTCCGGGGCGGTGGTGAGTCGCATCCTGGTCACGATCGCGCCCTTAGTCCGACGGCTGGGCCTGGCGGCGCACCCAGCGCATCTGCTGGCACCGTGCCGAGGTCGTCCCAACGAATCGAGTCGCCGTTAAAGACCGGGCCTTCGACACAGGACCGCACCATCCGGGTCACGCCGTCGCTTCCGACCACCGGCAGGACGCAGGTCATGCAGACTCCGATGCCACAGGCCATCGACTCCTCAACGGCCACCTGGCTGTGAGCCCCAAATCGTCGGGCGATCTCAGCAACCACGCGAAGCATCGGCATGGGCCCACACGCGTAGACCACATCGGACTCACTGCGCTCCAAGAGCCCAGGAAGGACATCCGACACCCTGCCCCGCTCCCCCGCTGAACCGTCCTCGGTGGTGATGGCCACGGATTGGGACATCCGCTTCGCCTCGAGGGCGCCGAACAACTTCGGCTCCGTGGACGCCCCGATCACGAAGTCCACCCGACAGCCCCG
Source organism: uncultured Actinomycetota bacterium (assembly GCA_963851405.1). GTDB lineage: Bacteria > Actinomycetota > Actinomycetes > DATJPE01 > DATJPE01 > JANPBY01. Next base: position 155,731 of record CAWKPB010000006.1, on the reverse strand, counting down.
CTCGCGAAGGTGCTCGGCCAGGGAGAACAGCGGCGCCGTGCCGTACCCACCACCCACGAGTGTGCAGGCGACGGACTCCTTGGGAAGCGCGAACGGACGCCCGAGGGGACCGACAACATCGACCGGGTCGTGTGGACGCAGATTGGCCATCCAGGCCGTGCCGGCGCCATGCACGGCGAACACGATTTCCACGGTGCCGCCGTAGATCCCACGTTCCTGGACCCGGTAGATGGAGAACGCGCGACGCAACAGGGTCGGCCCGTTCGGGCCACCCACGGCTAGCGCCACAAAATGACCCGGACGCGCCTGCTCAGCAACTCCTGGCGCCACCAGGGTCAACGCGTGATACGCCCCCGCGCGACGCAAGGAGAGAACCTCTCCCTTGACTTGAACCGGAGCCATCAGGCCGTCCCCTCCCGCCAGTCTTGGAGGTCCTGACCGTACTCCTGGAGGGTCCGCACTCCGACTTCGCCAGCGCGCAACGCCTCGATGCCCTGAACTGCTGCGGCCAGGCCCTGAACCGTCGTGATGCACGGGACGCCCTGACGCACCGACGCGGTGCGGATCTCGTAGCCGTCCGACCGGGCGCCGACGCCGTACGGCGTGTTCACAACGAAATCGATCTGGCCGGCCAGGATCTGCTGGACCGCGTCCGGCGTGCCGTCGTCGGTCTCGAAGTGCTTACGCACCACGGTCGCAGCTACGCCGCTTCGGCGGAGTACTTCGGCCGTGCCCGACGTCGCGAGGATCTCGAAACCGAGGTCGGCCAGGCGTTTCACCGGAAAGACCATCGAGCGTTTGTCCCGGTTGGCGACAGAAACGAAAGCACGACCCTTCGTAGGCAACCCTCCGGAATAGGCGGCCAACTGGCTTTTGGCGAACGCCGTGCCGAACAGCGCGTCCACCCCCATGACCTCTCCGGTCGACTTCATCTCGGGTCCCAAAATGGTGTCCACACCATGGAATCGGCCGAATGGCAGGACGGCTTCTTTCACCGCGGTTGGCGCTTCGGGGGGAAGCGAGCCCCCGTCGTGGGTAGCGGGGAGAAGTCTTTCGGCTCGCAGTTGCGCGATGCTCGCCCCCAGCATGACCCGTGCGGCGGCCTTCGCCAGCGGCACCGACGTGGCCTTGGAGACGAACGGGACGGTCCGAGAGGCCCGAGGATTCGCCTCGAGGACGTACAGAACATCGCCGGCCAGCGCGAACTGCACGTTCAACAGACCGCGCACGCCAACGCCCCTGGCGATGGCCTCGCTCGAACGTCTGATCCGGTCGATCTCCGCCCGACCCAAAGTGATCGGCGGCAGCGCACAGGCCGAGTCGCCCGAGTGGATACCGGCCTCCTCGATGTGCTCCATGACCCCACCGAGATAGAGCTCGACTCCGTCGTAGAGCGCATCGACGTCGATTTCGACCGCGTCATCGAGAAACCGGTCCACCAGCACCGGGTGTTCTGGGCTGATCTGCGTCGCTCGCCCGATGTACTCAGCCAACATTGACTCGTCGTAGACGATCTCCATGCCTCGCCCCCCGAGCACGTACGACGGACGCACGAGCACCGGGTAGCCGATTTCATCCGCGATCGACTTGGCCTCACCGAACGACAACGCCGTGCCGTGTTTGGGCGCCGGTAACCCCGCGTCGAGCAACACTCGCCCGAACTCGCCACGGTTTTCCGCGAGGTGGATCGCCTCCGGAGTCGTACCCACGATCGGCACACCGGCATCCTTCAGTGCTTGCGCGAGCCCAAGCGGCGTCTGTCCGCCAAGTTGGACGACGACACCCGTGACCGGCCCGGCCGCGCACTCGGCGGCATAGACCTCGAGGACGTCTTCAAGGGTGAGCGGCTCGAAGTACAAGCGGTCGCTGGTGTCGTAGTCCGTGGAAACCGTCTCCGGATTGCAGTTGACCATCACGGTCTCGTACCCGGCTTCGCGCAGGGTCATGGCAGCGTGCACGCACGAGTAGTCGAACTCGATGCCCTGGCCGATCCGATTGGGGCCGCTGCCCAGGATCAGCACCGCTGGGCGGGTACGGGCAGCCACCTCGGTCTCCTCGTCGTAGGAGGAGTAGTGGTAGGGCGTCTTGGCCTCGAACTCGGCTGCGCAGGTGTCGACGGTCTTGTAGACCGGGCGAATCCCCAAGGCGTGCCGCACCCCTCTGACCACGCTCTCAGTGGTGTCTCGCAGGTCCGCTACTTGTCGGTCAGAGAACCCGTTTCGCTTGGCCCGGCGCAGGATCTCCGGTGTCAACTCTGCCGATTCACGGACGCTCTGAGCGACCTCGTTGATGGCGAGCACTTGGTCGACGAACCAGGGATCGATACCGGTGGCACCCGCTACCTCACCTACCGTCGCCCCCGCCAAGAGCGCTTGCTGCACGACCTTCAACCGGCCGTCGCGGGGCAAAGCGGCCTGCGCCAGCAGCGCATCCTTGTCGAGCGGACCGCCGTCCCAGGCGAAGACGGCCTCGGGTCGCTCGAGGGAGCGCAGCGCCTTCTGCAGTGCTTCAGTGAAGCACCGCCCAATGGCCATCGCCTCACCGACCGATTTCATCGTCGTCGTGAGCGTGGGGTCGGCTTGCGGGAACTTCTCAAACGCAAACCGCGGGGCCTTCACCACGACGTAGTCGAGGGCAGGCTCAAAGGAGGCCGGCGTCTCCTTGGTGATGTCGTTAGGGATCTCGTCCAAGGTGTAACCGATCGCGAGCCGCGCAGCGATCTTGGCAATCGGGAAGCCCGTAGCCTTGGAAGCCAGTGCCGACGACCGGGAGACCCGCGGATTCATTTCGATCACGGTCATCCGGCCCGACGCGGGGTCGATCGCGAACTGGATGTTGCACCCCCCCGTGTCCACGCCGACCGCACGGATCACCGCGATCGCTACATCACGCATGTGCTGGAACTCACGGTCGGTCAGGGTCATCGCCGGTGCCACGGTGATGGAGTCCCCCGTGTGCACGCCCATCGGGTCGAGGTTCTCGATCGAGCAGATCACCACCACGTTGTCCGAGCGGTCACGCATGAGCTCGAGCTCGTACTCCTTCCACCCGATCACCGACTCCTCGAGCAGGACCTCGGTGGTCGGGCTGGCCTGAAGCCCGGATCCAGCGATGGTGCGAAGGTCCGCCTCGTCGTAGGCGATGCCGGAACCGGCGCCGCCCATCGTGAACGAAGGACGCACAACCACCGGATAGCCGAGCTCGGCAACAGCGCCCAGGCAGTCCGTCATCGAGTGGCAGATCACGGACCGAGCCGACTCAGCCCCGATCGAGGCGACGATCTCCTTGAAGCGCTGTCGATCTTCACCGCGCTGGATCGCGTCGATGTTGGCCCCGATCAGTTCGACGCCATGCTTGTCGAGGATCCCGCGCTCGTGGAGGGCGACGGCCGCGTTCAGCGCCGTCTGGCCGCCCAGGGTTGCCAACAGGGCATCGGGGCGCTCCCGCTCGATGATCTTTTCGATCACCTCGGGCGTGATGGGCTCCACGTAGGTCGCGTCGGCAAACTGCGGATCGGTCATGATCGTGGCCGGGTTGCTGTTGACGAGGATGACCCGCAGGCCCTCCTCCTGAAGCACACGGCAGGCCTGCGTCCCCGAATAGTCAAATTCACACGCCTGGCCAATGACAATCGGCCCCGATCCGATCACCAGGACGCTGCTCAAATCCGTGCGCTTCGGCATCAGGCGTCCCCGCCCCGACCGAGCCCAGCGTTCCGCCCAGGTGGTGGGGGTTCGGAGGTCTCCGCAGCGAGCGTGGATGGGTCTGGCCGTCCGGCGCCGGAGGCGACGGACTGGGTGCGAGCGAAGGAGACTCCCGAACCCCCGCCGCCGCGCGCACCTTCCATGAGTTCGGCGAACCGGTCGAACAGGTAGGACGAGTCATGCGGACCGGCCGCCGCTTCGGGGTGGTACTGGACGGAGAAGGCGGGCACATCCAGGCAACGCAATCCCTCGACCACGTTGTCGTTGAGGCCCACGTGACTGACCTCAACCCGGCCGAAGGGTGTGTCCACGATCTCTTCGAGCGGGGCATCGACGGCGAAGCCGTGGTTTTGAGCCGTGATCTCAACGCGTCCCGTCGCTCGATCCATGACCGGCTGGTTGACCCCGCGATGGCCGAATCCGAGTTTGTACGTGCCGAAACCCAGTGCGCGACCCAACACCTGATTCCCGAAGCAGATCCCAAAGACCGGGATGCGGCGATCGAGGGCTCCCCTCACCAACTCGACGGCATGGTCGGCCGTGGCGGGATCGCCGGGCCCGTTACTGACGAAAATGCCGTCCAGGTCCAGGGCAAGAAGCTCCTCGAGCGAAGAGCCGGCGGGCACCACGGTGACCTCGATACCCCGCTGCGCCATCAATCGTGGGGTCATCGACTTGATGCCGAGGTCGAGGGCGGCGACTGCATATCGGCGCTCGCCGACAGCCGGGACGACGTACGGAAGGGCGGTGGTCACCTCAGCCACGAGGTCGGCCCCAACCATGGATGGGCTTGATCGCACCCGCTCCAGCAACTCCTCCGGATCGGCCCCCGTGCTGGAGACTCCGACCCGCATGGCCCCTCGATCGCGCAGGTGACGGGTCAGGGCCCGCGTGTCCACTCCACTGATCCCGACGATTCCCTGCTCCCTCAAGTCGTCCTCAAGGCCGCGCGTGGCTCGCCAGTTCGACGCGGCACGGGCCGGCTCCCGAACGACGTAGCCAGACACCCAGATTCGGGAGGACTCTGGATCTTCGTCATTGACTCCTGTGTTGCCGATATGTGGAGCGGTCATCACAACCACCTGCCGGTGGTAGCTCGGATCGGTGAGGGTCTCCTGGTAGCCGGTCATGGCGGTGCAGAAGACGGCCTCGCCGAACGTCTCTCCCACGGCTCCGTAGGCCTCACCGGTGAAGACCCGGCCATCTTCAAGAACCAGCAGCGCCCCGGCGCGCGTCGCCGCAGTGGTCACGCCAGCTCCCCATCGAGCACCGTGGGGCGACCGCGAAGGAACGTGGCCACCACACGCCCTGGCAGCGTCATCCCGCGGTACGGCGTGTTCCGGCTCTTGCTCGCCAGCCGTGCGGGCTCAACCGTGATCCGGGCGGCCGGATCCACAAGGACGAGGTTCGCGGGTTCGCCGACGGCGAGCGGGCGACCGTGGCCGGGCAGTCGGCCGACGCGCGCCGGGCGCGCGGACATCCGGTCGGCGACCCCCGCCCAGTCCAGAAGTCCGGTTTCGACCATGGCTTCGGCCACCACGGACAGGGCCTGCTCCAGTCCCAGCATTCCGAACGCGGCCGCCGCCCATTCGCAGTCCTTGTCCTCCACCGCGTGCGGTGCATGATCGGTGGCCACAGCGTCGATCGTGCCGTCGGCTAGGGCTTGACGCACAGCCTCGACGTCGGCCTTGGTCCGCAGGGGTGGGTTCACCTTGAACACGGGGTCGTAGCTAGTCACCAAATCGTCGGTGAGAAGAAGATGGTGAGGGGTGACCTCGGCGGTCACATCGACGCCTCGAGCCTTGGCTTGGCGAAGGATTTCTACTGTGCCAGCAGTGGACACATGGCAGATGTGCAGCCGCGAACCCACATGCTCGGCCAGCAACACGTCGCGGGCGACGATGGCCTCCTCAGCAACAGCCGGCCAGCCGGTCAACCCCAAGACTCCCGACAACACCCCTTCGTTCATCTGGGCGCCCTGGGTAAGGCGAGGTTCCTGCGCGTGCTGCGCGATCACCCCGTCAAACGCCTTCACGTACTCCAGCGCTCGCCGCATCAGCACCGCGTCATCGACACAGTGCCCGTCGTCAGAGAACACCCGAACCGCAGCCGCCGAATCGGCCATGGCTCCCAACTCGGCCAGCTGGGAACCCGCTAACCCCAACGTCACGGCACCGACCGGTTGCACATCGCAGTAGCCGTGCTCACGCCCGAGGCGCCAGACCTGTTCGACGACACCAGCGGTGTCCGCTACCGGATCGGTGTTCGCCATGGCATGGACGGCCGTGAACCCGCCGAGCGCCGCTGCCTGCGATCCGCTCTCGACCGTCTCCGCATCCTCGCGGCCAGGCTCGCGTAAGTGAGTGTGCAAATCGACCAGGCCCGGCAAAGCAACCAGTCCGTCTCCGTCGATCTCGGTCGCACCCGACCGGGAGACACCCACGGCGATGTCCTCGATGCCGCCCGCGCCGAGCAGGACGTCGCGTTGGTCGCCACCGAGGATCCGCGCTCCCCGGATGATGAAATCTGTGGTCATCGAGCGCCCTCTCGTTCGCGGAGTTGGGCCTCGACCGGCGCCGCGAGATCGGCCGGGGGCGCGGCCAGGTCGGCGGGCGTGGCCGCTGGTTCGAGCGCCAGTTCGCTCGAACCAGCCGGTTCCGACCCTCCGAGCAGGAGGTAGAGGACAGCCATCCGAACCGACACGCCGTTCGTGACCTGCTCGACGATGGTGGATCTCGCGCTGTCAGCTACATCGGCCGCGATTTCCATCCCGCGGTTCATCGGGCCAGGGTGCATGACAATGGCATGGTCCGGCAGGGTGGCTGCCCTGGCCACGTCGAGTCCGTACCGGCGGCTGTATTCGGCGCTACTGGGGAAGAACGAGGCGTTCATCCGTTCGCGTTGGACGCGCAGCATCATCACGACATCGCTTTTCGGAAGCGAGGCGTCGATGTCGTAAGACAACTGACACGGCCAGGTGTCGATGCCCACGGGGAGCAGCGTGGGGGGTGCAACCAACGTCACGTCCGCGCCGAGGGTGTGGAGCAGGAGCACGTTGGATCGTGCGACCCGACTGTGCAGCACATCTCCCACGATCGTGACTCTGCGCCCGACCAGGTCGCCGACGCCTCCGTTGAGGCGCCTTCGCATCGTGAAGGCATCGAGCAAGGCCTGCGTCGGGTGCTCATGGGTGCCATCTCCAGCGTTGACCACAGACCCGCCGATCCATCCGCTATGGGCCAGGCGGTGCGGAGCGCCGCTCGCTCCGTGGCGGACCACCACCGCGTCGGCCCCCATGGCCTCCAAGGTGAGTGCCGTGTCTTTGAGGCTCTCGCCCTTCGACACGCTGGATCCCTTGGCGGAGAAGTTGATGACGTCTGCGGACAGGCGCTTTGCTGCCGCCTCAAAGGAGATCCGGGTCCGGGTCGAGTCCTCGAAGAACAGATTCACGACGGTCCGGCCGCGCAACGTGGGGAGTTTTCGGATCGGCCGGTCAGCCAACCGTGCCAGCTCCTCAGCGGTGTCCAACACCAAGAGGGCGTCGTCGTGACTGAGATCGGCAGCAGACACCAAGTGCTTGTTCATGAGCCCTCACCTTCGCGGGAGACGTTCGATCCAACGTCTTGGGTGCTCGCGATAAAGACGCCGTCCGCGCCATCTCGTTCAACCAACTGCACCTTGACGCTCTCCCGAAGCGAGGTCGGCAGGTTCTTGCCCACATAGTCCGCCCGGATCGGCAGCTCCCGATGGCCGCGATCGACCAACACGGCAAGTTGGACGGCTCGCGGACGCCCCACGTCGTCCAGTGCAGTCAAAGCCGATCGGACGGTGCGACCGGAGAACAACACGTCGTCGACGATCACCACTAACTTCCCGTCGACACCGCCGGCGGGGATCTGGGTGCGCTCAAGTGCTCGCGCCGGGCGCATCCGAAGATCGTCGCGGTACATCGTGACGTCGAGGCTGCCCACGGGCACCGGCGTTCCCTCGACCGACCCGAGACGCTCGGCCAGCCGCAGGGCCAGGTCGACCCCGCGCGTGGGGATGCCCAGCACCACCAGGTCGGAGAGGCCCTTGTTGTGCTCGAGGATCTCGTGCGCGATCCGGGTCAACGCCCGGGTGATGTCCTCGGGCTCGAGCACGGTACGACCGGGCGGAACGGCACGCTCGTCGGCGGGACCGGTCGGCGGTACTTCGTCAGGGACGGCATTCATCCGTCGCGGACCTCCTTCCCCGCCTCACAGGACGGGTCGTTAAAGGACGTCGAACGGACGTCACGCTACCAGTGGGTGGGGGGTCGTCCGAACGGTCCCTTTCGGCCGGAATTGCTTGCACCCTTTCGTCACCCTCCGTAACGTCACTTTGCGTAACCGGCGTGTACGTCCGGTGACATCAGGGCCCGGAGGGGGGTTCCGCGAACTTCATGACGACTGACTACGCACGCGCGCTCGGCTCACGGCTACGAGCCATCCGAACCCAACAGGGGCTGTCGCTTCACGGCGTCGAAGAGAAGTCCGACGGGCGATGGAAGGCCGTCGTCGTCGGATCCTACGAGCGCGGCGATCGCGCCGTCACTGTGCAGAAACTCGCCGAACTGGCGGACTTCTACACTATTCCTGTCGGTGAGTTGCTCCCGGGAAGCGCCTCCAGCGGATCGGCCGAGCCTCCGCCGCGCCTGGTCATCGACCTCGAGCGGCTCGGACGGGTCCCCGCCGAGAAGGCGGGACCGCTCGCTCGCTATTGCTCCACGATCCAAAGCCAACGCGGCGACTACAACGGCCGTGTGCTGTCCGTCCGCAGCGACGACCTGCGCACCCTGGGAGTCATCTACGACCAGTCACCCAGCGTGCTCGTCGAGCAGTTCATCGCCTGGGGAGTGCTCGACCCGGACGCGCGGCGCGCACTCTCCGACCGGGTCTCCTGACCGCGGCCCACCACGGAGGTTAGGTCAGGACCGGTAGGCCGGAGCCACTAGACCCACCGCATCTCCGAGTCGGTGCACCCGCATGGCGTTGGTCGATCCCGGGATCCCAGGCGGCGAGCCGGCCACGATCACAATCGGCTCACCCTCACCGACCCGTCCGATGTTTAGCAAAGCCGCATCCACCTGCTTGACCATTTCATCAGTGTGGCGAACCGAGGGAACCAGGAATGTCTCGACCCCCCACGCCACGGCCAGCTGGCTGCGCACGGCGGGGTCCGGAGTGAAGGCCAACAACGGGATCGGCGAACGATGGCGCGCAAGGCGAAGGGCCGAGCCACCGGTTTCGGTGAACGCCACAAGGAACTTGGCTCCGACGATCGCCCCCACACGCGCAGCTGACTCACAGATAGCACCCGGCGTGCTGGCCGGTCGACCGCGAAGCGCCGGGAGGTGGTCTGACGAGCCGGTCTCAACGCTCACGATGATCTTCGCCATCGTCGCCACGCTTTCGATCGGGTACTTCCCGACCGAGGTCTCCCCCGAAAGCATCAGGGCGTCGGCCCCATCCAGCACAGCATTAGCCACATCCGAGGCCTCGGCCCGGGTCGGCCTCGACGCGGCGATCATCGACTCGAGCATCTGAGTCGCCACGATGACGGGCTTGGCCCGTTCCCGAGCTGCGGCAACCACGGCCTTCTGAACGAGGGGAACCTGCTCGAGCGGGAGTTCGACGCCTAGATCTCCACGGGCAACCATCACGCCGTCAAAGGCATCGAGGATCTGTTGGATGTTGTCGACGGCTTGCGGCTTCTCAATCTTGGCGAATACCGGAAGTCGTACCCCGACCTCATCCATGACCTCGTGAACGGCGCGGATGTCCTTGGCGGATCGAACGAAAGACAAGGCGATCAAGTCCGCCCGCAGGGTCAACGCCCAGCGTAGGTCATCGAGGTCTTTGTCCGACATGGCGGGGACCGAGACGGCGATACCCGGGAGGTTGATGCCCTTGTGGTCGGAAACCATGCCCCCTTCCACGACCTCGGTGCGAACTCTCGACCCCTCGACGGCGATGACGGACAAACTGACCTTCCCGTCATCAACGAGCACCCGGTCACCGACCGTGACATCGGTGGGTAGCCCGTCATAGGTCGTCGAGCACTCGGAGGAGTCCCCCGGGACGTTCTCCGTGGTGATCGTGAAGGATGCTCCGGCCCGCAACAGCTGTGGGCCGGCGGCGAACTGCCCGAGCCGGATCTTGGGTCCCTGCAGGTCGACGAGAATGCCGACGCCGCGACCCGCCTCATCCGCCGCTTGGCGGACATGGCGATAGACCTCTTCGTGCTGGTCATAGTCCCCGTGCGAGAGGTTCAACCGGGCCACGTCCATCCCCGCTTCGACCAAGGCCCGAATCTGCGCCAACGAAGACGACGCTGGCCCAAGGGTGCAGACGATCTTCGCGCGGCGCATGGGCCGAACTCTATCGACGCCACTCACGCCGATCGGTGATCGCTCACGGCAGCATCGGTCGGTCGGTCGGTCGGATCGGAGCAGGCAACGCCGTGTTACCCGTCAGATGGCGGTCCACTTCAGCGGCGCAGGCGCGCCCTTCGGCGATCGCCCAGACGATCAGCGACTGCCCTCGGCCCGCGTCCCCGGCCACGAAGACACCGGGCACATCGGTGGCGAATCTCTGATCCCGTTGCACGGTCCCCGAAGGCGCCATCTGCACACCCAGTTGGTCCAGCAGCCCAAAAGTCTCCGGCCCGGTGAAGCCCATGGCGAGGAAGACGAGGTCAGCGGCTAGGTCACGTTCAGTACCCGCAGTTTCGACGAAACGCCCGTCAACGTTCTCAACGTCCACGATTCGAAGACCCGTCACCTGCCCATCAGTCCCCACAAACGCCTGCGTGGACACGGAAAAGACCCGGTCGCCGCCCTCCTCGTGCGCGCTGGAGGTGCGCAAGGTCATCGGATAGGTCGGCCACGGTTGAGCCTCCGGCCGGGCCACGGGCGGTGTGGGCATGATCTCGAGTTGGGTGACCGACGCGGCACCTTGGCGAAGTGCAGTCCCCAGGCAGTCCGCCCCGGTGTCGCCGCCGCCAATGATGACCACATGTTTCCCCCCGGCATCGATGGGAGCTTTGTCGAGGTCCCCCTGCTGCACACGGTTGGCCCAGGGTAGGTAGTCCATCGCCTGGTGGATGCCACCGAGATCGCGCCCCCCAATCGGTAGGTCACGAGGAACGGTGGCACCCGTAGCCAGCACGACGGCGTCATAGCGCTTCCGCAGATCCGCGCCGGTCACATCGACCCCCACATTCACGCCGGGTCGGAATCGCGTGCCCTCTTCGGTCATTTGGGCGAGGCGCCGGTCCAGATGATGCTTCTCCATCTTGAATTCGGGGATCCCGTACCGCAGCAAGCCACCGATGCGGTCAGCGCGCTCGTATACCGCGACCGTGTGGCCGGCCCTCGTGAGTTGTTGCGCCGTTGCCAGCCCGGCCGGTCCGGAGCCCACCACCGCCACGGTGCGTCCCGACAACCTCGAGGGCGAACGAGGTGGCAGCCAACCCTCGTCCCAGGCCCGGTCCACGATCGAGACCTCCACCTGTTTGATGGTGACGGCGTCCGCATCAATGCCGAGGACGCACGCGGTCTCGCAAGGGGCCGGACACAAGCGTCCGGTGAACTCGGGGAAGTTGTTGGTTGCGTGCAGCCGCTCGGTGGCGTCGCGCCAGTCGCCACGCCAGACCAAGTCGTTCCACTCCGGGATCAGGTTTCCGAGCGGGCAGCCCTGGTGACAGAACGGGATGCCGCAGTCCATGCACCGACCCGCCTGCGCGCCAATCGCGCGATCCGCCATCGGCTCGTATACCTCGCGCCAGTCCTGGATGCGGACGCTGACTGGCCGGCGGGCGAAGCCTTCTCGCGGGGTGGTGAGGAACGCCTTTGGGTCACCCACGGACCGCCTCCATGACCGCTGCATCGGCGTCGGCGCCGATGCGCGTCGCCCGCTCTCGCGCCAGGAGCACGCGCTTGAAGTCGCGTGGCATCAATTTGCTGAAGCGCGCTGTCGGGGTTGGCTCCTCCAACAGGTCTTGGGCGATCGATGACCCGGTTTCTTCATGGTGGCGCCGGAGCAGGTCCGCAACCCATGTTTGGTCCTCGCCATCCAGGGGCTCGCAGTCGACCATCTCGGTATTCACCGCCCGAGTATCCAAGTCGAGTACGTACGCCACGCCTCCGCTCATCCCGGCCGCGATGTTGCGTCCGGTTGGACCAAGGATGACGACTCGACCTCCAGTCATGTATTCGCACGCGTGGTCGCCCACCCCCTCGACCACCGCCGTGGCCCCGGAGTTGCGGACCGCGAAACGCTCCCCTACGAGGCCACGAATGAACACCTCGCCAGAGGTGGCGCCATAGAGAACGACGTTGCCGGCAATCGTGTTTTCTTCCGCCACGAAGGACGCGCTCCGCGAGGGTCGGACCACGATGCGCCCTCCTGACAGCCCCTTGCCGACGTAATCGTTGGCGTCGCCCTCCAGACGCAGGGCGATGCCAGCGGGCAGGAACGCGCCGAAGGACTGCCCAGCGGACCCGATCAGCGTGATATCGATCGTCCCGTCAGGAAGACCTTTCCCGCCGTAGCGTCGAGTGACCTCCTGGCCAAGCATGGTTCCGACCGTGCGGTTGACGTTGCGGACCTTCAGTTGCCCGCGCACGGGAGCGCCGGTCTGCAGGCTCTCTGCCGCCAACTCGATGAGTTCGTGGTCCAGCGCACGATCGAGGCCATGGTCTTGATCCTTCGTCCGGTGCCGCGCTTGTCCATCCACCACTTCGGGCACGTGAACTATCGGGCCGAGGTCGAGGCCGCTCGCCTTCCAGTGAGCGACCGCGTTTTCCGTATCCAGTAGTTCGGCTCGGCCCACAGCCTCGTCGATCGAGCGCAAACCCAGGGATGCCAGCAGTTCACGGACTTCTTCCGCGATATAGGTGAAGAACGTCTCGACGAACTCCGGCCGTCCCGTGAAGCGTCGTCGTAGCTCTGGATTTTGGGTAGCGATGCCGACCGGGCAGGTATCGAGGTGGCAGACGCGCATCATCACGCACCCACTCACGACCAAGGGTGCGGTTGCGAAGCCGTACTCCTCGGCGCCGAGCAACGCAGCGATGACAACGTCACGTCCGGTCTTGAGCTGACCGTCTGTCTGCACCACAATCCGGTCCCGCAAACCGTTGAGGAGCAGCGTCTGCTGGGTCTCAGCAAGGCCGAGCTCCCACGGCGCCCCGGCGTGCTTGAGCGAGGTCAGCGGCGAGGCGCCCGTTCCCCCGTCATGCCCCGAAATGAGCACGACGTCCGCGTGCGCTTTCGAAACTCCCGCAGCCACAGTGCCTACCCCCACCTCGGACACCAGTTTGACGTGGATCCGGGCTCGCGGGTTGGCGTTCTTCAGGTCGTGAATGAGCTGGGCGAGGTCCTCGATGGAGTAGATGTCGTGGTGTGGAGGCGGCGAAATCAGACCGACTCCTGGGGTCGAGTGCCGAGTCCGTGCCACCCACGGGTACACCTTGTGCGCGGGAAGCTGACCTCCCTCGCCGGGCTTAGCTCCCTGCGCCATCTTGATCTGGATATCGTCGGCGTTGACTAGGTATTCGCTGGTGACGCCAAAGCGGCCGCTGGCTACCTGTTTGACAGCCGAACGCCGTGAATCCCCGTTGGAATCGGGCTGAAACCGCTCGGGGTCCTCCCCGCCTTCCCCCGTGTTGGACTTCCCGCCCAGGCGATTCATCGCGATGGCGAGCGTCTCGTGGGCCTCTTGGCTGATGGACCCGTACGACATCGCGCCCGTGGAAAAGCGACTCAGGATGGATGAGGCCGGTTCGACTTCATCGATCGGGATGGGCGGCCGTAGCCCTTCGCGGAAGGTGAACATCCCCCGCAGAGTCATGAGACGCTCCGACTGGTCGTCCACCCGAGAGGTGTACGCCTTAAAGACGTCGTACCGCTTGGCTCGCGTGGCGTGCTGGAGCCGGAAGACGGTCTCCGGGTCGAACAGATGAGGCTCGCCTTCGCGACGCCATTGGTATTCGCCTCCGACCTCTAGACGGCGGTGCGCGACCTCGATACCGCTCGGCGGGTATGCCGTCGTGTGTCGCATGGCCACTTCGTCGGCAATCACCTCGAGGCCGATGCCGCCCAGGACCGAGCTGGTTCCGGTGAACCACTGGTCGACGAGCTCGTGTGAGAGGCCGACGGCCTGGAACACCTGAGCTCCGCGATACGAGGCGACCGTCGAGATCCCCATCTTGGACATCACCTTCAGTACGCCCTTGCCCAACGCCTTGATCAGGTTGCGAATCGCAAGCTCGGCCGACACCTCTCCGAGGACGCCTGCCCGAGCGAGATCTTCGACACTCTCCATCGCGAGGTACGGATTCACCGCAGCCGCGCCGTACCCGATGAGGAGCGCGACGTGGTGCACCTCGCGCACGTCACCAGCCTCAACCAGAAGCGACACGTGGCTGCGCTGCTTGGTCCGCGTCAGGTGGTGGTGCACCGCCGAGGTGAGCAGCAGCGACGGGATCGGAGCCATATCGGGGCCGGAGTCCCTGTCACTCAGGACCACGAAACGCGCCCCGCCCTTGATCGCCTCTGAGACCTCGTCACAGATGCGCTCCAGCCGCGACTCCAACGCGATGCCTCCACCCGCGACCGCGTAGAGCCCCGAGACTTTGAGCGACGAGAAGCCCGGGAGATCTCCATCCGCGTTGACGTGCAGGATCTTGGCCAGTTCGTCGTTGTCGATCACGGGGAACGGCAGCACGACCTGACGGCACGAGGCCGGTCCCGGGGACAGCAGGTTGCCCTCCGGCCCGATCAGCGTGCCCAGCGAAGTCACCAGCTCCTCGCGGATCGCGTCCAGCGGCGGGTTGGTCACCTGCGCGAACAGCTGGCTGAAGTAGTCGAAGATCAGCCGCGGGCGGTCCGACAGCGCCGCGATCGGGGTGTCCGTGCCCATGGACCCGAGCGGTTCGAGCCCGGACTTGGCCATCGGTGTGAGGAGCAGTCTGAGCTCCTCCTCGGTATATCCGAAAGTCTGCTGACGGCGGAGCACGCTGGCATGCGTGTGAACGATGTGCTCACGTTCTGGTAGGTCTTCGAGGTGGAGCAGGCCCGCGTGCAGCCACTCGTCGTAGGGCAGATCGGATGCCAGTTCAGCCTTGATCTCGTCGTCCTCGACGATCCGTCCCTCATCGGTGTCAACCAGGAACATTCGCCCTGGTTGCAGACGACCCTTGCGCACAACTCGCGCCGGGTCGAGGTCGAGGACTCCGACCTCGGAGGCGAGTACCACGAGGCCGTCATCACAAACCCAGTACCGACCCGGCCGAAGACCGTTGCGGTCGAGGACAGCACCGATCAGCGACCCATCCGTGAAGGTGATGCACGCCGGCCCGTCCCACGGCTCCATCAAGGTGGCGTGGAATTGGTAGAACGCCCGCCGGGCCGGATCCATCGTGGCGTGGTTCTCCCAGGCCTCGGGAATCATCATGAGCACCGCATGCGGGAGGGAGCGGCCGGCGAGATGTAACAGTTCCAGAGCTTCGTCAAACGAGGCTGAGTCGCTGAAATCGGGTGTGCAGATCGGAAAGATCTCGCTGAGGTCCCCAGGGATCAGTTCGCTGGCCAGTTGCGACTCACGGGCGCGCATCCAGTTGCGGTTTCCGCGCACGGTGTTGATCTCACCGTTGTGCGCAACGAACCGATATGGGTGAGCCAGCGGCCAGGAAGGGAACGTGTTGGTCGAGAAACGGGAGTGAACAAGCGCCAGCGCCGTTTCGTACCTCTCATCGCTCAGATCGGGAAAGAACGGCTCGAGTTGGCCGGTGGTGAGCATGCCCTTGTAGACGATTGTTCGCGACGAGAGCGAAGCGAAGTAGACCCCGACCTCGTGCTCGGCTCGCTTGCGCAGGCGAAAGGCAAGGCGTTCCAACGCCATACCGACGACCCGCCCGCCGGCGGCGGCGATGAATAGCTGCCGGAAGCTCGGCATGACCGCGCGTGCGGTGACGCCCACCAGATCGCCTGCGACGGGCAGGTCCCGCCAACCGAGCAGCGTGAGGCCTTCGATCTCGATGAGCCTCTCGATAGCCAGGACCGCGCGCTCGGCTTCAAGGGGGTCGGCCGGAAGGAAGGCCGTCCCCACGGCGTAGGCCCCCGCCGCCGGGAGATCGAAATTCGTGACTTCGCGTAACAAGCGGTCCGGTACCTGGGAGAGGAATCCAGCGCCGTCGCCGCTGTCCGCCTCGGCTCCGGAGGCACCGCGGTGTTCGAGGTTTCGCAGGGCGGTCAGGGCTTGCTCGACGATGGTGTGGCTGGGCTTGCCGGTTAGAGTCGCGACGAAAGCCACTCCGCAGGAGTCACGCTCGAAACCGGGGTCGTACAAGCCCTGTCGAGCAGGGAACGCAGGTGAGCGCCAGTATTCGGAATTCGGCACGGCGCTCTCCTCGTCGTCTCGCTGCTGGTGGTTCCCCGGGGTGCCGGAAAACGCATGCAGGGACGACGTTGGCCCTGGATGAGGGAGGGTAACAGAGCCACATCGACGGTCTCAGCCGCACGATCGGGGATTAGCCCCCTGAGCCAGCGCTCCACTGACAATGTGGAGGAGTCTGGCGGTAGTTGCCTTCTCAGACCGCCCGGCCTGGTGAGCTAGGCAAGCCTCGAACACCGTTGGCGCGGCGGCGGTAGCGCATTTCGTTGACGGTACGACCGCCGAGCTGTTCGAGCTTTTCGGATCCGTCGGCGACGAATCCCTGGCGTTCATAGAAGCGTCGAGCGCGAACGTTCGCGCCCAACACCCACAGCGATACCTCGGTGATGTCGCCCGACAGGGAGTTCAGTGATTCCTGCAGTAGATCGCGACCGAGGCCTTCGCCCCAGCGATCGGGAAGCAGGTAGATGCCATAGAGCTCCCAGGACCCGGCGAATTGCCGGTCCGCATCTCGGGCAGGACCTACCGAGGCGAATCCAAGGACAGTGTTCTCCTCGATCGCGACCCAGGTGCCACGCCTGTCAATCGGGGGCTGCGCCAACTCCATCGACCAGAAGTCATACCGCTGTGACCAGTCGAGGCCGTCCAGATAGGCATTATCGAAGATCCCGCGGTACGCGCCCTTCCAACTAGCCACATGTGTGCGCGCGACGCCCTCGGCATCACGAGGCGTCGCCGGGCGAATCCTGATCATCCAGACAGTGTGTCGGGTTCACTCGTTGGCGGCGCCCCTCGCACTCGGTTCGCACGCTGTCATATGGCCCCGACGGCCGGTCAGGCAACGACGCCGACGATGCTGCCGACCAGGTAGGTGAGTCCAGCTGCGGCCAGACCGAAGATCAGCTGACGCAACCCGGAGTACCACCAGGGGCGGGTGGTGATCCGCGAAACGGCCGCACCAGCCGCGAACAGGCCGAACGAGGCCAAGATGATTGCTGGCCACAAGGTCACAGCACCAAGGAGGTATGGAAGCAATGGGACGAACGCGCCGAGGCAAAACGCCAGGAAGGACGACCCCGCCGCCACGTAAGGGCTGGGCAAGTTCCGGTGGTCCACGCCGAGCTCGTTCATGACGTGGACGTACAAGGCGCGCTCTGGGTCGCTCGAGATCTGGGTAGCAACCTGGTCCGCGAGGTCCGGATCAACACCGCGCGCAACAAACGTTTCAGCAAGTTCCTGACGCTCGGCATCCGCATTTCGAGCAAGCTCAACGCGCTCGACGGCCACCTCGCGCTCAGTCAGCTCGTTCTGGGACTTGACCGAGATGTACTCCCCCGCCGCCATCGAAAACCCACCAGCCACGAGCCCGGCCACGCCGGCAAGAACCAGGGTTGACGATGAGACATCACCTCCAGCGAGGCCAGATATCAACGCCAGGTTGGAGACCAACCCATCCATGACACCGAAAACCGAGGCGCGCAACCACCCCCCGCTCACATCCCGATGATCGTGGTGGATCTCGGACGCAGTCTCATTCATCGTCGGCCTCCGTTGCGAGTACATGATCGGCCCCCACGGGCTCGACCACCGACTCTCGCCCTGGCCTCAGCCGGGCCGAAATAAGGAAATAGGCCAGCGCCCCAGCGAAGACGATGCCACTCACCCACACATTGACCCGGACTCCAGCGATCGTGTTGGCCTCATCAATCCGGACCGTCTCGATCACCCCCCGTACCGCCGTGTAGAGCATGACGTACAGCGCGAATACCCGACCGTGTCCCATCTGGAACCTCCGATCCGCCCAGATCAACACGGCCGCCATGATGACTAACCACAAGGATTCGTACAAGAAGGTCGGATGGAATGTCGTCGCCGTCTCGTAGCCGTCGGGACGGTTGACCGGGTCGATTTCCAGTCCCCAGGGCAGATCCGTCGGCCGACCGAAGAGCTCCTGGTTGAACCAGTTGCCCCAGCGGCCGATGGCCTGCGCCAGTGCCAGGCCGGGGGCTAACGCGTCTCCGAATGCCGGGAGAGGAATGCCGCGCCGTCGACAGCCGATCCACGCACCAATCGCCCCAAAGAGGACTGCGCCCCAGATCCCAAGGCCGCCATTCCAAATCTTCAGTGCATCCGCCGGGCTACCCCCCTCACCGAAGTACGGCTGCGGGCTCGTGACGACGTGATAGATCCGCCCACCCACGATGCCGAAGGGAACCGCCCAAACTGCGACGTCGCCGACTGTTCCTGCCGATCCCCCACGCGCCTGCCAGCGGCGATCCGTGAGAAGGACTGCGACCAGGATTCCGGCGATGATGCACAGGGCATAGGCCCGCACCGGCACTGAGCCGAGATACCAGACCCCCTGGCCAGGACTAGGAATTGACGTGAGCGCGGGCACCACTAGGTCAGCCAGCGGATGCCTCGGTCACTGCCGCCGACAACGCAGCCGGGTCGAAGGCCTCTTCCTGCGGAAGTTGCGTACCGTCGAGGAAGACGCTCGGTGTGGAATTGATCGAGGCCTGGGCGCCCGCGGTCGCGACCGACGTCACGTAGTCGCCGTAGGTGTCGCCCTCCACGCATTCCTGGAAGGTCGTGAACTCAGCCCCAGTGATGCCGACGTCTGTCCCAAACTGGATCAACTGCTCATCGGTGTAGCCAACGCCCTCTTCGGCGGGTTGATTGGCGAAGACGGCGTCGTGATAGGGCCCCTGCTGCCCGGCATCGGCGGAACACGCAAACGCGTTGGCGGCTCGCGAAGATGAGTCGTTGCCGAGGCGTCCATCCAGGAAGGACAGGATGTTGTAGCGCACGATGGCCTGGTCGGTCTCTACCAGCTCACGAATCGTCGCACCGGTCGCCTCCTCCATGTCACGGCAGGCGGGGCACTGGAAGTCTTCCCAGTAGTCGAGCACAGGAAGCCCGGTCGCGTTGGGATTACGGACGATGGGACCACCGGGCTCGCTGACTGTGGCGGGAAGCGCCGCATCGGTGGTGTCGTTCCGGCTCGATTGCACCGCAATCCCGACCCCGACAACCAGCAGAACCACGATGACGATCCCAATGCCCGTGATCAATCGGCGTTGGCGTTCGTCCTTGGCTTCCTGCCGGGCTCGCTGGGCAGCCATCTGCTCTCGCCGCGCGTTCTTGTCCTTGCGCTGAGGCTTGTCGGACATGCCGGAGGACTTGTTGCCGCTCATAAGTGTGCCGCTCCATCGTGAGGTCGGGTCGGATCATCGTGCACAACATCAGGGTCGGCAGCGCCTCGCTCGTCGACATCTGACCACTCATCGTCTGCGTCCAGAAACCCATCCACGACGCCCATGTCTCCGGTCCCCAGTCGGCCGCCTCGGTCCAAGGCCCATCGGCTCGCCGGGAAGATCATGAGCCAGCAGGCCAACCCGAGGAACAACAGGTCGCGCAGGATCTCCGGCAGATATTGCGGGTTCTCAGTCTCCCCGCCACCCCCGAAGCAACCGCAGTCGATAGACAGCCCCCGCGCCCAGGCCGACCCGACCGCCAGGATGAAGACCACCATGAGCACGGCCGAGGTCGCCGCGGCGGCGCGAGTCGCTAGGCCCACGACCAACAGCAGCCCTATCAGGATCTCGAAGAACGGCAGTCCATAGCCCAAGATCGTCGCCACGCCACTGGGCATCAACTGGTAGGCGGACACAGCCGCGATGGCTTCGTTCGGATCCGCAACCTTCAGGCCCCCAGCAGCGAGCAGCACGGCCCCAAGGACCAACCGCGCGATCAGCGACAAACTCAACTGAAGCCCCTGGCCCGCAAATGCGCGCGTAGAAGCGCCGTTGTCGCTCATGCGACCAGGCTATCCGCGCTCAGTCGGACTTCCGCACACCGGCCGCCAACTCCGCCGCGAGTCGTCCAACCGCGACGACCCCGTCCGCCTTCGAATCTGCGTCCAGAAGCAATCGAACAAAAGCCGACCCAACGATCACACCGTCGGCGTAGGCCGCCACTTCCGCCGCCTGCTCGGCCGTGCTGACCCCAAGACCTACGCACACCGGATCACGTGTGTGTGCGCGAACTCTGCCCACGAGTCCCCTCGCCACTCCGTCTACCGATGACCGGGCGCCAGTGACTCCCATCGTTGACGCCGCATAGATGAAGCCGCAGCTGGCACTGGCCACGGTCGCAATGCGTTCATCGTTGGACGACGGTGCCACCAAGAAGACCGTGTCGATCTGCTGCGCCCGCGCCGCCTTGATCCAAGAACCCGCCTCGTCCGGAATGAGATCGGGGGTGATCACTCCGCAACCACCCGCCGCGGCAAGATCGCGGGCGAACGCCTCGACCCCGTATTTGGCGATCGGATTCCAGTAGGACATGACGAGGGTGGCGGCACCGGTCGAGGCCACCGCCTCAACGGTAGTCAGCACATCGCCGGCCCGAGTCCCTTGGGCGAGGGATCGCTCAGCGGCTAGCTGAATGGTCGGCCCGTCCATCAATGGATCGCTGTACGGGAAGCCAACCTCCACCACGTCGACGCCCGCCGACACCATGGCCGTCAGGGCATCAATTCCGCCTTGAACCGAAGGGAACCCCGCCGGTAGATACCCGACAAGCGCAGCTCGGTTTTCGGTTCGGGCCCGGTCGAATACCGATCTCAATGCGCTCATCGGCCCACCTCTGATTCGGTGATCCCGAACCACCGGGCCGCCGTGTCGACATCCTTGTCCCCCCGGCCAGACAAGCTCACGACAAGGACGGCATCCGGTCCGAGCTCGCGGCCCAGCTGCACGGCGCCCGCCAAGGCGTGAGCGCTCTCTATCGCCGGAATGATGCCTTCCGTGCGACACAGCAAGGCGAACGCATCCATGGCCGCAGAATCGGTGATGGGGCGGTAGCGCGCTCGGCCGGTGTCGGCGAGCCACGCATGCTCCGGCCCGACCCCGGGGTAGTCGAGACCAGCAGAAATCGAGTGCGACTCGATCGTCTGACCCATGTCGTCCTGCAAGAGGTAGGACCGAGCCCCGTGCAGGACTCCGGGGCTACCTCCGGTAATGGTGGCGGCGTGGCGCCCGGTCTCAACCCCGTCGCCCGCCGCCTCGAATCCGTACAACCCGACCTCTGGGTCATCGAGGAAGGCGTGGAAGATCCCAATCGCGTTCGAGCCACCTCCGACGCAGGCGACCACTGCGTCAGGGAGACGGCCCAGCGACGCGAGGACCTGCGCCCGCGCTTCCACCCCGATCACGCGGTGAAAATCCCGCACCATGGCAGGAAAGGGATGCGGTCCAGCCACGGTCCCCAGCAGATAGTGGGTGGTGTCGACGTTGGTGACCCAGTCGCGCATGGCCTCGTTGATCGCGTCCTTGAGGGTCCGGCTCCCTGCCGTCACAGGCACGACCTCGGCCCCGAGGAGTCGCATGCGCGCGACGTTGAGGGACTGTCGCCGGGTGTCCTCCTCTCCCATATAGATGACACACTCCAGGCCCATCAGTGCGCAAGCGGTCGCTGTTGCCACCCCATGCTGGCCCGCGCCCGTCTCCGCGATGACCCGGGGCTTGCCCATCCGCCGAGTCAGCAACACCTGGCCAAGCACGTTGTTGATCTTGTGGGAACCAGTGTGGTTAAGGTCCTCGCGCTTAAGAAGCACCGTGGCCCCACCAGCTTCGGCACCAAAACGCAGCGCCGGCGTCAATGGACTCGGCCGGCCGGTGTAGTCCTTGAGCAGGCGATTCAGCTCCGCCTCGAACTGGGGGTCGACCTTGGCCTGCTCGTAGGCAGTGGCCAGCTCGTCGAGCGCCGCGACCAAGGCCTCAGGAACGAATCGCCCCCCGTAGGGACCGAAGTGCCCGGAGGCGTCGGGCAAGGCACCGGCCCGAAGATCCGGAACGAAAGACGATTGACTCACCGTTCGCCCTTGACGTGCCCGAGCGCAGGGTGTGTCCCCGCGGCCACCAGGTCCGCCACAGCCACAGACGGATCCTCTCCCGTGACAAGGGCCTCGCCGACCAGGACTGCGTCAGCACCTGCTCGCGCGTAGTCGATGACGTCTCGAGGCCCGCGCACCCCGGACTCCGCGATGGTGAGAATGCCGGACGGGATTCCAGGGCGTACCCGCGCAAAGGTCTCTCGGTCGACCTCGAGGGTTTTGAGGTTTCGCGCGTTGACCCCGATCAATCGCGCGCCGGCGTCGACGGCACGCGGGACCTCCTCCGCTTCATGAACCTCGACCAGCGGAGTGAGCCCCAAGGACTCCGCCCGTTCCACCAAACTGACCAGCGCGGGTTGTTCAAGCGCCGCCACGATAAGGAGGACGAGATCGGCGCCGGCCGCGCGCGCCTCCCACAGCTGATAGCTGCTAACAATGAAGTCCTTGCGGAGAACAGGGACGTCGACAGCCGCTCGCACGTCCACCAAGTCCTGAAGACACCCGCCGAATCGACGCTCCTCGGTCAAAACGCTGATCACCGACGCTCCCCCGGATTCATACTCGGCGGCGAGCGCCGCGGGATCGTCGATCGCGGCGAGCGCTCCACGGCTCGGGCTCGAGCGCTTGACCTCGGCGATGACCGAGACTCCGTCTCCACGCAACGCAGCCAGACCATCGAGTGGAGCCTGATCGCGAGCGTGCGCGCGGGCCTTGACCTCGTCGAGCGGCACCGCCTCCTGACGCAGCCCAAGGTCGTCTCGCACTCCGGCGAGGATGTCGTCGAGCACTGTCACGGCAGCCCTCCTCGGTTCGCCGGCGACCCCCGGTCAGACTAGCCGCGCCGTGATCAGCTCCAGGACCTGGGCGGTCAGCCGACGCCGGATCCGAGGAAGGGCATGCCTGGAAGATTACGGACCAACCACCAGCCGAGCACGACGCCGAGGACCGTCAGGGGGATCCAACGGGGGTGCGGGGCAGGCCGCGCAAGACCCTGATAGGACCGCCGCGCCCAACCCAACCAGGCCCACACGAGCAGCGGAACTGCCAAGACTGCGAGAACGTTATGGTCCAGGGCACCGGTCAGATTCCCCGTGCTCAAGTCATGGATCCCGCGCAGAGTCCCGCACCCAGGGCAGTCAAGGCCGGTCAGTGCCTTGAACGGGCACAACGGATAGTGACCGGGCTCGCTTGGATCGACCACAGCCAACATCCCGACGACCGCAAGAGCGGATGCGCCAATCACGAGGGGACCCAACAGCTCGCGGTGGCGTGAAGCCTGGGGAGTTCGGACTTTCTCCTCTCGTACGAGGGTCATCGTGTCCTCGGCGACGTCAGAGACTTGACGCGAAAGCGACTGCGAACACGAGGTAGACGACGCCGAGGGCAACGGCCACAACCGCCGAGATAATCGCCCACTTCTTCGCGTTCTCCGACGAGGCGACGGCCCCGGCCACGTCTCCCGAGTGATACTTCCCGCTTACCTGGGCGGCGTAGACAATGCTGACGATGCCCGCAGGCAGGCAGCAGAAGATCGTGGTCAGGATCGCCCAAACCAGATAGTTGGGGGGCATGGGCGCCGCCATGGCGCCTCCGGCCGGATAGGCCGCTGGCGGGTAACTCCCGGAGGGTGGCGGGGGCGGCGGGGCTGCGTGCGCCGGGGGCGGAGGGGGCGGCGCAGGAGCCGGGGGTGTGGGGGGTGTCGGCGGGACGTTTGGCTGATCTCCGTCCGACGGCGGGGTCGGGGGCGTCACGTCTGACATCGAGTCCCTCTCGATAGGCACCTACAGGCTGGCCCGGTCAGGCTATCGGTCGACGCGGGACGCGTCCGTGCATTTGCGTCCGGAAATCGGGAACCGGCCAACGACCTACCCTGCTTGTCAGCCGTGCGAAGCCGCCCCCGACGATCCGTTCGGCTGGGTTTCGGGCACGGTCGCCGAGTCGGACCGCATCATCTGCATGATCTTGCCGACGATGAGTCCCACGACGATGATCCCCACCCCGACGAAGAACATTGCCTCCGAAGCAGCAACCAGCGCGATGCAAGAAACGAGGAATCCGATCATCACGAGGACGACAAGGGTCCAAGCCGCGGGCGTCGATCCATGGTTGTCGTGCGTGTCAGTCATCCTTCTCGCTCCTCGGGGTCGACGGGACGAACCGTTGATGAAGCATGGTGCGTGTGAAGCATTGTGTCAGGCAGGGCTGTTCGGGTCAGCGGCTCGCGGCGGTGCTTCGTCGATCGTTGGATCCACCCCTCGGTCAAGGGCGAGCCAGGGGTTTTCCGCCTCCAGCCGGTCGTAGCGCGAGGTCGACGTCGGCCATCCGCCGCCGCCGATGACCGCGAGGACACCTGCCGCAGTCGTACCTGCGCCGGTAGCGATGCCGACGGCAGCCGCACTCGCCGTGGCCCCGAGGGCGACACCCAGGCCGCAGAGCACCACACCCAGGAGTCGCCGCGCCCAGCCCCTGGCCACAAACAACAGCCCGACCCCGGCTAGAGCGGCCAAAGCGATGGCCCTCCCCTCCGGCGTCGCGCCGACGATGAGTGCACCGGCCGCCCCGAGCGTGCCGATCACGACCGCGAAACGGCGGGAACGCAGACGGGTGCTCACTTCGTCGACTCGATGTCAGCGGTTGGAAGCGGCCCGCACCGCGTGGATCGTGCCAGCTGCCGCGACCGCGCGAAGCACGGCAGCGGCCTTGTTCCGTGACTCCGCATCCTCGGCTTCGGGGTCCGAGTCAGCAACGATGCCCCCGCCGGCCTGAACGTAGGCCACCCCGTCGCGAAGCACGGCCGTGCGAATGGCGATGGCCAGATCAAGGTCTCCAGCGAAGTCCAGGTAGCCGATCGCACCGCCGTAGACCCCTCGGCGCACAGGCTCCAACTCCTCGATGATCTCCATCGCGCGTGGCTTCGGCGCACCCGACAAGGTGCCAGCGGGAAAGCAGGCCGTAAGAACGTCATAGGAGCTACACCCGGGTGCGAGCTCTCCAATCACCGTCGACACGATGTGCATGACGTGGCTGTATCGCTCGATCGACATGAAGTCGAGCACCTCGACCGTTCCAGGAGCACAGACGCGTCCCAGGTCGTTGCGGCCAAGGTCCACCAGCATCAGGTGCTCGGCTCGCTCCTTTTCATCGGCCAGCAGTTCCTCAGCCAGGCGCGCGTCTTCCTCGGGACTCAGCCCACGCCACCGGGTGCCCGCGATTGGGTGAAGCAGCGCACGGCGGTCATGAACCTTCACCAACGCCTCGGGACTCGATCCAATGACGTCGAAGCCCTCGAACCGCATCAAGTACATGTAGGGGCTGGGATTAGAGCGGCGCAAGACACGGTAGATGTCCAGAGCGGAGGCCTGTGTCGACATCTGAAACCGTTGCGAGACCACGACCTGGAAAGCCTCTCCCGCACGGATCTCCTCCTTCGCGCGGTCCACAGCCGCGAGAAAATCAGCACGCTCGGTCTTGCTCGTGTAGACCGGCTCGGCGCCTCGGTCGTACGTGGCTGTCATGGAGGGGCTCGGGCCCGCGAGATCGGCGGTCATGGCGTCCAACCGACGTACGGCATCGGCCCATGCCTCGTCCACGCGCTGATCGGTGTCATCAAAGTTGATGGCGTTGGCGATGAGTAGTACCGATCCCTCGTCATGATCCAGAACGGCAAGATCGCTCGCCAGGTGCATGGCCACTTCCGGAACCGGCAGATCATCTACGGCCAGCGTGGGGATCCGCTCGAGCCGTCGGACCGCGTCGTAGGCGACGTAGCCGACCATGCCACTGGTCAACGGTGGAAGACCGGGCAGCGGTTCGGTCTGCAGCAAGGCGACCGTGTCACGCAGGGCAACCAGAGGATCGCCTGTGGTTGGGACGCCGTTCGGAGGCGAACCAATCCAGCGAACTTGTCCGTGCGCCTCAGTCAGCGTGGCGGCCGATCTGACTCCCACGAAAGAGAATCGAGACCAGACCCGGCCGTGCTCAGCCGACTCCAACAGGAAGGTCCCAGGTCGCTCGGCCGCGAGTTTGCTGTACAGGGCGACTGGGGTGTCCCCATCGGCAAGGAGCCGACGGGTGACCGGGATGACACGCCGAGTCCGAGCCAGTGCTCGAAATTCGTCCAGATCAGGAGTCACCTCGCCGGACGCG
Organism: uncultured Actinomycetota bacterium; assembly: GCA_963851405.1. GTDB lineage: Bacteria > Actinomycetota > Actinomycetes > DATJPE01 > DATJPE01 > JANPBY01. Next base: position 129,562 of record CAWKPB010000006.1, on the reverse strand, counting down.
GCAACCTCGGGGTCGACGGGCACCCAGTCAGTCTCCCGTACGACTGCTCAGCGCGAGAAAGACCCCCGAACTCGCCCCACGACGGCTTCGGGATCGATAGCGTCAACCTCGCCATGGCTTGACGCTCGAACCAGGTGGAGGAACCGTGTCCGATCCAAACCCGCCCGCCGGGACACCAGAAGACCGCGACCCGATCCCCCCGAGCGCCCCACCTCCGAGCACCCCACCGCCTCCGCCCCCGCCACCCCCTCCGCCCGGTGGAATGCCGGCGGCTGCCGGCGCAGGTGGAGTCGGCGGAGCCCTCAGCGTCGGCGACGCGTTCTCTTGGGCGTGGAAGAAGTTCACCGAGAATCTCGGGCCGATCCTCATCGCCATCATCGTCTACTTCGCGATCATGATCGTGGTGGGTGGCGTCTGGTACGCGATTGTCACGAGCGTGTTCCTGGACGATCCCTCCGTCGTCTACAACTCACAAACCGGTGTGATCACCGCAGACAGCGGATCTGGCCTGATCGAGCGCATGATCGTGCAGGCGCTCGCCGGATCGGTCTTCTTCTTGTTGTTCGCCTTCCTGCAAGCTGCGATCATCCGCGGCGGCCTGTTGCTCGCGGACGGGCAGAAGCTCGAAATCGGGCACATGTTCAACTTCACGAACTACGGGACCGTCATCGTGGCCGCCATCATCGTGTCGCTGCTCACGTCGGTCGGGTACCTCTTCTGCTTTGTGGGCGCGCCGATCGTCACCTTCTTCACAGCCTTCTATCTGTTCTTTGTCCTCGACAAGGAGGCTGGCCCCTGGGAATCGGTGGTCTCGAGCTTCACCATGGTGAAGGACAACGCGGGCAAGGTGTTCCTGCTTCTGCTCGCGGTGATCGGCGCTTGGATCCTGGGCGCCGTCCTTTGCCTGATCGGCCTGATCGTGGCCGCTCCCGTGGCCTTGCTGGCGCTCACTTACGGCTACCGCACGCTTCAGGGAGAGCCCGTCGCCGACTGAACAGACAGCAGGTCGGCATCGAAACAGCTTCGATCACCCGTGTGACAGGCCCCGCCCCGTTGGTCCACCTTGACCAGCAGGGCGTCGCCGTCGCAGTCCAACCGCACCTCGCGTACCACCTGGATGTGTCCCGAAGTGTCGCCCTTGCGCCAATAATCCGAGCGGCTACGGCTCCAATAGGTGACCCGACCCGTGGTCAGCGTCCGACGTAACGCCTCGTCGTCCATCCACCCGACCATGAGCACCTCTCCGGTGTCCCACTGCTGGGCTACGGCCACAAGCAGTCCGCGGGCGTCGCGCGTCAGGCGGGCAGCCAATTGAGGATCTAGACGATGAGGCGGCGCTAGTGGATCGGTCACCCGGGGATTGTGCCAGCCGCCGGGCCTTGTCTACCCCGTGCACCCTCTGCTCGGGACCGTTTCTACAGTAGATGCCATGTCACTCGCCAGCGAAGAACGCGCAGCCCTCTGCGACCTCCTCGACGAAGTCGGACCCGACGCCGACACCCTTTGTGCCGGTTGGACCACTCGCGACCTGGTCGCGCACATGGTCGTGCGAGAGAGCCGACCCGACGCAAGTCTGGGCATCGTGGTGCCCCCGCTGCGGCGTTGGACCAGCCACATCCAGGAGCGGACCTCGCATCAAGACTTCGAGCATCTCGTCGATCGGGTGCGAGGGGGTCCGCCTCGGTGGTCTGGATTCAACCTCCCAGGGGTAGACGCGAACGCCAACGCTTTCGAATACCTGGTCCATCACGAGGACGTCCGGCGAGCCGTCGAGGATTGGGCGCCGCGCGAGCTTCCCGAGAAGTTGACCGAGTCAATGTGGGCTGCGCTCGAGAAGCGCGGCGGAAAGTACTTGTTCCGGAAGACGTCCTCGGGCGTCATCTTGCAGCGACCGGACGGCCGAAGTTTCATCGCTCGATCAGGAGAACCAGCCGTCACCATCGTCGGCGAGCCCGTCGAACTCATCTTGTACGGCTACGGCAGGGCCGCTCACGCACAGGTCGAGGTGCTCGGTGAGCCAGACGTGCTCGCGCAATTCAAAGGCGAGTCGTTCGCGGTCTGAGCCAGTTACCTGACTGGGTAGCCCGCCTCCGCCAGGCCCGCCTTGACCGCACCGATCGACACCTCGCCGAAGTGGAAGATGCTGGCCGCGAGCACCGCGTCCGCGCCGGCCGCAACTGCGGGTGGGAAGTCCGATGGGGCGCCGGCGCCCCCACTGGCGATGATCGGGACCGACGTGACGGCGCGGACGGCCGTGAGCAGGTCCAGATCGAAGCCGCCCTTGGTCCCGTCCGCGTCCATCGAGTTGAGCAGGATCTCACCCACCCCCAGGTCAGTAGCGGTGGTCGCCCATGCGCAGGCGTCGAGACCGGCACCTCGACGGCCCCCATGGGTGGTCACTTCGAATCCACTGTCGGTCGGACGGTCACGTGGTGCCCGTCGGGCATCAACCGACAACACCAGCACCTGGGAGCCGAAGCGATCGGCGATCTCGGCGATCAGATCCGGTCGGGCCACGGCGGCCGTGTTGACCGCGATCTTGTCGGCACCCGCACGGAGCAGCCGATCAACGTCAGCCACGGTGCGGACTCCACCCCCGACCGTGAGGGGGATGAACACTTCTTCGGCGGTCCGGGACACCACGTCGTAGGTCGTGGCGCGATCCGCGCTGCTGGCCGTGATGTCCAAGAAGACGAGTTCGTCCGCGCCTTGTTCGCCGTAACGCGCGGACAACTCCACCGGATCTCCCGCGTCTCGGAGATCGACGAACTTCACACCCTTGACCACGCGGCCAGCATCAACATCCAGACAGGGAATGACGCGAACGGACAACGGCACGAGAACCTCAGGAACCAGTGAGGCGCGGCGGCCGGGCAGCTACCGCCTCGACCTCGACCAGCATGGCCGGGTCCACCAGGCCTGCAACCAACACCATCGTCGCGGCCGGACGAACGTCATCGAACAGTTCTGCGTGCGCTCGGCCGATGGCGTCGGTGTCCTCCGGGCGAACGACGTACATCCTTGTTTGAACAACGTCCCCGACGTCGAAGCCCACCCGCGCGAGAGCAAACAGAGCTCCCTCGAAGGCGACCAGCGCCTGCGCGTAGGCATCAGTTGGATGCTGCACCACGCCCTCGATGGTCGCGGTACACCCGGCCGTCCATGCTGTATCCCCCACCCGAACGACTCGGGAGTAGCCGACGACGTCCTCCCAGGGGCCGCCGCTGCCCAACCGCTCCGTGTCAGCCACGGACAGCCACCAACGCCGCTTCAAGAGTGAAGGCCTGTGCGTACAACGCTTTCCCGACGATGGCACCCTCCACTCCCAGCGGCACCAACGAGGCGATCGCCTCGAGGTCAGCGAGAGAAGACACACCCCCACTGGCGACCACAGGACGTTCGGTCCTCGAACAGACATCCTTCAGCAGCTGGAGGTTCGGTCCGGTTAGCGTCCCGTCCTTCGTCACGTCAGTCACCACATAGCGTGGGCATCCGTCGTCCTGAAGTCTGGCGAGCACTTCCCAGAGGTCGCCACCTTCTTGGGTCCAGCCCCGGGCGGCGAGCGTGTTGCCACGGACGTCGAGACCAACGGCGATCCGCTCGCCATGCTCTGCGATGACCCGTCGACACCAGTCCGGTTCCTCGAGGGCAGCCGTCCCCAGGTTGACGCGCTCACAGCCGGTTGCCAAGGCTGTGGCTAACGAGGCATCGTCTCGAATGCCACCCGAAAGCTCGACCGACACCTCGAGTTTCCGCACGACATCAGCCAGCAGTTCGGCATTCGACCCTCGCCCGAAGGCTGCATCGAGGTCCACGAGGTGAATCCAGTCCGCCCCCGCTTCCTGCCATGCGAGCGCCGCGGCTAGCGGATCGCCGTACGACGTCTCCGAACCGGCGGCTCCCTGGACCAGCCGCACGGCCTGGCCGTGGGAGACGTCCACGGCAGGAAGCAGCACAAGTCCGTCGGTCACGGCGGGAATCCTAGGCGACCTGCTACCTGCGCCGGCCAGAGACCAGCGTCCAAGCCACCGGAAGCATGAGAACCGTGAACCCGACGATCAGGACCTTGAGGCCCCAGGTGGGTGCTCGGAACACGCCCACCGCGATCACTAGGCCTGCAAAGACAACGACCAGCCGTTGGCCTCTGGACCGCGCGGACCACCAGGACCATCCTCGCTGGAAGGCGCGCGCAGCGGCCCGGACAGGGCGTTGGATCCGGTTCCTACGTGCGGTGCTTCTGCGCCGGCGTCGCTCTCGGCTCTCACGATCAGCGATGGCGCGCTCGCGCTCAGCCTCACGGGTGGCTCGACGCTGGGCGCGCTGTTTGCTCATGCCGTCACTGGTTGATGCGGGACTAGCTCGCTGAGCCGTTGCCGGTCTTGGCCCGGCGGTGGCTGATCACGACACCAAGCGCGGCCAGCAGGATCAAGACGAGGATCACGGTTGCCTGGCCCCAACCGGGAAGTTCGACAAAACGCAACAGCACGATGGCCGCGCCCACGAGCAAGATCAGCCAGGCGACCACCCGGATGCGATGCTCGCGCCGTGCACGGGCACTCATGGGCTCGTTCAAGAAAGGCTCCTCACCCAGGTCGCCAGCAGTTGGGCTCCGGCATCCCCGGACTTCTCGGGATGGAACTGCGTGGCCGTGAGCGGCCCGTTCTCAACAGCCGCCACGAACCGGTCGTGGTGGCTCGTCCACGTAAGCTGCGGCGCAGCCAACGTTGACGTGGGCATGACCCAGTTCCGCACACCGTAGCTGTGCACGAAATAGAACCGTTCATCGCCGAGGCCCGCGAACAGCGCGGATCCATCAGGCGGCTCAACCGTGTTCCATCCGATATGAGGCAACCGCGGGGCGGCGAGCCGCTCCACGCGTCCCGGCCACTGCCCACATCCAATGGTTCGGACTCCGTGTTCTTCCCCCTCAGCAAAGAGCACCTGCATGCCGACACAGATGCCCAGAACCGGACGGCCCCCCGCCAACCGCCGATCGATCAAGCGCGGTCCTTCGACGGCCCGCAAACCGGCCATGCAAGCAGCGAAGGCCCCGACACCTGGGACAACCAAGCCCTCGGCCTCCAACGCCAGCTGGGGGTCGGCAGTCACCGACACCGAGGCGCCTGCCCGGGCCAAGGCCCGCTCGGCCGAGCGAAGGTTTCCTGACCCATAGTCCAGGACGACCACCCTGGGGTGGCTCACGACGAGAGCGTTCCCTTCGTCGACGGCACTCCGACCACGCGGGGGTCGATCTCGACAGCCGCCCGGAGTGCTCGTGCTACGGCCTTGAACTGCGCTTCCACGATGTGGTGTGCATTGCGACCGGAAAGCACCCGAACGTGGATGCAAATCTGAGCCGATGAGCTGATGGACTCCCAAATGTGACGGGTCAGCGTCGTGTCGTAGGTGCCAATCAACTCGACGAGGGCGGGTTCCTCGTGCACGACGTACGGACGACCTGACACATCGACCGCAACCTGGCAGAGGGTCTCATCCAGGGGGACCAGCGCATCCCCGAACCGCCTGATCCCCGCCTTGTCCCCCAGCGCCTCACGAAGGGCCTGGCCCAGAGCCAGAGCCGTGTCCTCGACCGTGTGGTGTGCGTCGACTTCCAGGTCGCCCTTCGTGCGGACCGTCAGGTCGAAGCCGCCATGCTTCCCCAACTGGGCCAACATGTGATCGAAGAACGGCACCCCGGTGTCGATCTGGGTCCGACCGTCTCCGTCCAGGTCCAATTCGATGAGGACGTCCGACTCCTTGGTGGTGCGAGCCACCGTCGCCGTACGCCTTGCGGCGATCATGTCGAACTCCCTTGAGTCGTGGGTTGATCGATGTGAGCCACGCCGCTCACGAGCACATCCTGCATGGCTGAACGGAACCGGGCCATGTCAGATCCAGTCCCAACGGTGACCCTCAACCACCCCTCGGGGCCGACTTCGCGCACCAAGACACCCCGGTCCAGCAGCGCCGTCCACACCGCGCCTCGGTCGGCGAAGCACCCAAACATGGCGAAATTCGCATCCGAGTCCGCAACCGCTAGGCCCTGGGAGCGCAGCCATTGCACCGCATCGTCTCGTTCGGCCCGGATCGCTGCCAACTGAGGCGCGAGTGAGTCGACATGGGCGAGCGCAGCGAGGGCGACGGCCTGAGTGATCGACGAGAGGTGGTACGGCAGTCGTACCAGTCGCGCGGCGTCCACCACCGCCGGAGCGGCGATCACGTAGCCGAGCCGAGCGCCAGCCAGGCCAAAGGCCTTGCTCAGGGTGCGGATCACGGCCAAATTCGGGAACTGTCCGAGCAAGGACAGCGCGCTCGGGGTGCCCGGTCGCCTGAACTCGGCGTAGGCCTCGTCAACCAGAACAAGGCCTGGCGCCGCGTCGCACAACGCCGAAACGGTCGCCAGTGGCAGCGCCGTCCCCGTCGGGTTGTTGGGCGAAGCAACGACCACAAGATCTGGACGGAGGTCACGGACGGCATCGACGGCCCGCTCGAGGTCGAGGGAGAAGTCGTTCTCACGAGGGACCGTCACCCAGCGAGTGAAGGAATCGCGGCAGTACGTGGGGTACATGGAGTATGTCGGCGCAAACCCCAGCGCAGTGCGTCCAGGCCCACCAAAAGCCAAGCAGAGCTGAAACATCACCTCATTGGATCCGTTGGCGGCCCACACCTGGGAGACGTCGAACTCCAGGGACTCCTTCGCCGCCAGATAGCTGGCCAGGCCGCGCCGTAGAGCCTCGGCTTCGCGATCTGGGTAGCGATTCAGGTTTCGGGCCGATTCGGTCACCGCGGAGGCGATGTCAGCCACGAGCTCTACCGATGGTGGGTACGGGTTCTCGTTGGTGTTGAGCCGCACCGGAACGTCGATCTGCGGCGCGCCGTAGGCCGCTCGGCCCACCAAGTCCTCGCGCAAATCGGGTACGCGACCGGGAGCCGAGCCCCTCGGGGCCAGGTCCGTCACGGTCGCCTCACCCGCGCAAGGATACGGGCGCGCATCGCCGATACGGATCCCCGTCCGCCCCTCGGACGGGCCGCTTCTGGGTGCCCACGATCAGTGCAACGTGATGAAGAACTTCATCCCTCGCACCCAGGTCTTCGCGCCCTTCCTGGTGCCCTGCTTCGCGAGCGTCTTAGCCTTGCCGATCCCGTGCGCAGCGCCAGTGCCCACGTCATCCGACCACTGGGTCACCCGACGCAGCGATCCCGCCTGGCCCCGCTGCATGGGAGCGGTCACCCGACGCGGGAGTCCGATCAATCGCAACGAACCAATCGCCGTTCCCCCCACGGTCGTCCCGGTCTTCTCGATCCCTTTGAGGCTCAGCCGATAGCTGGACAACAGCACACCAGCTCGCGGCTCGGACGATTTCTGCTGTTCACTCATCACGGTCCTCCAGCACGCGCACGGATATGGCCGCGCCGTGGGCCGGCAGGTCCTCAGCGTCGGCCAACGACAACACATGGTCCGCCACGTCGGCCAGCGCGGCTCGGTCATAGTCGATGACGTGGATCCCCCGAAGGAATGACTGCACGGATAGTCCACTGCTGTGACACGCGCAGCCACCCGTGGGAAGGACGTGGTTAGAGCCTGCGCAGTAGTCACCGAGGGATACCGGGGCCCAGGGGCCGACAAATATGGCTCCGGCGTTGCGGACCCGGCCGGCCACCTGATCAGCGTCGCGCGTGATCACCTCGAGGTGTTCGGCGGCATAGCCATTCACGACGCTCAGGCCGGCATCCAGGTCGTCCACCACAACCAGCGCGGACTGTTGCCCGCCCAAAGCCGCGGTGATCCGCTCCACGTGTTTCGTTGCCGAAACCTGAGCCGCAAGCTGTGTCTCAACGGCGGCGATCAGGTCCACGCTCGGTGTGACAAGCACAGCGGCAGCCAGCACATCGTGCTCGGCTTGGCTGATCAGGTCAGCGGCTACGTAGGCCGGGTCTGCTGAGTCATCCGCCAACACCGCGATCTCCGTCGGCCCCGCTTCGGCATCAATACCGATCTGGCCCTTGAGTAGTCGTTTCGCGGCGGCGACGTAGACGTTGCCAGGACCCGTCACCATGTCAACCGGGCGGCAGTCGCCGGCTCCGTAGGCAAACATGGCGACCGCCTGGGCGCCACCGGCCGCGTACACCTCGCTGACCCCTAACAGGGCGCAGGCAGCAAGAATCGTTGGGTGCGGCCACCCGCCGTGATCCGGCTGAGGCGGGGAGGCGACCGCGAGCGATTCCACGTGGGCCAGCTGCGCAGGAACCACATTCATCACGACGCTGCTTGGGTAGACGGCTTGCCCTCCTGGGACGTACAAACCGACGCGCTGCACAGGTACCCAGCGCTCAGTCACCGAGCCGCCGCGGCACACCTGCGTCACGGTGTCCGCCCGCCGCTGTTCCTGATGAACGATGCGGGCCCGACGAATCGACTCCTCGAGGGCGGCGCGAACGTCGGGGGACAACTCGGCGAGGGCTTCGGACAAGGCCTCACGGGGAACGCGCAGCGAGGGCGGCCGGACCCCGTCGAAGCGCTCGCCGAAATCGAGGACGGCACGCTCTCCGTCGAGCCGTACGCCGTCACAGATCGGCCGAACGGTCGCGAGGGCTGCCTCCACGTCGAGCGCGGCCCTGGGGATCAGCGTGCGGAGGTTGCGCGCGGCGAGATCTACCCCTCTCAGGTCGACGCGTCGAATCATGACGCCAGTCTAAACCGGGTAAGCACGACGGGGCGGCGCCGGCAGCCACCTAGGCTTCGACCGTGGCGACCACGATCCCGTTGTTCCCCTTGGGGGCTGTGCTCTTTCCCGGACTGCTGCTTCCACTGCACATCTTTGAGGAGCGCTACCGCCTGCTCGTGGACCATTTGCTGGATATCCCCGCGGATGAACCCCGGCTCTTCGGAGTGATCGCGATCAGGGAGGGGCAAGAAGTGGGCGCCACCCAGCCCACGTTGTACGACATTGGCTGCGCGGCGGAACTCAAGGCCTTCGAACGCCATCCGGACGGACGGTTCGATCTCGTGTCCACAGGCACGCGTCGGTTCCGCCTGATCACCATCGATGGGTCCGGTCCCTACTCGCGCGCAGAAATCGAGTGGATCGACGAGCCCGAGGGCGTGCCAACCGAGCTCCTGGCCCGCGAGGTCACCGCAGCGTTCCTGTCCTACCGCTCGACCCTGCTCGCCACTCAAGGCCAGCAGGACGACGGCGAAGGGCTACCAGAGGACCACACCGTGCTGTCCTACCTGATCGGTGCCGCGATGGTGCTTGATCTCGCCGACCAACAGGCGATCCTGGAGGCTCCAACAACGTCAGACCGACTGGCCTTGGAGAGTGACCTGCTGCGTCGCGAGGGGAACCTCCTCCAGGTTCTCCCTTCCCTGCCGGGCGTCGAGTACCCCCGCCAGCCGTACTCCGCCAACTAGCGCCGTGGCGGGCCACGGTGGCACCCCCGCGACGGTCGCGCTGACCCGCGCGGGAATCCCGTTTCGGCCGCACAACTACGACCACGACCCGGCCGTCGGCTCGTTCGGGTTGGAGGCGGCCCAGAAGTTGGGCACCGATCCCGACAGGGTTCTCAAGACCCTGATCGTCACCGTGGACGACCGACTCACGGTCGCGGTCCTGCCAGTGACCGGCCAGCTCGACCTGAAGGCGCTGGCGCGCGCGTATGAGGCAAAGCGGGCCCAGCTGGCCGATTCCGCGACGGCCGAGCGAAGCAGCGGCTACGTCCTGGGCGGAATCAGCCCTGTCGGCCAACGCCGCCGGTTGCCGACGCTCGTCGACGTCAGCGTCCTCAATTGGTCGACCGTCTACGTCTCAGGTGGGCGCCGCGGCTTCGACATCGAATTGGCTCCGCCGGACCTCGTTGCCATCACGGCCGCGATCACCGCTCCAGTCAGTCGCAGCGCCGCTGGAGCCTGATCAACGAAGGGCGTTCAAACCCTCGATCAGTCGACCCACGTCCTCGGCCGAGGTGTAGTGCTCGATGCTGGCCCTGATCGCACTCCCCGCATCGCGAATCCCCAATGCGGCGGTCACCTCAAAAGCGTAGTTGTGTCCGGCCCAGACGTTGATGTCGTGCGTCGCCAGGTGTTCCGCAACGGCCTGCGGCGCGTACCCGGCGACGGTGAAGAACGTCGTGGACGTGCGATGGCTGGCCCGGCCGTACACCGTGACTCGCTCGTCCTCGTCTAGTCGCTCGAAGAAGCTCCGTATGCAGTGTCTGCTCGTGAGCTTCGGCGGCGCCCATCGACGCGACCAGGCGCTCTCGTCGGGCTCCGGAAGCAGACGCGTCCAGGGCGGCTAGGTGATCGACCGCAGCAGCGACCCCAGCGAAGTTGGCGAACGATGGAGTACCCCATTCGAACCGCTCGGGCACGACGTCTGAGGACGAAGCAAGCTTTTCTGGACGCAAGGTCTCCAGTAGCTCCGGGCGTGCGACCACGGCACCGACATGCGGACCGGCCCATTTGTACGCACTGGTCGCGTAGAAGTCGCAGCCGTAGTCCGAGATATCCGTGGGGCCGTGCGCTGTGGCGTGCACGCCATCGACATAGGACAACGCGCCACGAGCGCGAGCAAGGTCGGTGATGGACCGCACGCGCGGCCGGGTCCCGAGCACGTTGCTCCCCGCCGTGAAGGCGACCAGCCGGGTGCGTTCGTCGATCAGATCCGCAAATTGAGCCGCGGGCAACTCCCCCGACGTGAGATCGATCTCCGCCCATCGCACCTCGACATCCGTGCGACCGGCCAGCTGAATCCAAGGCCGCACGTTGGCATCGTGATCCAACCGGGAAACCACCACGTTGTCCCCGGGGCGCCAGGAATCAGCGAGCGTACGGGCCATTCGATAGGTGAGCGTCGTCATATTCGGGCCGAGAATGACTCCGTCCGGGACTCCATTGACCAGGTCGGCTACGGCCACTCGGGCGGCTTCGGTGTAGGCGTCGGCACGGTGGCTGGTCGCAAAGGCCCCTCCAGCGTTGCTGGTCCCGAGCGTGTAGGCCCGCGCGATCGCGTCGATCACCTCAGTTGGGGTTTGAGTCCCGGCGGCCCCGTCGAGGAAGACGGTGTTCGTCGCTAGAGCGGGGTATTCCGAACGGATGCGTGCGAGGTCGTAGGTCACAGCGGCCAACCGTAGCCAGCCTGGTCAGTGTCCGACCTGGTTGACTCGCTATCGATCGGGTCTTGAGTGACCGGTTCGGGCCGCAGGACCAGCACGTCCAAGGCCAGCCAGACCGCGACGGCCATCCCTGCTTCAAGCAGAATCACCGACCACGCTCGCAGCTCCAGCGGGCCCACGGCGGTCGTCCCAACGGCTGCCGCCCAAGGATCAGCCCGCCCCAGACCTAGCCCCACTGCGGCCGCGATGCCCGCGCCCAGCAGCCCTCCGACCATCAATCCGGCCAAACCGCCGAGCGCGTGCCGGGCGTTGCGAATCCAGACGACGACACCCGCGACAGCCCCCACACCGACGACCACGAGGGCGAACCAGCCGTCCGACGCCACGTACTCCTGAGGCTGGCCGGAGAGGAAATACAGGCCGTCGGACTCGACGCGGTAGACCGGCTGAGGGGCCAGCCACCACCACAGCACTCCGGCGAGCACCCCGACGATCATGAGGCTGCCCAGGACCAGCGCCGCCACCCTCAAGTCCGCGCGGCTCATCCGTGGGCCCGGAACTCAGATCCGCCGACCACGTGGCCCTGGGAGATGACCGCGATCGGCGCCTCCCAGGCTGTGGGTTCATCCAACGGATCCGCAGGCAGCACGACCAGAACCGTACGCGCGCCCGGCTCCACGGTCGCATCCACTCGACCAGCCAACCCCGCCAAACGCCCCGATCCCTCGGTGGCCGCTCTCAGCGCCCCTTCGCGACCGAGCCCAGAGGCGCCGAGATGCTCGAGCTCCGCGACCGAAGGGCCGGCGCTGGTTCCCTCGTTGCCAAGGTCGGTCCCGTAAACCAGCGGCACCCCGGCGGCCACCAACTGAGCGGCGTTGTCAAGGACCGACCACGCACCGCCGAGGACGTGGGTGTCGATCGTCGACACAACCGTGAGTCCAGAGTTGGCGATGCGGTCGATCACGTCAGGCGGCAGCGCTTCGGTCGGAGTGTGAGCGAGTTCGTCAACACCGGCATCCAAGGCCCGCTCCACCATCGCCACCGAGAGCGCGTGACAGGTGACGGCCAAGCCGTGGGCATGTGCCGCGGCAACCACTGCATGGCAGGTTTCCAGGTCGGGAACCGGGGCGCCTCCGGAAGGCTCCAAGGCCAGCTTGACGAGATCCGTGCCCGAGGCAACCAAGCGTCGGACGGCATCGACGGCCTCCTCCGGCCCGTCGATGCCACAGCCGTAACCCGAAGACCCCCACGTGCGCGTCGGATAGCCCCCTGTGGCGGTCAGAATCTCCCCCGCGACTGCCGTCACAAGATCGTTGTTCTGACGCCAGGCGATCGCCTGTTCGAGGGGGGCGCCGAGATCTCGACACGCACCAACCCCTGCAGCCAACACCTCCGCTGGCTCAGCGAAAGCTAGATGGACGTGCCCGTCAACGAGCGCTGGGCCGATCCATGCACCTGCGATGTGCCGAAACGGGCCCTCGAGGATCGCAGGCGCCTGACCGACGTGAAGGATCAGGCCGGCCTCACCCACCAGTACCCAGCCGGGCAGCGTCGCGGCCCGCGTGCCAGCCCAGACCGCACCCTGCAGGGCGAGAACGTCCATCCGTCGTCACCCTACGGGTCGAGGGCGTTCAATCGGTGAGCACACGCACCCGGTAACTCATCCCATCTTCAGTACCGGAAACCGAGAACCCAACCGCCGACAGGGAGTCCAGCCAGGCCCGATCCTGCGCACTGAGCGCGCTGGGGTCGGCAGCAACAACAGCGTCCACGTCCACGTAGCCAAGCGCCCACGCCGAACCCGCGTCTGGAACCACGCGACGAAATTTGGCCTGTGCCCCCAAGTCGCCGCCGGCGACCAAAGCCTCCGCCCACGCAGCGTCATTCGCCACCACGACCCCGTCGCCCACGGGTCGAGAGATCAAGGCGCTATCCATCTTCTTGAGCACCTTCAACAGGCGATCGACAGACTCTGAACCACCGACGAGGTGGGCACCAGCCACCGGTTCACCGTCGCGGCCCGGCCCAACGGCAACCACCATCTCGCGGCCCAGAAGCTCGGGCCAGTCTTTCGGGTCACCCAAGGCCTTGACGACGGCGCGCGGGTCCCCGCCAGCACGTGTCAGTGACCCCAACATCCCAAGGCCCCCTTGGGCCTCGCCCCACGAATCGCGAATCATCGAACCCAAGTCAGCGCCGCCGATAGCGGCCAGAGTCGATTCGGGAAGCGCGAGGAGCGCCGTTGCTGTCCCGGGCGCAAACGAGGGCTGGCCCCCCGAACTGGACCCGACCAGCTCCAGGACGCCATCCGCGAAACGAAGGACCGTGATCGACGAACCCGTCTCCGTCTCGGAGGTCAGGCCGACTCCGGTACCCATTCCGCCGAGCAAGGACCCGGAGAGGGCTCCTAAGCCGCCTCCCGTCGACCAGATGGTGGCCACTCCAGGCCCGTACGGGGCGAGCGCATCCACATAGCCTGGCGCCTTCTCGAGGCTGCCACGACTGGCCTCATCCACTAGGGCGGCAGCGTGGTCCACAGTCGATCCGCCGCCGAGGAGCGCCGTGGGCCCGGAAGGAAGCTCCGTCGCGACAACGGCATAGCCTTCGCCCACGAATACGCTCGTCTCGGGAACGGAACCCGCTGACGGAGAGTCGAGTAACCGACCCAGATTCTGACGTGCGGCGCTCTCGTCGGTCACCTGCAGTACGAACTCCACACGCGGGGGGTCCTCGGTGCTTGCTCCCGGCACCACGGCCACGGCATAGCGCCGGCCGAGCCACGGTTCGACCTCGGCGCCGTAGTCGACGTCCGACCCGGCGAAGGCGTCGGCCAGGCCTGGCCCAAGACCGTCGGCCTCGGAAATGACCTCCCCGAGTTGGGGGAAGGACCGCAGGAACGAGAAGGCCTCGACCTTTTGCCCGGCCGGCGGGTCGAGATCGATCTCGGCGTAGAAGACCGCGGAAGCCGGAACCATCGACTCGGGTTGCGCACCGCCTCCTGACAGAGCGGAGCCTATGGCGACCGCACCAGCCCCGGTCGCCAGGACCAGCGCCGCAGCCACACCCACGACGAGCGCGCGAGTGCGACCCGAGCGCTGGTGGTCCGAGGATTCGGCCAGAACGTCGGCTGCTGGGTGACTCCCACTGAGGACTTCTCGCACAGGCCGGTCGCGATCGTCTTCCAGCGTCACTGCAGGTCTCCCCTCACAGGCCAGCACCCCGGCTTGAACTGACGCGGGCCGACAAGCCAGCCCACGCGAAGGCCGCTGACAAGGCAATACTGACATTGCCAACGCCCTATGGTCTTCGGTCGCCGGAGGCGCCCAATAAAGGCTGAGACCGGTCAGACCACCGAGCCCGAGCCTAGAAGTGCTTTCAACTCACCGAATAGCGCCGGAGTTGCGTCCACTCGGAGGCGCTCATCGAGAGCCAACACCGTGGTGCGGCCGGCGGATTGAAGTTGGAGGTGAACCGAGGTCACACCGGGGTGGTTGGCCAACACCCCCTTCAACTGTTCGACAACCGGCGGGATGCATCGCGCCGCCGGAAGAGAAATCACGACCGGGCCCCGTTCTCCCACCGAGAGATCGGGCAGGGTCAGGTCCATGCCGATCAGTTTCGCGGCATCTTCGCGCCGATCGAGGCGTCCCTTCACCACCACGACCGCGTCCTCGACGAGGCGGGTCGCGACCTGGTTGTAGTCCCGGGGGAAGAACATCACGTCGATGGCGCCCTCGAGGTCTTCGATGGTCGCGATGGCCCAAGGGTTGCCCTGTTTCGTGGTCTTTCGCTGCAGACCCGAGACCAGCCCGGCGATGGTGACCACAGCCCCGTCGGGTCGGTCCTCATCCGACAACAGGCGGGCAATGGTGACGTCGGAGGACTGCGCGAGGACATGCTCTACGCCGAGCAGCGGGTGATCGGAGACGTACAGCCCCAACATCTCCCGCTCGGCTTGGAGGAGCACCGTTTTGTCCCATTCCCCCAAGGGGATGCTCAGTTCAAGACCCAACGCGGGCGCCCCCTCCTCGCCGCCTCCAAAGAGGTCGAACTGCCCGATCGCCTCAGCCCGCTTGGTTTCCAGCACGGCATCGATCGCCTCCGCGTGCACGGCGACCAACCCGCGGCGAGTGTGCCCCAGCCCGTCGAAGGCGCCGGCTTTGACCAGGGACTCCACGGTGCGCTTGTTGCACACCACGGCTTCGACTTTGGCTAGGAAGTCAGTGAAGTCGGCGAAACGGCCCTTCTCCCGACGAGTGGCGACCAGCGAGTCGACCACGTTGGACCCGACGTTTCGGATCGCGGACAACCCGAAGCGGATGTCGGTGCCCCGGGGCGTGAAGTTGGCGTCCGACTCGTTGACGTCGGGGGGCAGCACCTTGATACCCATCCGACGACACTCGTTGAGATACAGAGCCGACTTGTCCTTGTCGTCGCGTACCGAAGTCAGCAACGCCGCCATGTATTCGGCGGGGTAGTTGGCCTTGAGATAGGCAGTCCAAAAGGACACCACGCCGTAGCCCGCGCTGTGCGCCTTGTTGAACCCATAGTCGGAGAACGGCACCAGCGTGTCCCACAGGGTCTTGATCGCCGCTTTGCTGTAACCGTTCGCGCGCATTCCCTCGCTGAAACCGTCGTACTCCTTGTCGAGGATTTCCTTCTTCTTCTTGCCCATGGCCTTGCGGAGCAAGTCGGCCCGGCCCAGCGAGTAGCCAGCAACGCGCTGGGCGATAGCCAGGACCTGCTCTTGGTAGACGAGCAGGCCGTGCGTCTCATCCAGAATGTCAGCGAGCGGCTCGGCGAGCTCTGGGTGGATGGGCACGACTGGCTTGCGGCCGTTCTTTCGATCGGCGTAGTCGTTGTGGGCGTTCGCACCCATGGGCCCGGGACGGTAAAGCGCCCCCACGGCGGAGATGTCTGCGAAAGAGGTCGGCTGCATCAGTCGAAGCAGGGATCTCATCCCCGAACCCTCGAGCTGGAAGATCCCCAGCGTGTCTCCCCGACCCAGCAACTCATACGTCGCAGGGTCTGCGTCGAGATCGAGTTCTTCGAGGACCAGCTCGATGCCGTGATTGGTCGCGATCGCCGCCAGGCAGTCGTCGAGAACCGTGAGGTTACGCAGGCCGAGGAAGTCCATCTTGAGCAAACCCAGCGCCTCGCACGCACCCATGTCCAGCTGGGTGATGATGGCCCCGTCAGCGTCACGACGCTGGATGGGGATCACGTCCAGCAAGGGCTCAGAACACAGGATCACCCCAGCCGCGTGGACGCCCCACTGGCGCTTGAGTCCCTCAAGCCCGCGCGCCGTGTCGACCACCTTGGCCACATCAGGCTCGGCTTCGTACAGCGCGCGGAACTCAGCGGCCTCCCGATGCCGATCGTCCGAGGGATCGAAAATGCCCGCGAGGGAGATGTCCTTGCCCATCACCGAAGGGGGCATCGCTTTGGTGATCCGGTCCCCGAGCGCATAGGGGTAGCCCAGGACTCTAGCCGCATCCTTCACGGCTGCCTTGGCCTTGATATTGCTGTAGGTGATGATCTGGGCGACTCGCTCTTCGCCGTACAACTCAGTCGCGTATCGAATCATGTCGCCGCGGCGGCGCTCATCGAAATCCATGTCGATATCGGGCATCGAGATCCGCTCGGGGTTGAGGAATCGCTCGAAGAGCAACCCATGCTTGAGCGGGTCGAGTTCGGTGATCCCCAGCGCATACGACACCAGCGACCCAGCGGCCGATCCTCGCCCAGGGCCGACCCGGATGTGGTTCTCGTGGGCATAGCGAACGAGATCTGACACCACCAAGAAGTAGCCAGGGAATCCCATCTGGCAGATCACGCCGACTTCGTAGTCGGCCTGAGCCCGATGTGCGTCGGAGATGCCGAGCGGGAATCTCCGATGAAGGCCCAGCTCGACCTCCTTGACGAGCCAAGACTCCTCAGATTCCCCGTCCGGGACTGGGAACCGGGGCATCAGGTTGGCGCCCTCGTTGAAGGAAATCGAGCATCGTTCGGCAATCAGCAGTGTGTTGTCGCAGGCCTCTGGCAGGTCCCGCCAAACCTCGCGCATCTGGGCCGCGCTCTTCAGGTAGAAATCGCGGGCGTCGAAGCGGAAGCGCTGGGGATCGGCCAGGGTCTTGCCCGTTTGGACGCACAGCAGCACCTCGTGGGCCTGCGCATCCTCCGCATGCGTGTAGTGGAGGTCGTTCGTGGCCAGGAGCGGGAGGTCCAAGGAACGCGCAATACGCAGCAAGTCCTCCCGAGTTCTCCGTTCGATCTCGAGATCGTGATCCATCAACTCGCAGAAGAAGTTCCCAACACCGAAAATGTCACGGTAGTCGGCCGCCGCCGACAAGGCGCGGTCGTAGTTGCCCACCTGCAGCCAACGATTCACTTCCCCTGAGGGGCAGCCGGTCGTACCAATCAGCCCAGTGCCGTACCGCTCGAGGAGTTCCTTGTCGAAACGCGGGTACTTGCGGTACTGGCCTTCGAGGCTGGCCAGACTGGAGATCCGAAACAGATTGTGCAGACCCACGTTGTCCTCGGCAAGCAAGGTCATGTGGGTGTAGTTGACCTTGCCCTTGGACATGCCCTCGTCGCCGACGTCTTGGCCGACGCCGTCCCCGAATGCGAACGGTTGCCGGTCGAAGCGCGACCCCAGCGGGACGTAGTAGCCCTCCATGCCAATGATGGGGTTGACGCCCGCGTCCTTCGCCTGCTTGTAGAAGTCGAAGGCACCGAACACATTGCCGTGGTCGGTCATGGCCAAGGAGGGCATGTTCTGGCGGGCCGCCTCCTCGACTAGATCTTTGACCCGCGCGGCGCCATCGAGCATGGAGTATTCGGTGTGCACGTGGAGGTGAGCGAAGCCGTCATCGGCGGTGGCCATGACCTTCACCTCCAGGTGCTACGGCACCGACTCCCGAAGAGGCGGGCGCCTCGCGGGGGGTGCCAGACCGGGGGAAGTCGGTCGAGCCCACCGAGCCTAACCGCGGCCGCCCACGGCTCCGAATCGACGGGCCGAGGACGGGCGCCTCAGTGTGGTCCGGGGGCGACCAGCCCGCTCAAAGCCGCGAAATCCAGATCCTCGAGCTCCACCCCTGCCGCAGAGACGTTTTCCTCGAGGTGGCGCATCGAGGAGGTCCCCGGGATCGGCAGCATGACCGGTGAGCGCCGGAGCAGCCAGGCCAGCGCAAGCTGTGCCGGCGCCACTCCGGTCCGGGCAGCGATCTCGTCGAGCGCGCCACCGGGCTTGGCCAGAGCTCCGGTCGCGAGCGGGAACCAGGGGATGAACCCGAGGCCCTCCGCTGTCACGTGGTCCACGAGGTCCTCGGCCGAGCGGTCAGCGAGGTTGTACAGGTTCTGCACGCTCACGATGGGCGTCAGCGCACGGACGGCTTCGAGTTCCGCGACCGAAACCTCGGAAAGCCCGAGGTGTCTGATCTTGCCCTCGTCCTGCAACGCCCGGAGTTCCCCGATCTGATCTTCCAGCGACACCTTCCGATCGATGCGATGGAGTTGATAGAGATCGATCCGGTCCACTGCCAGCCGGCGCAGCGACATCTCCACGCATTGGCGTAGGTATTCCGGCCTGCCCACCGCTGTCCACGTGCTCGGCGCCGGCCGAGTGAGACCCCCCTTGGTGGCGATCACCACCCCCTCGTAGGGGTGGAGAGCCTCACGGATCAGATCCTCGGAGACGAAGGGTCCATACGCGTCGGCAGTATCGATAAACGTGACCCCGAGTTCCACGGCACGCCGTAGGACCCGAAGAGCCGCTTGGTGATCCTCTGGTGGCCCCCAGATTCCAGGGCCGGTGATCTGCATAGCACCGAAGCCGAGCCGGACCACCGGAAGATCGCCGCCGAGCAGAAATGACCCACTGCGGCTCGCCAGTGGCCCGCCGGCCGTCTGAGTACCTGGATCAGAAGGCGGCCCGCTCGAGGCTTGGTCGGGCAGGGGTTTGGAGGCAGGTGCCATCGATTCAGTCATGACTCACCCTAAGAGCCGAGGGCCGCCGATCATTCCCGCGGATCTGGGGCAGGTCGCCCTCGCGCAGCCGAGGGCGACAGCACTTTGACCAAGTGGCGGTGCGGGAGACCTGCGTCGTCAAACTCCGGCCCGAAGACGTGGTATCCGAGTCCTTCGTAGAACGGCACCGCGTGAGTCTGCCCGCCGAGGTAGACACAGCGCAGCCTACGGTCGGCGGCGAGACCCTCGATGGCCGACACCAGCGACGCGCCGATCCCACGACCGCGTGCCGCACGAATGACAGCGAGCCGGCCAAGGTGGCCAACCGGGCCTGCCGAACGGTCGAGCCCCTCGTATCCTGCGGATTCGACCACGAGGCGACCCGTTCCCACCGGCTCACCTGCCAGTACAGCGAGAACGTGGTCGGCGCCCGCGTCCCGCTCGTCTCGCTCGAGGTCAAGGGGCACACCCTGCTCGAGAACGAACACCCTTCGGCGGAGCTCATAGGCTGCCGCCCGCGCCAGAGGGTCGGTCACCAGCGACACGACGAGTGGACTCACGACTCCTGCCTGATCACCGTCAGCGCCTGCTCAAGATCAACGGGGTAATTAGAGGTGAAGGCCAGCCACTCCCCCGTGCTCGGGTGGTCGAACCCCAACCCTCGCGCATGCAGCCACTGCCGGCCCAGTCCCAGTCGCTGGGCGAGGGCCGGATCAGCGCCATACGTCAGATCTCCCACACACGGGTGCCGGAGCGCGCTGAGGTGTACGCGGATCTGGTGAGTACGACCGGTCTCCAATTGGATTCCCAGCAAAGATGCCGCGCGAAACGCCTCGAGGGTCTCGTAGTGGGTCACGCTGGGCTTGCCCTCGGCCACCACGGCCCATCGCCAGTCGTGACGCGGATGCCGTCCGATCGGCGCGTCAATGGTGCCACTGCTCGGATCCGGGTGCCCTTGCGCGAGCGCGTGATACGTCTTCTGGACGGTCCGTTCCTTGAAGGCGCGCTTCAGCGCGGTGTAGGCGAGCTCGGACTTGGCGACCACCATGAGTCCGCTGGTCCCCACATCAAGGCGATGAACGACCCCCTGCCGTTCGGCTGCCCCTGACGTGGAGACCCGGTAACCGGCGCCAGCCAGGCCGCCGACGACCGTTGGCCCCGACCACCCGGGGCTGGGGTGCGCCGCCACACCCACCGGCTTGTCCACGACCACCAGATCCGCATCGTCGTAGACCACGGTGAGTCCGGGCACAGGCTCGGCGAGCACGACGGGGGCCGCCGCAGGATCTGGGAGTTCCACCTCCAGCCAGGAGTCGGCCGCAACTCTCGTGCTCTTGGAAACCAGTTCACCGTCCAGGAGTACCTGCCCAGTCGCTGCCAGCTCTGCCGCCGCGGTGCGCGAGATCCCAAACAGTCGGGCCAACGCCACATCGACGCGCTCGCCTTCCAGGCCCTCGGGGACAGGTACTCGGCGCGCTTGGCTCACTGGTCGCCCGACGTTCGGCCCGAATCGGGGTCAGTCACCGTCCTACGGCGTCTGGCCGCCCATCCGTGACGAGAACCATCCAACTCATATCCCAGCAGGGACAGCGCAACAATGCCGCTCACGGATCCGACGATCGCTGCGTCGGCAAGGTTGAAGACGGGGTAGTTGGGCCACTGAATCCAGTCGATGACATAGCCGCGAAAGACCCCCGGCGAACGAAAGATACGGTCGACGAGATTGCCCACAGCTCCACCGAGCAGCCCGCCGAGACAGATCGCCCAAGGGATCGAACGCAATCGCCTCGAGGACCGAACAATCACAACGACCACGACGATGGCGACTCCCGTGAAGATCCACGTGGCGCCCGTCCCAATGCTGAATGCAGCACCGGGGTTGCGTACGTAGGTGATCGTCGTGAAGCCGCCAAGGAGGCGGATCGGGGCGCGGTCGGCCATAACCGCGACGATCCACACCTTGCTGGCTACGTCCAGGGCAACAACCGTGCATGCCACAGCCCAAAGCCACCCAGTGGTGCGGCCAGCCAATCGCGCTTCGGCGTCGCTCAGCGACGCTCCTCCCTCTGCTTGCATGACAAGCACAGGGTCGCACGCGGAAACACCTGCAGTCGCGCCTTGCCGATCGGCAGGCCACAGGATTCGCAGATGCCGTAACTGCCATCGCCGAGCCGCTTCAGCGCGTGTTCGGTCTGTTGATACATGTCCCGGGCATTGTTGGCCAGGGACATCTCGTGCTCCCGCTCGAAGGTCTTGGTGCCAGCGTCAGCCTGGTCGTCGCCAGCCCCGTCGCCCGAGTCGTTGAGCAGATCTGCGAGGCCAGCCTCCGCGTCGGCGATCTCGGTGGCCAGTCGACGA
Source organism: uncultured Actinomycetota bacterium (assembly GCA_963851405.1). Taxonomy (GTDB): domain Bacteria; phylum Actinomycetota; class Actinomycetes; order DATJPE01; family DATJPE01; genus JANPBY01. Next base: position 108,124 of record CAWKPB010000006.1, on the reverse strand, counting down.
AGCTCGGCTTTCAACTCAGTACGAACCTCGGCCAGCTCTTTTGCGGTCCACGGCCGCTCATCGGAACGAACGACCAGCGGAGCCTTCTTCGCGGGAGCCTTCTTCGCGGGAGCCTTCTTCGCGGGAGCCTTCTTCGCGGGAGCCTTCTTCGCGGGAGCCTTCTTCGCGGGAGCCTTCGACGCGGGAGCCTTCGACGCGGGAGCCTTCGACGCAGGGGCCTTCTTCGCAGGGGCCTTCTTCGCAGGGGCCTTCTTCGCAGGAGCCTTCTTCGCAGGAGCCTTCGACGCGGGAGCCTTCGAGAGCCTTCTCGCGGGAGCCTTCTTCGCAGGAGCCTTCTTCGCAGGAGCCTTCTTCGCAGGGGCCTTCTTCGCCGTGGACCGACCCGGCAGCTTTGCGCCCACAGCCGAGGTTGCCTTGTGCGCGGACGCACTGACCTTGGCGGCAGCGCCCTTTACGGCGGTGCGGGCCGATGCAGTGGTCGGCCGCTTGCGCTGGGCCATCTCAAGGCTCCGATCCTTCGAATCCACAGGGTCACCGGAGGATAGAGGCGCATCCCGCGCCGTTCAAACTGCCACGCCGCGGCCCCCGGGACCGAGAGCGACATCACATGCGCACTCGATGAAGACCACGGACCTCGGACAGCGGCAAGGCCGCCTCCCGAGGTCCGTGACTGAACGATCTAGTTGAGCTCTTCTGCTCGGTAGACGAACAGTGAGTGGATCACCCAGATGTCGATGGCGATGACAACCAGCCCCCACCACTGGATTCCAGGCACTGCCAAGAACGCGAAATTACTGATCAACTGCACGGACGCGACGATGATGCCCATCCAGCGCGCCCACGCGGCACCTCCGATAATCCCGAAACCAGCGATCAGGATGACGACGCCGACGATCAGGAACCACCAGGCCACAGGGTCGGTGTCCATCCCCGTCCAGTGGCCCGCAAGGTCGCCATACCCGTTGTCTCCGAGAAGTCCGGCCAGGCCGGTCAGGATGCCAAGGCACCCCGCGATGATCATGATGACGGCCGCAAAGAGCGCGCCTCCCGCTCCACGCGGGCCGAAGTCTGAGGACATGAAGAACACCTCTCTGTTTGCCGGGACGTTCCCGCCCAAACCTAACGGCGGCCGCTCACCGCGGGGATGATCTCCATCGCGTGTCGCGGGTCGCAACCATGGCCCCCGCCGCGTACGTCCAGCCGTCGCCTACGATGACGTCGATCGACAAGGCACCGACGGGGCCAGACCGCAGAACGCGGTGTGGACATCACCTCAGAGTTGCTGGAAGAACGGCGAGACCGGCGGTCTCGCTCAGTAGACCCAGCCGTCGATCAACCAGAGTGGGTCCGCACCCCAAGCGATCGAGGTAGCGGGCCAAGGAGGGTGGTACCGCGGACCGGGCGCCAGTCGCTCGGCTTCGTCCCTTCGCAGCAGCCAGGCGAAGGAGCCCTCCGTGGTCCGACCCGTACCCGCTCAGGTCGACCTCCCGGCGCTCGACCGGGAGATGCTTGAACTGTGGCGCGAACGCGACGTGTTCGCACGCAGCCTCGACGCCACCCGTGACGGACCGTTGTGGGTGTTCTACGAGGGCCCCCCCACCGCCAACGGAATGCCGGGCACGCACCACGTTGAGGCGAGAGTCTTCAAGGATGTGTTCCCGCGTTACCGGACCATGAAGGGGTACCACGTCCCACGCAAAGCAGGCTGGGATTGTCACGGTCTCCCCGTCGAGCTCGCGGTCGAGAAGGAGCTCGGTTTCAGCGGCAAGGGCGACATCGAGGCGTACGGCGTAGCCGCCTTCAACGAGCGCTGCCGGGAGTCCGTCGAGCGCCACGTCGGGGCCTTTGAGGCCATGACCGAGCGGATGGGCTATTGGGTCGATATGACCACGGCCTACCGGACCATGGACTCGTCCTACGTCCAGAGCGTGTGGTGGTCGCTGAAGCAGATTTTCGAGCAGGGGCTGCTTGTGCAGGACCATCGCGTGGCGCCGTACTGCCCGCGATGTGGGACCGGGCTGTCCGACCACGAGCTCGCTCAGGGGTACGAGACCGTCGTCGACCCCTCCGTCTACGTGCGCTTTCCGGTGACCTCGGGGCCCTTCGCGGGCACAGCGGACCTTCTGGTCTGGACGACGACGCCGTGGACGCTGGTGTCCAACACCGCGGTCGCCGTCAACCCCGACGTCGACTATGTCCTTGCCACCAAAGGAAACGATCGCCTGATCGTGGCGGCGCCGCTGCGCGAGGAGGCGCTCGGCGAGGGCTGGGACCTCGACTCGTCCTTCAGCGGCGCCTCGATGGAGCGTTGGACCTACGAGCGTCCTTTCGATTTGGTTGAGATCCCAGACGCCCACTTCGTGGTCGTCGACCGCTACGTCACGATCGAGGACGGCACGGGGCTCGTTCACCAAGCACCAGCGTTCGGTGCGGACGATCTTCGGGTGGCCCGAGCCTACGGACTGCCAGTCATCAATCCGGTGACGCGAGACGGACACTTCGAGAGCTGGGTCCCGCTCGTCGGGGGCCAGTTTTTCAAGAAGGCAGACGCTGACCTCGTGGCCGACCTCGACCAAAGAGGCCGCTTGTTCCGTCACCTGCCCTACGAGCACGCCTATCCACATTGTTGGAGGTGCCACACAGCGTTGCTCTATTACGCCCAACCCTCGTGGTACATCCGTACGACGGCGATCAAGGACCAGCTCCTCGCCGAGAACGCCAACACCCACTGGCACCCCGAGACCATCCGGGACGGCCGGTACGGCGACTGGCTGCACAACAACATCGACTGGGCGCTGTCACGTGATCGGTACTGGGGGACGCCGCTACCGATCTGGCGATGCAGCTCCGACGACACGCACCTCGTGTGCGTCGGATCTCTTACCGAGCTGGGAGAACTGGCCGGACACGATCTGTCAGAGCTGGACCCGCACCGACCGTTCGTGGACGACATCACATTCCCCTGCCCACGGTGCGGCGAGGAGTCCAGCCGAGTCAGTCAGGTGATCGACGGTTGGTACGACTCCGGCTCGATGCCCTTCGCTCAGTGGGGATACCCCCACGCCCCCGGTAGCGCAGAATTGTTCGAGCCTCGCTACCCCGCCGACTTCATCTGCGAAGCGATCGACCAAACCCGCGGCTGGTTCTACACGCTCATGGTCGTCGGTACCCTCGTTCAGGGCCGGTCCTCATATCGTCACGTGGTGTGCCTCGGACACATCCTCGATGAGGAGGGGCGCAAGATGTCCAAGCACTTGGGCAACGTCTTGGAACCCATCGGCCTCATGGACACCCACGGCGCCGACGCCGTGCGTTGGTTCATGGCCGCCGGCGGGTCACCCTGGCAGGCCCGGCGAGTGGGGCACGCGGCGATCGCCGACGTCGTCCGAAAAACGCTGCTCACGTACTGGAATGTCGTCGCGTTCCACTCCCTGTACCTGCGCACCAACGACTGGCAGACAGCGGACTCCCCCTCCATTCAGGATCGCCCCCTGCTGGACCGCTGGGCCCTGTCCGAGGCGCACCGGCTGGCTAAGGAGGTCGATGCTGGTCTTGAGTCCTACGACACCCAGCAGGCCGGCCGCTTGATCGCCGCCTTTGTGGACGATCTGTCGAACTGGTACGTACGGCGTTGCCGGCGGCGCTTTTGGGCGGGCGATCCCGCGGCGCATGCGACTCTCAACGAGTGCCTCACCATCGTCACGCTCGTCATGGCACCGATGACGCCCTTCGTCACTGAGCGGGTCTGGCAGGACCTGTTCGTTCCCGACAGCGAAGATCCGAGATCCGGCCCGGTGCCCGACTCGGTTCACCTCGCCTCCTGGCCAACCGTGGACCGGGCCTTGATCGATGACGAACTTGGTCGGCAGATGGACCTCGTCCGTCGGTTAGTCGAGTTGGGGCGTGCGGCTCGCGCTGAGTCCGGCGTTCGGACCCGTCAGCCGCTGGGGCGCGCGCTGGTCGGAGCCGGCGGATGGAACGACCTGCCGGAGGAACTGAAGGCTCAAATCGCCGACGAACTCAATGTCGGAACCCTGGATGGGCTCGGCGCAGCCGACGGCCTCGTCGATGTTCATGTCAAAGCCAACTTCCGTACGCTCGGCAAGCGATTCGGACCGCAAACCCCTGCGGTGGCCCAGGCCGTGGCGACCGCGGATGCCCAACGACTCGCGACCGATATCCGTACGCACGGGTCCGGCACGGTTGAGGTGGACGGGGCGGCTATCGATCTGAACGCCGACGAGGTCATCGTCACGGAGACGCCCCGGTCGGGCTGGGCCGTGGCCGCAGCGGCCGGCGAAACCATCGCCCTCGACCTCGAGATCACACCGGCGCTTCGCCGCGCAGGGCTGGCCCGGGAGGTCGTTCGACTCATCCAGGAAGCCCGGAAGTCCAGGGGCTTCGAAATCTCCGACCGGATCACCGTGGACTGGGTGGCGGCTGGAGACACCGCCGAGGCGCTGGTCGAGCATGCGAGGTTGATCTCAGACGAAGTCCTGGCCACGCGCTTCGAGCGCCACGAGACCGCGACCGGGTGGTCGGAGCCGCTCGAGGATGACTCGCTCCACCTGACCGTCCGGTTCGGCCTAGATCCGGACGCATGATCGGCCAAATCTGAACCCGCGCTCGCAAGGGCTAAGGGTCAGCGATTGCCGCGCCGATAGTCGTCCTGAGGCCATGCCCCCTCGGACGCCCCCTGGTGGCCGGCCGCCGACCGGAGGACGAAATGACGCTGCACACGCTCCCCCTGGGTGGACCCACCCTCAGCGGGCTACGCCTGCGCCCCAACGCGGTGGCCGTTCCCGCGCTGTCCAGCCACGTCCGACCTGCGCTGGTGCTCGCCGAGAAGGAGAGCCGCGCACTGCTCGATGCGGCCGCTGCCCAAGATGTCACCCGAGGCGGGGTCTTCTGCTCTTCGCCGATTGGGATCCAGGTTTGGGACCGGGCGTGGGCCACGAACGACGATCCGGGCGGGGCCGTACAACTCGGCTCGATCGACTGGAGCTATGACACCCCGGTCAAGCACTACGTCACGATCTACCGAGCCATGGTGACCGCCGACGGCGTGGGCCACGGCTCCAGCACGCTGACCGTGCTCTCCGCCGTGCTAGGCCTGACTGGTATTCCGGTGGACGGTGAGCGCATCACCATGCCGGCTCCGCCGGCGCGCGATCCATTCCGCCGTCCGGCGTAGCCGCTCACAGCCGAACCCGCGGTCCGATCAAACCTTCGCCGTAGGTCGGGAATTCTCGCTCAGAACTGCGAGCCAGGCCCGGTTGGACCTGCTTGGGTCATCAGCGCCTAGTCGGCTTGGACGGGTGGGCCGCTCGGGGCTTCTGGGGCCGGTGCCGGCGAGAAGGGCCGCGGGGCACTCTGCTGCTGCGGCTGGGCCTGCTGCGGCTGGGCCTGCTGTGGGGCTGGTTGCGCAGGGGCGGGGGCTCCAGATGGCGCCGGGACCTTGGCATCGAGGTCACGCAGTTGGCCCTCGAGGTAGGAGCGAAGGCGCGTGCGGTATTCCTTCTCGAAGGCCCGCAGCTCGTCGACCTTGGCCTGCATCGAAGTCCGCTCGCCTTCGAGGTCTCCCATGGTGCGTGCATGAGCAGCGCGAGCCTCGGCCACGATGCGATCTCCCTCCATCTTGGCGGTTGCCACGTACTCGTCGGCCGTCTTTTGGGCCAACTCCAACATCTTCACCGCGGAGTCCGACGAGGCAGGCGCAACCGCCGCGACGACGGGGACTGGGACTGGCTCAGCAACCGGGGCCGGGGCAGCTACCTGGGCGGGAGCCGCGGCCAGTCGCGCGGTCAGATCATCGATCTCACGGTGGAGACGACCGAGCTCGCCCTCGACCTCGTCGAGGAAGGAGTCGACTTCCTCCATGTTGTAGCCCTCGCGCAACTTCACGGTTGTGAACTGCTTGTTGGCCACATCCGAGGCGGTCAGCGGCATGAGGAACTCCAGTCAGTGAGGGTCAGCGAAGACCGTGCAGGGATGAGGTTACGCGAAGGACCGAATCAGGTTGGGCAGCAGGCCCACGATCACGATCTGCGTGAACAAGAACAGCACCAGCCAGGCCAAATCCAAACTCACTCCGCCGAGCCGAAGCGGCGGGACGAACCGACGGACGAACTTCAGGGCCGGGTCGGTGAGGGTGAAGACGACCTCGGCCAGCACAAGAACGAATCCCTTGGGCGTGTAGTCGCGAGCGAACATGAACACGTAGTCCAAGACGAGCCGGGTGAGCAGCAGAAGAACGAACAGCAACCCGAGGTTGGCGACGACGCTGGCGAGAACGTTCACGGCTAGACGGTTTGGACGCGGTCGTCAGGACTGGTTGAAGAACCCGCCCTCTGCGAGGCGCGCCTTCTCCTCGGCTGTGACAACCACATTGGCGGGCGACAGCAGGAAGACCTTGGCGGTGACCCGCTCGATGGTCCCGTGGACGGCGAAGACCAAACCAGCCGCGAAGTCGACCAAGCGCTTGGCGTCGGCGTCCTCCATGTCCGTGAGGTTCATGATCACGGGCGTCCCCTCACGGAAGTACTCGCCCACGGTCCGCGCGTCGTTGTAGGTGCGCGGGTGCAGCGTGGTGATCCGGTAGGTGTCGAGCTCGGCTCGATGCGAGCGACCGAGGCGCGGGCTGGCGCAGCGGCCTCATCCCGTACGGGCTGCAGGGTCCGCGTCGACTGGCGGGACTCCGGGCGTACGTCGGCTCGAGTGGACTCGTCCTCTTCGTAGCCGTACCCATCAGGGCCGTACTCGTCGTACAGGCCAGCCTCGTCCTCGACCAGACCGAGATAGACCGCCATCTTGCGCATAGCGCCGGCCATACCGCCAGTTCCCTCCGGACGGGATGCGTCGGGTCGGATGACTCGTCGCTGCCGGTGAGGCTACCGGAGCGGCGGCCGGTTCCCGAGCACCGCGGAGCCGAGCCGTACGTGTGTCGCTCCGCAAGCGATCGCTGTCTCGAAGTCAGCGCTCATGCCGGCAGAGATCCACGTGGCTTCCGGTCGTGCTGACACCACGAGCTCACTCGCCCGCGCCAAATGCAAGAAGGCGGGCTCCACTGGCACGCCCAGCGGAGCCACACCCATCACCCCGACCAGCGTCAGCGCCTCGGCCTGCATGGCCTGCTCGATCAGGGCGGGGAGCTCATCGAATTCGGCTCCAGCCCGTCCGGGGGCTTGAGAAGTCTCGGCCAGCGACACCTGGAGCAGGATCTGTTGGCTGCGTGCCGCGTCAGCCGCGGCGCGATCAAGCGCGGTGATCAAGCGCGCTCGATCCACGCCATGAACCACATCGGCGAACCCCGCGACCATCCGAGCCTTGTTCGTCTGAAGCTGGCCGATGAAGTGCCATCGAAGGGTGATATCGGCGCACCCGCGGGCCTTCTCGGCCGCTTCCTGAGCCCGATTCTCACCCACGTCCGCCACCCCCAGGCTGGCGAGGCGGCGCACATCCTCAACCGGCCAGGTCTTCGTTACGGCAATGAGGGTGACGGAGTCCGGACTCCGTCCGCTGGCCACGCTGACGGCTGCGATGGTGCCCCGAACGTCCGAGAGATTCGCCCGCAGCTCCTCTGTCCGCGCATCGGTCACGCAATCAACCGTACGGCTCCGGCGATCCGGCCCGTCGTAGCGTCACGACGGAAACTGAAGTGGTCGCGAGACTCGTAGGTGCAGATTGGATCAACGGATACTGCGGCCACGCGGTCGGCCAAGAGCCCGGCCAGACCGACCCGGAGATCCAGTCCTGGCGTACCTCGTCGCGTCGTCGAACCCGCGTCCGGAGCCACAGCGGTGACCGTTTGCTGCATCGAGAGCGGGACTTCGTAGCAGGAGCCACAGATCGCGGGGCCCATCCGGACGTGGATCCGCTCGGGCGCCGCGCCGAGAGCCTCCATGGCCTCCAGCGTCCGGAGCACGACGCTGAGTCGCACTCCCTCTCGGCCCGCATGGGCCGCCGCGACCACGCCTGCCTCATGATCGGCCATCAGAACCGGGACGCAGTCCGCGCACAGCACGGCCAAGGCCAATCCTGGGACATCGGTCACGACGGCATCACAGGTCGGTGGTTCCGCGGGGACCTCGCGCACCACTGCCACCCGGTCTCCGTGGACTTGGTTCATCCACACGAGGTTGGACACCCCCAGGCTCGCCGCCAGCCGCTGACGGTTTAGGTCCACAGCTGCGGGGTCGTCGCCCACATGGCCAGCGAGGTTCAGCGAGTCGAAGGGGGGGTCACTGACGCCCCCGAGCCGGTCGGTGAACAGCCACTGGAGATCCGTGACCGGCACCCGGCCTACTTGAGGAAGTCGGGTACGTCGAGTTCGTCGCCCGCGGCTGTGTCGTCGAAGACGATCGGGCGCCGAACCCGCGCCGGATCGGCAGGCAAGGTGATCTCGCGCTCCCACTCCTGCGCTGGCTCCGCCTCGTCGGTCTCGTCGGCCGGCGTAACCGCCGCAGCCGTGACCGGAAGTTGTTCTGCTCCCTTGACGGGTTGGGTGCGTGGCTTGGGCTCTCCCCCATCAAAGCCGGCGGCGATGACGGTCACCCGCACCTCGTCGCCGAGAGCGTCGTCAATGACCGCACCGAAGATGATGTTGGCTTCTGGGTGAGCGGCCTCGCGGACGAGTTGCGCAGCCTCGTGGATCTCGAACAACCCCAAATCCGACCCACCCGAGATCGAGAGCAGAACACCTCGGGCGCCTTCAACTGACGCTTCGAGCAGCGGGCTGGAAACCGCCATCTCTGCGGCGGCAACAGCACGATCGTCTCCGCGAGCGGAACCAATTCCCATCAGCGCCGAGCCGGCCCCATGCATGACGGACTTCACGTCGGCGAAGTCAAGGTTGATCAATCCCGCGGTCGTAATCAGGTCGGTAATGCCCTGCACGCCGGAGAGCAGGACCTGATCGGCGGACCGGAAGGCATCCAGGGCGCTCACATTGCGGTCGCTGATAGACAACAGACGGTCGTTGGGAATGACGATCAGCGTGTCGACCTCGGTGCGAAGGTCCTCGACGCCGATCTCGGCCTGAGTGGCTCGTCGCGCCCCTTCGAAGGAGAACGGTCGCGTGACCACACCTACGGTGAGTGCGCCAAGGCCGCGGGCAATGCGCGCGACCACGGGAGCTCCGCCGGTGCCCGTACCGCCACCTTCGCCCGCGGTGACGAACACCATGTCGGCGCCCTTGAGGACCTCTTCGATTTCCTCGGCATGGTCTTCGGCGGCCGTGCGACCCACGCCCGGGTCAGCCCCGGCCCCGAGCCCCCGCGTCAACTCGCGGCCGATATCCAACTTGACGTCGGCGTCGCTCATGAGCAAGGCCTGGGCATCGGTGTTGATGGCGATGAACTCCACGCCCTTCAACCCGACGTCGATCATCCGGTTGACGGCGTTGACCCCGCCACCTCCGATACCTACGACCTTGATGACCGCGATGTAGTTCTGCGGTGCCGCCACGGCGTCCGCCCTCTCGTACTGGTTAACCTGCGTGTGGATGGGTTGCGCAACCTTCAGGGTCAAGTTGAGGGTGATAGTTATGTCAACTTGAGGTTGTGGGAGACGGTAGGGGAAGCCCCCCGGCCGAGGCAAGTGGAAGGCCCAGATCCGCCCCGGACGAGTGGTCATGGAAGTCTCGCGCCGTGCCCAACTCAGCCACGCCAGGTCCGTTCAGCGCCCGGCTAACCGATCGATGTGGGCGCCTCAGGAGCACGCACATCGACGCGGTCGACTCCCCGCTTCAACAACGCAGCCACCACCACCGCCTTCTGGTCCGCCAACGTCGCATCTCCCCAGATGACCGTTGCGCCGGAGCGCATGAGCAGCCGCACGTCCTCCGGGCCCTTGACCCGAATGGTCTTCACTCGGCTCGCCAGTTCACTGGGCAGACTCGACGCGACCGCGACACCTGCCGCGACCTCTGCGGGTGACGCCTGCGCAAGCCGTACGGCCAGCAGCGGAGTTCCCGGGGGAGCCCGGTCCACCGTGGCGAAGTCCACGCCTTCGGCATCGATCAGGCGGAAGGCCCCTCCGGTGGGTACAGCAGAAACGGCTTGCCGCTCCGTCACAACAATGCGCACCGTCTGGGGCCACGACCTCTGCACCGATGCCTTCGAAACGATCCGCAGCGACTCGACCCTTTCGGCGATGGCCTGGGTATCGATGCGGGCCAGCGGCGTGCCGGTGGCGATATCCGCAGTCAGAACCACCAGCGACTCCGAGGCGCGTTCGGTGCCGACGACGTCGATGGTGCGGACGCCGAGCACGCCCGACCAGCCGAGCAGCCACACCGCGAAACCGAAGACCGCAATGGAGCCAACGGCCAAGGCCCAGCGGCCCTTCTTAGATCGAGGTCGGATCACGAACGCGCCCGTGCCTGTCGGTCCTCCAGGAGCGCCAGGACCTCGGGCCCAATCATCGTGACGTCGCCAGCCCCGAGAGTCATGATCACATCGCCAGCGACCGCACGGTCGACCAACTCAGCCGCCACGGCGGACCAGGACGGCTCGAAGTGCACCAGATCATCCGCCAGCGGGACGGCCGCCGCCACCACTGCGCCGGATACGCCCGGCTCCGGATCCTCACGGGCGGCATACACGTCCATGACCACGACTTCGTCGGCATGCCCGAGGGCCTGGCCGAAAGCCTCGGCAAAGACTCTGGTGCGGCTGAACAGGTGAGGCTGGAACGCCACAACCAGCCGCCCCTCCCCCGCAATCCAGCGAGCGGCGGTCAGGTCTGCCACCAACTCGGTGGGATGGTGGGCGTAGCTGTCGATGACCCGGATCCCCGCTGCCGTACCTTTGAGCTCCAGCCGCCGCCGGGTCCCTACGAAGCCAGCTAAGCCCTCGATGAGCCGGTCGGCGGCAAACCCCATTCCGTGCCCAGCCAAGAGCGCCGCCGCAGCGTTCAACGCGTTGTGGCGGCCGGGAACAGCAAGCTCAACGTGCCCAAGGAGCTGCCCGTCCAACACCGCGTCAAAGCGACAACCGCGACCGTCAAGGTCCATCGCCACCAGCCGTAGATCGGCATCTGGGGCCTCCCCGTAGGTACGCACATCACGCCCCAGGCTGCTCAGCCGTTGCGCCATCCCCATCGCTCCGGGATCGTCGGCGCAGGTCACCAGATGACCCCCCGCGATCACACATCCAGCGAAGTCGTCGAACGCCGCCCGGTAGGCCGCCTCCGTCCCGTAGTGATCGAGGTGGTCCGGATCGACATTGGTCACGATCGCCACCTCCGGTCGGTAGTAGAGGAAGGACCCGTCACTCTCATCCGCCTCAGCGACGAAAACGGTCCCGGAGCCTTGGTGGGCGTTGGCCCCGGAATCGCTGAGGTGACCGCCGATGGAGAAGGACGGGTCCGCGCCGCAGCGCTGCAAGGCCACGGTGAGCATGGACGTCGTGGTCGTCTTCCCATGGGTCCCCGCTACGGCGACCCCTCGACTGCCTTCCATGAGTGCGGCCAGCGCCTCAGCGCGATGCAGCACTGGCAGCCCACGCGCGTGTGCCTCGACAACCTCGACGTTGGAGGCGCGGACAGCCTGCGACACGACTACTGAGCCTGAGCTGGGAATTTGGTCCGGCGATTGGCCCAGATAGACCGTGGCGCCAAGGACCCGCAGCGCCTCCAACTCCCGCGAGTCCTTCACATCGCTGCCCGACACAGGCTCGCCTCTGGCCAGCAGAATGCGGGCGAGACCCGACATGCCGGCACCGCCGATTCCGACGAAATGGGTACGACCGAGTCCGGTCACGAGATCACCCCGGTCGAGCGACCTGCTGCCTCGAGTACGAGGTCCGCAAGACGCTCGTCGGCGTCTCGACGCCCAAATGCTGCTGCCGCACGGCCCATCGCACGCAACCTCGGCTCATCGAGAACCAGCTCCTTCACCTGATCAGACACGAAGTCCGCAGTGCACTGGCTGTCCTCGATCACCCGGCCGCCACCTGCCTCGACCACCGGGCGGGCGTTGAGTCGTTGTTCCCCGTTGCCGATGGGCAAGGGTACGTACACCGCGGGAAGTCCCACGGCTGCCAGCTCCGCGCAGGTGATGGCCCCGGCTCGGCACAGCATCAGATCCGCAGCGGCGTACGCCAGATCCATCCGATCGACGTACGGAAGAACGACATACGGTGGCTGCCCCTCGGTCGTAGGGACCGACAAGTCGTGGCCCGGGCCGGCAACGTGAAGCACTTGGATACCGACGTCAGCCAGAGAGTGAGCAGCCCCAACCGCGGCTTCGTTGAGACGCCGGCTTCCCTGGGACCCCCCGGAGACGAGCAGGGTGGGCCGCTCCTCGTCGAGACCGAAACGCTCGCGAGCCTCGGCTCGCCTGGCCGGTCGATCGAGGCGGGCCATCGCCGGGCGCAGCGGAATGCCGACGTATCGGGCACCTCTGAGCGAGCCCGGAACTGCTTCCGCGACATAGGGCGTGAATCTCGCCCCGAGCCGATTAGCCAGGCCTGGTCGTGCGTTTGCCTCATGCACGACAAACGGGATCTTCATGCGGCGCGCGGCAAGGTACGCCGGCGCTGCGACGTAGCCGCCGAAGCCGACCACAACGTCCGCGCGGGTCCGTTGCAGGACCTCGGACACTGAGCCGATTGCCTCACGAAGCCGTGCAGGGACCCTGAACACATCGGCGGTCAGGCGCCTGGGGAACGGAACCCTCGGGATCAGCGCGAGCTCGTACCCGCGGGCAGGGACCAAGGTCGCTTCCAGACCCGAGGCTGTCCCCAGCGCGGTGATCTCAACCTCGGGGACCCGCGCCCGCAAAGCGTCGGCCGTTGCCAGCGCAGGCTCGATGTGACCTGCGGAGCCACCACCCGCCACGACGATTCGAAGAGTGCTCACCTGGAGACGGCGCCGACTGCGGCGAGCCAGCCGTGAATGCGCGCTCTGCGGGCGGACCGGTGGGCGCGAAGCGCGTCGGTGGCGCCCGGCTCCGATCGAGCAAAGGCCATCAGCATGCCAATGGCGACCAGTGTGATCAGCAGTGCCGCCCCACCGTAGGAGACCAGGGGCAGCGGCAGACCAGCGATCGGCAGCAGGCCCAGGACCGCGCCGATGTTGATCAGCGCCTGCGCCCCGATCCACGCAGTCGCCGCTGTCGCGCCATAGCGAACAAACGGCTCGGTGGTGCGCAACGCAATCCGCATGCCCGCATACATCAGCACTCCGAAGAGCAAAAGCACGGTCAAGGTGCCCGCGAACCCCAACTCTTCACCGATGACCGCATAGATGAAATCCGTATGCGCCTCCGGCAGGCGACCCCACTTCTCGCGGCTGGCCCCGAGCCCCAACCCCCACCAACCGCCACTTCCAAGCGCGTAGAGACCGTGCTGGTACTGCAACCCGTTACCGAGTGGGTCGGCGAGTTCGGGGTTGAGCCACACAGTGAATCGGTCCAACCGGTGAGGCGCGGTCAAAGACAGGTAGGTGATCAGCCCAGCCGTCACCAGGCCAAGTGCGGCGAACAACCGAAAGGGCGCCCCCGCGACGAACAACAAGGCGCCGGTGATCGTCATGATCACCACCGCCGTACCCAGGTCACCCCCAGCCAACACCAGGGCCAAGATCACGACTGACACCGGCAACAGCGGCACGGCGAGTTCACGCCATTGGTTCAACCGATCCCGCTTACGGACCAGGATCTCCGCACCCCAGAGCACGAGAGCGATCTTGGCGGCCTCCGCGGGTTGCAGCCGGAACGGGCCGCCAAAGTCGATCCAGTTGCGGTTGCCGTTCACCTCAACACCGATGCCTGGCACCAGAACCAAGAGCAGCAGAACCAGCGCGACCACCATGGCCGGCCAGGCCAGCCTGCGCCACACCCGAACCGGAAGGTGGGCCGCCAACAACATCGCCGGAATGCCCATCGCCGCCCAGATGAGCTGCCTCTCGAACAGGCTGAACGACGAACCTGTTTCGGCATAAGACGTCACGCTGCTGGCGGAGAGCACCATGGGTAGGCCAAGTCCCAGAAGCGCCACTGCGCTGCCGAGGACGAGGAGGTAGGAGGTAAGAGGCCGATCGAGCAGCCGAGTGTGCCCGCCCACTGGCCCCGAGGACCGGTTCGTCGCCCCGGGGGTGCGCGTGGAACTCATGGCGCCTCCGGACGACTCGCCAGGTCGGCAAAGAGGTCGCCGCGCTCGGCGTAGTCCCGGAACTGATCCATCGACGCACACGCGGGCGCGAGCAGCACGGTGTCACCTGGCGCCGCGAAACGGCGCGCAGCAGCCAGGACAGCACTCATCGCCTCAACGCCCACCTGCCCAGTCTCGGCCGTGGCGACCTCGACGACCGGCACATCCGGGGCGTGTCGCCGGATCGAGGCGGCCACCAGGGGTCCATCGGTCCCAAACGCCACCACCGCGCGCAACCGAGCGCCCGCCTGACGCACCAACTCATCGAAGGTCGCACCCTTGGCCAGACCACCGGCCAGCCAGACCACTGAGTCGTAGGCCATCAAGGACGCAGCGGCGGCATGGGGGTTAGTGGCCTTGCTGTCGTCGACGTAGGCCACCCCTTGCCGTTGCACGACCACGACGTTGCGGTGAGGTCCAGGCACCACGACGCGCAACCCCTCGCGGACGGCGACCGGCGGCGCTCCGAACGATCGGGCCAAGGCAGCGGCCGCCAAGGCGTTCTCCACGTTGTGTGGGGCCAGCGGACTCACATCAGCCACGGTTGCCAGTTCTGCCGCAGACGTCGCTCGGTCAGCGACAAACGCTCGGTCGACGAGGACGTCCTCGACGACGCCGACCATTCCGACCGAGGGGACGCCGAGGGTGAATCCGATCGCCCGGCAGCCATCGGCCACGTTCGCGGCCCGGACCAGCTCCTCGGTGATCGGATCCGAGACGTTGTAGACACAGGCCAGGGACGTGCCTTGGTAGATCCGACCCTTGTCCTTGGCATAGGCCTCGAATGAACCGTGCCAGTCCAGGTGATCCTCGGCCACGTTCAGGACCGCGGCGGATGTCGCCTGCATCGAGGAGGTCCAGTGCAATTGAAAGCTGGACAACTCGACCGCGAGAACGTCGTACGGCTCCTCAGCGAGAACGGCATCCACCAAGGGCAGCCCAATGTTTCCCGCGGCCGTGGCCCGTGCGCCAGCCGAACGCAGCATGCCCTCCAGCATCGAGACCGTGGTGGTTTTCCCGTTCGTCCCGGTCACACACAGCCAGCGCGTCGAGCCGTCCTCGGGGTTCAAGCGCCACGCCAGCTCCACCTCGCCCCAGACCGGCACCCCGGCCCTTCCAGCCTCGAGCAAGAGTGGCGCGTGTGGAGGCCAACCTGGGGAGGTGACCACCAGGTCCGCATCGCCGACATCGAGTGAGTCGTCCCCCAGTCTTGTCGTCGCGCCCAAGACCTCCAGAATCTCGGCCCGCTCGCTGGTTCGCGTGTCGCTCGCGCGATCCACAACCGTCACGCGTGCCCCCAAGCGGAGGAGGCCGTCCGCAGCGGCGAACCCCGAGACTCCCGCGCCGGCGACCAGGACGTGCAGTTCATCCCACGGTGAACTGCGCGTCGCTCGCTCGAGCCAGGTGGGCGGACTCACCCGACGATGCCTCCGGCCACCCATTCCGCGTAGAACAAACCCAGGCCAAGCCCCGCGAACAGCCCGGCGATGATCCAGAACCGGATCACGATCGTGACCTCCCCCCACCCCTTCATCTCGAAGTGGTGTTGGAGCGGCGCCATCAGGAACACCCGCCGCCGAGTCAGTTTGTACGAACCGACCTGAATGATCACCGACAGGGTCACCACGACGAACAGACCACCGAGCACGAGAAGGAGCAACTCGGTGCGGCTGAGAATGGCCAGGCCAGCCAGCAGCCCTCCCAAGGACAACGAACCCGTGTCGCCCATGAAGATCTGTGCTGGCGAGGCATTCCACCACAGGAACCCAAAGCATGCGCCGAGTCCGGCAGCAGCTACCACGGCAAGGTCGAGGGGATCTCGCACCTCGTAGCACTTCGGGGCCAGACCACCGGCGCAGCTGTTCCCGAATTGCCAGATGCCGATCACGACGTAGGCGCCGAGCACCATCGAACTCGCCCCAGCAGCCAGCCCGTCCAGCCCGTCGACCAGGTTTACCCCGTTGGACGTCGCAGCAACCATCAAGAAGACGAGCGTGAGAAATGCGGGCGCGCTCAGGATCCATGGCGTGTCACGAACGAAGGACAACGCCCGTGAAGCAGGGGCCAGTCCGTCCAGATCCGCGAAGCGGGTCACCAGCAAGCCGAAGAGCACGGCGATCACGGCCTGGCCGATCAGTTTGACGCTGGCCCGAAGTCCACTGCTGCGCTGACGGAAGATCTTGATGTAGTCATCCGCGAACCCCACACCCGCGAGGCCAGCCATCAGCAGCAGGACCAGAACTCCCGATGCCGTGGGGCTGGACCATGTGTACAGATGCGCGATCCCGTAGCCCAGGATCGTCCCGCCGACGATCATCAGACCCCCCATGGATGGGGTGCCGCGCTTGCCTTCGTGGGCTGGGTAGTTGATGCCCTCCGAACCGTCGCGAATCGCTTGCGCGTAGCCATGCCGCCTCAAGAAGCGGATCAAGAACGGCGTGCCGAACAGGCACAGCATCAATCCGACCATGGCCGCAATCAGGATGAGCCTCACGGGCGATCACCCTGCTCGTGCTCGCCGAGCAGCGCGGCAGCCACCCGCTCGAGGCCCACCGATCGAGAAGCCTTGACCAAGACGACGTCACCCGCGGCGACCTCCCGTTGCAGCAGCTGGATCGCCTCCTCGACGTCAGTGACCCAATCCGAACTTGGTGCCGGTGATCCTTCCATCCGTGCACCGTCGAGGATGGGACGCGCGCCCTCGCCGACGACAACCAGCCGCTGAACGCCCTGGCGCGCGAGGTTTCGGCCCACTTCGCGGTGCTCTTCTTCGTGAGCGCCACCGAGTTCGCGCATTTCCCCCAGCACCGCCCAGCTGCGCCGGTTCACCGACAGGTCGTCCAGGGCGGCTATCGCTGCTCGAACGGACTCGGGGTTTGCGTTGTAGGCATCGTTGATCACGGTCACGCCGCCGGTGGACGTCGTGACCTCCATGCGCCATCGGCTGCGCGCCTCGGCCGCGGTCAGAACGGCCGCAACCGTTCGAACCGGAAGATCCAGTGCGTGTCCTACGGCCGCAGCGGCGAGCGCATTCGACACTTGGTGCCGGCCCACCAGACGCAAAGCCACTGGCGCAAATCCGGAGGGGCTCACCAGCGTGAACGAGGCCTGGCCGTTGGCGTTGATGTGGACGTCGCGGGCACAAACGTCGGCTGGAGCATGCTCTCCGAAGCGCAGCACCCGAGCAGAGGTCGCCGCAGCCATCGCGTCGACGCGCTCGTCGTCAGCGTTAAGGATGGCGAACCCGGAGGAGGGCAGGCTGGCGACAATTTCCGCTTTGGCCGCGGCGATGGCAGAAACGGATCCGAATTCGCCTACGTGCGCTTGTCCCACATTGAGCACGACGGCGACCTGCGGAGGCGCGATCCCACACAGATAGGCGATGTGACCGGCGCCCCGAGCTCCCATCTCCACCACCAGAACTCGGGTCTGGCCATCAACCCGAAGGGCCGTGAGCGGAAGGCCGATCTCGGTATTGAACGAGCCGACCGCCGCCACCGTAGGGCCGACCTCGGCCGCCACCGCGGCGATCAGATCTTTGGTGGAGGTCTTTCCGGACGACCCCGTCACGGCAACGATCCGAAGATCGGGGAGCTGATCGAGGACGGCACGAGCCAGCCGGCCCAGGGCCACGACTACGTCTTCCACGAGTACATGGGGACCGTCGACAGGTCGTGATGCCAGAACCAGGGTTGCTCCGAGGCCGAACGCTTCGTCGACGTACTCATGACCATCGACCCGTTGACCAACCACGCAGACGAACAGGCTGTCCGGCTCGGCGTGTCTAGAGTCGACACACACACCGATGACCCCCGCGTGCCCGGGCCGGACCTGGTGAACAGAACCGCCGACAGCGCTGGCGATCTGCTCTGCGGTGAGACGAATCATCAGCGCGACACCCAGCGTTGGAGCTCCTCGCGCAGGACGTCTCTATCGTCAAAGGGACGGACCACTCCGAGGGCCTCTTGCCCTGTCTCGTGCCCCTTCCCTGCGATGACCACGGCCCCGGTCGGGTCGGCTCGCTGCACCGCCAGGGCGATCGCAGCTCCTCGGTCCGGCTCGACGAGGACCCGTGTTTGCGGCCGCTCAGTGAGCGCCTCGGCGACTCCGACTTCCATGCCGCCGATGATGTCGAGCGGATCCTCCGACCTCGGGTTATCGCTGGTGAGAATGACCGTGTCAGCGCCCTGAACCGCTGCCGCTCCCATCGCCGGACGCTTGTGCGGGTCGCGGTCTCCGCCGCAGCCCAACACCACCACGACTGGTCCGGTGACCGTCGATCGCACCGAGGCGAGCAGCGTGTGCACGGCATCTGCTGTGTGGGCATAGTCGACGAGGGCTAGAAATGGCTGCCCCCCATCCACGGCCTCCATCCGCCCCGGCACCCCGGCTAGATCCGCGATCCCCTGCGCAGCGTCCCCCAACGGAACACCGGCGGCCACGAGCGTCACGAAAGCGCCCAAGGCATTGGCCACGTTGAACGGCCCCGGTAGACCCACAGCAAGCGACACGTTCTCACCGCTCGGCCCGCGCGCACGAAAGGTCGAGCCAATTGGCCCGAGCTCAACCTCGGTCGCCACCCAGTCGGCCGTCCGATCGCCCGAGGACACACTCACTTTGGGGAGCGTCGTCTCGGCGAACAGCCGCTGCCCCCAGGCGGTGTCGATGTCGATGACTGCCCGCCGCGCTCGGGCCTGGGTAAAGAGCTCAGCTTTGGTCGCGAAGTAGTCCTCGAGGTCCTTGTGGAAGTCCAAGTGATCGGGGCTGAGGTTGGTGAACAGGGCGACGTCGAAGGTGGTCCCATCGACTCGGCCGAGGGCCAACGCATGACTGCTCACCTCCATGGCCACGGCCGTACAGCCCGACGCCACCATCGTGGCGAGCAATCCCTGGACGGCGGGAGCCTCGGGTGTCGTACGCGCGCTCGCCTGAACCTCATCGCCGATCCGAGTCTCCACCGTGCCGATGAGTCCGGTGCGGTGACCGGCCGCGCGAAGGCCCGCGTCCAGCAGATACGTCACCGTGGTCTTCCCGTTCGTCCCGGTAACTCCAAGGGTGAGGAGTCCTCGGTCCGGGTGGCCGAACACCGCCGCCGAAACCGCGCCGAGCACCGCACGGGGGTCGGGAGTGACGACGGTGGGCAGGGAACAGCCGGCGGCCAGCAGCGCGCCTTCGGGATCGGTCAGGAGCGCACTGGCGCCCGCGGCCGCCGCGTCGGAGGCGAAGCTCGCCCCGTGGTGCCGCGCTCCCCGCAGACCGGCGTAGAGATCGCCCGGCGCAACGGACGTGGAGTCGCTGGATACCCCCAAGACTCGTTCGCTCCCCGACGTGTGCTCCCCCAGGAATGCCGAGCCACCAACATCATTCGCGGCATCGACCACAGAGGCCAAGGAGATCCCCTCGTGGTTCGGGGTATCGAGGTCTGGCACGGAGATCGAGGCTACGCGGTCAGCGTGGCACGAGCGGGTACGGCCGAGTGCTCGTGCCCGTCGGAGGAACCTTCAGGCTCGACAAGCCGAATGACATCACCTTGGTGAAGACCGGACCGCCCAACATCCCTCCGTAATAGCCGTTCTTCGGGTTCTGCAAGGTGACAGCGACCACCAGAGCCGGATCGTCAGCAGGCGCATATCCGATGAACGAGGCGGTGTATCCCCGGTAGCAGCCACAGCTGTCATCCACCCGGTTGGCCGTTCCGGTCTTCCCCGCAACCCGATACCCAGGGATCTGCGCCATCGGCGCCGTACCCTCCTCGGAGACCACGGATTCGAGCATTCGAGAGACCTTGGTGGCGGTACTCGCGCTAACAACGCGGGTGCTTGTTCCCACCGGCGCGGCCATGAGTATGCCGTCTGGCCCGCGCGTTCCAGCCACGATGGACGGGGGCACCCGAACTCCCCCGTTGGCGATCGTCGCGTAGACCGACGCGGCTTGAACCGCGTTGACGGACAGTCCTTGACCAAACGCGATCGTGTAGAACTGCGACGCTGACCACGCCTCGGGCCGCGGCAGGATTCCTCGGCTCTCCCCGGGGAGGCCAGTCCCCGTGGGGTCTCCGACGCCGAAGGCCTTGAGGTAGCGGTACAACTTCTTGCGACCAATGGTCTCAGCCGCCTTGATGGTCCCGATGTTGCTCGACTTGGCCACTACTCCGGCCAAGGTGAGCCGAAGGGTCCCGTGTGGGGAGTGATCGTGGAAGTTCGTCTCTGCCCGCCTCAGCACGGGGGGACGACAATCGCCGATCGAGGGCCGAGCGCCTTCTCCTCCAGGACGGCCGCGGCCGTCATCACCTTGCTGGTGGAACCGGGTTCATAGATGTCGGAGACCGCCCGATCTCCGCGATCATCTGCGTTCGCGCTGCCTGGGTCATTCGGGTCGAATGTGGGAGCGGTCGCGAGGGCCAGAATCTCACCCTCCGGCGTCATGACTACGACGGTGCCGCTGTCAGCGCGAGACGTACGGACCGCCGAGGCGAGCGCATCCTGGGCGAACCACTGCAGGTCTCGGTCGATCGTGAGTACGACATCTGACCCTGCGACCGGGGCGACCTCGGTGCTCTCCGCCGTGGAGATCTCGCGCCCCTGGTTGTCACGCTGATACGTGGTCTCCCCGGCAACTCCGGCCAAGGCCCGATCGAAGCCCAGTTCGACTCCCCCCGCACCTTCACCCTCAGCGTCGACAAAGCCGACCACGTTGGCTCCCACGGTCCCGCCGGGATAGGTCCGGTCCGCCGTGGGGACGCTGTAGATCCTGCCAGGTTGAGGGCCTGGACGCGTTCCCAGGTCTCCGGAGTTACAGCCCGAGCGACGTACTCGAACCGTCGATCGCTCGACAGTCGAGAGGTGAGCTCCATGGCCGCGCTTTCGTCCAGCCCCAAGACCGGCGCCAGGGCCGTTGCCGTGGCGGCGGCGTCAGGGACAAAGGTCGGGTCAGCGGTGATGTCACGCGCCGCGATGCTCGCCGCGAGCTGGACCCCGTTTCGGTCGGTGATGGCGCCGCGCACGGCGGGCAACACACGAGTCACCGTGCGCGCATCGGTCGCATCTGCCGCGTAGACGGGGGCATCGAGAGCCTGCACCTCGAAGAGCCGGGCACCAAACACCGACAGCAGGATCGCCAACACCAAGAGCGCACCTCGAAGGCGTACGGCCGGGCGGCCCAAGCGGGTCGTGCGCGGAGTACGGACGGGGGTGCGAGGACGTGGTTGCCGGGATGCAGCGACTCGGGGATGGTGAGCACGAGGGGGCGGGGTTCGGCGGCGAGCATCGGTCGAAGTTGGAGCTGGCACTGGTCAGCCCACCCGCTTCGAACCGAGGACCTTGCCGTCTGGCAAGCGCAGGAACAGTGGCGAACCCGAGGGCCGGAGGCCAAGCGCCTTGGCTCGCAGCGCCAGTCGTTGCGGGTCTTCCTGATCAGCGACCTGACCGGCCAAGGACTGCTCGACGATAGCCAGCTCCGAGCTTCGTTGGTTGAGCTTGGAAAGGACGAACGCGTCCTGGGCGAGCATGGTGTTCAGTGCCAGCAACGCCGCGAGCCCAAGGGCCAGCAGCCCAGCCAGCACAGCCACGAAGGCGGAGCGCCCCCGGTGCGGCTCGGGTACGCGCCACAACCACCAAACGTGGCCGCTGGGCCGTACGGCCCGCGGTGGCGGGCGTCGAGGCAAGATTCGGGTCGGTCGGGCCCTCGGCCGCACGGGCCAGGCTGCTCACGCTGCCACCCGCACGCGTTCGGCCGCCCGCAGCCGCACCGAGGCCGCACGAGAGTTCGCCGAAATCTCCTCCGGCGTCGCCCGCTCTGCTCCACGCGTCAACAACGTCAGTTCAGGGAGTAGGTGGTCGGGAACCACCGGTAGATCGCGAGGAGCGATCGAACGAGCCCCGCTGGCGAAGGCTCGCTTGACCAGACGATCCTCCAGCGACTGGTAGGCCATGACGACCGACTCGCCCGCCCAGGGCAAGGGCCGCCAAAGCCGCGGGGATCGCGCGCTCCAGAGCGTCGAGCTCGCCGTTGACCTCGATCCGAAGCGCCTGAAAGGTGCGCTTGCTCGGATTGCCTCCAGTGCGCCGCGTCGCCGCGGGAATCGAATCCCGGACCAGCGCCGCTAGCCGAGCCGAGCGTTCAAACGGTTCGTCATCGCGCGCGCTGACAATCCGCTGGGCGATCCGTCGCGCGAAGCGCTCGTCGCCGTACTCCGTGAGGATCCGGGCCAGTTCTGGGCCGGATAGGTATTCAGCACATCGGCTGCCGTTTGGCCCTGGCTGGGGTCCATCCGCATGTCGAGCGGTGCGTCGTGCGCGTAGGAGAACCCGCGGCCCGACTCATCGAGCTGCAGTGACGAGACGCCCAGGTCGAACAGGATCCCGTGGACCCGCGACAGCCCGTTCTCGGTCAGGATGCGCGGCAGCTCGTCATAGATGGCGTGGACCAGCGTGGTCCGGTCCGCGTACGGGGCAAGCCGGCCACGCGAGGCGCTCAGAGCCTCGGGGTCCCGATCGATGCCGACCAGGCGGAGGTCGGGGTGCCGTGCCAGCAGTGCCTCGCTGTGACCGCCCAGTCCGAGGGTCGCGTCGACGACCACGGCGCCGGGGCCACTGACGGCGGGAGCCAGCAGGGCCAGCGTTCGCTCGAGCATCACCGGGACGTGGACGGCAGTCATGACAGCGGGAGCCCCACGGTCACCATGAGGATCACGTCGACGACCACAACCACGGCGACGGTCGCCGCACACGCGAAAGCAACGGCGAGGGCTAGCGAACTGCTGGGACGCGCGTCCCAGCCAGCGGGGGGTTCGGCCCGATCATTGGCTGGCCCACCCTCCCACTCATACGCCGTCGTCACGCTCATGTCGACCCTTCGCTGCTCGCGGACTCGATGGGTGGTGCTGCGGTCATTCCTGGGACTGGTGAGGTCTCCTCGTGGCGCCCGGTCCCCGCCCGCTCGCCTCGCGCCCGGCACCGGGGAAGGTGCGCCGGGGGCTGGAACGGGAGCGGGGGGAGACCGCGTGCCACGCAGATCCGGCCGATCAAGAAGTGCCGGGGACCACCTCCGAGCTCAAGGTGGCGAAGGTCTTCCTGGCCACTGAAGTAGGTGTCCGAGTCGTCCTTGTTCCAGATCTCCAACCGGTCATCGGCACCGATCACGACGCAGTCCTTGCTCAGCCCGGCGTAGTCACGCAGCGGTGCGGGCAACGTGATCCGACCTTGCTTGTCCGGAGTCTCTGCTCAGGCCCCGCGAAGAAGACCCGCCGCAGGTTTCGGGCCGCCGCGTTCGTAAAGGACGCAGCCGACATTTCCGCTGCCATGGCCTCAAAACGGGCCAGCGCGAAGACATACAGGCAGTGCTCCTGCCCACGGGCGACGACCACGCCCCCCGCCAGCTCGTCCCGGAACTTGGCCGGCAAGAAGATCCGGCCCTTGTCGTCGAGTCGTGGGGAAGCGGTGCCCAGAAACATCGCTTCCCTCCCCTCCGCTCGGCCGAACAGCCCTGATCGGGCGGTTCAACTCCCGATTGCGCCACAGTACCCGACTTTCCCCCACAGTCAACGATCTGACCCGCTATTTGTTGCTGAATTGAGGTCGTCGAAGTGGCCTTCTTGCAGGTCACGGCCCCAGACCCGTGCGGTGGGGAAGTTTTGACAACAGGCCCTGCCCGGGTCGCTGATCCACGCGCGGGTGCGGCAACCGGCGCACAGATGTGGAACGGTGTTCCGATCTCGTCCGGTTGTGCCCACGCTTGGGAGTTGCGTTGTTGAACCTCGGTGGTGCTCCCCTGTCGATTGCCGCCGGGGTCCGCGAGTTCGCCCACGCCTCACCGAACGCCGTGGCCGTCATCGACGGGGACCGGCGCCAGCCGTACTCCGCCCTCGACGAGCGAAGCAACCGGCTCGGGCAGGCCGTGCTCGCGGCCGGCCTGCAGCCGGGGACACCCGTGGCCGTCTTGCTCGGCAACCGACTCGAGTACTGCGAGGTCGCAGCCGGGCTGGCCAAGGCGGGACTCCCCATGGTCCCGTTGAACCCAAGGATGACCGCTCCCGAAGTCGCCTACATCCTCGGGCACTCCCGTGCGCAGGCGCTGGTGCTGGACGACGCTTTGGCTCACCTGGCAGCCGGCGCAGTGGCCGACCTGGGCATCGCCTCGGTGCTGTCGATCGGCGGTGACCAGCTCGGGCAGCCGTACGAGACCGTGCTCTCCGCCAGCTCCGCGCGTGACCCGGACGTGCGGTGCCTGGAGACCGACCCGTTCTGCGTGGCCTACACCTCAGGGACAACGGGCCGCCCGAAGGGCGTCGTGATCAGTCACCGGTCGCGGGTGCTGACGTTCTACGCGTCGGCCTTGGAATGGGGTCTGGGCGCCGGCCGACGTTCCATCGCCGTGGCGCCGATGTATCACGGCGCCGGCTTCGCGTTCGGCTATACGCCGGTCTTCACCGGGGGGACCGTTTCGATGCTCCGCACCTGGGACCCCGAGGGCCTGCTCGCGATGATCGCCCAGGACGCGGCGCAGTCGGTCTTCTTGGTCCCCACCCATGCCCAGATGCTTCGGTCGCTCGAGGACGCGGTCTGGGAGAAATACGATCTCACCTCCTTGGACACGCTCTACTTCAATGCGGCCGCCCTACCCGTGGCCTTGAAGGAGTGGGTGCTCGAGCGGTTCCCTGGTGCAGGAGTGCACGAGTTGTACGGCTCGACCGAGGGTGGCGTCATCAGCAACCTCCGTCCCGTAGACGCTCGGAGCAAGGCGGGGTCGGTTGGCCCGCCTTGGTATATGACCGAGGTTCGCGTCGTCGACGATGACGGTCAGCCCGTCGCTCCTGGGGAACCAGGTGAGTTGTTCAGCCGCTCGCCGTACCTCATGAACGGCTACCTCGACGATGAGGAGGCGACTGCCGCCTGCACAACCGAGGACGGATTCTTGACCTGCGGGGACGTGGTCACCGTCGACGAGGACGGCTACATCCGTATCGTCGACCGCAAGAAGGACCTCATCATCAGCGGCGGAGTCAACGTCTACCCTCGCGACGTCGAGGAAGCCATTCTGCGCTATGACCAGGTGGCTGACGCAGCTGTGATCGGCGTGCCGGACGAGACCTGGGGCGAGCAGGTCGTGGCCTACATCGTCCCCAAGGCCGGTGTCGAGGTGGGATCCGCAGCACTTGAAGAGCACCTGCGGCCGTTGCTGGCCGCGTACAAACTCCCCCGTACCGTCGTGTCGGTCGACGCCCTCCCCCGCAATGCCGGCGGCAAGGTGCTCAAGCGTGAACTTCGGGACCAGCACACGGCCTTGACACAAAAGGTCTGACGTATACACTCTGCTCATTCTGGACCCGTGGAACGGCGTTCTGAGGGTCGCCACCGAGACTGATGGAGAACCCCATGCGCCCGCACGTCGAGTTGATCCACGAGGACGACTACGTCTGGCACGCCGCCGAACTGCCCGGCGGAGAGGGGCGCGCGAGCGAGCGCCGACTCGCGGTGGACGAAGAGGACGGCTCGTCCTCGCTGAGCCTGAGCTTCGACACCGACTGGGGACGCGGTCCTGGCATCCATCACGCCAACACTGAGTTCTATGTGCTCGACGGCCAGGTCAGCTATGGCGACCAGGTCATCGGCAAGGGCGGCTACCTGTACCTGCCCAAGGGAGTCCCGGCCGACTCCGTGCGCTTCACCGAGGGATCGCGCGTCCTGCACTATCGCGAATACGGCGACGCCGGATTCGACCCGTTGGACTCCGTCGACTGGGCGGGCGCCCCACGGTGGACCACCGCGCGCGAAGACGTCATCGTGATCGACACCGAGGCCATGCAGTTCGACGCCGTGCCCAACCCGGGCCCGATGCCCGGGCTGTCGATCAAGTATCTGCACGTCGACCCGATCACTGGCTTCTACACCCGCCTGGTGCATGCAGCAGGCGGCTGGGCTGACCACCGCTTGGCTCACCACCCCTGCTACGAGGAGGCGTACACCGTCCAGGGCCACATGGAGTACAACTTCGGCACCCTGGATCTCGGCACCTACTTCTTCCGGCCAGCGCGCGTCAAGCACGGCCACTTCACCACCATGGAAGGGGGCGCCACGTGGCTGCTCCGCTCCGACGGCGAACTGCTGAACTGGTACACCCAGCACGAGTACGTCCGGTGGGGCGGCGAAGCGGTCAATTACGGCCCCGGCGGCAGCCGGATGACCTGGTCACAATCGAGCACCGACCTCGGCGGTGGCACCACGTGGCGCTCGGAGCAGGACCTCGCGGACCTGCAGACCTCTCTGAAGTTCCAGTGGGACTCCGGAGCTGAGGATGTTCCTTACGTCCAGCACGGACTCGGGCCGGATCGCAGTCTGATCGAGATCGCGAAGGCACTCGATGCGGCCCGCCTGCAGGGTGGGCACACCGAGGACGAGCACGGGCACAGCCACGACCACGGCGCGGACCACACGCATGCGCACGACCACTCGGCCGAGCCAGACCCGAGCGTGGCGTCCTACTCTGCCCTGGGCTGGCCCGACGCCCGCCAGCTCGAGCACGTCGCAGAACGCACCGACGCCAACGCCCACAACTGGGGCGCTGGCCGCGTCTGGCAGGACGGCGACCCGATCCCTGCGCCGATCCTGTCTTCGCTGCCCGTACGCAGCCGCTCGCGCGGCCGCTGGGACGCCGACGGCATGTAGCCCCACCGGCCAACCTCCACGACACGCCGTCCCTGCCCACACGCACCCGACGGCAGGGACGGCGTGTCGTGAGCATGGTGCGCTTCGATCAGGCGGCGCGCAGTCCCCGCTCGAAGGCTGCCGCGAAACGGCTGCGGAGCCGGGCTGGGTGCGCCAAGTCCTCATGGACGACCCGAACGACCTGCCAGCCGGCGGAACGGATGGCGTCCTCGCGCGCCTTCTCCGACCACAAGCTCGCGGCACCGGACTCGCCCGCGTACTTGCCTCGCCCGTCGTACTCCCCGACGGTCCGCAAGTCACGCCAACCGAAATCGGCGACGTAGTCGCGACCGTCGGCCCCGACCACATGAAATTGCAGCTCGGGGGGCGGCAAGCCCTGCTCGAGGAACACGAGCCGGGTCCGCGTTTCTCCGGGCGATCCAGAGCGCCCATCGGCCAGCGAGACCACCCGGGCAGCCTTCGCCTGACCGACCCAGTGCATCTGGCGGCGCAAGCCCGCGTCGAGGTCACTCTGGCGAGCGAAGCTGCAAACGCAGTGCGGCGTCGGCGACGACGAGAGCCTCGCCCAAAGGGCGCGCCCGCGAGAGGTCGAGCACCGTTCTCGCCCCAGACGTGACCGGCAGACCCTCGACATCGACGGAATCATCCTTGGGGATGGCCGCATGAGCGACGGTATAGCCGCGAGCAGTCCGAGGGCGGGCCTTCGGTGACGTCAGCTGCACGAAATCCAGCTGACGCGTCTTGGGCAGCGCCCAACACCAGCGCGGCAGATTCATGGCTCAAGACGTAGTCGAGGCGATAGCCGGACAAGAACGGCGCACATGTCGAGGATCAGTTGATCGGTCGATTGCTTCGGGCCGGCGCGTTCATGCGTGGCCTTTTCGGCCATGACGCCGTACCGAATCCTGCGCCATGTACCGGCTCGAACTAGACGCAAAACCTCATCGTGCGGATAGCCACTTTGGAGAGCCTGCAGGTGCGTGAAGACGCCGCCCTGTTCGCGCGCCAGCGATCGAAGATCTGGGTCCACGCCCACACACTGCTCCGCCGCCGACGCATTTCGCGCCGCCCATCCACAGGCCGTACGCACGACACGCCGCCCTTGCACAGGCACACCGCCGAGCACTGTCGGCGTGTCGTGCGGACCTGTGGGGCTACCGGTTGCGCGGGATGTAGCGTCCGCGGGGCTCGCCGACGACCGTCCCGTCGCGGTAGACGACCTGACCGCCGACGACGGTATGGATCGGCCAGCCGGTCACGTCGACCCCTTCGAAGGGGCAGTGGTCCTGCCCCGACTGGCACAACTCGGTGGTTACCGTCTGCGTCTTGTCGAGGTCGACCACGGTCAGGTCGGCGTCGAATCCGATGTCGAGTGACCCCTTCGTGGGCAGGTTGTACGCCCTGGCGGGATTCGTCGACGCCACCTCCACGATCCGCTCCAAAGACAGGCCCCGCTTGCGATGCCCCTCGGACAACAGCACCGGGTAGAGCAGCGCCGTACCGCCGAAACCCGGAGTCGCGGGCCAGATCTTGTCGCCCTTGAGTTCCTCCATGCAGCAGGCGTGGTCGCTAGCCACCCACGAGATGTCCCCCGACGCCAACCGCTTCCACAGTTCCTCGTTGTCGCGGTCGTCCGGATGGGCGGGTTGACCTTGCCCCCCAGACCCCCCTTCGCATCGAGGGTGTCGTGATCGAGGCACAGGTGGTGCAACGTGGTCTCGAACCGCATGTCGATCCACGGGTACGACTCCCGCGCCAAGACCGCCGCGGCCACGGCGTCCGCCGACGACAGGTGAAGCAGATTGATCCGCGTTCCCGTGTGCGACGCGATGGTGGTTGCCTCGCCGATCGCGACGCGCTCCGTGAGAGGCGGGCGACCTTCGTGATAGGCCTTGAGCGTCTGCGGATCTCCATTCGCTTTGACCCGCTCGATGAAGACGCGCATCAACTCCGACTGCTCACAGTGCAAGGACAGCGAAAGCCGAAGCTCCGGGTGGGCCTGCTGAACCTCGTTGATCTTCTCCATGATCAAGAACAGGTGCCCGAGGTCGTACTCATCGCCCATCGTGAAGGCCTGAGCATCGCGGCTGTTAGAGGCGAGGTCGAATCCCTTGTAGAACATGTAGTACTTGAACGACGTGACTCCGTGGTCCTGCACGAGGGCCGGGATCTCGTCGATCTGGGCCACGGTCATCGGAGCCAAGTGGAAGCCATAGTCGGTCCAGGCCTTGCCACGCACCGCGTCGAGGACCTCCGGAAAGATTTCGCCGTACGGCCCTGTCCGGTTCAGGTAGTGGGCGCCGGTACGGAAGTAGGAGATGACCGTAGTCGCGCCACCCACCAACGAGGACCGGGTCTCCTCGGCTGCGTCGAGGCCGAGGTCTCGGTAGATCCCCAGGTGGAAGTGGGCGTCGACCGCCCCCGGAAGGACGGCCTTACCCGTCGCATCCAGGACATCTGCTGCGTCAGCAACCGGCAGGTCGTCGGCCAGGGCGGTCACGCGGCCATCCAGGATTCCGACGTCGGCGCGAACCTCGCCACGGCCGGGAAGGACGACGGTGCCGTTCTTGACGATCAGGTCGTAGCGAGCCATAGATGTTCCGAGCCGGGTTCCGGCTCAGCTCCTTCGGTGGCGAGACGGGAGGGCATACCCGAGTGTCCCAGGCGGGACGACACCCGAGCAGTGATCGAGGGCAGAGCGGCACCGACTTCGGTCACCCGGTGGCCAAAGCGCTCGGCCGGTCCGCAGATGCTGATTGCCGCGACCGGGCGCCCGCGGTGATCAAAGATCGGAGCGGCGACCGAGGCGGCCCCGGCCTGCCGTTCGCCCGCCGAGGTGGCGAAACCTTGGGCGCGGACCTCGAGCAACTCCTCACGCAGCACCCTCGCGTCGGTCAACGTCGAGCCCGTAAGCGCCGGCAAGGGCGCCCGAAGAGCGCGATCGACGTCAGCCTCGGGCAAGAAGGCCAGCATCGCCTTGCTCGACGCACCTGCGTGCAAGGGAAACAGCAGGCCCAACGGAACCGACATGACGATCTCGCGCCGGGGCGTGACCTGATCGACATACATGCGCGCGTCTCCGGACAGGACCGAAAGCGTGGCGGTCTCTTCGATCTCGCGCGAGAGCGCCACCAGCTCAGCAGCCGCGGTACTGCCGAACATCGAGCCGGGACTGGTAGGCCAGACCCAAGGCGAAGGCCGCCGGGCCGAGGCTGTAGCGGCGGGTCTCATCGTCGAGGTCAACGAAGTGCCGAGTACGTAAAGAGGCGAGGATCCGATGGACCGCCGCTTTGGACAGCGCAAGCGCCGAGGCGATCTCGGTCACGCCCAGGGTCGGCTCCTGGGCCCGAGAGAACATCGCCAACACATCGGCGGCTCGTTCGACGGTGGCGATAGTTTGGCTGCCGACTGACGCGGCGGCCCCGTCGCGCGGCCCATCGCCGACCGCTGAAAGGCGGGACGCGGGCGTCTGACTGTCCACGGCCGTGCACTCCCTTCGTCAGCCACTGGCCTTCGTTCGGATCGAGTTCCGCTAGGCGTGGGTAACCCTCGGCGAGGGCTGTTCACAACGCGGGTCAAGAGGTACTGTTCCACAAAGTGTGACAGCGTTCCACTATTGGGTACGGACGGTTTCCTCAGCGTGAGGGATGCTAAGTTTCGGCACAGGTTCCGTCTGACGGAACGCAGTAACGGGAGGTGGGACGGGTGCGGCCGCTCGAAGGCGTGACAGTCATCGACTGCGCCACCCTTTTCGCGGGCCCCCTCGCGGCCACGACTCTCGGCGATTTCGGTGCCGAGGTCATCAAGATCGAGCACCCCACGAAGGCCGACCCGGCTCGCACCCACGGTCCGTCGAAGGACGGGGTGGGCCTGTGGTGGACCTTGCTGGGCCGCAACAAGCAGACGGTGGCACTCAACCTGTCCCGTGCCGCGGGAGCTGACCTGCTCCTTCGGCTCGTTACGGACGCTGATGTCCTGATCGAGAACTTCCGGCCGGGGACGCTGGAGCGCTGGGGACTCGGACCCGAACAGTTACATGCGGCCAACCCGAACCTCATCATCGCTCGGGTCACGGGATTCGGCCAGAAGGGGCCGTACGCGTCTCGCCCAGGGTTCGGCACCCTGGCCGAATCGATGTCCGGCTTCGCCAGCATCACCGGGGAACCCGACGGACCGCCGACGCTCCCGCCCTTCGGATTGGCCGACGGAATCGCCGCGCAAACGGTCACCTCGGCCGTCCTGACCGCGCTCTATCACCGAGCCGCAAACGGCGGTACCGGTCAGGTCATCGACGTGGCGATCATCGAGCCGATCCTCACCATCCTCGGCCCACAACCGATCGTCTATGACCAGCTCGGCATCATCCAGCAGCGCACGGGGAATCGTTCGGTCAACAACGCGCCGCGCAACACCTATCTCACCCGCGACGACAAGTGGGTGGCCATCTCGACTTCCGCGCAGTCGGTGGCCGAACGTGTCATGCACCTCGTCGGGCATCCTGAGGTGTGCGAGCAGCCCTGGTTCGCCAGTGGGGCCACGCGAGCAGAGCACGCCGAAGAGTTGGACGGGTACGTGGGTGCCTGGATCGGCGCCCGCGACCTGCACGAAGTCGTCAAGTCCTTTGAAGAGGCGCAGGCGGCGATCGCGCCCATCTATGACGTGTCGGATGTGTTCACCGATCCTCAATACCAAGCGCTCGACACGGTGACTACGGTCCAAGACCCAGTGCTCGGACCGGTGCGCATGCAAAACGTGATGTTCCGGCTGTCCGACACGCCGGGCGACATTCGCTGGACCGGCCGGCCGCACGGAGCCGACACATCTACCGTGCTGCAGGAGCGGCTCGGACTCACTCCCGCCCAGCTGAGCGAACTCGGGGCCGCGGGGACCATCAGGATGGAGGCCCAGGCGTGACGCAGACGGGAATCGGAAGCAAGGTGGAGGAGGGGAAGAGCGTGGCGCCGAGGATCGCTGGCGACCGTCTCGCCACCAACACCGCCGATATTGCGACCGCCCTGGCTGGCGCGCGGGTCATCGACCTGTCGCAGCCGATGCGCCGCGGAATGCCGCAGTCGGCCAACCACCCTCCGTTCCAGATGTCCTTGGTACGGCGCCACGGCGACATGGTCCGCGCCGATGGTGGCTCCGCTGCCAATGAGATCATCGTGACCGGCGGCCACGTCGGCACCCACGTGGACGCGTTGGCCCACGTCTCGCAGGACGGCGAGCTCTACAGCGGGATCAAAGCGGCCGCGGTTCAGTCCAATGAGGGCTTCGCCGCGCTAGGAATTGACACCTTCGCCCCCTTCGTCGGCCGCGGAGTCGTCCTCGATATCGCACGCCTGCATGGAGTCGAGACCCTCCCTGGCGGCTACCAAGTCACCGTTGAGGATCTCGAGGCTGCCGAGGTGCAGGCCGGCATCGAGGTTCGAGCCGGCGACGCCGTCCTGATCGGCACCGGCTGGTCAAGGCTGTGGAACGACGGAGCCGCGTTCATCGGACAGCACACCGGCGTCCCAGGACCTGGCGAGGAAGCCGCCCGGTGGCTGGCCGCCCGGCGGATCACCCTCACCGGCGCCGAGACCATCGCCTACGAGCACATCGCAGCCGGGGCCGGCCACTCGTTGCTACCCGTCCACCGAGTGCTGCTGGTCGAGGCCGGCATCAACATCGTCGAAACCATGCGATTGGCCGAACTCATGGACAGTCAGGCCAGCGAGTTCCTGATGATCTTGTCGCCGCTTCGGCTGGTCGGTGCCACTGGTTCTCCGGTACGTCCGCTCGCACTCCTGAACGGCTGACGCAGGTGCCCTTGCCCAGCGCTACGGCCGTGCAGGTGTTGTCCGCCTTCGCCGTCTCCTGCCGCGACCAGCCGCTACCCACAGCCGTCTCCGAGGATGTCGGCGGCCGATTGCTCGACGTCCTCGGCAACTGCGTCGCGGGACGCGCCGAGAGCACCTCGGACTCCGATCCCGACCGGGCCGTCCTGAGAGTCGCGGCGGGATGGGGGGGCCGCCCCGAAGCAGGTGTTGTCGGCGCCGCCGACCGACTCCCCGCGCCAAGCGCCGCCCTCGTCAACGGGACCCTGGCGCACGCCTTGGACTTTGACGACACGCACCTACCTTCGGTGCTTCATCCTTCCGCGGGCGTCGTACCCGCGGCCCTGGCCACGGCTGAGGCCACCGGAGCTACCGCGCGCGAACTCGCTGCTGCAGTCGCCGCCGGTGTCGAGGTCACCAACCGACTCGGCATGGCGTCCTACCTGCCTGAAGTTCGCAACTCCATCTTCTTCGAGAAGGGGTTCCACGCGACGTCCATCTGCGGAACCCTCGGCGCCGCCACTGCCTCGGCGCTCCTGCAAGGACTCGACGCCGAGGGTGTAGCCAACGCCCTCGGAATCGCCGCGTCGATGGGCGCGGGTGTCATCGAGGCCAACCGCACCGGTGGAACCGTCAAGCGGGTTCATTGCGGTTGGGCGGCCCACGGCGGGGTCATCGCCGCGTCCATGGCGGCCGAAGGAGTGACCGGCCCTCCCACAGTCCTGGAGGGTCGCTTTGGCTTCTTTCAGGCCTTCCTCGACGGGCGGTACGACGCGGGCGCGCTGCTGGACGACCTGGGGACTCGCTGGGAGCTGCTGCGCACGGTGTACAAGCCGTACCCGTCCAATCACTTCACCCATCCCGGCATCGACTGTGCGCTCGCGCTGCGCGCCCAGGGCCTGGATCCCGATGACATCGAATCGGTCACGCTCGGCGTGGCCGCCCCGGTGCTCAGGACCATCGCGGAACCTCGCGCCGAGAAGACTCAACCGCAGTCCGCCTATCACGCTAAGTTCTCCGGTCCCTTCACGGTGGCAGCGGCACTCCTGGGCGGCGGCGGCCTCGGGCTCTCGCTGGACGACTTCTCCGAGGCTACGGTCAGCGACCCACGACGACTGGCGCTGGCCCAGCTCGTGGATGTCGAAGCCGACGAGCGGGCCACGCAGATCTTCCCCAACGCCTTCGCAGCCGTACTCACGGTCCGTACCCGAGGCGGCGCCCAGCTGGAGCACCGGGTGGACTCCTCTCGCGGGAGCCCCGCGTACCCGCTGACCCGCGAGGACCTGATGGTGAAGTTCCGCATCAACGCCGAACGTGGACTGCCCGCTGACCAGGTGAGCGAGCTTGCGGATGCCGTCGCCCAACTCGCTGATGGCTCCGGCGCAGTCCGACGAGTCCTCGACTTGACCCGCTCGAGCGGGTCAGCTGCAGTGGAACTGCCTGCGCAGCGAGGCGCCTACTCGCATGACCCAGCCTGAGTCGATCAGGTACGGCTCAGCCAGCGATCTCCTCGAGCGCCTCCGACAGCGCTGAGGCAAAGACCGGCACGTGTTCAGCCGTGAACGCCAAGGGCGGCCGCACCTTGAGCACATTGTCCATAGCCCCGGTGGTCCCCACCAAGACCCCGCGGGCGCGCATCGCCTCCTTGATCCGCCCAGCGGCTCCCGCGTCCGGAGCCTTCGATGCACGGTCGGTCACGATCTCGATGCCGTTGGCCAGTCCCATTCCCCGCACCTCGCCGACCCGCTCATGTCCGGCGCTGACTCGACGGGCCTCAGCGCGGAGCAACTCGCCGGTCTCGACCACCCGAGGGAGAACCCGCTCATCGTCGAGTACGTCGAGGACGGCATGAGCCGCCGCCACGGACACCTGATTGCCGCCAAAGGTGGAAAAGAACACGGTGTCGTCCGCCCAGCTCGATAGCAGCTCACCTCGGGTGATCACCGCGCCGACCGGTTGCCCATTGCCCATGGGCTTTCCCAAGGTGATGAGATCGGGGACGATTCCGAAGCGCTCGAAGGACCACAGGGCCTCCCCTGTCCGGCCGTGCCCGCCCTGCACCTCATCCGCGATCCAAAGCCCGCCTGCCTCATGGGTGAGTCGTACGAGTTCCTGGACGTAATCGGGCTCGAGATCCAGCACCCCTTCGCTTTGCAGTACTCCGTCCAGAATCGTGGCGGCCGGGCGCAGATCGCGTGCTGCCAGTTCAGCCACCGCTGCCGAGAACGTCTCCGAGCCAGGCCGCAGGCCGCGATAAGCGTCTGGAGGTTGCCAGGTCGCCACCGAGGGCGGCCGGCCGCCACGCATGGACTCGGGAGAAAACGCTGCGCTCGCCTCAGTAATGCCGTGGTAGGCGTACTCGGTGCACAGCCCGCCATCTTGCCCGGTGTGGTGACGAGCAATCCGCCACGCGACGTCGTTCGCTTCCGAGCCGGAGTTGACGAACAGCACCGTGTCGAGCCCGGGGGGGCACGAGGCGATCAGTCGCTCGGCCAGTTCTACGGCGCCGTAGTGCAAGTAGCGCATGTTCGTATTGAGCACCCGCCACTGCCGACCGACCGAACCTGTCACGCGCGGATGAGCGTGGCCGAGGCAGACCACGTTGTTGTACGCGTCGAGATATCGGCGCCCATCCGACGCGGTCATCCAGACTCCGCTGGCGGAGACGACCTCGATCGGTTCCTCGTAGCTCAACGGCTCCATCACCGGACCGAAGACCTCGGTCCTTCGCTGCGCGAGCGGGCGCGACGCGGCGGCGCCCGGACCCACGGCCGAGGTCGTTGGATCGGCACCAAGCCGCCGGGCCGTCTGCGCCCAACCGAGGGTGAGCATCTGGTCCATCATCGTCACGGCGGTGTCGTTGAGGCGCTCGGCGAAGTCGGCCTCTTCCAGCCCTCGCTCGGCGCGCCAGGAGCCGATCGCCACTCCGACAGCAGCTCGCGCGGCCCACAGCTCGCCCATCAACTCGCGCTCCAACGGTTCGAGAGGGAGCTCGCGCTCGTACCCGTCGAGAACGAGGCGGGCTACCCGGAACATCTCCTCGCCTGGCCTGCCCAAGGCCAACGAATCGAGCACTGAGGCCAAGTCGACAACGAGCGCTGAGTACGTGAGATCACCGAAATCGATGATCCCCGTGACTCGGCCGTCCTCGGCGGCCAGCACGTTGTCGGCGGTCAGATCGCTGTGGATCGCTTGCGCGCGCAGCTGATTCCAACGGGGGGCAACTGCCTCGTCGTACCTCGCTAGGACCCGCTCGACGAGGTCTCGCGCCGATCGGTCCGAGACCGAGGGCAACATCGGTCGAACCGCTGCTGCATGCTGCACGTCCCACGGCAAAACCCGCAGCGCATTCGGATGCATGAACCCGCGCAGGGCACGGCCCAGTCGAGCGGTCGTCCCACCCCACGCGATGAGCGCGGGGTCACGCAGGGTCTGCGGGTCGAGCCTGGCACGACCGGGCAGGACGTCGTAGGCCCGAACCCAGTAGGTCGAGCCATCGGCCACCCAAGGGACGCGACAAGCCAGGGCGCGCTCGGCCAGCCCGCCGTGGACTTCCTGGCCTGGGACCCGTCGCGGCTGCGCCACATTGAGTTCGGGAGCCGCAGCGGCCACATGAAACGCCGCGAGCGCCTCCATATCCAGTGTCGCTGGATCCTCCGCCGGGTTGGACACCTTCAGGACCGCAACGGGTTGGTCGCTGTCGCCCAAGAGCATGAACGTCTGGTCTCGCTCACTGCCCAGATTCCGAGCCTGGGAGGCCTCGATCGCATAGGACTCTTGCCCGATGCGGACCGCCTCGGATTCGCTGAACCGTGGCGGGGGCGCCTGCAGCACCGCGTCGATCCCCAGGCCGGAACTCCCGGATGCTTGGCTCATGACGCTCAACCTAGGCCGAGCCGACCCCGGTGCGGCAGCGGGGTCTTCGCGGCCTCACTAGGCTCGGTCCCGTCCATTCCAACCCGCGGGGGTTGGCCCGAACAGTAAGGAAGGCCGTGGTATGTCGCGCCAGGTGAAGGTCGGAACGGTTGCGGATTTCCCGGCAGGCGAGCTCGTCTCTGTCGACGCCGACGGCACATCCGTCATCGTCGTTCGCGACGGCGAGGAGTTCTGCGCAGCCCAAAACCGCTGCCCGCAC
This sequence comes from uncultured Actinomycetota bacterium, assembly GCA_963851405.1. Classification (GTDB taxonomy): domain Bacteria; phylum Actinomycetota; class Actinomycetes; order DATJPE01; family DATJPE01; genus JANPBY01. Next base: position 71,355 of record CAWKPB010000006.1, on the reverse strand, counting down.
CTGGGCCTCTCGCTCACCAAGGGGCCAGGCGGCCCGTCATTCACCGACGGCGTCATCCAATGTCCTTGGCACAACTCACGTTTTGAGATGTGCTCCGGTGCCAATCTGGACTGGGCGACCGGCTTCGCGGGACGCCACATCCCCCGCTGGTCGCAACGAATGGTGGCGATGGGCCGCAAGCCAGCAGACCTGACGACGTTCGTCGTGGTCGTTGAGGGCGAAGACGTTCTGGTCGAGCTCCCCTGACACCTCGGGGTGCAACTGTCCGCGCGCCGTGCTGTGCTAGCCGAGCAGCCGGCGAGCCTGGCGAACGACGGCCTCATCGATCATGCGTCCGTCATCACCGACGAAAACGCCCGTGCCAGCGGCAAGCGATCGTTCGTAGGCCGAGACGATTCGCTGCGCGCGGTCGATTTCCTCAGGAGTTGGCGTGAACACCTGGTTGACGACCTCGATCTGAGCGGGGTGGATACACGCACGACCGAAGTAGCCCAGCCGCTTCAGGGCCAGTGTCGAGTCTCGCAACCGATCCAGGTCCCGGAAATCGGTGCTCACCGGGCCAACCGGTGCGCCGATTCCGGCCGCCACGGAGGCGAGCACGACGCTAGAACGCACGAGCAGCAACTCGAGGTCATCCGGGCCTGGCATGATTCCGGTGTCTCCTCGCAGATCTGCTTCTCCAACCTGCAGCCGGCTAACACGCGGCGCTTGCGCGATCTCGCGGGCCGCAAGAACCGCGGAGGCCGACTCCAGCAACGGTGCCAGCTCCGCGCGCGAGTTGGCACCGTCCAGCACCGCGGCCGCCGCGCGCACCTCGTCCGGCGACTCCGTCTTCGCCAAACAAAAGCCCGAAACCGCTGGGTCCCCCGCGAGGGCGGCTAGATCCTCAACGCCGCGCGGACCGATGTTGACGCGCACCCAGATCTCGGCGCCCGGCTCTTCGGGCAGGTCTTCAAGCCAGCGGGCGACTGCGCCACGCGCCTCATCCTTCGAGGCCAAGGGCACAGCGTCCTCGAGATCCACGATGAGGGCGTCCGCGCCGCGGTCCAACGCCTTGGCCAGCAGCTCAGCGCGATTGCCCGGGACATACAGGTGAGACCGGATCATCCGATGACCTCGGTGCCGCTGACCAAGGCGCGAGCAATGACCATCTGCATCACATCGCTGGTCCCTTCGCCGATCACCATCAAGGGCGCGTCCCGGTACAGCCGCTCCACAACGAATTCCTGGCTGTAGCCGTACCCGCCATGGATTCGCATGGCATCCAGCGAGGCCTTCACCGCGACCTCTGACGCGAAGAGTTTCGCCATTCCGGCCTGCATGTCCACCCGCTTGCCCGCGTCGGCCTCGGAGGCCGCCCACAAGACGAGCAACCGGGCCGCCTGGATCTGGGTGGCCATGTCAGCCAACCTGATCTGTACGGCCTGAAAGTCGGCGATGGGTTTGCCGAAGGCCTCTCGTTCCCTGGCATAGACCAACGCTGCGTCGTAGGACGCCTGCGCGATACCTAAGGCTCGAGCCGCGACGTTGATCCGTCCGGTCTCGAGCCCGGACAGCACCTGTTGCATACCGCGGCCCTCGGTACCTCCCAGAAGTGCGCTCACGGGAACGCGGACATTCTCCAGAACCACCTCGCAGGACTCGGTGCCCTTGTAGCCCAGCTTCGGCAGGTCCTTGCTCACCGAGAATCCGGCCAAAGAGGTATCGACGAGCAGCACGCTCATGCCCTTGTGAGCCGGCTCGGTCGTCGTGTCCGTCTTCACCAGCACCGGGAGCGGATTGGCATATCGGGCGTTCGTGATCCAGGTCTTGGTGCCGCTCACGATGTAGTGGTCACCCTCGAGCCGAGCCGTGGTGCGGATGCCCTGCAAATCGGTGCCCGCACCGGGCTCGGTCAAGGCGATGCCCGTCCGGAGTTCGCCGGTAGCCAGGCCGGGCAGGTAGGCCGCGCGCTGCTCTTCAGTGCCGTGCTTGGCGATCAGCCAGCACGAAAGCGAGTGGCTTCCCAAGATCCCGGCGATGCCCATCCAGCCCTTGGCGAGCTCCTCGAAGACCAGCGCGAAGGAGACCATGTCGATGTCCAACCCGCCGTACTCCTCGGGCACCGTCATCCCGAAGAGCCCCAGTTCCTTCATTCCATCGACGATCTCCGTGGGATACCGCCCGGAGCGTTCCCACTCTGACGCCACCGGAACGATCTCCTTGTCCACGAAGCTGCGCAGGGTGTCCCGGAACAGGCGCTGTTCGTCGGAGAACTCGAAGTCCATGGTCAGTGCTCCTCATGGGTGGATGGCTGTACGGAGAACGTGGGCAGGGCGCGGCCGTCAGGCAGTGGCGCCCAACCCAACCGCACGTCCTGGTCGCAACGGAGGGGTTGATCAGCGGTGAGATCCGCGCCTTCGATCCGGGCCAAGAGCACTGGCCCTTCAACCAAGCGCACCCGCGCAATCACATAGGGCACGTCCAGCGCCGGATCTGGCGCCCGGTGGATGACCGAGAAGGCGTCGACGGTGGCGCGACCGGCGGCTTCCACCCAAGCGAGGTCCGTGCTCGAACAGGTGACACACAACGGGCGCGGCGGGTGCTGGACGGCGCTACACGCGCCACAGGTCTGCAGCACCAGTCGGCGTTCACGCGTGGCAGACCACCACGGCGCGGTCACCGAATCCTCGGGGGGCAGCGAGACCTCCTGCCACGGGAGCGAGGTCATCGGTCGACTCCCAACAGGACCGTCGCATGGGTGGACAAGATGCCGCCGGTCCCATGAGCCAGCGCTATCTGGGCATCCGGAACCTGGCGATCACCGCAACGTCCTCGCAGTTGGCGCACCGCCTCGACCAGGAGCAGCAGCCCGAACTGGCCGGGATGGCAGTACGAGAGCCCTCCACCGGAGGTGTTCACCGGGAGCGACCCCCCGGGCCGAAGCGCCCCCGAGCGCACCAGCCCCGCGGCCTCGCCCGGCCCGCAGTACCCCAAGGCCTCCAACGACAAGAGAACCGTGATCGTGAACGAGTCATAAATCTGGGCCACGTCCACGTCGGATACCGACACGCCGGCCCTCCCGAACGCCTCCTTGGCGCTGTCGTACGCCCCTGTGCGCGTGATGACGGGATCAGCAGTCATGGATTGGTGGGTCGTCGACTCGCCGTAGCCGAGCACCACGATGGGATCCGGCCGAAGGTCACGGGCTCGTTCGAGCGACGTGAGCACGACCGCCCCCCCGCCGTCGGTGACGAGGCAGCAATCCAAGCCGGTCAACGGCGATGCAATGGGACGAGCCCCTAGAACATCCTCCACGGTCAAGGGCCCGGCGCCGTGTCGATAGGCGACCGGATTGAGCAGCGCCCATTCCCGGGCGGCCACGGCGACCTCGGCCAGATCGGAGTGCGTCGCATCGTGGTCGTGCAGGTAGCGCTGCGCGGCCATCGCGTAATAGGCCAGCGGCCACAGCGGCTGGTACGGCGTCTCGAACTGCGCTTCCGGCGTGTGCGTCTCAACAACACCACCCAGCCGGCGGGTCGCCGCCGACCGTTGGTTGCTGGCGAAGGAGATCACCACGGTGTCGCACTGCCCGGCATCGATAGCCTGCGTGGCCCGGGCCACGAACATCTCGAACACCGACCCGCCCGCGGCCGAAGAGTCACTCCACCGGGGCCGCACCCCCAAGTAGTCAGCCAGGCTCGACACGCTGAACCTCGACAGGGCCGTCGTCGCGAGGCCATCCACGTCCGAGAGCTCTAGACCAGCGTCTGACAACGCACGCGTGACGGCTTGGGCCTGCAGCTCATACATCGTCCGCCCAGTGACCCCGAGATCACATTCGGCGGCGCCGACGATTGCTACGGCCATGGGTCAGGCCTCCTCGGGGCGCCGCACGACAACGGCCCGGCACGGCGCGGCCGCGATGCGCTCGACGGCGCCTTCCCCATCGACCACCACGACCCGAAGGTCCAGTGTCACGGCCGAATCCTGAACCTCGACGACGGTTCCCTCGCAACGAACCGTGTCACCCGCGAAAACCAGTGCCTTGAAACGAAAGGACAGCTCTCGCAAGAACGACGCGGGACCGAGCCAGTCCAGTACGGCTTCGGCGAGCAGGGCGCCGAAGACCTGACCGTCGACAACAGGCGCCGGAACTTGCTTCGCCGCGAGATAGTCGGGGTCGTAGTGCAGTCGGTGCCAATCCCACGTCGCACCTGCGTAGGCAATCATGTCCGAGAGGTCGATCCGCCTGGTCAGCGTCGGCACGGTCGCGCCGACCGCCGGCGTCTGCCAAGCCGTGGTCACGACCGTTCTCCGTCCAGCTCGACGAAGACCAGTGACTCCGTGTTGGTCGCCAGTAGAGCGCCGTCGTCGCGGGCATAGCTCGCTTCCGAGGTCACGATCAGCATCTGTTGCCCGGCCGCGGTGGTTCGCTCGGCCATATCCACGATTCGCCATGTTGCCGTGATGACGTCGATGGGCCGTACATGCCGGTGGAACACGTAGCTGTTGCCGCCCCGGACCAAACGCGTGCCTGGTACCTCGAGGTGCCATGAGTGCCCGGCGTAGCCATCCTCGTCCGGCGCCAGGCCGGCGTACTGATTCGTCTCGCACAGCCACGTCGGCGGGGCAACCACCGTTTCGAGCCCGACTGCGGCGGCCGCCTCCGGATCGACGTACAGGGGGTTGTCGTCGCCCACTGCCTGCGCGAAGTACCGGAAGGCGGGGCGACCGCAGTACTCGGGAGCGGTGTAGGTCACGGTTTCGCCTACTCGCGTCAACAGGTCCTCGGTCAGCAGGCTCATGCCGGGCCATCCGCAGGAACCAGGCAGGTCGGGACGACTTCGATGAGGAACTCGTCGCGCAACAGCCCCCCGCACACGATGCCGGCCGAAGCCGGGTACGGCGGCGCGAGGCGCGACCGACGCACGTCTGCCACCGTTCGGTAGTCGGGAAGCGCGTCCGCAACGACGTACTCAACCGTCGTCAGCAGGTGCTCGGGCCCTGCCCCCACCGCAGCCATGGTCTTCAGCATGGCGTCGTAGGTGGCCGCTGCCTGGCCCTGGAGGTCGCCAAGGTGCAGCGCCTGCTGGGTATCCATGTCGAGAGCGGCGAAGCCGGACATGTAGAGCGTGTCCCCGGCTCGTACACCGGGGTTGTAGGTGAGCGTCTCGTATCGCTCCCAACCGGGGTTCACGGCCACCGGTTGGTGCCGCGACGCGACAACTTCCAGTGCTACCAGCACTCCTGGCGCATGCAACTCGCTCATCAAGATCCCCGCGGCACCCGGATAGACCGGACCCAACAGATCCCTGCGCGCCCGGCCGGTCTTGGGGTAGCGCTCGCGGGTCGCAGGGGTCGAGTAGTCGACGGTTGACACCACGTGGGAAAGGTCGAGACCAGCGCGCTCCAACAATTCTGCGGCTCGTTCGAGGCAAGCGAAGTACTGGCCGACGACGTCACCCTCGGCTATGACCGACCCATCAGCGGCGATCGGAAGCAGGGCCGGGAGGAAGACGGCACCGTCATGGCCCGTCCGGACGGTGTCGCGGCGAAGCCACGATTCCTCGTCGCTGGCTCCGATCACGAGCGCGTGCCCACCCCCAGGGCTGGCGTGAACCTCGATCTCGATCCACGCGGCTCGTCGCACCAGGCGATCCACCACGACCGTCACTACCGTGGGCTGGTGGTCGCCGAAGATGGCACGGCGTGCCTCATCGGCCTCGGCATAGTGGGCAAGCCCAGCCAGAGTCACGTTTTCGACGACGCGGGTGACATCACCCCACCCGAGTCCGGCTGCCGCGAGAATCGCCTCCTGCTTGGCATAAGCGACTGCGGCCTGCTCCCCCATCCCGTCTGCGACCCGCATCCGCCCGGTCTCTCGGTCGAGCACGGCGCCGGAGTGACCCGAGTTGATGACGTCATCTCCGACCTTCAAACCGAGCGCAAAGGTGGCACCCGAGTAGTCCGCCCATGGAAAAGCAGCGGGCTCGATGGCTTGGGGCAGCGGACTCAACGGTCTCTCCTGTCGATGCTTTGAGGGCGACGTTCGGTGACCACACGGGCGGCGCATCCGTGGACGTCGGTGAGGTTGAGCGCCCCCGGCAGGACATTGACCGCGTGAATGAGGGCGTCGACCGCTGGTCCCGGGCCACCGCAGAGGTCAACGACCTTGCTACGCAGGACCTCTTCTGGCAGGGGCGCTGCCGGACCGCCTCGACTGTGAGCGACGTCCCCCAGGAGCACCCGGCCATCAGCCAGGGTGATTTCGACGTGCCCCGGAGCGTCAGCGGCGACGACCCCTGGATCTCGGATGTGACTGTGAACTCGGGCCGCTAGGTCCGCCACTTCGGGGCGGCCGACGGAGTTCGGGCTGTACGTCGAAACGCCGACCGCCCCGTCGATGAGCAACGCAGCGACCGACCAGGGAAGGGAGAACTTGGCGTCATACGTGGTGCGCGGCGTGACCTTGTCGGCCGCCGGTTCGCTCACGATCGCGGCGGAGTCTGGATGCACCGAAGCGGTCACCGTGACAATGCCGGCGGGGTCGATGCGCTGGCCTTCAGTGGCGGCCGCAACTGCGTCGAGTGAAACATGCATGAGCTGACAGGCGGGGTACGGCTTGATCGTGATGCGGGTGGTCTCCCAATGCGCACCAAGACCCTTGGTCACCGACGCGATGTCAGGGGACCCTTCACTGAGCGCCGCCCACACGCCCTGTCTGCCTTCCAGCACCGAGCTTGGGCCCGTGGCTCCTGCGGCCGCGAGCCGAGCGGCAAGAACGCCGGCCATGGACGCGGTGCCCGGGTGCAGTTGCTTGGTCGAAGAACCGGTGTCCAGGAACTCCAGCAGACCACTCGAGGCCGATCCAGCGATCCCCAGCGCCGACACCGTCGTCGCCGCATCGAGCTCCATGAGCCTGGCGGCGATGGCCGCGGCGGCCAGGGTGCCGACCGCATGGGTGGCATGGACTCCACGGGCATGAAAGCCGTGCGGGACCGCGGCGGAGACGCGACACACCAACTCATAGCCGATCACGACGGCCGTGAGCACCTCGGCCCCGGACGCCCCTACCTGCTGCCCGACGGTGAACGCCGCCGGCAGGGCGACCGCGGTGGCATGGACGAGGCCACCCGCATGGGTGTCGTCGAAATCCAAGCCATGCACGAGGGCGCCGTCGGCCAAGGCTGCAGCGGGGGCCGACAGCTTCCGCTCCGCCCCGAGTACCGCAGCCTCTTCCGGTCCGCCCAACGCCTCGGCGACGGCTAGGGCCGGATCCACGGCCCCGTGCAGCCGCGAGCCGACGGCATTCGCAACTCCGTCCAACAGGTGTCGACGGGCGGCCTGCGAAACGTCCGCCGGCACGTCCCCTGGGGCCAGCTCTCCGGCCCAGGCCGCAAAGTCTTCAGTGACCGTCACGGGCGGCACCCATGCGGGCGAGAGACCTCGGTCATGACAAGCGTTCCGGCAGGTGGCCCGTCGAGGCGGGATCGCCGAACGCCCCCGCCGCTACCAGTTGAGCGACCTTCTGCGGTGAGTAGCCCAGAAGGTCCTCAACGACATAGCCGAAGTCCTCGTTGCGTTGGGGGGCCCGCCGATGGCTGGTCGGCTGCGGCCCGGCGCTCACCGCAGTCCTCGGCATGCGCACGCTTCCGAAAGTGGGGTGCTCGGCTTCAACGATGAGACCTCGCTTCGCGGTGTGCGGCTCGGCCAGCGCTTCGGCGACGGTGTTGACGGGCCCACAGGGAATGGCGGCGGCGTACAACGCGTCCAACCACTCATCGGTGGTACGGCTCAAGAAGATCTCGGTCAGCTCAGACACCAGGCGCTGGCGATTCTCCTGCCGCAAGGCGAACGTCGCGTAGTCGCCACTATCGCCCCATTCAGGGTGGTCAACGAGTACCGCCAGGCGCTGCCAGAACTTTTCCTTGGCACATCCGACGACGACCCATGAGTCCTTCGTCTGAAACAGCTGGAATGGAACCAAGGACGGATGTGAAGACAACGGCGTCCTGGTCGGCACAAACCCCTCGTTCAGTGCCCAGGTTGCCGGGTAGGTCAACAGCGAAATGGCCGTGTCGTACAACGAGACGTCGCAGTCCATCCCGACACCGTCTCGTCGCGCGGCGTGGATACCCGCGAGCAGCGATATGGCCGCGACCATGCCCCCGCTGTAGTCGACCATGGACAACCCAGACTTAGTCGGCGGACCGTCCGGCTCTCCCGTGACATCCATCCACCCGGCGAGCCCTTGCAGGATGTAGTCGTAGCCCGGCTCCTTCACCCGCGGTCCGCTCATACCGAAGCCGGATAGCGAACAGCACACGATCGCGGGGTTCAGGTGGCTCAGCTGGTCGTAGGTGAGCCCGATCTTGGCGGGGACGTCCCCGCGCAAATTGCTGTAGACGGCATCGGCCCCGCGCACCAGGTCTTCAAACACGGCCCGGCCCTCGTCGGTCGTGAGATCCAGTGAGACCGACCGTTTTCCTCGGTTGAACACTTCGAAGAACAGCGAGTCCTCACCTGAGGTGTACGGAGGCACGTACCTGCCCACGTCACCTCCGACCGAGGGGTCCTCGATCTTGATGACCTCAGCGCCCAAATCAGCCAGGTGCAGGCTGCCCCATGGACCGGCGCCGTACTGCTCGACAGCGATGATCCGGACATCTTCCAGTGGCCGACGCGGCGCGTTCACGCGAGCGACCCGATGAGATCGATGACCCGCGCCTGGGCCGCTCGGGTTTGCTCCGGGGACAGTCCGTGAGTCGGCGGCGTCAACTTGATGGAATCCGCGAGGCCTTCATAGGCCCGCAACCGCCTCCTGACCTCGTCCGGCGTGCCGGACAAAGTCACCGCATCGACCATCGCATCGGGTACCAGATCCCCCAGATCGGTGGCGCCGCGGCCGCCCTTCAGCGCCGCGTTGCAGGCCGCAGCCTCGGCCCCGAATCCGTGGAAGTCGAAGAACGCGGCGTAGGTCCTGACGCTGGCGTAGAAGCCGACGATCCCGGCCGCTGCCCGCCGCGCCGCCGCGCCGTCCTCATCAACGGAGCAGCAGGCCGAGACCACAAGGTCCACCTCTTTGCGTTCCTTGCCGCCGCGCTGCAACCCCTCGCTCACGCCTTCGAGCACCTGCCCGCGGACGAATTCCGGCGAGCACAGCTCGTGGCTGATCCAACCGTCGCCGATCTCGATCGCGAGGCGCGTCATCGCCGGACCCATCGCCGCCAGGTAGATCGGGATCGCGGTGCGCTGCTGCTGGTAGGGCCGCTGATAGCCCCGCACGCGCAGGTGCTCGAACTCACCCTCGATGGCCATCGGCTCGCCGTCGCGAGCATGGGAAATGACATGCCGGACGATGCCCACGGTCTCCCTCAGGTGGGCCAGGGGCTTGCCCCAACGTGCGTTGTGCCAGTCCTCGTTGAGCCGTTGCACCCCGGTTCCCAGGCCGAGGACGAACCGTCCGTCGGACATCTCGTCCAGGTCCATGGCCTCCAAGGCCGTAACCATGGGCGAACGCGTGAAGGCCAACGCAATCGCCGTACCCACCCCAATCGTCGCCGTCCCTGCCGCGAGTGCCGCAGCGGTCACGGTCGCGCTGCGGTGCATCTCCGGCGCCCAAACAACGTGTGCCCCGGCCGTCTCAGCGCTCTGCCCGGCTGCAACCAGCTCGGCCAACGTCTCGCCCCACGGGCCGTAGGTCAGCCGGCAGCCCACGGTGTCGGTCATGGACGATCAGGCCTTCGAGCTCTGGTCGTCGGGCAGTTCGAGCGGCCCCGCTTTGGCCTGCGGAAAGTACCCCTGACCGATCCCGGACGCGCGAGTGGGCACCATGACCGATCGGACCCAGGTCATGACCTGCTCACCGTCCTGGTTCAGCCCACGCGTGCGCATCGTGAGGATCCCGACGTCCGGACGGCTGGACGACCGGCGCAGATCCAAGACGATCGATTCGGCATAGACCGTGTCGCCCACGTAGACCGGATGAGTGAGACGCAGTTCGTCGATTCCGAGGTTGGCCACAGCGTTCTGGCTCATGTCGATGACGGATAGGCCCAGGACGAGCGCGATCGTGAGCCCCGAGTTGACGATCACTCGGCCATCAGTGATCGGGTTCTGCTTCGCCAGGTGAGCGTTGAAGTGGTTCTGATTCGTATTGCAGGTCAGTTGGGTGAACCACGTGCAGTCGGTCTCGCTGATGGTGCGACCGAACGGATGCTGGAACACGTCGCCGACCTCGAAGTCCTCGAGGAATCGGCCAAGTTGCGCTTCGTGCACCGTCACCGCTGCCACCTCCTGTGAGCCGCTCCCAGGTCATCTGCGGCGGGTCGAGCCTAAAGGTCTGAGGATTGCCGGGTCAACTAGATCGTTCCACTGTGCGATTCATTGTTCCAAAGTGCGTGCGCTTCGCGTGCCTCATGCACTCTCCCCCTCGCGAAGGGCGTAGGTCGGTCGGAGCCGTTCCAGATGGGCCCTCGCCTCGGCCTCGGCGGTCTTCGCGTCGCCGGCCTCGACGGCAGCCAAGATCCGTGCGTGGTCAGCAAAGACCGCCCGCCAGTCCTGCCCCCCACGGAACCGGCGCTCCATCACCGCGAACAACGGCCGCGCCACAACCGTCAACAGCGGATTGTCCGCGGCCTCGAGCAGGATCGTGTGGAAGCCGACGTTGGCGTGATGGACGGCGTCATCGGCGGTCTCACCCGGATCGACCAAGGTCTCTCGCAAGGACTCGAGTTGCTCGCCGGTGCGCCGCCTCGCAGCCAGCCCGGTCGCGGGAACCTCGAGTAGGTGCCGAACCTCGAGCAGCCGTTCGACACTCAGATCATCAGTTCCTGCGAGCAGGCCCATACTGGCCTCGAGATAGGCGCCGATGTCGTCGACACCGGGGTGCCTGACGAAGGACCCACCAGAAACGCCTCGAGTCGTCGCGATCAAGTTCTGCGAGGACAGCAGTCGCAGCGCCTCACGCACCGTGCTCCGCGACACCCCGAACTGGGCCGAGAGATCCGGCTCGACCGGAAGCCGCTCGCCGGCCTGCAGGTCGCCGGACAGGATTCGCGCCCGCAGTTGCTCGGCCAGTTCGGTATAGGCCGGACGTCGCTCGCTCACGGGACCGCAGCGTAGAACGGTCCGACGTTTCCCATGGCAGCAGCGGGGTCAAGGCGGATCTCGACGTCGATGCCGCCGGGAATCACCACCACCAACTTGGATCCGAGCGCGTCAGCATCGAGCGCGCCCCCAAGCACACCCGCAGCCGCCTCGAGGTCGCTGGTGACAAATACCGGCAGGAGTCCCCCGGGCGCCAGGGGTTGCCCCGGACGATGGCCGACCTCGTCGGCGCGTACGGCCGTGCGGTCATACGTCAACAGTTCAAAACGGGGTGCTTGCGCGTCCGAGGCCGACAGCACCGACATCCGGATCGGCGTTCGGCGCGGGAGCAGCATGAACTCCGAGACCTCGGGGGCGTCGAGGGGAAAGGTCGCTCGAAGCGACAACCCGGCAGGGCCACTAAGGAACGCTGTCGCCGCTTCGAGGTCTTCGACCGACCACACGATGCTGTGCAGTTGGGAGTGGAGGCGATGGGTGTCCTGGTCGAGCACACTCGGCAGCCGGTGATCGACCTCGACGAGCACGAGGGCCAGGCCATCTGGGCCGTGCACGAGCACTTGGCCGAGTTGCATCGGACCAAACGCGTAGGCAACGGCCGGCCCCCGGGCCAATCCAGCCGCGTCGATGAGCTCGAGCGAGCGGGTCATGTCCCGCGTGTAGAGGTCCAGCGCCTGTCCACCGGTGGCGTAGGGGCCAAGCGCCGGAGTCGTTCCCTCGACCTCGACGATCCGGAGAGCTCCCCGGTGACCGGCGACGCCGACGAACACGCCAGCATCGGTCGGCGGGGCCACCGGCACCAACCCGAAGACCGCTAAGAAAGCGAGCATCGCCACCGGATCGCTGGTCCCCAGTACGACGTGATCAAAGGTGAGCAGGGCAACGTCAGACGATTCGGTCACGGGAGCAGTGAAACAGCGTTCCCTTGGCTGGTCAACGCGGGTTGCGGCTGGGTCGGTCCCTCCCCGATCAAGGCAGCCGACTCAGGCCCGCGAGTCCTGAATATTCGGATATTCCGGGCACCGGAGCTCCCCGTTCGGACCCATCGGGGGCCGCTTGGCGAACAACGGTGCGGCAACGTTGTCCCAAGTCATGAGGCAAACTCGGGGCTTCTGGGTGAAGATGGTCCGATGACGGAGCGCCCTCTCGCCACGCTGGACGACGTCCGCGGTTCCGCGGCGGAGATCGCCAAGTCGGTCGCTAAGGCCATCGAGGGCAAGCCTCAGGTCGTGCGCACCACGTTGACGGTGCTGCTGGCCGAGGGTCACCTACTGATCGAGGACGTGCCCGGAGTCGGCAAGACCATGCTGGCCAAGGCGCTCGCCCGGTCGATCGACTGCACCGTGCGCCGCATTCAGTTCACGCCCGACCTACTCCCCTCGGACGTCACCGGGGTCAGCGTGTTCAACCAGAACACCCGGGACTTCGAGTTCAAGCCAGGCTCCGTATTCGCCAACATCGTGGTCGGCGACGAGATCAATCGGGCCTCTCCGAAGACGCAAAGCGCCCTCCTGGAGTGCATGGAAGAACGTCAGGTCACCGTCGATGGAACGACCTACGTGCTCGAGGCCCCCTTCATGGTGATCGCAACTCAGAACCCGATCGAGATGGAGGGGACCTATCCCCTTCCCGAGGCGCAGCGCGACCGGTTCATGGCGCGCGTCTCCATGGGCTACCCCGACACGGACGCGGAATTGGCCATGCTGGACCTACACGGAGGGACCAGCGCACTTGAAACCGTGGAGGCTGTGACTGACGCCGTCGAGATCAGGCGGCTCGTCGAAGCGGTTCGAACCGTTCATCTTTCTGACTCCGTGCGCCGCTACGTCATCGCCGTGGTGTCGGCGACCCGCCGGTCCCCCGATCTTCGACTCGGGGCATCTCCTCGTGCCGCGCTCCATCTGGTACGCGCTGCGCGCGCGTCCGCTGCGCTCGATGACCGGGACTACGTCTCCCCCGATGACATCCAGCGACTGGCCGTACCCGTGCTTGCGCATCGACTTCTGCTCACCGCGGAGGCTCAGATCGCGCGGCGAGGGACCGAGGTCATCGTCAACGACATCATGCGCCAGGTGCCGTTGCCGAACGACGTGAGGGGATGACCTCTCCGTGCGCGAAGCCCTGGGCGGTCTGACCACCCGCGGCCGCTGTTTTCTGGCGGCCGGGCTCGCCTCCATCGTCTCCGCTTTGATCATGAGCCAGGACGATCTGCTGCGCGTCGCGATTCTGCTCACTGCTCTGCCGCTCATCAGCGCGGCGACCGTGATCCGCACGCGCTATCGGGTCGCGTGCACGCGCCGCGTCAACCCCGGTCGAGTGGAAGCCGGTCAAGACTCCAGGGTGGTGCTCCGCCTGGAGAACGTGTCCCGCCTGCCCACCGGGCTACTGCTCATCGAGGATCGACTGCCCTACATTCTGGGCTCACGGCCACGGTTCCTGCTGGACCGGGTCGAGCCCGGTGGAGTGCGAACCGTGGACTACCCCGTTCGGGCCGATGTTCGAGGCCGCTACGTCGTTGGTCCGCTCACGGTACGGCTGTCCGACCCGTTCGGCATGTGTGAGCTGACGCGCTCCTTCTCGGCTCGGGACACCCTCGTCGTGACCCCCGTGGTCCAGCACCTTCCGGCCGTACCGCTGGGCGGCGAATGGGCCGGGTCCGGAGACAGCCGTTCCCGGTCGGTCGCCGCCGCTGGAGAGGACGACGTCGCGACTCGCGAGTATCGGCACGGCGACGACTTCCGGCGGGTGCACTGGCGTTCGACGGCGCGCTACGGCGAACTGATGGTCCGGCGCGAAGAACAGCCCTGGGAATCGCACTGCACTCTGCTTCTGGACACCCGTGCGGCGGCGCACCGAGGCGCGGGACCCGCCTCATCCTTCGAGTGGGCCGTGTCGGCGGCGGCTTCTATCAGTGCTCATGCCGGGCGCGTCGGATACACCGTGGACCTGGTGACGGACTCGGGCGCCAAGCTCAGGGGCCACGGCGCCGATCTCGGCTTCGGCGATCAAGAGGCATCGATTCTCGACGCCCTGTCGGCGGCCGAGGTGACGGGTGGCGTCACCCTCGGCCCCGCCGGGAGCCTGCACCTCGGTGGATTCGATGGCTTGGTCGTGGCCGTTCTCGGAGCCCTCGCTCCGGCTGAAGCCGAAGGACTGATCCGTGCCCAGCACCGGGGCGGATCAGCAGTAGCCATCCTGTTGGACGTCACGAGTTGGGCGGGTCAGGCCCCTCGGGGTAACTCTGCCCCGCACCCCGACCGAGCCGCCGCACTCCTGCAAGCGGCCGGTTGGCGGGTCGTTATTGCGCGAGCCGGCGACGACCTCGCGACCCTGTGGCCGGCGGTGGCCCATGGCTCGCAGTCGGCACTTTCGGTCAGGGAAATGGCATGACTGGGCACCCCAGACTCACCATCGTCGCGGTGATCGCTGTGCTGTTGACGTCGTTGTCCCTGATGTCTCTTCTGGACAGCGCACAGTGGCTTCTGACCACGACGCTGCTGGTGGGCGTGGTGGCGGCGACCGGATACCTTGCTCGCCGCTTAGGCAGTCCGCGCTGGCTCGTGCCGCTTATCGAGATCGGCGTGCTGGCCCTCGTCATCGTCGCCCGCTTCACCCGCGAGGTCGCCCTTTGGGGAGTCATCCCCGGGGAAGACGCCAGACTTCTGGTCCGGAGTCTGCTTGAAGAAGCCTTCGACACCATGGCCACGGCTGCGCCGCCGGCGCCAACCACGCCGGGCCTGGTCTTCCTCCTCTCGGTGTCCATCGCCGGCATCGCCGTTGTCGTTGACACCCTCGCCGTGACCCTCCGCTCCCCGGCCCTCGCCGGCTTGCCGTTGCTTGTGCTTTACGCCGTACCCGTGGCTATCGCGGCCGACGGTGTCTCCTGGCCATACTTCGGGCTCGCGGCCATCGGGTGGCTGGCCCTGCTCCTTGCCGACAGCCGGGAACGAGTCGGCGGCTGGGGCCGGCGGCTGGGCACTCGCGCGTTTCCGGGCGATCCGATGGACCCAGCGATCGGGACGCCGGC
Organism: uncultured Actinomycetota bacterium; assembly: GCA_963851405.1. GTDB lineage: Bacteria > Actinomycetota > Actinomycetes > DATJPE01 > DATJPE01 > JANPBY01. The sequence continues at coordinate 56,240 of CAWKPB010000006.1, read as the reverse complement.
GGAGCCGATGGGAGCCGTCGGTCGCCGTATCGGAGCCGTCGCGATCGTCGTCGCGGTATTCATCCCGGCGATTCTCCCGGGCCTAAGTGACGCCTTTTTCGGAGGTGGGGGCGGAGGACCGGGAGGAGGAGGTGGCAGTGGCAGGACCGTGACGACCGTAAACCCCTTTGTCTCCCTCGGTGGCGAACTCAACCGCCCGGACGACACCGAGGTGTTGCGCTACACCACCGATGCCGACCAGCCCGACTACCTCCGACTCGTGACGCTGCCCACGTTCGACGGCGAGACCTGGGTCCCCTCGCGCCTGAGGACTTCCGGCTCGGTGGTCCGTGACCCGCTTCCCCCGGTGACCGGCGTCGATGATTCGGCCGTCTCGAGGATCGTCACGTCGTCTTTCACTTCGACCGAGTTGACCGAGAGCACCTGGCTGCCGGCGCCCGCCCCGCTTTCGTTCGTCGGTGTGAACGGGGCAAGTGCCAATGACTGGGTCTGGGATGCCGAGACGCGAGTCGTCTGGTCCCCTAAGTCCGACAGCAGCGGTCTGACCTGGACCACGACCAGCCTCCAGGTCGAACCTGACGCCGCAGATCTGCAGGACCCCGGACCCCTGGAACCGCAGTTCCGCGAGGAAAACACCGCACTTCCAGAGGTCCCGCCCATCGTGACGACGACGGCGAAACAGGTGACCGAGGACGCTGAGACGCCGTTCGAAAAGGCCGTGGCGCTCCAGCAGTTCTTCCAGTCGGGCGACTTCATCTACGACGTGACCACGCCCACGGTCGCCGAGGATCCCCTGACCGTCTTTCTGGAGAGCAAGCGCGGCTTTTGCCAGCAGTTCGCGGGCACCTACGCGGTCATGGCGCGCTCTTTAGATTTGCCCACCCGCGTGGTGGTGGGCTTCCTCCCCGGCGAGAAGGTCGAAGACGGCAGCTACTCGGTTTCTTGGCACGACGCTCACGCGTGGCCCGAGGTGTACTTCGAAGGCGCGGGGTGGACCCGCTTCGAGCCAACCCCGCGAGGCGCCGGAGCTGGCCTTTCCCAGCCTTCCTGGACCCTGGAGGAGGTGACGAGTCCAGGCGGCCCGAGCCAGCCCGGCCCACTGCGCCCCGATGACAGTCGGCCCACTCGGACAGGCCAGGACAACTTGGTACGCCCCGGGGCGCAAGAAGCCCTTGGCGGAGGCCTTGGAGAAGTAGCCGCCGCATCGTCAGCGGGGGCTTTTCACTGGCTCTGGCTGGCCGTCGCCTTGATCGTCGTAGTGGTTGTGTTGTTGCCCTGGGCTCTGCGCAACGAGCAACGCCGCCGCCGACTCAGGACGGCCCGTCAGGCCGAACCTCGCCCGGCCGCACTTGCCGCGTGGGCTGAGATCTCCGCAACCTGCCTGGACATCGATCTCACCTGGCCCGCTTCGCGCACCCCTCGCCAGGTCGCTGCCGAAATCATCGAGACTGCACGCCTGGAAGCCGACCCGATTCCGGTTCGCACCGCGGCTGCATCGGCGCTGCGCCGGGCCGCTGTGGCGACGGAACGAGCCCGCTACGCCCGTACGCCGGACCCGGTGGATGGCCTCGCCGATGACGTGCTGTCTGCGAGGGCCGGACTGCTGTCGGCAGCCTCCCCACGGAGGCGATGGCGAGCCCGGCTTCTGGCGCCCTCCTTGACTCGACGCGCCGGCGCCCGGACCGCCGATGCGTTGGATTGGTTGGACGCAGTTCCTCGACGGGTTCGCGCGATCCGCCTAGGCCGACGCACGACGACCCCTTCTGGGCACCGACGAACGCGTGAACGCACGCCGACTCCGCCGCGCTAACACCAACCCGCCTGACGAAGAGCCGGTGCGAGTCGCTCTAGCGGCCGTCGCCCTCGCGACGTCGACGCCAACGACCTTCGAGTCGATCCATCATGCCCGTTGACCCCGGCGGCTTGGCCGCCTTCGACTTGGAGGTCTTCGACCGTTCTGAACCAGGACCAATGTCGGCGCCCGCTGCGGCCACTGACTCAGGCGCGCGGGAACCGGCGCGCCACCCGGTCATGATCCACCAGGCGGAAATCAACATGAGCAGGAAGCCCGCAAGACCCAGGCCCCATCCGGCCGTCACTCCGGCGAGCAGCAGTCCGAGCCCGGCCAGAAACCCCAGGGAACCAACGATGATGCGGCGTCGCTGGTGGGCGCGCAGGTCAGCGCCGCGAAGCGTGGAGGCGAGCTTGGGGTCCTCTGCGTAGAGGGCGCGCTCCATCTGCTCAAGCAGGCGCTGTTCATGCTCAGACAGTGGCACGGATCCTCCTTCCCTCACCCCGGGGAACTCAAGGCTCGACAGCGAGTCTAAGTTCCGCCGACTAACTCCGTAAACCCAGCATAGGCAGGCATCGGCGGGCGCGAAAGCCGACATGAGCATTGTTCCCCGGATCGAAACGATCCGGGGAGGCCGCAGAGGTGACTTCTCAGGGCTTCGGGGCCTTGGAACGATCCTGCGAACGAGTCTGGTCGGAGGTCGCATCGGACCGCCCTCGGACCAGCGTCCCGGGGCGTACGGCACCAGCCCCGAAGCGCAGCGCTGCAGAGTCTGCGGCGAGTTCGGCCTCTCGCCAGCCGCGTTCGGGAGCGTCGAGCACGAGTTGCTGGGTCCGGGTGTCGACGTCGAACAAGCCCTCGACCCGTACCCCCACCAACCGGATTCGGGCACGCTGTAGGCCGAGCGCGTCATAAAGCGCGCGGGCCGTTGCGTAGATTTCCTGCCCGACATCGGTGGCTTCGGTGAGGGTTCGAGACCGCGTGATGGTCGTGAAGTCAGCGAATCTGACTTTCAACGCGACCGTTCGACCGACATAGCCAGAGGCGCGCAAGCGGCTGGCCACGCGCTCGGACAGACGGAGGAGCTCACGTCGAACGATCTCCGCGTCATCGACATCGGTCCCGAACGTCTCTTCAGCACCCATGCTCTTGTCTGGCTCATGAGCGACGACCCGGCGCTGATCTCGGCCCCAAGCGAGCGCCGCCAGATGCGAACCCGAGGCTGCACCCAGGGCCCGCTCCAGCGTGTTTTGCGGAGTCCTGGCCAGGTCGCCGACGGTGCGCAACCCCAGCCGCCGCAGGACCTCCTCCGTGCGTTCACCGACCCCCCAAAGTGCTGACACAGGCAGCGGGTGAAGGAAGTCGACCACGCCGTCGCGTGGCACTACGAGCAGCCCGTCCGGCTTGGCCAGGGTCGTCGCGAGCTTGGCCACGAACTTGGTGCTGGCGACTCCGACCGAGCACGTGACGCCCTGTTCATCAGCGATCCGGGCGCGGATCGTCTCACCGATCACGCGGGGCCGTCCGAGTCTGCGGACGGCCCCCCCGACGTCGAGAAATGCCTCGTCCAGCGACAGCGGCTCGACCAAGGGGGTGACCTCGCGAAAGACCTCCATGACCGCAGCAGACACAGCGGCATAGCGGTCGGGCTGCGGCTCCAGGATGGTGGCCTGCGGACACATCCGGCGAGCCCTCGTCATGGGCATCGCCGAGTGGACACCCGCGCGCCGCGCCTCGTACGTGGCCGAAAGCACGACCCCGCGGGTGCCGCCGCCGCCCACGATGACCGGGGTACCCACGAGGTGTGGATGGTCGAGTAGCGACACCGAGGCATAGAAGGCGTCCATGTCGACATGCAGGATCGTGCAACCGGTGTCGTCCCCGGGCGGGCCGTCCGGCGGTCGGTCGTGCAGGGGTTTGCGGCTCATCGCGGCCAGCGTCCCACGCGCGGTGCGCCGCAGGCCTTCGGGCGTCTCAGCGAGGTCCCCTCGGACCCATCCGCCCTAGGCACCGGAGCTCCCGGGGCTGGAGTGCCAGAGTTTTCGGGGTGCCCGCGGAACCGGACGGGGCTCAAGCGCTTCGTCCAGCGAATCAGACTCTGGGCCGGGATCGTGGGGGCGAGTAGCTGGGGTGCCCTTCTTCACGTCGCCTCCCGGGGGTCGGACATCGGCGTACGGCGACTGTTTGAACCCGCTGGCATGGACGAGCACTCGCCGTTGTCCCATTCCCCCACCACGCCCACCCTCAGGGGAGCCCGCGGCACTCCCATCCCCGCCACCGCTTCCTCCGGCTCGACCCTCACCCGACCCGGGAAGAGCCGCCAGCACCGGTCGAGCCGACCGACTGCCCGCCGCGCCCGCCACGGCCGCGGTGGTGGCTTCCTGCCAGCCGCCAGGCACCTCAGCAAGAACTTCGTGAACGGCCCGAAGACCCTCGCCCTCCCACAAGGCGAACAACCCGGAGAGCTCCCAGGCGCCCGTGGCCCGCACCGATACTCCCCGGGGGCCGGTACGGCGCACCAGGCCGCGCACCACCAGCAGCCAGGAGTGGAACACCGTCGCCGCGTAGGGCCCTTGGACGTCTTCGAAGAAGGTCGCGTCCACCGGGCCGGTGGAGTCGTCGAGTGTCAGAAAGACCACGCGTCGACCCGATCGGACCGGCGGTGTCTGCGTCGCTACCTTGACCCCCGCGATCAGCACTTCCGACTGGCTCCGCCGACCGAGCAGGTCCTTCGAACGCACCACGGCAAGCGCTTCGAGCATGGGTGTGTAGAAGTCGAGGACATGACGGCTCACATCCAGTCCGAGGATGTCGAGCTCCGCCCGGACTCGCTCCGCCCCGGTCATCTCCGGAAGACCCGAGCTGACGATCTCCGGAGCGTCACCGAGGTCGAGAGCCAGTTGAACATCGGTCGGCCGCGGGCTGGCCGAGGCTCGCGATTGCCGAGCCGCTAGGTCCCGAACATCCGGGGTGGTAGCTGACTCAGGAGGGCGGCCAGCAGCAGGGGTCGCCCGACCGGAACCCCCGCGCCGACCCCGACCCACAACTTTCCGGCTCGACCGTTCGACCCCCCGGGTCCAGCGGTCGAGTTCAGCCACCTGAAGCAACAGGTCCCGACGAGTGACCTGACCGCGGCGACGCACAGGGACGACGGAGCCGATGCCGTAGAGACTGTCGAAGGCTCCTGCGACGACCAGCCGTTCGACGACCGGGCGTGACACCCGGGTGCGATGCCAGAAATCTGCGAGGGAGGCGTACGGCCGGCTGGCGACGACCCTGGCGACCTCATCTCCCGAGATCCCCTTGACCTCACCGAGTGACAATCGGATGCCATAGGACCGTGCGTCGGGGAGCCCCGAGAGGGTGGGGGCGGGTCGCGCTGGAGCGCCGAGGATCCCGGGGGGCGGGGCGTCCCACGGGGCGACCTTCTCGACCCGGAACACCGCATCGGAGGCGTTCACGTCGAGTCCGAGCACGGCAATGCCCATCTGGCGAGCGTCGTCGAGGATCAACCGCTTCGGATACATCCCCGGGTCGTGGGTCAGCACGCCGGCGAGAAAGGCCGCCGGGTGGTGCGCCTTGAGCCAGGCCGATTGGTAGGTAGGTAGCGCAAAGGCCGCTGCGTGGGCCTTGCAGAAACCGAAGGAGGCAAAGGCCCGGAGCACATCCCACACCTGCTCGATGAGGGGCAGGGAGTACCCGCGGCTCATCGCCTGGGCGTAGAACCACTCACGTACCCGCGCCTGGCCGTCGGGTGAACCCAAGGTGCGTCGCACCTCGTCCGCCTCGGCCAACCCGCATCCGGTGAACACATCCACCATGCGAATGACTTGCTCGTGAAAGACCACGACCCCACAGGTCTCCTCGAGTACTGGGCGCAGATCCTCGTGCGGATAGGTCGCTTGAGTCCAGCCCTGGCGGGCCTTGAGGAAGGGAGTGACCATGTCGGACTTCACCGGGCCGGGGCGGAACAGCGAGATGTCGACGATGAGGTCGTCGAAGGTCTCGGGGGCGAACTTGCCGATGAGTTCACGCTGCCCTGGCGATTCGATCTGGAAGCACCCGAGCGTGTGCGTGGAGCGGATGAGATCGAACGTCGGCTCATCATCGAGTGGGACCGAGGCCGGGTCGTCGAGCACGATAAGTCCATCCGAACCAGCGCCATGGGCTGCAGGCCCGTCCACACGAGCCACCTCGTCAACCGCGTGCGCCATGGCCGACTGCATCCGGATGCCCAGGACATCAAGCTTGAGCAGACCGAGATCCTCGACGTCGTCCTTGTCGAACTGACTCATCGGATAGCCGAGATAGCTCGCCTCGACCGGGGTCCGGTCGAGCAACCCACCGTCAGACAACAGCACCCCGCACGGGTGTAACGCGACGTGCCGAGGGAGCCCGTCCAGACTCTCGACCAGATCGAAGAAGGTGTCCAACCCAGCCCCGCCGATCCGGCTAGCGCGCAGCTCCGGCAGGTCGTGGAGAGCGGCGCGCGCGTCACGGGCTCGGATGTGCGGAAAGGCTTTGGCGATCGCATCGATCTCACCGGGCGGCAGGCCGAGGGCGGCTCCGACATCACGGACGGCATGCCGTACGCGGTAGGTATCCATCATCGACACGCACGCGCACCGATCACCGCCGAAGCGCTGCAGGATTGCTTCGTAGACCTCGCCTCGACGGGCGGACTCCACATCGACGTCGACGTCGGGAAGAGCCTGCCTCAAGGGGGTCAGGAACCGCTCCATGAGGAGTCCATACCGCAGCGGTTCTACTCCAGACACTCCGAGTACGTGCAAAACGATGCTGCCGGCTCCCGACCCTCGAGCCGCCGCACGAACCCCCAGCGCGCGGGTCAGATCGCAGACCTCGGCCACCGTGAGGAAATAGGTCTCATACCCGAGCGAGCCGATCACGGCGAGCTCCTCGTCGAGCCGCGCCCTGGCCGCACGACGAGAACGACCGGACGGATACCGGTGCGACAGACCCCCCTCACAGCGTTCACGCAGCACGATCGGGGCTGGCCGCCCGCTGGAGTCGATCACCGCGAGCTCAGGCAAGTGGATCGCCCCGAGCCCGAGGTCGCGAGCCGGGTCGAGGACACAGTCGGCGGCTACCGCGCTGGTCTCGTCCAACAGGCGGCGAACGCAGCCGAGGTCGGTGTCTCCGGCCCCACCTGCCATCCGGGCGATCTCGGCAGCGACTCGGGCCATGTCGGGTCCAGGCTTCAGGTATCCCTCGGCGTTGACCCGATCAAGGTGTCGCTCATCGAGGGCCACAAGGCGCCTCGCCGCGTCGAGCAGATCGGCCGTGGCTGCCCCGGCCGGGACCGCATAGCGCACGGTGTTGGTGAGTACGGCTCCGATTCCATGCTCGCGCGCAAACCCGACCAACCGTGCCGCCAGGACGCTCGAGCCCACTCCGGTGCCTGGGCCCAGGTGGGAGACCACCTCGATCCGGAGCAAGGCGGGATCAATGAGAGCCCGCCAACGGTCGAGAGCATCGTGGGCGAGATCCGGCCGGCGGCGGGCCAGTGCACGACCAACCTCGGAGTCGGGACCGAGCAGCACCAGTAACTCGCCACCAGCCGCGTACTGGGCGACGAGCGTCGGGTCGGCCACCGGCCGACCTCGTTCGCCCGGTTGGTCCATGGTGCCCAGGTGAGATGCAGAGACCAGCCGGTTGAGCGCGGCCCATCCGGCCCCGGTTGGCGTCCGCGGTGCCGCGCCCGCGGAACGCGAGGTGAGCCGTCCGGCCCGGGCCAGGACCGTCACGCGAGGGTGCCGTGGGTCGACCTCGGCCCCGCCGCGCGCCGGGCTCCGACGACCGGTGAGGGGTTGACTCGCTCCCCCGCTGCGAGAACACATCGCAAGATCCGAGCCCAGGATTGGAGCAACCCCGTGAACAATCCCGGCCTTGGCGAACTTGACCGCCCCGCGCACTCCATCGCGATCGGTGAGAGCCAACGCCGCCATGCCGAGCTCAGCAGCTCGAGCCACCAGGGCCTCGGGATGCGAGGCGCCATGCCGCATCGAATACCCGGACGCGACGTGGAGGTGGACGAAGGGGTCAGCGCTCACGGAAGCCGGCGAACTCAGCCGGTCAACGGGAGGGTGACTTGGTGGTCCAGGCCCAAGGTGGTCTCCGCCAACGCCAGGAACGTGGCGCAATCGCGCAGCAGGTCATCGGCCTCACGGGTCGTCACGACCGGAAGTCCGGCGGCGGCTGCCGCGCGTTTGCCAGCGCCTGCCGCGAAAAACGCCGCCCACTCCCCCAGCTCGGGAGCCACTTCCGGCAGCAGTGCCCACACACTGCACGGGCCCCTGCGAATCCGGGCCGGCCGGGCCCGAGCGGCCAGAACCGCCGACGCTGCGCGCAACGCAGCCAGGTGCGCCTCGGCGTACTGCTCCCCCGGCGTGGTCGCGACCGCGCTGGCAGCCAACCCGCGCGCCGCGAGGTGAAGCAGGTCGTAAGCGGCTTGCGGGACTGGCGCCTGCCGTCCCGGAGGGCATGACCCCGCGGGGCCGGGCGAGCGAGCGGCAGCCCGTGGGAACGGTTCAGTCGAGGGCATGGCCCAACCTCCAGGTCGAGGGTTCGGTCGTCACGTCGTGCACCAGGTCGTAGACCCCGGTCGAGCCACACACCGAAGAATGGGCCGCGCCGCCGGGTGAGACGGGTGTCGACTCCAGGCGCTGACCGCTGGCTTCGACCCGCCACAGGTGGCGGCCGCGGGCCGCCACGACGGGCGCCTCCAACGGCAGCCCTTCGGCATCGCGGATCCGCCACCAGGCCCCTCCTTCGATCCAGTGCGCCAGGACCACGCGCACGATGTAGATCCGCCCTCTCCACAGAAACCGTCCAGGCGAGGAGCTCTCAGCCTTGAGGCGAACATTGATCGATTCGTCATACCGACGCATGCACACCTCTTCGGGGTCGGCCGGTCCGTGGCCGGCTTCTGGTCTGATCGGCGGGCGGTCCGGGTGGCGCTTCCCCACGCCAACCCGGATCCGCCGTTCCACCCGAGGGATCAGTGCGGGGTCGAGGCGCACGACCCCTCGGGTGGAGTCACCCCGAGGAACCGCGAGACTCCTCAAAGGTGCGAAACAGCCGCTCGGGCGACCGAATCGCTTCGATCATTTGATCCGAACATCTGTTCGATAGTCACTCTAGACCCGACCCCCGACCATCCGTCAAGCCCTCATCCACCGTGATGTGCCAGGCTGCTCGGATGAGCGATCCGAGCGCGACCGTCTTCGACCATCCAGCGGTCCGCCGAGTCAGCGAGGCGCTGGCCCGCGCAGGAGTCGACGGACGACCGATCGTGCTCACCGAGCCGGCCCCGACCGCGGCCGCTGCCGCCGCCCAGCTCGGATGCGACGTCGCGGCGATCGCCAACTCACTCGTCTTTGCCGCCGATGGCGAACCGCTGCTCGTCCTGACCTCAGGTGGACACCGGGTCGACACGGCCAAGGTGGCATCGCTGGTCGGGGCTGACTCAGTAGGTCGCGCCGACGCCGACCTCGTCCGTCGTCGTACGGGCATGGCCATCGGCGGTGTCGCTCCGCTCGGCCATCTCACCGCCATCGACACACTGATCGACCTCACCCTGCGCGACTACCCGGTGATCTGGGCTGCAGCTGGGCATCCACGCACCGTGTTCCCCACGACCTATGACGAACTAGTCCAACTCACCGGCGGTCGCCCCGCCGAGGTGGCCTGAGCTCACGGTGGTCGGCCCCGAGCCGAGCGAGATCACGACGTCGGTATCAAGAGCAGCGAGGTGCTGGGACCCGCCACGACAAGGGCATCCCCGACCCCAGCCCTGTCCCCAGCGCTGGGCGACGGCTGATCCTGCACCCGCAGGGGCTCGGCGAGGGCCTGCAGGACGGCTCGTTCCTCGGCCATCGCAGCCGCCGGGCCTGCCATCTGCGTCACGGCGAGCGGGCCGACGACGAGCGCACCGTCATCCACCAGATAGACCCCCGAGAACTGGTTAATCACGGCTCGACCGCTGACCCGTCCGTCGATGGTGAGCGCAAGCGTCGCCTCGCCCTCGAGAACTCGACCGCCGACAGCACCGATGCGCCAACTCGTCCCGCGCCAATTCGCAGCCATAGATCGACTCTAGGCGGCCAATCCCGAAGGCGGGCCGGCCTGCACGAGTCAGCCGCTGCGGCTTCTAGGCTGCGCATCGTGCCCGCATCACCAGACTCCACCGCCTCGGCAGCCACGCCCACGCACGAGCCCCCGATCGTCACCTTGCACCTGTGGGGGGTCCCTCGCGCTCGGATCCCCGCTGCCTTCCTCGCCATGGGGCGCGACCGGATCCCGCTGCGGCGCCAACCGGGGCTGCGGTTTGCCAAATTGCTCGGAACGGGGTCGGGAGAGACCTTCGCCCCGAACAACGCCGATCCGCGCCACTGGGGCCTGCTCGCTAGCTGGGACTCCGTCGACGCAGCGCGCGCCTTCGAGGCGACCGGCCTGATCCGCGGCTGGAACCGACGCTGCGAGGAACGGCTCCGGCTCGAGCTCTCCCCGCTGACCAGCAAGGGCCGTTGGGCTGGCCAAACTCCCTTCGGCGAGCCCGTCCCGCGCAAATTCGCCGGGACGTCCGCGGCGCTCACCCGCGCACGCATCAAACCAAGACTGTGGCGGGAGTTCTGGAACAGCGTCCCTCCGGTCTCGGCGAGCCTGAACGCCTCTCCCGGCCTCCTGCTGAAGGTCGGCATCGGAGAAGCCCCGATCGGTTTGCAGGGCACCTTCAGCGTCTGGGAATCGGCCAGTGCCCTGCGCGACTTCGCGCACCGTGGCGTCGAGCATCAACGAGTCATCGCCCGCACCCGGGAAGTCGGCTGGTACTCGGAGGAGCTCTTTGCCCGTTTCGCCGTGCTCCGGGCCGAGGGCAGCTATGCGGGGTCCGAGATCGCCGTGCAGGCACCGTAGGCTTCGACGCCGTGAGCGTCCGCGTGTACTCGGGACCGCACGCCGATCGGCGGCGCGGGCCGTCGTCCTTCGTCCGCATCCTGCCCTGGGCCTTCGCCGGCGCCACGATCGCAGCGCAGATCGCCTACCCCCTGGTCGAGGGCCTGGATCGACGAAACCTCACGGTGCTCATCGTCGGGCTGTTCTTCCTGGCGTCGATCACCCATGCGCTGGTCTGGCGGGGGCCGGCCTGGGCGACCGGCTTCGTCGTTGTGACGGTGGGTGGAGGACTGCTGGTCGAGGCCGTGGGCGTCAGCTCAGGGTGGCCGTTCGGGGACTACATCTACGGCGATCTCGCCGCGCAGGTCGCCGGCGTTCCTTGGGTCATCCCGCTGGCGTGGTCGATGATGGCGTACCCCGCGTTGATCGCGGCTCGTGCCCTGTGTACGGGAATCGTTTCCACGCCGCTGGTGGGCGCGCTCGCTCTCGCTTCGTGGGATCTGTTCCTCGACCCCATGATGACAGGCGAGGGCTATTGGCGATTCACCACCGAAGGCGCAACCTCTCTCCCCCATCTCGACGGGGTGCCTCTTTCCAACTTTGCGGGCTGGCTCCTGGTCTCTTTCGTCATGATGCTCGTCCTGGACCGACTCCCCCGCTCTTTCGCTCCGGATGCGCAGCCGGCCCTGCTGTATCTGTGGACGTACGTCTCCTCGGTCGTCGCCAATCTCGTGTTTCTGGACCGACCGTGGGTGGCCTTGTACGGCGGTGTGGCCATGGGGGCGGTCGCCGTGCCTTATGCGTGGGTCTTGTGGGTCGGGCGCGACTGACCGAGGTCGCGGCGCTGAACGTGACACGAGCGGCCGCACTCGGAGCTGTCCTGGCCACCGTGCACACCACGCTGAATCTGCGACGCCTTCGAGTGCCTCCGGTTGACCCACCACCGGTCGAAGAGCGGGTATCGATCCTGCTCCCGCTCCGGAACGAGGCGCATCGGGTCCTTCCCTGCCTAGAAGCCTTGCTCCGCCAAGACGGTCTGGTTCAGGCCGAAATCCTGATCCTTGACGACGGTTCGACCGATGAGACGGTTGAGGTCGTCACGGCCGCGACCGCCGGCGATCCCCGCGTCCGCGTCATCGCCGGCGCCGATCTCCCCGACGGTTGGCTCGGGAAGCCGTACGCCTGCTCCCAGTTGGCCGGGGCTGCTTCGGGAACCGCCTTGGTCTTTGTCGATGCCGACGTAGTGCTTGCGGACGGCGCGGTCGCAGCGACCATCACCCTGATGCGGACTTCAGGCCTTCACATGGTCTGCCCCTATCCACGGCAAGTGGCGGAAACCGCAGCGGAGCGACTGATCCAGCCCCTGCTGCAATGGTCCTGGTTGACGTTTCTTCCGCTCGGCTTCGCGGAGAGTTCCGCGCAACCGACCTTGGTCGCGGCCAACGGGCAGCTCCTAGCCTGCGACGCCGCCGCATACCGCGCGGCCGGCGGCCACGGCTCGGTAGCCCAGGCGGTGCTCGAGGATGTCGAACTCGCGAAGACCTTCAAGCGGAGCGGCTTCACGGCCACGGTTGCCGATGGGACTCACCTGGCCACGTGCCGGATGTATGAGTCGTGGCCGCAGGTGCGCGATGGCTACAGCAAGTCCCTGTGGGCCGCGTTCGGCTCACCAGCGGGCGCGGTGCTCATGAGCGCGCTGCTGTCTTCGTTGTACGTCCTGCCGCCCGCCGCACTTGTGAGTGGTCGAGGACAGGTCCGGTTCGCCGGGTTGGTTGGTACTGCGGCTGCTATCACCGGACGCGCGATGGTCGCGCGTCGGGTCGGAGGTCGCGTCTGGCCAGACTCGGCGGCGCACCCCGTATCGGTGGCGGCTCTGATTGGGCTGACGGCTCGGTCCGTTCACCAACGACGGCGCGGGCAGCTGGCCTGGAAGGGGCGCGCGCTGTGAGCCGTGTGATTGTGGTGGGCGCCGGAATGGGCGGGCTGGCCTGCGCCGCGCGGCTCGCCGTCAAGGGCCACGACGTGCTCATCGTCGAGCAGGCTGCCACCTGGGGCGGCAAGCTTGGCGTCTACTCCCGAGACGGATTCACCTTCGACACCGGCCCTTCCCTGCTCACCTTGCCCGCGGTATACCGAGACACCTTCCTCAAGACCGGAGCTGCCCTCGAGGACTGCGTCGAGATGGTCGGCGTCGATCCTGTGTGTCACTACCGGTTCGCGGACGGCACCGAGCTAGACATCCCCGATGTAGACCGGCGAGCGGTCGCTCGAGCGTTCGACGGGGCCTTCGGCGGCACCGCCGGGAACGATTGGCTTCGCTTCCTCGAACACGCTGGGCGCATCTGGCAGGCGACTCGCGGTCCGTTCCTGTCCTCGACGCTCGAGGGGCCCATGGATCTGGTCCGCCAGTCGCGAAGGCTCCGCGACCTGCTCACGATCGCGCCATGGCGGACCCTGGATGGGATGGGGCGTCGGTACCTGAAAGACCCGCGGATGCGCCAATTCCTTTGGCGCTACGCGACGTACGCCGGCTCGGATCCGCGAAAGACCCCGGCAGCCTTGGCGGTCATCCCCTACGTCGAGCAGACCTTCGGCGCCTGGCACATTCAAGGCGGTCTGCGCAAACTCGGTGAAGCGCTCTACGACCGGTGCGTCGAAAGGGGTGTCGCGTTTCGCTTCCAGACCGACGTAGCCGAGATCACGGTCACGGAAGGGCGCGCGACGGGGGTCCGGCTGTCCGATGGTGAGTGGTTGGCCGCAGACATCGTGGTGAGCAACGCCGACGCTACCGAGGTGTACGGCCACTTGGTTCCCGACCGGTTGGCCGATGCCGGGCGCACCAGGCTGCGCAAAGCCAGTCCCTCCCTAGCCGGATTCGTTCTCCTGCTCGCCGTCGAGGGCCGCACTCCCGGATTGCGCCATCACAACGTCCTGTTTCCTGAGCATTACCAACAGGAATTCGACTCGATCTTCGGATCGGATCCTCGTCCCGTCCAAGACCCCACGGTGTACATCGCGGCGCCTCCCGACGATGCGATGCGACCCGAGGGCAGCGAAGCCTGGTTCGTGCTGGTCAACGCCCCACGGCACGACCCGGCCGGAGGCGGCATCGACTGGGCCACCCCCGGACTGGCCGAGAGCTATGCGGACCGAGTCCTTGCCGTGATGGCCGAACGGGGCTTTGAGGTGCGCGACCGACTCCGCTGGCGGGTCGTGCGCACCCCGGCGGATCTCGAGCACTCCACCCGTGCGCCGGGCGGCGCCATCTACGGCACCTCCTCGAACGGGGCTCGATCAGCCTTCCTTCGGGCTGCGAACCGGTCCCCAGTACCCGGCCTGTACCTGGTCGGAGGCTCGGCGCATCCCGGAGGCGGACTCCCGCTCGTCGGATTATCGGCCGAACTCGTCGCCGACCTCATCGGACGGGCCTGACGTGTCAGAGCGCTCGAACGCGGTTGTTTCGCGGATTGTGTTCCAACTCGACCAGTCCTAGAGCCTCCAGCAGCGGTGGCACGTACACCCCGAATCGACCGCGCAGTCCCTTCTTCGTCCCGTACCAACCGCCGACCGGGTTGTTGTCTGCGCGAGCCCATGCCTCGACCGAGCCTTCAACTGCTGGCTTCTGCTCATCGGCCCCGCCAAGCGGAACCCAGTCGCCAGCCGATGCGAGCATCGCCTGCAGATCGTCCACGCATCGCCACAGGTAGGTGAGACGGGTCTTCCCCACCTGGCAGACCAGCAGCGGGGGGTCGACCGACTCATCGCGCCACATGCTGTATTCGGAACTGCCCGGAGGCGTACGCAACGTCCACGGATCAGCCTCCGTGCCTTGACCGTTGGTCATGGGCGATCCCTTCACTCAAGAGGCCTCAGGGCCAGTGGACCTCGATCTCTCGACCCACGAACTGAGCATAGGGTTGCAGCGCGGTTGCGACGGCCTTTCGGGTACCGGCGGTCACTGGTACAACAGGGAGCACTTCGACGATGGTCTTGGTGCGCGACTTGTTGCGCTTCCAGGTCCCGATCACCTGGCCGTCGCGCACGATGGTCCACCGAAAGATTCCGTTCCCTCCCGGAATGATCGCCTGTTTGTGTTCGTCCGCCACCATCAACGAGCGGTCCTTGTAGCCCAGCAGGAACTCGTCGAAGCCTGGCACCGCCTGGAGCGGATGGCGGGACTCGGAACTCGGCGAGGACAACACCGATGTGGCGCCTGCAGCGACGTACATGGACGTTCCTTCAACCGACACCTCCTCGAGGCCCCCACCCACCACCTCAATGGCTCGCTTGACGTCGGCCATGGTCAAGCCCGTCCAGCCAGCCAAGTCCTGACGAGGGGCCGGGCCGTGGCTTTGGAAATATCGAGTCGCGATCAGCCCAAGGGCTTCGTCTCGCTGCGGGTGGTGCGCGGTGGGGACCCACTCATCCAGGAGCACGAACGTCTGATCGCCGTCGACATTGGGGGCGATGCACGTGACGCCTCGCTGACTGGCGTACCACAGCAGGTGATACCCGAGCTGACCAGCTGAGGCGATGCCCGCGCGCTCCCAGACTCCGAGGCACTCGGCCCGCGTGAGGCGCCCGCCACCGACCAGAGCGGCGCCAATGACTTCCACCGCACGGTTGGCCGTGGCCTCGTCCAGGCCCAGGAAGTTCCGGCGGCGCTCGGCACCCGCGAGGGCTCGCACCCCCATCAACTCAAGCATCCACCGAGCGTCACGAGCAGGGACCCAATGGATCGTGCCTCGCATCGGCCAGGTGCGCAGGGCTTCTCGGTGCTCCAGCGCCGCGTTGACCGAAGCGAGGGTCGACGCAGGGAGCCTGATGCCGAGGGACCACTCCGCACTCGAAAGCTCTTGCGCCTGCATGGCTCCGAACCAGGTCACGACGTCGCACACCGTTGTCGGAGTTCGGCTCGCTCCGAGCAGCAAGGAATCCAGGGCGAGTCGCCGAGCCTGTTCGGCGGTCAGGCGCACCGTCTGGTTCACCGGGGTCACCTCTTTCTCCGAACCAGCCGGCGACCCGGACCACCCCGACTGACAGCGCGCAGGCGTCGCTCAGCCGAACGCCGAACTTTGGCCGTCGCGACAATGAGCAATCGGTCACCCGCACGAATGCGCGTGAGCCGGTCGGGGACCATTGTTGAGCCCTCACGCACCACCAACGTCACGGACGCACCCTCAGGCAGGCGCAGGTCGGAGGCCGGATAGAGACCCACCAGCCTTGAACCGTCCGGCACCTCGACCTCGAGAAGAGCCGCGTTCATCTCGTCCAACGGCGCGGACTCGACCGAAAGCTCACCCATCACCTCCCGCCCGGCCACCCCCAAGCGACGAGCCAACCAGGGCAACGGCGGCGCCTGGAGAGCGGTCAACACCAAGACCAACAAGAACGTCGCATCGAACACGTCGGCTGATCCCTTGGTCCCAGCGGCCAGAGCAACGGTGGCAAAGACAATGGGCACCGCGCCCCTGAGTCCGGCTGCGGTGAGGAAGATCTGCTCTCGCCAGGGCACCTTGAACCAGCTGGCAGAGACGGCGACCGACAGTGGGCGAGCCACGAGGACCAGGGCCGCGCCGGCGACGAGCGCAAGTGGGATCGCTGCCGGTAGTCGTTGCGGTGCGGCCAACAGCCCGAGAAGGACGAACAACCCGATCTGCGCGAGCCAGGCGAGCCCCTCGCTGAACCCGAGCACCGCCCTTCGGTGGGGAAGTCGTGAGGAACCGAGAAGCAGAGCGCAGATGTACACGGCGATGAAGCCGCTGGAGTGGATAAGCCCCGCCGCTGCGTAGGCCCCGAAAATCAACGCCAAGCTGGCCAGCGGATACAACCCGACCGAAGGAAGCGCGATGCGCACAAGCAGCCATCGGCCGAGGCGCCCGACGAGGAATCCCAGGCAGGCGCCGGCGATCAGCTCGTAGGTCATCAGGCCAAAGGTCCACACGAGGGAGTGCTCGCCCCACTCCCCCGACGCGATCAACCCGACGAGGACGATCGCCGGAGCGTCGTTGAAGCCCGATTCGGCTTCTAGCGTCGAACTCACCCGCGGCTTCAGCCGCAGCCGTCTCAGCACCGAGAACACCGCGGCGGCGTCGGTCGAGGCGAGAACCGCGCCGATGAGGACCGACGTCGTCGGATCCAAGCCGAGCACGAAATGAACAGCCGACGCGACCACGGCCACGCTGACGGCCACTCCCAGGGTCGCGAGCATGGCCGAAACGCCGAGAACCGGCCGGATGGCCGACAATCTGGCCGTCAGGCCACCCTCGGCCAAGATGACCACGAGCGCGAGGAGTCCGAGGTCCCGGGCCAAGGCCGCATCATCGAAGGCGATCCCGAAGCCTGCATCGCCCAAGATCAGGCCAAGTCCGAGATAGATCAGCAGGCCAGGCAGTCCCAAGCGCGCGCTCACCCGGACTGCGAGAACCCCCACAAGGACGACCGCGGCGCCAATGAGAAGCGATGCGTCGAGGTTGCCTCCCACGTTCAGCCCGGGTTGGGTTCGCGCAGGCGGCGGTGGATGACCACGAGGAGCTGCGCCACCGCGACTACTGAGACGGCCAGCCAGACCCAGGCCCCGGCCTGCGCCCACTGGGCCGCTGAGTCGACGTACAACCCAGCTCCGAGCAAGAAGGCCGCGGTCACGATCACCCGGGTGGGCCGCTCGGCGATGGTCACCACGCCGATCTCGTGCATCCCGCCAGCGGCAGCTCGCGCCCGGGCGAACTCCAAGACGAACATGGCCACCCCGCCGGCCACACACACCCCTGCGGGAGCGCCGACGACCCACAGCGCGACCAGGTAGAACACGTCGCAACAGCGATCGACGACTGAGTCCAAGACCGCGCCCCACGCGGTGACGCGGTCGGTCAGAACGGCGACCGCACCGTCGATGTTGTCCAGCAAGCCGGAGACCACGACGACTGCGGATGCGGCCAGCACCCAGGTCCCACCGAGGGCTGAGAGCCAGACGGCGACCCCCGAGACGAGCAGCGAGAACAAGGTGATGACGTCGGGTGCCAGACGCGCCTTGGCCAACGGGCGGGCGCAGAAGTAGACGCCGGAGAGCCAACCGTGGACGAGGCGACCCTGGCGTGGATCAAGGCCGCCGTGCAACTGGGTCCAGCGATTGAGGTAGTCCGCCCGTGACGGCACTGAGCCCATGG
Organism: uncultured Actinomycetota bacterium; assembly: GCA_963851405.1. Classification (GTDB taxonomy): domain Bacteria; phylum Actinomycetota; class Actinomycetes; order DATJPE01; family DATJPE01; genus JANPBY01. The sequence continues at coordinate 38,366 of CAWKPB010000006.1, read as the reverse complement.
CTGGATCCTCGCAGACAGACATCTGGCGGTCAGGGATGGCCGCGGAGTCCGAGGTTCGCTGCGACCTCACGCGAGGCTGTCGAACGATTCAGGGTGTAGAAGTGCAAACCCGGGGCACCACCGGCGATCAGCTCAGCGCCCAGGGAACTCGCCACCTCTACGCCGATGGCGCGTACGGCCGAGGGGTCGTCTTCCACTGCGTGCAGCCGCGCGGCAAGCTCTGGCGGGAAAGACGTCCCCGACAGCTGCGCAAAACGCTCGATCTGGCCCACGTTGGTCACGGGCATGATGCCCGCGATGATCGGCAGCTCAGACCCCGCATGACGGACTCGGTCGACCAGTTCGAAGTAGCTCGCCGCAGAAAAGAAGAACTGCGTAACCGCGAAATCGGCCCCTGCCGCGGCCTTGTCCACCAGCACCCGCGCATCTGCCACCAGGCTGAGAGCCTCTGGGTGTCCTTCGGGAAACGCAGCGACCCCGATGCTGAAGTCGCCGAGTGACTTCACGAGTTCGACCAACTCCAGAGCATGTCGAAAACCGTCCGGGTGCGGCTGCCACGCTGACCCAGGACCAGCGGGAGGGTCCCCGCGCAGGGCAAGGACGTTGCGGACCCCCGCGTCGGCGTATTGCCCGATCACTCGGCGAAGCTGCGGCCGACTGGCGCCGACGCACGTCAAATGGGCCAACGCTATGAGGGTGGTCTCGGTGCCAATGCGTTCGGTGACCCGCACGGTCCGATCGCGGGTACCTCCCCCGGCTCCATAGGTCACCGAGACGAACGTCGGCGCGAGCGACTCGAGTTCGCGGATCGCCTGCCACAGCAACCGCTCTCCGTCGTCGGTGGCCGGCGGGAAGAACTCAAAGGACCACGAGAACTGCCCGGCGGCCAGCGCCTCACGAATCGAGGCGGTGCCACCTGGCATCGTCGAAGCAGCACCGCGTGACATGCCTGCAGGGTAGGGATTTCGGAGGAAGGCTGGGCCGCAAGCCCGCATCCCGGACGTGCGGGACTCTGGCGCGCGACGTAGCCTCGACCGCGTGAACTCAGACACCGACTCCGCGGTCGCGCCGGAGGGAGCGTCCGCTGGTCGTTCCGCGGTGGCTGTACTCGACCTCGAGGGGCTGCGGGTTCGGGTCCAAAAGCATCTCGACGAGTTCCTCGAGCAGCGCACTCCGACTCTCGATGAGGTCAGCGCCGATCTCTCGCCCATGGTGGAGTTCCTCCAGGGGCTACTCGCCGGTGGCAAGCGGCTCCGCCCGGCCTTTTGCTACTGGGGATGGAGGGGTGCTGGAGGGTCCGATGCCGAGCCCGCCGTTCGAGCGGCCACCAGCCTCGAGCTGCTCCAAGCGTGCGCACTCATTCACGACGACGTCATGGATCGCTCCGACACCAGGCGCGGTCAGCCAGCGGCCCACCGACGGTTTGCTTCACTGCACCGCGGGTCCGGCTGGCTGGGCTCTCCGGAAGCGTTCGGCACCGGCGCGGCGATCCTGCTCGGTGATCTGTGTCTGACCTGGTCCGACGAACTGCTCTTCGACTCGGGTCTCCCGCTGGACGCATTGATCCGGGCCAAGCCCGTGTTTGACGAGATGCGCACCGAACTGATGGCTGGCCAATACCTCGACCTCCTCGAGCAGGCACGCGGCGGCGGCTCGGTCGAGCGCGCGCTGCGGGTCGTCCGCTTCAAATCCGCGAAATACACCATCGAGCGCCCCCTTCACCTGGGCGCTGCCCTGGCGGGCGGCTCTCCTGAGCTGATGGCGGCCTACAGCCGGTACGGCTTACCGCTTGGCGAAGCTTTCCAACTCCGTGACGACGTGCTCGGCGTCTTCGGTGACCCGCAAGAAACCGGGAAGCCCGCCGGCGACGACCTTCGCGAGGGCAAGCGCACGGTCCTCATCGCCATGGCGACCGAGCGGGCGACGCACGCCCAGGGCGCGACGCTGCGGCGTCATCTGGGAGACCCCAGCCTCGGCGCGGATGGAGTCGACGCCTTGCGGGAGGTCATCGAAGGTACGGGCGCTCACCTGGAGGTCGAGGCCATGATCACCCAACTGACCTCGGATGCCCTCACGGCTCTCGCAGACGTCGCCGAGCCGGCCCGCACCCCGTTGGCCGCACTCGCGGTCGCCGCGACTTCGCGCCAGGTCTGATCGCGGCTCCAGGTCCCCACGATGCGTACTGTCTCCGGCCCGACTGACGACATCGTCGTCATTGGCGCCGGCCTGGGCGGACTGTCCGCAGCCCTGCGACTCGCCGGCGCGGGCCGTACGGTCACCGTCCTCGAACGAGAAAGCGTGCCCGGGGGGCGAGCAGGGGTGCTGGCTACGGACGGATACCGGTTCGACACCGGCCCCACGGTCTTGACCATGCCGGACCTGATCGCCGACGCGCTCGACTGCGTGGGCGAGAAGCTCGAGGACTGGCTCGACTTGCGACCGGTGAATCCCCTGTACCGAGCGTTCTACCCCGACGGTTCGACGCTCGACGTGCACTCAGATGTGGACGCGATGACCGATGAGGTCGAGCGGGTCTGCGGTCCGGCCGAGGCCTCGGGGTATCGACACTATGTCGAGTTCGTCGAGAAGTTGTACCGCTACGAGATGAAGCACTTCATCGATCGCAACATCGACTCGCCCCTCGACCTCCTCACCCCTGACCTCGCGCGCCTCGCGGCCATCGGTGGCTTTCGGCGGTTGGCCCCCAAGGTCAGCCAATACCTGAAAGACCCACGCACCCAGCGCGTCTTCTCCTTCCAGTCGATGTACGCCGGGCTATCGCCGTACGACGCTCTGGCGATCTATGCCGTCATCGCCTACATGGACAGCGTGGCCGGGGTGTACTTCCCCGTGGGTGGCATGCACGCGGTTCCTCGCGCGCTTGCTGCCGCGGCCGAAAAGCACGGGGTCACCATCCGGTACGACACCGAGGTAACGAGCATCGAGACGAGCGGGACGCGCGCCAACGCCGTACACACGGCGGACGGAGAGCGCATCCCCTGTGACGTCGTCGTGGCCAACCCCGATCTGCCAGTGGCCTATCGAGACCTGCTCGGTCGCCAGCCATGGTCGGTTCGACGACTGACGTACTCACCGTCGTGCTTCCTACTCCTGGCGGGTTCGACCGCCTCGTATTCCAGGACCGCCCATCACAACATCCATTTCGGGCGTTCCTGGAAAGGGATATTCGGCGAGCTCATCGATGACCTGCAGCTCATGTCGGACCCGAGCTTTCTGGTGACGAACCCCACATTCAGCGACCCCGCTCTGGCTCCGGACGGGCAGCACATCTACTACGTCCTGTTCCCAACGCCCAACCTCGACGCATCGATCGACTGGACGACCGAGGCCACGCGCTATCGAGACCAGGTCGTCGGGCTGATGGAACGCCGCGGGTACGTCGGCTTCGATGCCTCAATCACCGTGGAGTCGACAACGACCCCGCTGGACTGGCAAGCCCGCGGGATGGAACGCGGCGCTCCCTTCGCCGCGGCCCACACATTCACCCAGACCGGCCCCTTCCGCCCTTCGAACCTGTGGGGCGAGAACGTCGTCTTCACGGGATCGGGCACCGTGCCTGGTGTGGGCGTCCCGATGGTCTTGATCAGTGGGCGGCTGGCGGCCGAGCGCGTGCTGGGCCGTGACCGTGGGTACGTCTCCCGCGCCACGCGCTAACGCACTGAAATCCCCTATCATCAGGCGCCTATGGCGATCACCGACAAGGTCGGTGCCGCGCTTCGCGCGCAGGCTCCGGCCGCCCGGGCGACGCCACGCATCGACAACCGGCCGGTTGAGGCGGCGTCGTCGCTCGTGGCGGAGTTCGCTATCGGCGGCCTGCTTGGCACGCTGCTCATGGGTATCGGAGCGATCTCCGTCGGGTTCGTAGCGCCCGCATCCAACTTCGCCACCGCCCCGGTCATCGAAACCCTGCGGGGCATCGAGGCCGGCACGACGGTGTTCGCGGTCGGAGGGCGACTGCTGGTGATCGTGGGAGCCGGGTTCCTGCTGCAAGCATGGCTGCGGCTCGGCCATCACGTTCGTACCGCCTCGGTCGTCAATCCCAGCGACTTGATCAAACTCATGTGGTTGTGGGGCCTGCCACTCCTCCTGACACCGGTGCTGTTCAGCCGAGACATCTTCAGCTACATCTCAGCCAGTCGGATGCTCCCGGCCGGACTGAATCCCTACACGACCGGCACAGGAGCCTTGGTCGAACACTGGTTCAACGACGGAGCGGACACCCTGTGGGTGGGCTCTCCCTCTCCGTACGGGCCGCTGTGGATCGGCCTGTCAACGGGGGTCTTTCGTGTGACCGATGCGGCGGCCATCCCGTCGCTGCTGGCCTTCCGACTACTCGCCCTCGCCGGCATCGTGCTGCTGGTCATCTATCTGCCCCGACTCGCGACGGCCTGCGGTGTTGATGCGGCCAAGGTGATTTGGCTGGGGTTGCTGAATCCACTTGTCCTCATGCACTTCTTCTCCTCCGGTCACAACGACGCCTTGATGCTCGGCTTGCTGGTCGCGGGCATGGCCCTGGCCATGGAGGGCCGATACGTCGTGGGGACGGTGATCGTGGCGTGCGCCGGTGCGGTGAAGGCGCCAGCACTCATCGGTCTGGCCTTCGTCGCCCTCAGCTGGCCGGGCGCGACTAGGCGACTACGGTCACGATTCGAGGCGTGGCTGGCTGTGGGGGCTCTCGCTTTGGGTGTCTTCCTGATGCTCAATCTCGCGCTGGGCGTGGACTTCGGATGGCTGACGACCCTGAGCACTCCCGGCGAGATCCGCACGTGGCTGTCTCCGTCCACCGCCATCGGCATGATCATCGGCATCGGTGGGGGTCTCCTCGGGAACGCCACCTTCGACGACGGCGCCGTGGCGGTGGTTCGCGCGCTTGGCACGCTGCTCTCCTTAGGAATCGTCACACTCCTGGCGTTCGCGGCAGATCGGCACACCGCCGTGCGCGGATTGGGCTTGGCGTTGTTGGCAGTCGTCGTTCTCGGACCGACGCTGCAACCCTGGTATCTGCTGTGGCCGCTGGTGGTCCTTCTCGCTGCGGGGTTGTCCCGCAACGAGACCCGGGCGGCCGTGATTCTCACGATCGTGTTCGTGCTCTATTCGGTCGCCAGCTCAGGGTCGACCGACGAACGACATTGGCAGTTCGGCCTCAACAGTGGTCTCGCTGCCCTGCTCTCGGCGCTCGTGGTCGGCGGCATGGTGGTCGCGTCGAGCCGCGTACGTGCCCTGCTGCTCGAAGACACCGACCCAGGGCCGGCCCTAGTGGGCGGCACGACTTGAGCCCGACGTTGATGATCACCTCGAGAGCCGTTCTGACATGAGCCGCCGAGACCTCGATGCCGCCGGAATCAAGGACCCGTTCTTGCGGCAGTCCTATGAGCAGTGCCGAAGACTGAACGCTGAGCATGGCAAGACCTACTACCTGGCCACGCTTTTGCTGCCCCCCGCCAAGCGGCCGTACGTCCATGCGCTGTACGGCTTCGCCCGTTACGCGGACGAAATCGTCGACGTGATGGAACGCGACGACGCGAGCGCCGCGGCACACTTGAAGGAGTGGGGCGAGGCCTTCCTTGATGATGCACGGCTGGGTCGAAGTACCGACCCGGTCTGCGCGGCGGTCGTGGACACCGTCCAACGCTGGGGCATCCCGTTGGAACACTTCGAAGCTTTCCTGACGTCCATGACCATGGACCTGACAGTCACCGAGTATCCGACCTATGACGACCTGTACACCTACGTCTACGGGTCAGCGGCGGTGATCGGTCTCCAGATGGTGCCCATCCTCGAACCGCTCGAACCGTCGGCCTTCGAGTCAGCCAAGGACCTCGGGGTGGCCTTCCAGCTCGCCAATTTCGTGCGCGATGTGGGCGAGGACCTTGATCGGGGCCGGGTCTACCTTCCGCTCGAGGACCTGGAGCGCTTCGCCCTGACCCGCGAAGACTTGGAGCGACGAGTGGTCGACGATCGGGTGCGCGCGTTGCTGAAGTTCCAGATCGCTCGGGTACGGCGGCTGGAAGACGCAGCTCGGCCAGGCATCGACCTCCTCGACCCGACCAGTCGCCCGTGCATCGAAGCCGCCCGCATCCTGTACTGCGGAATCGTCGACGAGGTGGAGAACATCGACTACCAGGTATTTGACCGGCGAGCCGTCGTCCCCTTGCACCGCAGACTCCGAGTGGCGGGGGGCGCGTGGACGCAGGCCACCCGCGCGCGCCGGAAGTCCCGATAGCCCACCCACGGCGACCCGCCCTTGAGCAGGCCGCCCCGCCGCCACTCCCCCCCCCATCGCCCAGGGCCGCCGAAAGCGGCGAAAACGACCTATCTGCTGGGCATTTAGGTCGCGTTCTCGGCACTCGGCGGGCGCGGGCGGAAGTCACGGGGAGGTCAGTCAGGATGCGGCCAGTCAGGGGACGCGGCGCAACCATCGAGGCGGACCGGCCTTGGGCGTGCGCTGCACTCCGCGCCGCCCCCAAAAGACCCACCAGGCCAGGGTCTGGACGACGAGGGCGAATCCGAACAGCAAGTCCTCGACCGGAGCATAAGCGATCCGACCATCGCCCAAGAACGTTGGCACAGCACTCGATCCCAGGATCGCCGTCGGGTCGTACCTGACGATGCGCCACCCGGTCAGCACGCCGTTGGTGAGCAGCTGGAAGCCAATGATGATGGCATAGGAAACCCAAAAGGCTCGACGCAGAACGACCTTGGTACGAAGCACAAACACGTCGAGCACGACACTGAGCAGGATGCCGGCCAGTGCCAGCTGGGTATAGGTCATTCCTCGTCCCCCACCGGCCACCCGCGAACGGACCTAACCGCTTCGAAGGTAAGAACAGCAGCAATGGGCACGACCACGAAGAACACGAGCTCTTCCAGCGGCACCTGACCCGGAAGCAGGATTCCGGTCACCCGCGTCTCGTCGAAGGTCCAATGACCCTGCCGAACGGCATACACGTCCCACGCGTAGAAGAACGCCACCACGGGCGCCAACGTGAGGGCGAGACGCTGCCAACGACGGAACACACGAGTTCGGAGGGCGACCTCGAGCCAGCCCGAGCACACGATCACGACCAGCATGACCCCGAGATAGCTGAGCTTGCTCATGCCGCGACCCGCGACTCAGAAGGCCAGGGCCTGCGCACGACGTTTGACCTCGGTCCCACGGTTCTCAGCCAGGGCCACGGCGGGGGACCCCGGAAGGGACTCATCTGGCGTCACCAACCACCGCATGGCCTCGACATCGGAGAAGCCCGCATCGGCCAAGAGTGTCAAGACACCTGCCAAACCTTTGACTTCTTCGCTGTCGCCGATGAAGACCTCAGGCACTTTCAGCACCCCGTCGACCCGAGCGGCCAAAAGTCGCCGGTCCCGAATCGCCTGACGAATCCTGGTGACCTCCAGCCCCCACCGCTCGGCGAGATCGGGCAGGGTCAACCAGGGCGCGCCAGCCTCAAGGACCTCGGCGTCCAGGGCTTCAACTGCATCAACCATGGGGTCAGCCTGCCAGGTGAGTCTGCGTCGGACGGTGCCGCGTGCCACGGCTCGCCTCCCGAGTCTTGACGCCCTCCGAACGTAGACTCTGGGCAATGACGACGCAGGTCAGCGACGCGGTCGTCGGGCGGCTGCTCGACGGCCGATACCGCGTGGGTGAGCAGGTGGCCCGCGGAGGCATGGCGACGGTCTACGTCGGCGTCGACACCCGACTCGACCGCCCCGTCGCGATCAAGGTCATGCACGCTGCGTACGCGCATGACGAGGCCTTCGTCGCGCGTTTCACGCGCGAGGCCCGTTCGGCCGCCAAGCTCTCGCACCCCAACGTCGTTGCGGTCTACGACCAGGGCGACGACGACGGCACCGTGTTCCTCGTCATGGAGTACGTCGAAGGTCGGACCTTGCGCGACCTGCTGACCGAACGCGGCCGATTGTCCCCCGCCGAAGCCTTCGATGTGATGGAGCCGGTGCTCGCAGCGCTCGCGGCCGCCCACACCGCTGGGCTAGTCCACCGGGATGTGAAGCCGGAGAACGTCCTGCTGGCCGACGACGGGCGCATCAAGGTCGCAGACTTCGGGCTCGCACGAGCCGCGAGTGCGGCCGGGTCCAGCCAGGCCACCAAGGGTCTGTTGATCGGCACCGTCGCCTACCTGTCGCCCGAGCAGGTCGATCGAGGGATCGCCGATGCGCGTTCCGACGTCTACAGCGCCGGAATCGTGTTGTTCGAGCTCCTGACCGGCCAGCCACCCTTCAGCGCAGACTCACCCATGACCGTGGCTTTTAAGCATGTTCACGACGACGTGCCGCCCCCGTCCACGCTTCGCCCGGGGCTTCACCCCGCCGTGGACTCGTTGGTCACGCGGGCGACGCGGCGTGACCCCGACGAGCGGCCCGCGGATGCTGCGCGCTTGCTGGCCGCTGTCGGCGAGGTGCGCCGCCTGGTCCCACCCAACGAGTTGGTTGAGGATTCGGGGTCCATGGCCCCCTCGGCCAGCAATGACACGCTGGTGGTGGCCCTGCCTGACACGAACGCGGGAGCCGCCCCGAGCGGCAAGCAGGATTCAGCTCCGCGCGCTGGCGCCGGAGCTGTGGGGCCACCACCGGAAGGTCCGTATCAGAAGCGTCGGTCCAAGGGTTGGCGCATTCTCATCGCCCTCCTCCTGCTGGTAGCTCTTGCGGCGGGTGCGGGCTGGGCGTCGTGGTGGTACGGCGCGGGCCGATGGACAACGACCCCGTCGGTGTTGGGGATGAGCCAGTCCGAGGCCACGTCGACGCTGACCGCAGCCGGTCTGCAGGCCGAACTCGGCAAGCCGGTGTTCAGCGAGACCGTCAAGGCCGGACTGGTCTATGAGACCGACCCTGCGCCGACCGAGCGCATCCAAGAGGGATCCACGGTCAGCCTGATCCTCTCGAAGGGCCCGGAGCGCTTCGATGTCCCCTCGGTCGTCGGCAAGCCTCGTGCGGATGCGGCCAAACAGATCCGTTCTGCCGGCCTGACCGTAGGCGAGGTCACCAAGGTGTACTCCGACAGCGTTGCCGAGGGTGACGTCATCCGTACGACGCCCAAGGCGGGGACCCCGGTGCGGGCGGAGACCGCGGTCCGCATGGTGGTCAGTCGGGGGCTCCAACCTGTCACCGTCCCGAATCTCGTGGGCAAGCAGTCGGAGGCGGCCCAGGCGCAGTTGGCGTCGATCGGGCTCAAGACCACCATCACGGGCCAGGCGTTCAGTTCAAAGGTGCCCAAGGGCGCCGTGCTCACTCAGACACCGAACTCCGGACAGGTACCCCAAGGCAGTGTCATCGAATTGACGATCTCCAAGGGACCCAAACTGTTCCAGGTGCCCAATGTGTTCGGTAAACGCACGTCCGAAGCAGTGAGCATCCTCAAGAGCGCGGGTTTCCGGGTTGACGTCCAGAAGGTCCTCGGTGGCTTGCTGGACCGTGTGCAGGCTCAGAGTCCGGGTGCTGGCAGTCAGCAGCCCAAGGGCACACTCATCACCATCCGCGTCGTTTGACCGCTGACCACTATCGGGTGTCCATCATGCGGACACTCACAGACAGTTCCGGCTGTAGGACCGTACGCTCCCGCCCATGCAGCGTCACGCGTGGTTTTACGGCTACCGACCGGGGCTCACCCGGCGGACGGCCTGACACGCCGCGCCGCGCGACACGAGCCCCGGGTAACCGGGGCTCTTTTCTTTGTCCGGATGTCTAGCTGATGAGCAGGAGAACCCCATGGTCGTGGTGATGGCCCCGGAGGCCACCGAGGAAGATCTCCGATCGGTCGTCGACCGAGTGACGGAGGTCGGCGGCGAGGCGTTCATCAGCCGAGGCGTCTCGCGAACGATCGTGGGACTGGTCGGCGACATCGACCGGTTCTCTGCCTTGGAGTTGCGCGGCCTGCCCGGAGTGAGCGACGTCGTGCGCATCTCCGTGCCCTACAAACTGGTCTCTCGCCAGCATCACCCGGACATGACGACGGTGTGGGTCGGTCCGGAGACCCACCGAGTCCCCATCGGCCCCGACACCTTCACGCTGATCGCTGGGCCATGCGCGGTCGAAACCCCGGAGCAGACACTGCAGGCCGCTCAGATGGCCGCCGCAGCCGGCGCCACCCTCCTTCGAGGGGGTGCCTACAAGCCGCGGACCAGCCCGTACGCCTTCCAGGGGTTGGGCGAGGCGGGACTCAAGATCTTGGCTGAGGTTCGAGAAGAGACCGGCCTTCCGGTGGTGACCGAAGTCGTGGATGCGCACGACGTCGACCAAGTCGCGGCCTACGCTGACATGCTCCAGGTCGGCACCAGGAACGCGCAGAACTTCGGGCTGCTCGAGGCGGTCGGCGAGGCCGGGCTGCCGGTGATGCTCAAGCGAGGCATGAGCTCGACGATCGAGGAATGGCTCATGGCGGCGGAGTACGTCGCCCGACGCGGGAACCTCGACATCGTCTTGTGCGAGCGCGGAATCCGAACCTTCGAGACAGCTACGAGGAACACCCTCGATATCTCTGCGGTCCCTGTGGCCCACGATCTCGCGCATCTCCCGGTGGTTGTTGACCCGTCGCACAGCGGTGGACGTCGTGAACTCGTGGTTCCCTTGTCGAGGGCCGCGATAGCCGTCGGTGCTGACGGAATCATCGTCGACGTGCACCCCACTCCGGACACGGCTTTGTGCGACGGACCACAAGCTCTCGTCAACGGAGACCTCCGTGCCTTGGCTACCGCCGTTCGCCACCTTCCTCCCATGCTGGGCCGCCGCCCCGCCCAGGACGCGATCCGTTCGACCAGCACCTGATCAGGCTCTGGCGGGAGTCCTCAGAAGAGGGCATCCCCCGGCTCCGAGTCCACGCGCTCGAAGGCCAGCAGCGAGCGCTTGACCTCCAGCCCGTAGGCGTACCCGCCCATGGATCCGTCCGATCGGACCACTCGATGGCAAGGCACGAAGGGCGCCACACGATTGGTGGCACAGGCTTGACCCACAGCGCGCACCGCTGTCGGCCGGCCCGCCTTGGCGGCCAACTCTGCGTAGGACCACGTCTCGCCAGCGGGGATGTGGCGCATCACTCGCCAGACCTCCTGGCTGAACGGGCCTCCCGGCTGCTCGACGAGCACCGAGTCCAAAGCGTCATGCTGCCCCTCCGCGTAAGCCCGTACGGCCTCACCGATGGCCTCGAGGTCGACGTCGGCGACCACGCGGTGGCCCTCCAACGAAGCTGGGAGGCGATCGCGGACCTGGTCGAGGTCGGCAAAGCCTGAGGCGACCACGACGCCGTTCGAGGCAATCACCGTGAGAGGTCCCGCGGGCGTATCGATGTGCGCCGCGGCAAGGAACGGGCTGGGCGCGGTGGTCGTCGTCATGAAGCCTCCAAGGCATCTTCGGTCCATAGGTGCATAGCCGCGTACGCCCGCCAGGGGCGCCACCGGTGGGGATCGGCTCCGCGCTGCCGAACTGATCGTCGCAAGACGAGGTCAGTCCCTAGCCAGGCATCGGGATCTCCAAGGGCACGAAGCGCGACGTAATCCGCCGTCCAAGGCCCCACCCCCGGAAGTGCCAAAAGCGCGGCCCTTGCAGCATGACGGTCGGCCCCAGGAACGAGACGAAGGCCATGGACCGTCGCCTCAGCCAGTGCACGAACCGCTCGCACCCGAGAGCCAACCAGCCCAAGACCGTCGAGCTCGGCCCCGGCAAGAACTTCCGGGGACGGGAACGCGCGGTGCAGCGGTGTCGCGTCCGGGGGCAGCGAAGCGCCGTGCCGCTCCACAAGGCGAGCGGTGAACGTCCGGGCGGCAGCTACGGAGACCTGCTGACCGAGGATGGCGCGAACGGCGACCTCGAAGCCATCGTCGGCTCCTGGGACTCTCAAGCCCGGTCGCGCCCGGATCAGGGGAGTGAGCGCAGGATCCTCTGCGAGCGCTGCGTCAACGACGCTGGGATCTGCGTCCAGATCCCACATCCGTCGTACCGACGAAACAACCGACGACAGATCGCTGAGGTTCGGCAGAGACATCCGCAGAACCAGGCAGCCATCGGCGGGGCGGGCCCACACCGACCCCGGGCCGTGCGGCGTGTTCAGCACGCGACCGAACGCGAGCCCACCTTCATCGGCAGCGATCGGCGCTCCTGGCGCGACGGCCTCCAAGCCCGGCACCGCGTGGGCTGCAAACCAGGTGAGCAAGGACGAGGAACGGTACGGCTCCCGCAGCTTCAGCCGCAGGACCAAGGACCCGTCGCTCGGCGCTCTCGGGTCGGTCTGAGCCGTGACCCGGCGCAGTGCCGACGGGGCCACCCCGAACTCCTCGCGCATGACCTCGTTGAACTGTCGAAGGCTGGAGAACCCGGAGGCGAAAGCGATCTCCGTGAGCGTGAGATCGCCACGAGCGGTCTGATCGATCAGCAGGCGGGCCGTTTGGGCCCGACGACTGCGGGCGAGCCTGTGAGCACCCGCGCCCACCTCGTCGTTGAGTACGCGATGGAGCTGGCGTTCACTCACGTGCAGGCTGCTCGCCAGTCCGGACACCCCGCACTCGTCCACGTGCCCGGACTCGATCAATCTCAAGGCCCGTGCGGCCAGGTCCCCGCGGTGATCCCAGTCCCGGGACCCCGGCAACGCGTCCGGTCGACACATCCGGCAGGCACGAAAGCCCGCAGCGACGGCTGCCGCCGCTGAGCCGTAGAAACGTCGGTTCTCCCGCCTCGGACGTCGCGCGGGGCAACTCGGACGGCAGTAGATCCCCGTGCTCGTCACGCCGAGGTAGACGCGCCCATCGAAACGCGGGTCCCGGCTGTCCACAGCGCGGTGCAGGACCTCGGGGTCGACGGCGCGAACGACCGCCGGCTCGGTCACTGACGTGCGGGCGGTCTGGGGCATGGCGCCATCCTGTCCCACACCCCAGGGCCGTACCTAGCGGGTTTCGGACATCACGTCATATCGAGAGCCCAGGCCCGGGCGCCGCCAAGAATCCCCGCCGAGTTCGGCACGATCACGAGATCCGACCCGAACGAGGCCCGGTGATCATCGGTGAGTCGACGAGCGTTCCCGCCTCCGAGATACAGCCGGTCCCACAAGAAGACCGGCCTGAGCGCCTCCACCATCTTCACCACTCGACCGCTCCAACGACGGTCGCCGAGCCGACGCCGGTCGCGGTCGCCGATGTAGGTATCGAAGGTGAGGCCCTTGCGGAAGGGCGCGTGCGAGATCTCCTGGTGCGGGGCCAGACGCCCCCGGTCGAACAGCGCGCACCCTAACCCGGTCCCCAGCGTCAACGTCAGTTCGAGACCCTCGCCGGTCACCACCCCGGAAGCGTGGACCTCGGCATCGTTCAGCACGAGCGCGGGCAGTCCGAAACGCTGCCGAACCGCCGCCGCCGCGTCGAAGCCGGCCCAGGCCGCGGCCAACTCCGGGACGACCTTGGATCGAGGACCTTTGCGCGTCACATAGTGCGGGGTAAAGACCACCACGCCATGCCGAATCATTCCCGGCATGCCGACTGTCACGCGATCCGCGTTGGGCAACGGCCCGGCCACCTGTTCGAGTGCGTCCAGGAACGCCTCAGGCGGGAGCGGGTACGGCGTGGGGATGCGGACTTTGGGCACCAGCATGGTCCCCTGCTCGTCCAGCACCGACCCCTTGATCCCCGAACCGCCGCAGTCGATGGCGAGGGTGTGAGTCACCAGTCGGCTCCCGACCTATCGAGCCAGCATGTGGGCGACAAGAAAGGCCAACTCGAGTGACTGGCGGCGGTTGAGCCGTGGATCGCACGCGGTTTCATAACGCGCATCCAGCCCGTCCTCGGCGAGCCCGTCGGCGCCACCGACGCACTCGGTCACGTCATCCCCGGTCAGCTCGATGTGGATTCCCCCGGGATGGGTTCCCAGTCCTTGGTGGACCTCGAAGAAGCCGCGGACTTCCTCCACCACATCGTCGAAGGAACGGGTCTTGATCCCGCTCCCGGACTCAAACGTGTTGCCGTGCATGGGGTCGCACACCCAGAGCACGGGGTGCCCGCTGCCCTCCACCTTGCCGACGATCGCGGGCAGCAGCTCGCGGATACGCGTGGCGCCCATCCGGGTGATGAGCGTCAACCGTCCGGGCTCCTGATCCGGATCCAGTCTCTCGACCAGGGCCAACACATCATCGGGCGTCGCGGACGGACCGATCTTGACCCCGATCGGATTCGCGACTGAAGCTGCGAAGTCGATGTGAGCACCGTCAAGGTCGCGGGTGCGGTCTCCCACCCACACGAAGTGACCCGAAACGTCGTAGCGCCGTCCCGTTCGTGAATCGATTCTGGTCAGCGCCCGTTCATAATCGAGGACCAGGGACTCATGGCTCGCATAGAGATCGACCCGTCTGAACGCGTCGGGATCCACGCCGGCTGCGTGCATGAAGGCCATGGCCCGGTCGATTTCCCCCGCCATGCGTTCGTAACGCTCGCCGGCTGAGGTCTCGCGGACGAAATCCTGGTTCCATGCGTGCACCTGCCGGAGGTCGGCGTAACCACCCTGAGTGAAGGCCCGTGTCAGGTTCAGCGTGGCCGCCGCGCGGTGATAGGCCTCGACCAACCGGCCCGGGTCGTGGCGCCGCGATGCGGGATCGAACCCGAGACCATTGACCATGTCCCCGCGATAGGACGGCAGGGTCACCCCGCCTCGTGACTCGGTGCCGGCCGACCGAGGCTTCGCGTACTGCCCTGCGATTCGCCCCACCTTGACGACCGGGACCGACGCCCCGTACGTCAAGACCACGGCCATCTGAAGAATGGTGCGCAGTTTGGCGCGGATGGTGTCGGCATCGACTCCGTCGAAGGTCTCCGCGCAGTCGCCTCCCTGGAGCAAGAAGGCGTTCCCTGCGGCCGCCTGAGCCAGCTGCGCGCGCAGATCGTCACACTCCCCCGCGAACACCAGCGGGGGAAGGCCCCGCAACGTAGCCGTGGCCCGAGCCACCGCCTCGTGGGTTTCGATGGAGGCAGCGGTCGGTGGGCCGCCTTCCGCGGCGGGGACCGAACCGGTCCACCAGTCCGGCTGCTGAGCCGCTGGGAGGTCTGGCCAGGTCAGCAGGTCAGTCACGTCGGTCAGCCTAGGTGTTCGACGCGTTTGAACGAGCACAGGCACCGCCGTGGGATCGAGGGGCCACGCCCTGACCGGTGGTGCGTGGGCGCCTAGCCGAAGAGGACCTTGACCTCGTCGAAGGTCTCCTTGGGAACGGTCTTGAGCACCCCGGTCGCCTCGGACAGCGGTACGCAGGACGATGTCCACGCCCTGGAGCGCGGTCATCGTCCCCCATTGCTCAGCCTGGACGGCGTCGATCGCGTGCAGGCCGAACCGCGTGGCCAGCCAACGGTCGAAGGCCGTTGGCGTCCCGCCACGCTGGATGTGGCCCAAGACGGTCGTCCGAGCCTCGTTGCCCGTCCTGCGCTCGATCTCCTTGGCCAACCAATCGCCGATCCCGGAGAGCTTCACATGGCCGAAGGCATCGAGATCGGTGTCCTTGGTCACCATCTGCCCATCGAGAGGAACTGCACCTTCGGCGATGCAGATGATGGGGGCGTAGTTGGTCTCGAATCGCGACTCGACCAAGGCGCAGACGGCTTCCACGTCGAACGCCTCCTCGGGGATCAAGATGACATTGGCTCCTCCGGCCAGACCCGAGTGCAGCGCAATCCACCCAGCATGGCGACCCATCACTTCCACGATGAGGACGCGGTGATGAGACTCGGCCGTGGTGTGCAGGCGGTCGATCGCCTCGGTCGCGATGTTGACGGCAGTGTCGAACCCGAACGTGTAGTCCGTGGCGTTGAGGTCGTTGTCAATCGTCTTGGGGACCCCGACTACGCGCACGCCGTGCTCGTGCAACCGGGTAGCGACCCCGAGCGTGTCTTCACCCCCGATGGCAATCAGGGCGTCAATCCCGAGATCGTTGAGGTTCCGCTCGATCCGTTCGACGCCTCCTTCGATCCGGATCGGGTTGGTGCGTGAGGATCCGAGAATGGTGCCGCCCCGAGGCAGGATCCCGCGGACCGCGGGGATGTCCAAGGGGACGGTGATGGCCTCAAGCGGCCCCTTCCAGCCATCGCGGAAACCCACGAACTCATGCGCGTACTCGCTGACGCCCTTGCGGACCACGGCTCGGATCACGGCGTTCAGGCCGGGGCAGTCACCGCCACCGGTCAGGACGCCGATACGCATGGAGATCTCCTTCGTCTGGACTGGTGAGAGGGGTACACCCACTCGCGGAAGCAATGCGGACAACCCTAGTGTCTGAGGTGTGACCTTCTCGATCGTTGCCCGCAGTGTCGACGGAACCCAGCTCGGGGTGGCCGTCGCCTCCAAATTCGTGGCGGTAGGGGCGGTGGTGCCGGCCGCCGAGGCAGAGGTGGGAGCGCTGGCGACACAGGCCTGGGCGAACCTTGCCTACCGACCGAAAGGCCTGGCGCTGCTAAGGGCGGGCCAAGGAGCCGAAGCCACGCTCTCCGCGCTCGTCGGCGAGGATGAACGCCGAGCGGAGCGGCAGGCCGGAATCGTGGACGCGACCGGTCACGCGGCGTCCTTCACCGGAGACGACTGCCTCGCCTGGGCAGGTGGGCGAACCGGCCCGGGCTATGCCATCCAGGGCAACATCCTCACTGGACCTGAGGTCGTGGAAGCCATGGAAGCCGCGTGGCTCGCCTCCGCCGCGACCCTCCCGCTGGCCGAGCGGTTGCTCGCAGCGTTAGGTGCGGGAGACCTCGCTGGCGGCGACAGCCGCGGGCGGCAGTCAGCCGCGCTGTATGTGGTCACCCCAGGCGGAGGGTACGGCGGGGGTAGCGATGTCTTGATCGACCTGCGCGTCGATGAGCATCCAGACCCCGTTCCCGAGCTGGTCCGCGTCCTCGGAGTCCACGCGATGCTGTTCGGGCACACCGACCCAGCGGACTGCTTCCCCTTGGAGGGCCTGCTGGCCGATGAGGTGGTGCGACGACTCGCGCTGGCCGGATTCGGACGCCACACCATTGCAGCCAGCCTGGCGGCGTGGGCCGGAGTGGAGAACCTGGAAGAGCGCCTCCATGACGGACTGATCGACCCGGTCGTGCTCACGCACCTGAGGGCGACGACCGTCGATCCTTGGAACCAAGCGTGAGCCTGCTCGCCCTCGACATCGGCACCACCGGCGTCACCTCGCTCGTGGTCAGCCAACACGGGGAGATCCTGAGCCAGGGGTACCAAGAGTTCGCCCAGCATTTTCCGCAGCCCGGCTGGGTGGAGCATGAGCCGGAGGAGATCTGGCAGGCCGTCCTGGCCGCCTCACGGGCAGCGCTGGCCGCACGGGTCGAGGCGCCGACCGCCGTGGGGCTGACCAACCAGCGCGAGACCGCGGTCTTGTGGGATCGCGAGACGCTCGGCTCGCCGCGCCGCGCGATCGTCTGGCAGGACCGCCGTACGACCGAGATCTGCCAACGGTTGCGAGCCGAGGGCCACGAAGCCTCGGTGTCGCACATCACCGGCCTTCGGCTGGATCCCTACTTCACCGCGACCAAGTTGGCCTGGCTCGCTGACCAGCAGCCACATGTGTGGGCCAACGTGCTGAGTGGGCGTACGGCCGTCGGGACGGTCGACTCCTACGTGATCGCGCGGCTCACCCGAGGGCTACATCACATCACCGATCCGTCCAACGCCTCGCGCACGCTGCTGTTCGACCTGCGCTCCGGCGGCTGGTCGGAGCCGATGTGCTCACTGTTCGGCGTTCCAGTCGATGCGTTGCCCGAGGTCGTGCCCTCCTACGGGGTGGTCGCGACGACGGACCCGACGGCGTTCCTCGACCTGGAACTCCCCATCGCAGGGATCGCCGGAGACCAACAGGCGGCCCTGTTCGGTCAGACGTGCTTCGACCCTGGGGCGAGCAAGTGCACGTACGGCACGGGCTCGTTCGTGCTCACAAACACGGGAACGACGCCCGTACCCAGCAGCTCCGGGCTGCTCACGACCGTGGCCTGGGGTGCACCGGACGGGACGTTGACGTATGCCTTGGAGGGTTCGGTCTTCGTCACCGGCGCTGCCGTTCAATGGCTGCGTGACGGCCTCGGAGTGATCGATCAAGCGGCCCAGGTCGAGGCCCTGGCCCGCAGTGTCCCTGACAGCGACGGAGTGGTGTTCGTCCCTGCACTGACTGGTCTCGGGACCCCGCATTGGGACCCGGAAGCGCGAGGACTGATCATCGGCCTGACCCGCGGAACGACCGCCGCTCACCTCGCCCGCGCCACCCTGGAAGGGATCACCTATCAGGTGCGCGACGCCGTGGAGGCCATGGCCTCGGTGGCTGACCTCACCCTCCCTAGGCTGGCTGTGGACGGCGGCGGGGCAGCCAATGATCTGCTGTGCGAACTGCAAGCCAACCAGCTCGCGGTGCCCGTTGAGCGTCCCCGAATCTTGGAGACGACCGGCCTCGGCGCTGCTTTCCTGGCCGGGCTGGGCGCCGGCGTCTGGTCCAGCCTGGACGAACTACGAGCCACCTGGGCCCTGGACCGAAGGTTCGAACCGGGACCGCGCGATGACGGCGGATACGCGCGGTGGCAACGGGCCGTTGAGCGTAGCCGTGGATGGGCCGCCGATCAGGCGGCGGGCTGACCTGCTACCAACGGCTCGTCGGTCTCCTCGTCGAGCCCACCGGAGTCAGCAAGGGACGCGCTGGCCGCGAGATCCGCCTTGGCCTTGGTCGCGTAGATATCGACGTACTCCTGGCCGGACAGTTCCATCAGCTCGTACATGATCTCGTCGGTGATCGAGCGGAGGATGAACCGATCGCTCTCCATCCCCTCATATCTGGAGAAGTCGAGAGGTGCGCCGATCTTGATGCCCACCCGCATGACCCGGGGAATCTTCTTTCCGATTGGCTGGATCTTGTCGGTGTCGATCATCGCCACGGGCAGGACCGGCACGCCGGCCTCCAGCGCCATCCGGGCCACGCCCGTCTTCCCTCGATAGAGCCGGCCATCGGGAGATCGCGTTCCTTCCGGATAGATGCCCAGGAACTCCCCTTGGTTCAGGACGGACAAGCCCGTGGCCAGAGCCGCCTCCGAGGCCTTGCCACCCGATCGATCCACCGGAAGCTGGCCGGTGGCTTTGAAGAAGCTCGCCGTGAGTCGGCCCTTGACTCCTCGGCCGGTGAAGTAGTCCGACTTGGCCAAGAAAGTGACCTGTCTCGGCACGACGAGCGGGAGGAAAATCGAGTCCGAGAATGACAAGTGGTTGGACGCCAGGATCGCGCCGCCGCCCTCCGGCACATGCTCAAGGCCCTCGACCCAAGGACGAAAGACCAGTCGCAAGACGGGCCCGAGCAGCACGTTCTTGAGGAACCAGTAGAGCAAGCCGGCCCTCCTCATGCGACGATGCCATGGACGATTCTGACGTACCGGACCCACCGTAGCGTCGCCGCGCCCTCCCCGAGGAGCCCCCGTGCCACTCCTGCCAGGTGCAGAACCCTTCAGCCGAGACGACGGACCGGTCGGTGTCCTGCTCTGCCATGGCTTCACTGGCTCGCCCGCGTCCATGCGGCCGTGGGCGGAGTTCCTCGCCGAGCGCGGGTGCACCGTGCGGGTGCCTCGACTGCCCGGGCATGGCACCACCTGGCAAGAGATGCAGCGCACCACCTGGGAGGACTGGTACGCCGAGGACGAGCGCGCTCTGCTGGAGCTCGCGCAGGTGTGCTCGGAGGTGTACGTGGCCGGGCTGTCGATGGGTGGCACGCTCGCGCTGCGGTTAGCGGCCCAGCACCCAGACATCGTGCGCGGCTTGATGCTCGTGAACCCCTCGGTCCAAAGCGAGAACAAGGCCTTGATCGCGCTGCCCCTCCTGCGCAGGGTCATACCCTCGGTGAAGGGCGTGGCCAACGACATCGCCATGCCGGACCAAGATGAGGTCGGATACGACCGCACTCCGCTGAAAGCGTTGTCTTCACTGGCGCAGCTGTGGGAGCTCACCCGTGCATCCCTGAGCGACGTCACATGCCCGTTGGTGTTGTTCCGAAGCACCCAGGATCACGTCGTGGAGCCCTCCAACGCGGCGGTCATCCTCGCGAACGTGGGTTCGGACGAGACCGAGGAACGACTGCTGGATCGCAGCTACCACGTCGCCACGCTGGACTATGACGCGCCGATCATCTTCGACGGCTCGTGGGCGTTTATCCAGCGGTACTCAGACGTCTCCCCCGACCCGTCCGCGTAGTCGAGCGATCCGGACCATGCGCGACAACGGACTCCCCGCCAGCCAGTGGTCCCACTTGGCTGACGTGGATCCCTGGATTGCGCATTCGGCCCTGGAGGCCCTGCGCGACGCGGGCGTGCCTGCCTATTGCGTACCGCATCCGGGCGCCGCCGGCGCGTACCTCGACGTGCACCTGCCCGATCGGCCCCTAGACCGCCTGTTCGTCGAGGTGGGGACCCGCGAGCGGGCCGGAGTCGTCCTGGCCGAGGTGGAACGGACGGATCCGCGTTCTGAAGAACCTCGCAGAGACGGGCCTCCTGGCACCGGCGATCGAGACGTGGACGCCCGCTTTGCGGAGATCGTCGCCGGACTCACAAATAGCCCGGACGAACGCCCCCGGCCGCGCTCGCCCGAGGGGCCGCCTACACCCGAGGCCGTCGATACGCCAGCGACCACGGCGCCCCCTCGACTCACGGGCTGGGACGACCTGCTGGCCGACGAACCCCGTCAGGCCAGCCCTTCTGACACGGACCTCGATGCGGAGGACAGATTCGTCCCCCCTCCGCCTCCCCCGATACCGTCCGGCACCCCGGTTCGCCGCTTTGCTTGGGCTGCAGTTCTCGGAGCGCCCTTGATCGTCGTACTCAGTGTGTTGACCGATCGCCCTCTGGACGGGTGGCTTGGGCTGTTCGTCGTCCTGGCCTTCCTGGGGGGGCTCGGGACGTTGTTTGCCACGCTTCGCGATGGCGATCTCGACGACGAGGACCCCGACCATGGAGCCGTCGTCTAGCGCCTCTGAAGGCCCGAGACTTCTGAATGTGACCGGGATCACGTTGAGATCGGGATCATTTCAGGGTATGGCCAGCGTCATAATGGATGAGCGGATATTCCCTGCGACCCACGCAGCCCGCCGTACCCAGGAGATGATTACAGTGTCACGCACCACCAGCTCGGCCAGCATGATCGCGGCCGGCTTGCTTCTTTCCCCCGAGATGACCTGGCGCCCGCGCAGCATCAAGCCGCGCCGCAGCCTGCGATCGAGGCTCCGCCGCAGCTGACGCTCACCCAGACGAACAGCGAAACCCCGCCAGCCCTAAGGCTCGGCGGGGTTTCCTGTGTCTGCACCGGGCACTGCTCCGGCGCGAAGGCACGCGCAGGGGCTATTCGCCGCTGGGGCTACTCGACGATCCGGACCGGGTCGCCGATCAGGCTGGCCTGCCAGGTCGTCGTGTCGCTCGGGTTTCCGCTGTTGTTGCGGATCGCGGCCACTGCCCAGCACTTGTTCTGGTCGTTGTCGTCGTTGCACGTGTAGTCGGCCGGGATGGGGATTCTGATCTCCTGCCAACGCCCACCGTGGGTTGACGCCCGCATGCCGGTGACCGTGCAGTTAGCGCCCAGCGATCCAGAGGTCGGGCCGGCCGCTACACACCCGGCGAAGCTACCGCCCGAAATCGAGGAGTTATCCGGAGTCCGGATCCCCACGTCCACCGTGCCCCCACCGACATCACCAAAGTCGAAGAACCGGACCACCAGCGTGTGCCGAGCCGTTGAGGAGTCCAACCGCACCAGGTTGAAGTTGCTCGTCGTGTTCCCCGGGGTGTTCAGATAGAGCGAGACCCTGCCGGCCGCGAAGATCGACACCTTGTCGTTGCCCGCGGAGTGAGTAGCAGCAAGTCCCAGTCGGTTCTGACTACCCCCGGACGGCGTCTGGACCTGGATCGAATAGTCACCCGGCTGAACCACGAGGTTGGGGCAGAAGGTGTCCCACCGGTGGAATGTCTGCGCCAGGGGCAACGAGTATGCCCCGTTGCCCTGGGTAAGCCCGTTCCGGAGATTGAAGTTGTCGTTGCGCCCGTTCCATCCAGCCAGGTCCTTACCGCAGCTGCCACCGATGATCGGGCCCTGCAGCGGGTCGAACGGGTTGGGCGAAGGTCCTCGGACAGTGAACAGGGTGCGTACGACGACCCCGCTGCCCTGGATGTTGTTGGTCGTGTTGCCGCCTTGGACGCTGTCCCCCGAACACCAGACATTGTTGGCCCTTTGGTATTGAGCTGGCTTCACCACGTAGTACGGGTTGTTCGCAGCCGTGGAGTCTTCGAAAACACCGTCGTTGCACGTGTCGCCGGTCCCGACGTAGCCGCCGTCGTAGGCCCGCAAGTTGATCGTGCCCGCCTGCTTGACCCGGACGATGAACGTGTAGCCCTTGTCGGTGTAGTCCGCGTTGCCACCCATCTGGTTCCAGCCGGTCGGGCAGTCATCGATCGGGCCGCCGCTGATGTCAGGCGCCCCGCACCACTTCGACGCATAGGCATCGCCGCGCGCCTTGTTCATATCGGGGCCGGCGATATTGAGCCAGTACTTCCCGTCGTTGCTGTCGCAGTTCCCGCCTGAGCCGCCGGGACTGCCCATGTCGTCGTTACCGAAGATGTTGCACGGGCTGCCCATGGGCACCGGACCGGCGAAATCAGCGACCGCCGTCCGCGTGACGGTGGTACTGGGACGCCCGAAGATGGAGCCGAAGAAGTTGTCGACCGTGCTGCTGATGGTCACCCGCAGCCGAGTCGGTCGGTTGGGCTCCTGCGTTGGGGTGATCGTGGTGGTGGCATCCGGCGCATAACCGTTGGCGTTCGCGTTGACGAGCGCAGCCGTCGAGGCCGCGGTAATGCTCCCGGGCAGATAGACCACCCCGGCGAGGGCCGCATCGTCGGCCGTTTTCTGGAGTCGGGCACCTTCGGAGTGCCAGTAGGCCACATCGACGCCGAGGGCTGCCATGCCGATCAACAGCGGGATGCAGAGGGCCACGAAGACGGCCACGTACCCCGAATCGTCATCACTCAGGCGCGCGCGGCTCGTGCGCCCCCGGTCCCACTGCGAGGCCCGACCTCTCATGGCTTGCAGACACCATTCGGGTCGTCCAGGGTCGAGATCGGCTCGAAGTTCTGGACGGACTGGTCGGCCAGCGTCAGCCCCGTGCCGAACAACCCAGTCAGGAAGTCATGCCGGTATTCCAGCCGGACCCCGACCGTGGTCAGATTCGGATCACCGGCGCAGGCGTTGATGCTGAGATGACTCCAACTGCCCGACCGATAGACGAACTTGTTTGCGCCCGTGTCCCAGTCATAACGCACACACTTGCTCGTGCAGGCGAACGTCGTGGATGCCGTGGGGAGGCCAGTGTTCTTGTCGGCTTCGTAGATGTACAGGTTTCCGCCCTGGGCCCCTTCGAGACCGGACTTGTCGAGCGTCTGGACCGTGCGGGTCATCGAGCGGGCGGTGTCCTCGAGGAAAGTGTCCACCCGTGGCTCTGCAGAGGCCGTACGTGAACCGGCTCGCACCGCCGAGGTCACGGCCACGTTGTCCTTGAGGAGCAGCGTGAACTCGATCATGCCGAAGACGAGGAGCAGGATCAGAGGAGTAACGAGCGCGGCCTCCACGGCCACAGCTCCGCCATCCCCACGGGTAGAACGTCTGAACCGCTGCATGATCAGGACCCTCCCCGGGATGGCCTGGACCGGCCAATCCCCTGCGTAAGAGTAAGCACGCCAGGCACCTCATGTAAGGGGGCGGGCCATGACACGGACGGATGAATGAAGCGGGACCGGCCGAACGGACGAGTCAATCCCACGGATCGTGCTTATGGCCTTACCGAGCGTGACCAGCGAGGTTGCTTCCGCGTCAGCTCACACGATGTCGATGTGCTCGACCGGGTCCCTCCGTGCCGTCCTCGTCTCCTCGTCGCGCTCCCTCATCGCTGACCGCGCGGCCGCAGTCAAGGACGAGACGGCGTCTGACAGGTGCTCCGCGACCTCTGGGTGATGGGTACGCAAAGCACCCACCACCTGGCAGATGGGACACAGTCGGCAATCGGCGGAGTCAGTCGCGAAGCCACTGTCGGCCGCCGCGCTGAGATGAGCGCGCATGTCTCCGAAGGAACTGGCTCGGGCCCAGTCTTGGATGGCCTCAAACAGCCGCAACGCCTCCACCGCCGCCTGGCTCTCCCGTGGAACGCCCTGACCGCCCTCCTCGAGGCGGGGGTCAGGATCCGGTTGCGCCTGCCTGGTCACACAGGGCCCCAGAGACTCGGGTCAGGAGCGAACCGGACGCGCAGCCGATCGTCACGAAGCGCCGCGCCTTCGACGGTGCAGCGACGCAGCGCGCTCGGGAGGGCCAAGACGCGACGAGCGCTCCCCACCGTGATGACCAACTCGTCACCGGCTCGCGCCAGGCCCATCTCGTCTCTTTGGGCCAGTGGAACCGCGAGAGACAAGACGTACTCGTCACCGGATCTCTCGACCCGGATCGGGTCCTCATGGGCCGTCACCGCGAGCGGGTCGGCATCCGCATAAAGATCCGCGGCGAAGGCAGCGAGCGCCTCCACCCCCACCGGCTCTTCGGACTGGTATTCGCTTCGGTGCACCGGGATCGAGACAAAGGACTCAGCAACGTCGGCGAGCTGACGCTCCTGAGATGCGACCCAGCCGCGCCGCCATGGGTCTGACCCCTCAGCAGGAAAAACCCGGTTAGCGATCACGGCATCGACCTGATAGCCGTACAGACACAGCGAGGTGTACGTGCGGCGCGCTTCGGCCACGACCAAGGACTCAGGCGTGAGGACCAGTCGGACCGACGCACCTGACGCGGTGAGCACTTCTCGCACCTCGCCCAGTTCCGCGCGCAGCCGATCCATGGCCGCAAAGACGCGATCGTTAGGCATGGGAACGCCTGACACCCGCCCCAGCATCGGGCCCAACGAGCGCGCCAACCGGTTCTCCGGCGGAAACACGCGATCCATGTATCGGGCCAGAGCCTCGGGCAGCGCCAGCAACCGAAGCGTCTCTGCCGTGGGGGCGCAATCGACGACGACCACGTCCCACGGGCCGGACTGGACATGGTCGCGCAGCTCCAAGAGTGCGATGACCTCCTCTGCGCCCGGAAGAACTGTCAGCTCCTCGGCCTCCACACGGTCAACCCCTGCCGCGTCGAGGATGTCGAGCAAGTACTCCTGTACCTCTCGCCACGAGCGCTCGAAGCGGCGGCGCGGCTCGACCTGCTGGGCATACAGGCCGGGAGCGACCTCCAGTGGGTCGTGCCCAAGAGAGGGGGCACCCGCATCACCACAACCGAGCGCATCGCCAAGGGAATGCGCTGCATCCGTGGACAAGATCAGCGTCTTGAGCCCACTGGCGGCCGCGAACGCGGCAGTACCGGCCGCGACCGTCGTTTTACCGACGCCTCCCTTGCCGGTGAACAAGAGGACACGCACGACCCGAGACTAACGCCCCGCGGTGGGGCCTCGGTGACCGAGATCAGCCCTCGACGCGCGCGCGTAGGCCCTTGAGCGCGGTGTCGACGATGACCTTTTCGGCCTTTCGCTTGATCATGCCGAGCATGGGGATTTTCACATCAACCGACAACTGGTAGACGACCTGCGTCATGCCGTCACCCTGATCGGTCAGCGGATAGGCGCCATCCATGGCCTTGAGCACGCCCGCCTGACCAAGCGTCCAGGTCACCGACTCGTCGCCGTCCCAGTCGTACTCGAGGGTGTATTCGTCCTTGATTCCACTGGAGTCGATGACAAAGCGCGCCTCCGCTGGCCGCTCCGTGTCCTCGTACACGCTCAGCACCTCAACCTCGCGGACCCCGCTGGTCCACTCCGGGTACGCCTCCAGGTCGGCGATCACGCTCATGATGGTGGCGGCGTCGGCCGCGATGGTGATGCTTGACTCGGTGCGGTCAGCCATGGGGAACCCTTCGATCCGAGGGAGACTGAGGCCGAGCCTAGCCACGCCACCCGAGCAGGGCCGGTCGCCACTCCAAGATGAACGGCGCACCCCGTCCGCGGAAGTGGCCGACATTGATGCACTCTGTGCGCCCGATGCGTACCCGCGCCCCAAGCGGTTGATGCACATGGCCGAACAGCGCCATCCTGGGGCGACTGCGCCGAATCGCTGCGAGGAGTGCTTCGCTGCCGCGCTCGAAACGGCGAGCGATCACGTCATAGGTCAGGCCGGGGAGCGCTGGGGGGATGTGGGTGCAGAGCACATCGGCTCCCTCCACCGCAGCAACCTTTGCGGCGAACTCCTCGTCGGTCAGCTCGTGTGGCGTCCGGTAGGGCGTCCGCAGGCCCCCACCGACAAATCCAAAGGTCCAGCCGTCGAGCTCGATCACTTCCCCGTCCAGCACGTGATGGTCAGGCCCTGCGAACTCGGGCCAAAGATCCGGCGCGTCCACATTCCCCGGCGTGAGGTAAGCCGGTGACGGCATGGCAGCGAACGTGCTCGCATACTGCCGCCGTACTGCCGCCGCGACCGTGTCGCCCCGTTCCCCAGGATGGCTGCTCCACAGCTCTGACGACAGGGCACTGGCCTCGTCAAGCAGACCGCGCGTGCGCAGGTCCACGAAGGTCTTGGCGTTGGTCGGACCGAACAGCTCAGCGAAAATCCCCTGAGTGGGATCGGCGTAGTCGAGGAAGAGGATCAGGTCACCCAGACAGAACAGCGCGTCCGCCCCGTCCATGCTGGTGACCAGCGCGTCATCGCGCGCGTGGACATCGCTGATGACGCTCACCCGCATCGGCTGATCACCACTGCTCGGATTGCTGCTCGGCTCACAGGCGCAGCGTAGGCAGCACTGGGCCCTCAGCCGAAGATGGCCCCGAGAACGAAGGACGACAGGAGCAATACGGCGGTTGCAGCGAGGCAGAGGCCAACAGCGGCGATCACCTTGGCGGAACGACTGTCGAGGCGTTCGCTGACGCCGCCTAGAGGCGGTCCGGTCTGAGCCGCCAGTTGCGAAAGCATCGCATCGATCTCGCCCTCGCTGAGACCACCCTGCGCAGCCCCGTCGGCAACGCCCGCTATCGCCAAGCCGGGACCCATCCCCGCTTTCGGGTCGTCACCACTGCGGGCGTGCTTGCCGGTCGCGGGTGCCGTGATGTCCGACTGGGTGGGCGCCGCAACGGTGGCCGCGGCCTCAACGTCGGGCATCGTCATGACCTCCGCCGGCGGGGCAGGCCGAAGGTCGGTGTGGCACAACGTGCACCACGGTTGGCCTGGCCGGACCAGGGCGGCGCACTGGGGGCAGCGCGTCGCGGACAGTACCTCGCTCACGAAACGATCGTCGGCAGACTCTGGCGCCGCCTTGACCAAATCAGCCAGAGTCACCGCTTGTGCGAGCGACCTCCAGGCTGTCCTTGAGGTCGTACATATGCTTCTTCCAGGCACGAACGCGACGATCTTGCTCGCGCCGACGGACTCGGCCCGCGGGAACGCGAGCGGTGTCGCCCTGGGCGGGGTCAAGCCGCTGATAGTGATGAACGAGCACCCCATCGCCCCAGGCTTCCAACCACAACTCCAAGCTCCCCACCCGGTCCGGTCCGAGCACGGACCACCGAATCCCGCGCACCCCACGATCCATGAACACCTGCAGCCTCAGATCCGGCCACCACAGCCGCCAACGGCGCTCTTCGGAGATGGCCTCGGCCACCGCGGCGGGTGCGGCGACGATGAAGGCCTCATCCACGAGTTGGATCCATGCCACCCGTCCAGCATCGCACCCCCCCCCGGGGAGGCCATCGCCAGCGATGTCTCGAGACAATTGCCAGATCGTGGGAGCATGGTCTTGCCCCTCGACAGCCCACACCGCCCAGGAGCCCACGATGCTGCAGTACAGCTCACCCCCCGTCGCCACGGAGTTGACCGCGAGCAACCTCACCGACGTGTTGGTGAACCAGGCGGTCGCTCGTCCACACGCCGTAGGGTTCAGTCGCCGCGCGGGCGATCGATGGGAAGACGTCACCTACCGAGACTTTCTCGCTGAAGTGACAGCCGTAGCCAAAGGGCTCGCGGCCTCCGGTGTCGGCACCGGAGATCGAGTGGGCCTCATGTCCCGCACGCGTTATGAGTGGACGCTGTTCGACTTCGCCATCTGGATGGCCGGAGCGGTCCCGGTCCCGATCTACGAGACCAGTTCTGCGGAGCAGGTGCAGTGGATTCTGAGCGACTCCGGAGCGGTCACGGTGGTCGTGGAGTCCGAGGGGCATCTAGCCCTCGTTGACTCGGTTCGATCCGACTTGCCCGCGCTCACGAGTGTCTGGTGTATCGATAGTGGCGCCGTCGATGTTGTCGCCGACGCGGGCCACGAGATCGGGGACGACGAGATCGAACGCCGCCGTCGAAGCCTGACCGTCGACGATATCGCCACGATCATCTACACCTCGGGCACGACGGGACGCCCCAAGGGCTGTGAGCTCACCCATGGGAACTTCCTCAACGAGGCTCACAGCGTCGTGTCCTGCGCTCCCGAAATGTTCAATGACCGAGGGGCGACCCTGCTCTTCCTCCCGCTGGCGCACGTCTTCGCCCGAATGATCGAGATCGGCACCGTCTACTCAGGGGTACGCCTGGGTCACACACCGGACGTGAAGAACCTGCTCCCCGACCTGGCCGTGTTCCAGCCGACCTTCATCCTGTCGGTGCCCAGGGTGTTCGAGAAGGTGTACAACTCCTCGGCGGCCAAGGCCGAGGCAGAAGGGAAGGGCAAGATCTTCGCGCGTGCCGCGAAGACCGCCATTGCCTACTCCGAGGCGCTAGACACGGGGGGACCTGGTCTGGCCCTCAAACTTCAACACGGGCTGTTCGACCGGCTGGTCTACGGCAAGCTCCGGAATGCCCTAGGCGGACGGGTGTCTCACGCCGTGTCCGGTGGGGCTCCCCTCGGAGCACGGCTGGGCCACTTCTACCGGGGCATCGGGGTCACCATCCTCGAGGGGTACGGCCTGACCGAGACTTCCGCCGGTGCCACCCTCAACCGGCCCGAAGAGCTGCGCATTGGGACGGTGGGGCGCCCGATCCCAGGCACCTCCATCAAGATCGCTGAAGACGGCGAAGTTCTCATCAAGGGTCCGATCGTCTTCAAGGGGTACGGGAACAATCCCACGGCGACCGCGGAGGCCATCGAGTCCGATGGCTGGTTCCACAGCGGAGACATCGGGGAGCTCGATGAGGACGGCTTCCTGACCATCACGGGTCGGAAGAAGGAGCTGATCGTCACGGCGGCGGGCAAGAACGTCGCGCCGGCGGTCCTCGAGGATCGACTGCGTGCCCACGCGCTGGTCAGCCAATGCGTGGTCGTGGGTGACAACCAGCCATTCATCGCCGCGTTGGTCACGATTGATGCCGAAGCGCTTCCGGGTTGGCTCAAGGCCCAGGGCAAGGAGGCGGCGGACGTCGCTTCCTTGGTGGACGACGAAGACCTGAAGGCCGAGGTCCAACGCGCGGTGGATGATGCCAACCTTGCCGTGTCCAAGGCGGAGGCGATCAAGAAGTTCGCCATCCTCGCCAGTGACTTCACCGAGGAAAGCGGAGAACTCACTCCCACGCTCAAACTCAAGCGAAACGTGGTCATGAAGGACTACGAATCCGCCGTCGAGGCGCTGTACCGATAGCCAAGACCTGCCGATCAGTCCTCCCATGAGCACCGCGGTCGAGGTCAGTGGGCTGCACGTGGCTTTTGGCGCGGTGACCGCGGTGGAGTCCTTCGACCTCACCGTCCCTGCGAAAGAGTCCGTGGCGCTGATCGGACGCAACGGGGCTGGCAAATCCACCACGTTGCGCGTCCTCGCGGGGGTTCTTCCCCCCACGCGTGGGGATGTCTTGGTCAGCGGGATCGATGTGGTCGCTGACCCCGCTCGGGCTAAGGCCGCCGTTGGTTACTGCCCCGACGTCGGAGGCTTGATCCCGCGAGCGACCGCCTGGGAGCACCTCCAGCTGGCGGCCAGCCTGCGTGGCCTGCCCGACGGCTGGGAAGAGCGTGGACATGAGCTGCTGGAGCGTTTCGATCTCAGTTCCGCCGCCGACCGGGTGACCGCAGGGTTTTCCCACGGAATGGGTCGGCGGATGTCGGTTCTGCTGGCCGCCTTCCATGAACCGGAGGTGCTTCTTCTCGATGAGCCGTTCGACGGCGTCGATCCCCAAGGAGTGGACGCCACCCTCCAACTCATTTATGAACTTCGACTTCGGGGCTCAGCCATCGTGGTCTCGACGCACTTGCTCGATCTGGCCGTCGCAGCGTGCGAGGAAGCGGTCGTCCTGCGGCAAGGAAGGGTCGTCGCTGCCGCCCCAGCCTCGGAGTTGCAGGGAGAGGACGGGGCTCGTCGCTACCGGGCGCTGATGTCGTGACCGCACTGCCTCAAGCACAGCTGCGCCCGCTGCTTCGCCTTCGGTGGTCCATGGTGCGAAGCCGCCGCAAGCGGACTGGGGTCGTCGTCATGGTCGCGGCCGTCCCGGCTCTGCTGCTGCTCGGCGCCGTCATCGCTCGCTTGCTCCCGCCCGACGACCGATCGGGCATCGTGGCCGTGATTCCCACTGTGATGCTGGGATTCGTGATCCTGGCCTTTTCAGCACCCATCGCAGCAGGGGGTGGGAACGAGCTCTACCCCTCAGACCACCTCATCGCCTACCCGATCCGCTCCCGCACGGTCTTCGTCACATCACTGCTCTTGGCGCCGCTGAATCTGGCCTGGGTCATGACCGTCGTGACCATGATCGGTTTCACCTCCTACAGCTTCCGGGAGACCAGCTATCGGATCGCTCCCGCGTTGCTGACTCTGCTGGGGTTTGTCGCGGTGGTGACTTTGCTCGCTCAGGCCGTCGCCTGGACCATTGTCGGGGCCCGGCGTACCCGAGCTGGACGGCTGGTCACGTGGCTTCTAGCGGGCTCGCTGGCGATCGCGGTTGCCGCCCTTGTCTGGACCGGCCAGCTCGCCCCGCTCCTGGACCGCAACCCGCTCACCCGCGTCCTCATCCTGTCCTTTCAAGCAGCCGAGGGGCGATGGCTCGAATGGCTGCCCGGGGCCCTCCTGCTGGCTCTCGTGGGGACGGTGGCCTTCGTCTGGGGATCCTCCGCTTGCGCATGGGCCATGCAGCGCAGCCCGGATTCGGCCCTCTCCGCCACGGCGCGACCCGTGAGTCGCAGAGCGCCGGCACGAGATGCATTCCACCAGCTGGTGCGCACGGACCGGGCGAGTGTGTGGCGAGCCAGCGCGCTGCGTCGCGGGATCTATGTCCTGGCGCTGTTGCCCGGTGTAGTGGCTGCCGCCGCAGGCCTCGACTGGACCTCCTTGATCCTCGTACCAGGGCTGGTCGCTGCCGGGGCCGGGCTGCTGTTCGGGGTCAACGCGTTCTGCCTAGACAGCAGCGGTGCCCTATGGCTTTCCTCGCTCCCCCACCGACCAGAACTGGCCTTTTGGTCGAAAACACGCGTCCTCTTCGAGGTCTGCGCTGGCGCGGTGGCCGTAGCCCTCATCACCGGTGGCTTGCGAGCGGCCGAACCCCCCACCCTGACCCAGGCGGCGACGGCCTTTGGGGCGGCCACAGCGTGCTGTCTGTTCGTGACGGCATCGTGCATGGGACTGGCCGTACGCTCGCCGCACCGGGCCGACCTTCGGGGATCACGGGACACCCCAGCGCCGCCAGCCACGATGGCCGCATACAGCCTCCGACTAGCCCTCATCACGACCTTCACGGGATTAGGCTTCTCGATGACCCTGTACGCGGACTCGCCGGCCCTTCCGTTGGCCCTCATGATCGCGCTCGGGCTGCTCGCCGCGCGCCGACTACTGATCACCTCCCGGCTCTACGCCCAGCCCGCCGTTCGGGCGAGGATCGTCGCCACGGTCGCCTCCGGCTGAGTAGGTACCGTTTGTCGGGCTGACCCTGAGTGACCATCCCTCGTCCTTTCGGCGGATATCGGGGGATCGATCGGCCCAAGTTGGCCCGGAGGTCTCCCCTTTTCGCTCACGCTGAGTAACGTCTTTCCCGTCGAAGGCCCACCGGGGGACTTCGGCCGGCTCTTCGCAACCGGCTCCGGCTGGTCAAGGAGAGCGGGGGGGTACGCCATGAACAGCACGTTGGATCACCACCACGTGGCCCAACTGCGCGCTGATTGTCGGCTCCCGTCCTGGCCCGCCACTCACCGGCCCACACCGTAAGAGGGACTCATGGCTCGTCGAACGATTCTCCTCATCGCAGCGCTCGTCGTCGCAGCCCTCGGGGTTGCGCTGGTCTTCGCCTATGTTCAAGGGGCAGATGACCGCGCACTCGGCGATCAAGAGCAGGTACAGGTGCTCTTCGCGAGCCAGGAGATCCCTGTCGGTCAGACCGCAGACTCCGCCTCTGCCAACGGTTCCATGGAGTTGCGCACTGTGGCATCGAACTCCGTTGCCGACGGCGCCGTGAGCAACATCGACGGCATTACCGGACAGGTCGCGCTCACGACGATCTTCCCGGGCCAACAGATCGTGACCGCCGCCTTTGGCGACATCTCTGGCGTATCAGCGATCCCGATTCCCGAGGGCAAGATGGCGCTCTCGCTTCAGCTTGGCGACCCCGAGCGCGTGGCTGGTTTCCTCGGCGCCGGATCGGAGGTGGCGGTCTTCGCCACCTTGGCCAGCCCGAAGGTGAGCGACCAGGAAAATGAGGCCACCGCCGAGAACACGCAGCTGCTCTTGCCGCGGGTCCAGGTGATCACTGTGGGCAACGTTCAGCCAGTCCAGCAAACGACCACGGACAGTGACGGCAGTCAGAACACCGAAGAGATCCCGCGGGCCATCGTGACGGTGGCGGTCACCCAAGAGCAGGCCCAGCGCCTCATCTTCGCCACCCAGAAGGGGCAGTTGTACTTCTCGCTCCTGACCGACACGTCCAAGACCGGTCCGTTGCCGCCGACCAACGGCACCAACGTCGCCCGCTAGCCCGAGAACGACCCGGATCGATCCGAGCGAAGGACTCACGAATGGCCGTCATCGTCGACCTCGACCCCGCGGGCGCGGACACGCTCAACGCCGCGCTTGGCGGGGAGGCTCAGGTGCTGCCGAGCGTGGATGCGCTACGGCGCCACCTCGACACTCAGCTTGGTGAGGACTGCGTGATCATGGGTCCCTCGATCGACCAGGGGACCGCACTTGCGCTGGCGGAGTCGATGCGAGTGACCCGGCCCAGTCTCGGTTTCGTCCTGGTCCGCCGCCGCATCGACACCTCCGTGCTGGCAGAAGCCCTGCGGGCGGGAGTCCGAGAGGTCGTCGAAGAGCGCGACATCGCCGGCCTCAACACCGCCGTTCGTCGAACTCGATCCCTTGCGCAGGCGATGCGGGACCAGGTGGCCACCGCGGAGGGCGCGGAGGACTTCGGACCACGCGGGCGCATCGTGACGGTCTTCTCCGCCAAAGGCGGCTGCGGCAAGACGACGATGTCCACCAACCTCGCGGCCGTGCTCGCCGATCGCGGGAAGAGGGACGTCTGTCTGGTGGACCTGGACCTCGCCTTTGGCGATGTAGCCATCGCCCTTCAGCTCTTCCCGTCACACACGATCGCGGATGCCATCCCACTGGGCGACACGTTGGACGCTCAAGGAGTCGCTGCGCTCCTGACGCCACATTCTCCCGGGCTCGCGGCCTTGGTTGCGCCGGTCGAGCCGGGGGCCGCGTCGTCGATCCCGGCGGAGCTCGTCGGGCGGATCCTGGACATCCTTCGCGACCAGTTCGACTACGTCGTGGTCGACACGCCACCGGCCTTCGACGATCAGGTCCTTGCGGCGTTCGACCGCAGCGAGGTGATCGCCTTGCTGGCCACGATGGATATTCCGGCGATCAAGAATCTGAAGCTGACGCTGGAGACCATGGAGTTGCTCAACTACTCCAAGGAGCGCTACCAGGTGGTGATGAACCGAGCCGACGCGAAGGTCGGCCTGGTTGTCAGTGAGGTCGAGAAGACCCTTCGCACACCCATCGTCTGCCAGATCCCGTCTTCGGCGGAAGTACCCAAGGCAACCAACCGAGGCGTACCCATCGTTCTCGATCAACCCAAGCATCCGGTGAGCCTGGCCATCCGTCAGTTCGCCGATTCCTTTGTACTGACCACTCCGCCGGTCGATCAGACCGTCCCGTACGAACTCCGCTCCGATCGGCGCGGGCTTCTCCGCAGAAAGTCGAGGACCTGATGAGCCTCTCTGACCGTCTCGCCGAAGCCCGTAAGGCTCGCGGGGTCGACGCCAACGTCGGCCAGGAGGGCGATGCCCTCGTCTCGCGGGCCAAACACCGAAGGACGACTGATCCCTTCGCCGACCTCAAGCAGACGGTGCACCAGACGCTGCTCGAGAACCTGGGGCCGCAGCTCTACGACTCTCGGCTGACCCAGTCCGAGCTCGAGCAGAAGGTGCGACTCACGCTCCAGGAAGTCCTCGCCCAAGAGGAAACACCCCTGACGGTTCAGGATCGCGCGCGGATCGCCCAGGAGGTCGCTGACGACATCTTGGGCTATGGACCGCTCGAGCCCTACCTCCGCGACCCCGACATCACCGAGGTCATGGTCAATGGCGCGGATTCGATCTACATCGAGCGCAGTGGCCAGATCTTTCAGGTCGAGGGCCAATTCAACGACGAGGCCCATCTGCGCCGTACCATCGACAAGATCGTCGGGCGGGTCGGGCGCCGCGTGGACGAGTCGAGCCCCATGGTGGATGCGCGGCTGCAGGACGGTAGTCGCGTCAACGCCGTCATTCCCCCGCTGGCCCTCGATGGGTCGTTGCTGACGATCCGGAAGTTCTCCGCCGACCCCTACCAGGTGGACGACCTCATCGGTTTCGGCACGATGAGCCGGGTCACTGCTGACTTTCTCGAGAAGTGTGTGCGCGGCCGGCTGAACATCTTGGTCAGCGGTGGGACCGGGGCCGGAAAGACCACCTCGCTCAACGTGCTCTCCTCCTTCATCCCCGAGGAGGAGCGAGTCGTCACGATCGAGGACGCTGCGGAACTTCAACTGCACCAGGAGCACGTGCTACGACTGGAGGCCCGTCCGCCCAACATCGAAGGCAAGGGCGAGGTCAAGATCCGTGACCTGGTCCGCAACTCACTTCGGATGCGTCCCGACCGCATCGTCGTCGGTGAGATCCGCGATGCGGCCGCCTTGGACATGCTGCAGGCCATGAACACCGGCCACGACGGGTCCATCTGTACGGTCCATGCCAACGCACCCAGGGACGTCCTCGCCCGAGTCGAAACCATGGTGCTCATGGCAGGGATCGACCTGCCTGTGCGAGCCATCCGTGAGCAGGTCTCCAGTGCCATCGACCTGATCGTGCACCAGAGCCGGTTCAAGGACGGAACTCGACACCTGACTCACGTGACTGAGGTCGTCGGCATGGAGGGCGACATCATCACCTTGCAGGACCTGTTCTTGTTCGACCATGGCCTCGGCTTCGATGACTCCGGACACTCCCAGGGTTACCTCAAGTCCACCGGGCTCCGACCCAAGTTCCTAGACAAGCTGACGGCCAACGGCGTTCAGGTCGACACCGAGATCTTTGCCTTTGAGAAGTTCGGCCGCTGACCATGAGCCGCCTTCAACTTCGAGCCGCACGCGGGGCCGCCGCGCTGACGGGCGTCGCAGCGATGCTCCTGATCGCCGTCCCGGCAGCAGCCGACCCGACCGGCCGCATCAGTGAGGTCGAGTCCAACGGGGACGGCACGGTCACACTCGTGTTCAGCGCGTCCGATCTCGCAGTCGGAGACACGCTCGACCCGGCCAGTGTCACGGTCACCGTTGACGACACGGCCGTGGAATCGACGGCAGTCCTTCTCGATGGGGAAACGACGGTCGAGCGCTCAACCATCTTGGCCATCGACACCAGTGGGTCGATGAACAAGAAGGGCCGGCTCGAGGGCGCCAAGCAAGCGGCGGACGCTTTCATCGCCGCTGCCCCTGCCGATCTACAGATCGGCCTGGTCACCTTCGACGACACGGCCACGGTCGATGTTGCGCCAACGACTGACCGCACCACGGTCACGAGCGCCGTTGCTGCCCTGACGGCGCAGGGCGAGACGGCCCTGTACGACGCCGTCATCGTGTCCGTCGACGCCCTCGGAACCGAGGGCGCCCGCAGCATCCTGATCGCCAGCGACGGGGTCGACACCGCCAGCCAAGCCACTCTGGACGATGCCGTAACGGCGGCCGGTGACTCGGGGGCGACCCTCGACGCCGTCTCGCTGGGTCGCGGCGGACAGGCGGCCGCGCTACGGACCATGGCCAAGGCCACGGGCGGCAAGGTCGTTACGGCCGGCCAGGCCGACCAGTTGGCCACGGCATTCGCGGCGAGCGCACGCGCCCTGGACAACCAATTGGCCGTGACAGTGACAGTCCCGGCCGATTTGCAGAGCTCCGGATCGTCGGTCACTGTGAGCGCGGAGGCCGGGTCCACGACGGTCACCGACAGCGCCTTCGTTCCCCTGGCGGGCGCCCCGCAAGCGAACGCCAGCGCGACCGCAGACGCCTCGGGACCGCTTGTTGTCGAGTCATCCGGCTGGTACAGCGCAGTGAACGAGACCTATCTCTGGCTCGGTCTCGCCGCCATCTTCATCGGCATCGCCATCCTCTTGGTGATCGCCTTCCTCCGGGCCAGCAACCGCAGGAACTCCTCAGTTCGCGGACGGATGTCGATCTACACCCTGGGCGGCCGTCAACCGCGCAAGGAGTCCGAGACCACCACCACGGCCCTGGGCGACACTCAGGTCGCCAAGTCCGCGGTGGAATTCGCCGGACGGGCCGTGCGCGGACGTGATGTCGAGGAACTGCTCGATCGACACCTCGACGCCGCCGGACTGCCATTGAAGGCTCCCGAGTGGGCTCTGATCCACGTCGGAATCGCGACCGGCGCTGCGCTTCTCATGCTGCTCCTCTCCGGTGGCCGCATCGTGGTCTCTTTGATCGGGTTAGCGCTCGGGGTCGTGCTCCCGTGGACCTACCTCAAGGTGAAAGAGTCCCGCCGACAGGCCGCCTTCTATAGCCAGCTTCCTGACACGTTGCAGTTGCTGGCTGGTTCTCTGGGCGCCGGGTACTCGCTACCTCAGGCGGTGGACACGGTGGTTCGCGAGGGCAACGATCCGATCGCCGCTGAGTTCAATCGTGCGCTGATCGAAGCCCGGCTCGGCGTCCCCATCGAGGACGCGCTCGACAACATCGCGGACCGGATGAACTCCCAGGACTTCCACTGGGTCGTTCTCGCGATCAGGGTTCAGCGCGAAGTCGGCGGCAATCTGGCCGAGGTACTCACGAACGTCGCGGCCACCCTCCGCGAACGGGAGAGGCTGCGCCGCCAGGTTCAAGTCCTCTCGGCCGAGGGTCGCCTGTCCGCGGTCATCATCATCTTGATTCCGATCGGTTTCGCACTCTTCTTGCTCATCGCGAGGCCGGAGTATCTCGAACCTCTGTACACGACACCACTGGGTCTACTGATGTTGGGTTTCGCTGGCCTGTTGATGCTGGTCGGGGTCTTCTGGCTCAGACGCGTCGTCAAGGTGGAGGTCTGACATGGACTCGTCCTTGGTTCTCCTGCTGGGGCTCGCAGCGATCTTCGGAGCCGTGATGCTCGCGCTCGTGGCCTTCGGGGTGCTGACCCCCGGCCGTACCAACGTGGGCCGCTCACTGGCGGCAGTCGAAGCAATCAACTCGGCTCCCAAGTCGATGGTTCGCAGCGAACTCGACCAACCATTTGGCGACCGCGTCTTCGGCCCGCTCTTCGGTCGGCTCACGCGCGGCGGCTCGAAGATGACTCCCGGGGGGCAAAAGAGCGGCATCCGGCGGTCCCTCGACCTCGCCGGCAGCCCCGAGGGATGGGACGTCGACCGCGTCCTGGCCTTCAAGATGCTGGGACTGATCTCGTGTTCGGTGATTGCCCTTGCGTTCGCGCTGCTCTTCGGCTGGGGATTCCTGATCGCGCTCGGCGTCGTCATCCTGGGGGGGATCCTGGGGTTCTTCCTGCCCAACATCATTCTCTATCAGAAGGCTTATGAGCGGACCGAACGGATGCGTCGCGAGCTACCGGATTCGTTGGATCTGTTGACCATTTCAGTCGAGGCGGGCATGTCGTTCGACGGTGCGCTCGCTCAGGTAGCCAAGAACAGCCAAGGCCCCTTGGCTGGTGAATTCTTCCGGGTGCTGCAGGAGATGCAGATCGGTGTGGGTCGAACCGAGGCGATTAGAGCCATGGGCGAACGTACCAATCTGCCCGATCTCCGACAGTTCGCAACGGCCATGGTCCAGGCCGATGCGTTCGGCATCCCGATCGCGAACGTTCTCCGCATCCAGGCCAAAGAGATGCGAATCAAGCGTTCACAACGAGCTGAGGAGTCCGCT